>NZ_JBSXNW010000024.1:0-1216869 GCF_056857835.1 Flagellimonas sp. B-3
GTGCTTGAAGTCCTTCGGACCGAACCTCAGCGATATCCTTCCCCAGTGGTTGGTCCGTCCGCCCAGCATCCTGGAACGGAACCAATCGAATCGGGTGTCCTCCCCTTGGGTGTAGGGCTCCCCCTCGATGTCCCAGCCGCCGTAGGCCGCATCGAAGTCCCCGAAGGGACGGAATCGAGTGCTCTTGCCGCGCCTGGGGCTCTCGTAGGGCCATTTCAACTGGGTCTGGTGCTCCGGCATGGCCGGATCAAAAAAGGGACCGGCCTCGACCACAGCGACCTTGAGGCCGGCCTCCGACAAAACTTTGGCCGACATTCCGCCTCCTGCTCCAGAGCCCACAATAATGGCATCGTAGACCGTGGAATTCTCTATAATCTGCATGGATATATGTTTGGTTTAGTTTTACTTTGCTTAAAATCAATAAATTACCTCACAATCCAAAAGGGATAGATTGATTTTTCTTGCATCTAGTGCGTTTTAAAGATACTTTTTCTGTACATAAAACAGGAGCTTTTTCCCAATTTTCATTTTTATAGCTTATGTCACAAACTCATCAAAATACCCGATATTTGAAGAACAAACCACCTTTAAACCTTACAACCATCATGGGAAGATTTTTTACGACGTTCGTACTTTTTCTTATCACTTTCAACACTTTACTGGCTCAAAAAAGGAATATCTCCGCCTTAAAAATAAAGGATATTATGCAAGGGGATGACTTTGTCGGACATAGGCCGTCCAGCCCCTATTGGTCCACCGATGGAAAAACCTTGTACTTTGATTGGAATCCTGACAGTGCCATGAGCGATTCGCTTTATGCGTACTCCGTCAATAGCAAAAACATTAAAAAAGTTGGTTTTTTGCAAGCCAATGCTCTCCCCTCATCTAGATTAACATACGACCAAAGCAAAACAAAGGCGGTTTATGCCAAAAACGGGGATGTTTTTTTGTTGGATGTTGACACCCATCAATCCAGGCCCATTACCAAAACCCAAGAACGGGAAAGTAACCCACATTTTACCGATGATGGAAAAAGCATAGCTTTTGTAAAGGATGGGGAACTTTACACTTGGAACATTGTTTCGGGATTGATGGAACAAAAGACACATTTTGTAAAATCCAAAAACGATGAGCCGCAGCGCGATTCCAAGGATGAATGGCTGCACCAAGACCAATTGGAGATTTTTGATGTACTGCAGGAGCGAAAAGCAAAAAGAGATGCCGGGGAGCAAATCAGCAAAAAACTGGAAACGCTACAACCACTGGAACTCGAAACAGGTGGAAAAAGGGTCATCAGTCTGCAAATAGACCCTTCTGGCTCTTACATCACTTATATTTTGATGGATCGCCCTGATTCCAAAGGAACGATTGTGCCCCATTTTGTAACGGAATCGGGCTATACCGAAGATCAAAACACCCGCTCCAAAGTAGGCGATGAACCCACACAATACGAAATGTTTGTGTACGATGTGGAAAACCGCAAAAACTATCCCGTGGTTTTGGATAATCTGGAGGGTTTGGACTATGTTCCGGAGTACACCAAGGATTATCCGGACAAAACGTATGAAAACGAGGACCGAATTGGATTTATAAATGGCCCAACTTGGAACTCGGATGGCAGCAAAGCCATTTTGGACATCCAAGCCAACGATTACAAAGACCGTTGGATTGTTTTACTAGATCCAAAAACGGGCAAAGTGGAGCAATTGGACCGCCAACATGATGAAGCTTGGATTGGAGGCCCGGGCATAGGCCGCTATCGAGGAGGCGATTTAGGATGGATGCCCGATGGCAATAAAATTTGGTTCATGTCCGAAAAAACAGGGTATTCCCATTTGTACACCATGGACATCAACAACAAGAAAACCAAGGCCTTGACTTCTGGGGAGTTTGAAATTTATGATGCGTTCCTATCCAAAGATAAAAACAGATGGTATTTTACTTCCAACAAGACCCATCCGGGCGATCGTCAATTCTATTCCATGGCAGTCAAAGGTGGAAAATGGGAACAGTTGACCACTATGGTGGGTAGAAACGATGTGGTGCTTTCCCCCAACGAGGAAAAAATGGCCATTCTCTACTCGTATTCCAACAAGCCTACGGAATTGTTCATTAAAGATAATCCTGTTGAGACAGGTGGAAATCCCAAAGCAGAACAAATCACCAAATCCAATAGTGATGCATTTAATGCGTATGATTGGAAAGACCCGGAAATCATTACGTTCAAGGCATCGGATGGTGCAAAAGTTCACGCAAGATTGTACCAACCCGAAGCTTCGGTAAAAAACAAGGCCGCCGTGATTTTTGTACATGGTGCGGGATATTTACAGAACGCCCACAAGTGGTGGAGCTCCTATTTTAGGGAATATATGTTCCACAATCTGTTGGTGGACAACGGCTACACCGTTCTTGATATAGATTACCGGGGAAGTGCCGGGTATGGCAGAGATTGGCGTACCGGAATTTACCGACACATGGGGGGCAAGGATTTGTCCGATCAAGTGGATGGTGCCAAAATGTTGGTGGATGATTACGGTATTGATACAGATAAAATAGGTATTTACGGGGGTTCCTACGGCGGATTCATCACCTTAATGGGCATGTTCAACGCACCTGACACCTTTAGTGCCGGTGGTGCAATCCGTTCTGTTGGGGATTGGGCCGCGTACAATCATGGTTATACAGCACGAATTTTAAACACACCTGCTACCGATAGCTTGGCCTATAAACGTAGTTCTCCCATTTATTTTGCCGATGGTTTGCAAGGCGACCTTTTGATTCTTCATGGCATGGTGGACGATAATGTGCATTTTCAGGATATGGTAAGGCTTTCCCAACGCTTGATCGAACTCGGCAAGGAAAATTGGGAAATGGCAGTTTATCCTGTGGAGCGACACGGTTTTGTGGAGCCCAGCAGTTGGACGGACGAGTATACCCGCATCTTCAAGCTGTTCCAAAAATCACTTTTAGGGAAAGAATAAAGGATTGCATCAAAGGGAGAACCCAAAGACTTTAAGCAAAAAAAACATATCTTCCAGCCTGAAAATTAACAAACAAGCTGCATGAAAGCATTGTTAAAAGCACTCGGCCCTGGCCTATTGTTTGCCAGCATGGCCATTGGCACCTCACATTTGGTCCTTTCCACCAAAGCAGGTGCACAATATGGTTGGATTATGATAATTCCCATTGTTTTGGCGAATTTGTTGAAGTATCCCTTTTTTGAGTTTGGGATACGGTACACCACGGTAACGGAAAAAAGTCTGATCAAGGGATACACCAATTTGGGCAAGACCTATTTGTACATCTATGCCTTCGTAACCCTGATTTCCACCTTTACCATTTTAGCAGCGCTTTATGTGGTAACGGCAGGTTTATTCATCAATCTTTTTGAAATCACTTCGGTGGGTGCCGGAATGGTGTCGTTGGGATTGTTTGTTTTTATCGGTTTGATTTTGATCATTGGAAAGTACCGATTTCTTGAAAATTCTTTGAAAGCGGTCATTACCATACTTTTTATCGCCTTGTTGGCCACAACCGTAATGGTGTTGCAAAAAGGTCCCGTACCTGATGCTGCATCCTACCAAAGGCCTGAAATTTTTAATGAGGTCGGGATTTTGTTTTTAATCGGTCTTATGGGGTGGATGCCCACGGCCGTAGAAGCATCGGGCTGGGTGAGCCTTTGGGGCATGGAAAACCTAAAGACCATGAAGAACAAGCCCACACTTAAACTTGCCCTGAAAGAATTTAACGTAGGTTATATTTTAACGGCTGTTTTGGCGCTGTTTTTTATGATCATTGGTTGGATGACCCTGTATGGTACCGGAACCGAACTCAGCGGTAATGCTGTGGTTTTTGCCGACCAGTTGGTCAATCTGTTCACCACACATATTGGCAATTGGGCCTACTTTTTTATTGCCATAGCTGCTTTTGCGACCATGTTCAGTACGTGCATGACCGCCCATGACGCTATTTCCCGCGTGAGTTTGGACGTGCTTCAAAAACTATATCCTAAGAAAAACATCTACAACCAAAAACATGCTTTCGCCTTGATGGTCATTGCAATGGCATGGATCAATTGGATAGTGATCAGTCTGTTTAGTGCCAATATGGGGGATCTGGTCGGGCTGGCTACGTTTGTTTCCTTTGTTTTTGCCCCACTTTTGGGATGGATGAACCTAAAAACGGTAACCGGAAAAGATGTTCCAAAGGAACATCAGCCTAAAATGGGATTAAAAATGCTTACTTATTGCGGGATGATCTTCCTATCATTATTTGCGCTGTACTATTGTTGGATGTTGTTGGTTTAACCTGAGTTCGATTATTATTTTTGACCTTGAAAATGCCGTCACTTCGAGTGCGAAGCGCCTGCCTGCCGGTAGGCAGGTATCGAGAAGTGTCCTTTTCGAACTCAGGTTGGTCTAGCTTTAATCAAACAGCACATTATCATTGAGAACAACGATCAAAGAGCGCTGGTTCTTTTTGTGCAAGGTTTCCAAACAGAATACGCCATTGGTACAATTGTTCAAGATTTTGTCCTCTCCATAACCTACGGAATACAAGATATTGCTTGCCGGCACACCGTTTTCCACCAAATATTTTTTAATGGCATCGGAGCGGGCTTGGGTAAGCCGAAAATTGGTACTGCTCCCTCCCCTGCTATCCGTGTAGGTTTCAATTCTGAGCTGGGCACGGGGAAACGCATCAATAAAATCAATGACTTTGGCAAGCTCGGTTTTGATTTCATCCGTTAGTTGTGTGGAACTGGTGTTGAAGTAAAAATCGTCCATCTTCACCACTTTCTGGCCCTCGCGCTCTTCCACAAGATCATTGTAAAAGGCGATGGGCACATCAAAAATGCTGTTTTGCAAGGCATCCAACTCATCTTGGTCAAACTTTTTGTTAAATCTTGAATAACGCTCTTTGGATGCATCCAACACCAACTCGGGCTCATACGGAATTTCCAGTCTGTACTGGCCTTCTTCATCCGAAGTGGTCTCGGCCAACATTTCCCCGTTCATATCCCAAAGACTCACTGTTGCATTAGGCACTATTTCGGATGCACTGCTCGCATTCACAACGGCACCTTTAAAGGTAATTGTCTTGAGGCCGGGCTTTTCGTCAACCTTAAAGCCATAAATATCATCTTTACCTTTTCCGCCGGTACGGTTGGATGCGAAATAGCCCAACAATCCATCGCCATCATTTCTAATGATCATTCCAAAATCATCGAATTCGGTATTAATGGGTGCTCCCAGATTGATAGGGATTCCGAAACCTTCGTCTTCAATATTGGATTTGTAAATGTCCATACCGCCAAGTCCGAAGAATACGTCCGAAGCAAAATAAAAACTGTTCTCAAAAATAAAAGGTGCGATTTCGTTACCGGAAGAGTTGATTCGTGGCCCTAAATTGATCGGGGCGGACATTACCTGTCCATTATTGGTGTACACAAAATAAATGTCCGTTCCCCCGTAGCCCTCTTCAAAATCTGCAGAAAAGTAGAGTTTTCCGCTGGCATCATCGTAAAAAGGGTAATAGAAAGAGGTGCTCAAATCCTTTAGCAACAATTGGTAGGAACCTCCAATGTTTTGCTTTGCAATGGCCAAGGCGTTTTTACCGTTTTCATCAAAGGCCAGTTCGCCATCTTGCGTATTGGACAGCACATAAAACACACTGTTCAATCCAGACGAAAAAAACGGTGTCGCTTCATGGTAATCAGTATCCTTTAGTTCTTGGAAAGATTGCAGAGCAGTAATTTGCCCATTAGGTTGAATCTCGGATTCATAAATATTGAAATAGCCTTCGTTACCTGGTTCGTACCGTAGTTTTTTATTGACTTGACGCCCGCTGGAGAACAATAACTTATCATTGTAAAAGCTGGGGGCAAAATCCGTTTGGGGGCTATTGCCCTCCAAATTGAAGATTTCGTACTCCAACTGATTTCCATCCGCGCCATTTTGCAACAACTGATTGTTGAATTCCATGTTCTCCATCAGTTCCTTTGGAAAACTTGATGATATACTGGTCAAAAAATCCCTTTTCCCATCGACATTCGGACTTTTGGACAGGCTTTGCAACATTTTATTGTAATGGTGCGTATCCATCAAAGTGTCTTGGTCATAGATTTTCATGTAGGCTTCCGAAGCCTTGTCGTAATTATTTGTTTCAAAATAAGCATCCGCAAGGTTCAGGAACTGCTGCTTGGTCAAAACACCTTCAGAAAGTTCTTCTTCGTATGCATTGACTGCTTTTTGGTATTCGTATTGAAAAAAGAAAACATCGCCTTGGGACTTCTTTTTTTGGGCGAAGCAGAAAACCACACCCAGTAGGGATGCCAAAAGTGTTATCTGTATTTTTTTTGTATGGTTCATGTTAGAAAAATCTTGGGGAGTCTATCTGCTTACCTTTATTTTTTGATTTTTTGTTCTTTGAATTGTTGTTTCCAAAACCAAAACCGCCTCTACCTATATAAAATTTTAAAATGGCTTCATGCGAACCGCCGCTGTACTCGCCCAAACCATTGGTATTATAATCGTAAGAGTATCCAATGAACATTCCGTTGGAAATTTGGAATCCAGCCAGGCCGCTCACGGCATTATCAAATCTGTATGAAGCTCCAATGGTCAATGCATCAATAAATTGAAAATTGGCCGACAGGTTTACGGTTACCGGGGAACCCTGAAGGTAATTCACCAAAAAGGCCGGTTTAAATTTGGTTTGTTCTCCCAACTCGAACACATAGCCCCCAATGGCATTGAACTGCATATTGTCTTCTACAATGGTCGCCACTTCATCATTATACAATGCATTGGTCAAAAAATTGGGTACTGAAAGTCCCAAATACCAGTCTTCTTTGTGGTACATAAACAGTCCTGCACCCACGGTCGGATAGAAGTTGCTATAATTCCCTCCCAAGATGGAACCGTCCGATGGGTCTTCAAAAGTACCTTTGGAATAATCAATGTTCAAGGACGAACCTCCTGCATTAAGTCCAAAGGATAGTTTAGTGTCTTCGGATAATTGAATTTGATAGGAATAGGCCACATCAAAATAGGTTTGTGTGGATGGTCCAAGTACATCGTTAACAATGTTGACGCCCAGTCCCATTTTTTCGTTGTTGAAAGGAATGTTGGCCCCTCCACGTATGGTGGTCGGCGCACCGGGAATATCCACCCATTGGGCACGGTACAGACCAATAATTTCAGGACTCTCCACAGTTCCCACATAAGCTGGGTTAAAACTGCCTATGTTGTACATGTATTGGGTGTACTGTGGTTCTTTTTGGGCATGGGTGTAGCCAAACGCCATACAAAGCACTCCTAGAACCATTCCGTATTTTGAAAAACCTTTTTTATCTGGCATTTTAGTTGTTCCTTACAATTTGAATCCACCCTTTTACCACGTCCGTTCCGTCGCCGTTCAGGTCCAAAACATAGAAATAGGTGCCTTTGGGCAAATCCCCGTTTTTGCCCGTACCGTCCCACGAACTGTCGTATCCGTTCATTTGGAAGACGCTGTTGCCGTAGCGGTCGAATACTTCGAATGAATTATTTGGATAGCTTGTGTGGTCCACAAGGGTCAATGTATCGTTACGTCCGTCTCCATTGGGAGAAAAGATGGTACAAATGGTTCCCGGGTCCTCGCATCCGCTACGATTTACCTGAATTTGCACTGTGGCTGTATTGTTGTCAGCTATACCATCATTTGGAAATGAAGACTCAAGGTTTGCTGTATTTTCTAAGACTCCAGATTCTGTAACGGTTACCGAAATCTCCAAGGTCACTTCCTCTTCTGCATCAAGTTCATCAATGATCCATTCTCCTGTGGTTTCATCATAACTTCCTTTGGAAGGAGTACTGGATTGATATTGAAACCCATTGCCCAACAGGTCGCTCACCACAATATCCAACACCCTATCCATGGTGGTATTTTGTACCGTGATAGTAAAGGTGATTATGGAGTTCAACAGCACTTCCGTTTCGTTAACTTCTTTGGTTATCGCCAAATCTATATCCTCGGGGTTACACTCTGGCGTTAAGAAAGGATCACAAGCATCCAAAGGATCGGTTGCATTTTCTGGTACAGCATCGGTGCTTGTGTCATCCACGACCAATACTTCTTCGCTATCAGTGAGCCCATCGCCATCCGTATCGGGATCATTAGGGTCGGTGCCCAGGGTAATTTCCTCTCCATCGGTAAGCCCATCACCGTCAGTATCTACGGTACAATCACTTACCGAGATGGTCACTTGCACCGATGCTGGTGTACACGGAGCTTCGGTGGCAGTGGTATATTCAAACACGTAGTCGCCCATAGCCAATCCCGTGAAATCAATATTATTATCGGAACCAATGCTAAGATCTCCGTTGGATGGGTCTGTAATGATGGCCCAAGTTCCAGGATCTGCCCCGATGAGGGTATCATCCAAATCTATTACATTAGGTCCTCCATTTCCTGCTACATTACAGGCCGAAGTATTTGTTGCTGTACCTGCATTTGGTGTATCGGTAATGGTAGCCACCACCTCCACGCGATCAGATTCGCATCCGTTGGCGGAAGCTGAAACATAAAAAGAGGTTGTTTCGGTCAAAGTATTTGTTGTGTAAGTAGCACTTGTGCCAACAATATTTCCGCCTGTTGGTGCATCATACCATGTGTAACTGACGGTACTCTCATCTGCTACCGATGCACTAGCTGTTAATATTAACGTAGCGGCATCACAACTGGAATCTCCACTGGTCGCATCAATTGTCGGGGTAAAATTACGCACCAAAGTAATGGCCAGAACAGGGCTACCACATTCGTTGACCTCATCGTAGTAAAAGCCGTAATAGGTTCCAGGTTCAACTACATTGCTGCTATTAAGGTGTGCTCCAGTTTCTGAAGGTTCCGAACTCGTACTCCAAATAAGAGTGGTTCCTGAAGGGGCAGTACTCGACACATAACTGCTCAAATCCGTATTTACTTCATCACAAAATTCGATGGTGGTATCATCTCCATTAAACGTTGGGGCCGTATTTCCAGCATCGCAAGGGCCGGGACAATCATCAACCGTTATGATTAAATTTACCGTTTTGTCGGAACAAACTCCTTCTGCCGTAGCTGTGTAGGCAAAAATATAATCTCCTAAAGGTTGACCATCAAAATTCACCACATTATCTGTATCAATGGTTATAGCTCCACCTGATGGGTCCGTAGTGATACTCCAAAGCCCTGGATCTGCTCCAGAAAGTTGATTGTCCAAATCAATAGTGGTACCACCGTTCGAAGAATCGGCACAAACACTGGCCCCAGTTGTGGTTCCAGGGTTGGGTTCTTCGTTTACGGATAGAATTACTTCAACCGTTGGGCTTGCACAATCGTTTAAACTATCGTAGTAAAACCCGTAGTAGGTATTTTGATTGATAACTTGGCTGCCCGTAATCACACTAGACCCTAAATAATCACCTGTTTGACTGGTATCCGGATTGGTACTCCATACCAGTTGTGCTGTGACATCTACATAATCGTTTAAGTCTTGAGTGAAATCATTGAAGGTTTCAACACAAAATTGGGTGCCCGTGTCGTTAAGAACAGGTGCATCCGCGCCTGCGGCACAGGAATCATCATTGATTATTGTAACGGTAGCTGTATCAGAAATATCAATGGTAAAGGATGTACCACCTAAACCAGACATTGAAACTTCCAAGGTTTCATCCCCTTCAATTAATGCATCAGCATTTGGAATTACATCAAAAGTCTGTACTTCGCCCGCATTCCCTGCAAATGTTAACGTTTCGTTGACCAATGTATAATCAGAACTAGCAGTTGTTGCTGTACCATCGGCAGAAGAAACATTAACTGTAAACCCACCTGCGACCTGGTTGTTTAAAGTTGCAGAAGCTATAATGGGGCCATCATCTTCATTACCACTTGCATTTGCAATCGTTACGGATGCACTGTCGTCGTCAACATTTTCAACTGAAACATTTTGATCGGAAACACCCAAATATGAAAGTGCACTTCCTACTGCTACACTAACATTTATATCATAAGGTTGCAAACCATCTACAATAGCATCATCAACCCCTGTTACCGTTACCGTTTGAGGAACGTTCCAGTTTCCAGTGGTAAATGTTAATGTTGAAGGTGAAACCGTTCCTTCCCCCACGTCATCAGAAGTAATATCAAAAACCACATTGCTGATTAAAGTCCTTCGATTAAGCACAACCGTAAAGGTATCCGTAGCCCCTGCCTCTGAAGTTGAAGTCTCTCCATCCGATTCCACTATGGTAAACCCAGCCACATCGTCATCGGAATTCGTTACTGAAACTGTATCGGCTAAATTATCAAAAGCGTCATCGCTGTTTGTGTTATTCACACCTAAGTTTATTGCAAAAGTTTGGGCACCATCTATAATTAAATCATCTTCACCTGTGACCGTAACTATTTGTGGAGTATCCCAGTTGATAGGTGTAAATGTCAAAATTTCAGTAGAGACAGTTCCCTCCCCTGTATCATCGGACTCAATGTCAAAAACCACATTACTCGTTGGCTGTACATCCAAAACTACGGTAAAAGTATCCGTAGCTTCGTCTTCTGAAGTATTGGTAGATCCATCCGTTTCAACTATTGAAAAACTAGCGGAGTCATTATCAGTATTACTGGCTGTAACTATTTCCTCAAGACCATCAAAATCATCATCACTGGAACCATCGTTCACAGTTATGGTCACATCATAGGAAAGGTCACCATCAACAATTGCATCGTCAACCCCTGTTATGGTAACTTCTTGCGGTGTATCCCAATCTCCAGATGTAAATGTCAATGTTGATGGAGAAACGGTACCCTCCCCTACATCATCCGATGTAACATTCAATACAACATCGCTTGTTGGTTGGGCATCCAATACCAAGGAAAAGGTGTCTGTAGTACCATCTTCCGACGTAACAGTGTTCCCATCCGTTTCCGTAATGGCTATGCCCGCTGAATCATTATCCGTATTCTGAGCGGATACAACTTCTGAAAGACCGTCAAAAGCATCATCACTGACGGAATTATCAACACTGATTGTTATATTATAAGGTTGTGTACCATCAATAATATTATCATCTACACCAGTCACGGCTATTTCCTGTGAGGTATCCCAATTTGCATTGGTAAATGTCAACTGACTTGTACTAACATCGCCCTCACCAGTATCACTGGATGAAATATTAAGCACAACATCACTTGTGGGTTGTGCTCCCAATAGCACTTCGAAGGTATCCGTGGTTCCATCTTCCGAGGTAACAGTGCCGCCGTCTGTTTGTGTGATGATTATTGAAGCTGTGTCATCATCCGCGTTTTCTACCGGCACCAATTGGTCCGCCAACGAATCAAAGGCATTGTCACTGTTCGTAGCATTTACGCTAACTGTAATATTATAGGTCACAGTCCCATCCACGATGGCATCGTCCACACCCGTGACGATGACCGTTTGCGGGGTATCCCAGTTGGCATTGGTAAAAGTTAATACGCCAAAGTCAACCGTTCCCTCATCGGTGTTACCGGACACAACGTCAAGAACAACGTCCGTCGTCGGCTGGGCATCCATAACAACCGTGAAAGTATCTGTCGTTCCATCCTCTGAAGTATTGGTAGATCCATCCGTTTCAACTATTGAAAAACTAGCGGAGTCATTATCGGCATTGCTGGCTGGAACGGTTTCAAAAAGACCATCAAAAGCATCATCACTAGAACCATCGTTCACGCTTACCGTCACATTATAGGATTGGTCTCCATCAATAATTGTATCGTCAACCCCAGTTATGGTTACTTCTTGCGGTGTATCCCAATCTCCTGATGTAAATGTCAATGTTGATGGAGAAACGGTACCCTCCCCTACATCATCCGATGCAACATTTAATACAACATCGCTTGTTGGTTGGGCGTCCAATACCACGGAAAAGGTGTCTGTAGCGCCTGTTTCAGATGTATTGACACCGTCGCCTTCATCTATGACTATAGCCTGCCCATACCCCACACCAATACCAAGCAGTAAAAAAAGAACAAACAATAGTCCACCACGAACTATGGCAGTCCTGGGTTTATTTGGGGCATTTTTATATAAGGTTGACATCACCAGTTCAATCAGTTTCAATTTGTCCAAAAGCTATATATAGGTCGGTGATTTGGGGCTACCAATATTACAAAAAAAGGCAAGGAATATCCTTGCCAATTAGTTTAAACCTCAATTTATTCGGATAAAGTGTTTTCCTTACCTATGAAACTGTCGCCGAACTGGTTTCGGCCTCGCGGTGGATTTTTTTAACCAAGCCTTGCAACACCTTGCCCGGCCCTACTTCCACAAAGGATGTAGCTCCATCTTTTACCATTTGTTGCACGCTTTGCGTCCATTTTACGGGAGCCGTTAATTGTAGTATTAAATTCTTCTTGATTTCCTCGGCATCGGACACGGCCGTGGTCGTCACGTTTTGATAAATAGGGCAAGTAGGTATTTTGAATTCCATAGATTCAATCGCTGCCGCCAATTCTTCCCTTGCCGGTTCCATTAAAGGGGAATGAAATGCTCCTCCAACCGGCAATAACAAGGCTCTTCTTGCCCCGGCCTCCTTCATTTTTTCGCAGGCTATGTTTACCGCATCCACCTCTCCAGAGATTACCAATTGCCCTGGACAATTATAGTTGGCGGGAACCACAATACCTTCCACTTCGGCACAAATTTTTTCCACCACCTCATCTTCCAAGCCCAAAACAGCGGCCATGGTACTGGGTTGAACTTCGCAAGCCTTTTGCATGGCCAAGGCACGTTGTGACACCAATTTTAGGCCATCTTCAAAATTCAAGGTTCCATTGGCTACCAAAGCGGAGAATTCCCCCAAGGAATGTCCGGCCACCATATCGGGTTTAAAAGCATCTCCCAACACCTTGCTCAAAATCACAGAGTGCAAAAAGATGGCGGGCTGGGTCACCTTGGTCTGTTTTAGGTCTTCGGCAGTGCCCTCGAACATGATATCGGTTATGGAAAACCCAAGAATTTCGTTGGCTTTTTCAAAAAGTTCCTGTGCTTCGGAATGGTTTTCGTAGAGGTCCAAGCCCATACCTACAAATTGTGCTCCCTGTCCCGGAAAAATATATACATTCATAATTGTCGAGTTTTTGAGTGGGACAAAAATAGGGATAATTTGTTTGCTTACCCTTCTTTAAACCAGCTGGAGTACTTTACATAGTTGTTGGCGATCCTATCTATTTCTCCCTTGGAAAGCTCCGGACTGATGTCCTTTATCTTTTTAGCAGGCATACCCGCATATATACTCCCGGCCTCTACATGCGTGCCTTTGGTAACAACCGCACCCGCTGCAATAATGGAATTGCTTTCCACTATACAATCATCCATGATCATACTTCCCATACCCACCAACACATTGTCCTTAATGGTACAACCGTGCACTATGGCATTATGTCCAATAGAAACGTTATTTCCGATAGTGGTTGGGGATTTTTCATATGTACAATGAATCACGGCGCCGTCCTGCACATTGACCTTGTTTCCCATTTTTATATAATGGACATCGCCCCTGATTACGGCATTGAACCAAACACTGCACTGGTCGCCCATACATACCTCACCAACAATAGTGGCATTTTCAGCTATAAAACAATCTTTTCCTATTTCTGGGGATTTGCCCCGAACTGGTTTCATGATCATTGATGTAAAATTTACCTTTTAAACAAAAAAGCATCTCGACTACCCTTTCGACTGCGACAGGCTACCCTTGAACCTACATCTATCAATTATTCTTGAAAGTTAATTATTCGCAGCAGGGCAATAACAATCGTAACGATTGCCTTGGTCGCTTTGTCCAAAATCGTAACCCAAAGTGATTTGATGAAAACCACCGTTATCAAAACGGATATCCCCGGATTGGTAGGAATAATTGTACGAGAACATGAATCTATTCACATTAACCCCGATAATCGGCGTAAACAATTGCAAGCGTTGTTCCCCGAAATTTCCGTTGGATTGAAATTGTGCCCCATCAAAACTACGTCGGTACGACAAACCGGCCCATACTGTACCAAAACTAACATCTCGATACACTTTAGCATTCAAATCTACAGTTTTCTCTTTGGTAAAATCTGTCATCTGGAACAAAATGGATGGTTCAATCCGTGTATTTTTTCCAAAAACATATCCAACGGAGAACAGGTAACGTCTCAAGTTGTCAAATTCAGCTGCCGTATATAAATCACGTCCACTGCCCAAAATATTTAAAATAGCAGCATGTGCATAAAACTCGAACAAATTGTAGGAAACGCCCAAATCCACATTAAAATAGCTCGCTGTGTTCTTTACCCCGGTAACAACAGGGTCTGGAATTACGGACCTAAATTCCGTTTCGTCCAAACTACTGAGAATAATGCCTGCACTCAAACCTAAAGATAGCTGGTTGAGCGTTCTAAAATCGCCGCCCAATTGCAAATGGTGTGCGTAAGTCGCTTTGAAGCCCGTTTGGGAGTGGTACCCATTGGAATCGTTAAAAAGTATGCCTCCTATCCCACTGCGCTCACCAACCCTGGAATTTATGTTCAGTGTCTGCAAGCTTGGTGCTTCATCCACATTAAACCACTGTTTCCTAGCGGTAAGACGAACCTTGGTCCCCTCGGCGATACCTGCCATGGATGGATAGACCAAGTAATAATTGTCCGCCAAGTAATCAAAATACACGGGAATTCCTTCCTGTGCTTTGGCCACGGACCCAAAAAACAGGGTTAGGATAATTGAGGTTAGAATACGTCTCATGTGACGGTTGGGGCTAGAATGGTTGTTCAATACAATAAAACACTAAGATAACGGCAAGCAACACACATTATTATAATATTTTGCTGCGCATCCTAACTATTGGTACTTTTGTATCAAAGATTCAAGATGAAAGAATACAACATTACGGTTGTTCCTACCAACAACCCCAAGATAATCAAGTTGGAAGCCAACCATTTTTTGGTTAAGGGCAACTATGAATATAAAAACATAGACGAGGCCAAAAATTCCCCCTTGGCACAACAGCTTTTCTATCTTCCATTTATCAAAACCGTGTACATTGCCAGTAATTTTGTGGCATTGGAAAGGTTTGATATTGTGGAGTGGAACGATGTCAAGGACGAAGTGGCCCAGCAATTGGTAGAGTACCTTAATGCTGGAGAACCTGTGGTAAACGAAGAAGATGTTAAAAAGAAGCAGCCCATTACCGTTTATGCAGAGGTGACCCCCAATCCTGCGGTGATGAAGTTTGTTTCCAACAAGCGTATCGTTCCCAGCACCTACGAATTCAAGAATATTGATGAAGCGAAAGATTCGCCTTTGGCCATAGAATTGTTCCATTTTCCCTTTGTAAAAGAGGTTTTTATGGACGAGAACTATGTTTCCGTCACCAAATATGAGGTTGCGGATTGGGAGGAAATCAATATGCAATTGCGTGAATTCATCCGGGATTACTTAGCAGATGGAAAAGATGTGGTTACGGCAGAAGCGATCCAAAAAAGCAAAGAGACCGTTGAGCAAAAAACCACGCAAACCCAATATGATGATACTTCCCAACAAATTATAGACATTTTGGAAGAATATGTAAAACCGGCCGTTGCCAGCGATGGCGGAAACATTCTTTTCCAATCTTATGAAGAGCAAAGTGGAACGGTTAGCGTAATCCTTCAAGGTGCCTGTAGTGGTTGTCCATCTTCTACATTTACCCTGAAAAATGGCATCGAGACCATGCTCAAGAACATGATGGGCGAAAAAATCAAGGAAGTAGTGGCTTTAAACGGCTAATTAACTTCATTTTACTGCCGGATTTCCATCAAAATTTGTTAAATTCAAGGGAATCTAAAAAATACATTGACCATGGCAGTTTTAAAAGTTATCGAAGTATTGGCGAATTCCAGCAAAAGCTGGGAAGATGCAACCAACAAAGCGTTGGACCAAGCATCAAAATCCGTCAAGAATATTCGTTCCATCTATATCAACGAGCAAAGTGCCACGGTAAAAGATGGAAAAATTGACGACTACAGGGTAAACGTAAAGATTACCTTTGAAGTTCAGTAGAAAATTTGAAGAAAAGAAAATGCGTCCCGCAACGGACGCATTTTTTTATGCTTAAAATGTTCAGTTAATGAAAAAAGTGCTTTTCTTCATAATAATTACAATCGCAACCCTAAGTTGCAAACAAAAACCTAAGGAAGTGACCCACGAACATACCAATGCACTCATCCATGAGACTAGTCCCTATCTTCTGCAACATGCCCACAATCCCGTAAATTGGGAAGCATGGCACCCCGATGTGTTGGAACGGGCAAAAAAAGAGGATAAGCTATTGCTCATCAGTATTGGCTATGCCGCTTGTCATTGGTGCCATGTGATGGAAAAGGAGTGTTTTGAAGATGCGGAAGTGGCCGAGGTGATGAACAAAAACTTCATCAACATTAAAATTGACCGTGAGGAGCGGCCCGATGTGGACCAGATCTACATGGACGCCATCCAAATGATATCTGGACAAGGTGGGTGGCCCCTAAACATAGTTGCCCTACCCGATGGAAGGCCTTTTTGGGGTGCTACGTACGTACCCAAGGACAATTGGATAAAATCGTTGGAGCAGCTCGCAGAACTCTATAAAAAAGATAAACCACGGGTAACCCAATACGCCACGGATTTGGCCAATGGGCTCCAAGCCATCAATTTGGTAAAAAACGATAAGGACAGTGACCTGTATTCTTTGGACCAACTGAATGTGGCAATCCAAAATTGGACCCAATATTTTGATACATTTTTAGGTGGCCACAAGCGCGCCCCCAAATTTATGATGCCCAACAACTGGGACTTTTTATTGCACTATGCCACCGCCATGGACAAACCTGAAATTATGGGGTTTGTTGACACCACGTTAACCCGAATGGCCTACGGTGGTGTATACGACCATGTAGGAGGAGGGTTTTCCAGGTACGCCGTGGACACTAAATGGCATGTGCCTCATTTTGAAAAAATGCTGTATGACAATGGTCAGTTGACAAGCCTTTATGCCAAGGTCTATGCCGTAACCAAAAACGAATTGTACAAAAGCGTAGTGGCGGAAACCATCAACTTTGTTCAAGAAGAACTTTTGGATCGCAGTGGCGGTTTTTATTCCTCTTTGGATGCCGACAGTCTTGATGAAAACGGCGAATTGGCAGAAGGTGCCTACTATGTTTGGACCAAAGAAGAGCTTACCCGTTTATTGGGGGATGATTATGAGGTCTTTCAAGCGTATTTCAACATTAATTCCTATGGACATTGGGAAGAAGGCAACCATGTGCTCATTAGGGATAAAAATGATGAAGAAATAGCCGAAAAATTCAAGATTACAGTGCCAACACTGATAACAAAAATAAACGAGAGCTTGGCCATACTCAAAAAAGAAAGAAGCAAGCGCTCCAAACCCCGATTGGACGATAAAATTTTAACATCTTGGAATGGCTTGATGCTAAAAGGTCTGGTTGATGCCTACCGTTATTTGGGTGAAGAAGATTATCTGGGTCTCGCTTTAAAAAATGCCGAGTTTATTGAGCGTGAAATGATTAAAAATGATGGTTCACTACATCGAAACCACAAAGCGGGGAAAAGCACCATCAATGGTTTTTTGGACGATTATGCCACCGTGATCGATGCTTATTTTTCGCTCTACGAGGTCACTTTTGATGAAAAGTGGCTCAACTTGGGCAAGCGTCTACTCGATTATTCCAAAAAACACTTTTTTGATGAAGCTTCCGGCATGTTCTTTTATACTTCGGATGAAGACCAATCTTTAATCAGAAGAACCATAGAGGTGGACGATAATGTGATTTCTTCCTCTAACTCCATCATGGTCATCAATCTGTATAAATTTCACAAGCTTTATCCCAAAGAACCCTATGGAACCATGTCCGAGCAAATGCTGAAAAACGTTCAAAAGGATTTTGATCGCAGGGCACAAGGTTTTGCCAACTGGTTGCATTTGGTGCTATTCCAGAATCACGATTTTTATGAAATCGCCATACTTGGCGAGGACTACAAAAGTTTAGGGCAACAAATTGGCAAGGAATATGTACCCAACAGTATTTTGGCAGGTTCCAGAAAAGAGGGAAATTTGGAACTATTAAAAAACAGGGAAAACCCTAACAAAACCTTAGTCTATGTTTGTATAGAAGGGGCCTGTAAGCTCCCTGTAACAAAAGCGGAAGAGGCTTTAAAACAGCTGTAGGCAACATTAACATTTGTTTAAAAACCTTTTCTTTTATTTCAGTTGAATATTAACTACGTTGCCATTTAAACTAAAAAACCATTATGGAAGAACTAGAAAATTATCAAACATACATTGATCAAGCCATGGATTGGGCTGTAGGCATTTTACCAAGTCTTATAACAGCCATCATCACATTTTTTATAGGTCTTTGGGTCATCAAATTTTTCAATCGAATGGTCCGTCGCTTTTTTGCAAAAAAGGATTATGATGAAACCTTGGAATCTTTCTTACAGAGTTTTATCAGTATTACCCTAAAAGCATTACTGTTTGTTTTGGTGATTACGCAATTGGGCGTTAAGACCTCTTCCTTGGTCGCCATTGTGGGTGCCGCAGGCCTTGCTGTTGGTTTGGCATTACAGGGGTCTTTGGCCAATTTTGCCGGCGGGGTACTTATCCTCATTTTTAAACCTTTTAAGGTAGGGGATTGGATTTCTGCACAAGGTGTGGATGGCACTGTAAAGGAAATTTCCATTTTCAACACTAAGTTGAGCACTTTTGGCAACCAAATTGCCATTATCCCTAACGGACAACTTTCCAATGGGAACATTGTGAACTACAATATGGAAGATACCCGAAGGGATAAAATAGATGTGGGTATCGGTTACGGGTCCAACATCAAGGAGGCCAAAGAAATCTTGTTACAGATTTGCGCGGATAATCCCAACATCAATACCGAGCCAGCACCGGAAGTCTACGTTGGCGCATTGGCAGACAGTTCGGTAAACCTAACGTTACGCTTTTGGGCCAATAATGATGTGTTTTGGCCAGCACATTTTTATGTAATGGAGCAAACAAAATTACGTTTTGACGCCGCTGGAATCGAAATTCCATTCCCACAAAGGGTTATGCACAAAGCATTGGAAGATTAATTTTTTTTCTTTTTCTGCTGAAGGACAAAGTCTTTGAGGTAGTAAGGTTCAAAATAGGCCACATCCTCAAATTGTTTGGAAATATATTTATTATGGAAGGCAATTGAAGCCATTTCCTTAGCAGAAGGAACTACAGATTCATTAAAAATAAAATTGGGGTGTTGCAGGACACCCCTACATTTTTCTGCACCACTGCCCACCACATATACTTTGGTATCGGAAACATAATCGGCAAAAGATTCCTCATTGACAATCTCTGCACGGGTCTCTCGTACTTCTTTATAATCAGAACCATAGACACAGGAATAGACTTCCATACGTCTGGCATCCAGTACAGGAATCACCAATTCTCCAGGGCTTAAATACACCTGATGCGCCATACTTTGTAAAGTAGGCACGGAAATCAACGGTATGTCCAGAGAAAAGCACAGCCCTTTGGCAGCGGACACCCCTATCCGGAGTCCTGTGTACGAACCGGGCCCTTTACTTATAGAAATGGCATCCAGGTCCGAAAATGACAAAGAAGCCTCTTTCAAGGCTTCTTTTATAAATACATGCAATTGTTCCGAATGCGAATAGCTTGTGGCATTGTTCTCTTTTAGGACTAGGATGTCGTCATCCTTAGATATGCTTACGGAGCAATTGGTGGTCGCGGTTTCCAAATGTAGTAGTATAGCCATAGCGGCCACAAAGATACTAGTTTAACCAGTATTAGTGCAGTAGTGCATTTTGATAATATTGCGATAAACCGTCAAGTTCGAGTTTTTTCAGAAGGAAAAAGTACCGAGAACAAGGTTTACGCTTAAGAAAATTCTTTTCTCGATACAATTTTCTTTGGTTTCGACTTCGCTCAACCACCAAAAACCACTCGAAATGACGAATTTTTATCAAAATGCACTACGAGTTAGTTTAATGAAATGGGCAACCCGAAGTAGAACTCCAATATTTTCAACCGGAAGATATAATCGTACTTGGTGCGGATCACATCGGCTTGGGCATTTTCCACTCTGGACTGTGCTTGACTAAAGTCAAAAGCGTTCATTAATCCAACATCAAAACGCTCTTTGGCATATTCGTAGGCCAAACGTCTGGCTTCCAAAGTTTTTTCTGCTGCGATATAAGCCTTTTCAAAAGTACTTACATCCACATAGGCCTGTTGGATAGTGTTTTCCAAGTCCAGCTTATCCTGTTTAAATTGCAATTTTGCTTTTTCCAGACTGATCTTAGATCGCATCACGTTGTTACGAGTGCTCCATCCGTTAAATATGGGTATGTTCAATTGTGCCCCGTAACTTATACCATCAAAAATCCATAACTGGTCCGTTAGGTTCGGCGTGTAGGGAATTCCATCACCGTCAGGTATTTGGGTCACATCGGAATATCTTGTACCGTACTGGAAAAATGCAGACAAGGTCGGCAAATAAGCACCTTTGGCAATCTTAAGGTCCTGTTCGGCCAAATCCACATTGGATTCGGAGAATTTAATATCGTTTCTAAAACCCAAGGCCTTATCAAAAATTACCTTTGGAGAGTTTTTAAGGATATCCGAAGGCGGAATTTCGAACTCCTCTTCTGCAATATCAAAGTTTTCGTAATCGGTTATCTGTAGCAATTGTGCCAAATTAACACGAGCGATCAAAACATTGCTTTCACCGTTCACAATCTGCTGTTCTTGATTGGCAGCGGTTGCCTCAATCTCCAAAAGATCCCCCCTTGGCACAACTCCAGATTCCACCAGCTCCTTGGTCCTTTTCAAGTCTTGTTCCGTAACGGCGTATTGCGCTTTAAAGGTTTTTAATTGCTCCTTGTTGGAAAGTACCTGTAAATAGGCATTGGCCACATTTAAACGAATATCGTCCTTTAAATTATCCAAACGATATTGGTTGGCAATGGCATTCATTTTTGCCCTGTTCAATTGGTGCATGTTCCTCAAGCCATCAAAAAGGGTTACATTGGAGCTAACACCAATGTTCATGTTATTTGCCGTGCTGTTTGTAGGCAGGTTGTTTGTTGGGTTAATGGAGAAACCTGTATTACTCGATACCGATGTTGATCCATTTAAACTAGGAAGCATGTTTCCTATGGCATCGGACTTATCTATTTTAGCGTTTTCCAGATCTAGTTCAAATTGTTCTACGGTCAAATTGTTCTCCACCGCGTATTCCACACACTCCTGAAGCGTCCATTGACGTACTTGTGCACTGGTCAAGGTAACGGCGAACAATAATAGTAGTAACGTTATGCTATTTTTCATTCGTTTTTTGATTTTGGTTTGTAAAATGATGGTCAGCATGGATTAATCCTCTTCAGATTTCTTCTCGAGCTTGTTCCAGACTTTGATCTTATCATCTTCGCCAATGCCTGAAACAATTTCTACGTCTATACCATCACTAACCCCCAATTCAAGATCTTTGCGTTCGAATTCGTTTTCGCCTGTCTGTACTTCCACGTATGGTTTTTCGGTCTCCTTATCAAACTGAAGCAAAGCTTCTTTTATGGCCAACACATCCTTTTTCTCTTCCAAAACAATGGAAGCATTTGCACTGTACCCGGCCCGCACATACGAGGTGCTATCGGTTTCCTTTACATCCAAATCACCTTCAATCTTAAACTGAACAGCACCTTCTTCTTCCACCCCTTTAGGTGCAATGAATTTTAATTTGGCATCGAATTTTTGCTCCTCCAAGGCTCCAAGGCTTATTTCCAATGGCATTCCCACACTTAACTTTCCAACCTCGGCCTCGTCCACTTCACCTTCAAAAATCATTTTGGACATATCGGCGATGGTGGCTATGGTGGTCCCTTCGTTAAAGTTGTTGCTTTGGATCACCTGATCTCCTTCTTTTACAGGAATCTCAAGAATAGTTCCGGAAACAGTTGCCCTAATGTTGGTGTTTGCACTGGCGGAACCTCCCGCGGAGCCTTTTCTGATAATCTGATAATCGGCCTGGGCATTTTTTAATTCTTGCAATGCCTGGTCATAGGTCAACTTTAAGTTGTTAAAGTCCTGACTGGAGATAACACCTTTGTCAAACAGCGTTTTGTTTCTATCGTACTCTATTTTGGCATTGTTAAGGGCCAATTCTGCATTGCGGACCCTTCCTGCGGCTTGGTTCACGGATTGCTCGTTGGGAACCACTTTTATTACTGCGATAAGGTCACCGGACTTTACCTTGGCTCCTTCTTCCAATAGGATTTTGTCTATAATCCCGGAAATTTGAGGTTTGATGTTGATTTCATCCTCAGGTATCACCTTTCCGGTAACGATTACTTTATTTACGATGTCCTTTCGTTCTGCTGTTTCGGTTTTATACAGCTCTACAGGAGTACTGTTCTGCTTTAAAAAGTAGACAACGGCGGCCAAAATACCAATGACCACTACCCCTATCAATCCGTATTTTACATACTTGTTCATTCTTGCTTATTTGATTCGTTATTTAATTGTATTGATGATTATTCTTCTCTTAGTGCGTCTATGGGCTTAATTTTTACGGCCCGGTTGGCTGGCAATAGGCCTATGAGCACACTCAGCCCTACCATTAAAATAAATGATATGATAAACTGTGGGATGCTGATCATGGGCTGCACAAAAGGGAAATTCTCCCCGCTGCCAAACATGGCATCCAAAATGGATAATATTCCTACTGCAACCGCAAATCCTACCAAACCTGCAAATGCTGTTAAAACAATGGCTTCCACAACAATTTGACGTTTTACGATGACCGGGGTTGCACCCAAGGCCCTACGCACTCCTATCTCTTGTGTACGCTCCTTTACCGTGATCAGCAGAATATTACTAATGGCTATCACGCCCGCCAGTAATGTGAAGATTCCCACAAAAAAGGAAAATCCTTTTAGGACCGTTGTAAATGCCGTGATGTTATTGAATATCTCCGACATATCGAAGCTTCCTATGGCACGCTCGTCATCGGGGTGGATATCATACTTGGCCTTTAAAATGCTCTTGATCTGACTTTCTACAAAGGGCACTGGTGTATTCTCTTCGACGGCAATGGCCATCCATCCCATCCTATCGCCAGAATTAAAGGCTTTTTGAAAAGTGGAAAAGGGTATAAATACTGCATTTTCCCCATCAATATTAATGTTGTTGTTGGGTTTATAAATTCCCACCACACTAAAATATACACCGTTGATACGGATATCCTCGCCTATGGCATTATCCCCTTTATCAAATAGAAGTTTATAGGTTTCTTCGCCAATAACACATACTTTTTTGGAATGTTCAATATCGGTCTGGTTCAAGAACCTGCCTTCCACCAGTTTCTTTTTGGTGATGTTGTCTATTTCCGGAAAGTCTCCGTACACTGCAGAACCACTTGTCTGTCCATTTCTGTAAACGGTTACGGTTCCTCTGTGACTGGCCAGCTCAATTCGTGGTGCCAGCACCTCAATCTCCGGAATCTGTCTTTTTAAAATGTCCGCATCTTCGAGCTTGTAACGGATTCTTCGCCCACGTTCAAAACCTTTGTAGGGTTCGGAGGTTGATTGTCCCCAAACAAACAAGCTGTTCGAGGCTGTTCCTGCAAAAATTTTATTGAAACCATTGTTCATTCCATTGGCCGACCCCAATAAGAGCACCAAGATGATCATGGCGAAAATTACACCCAACATAGTTAGGAAGGTCCTGAACATATTCTTGCTCAGCGTATGAAAAATTTCTATCCACAAATCCTTATCAAATAACCACATAACTATATATCACTTAGTGCAACAATGGGTTTAACATTTGCAGCTTTCATGGCCGGTAATAGCCCTGCCAATACTCCTGCAATTATCAAAATAATGGTGGCCGTAACCACGGTGGAAAGATTTACAGAGGGGTTGCTAAAGGCAGGTGTTTCTATCATGGGGCCTACCGCTGCCAAAATCATCCAAGCAAACAACAATCCCACAAAACCAGAAATGGCGGTAATAAAAACGGATTCCAACAATACCAAGTTTATTATTTGACGTGGTCTTGCTCCAAGTGCTTTCCGCACCCCGATTTCTTTTGTTCTTTCCTTGATCGTAAATACCATAATATTTCCGATACCAACGATTCCTGCAACGAGGATCAAAAAACCAACTCCGATACCGATTCCTTTTAAAACCGATGTAAAACTGCTGATATTTTCAAAGGCTTCTGCATAGTTCCAAACATTAAGGCCTGCTTGATCGTCCGGAGCGATTTTGTGGCGTCTTTTCATCAACATTTCCAATCTTTCGGAAAATGCCAATGCCTCTGTCAAATCATAATTGGGATTATAGGTCAAGGCAATACTGGCAATTTCGTTGGTATTGCCATAAATGCGTTGATAGGTACTCACTGGCGCATAAATTCTTCTTTCCGCATTGTCATCGCCATCATCGGTAAAAATCCCGATTACCCTAAAGGGTAAACCATTGAACTCTATAAACTTTCCAAGAGGGTCTTCTTTTTTGAACAGATCTTCGGCCACTTTTCTGCCGATTACTGCTACTTTGGCCTTATTGACAATATCTGCCTCATTAATATACCTACCGGCAACAACCAAGGTTTTTTCTATGGCCTGATGATCGGGATGGGTTGCCTGCACGGAATATGAGCCTGTTTCGTCTTTATACCTTGCCGCTGCGTTGGCATAATATCGGGCACTTATGTATTCAATATCTTTAGAAAAGCTCTGCTTGATATATTCTAAATCATCATTTTTTAATTGAATACGTCTGCCAGCTTCAAAACCACCATATGCTTTGGATGTAGTTCCTGGGCGAACAAATATAGAGTTGGTGGCATCATCGTTGAACTGACCAACAAAACCATTCTGCATACCGTTTACCGAAGCGAGCAACATTACCAAAATAAAGATGGCCCACCCCACGGAGAAACCTGTCAAAAAAGTTCTCAGCTTATTGGTTTTGATCGTATTGAATATTTCCTGCCAAACGTCTCGATCAAACATACTGTTCTGCTCTTACTTGTTCGACTTTTTTATCTTCTACGATAACACCATCCTTAAGGTGTACTATACGTTTGCACATGTGGGCTATATCTTCCTCGTGGGTAACCACTAATATGGTATTGCCGTCATCGTTGATTTTTTGGATAAGGTCCATGACCTCATAAGAAGTTGTACTGTCCAAGGCACCCGTTGGCTCATCCGCCAAAAGCACTTTGGGTTCTGCAGCCATGGCTCGCGCAATGGCCACCCTTTGCTTTTGACCTCCGGAAAGTTCACTGGGCAAGTGGTCCGCCCATGGTTTTAAGCCAACTCGCTCCAAATACTTCATGGCCTTTTCTTGGCGCTCCTTTCTGGGCACTTTTTGATAATAGAGCGGAAGGGCCACATTCTCCAAGGCACTTTTATAATTGATCAAGTTGAAGGATTGAAAGATGAATCCCAAGAATTTGTTCCTATATTGGGCAGCCTTGGTTTCGCTCAGGTTTTTAATCGGCACACCATCCAAGGTATACTCACCGGAATCCGCTCCGTCCAACATTCCCAAAATGTTCAACAATGTGGATTTTCCAGATCCCGAAGACCCCATAATGGCCACAAGCTCCCCTTCTTTTACTTTAAAATTTATCCCCTTTAAAACATGGAGGGAATTACTCCCCATCTTATAGGATTTATGAAGATCTTTGATTTCAATCATGATTGATGATGTTAGCTATCTTACGTTTACCTCTGCAAGTAAGACAGTAATGTTGTTAAATTGTTACAAGATTTTTTACTTTTTTTTCCTAACGACGGATTTAATCACCCATTCCTTGGCAAAACCCAGGTAGCATTACCCAAATAGAGATGCCCGTGACAACAGATAGTACGCTTAAAAAAATGTAGTTGATTCTTTATTGAGGTGCCAAATATTTTGGCCACTGTTCCAGGTCGAACAAGGTCGGCTATTTTGATTAATGAGTCACGCAAGCGTCTATCAATAAGACAATCAAACTTACTAAATATACAGTGTAAGGTAAAACTTGTGCAGAAAAGCTATTTTAGCTTCTCATTTTTCTATAAATGAAGTAGAAAAGGCCAGCCACCAGTACATAGGGCACGGCCATTAGGTAAACAATTCCGTTATTGATCGCCTCTGCAGTTTTTCCATCGGATTCACTTTCTACAACTGCACGGCACATAGCACACTGGGCTTCCGACACAGTTGGGAAAACCAATATAACAAGTAGAATTAACAGCAATTTTGTTTTCATGGAAAAATCAATATTGATAATAGGGTGAAATCATCACATAGACCAGAACTCCGGTAACCGCAACATATAGCCATATTGGGAAGGTATATTTTGCCCATTGCCTATGACTTTCAAAATCGTCCAAATACACTTTTGAATATGTGATCAACACCAAAGGAATTACCGATATGGACAAGACAATGTGCGTCATCAAAATAAAGTAATAAACAAATTTAATGGGTCCTTCTCCACCAAAAACAGTCGTTTCAGAGGTCATATGATAGGCTACATACATAATCAGAAACAATGCTGAAAGCACAATATTGGTCGTCATCAACCTACGGTGTATCAATTGTCTGCCATTTTTAATGGCTATAAATGCAACAATAAGCAATATAGAGGTTAAACCATTGATTCCCGCATAGATCGGCGGCAAAAAAGATAATGGTTTTGCATTTGGGATCTTGTACCTAAACAATACGGCAACCACTAAAGGTATTGCAATGGAAATTACGGTTATCAATCTATTATACCGTTTTTCCTTTAAAGAAATTTCATCGGTCATTCTGCCAATAGTTTTTTAATGTCCTCTTTTAATATCGTAATCTGTTGGGTTTCCCCGTCTGAGTTTACTCCTTGCTCTTCTGTAATGGTACCGCGATAATAGATTAGCGGGTTGCCAAACTCATCTTTACGCGAACGAATATATCCATTTTTATCAACCAATGCGAACATACCGGAATGCTCAAATCCGCCCGGGGCATCTTGGTCTTCGTTGGCAAAGATGTAAAATCCTTCTTGTGCCAATTGATAGATCTTGTCCTGATCACCTGTCAACAAGTGCCAATCCTTATCCGTAATCCCATATTTTTTGGCATACTTGGTAAGCACAGATGGTGTATCGTACCGTGGGTTAATGGTAAAGGATGCCACCCCAAAATCCTCATCTCCTTTAAAGGTTTCCTGTAGTTCTACCAAGTTCTTGGTCATTACAGGGCAAATGGTAGGACAGGTGGTAAAGAAGAATTCCACCACATAAACCTTCCCCAAATAATCTTCGTTGGTAACTAATACGCTATCCTGATTGTAAAATGAAAAGTCGGGAACTCTGCGTTTTTCTCCCTGGTTTACCACAAAACCCACTTTGGTATTTTTGTTTGGAACACTCATACGGTCGTTTTCCACGACTGTGCCCCCTTTTACACGTTTTGTAATTTCGTACACGGCAAAAATCCCAAAAATCAAGATGATTGCGGATACCCAAATGTAGGTGTACTTCTTTTTATTATTTGCTCCTGTCGGCATTATTCTTTTTTAGGGCCAGACGGTATTCTGCCAAGATAATCTTGACATCGTCCACCATTTTATTGTTCAGTTCTGCAACGGAAGAAGTATCAAAACCATATTTGACGCCTTCATCTTCATCGTCGGTCCGTCCGCGTAGGCTTAGGTCTTTGTCAACTATAAAAACATTGGGTGTAGCCAAATCATCGCCCAAATCAACATTGGTTTGCAATGATTCAAAAAGTGACTTGATTTCGTCTTCGGCACCAAAGGCAAAGTGCCATTTATCCACGTTGGACAATTTCCCCAATTCATTCTTCAACTCCCCCACTTGCTCTTCATTGCCTTGGGGAACGACCATGATCATTTGAAAATCGTTGAATTCTCCAAATCTTTTGTAAATCTTTTGATTTAGATTGAAAGCATTCCCTTGCATTTTTTCCACATTGTTTCCCAAAAAACCGAGAATGGTGATCTTGTCTTTAAACTGAACGTTGGGATCCATTTGGGAAACATCTGATATTTTTTCGGTAAGGATTGGCAAACGTCCAAAATTGTTTACCCCCGATGCAAAAAACAAATAGACCACGACAGGGAGTATAAAAAGGCTTGCTAATACGATTTTCTTTTTCATAGTGTTTTCAACCGTACAAAAATAAAAAAAGACGGTTGGAAAACCGTCTTTTAATTTTGTTAAATACTTTCTTAGAAGTCCCAGGTTACGAATCCCTCGGTATACACATTATAAATGTAATCTGCTTCGAACAGCAGAATGAATATTAAATAACATATTAGGAATACGGGGGTCCATACAATTACCCTTCTTAATGGTGTTTTTTCGTCCCTAAGGTGCATAAAGTCCCACGCAATGTAATAGGCTTTCACCAAAGTTAGGATGATAAAAATCCAATTGAGCAATTTCATCCCCAAAAAGTAGCCGTGGGTCAAAAATCTTGGTTTAACAATACCCAAAGCAACTTCAATAGTGGTAACTATTGTGAGGAAGATAAGCACTCCCCAAATTTTTTGGGTGTTCGACTTAAATTTTAAAAGTCCTCTAAAAATCTCAAGTTTATGTTCGTGTGCCATTTAAAATCAATGTTTTTATACCAAATAAAAGAATGTAAATACGAATACCCATACCAAATCCACAAAGTGCCAGTACAGCCCAACTTTCTCCACCATTTCGTAATGGCCCCTGCGTTGGTATGTGCCCAAAATCACATTAAAGAATATGATGATGTTGATTACTACACCCGAGAATACGTGGAATCCATGGAATCCTGTGATAAAGAAGAAGAAATCCGCGAACAGTCTATGACCGTATTCGTTGTGGACAAGGTTGGCACCTTCTACCACTTGATTGGCTTCCAATATTTTGGCCAAAGATTCTTTTCTGTCCAAAAGGGTCTTTTCTCCCTCTTCATTCAATTGTTCGGTACGGATCAAGATATTTGGTGTTGCCTTGAAACCTTCCACAACTTCATTTAGAGAATAGGATGTTTTGTAACCTTCGCTCTCAAACCAAATTCCTTGGTTTGCTTGGTGCTTTATTCTTTCTTCCGGTAGGGTTTCGGCAAAGTCGGCCAAAGCTGCTCTTTCACCTGTTTCGGCATTCACAAACTGAAGAATTCTTCCCGAGTTTGTTTCTACCGCTCCGTAATCACCCTTTATAAAAGTTGCCCATTCCCAAGCTTGTGAGCCAACAAAGATGGCACCACCGATAATGGTAAGGAACATGTAAAGGATAACGCTTTTCTGTTTCATTTTATGACCTGCATCCACAGCCAATACCATGGTCACGGAAGACATAATCAAAATAAAGGTCATAAAGGCCACATAGTACATGGGGTAGTTTCCATGGAAAAAAGGCACGTGGGTAAATACCTCATCGGCAATTGGCCATAGCTCTATAAACTTAAATCTTGAGAAACCGTATGCCACCAAAAAACCAGAAAAGGTCAAGGCATCCGACATGATAAAAAACCACATCATCATTTTTCCATAGCTAGCGCCGAGGGGTTTATTTCCACCTCCCCAAACGCTGTCTTCTGTACCGGTACTTACCGTTGCATCCATATAAAAGGTCGTTTTATTAAAACTTTCACAAATTTACATTTTTTGATGTATTGTAAAAGACAAACTTGATTGAAAACTGCTCCAAACAAAATTTATTTCACGAAATACATAAATAGAATTAGATATACCCAAATAAAATCCAGAAAATGCCAAAAAGTGGCCCCTAATTCCATCCCCAACATGTTCTCCGGGGTATATTTACTTCTGAGTTGTTGCACCAAAACCACCGAAAGTGATATTAATCCTGCCACGACGTGGGCAATGTGCACCGCTGCCAACAAAAAGACGTAGGACATTTTTATGTTGCTCGTGGGACCTGTAAAATAATAGCCATCTTCCAACATTTGGGAAAATCCTACAAATTGTAAGGATATAAATGTTATCCCGAGCACCAATGTGATGAGCAAAAATATTGTCCCGTTCTTTTGATTGTTTTTGGCTACGGCTTTTTTGGCCAACAAATAGGTGATACTGCTCAAGATAATCATGGCGGTACTGATGAAAAATGCACTGGGCAGCTCCAAATCGCTTACCCAATCTTCCCGTTTGCTACTTACAATGTAGGCACTGGTCCAACCGGCAAAGCCCATAATCAAACTCACAATACCGAACCAGAGCATCATTTTTTTTGCCCGCCTGTTCTTTTCTTTCGCTGTTCCTTGGGTTAAATCCATTTTAGTTTATAAACTTATCTATTACGTACACTATTTGAATCAATGATATATAGGTGACACTGGCCAACATCAATTTCCTTGCTGAAGGATTGTCCCTGTTTTCGTATAATTTGAAGGCGAAGAACAACATGACCAATCCGGACAGCAGTACAATTACGGCTGCTGGAATGGAAAGATGTAATCTTCCTGTAAAACCAAATACGGGGATTATGGAGATAACGATCATCCAAATGGTATACAGAATGATTTGTATTGCTGTTCCCTTGTCCTTTTTGCCTGTAGGCAACATTTTAAACCCTGCCTGTTTGTAATCTTCGTCCAGCATCCAGCCAAGTGCCCAAAAGTGGGGAAACTGCCAAAAAAACTGGATCATGAACAACGTTCCTGGTTCAATGCCAAAATCATCGGTTGCCGCTACCCACCCCAACATAAAAGGAATCGCCCCAGGAAAAGCCCCCACAAATACTGAAAGTGGCGATTTGGTTTTTAATGGTGTATACACACTGGTGTACAAAAATATGGATATGGCCCCGAACATGGCCGTTTTTGGGCTTAGGGCAAATAATGCCAACACCCCCAAGACCGTCAAGACTACGGCAATGATCAATGCGGTTCTCACGGACATTCTCCCTGATGGGATGGGTCTGTTTCTGGTACGCTTCATTAAAGCGTCCAAATCTTTTTCTATGATTTGATTGTATGCGTTTGATGCCCCTACCATACAATAGCCCCCGAACATTAATAATAAAAGGGAAACTACATCAATCTGGTATGCGCCTAGAAAATACCCCGCGATGGAAGAGAAAACCACACTAATGGCCAGTTTGGCCTTGGTAATCTCCTTAAAATCGGAAAATAATAAGGAAAAAGTATTATTTTTTACGGAACCTACGGCAGATTTCATCCACATCTTTATTGGCTGGCAAAGATAACGCCAGTACGTATCTTTTGCAACCAAAGCTAAAGTTTTATGATTCTTGGAGTTAAATCCATAAAAAAAGCCCGAATGAAATTATCATTCGGGCTTTTCCATTCCTGCCTCGACAGGAATTATATAACTCTTATTACTGTAGTTTAAATGTAATTGGAATACTGAAAGGTACTTTTACGGGTCTACCTCTTTGCTTTCCAGGAGTCATTTTAGGCAGTTTTTGGATAATTCTCATTGCCTCAGCTTCTAAGTTTTTATCCGGTCCGCGCATTCTAATGTTTCCGATACTTCCATCTTTCTGGATAACGAAAATTACGCTAACCCTACCTTGAACTCCCATTTCTTGGGCAATTTCTGGGTAACGGAAGTTTTTACGGATGTGCTTCTGCATCATTTCTTGGAAACATGCTTTTTTATCACTGGCATTTTCACAGCCTGGGAAAACAGGAACATCTTCAATTACGGCAAAGGGAACGGAAATATCCTCTTCCACCTCTTCCACTTCAACTTCCTCGATTTCGATTACCTCTTCTTCTTGGCTAGTTTCGGTAGACTCGATAACGGTCTCTTCCACCTCTTCTTCATCTTCTACAACCTCGATTACTTCGGGGGCAGCAGGTGGCGGTGGCGGTGGCGGAGTTTTGATTTGCTCGGTCATTGGCACTTCTTCGTCCAATTGATCTTCAACATTCATAGAAATGTCGTAGTCATTGACCTTATCATATTTTTTCCACTCCATGGCACCGTAGACCAATGCCAAAACAGCGGCCAATCCTATAACAAAATATAGCGTACTGTTTCTTCCTACGTCTGCTTTCGGGTTCTTTTTTGGTTCCATCCTTTTTCTCCTTTTCTAAATTTAGTGTTTGCTAATTTAATTATTAATTGGTTAAATAAACAATTAAAATTTCCATTTTAACGGGTTTTTCTTAGAAAAAAACCACACAATAAGCCCAATTCCTGCAAATGCGCCCAATGTATTGGCCAAAACATCGCCAATTTCGGCCATTCTATCGGTTGTGACCATATATTGTAATACCTCAATAACTATACCATATACAATTGCCAAGCCAACAACAATTTTTGTGGTTTTGCTCAATCCAAGGCTTCCCTTGGTTCTTTCCCGAAAACTCAAACAACCTACAAATCCGAACACCATATAAAATATAAAATGTGTGATTTTATCGGCATAGGGAATGTTTAGGTTACCTGTATCCAAGTCCATATCCGAAAAAGAAAATAAGCTGAGTATCGTAATAACGATTACCCAGCTTACAAATAATAAGGTATATATATTTTTCTTAAGCACCTATCAACGCCTTGTAGTCGTCGGCACTCATAAGGCCTTCCACCTCAGAGGGCTCGCTTAGTTTAATTTTCACCATCCATCCATCACCATAGGGGTCGGAGTTTACTTTCTCGGGCTCGTCTTCCAAAGCTTCATTAAACTCAATAATCTCTCCACTCAAGGGCAAAAACAAGTCAGAAACGGTCTTTACTGCTTCAACCGTTCCAAAAACTTCTTCTTTATCCAATGTTTCGTCCAAAGTTTCCACTTCAACGTAAACGATATCCCCTAGCTCGCTTTGGGCAAAATCCGTAATGCCTACGGTAGCGATATCTCCATCTATTTTGACCCATTCATGGTCTTTTGTATATTTTAATTCTGATGGTATGTTCATTACTATATATTTGAATTAGTCGATGGACAAATGTAACAGATTGCGGAAAGCTTTTCAAAGAAACTTTGCGACAAAATGAAAGAAAATCGGATAACCTTATTGAACTCGTCTTAAGTTTTCAAATTCAAGCGAAAATTTAAGGTTTTGTGCCCAGATGAAAGCTTTTTTGAGCTGCATAGCAGAGCTACGGGGCGAGAAAAAGAAGAAATATAGGTGCAAAAGAAAAATTTGCAGCAAATATTGGGAACTCAAGACGAGTTCATTTATTAGTTCCCAAAGTTGTACCGCAACGTAAAGCCCGCATTGATGGTTGTTTGTGGAAATGCCGTGGAAACCGCAAACTCCGAGAAGGAATGATCATAGAAGAACAGCGCGTTCAAACTTTTGCTCAGGGCATAATCGGCCGTGAACTTGATGGACATTAATTTTTGCCCCGAGGTAATTTGGTTATTGTCGATATCCAAATTACGGATTATGGTAATGTTATCACGAAGTGAAAGGTCCGCTTTTAGGTTCAAGTCTCCTTTCAAACGTGTTTTCTCTCCCCCAATGTTGGTCACAAATTTCACATCCTTGAAGCGATATCCAAGCCCTAGGGTATATTCGTTCCCATTGATTTCCGTCAGCAAATTGTTGTCAAAACTCAAGGACAAGGTTCTACTGGTCCGCACCTCGGCCAAAAAGCTAAAGGAGTTCTGCATTTCAAAATCCACCCGCATCAACGGACTGAACTCATCAGTCAAAACAACATTATTAATGAGGGTTTTGGGTAACAAATCCCCATTTTCTGGGTCGAATGTGGTATTCTGACGTTCCAAGTTGGTCTGGAATGAGTTCACACTATAGGCGGCACGATACCCATGACTCAAGGAGAAACGCTTGAATTTCTTCTTGAACCACCTATTTTTCATCAAACCTGTGTACTTAATATTCCAGTTGGGGATTGGGATATCACGGAAGGCATCCATATTTACACGTTCCACATCCTGTCCGGTGTAGGCTGCGAAGAATGCGGGAAGCAATACTTCCTGTTGTGTTTTACCATAACGTTCGGGGAAACCATCCTCATCCAATTCTCCTGGGCTCTCGCCCCTATCGGATACCAATCTGTTGGCGATGGTTATTCTATTTTGTTTGAATTGCTCAAAAGTCTCGGAATCGAACTCATCACTTTTATTGAAGACTGTTCCGATCATTACAGTGGAAATACTAAAGTTGCCCATTTCATTGATCAGTCCATTCTGTCCATTCATCCATTCTTCTGGACTGTAACTTTCTTGGGAGGAACTCATATAATTTCTATCGGCACTCAAATCTATGGTCAGATCTTGGGTGGGCTGTGCCGTGGCAGTAATGTTCAATTGCTTGTTGGTGTTTTGCATAAACTGCCTGCTGTACTCGGGATAATCGGTCAACCATCCGTTACGTGCAGCTTCAAAACGCACATCGGCCTGACTTCCGAACACAAAACCCAAAGTTGGTCGGGTGGTTCCAATAAATCCAATGGATTGGGTATATCCCGGCAGTACGGTACCGCGGTTTTCGCTGTAATTTACATTTAACCGTTTTACCATGGTAACAATATCCACCAACGTATTAAAACCCTTACTTGTTTTTCTTGGTCCATCGGCAGCTTCACCATTTGCGGGATTACCTGCTTTATCCCTTCTGATAGCCGCTTGGTTTGCCGTTACTTTGCCATCACGCTTCTTTAGGCCCAAAAAGTCATAAAAACGCTGCATGCTCATATTGGCCGTTAAATTATGGGTGCTGGCGTTCTGTACGGTATTAATGTCTTCGTTGGCGACCTCGCGCAATGCATCGCCCCCGCGTTGCCAATCAAAATTACTGGTGTAGGTGTACTGTGCATTTATAAAATTGAGGAAGGGTATCTTGCTAAATGGCAGCTCGTAGTTCAATTGCATTTGCTGTGCATGCCTGTTGGGCTCGCCAATATCAAAAAATCCATCCCAAAGATCAAGCGCATCGTTTATACCGGAATCGGGATTTTCATCCACATTAAAATAATTACGGACAATGTTATTGTTGGACGCGGTCAAATTCAACCGTAACGATTTTGTAATGCTATAATTGAGGGCATATTGCCAGTTGAACAAATAATTTCGCTGTTGTAACAATGGTAATTCCAAAGCATCCACACCAGGTTCCAACACATCCCGATACCGTTGTTGGTTGAAGGAGCGGTTGTAATTTGCATTTACGGAAAGACTTGTTGGCAGTGCATTAAAGTTCAAGTCCTTTAACCATTGCCAATATTTGCCCGTGAGCACGGAATCCTTTTTGGCAAAAGGTGCCACGGGAGCAGGTTTAAAGTTGTGATTGTACACAAATCCGGTGGAAACATTCTGGTCACGAAGTTCCGCAATCTCAAAATCCCTGTGATCTGTTTCGTTATAGGAGTAATTAAAAGTGAAGTTTTCCACGTCGAAGAAGTTTTCCTCGGCTTCCTCTCCCCTATTTTTTCGTACACCGATCAAGTTGATACTGGTTCGTTTCGTATAATCTTCAGCCTGCTCTTCTATATCCTCTGCCTCTTCTGCCGTTGAAGCTGCTGCAATCCTATCATCCAATCTTAAGTCGTCATAAACGGGGTCGAACTCTGGAGTAATGAGTGTTTCGGATATTCCATAATTGAACGGCAATTGCAGGTTCCATTTCTTTGGAAACAGTTGCCCCACATTTACATTGGTCACCACATCGTAAGAAATGGCATCTTCCAAGGAACGCTCCGTAGGAGTTTGGTCAATGGAACCAAAGCCCGATGTGCTTCGGCTTCCTGTTGCCGTCACATTGGCAAAATCGGCCATGTTGGCGTCCAAAGCAGCGGTAGCGGCCCACCCTCCATTATTTTCAAGACCTGCCAAGCGAAGCTCATTGAACCACACTTCCCCACGGGCCGGAATGTCATCAATGTTTTTAATACCGACCATCATGCCACGAATACTGCCCAAAGATGGATTACCACGAATACCAATACGAACGGTGCCCGGGGTTCTTGGGGCAAACTCATCCACTAGCACGGCCTCACCGTCCACAATTTCGTAGTATTTGATTTCGTCCAAGGTCTGATCGGATATTCCTTTGGATTTAACTTTGCCCAAATCGCTCAATGCGACGTCAATTTCGTTTACATCGGGCCAAATTTCATCTGCGGATGAAGCTCCAAATGGGGTAAATTGAAGCGGTAACTCTATTTGATAGAAGTTTTCGGAGAAATCGGTGCCGATCCTCAAGAAACCGACCAGTGGTGTATCACTATCTGAATAATCGGTATTGAATATTTTTTCGGCGTGCATGAACATTTTAAGGCGTTCGTACTGGCGCACATCAACATTTACATTTTTGAACACTCCTCGGGAATCCTGAGACTCCAAATTTTCCACAACAAAGGACAAGGATTGCTCATTCTGGCGGATAATGGTATTGTTATTGTTCAATTGTTCCCGCACAACACCTGGGGGCAATACATAAGGTATGGGTTGCCTTCCGTAGTTTTCTTCAATATTCACGGTATTCACATCGGTTACCGTGGCATCATCCGAAGGATCATTGTCCACATTGGGCTGTAAGGAGTTGGTATAGGTTCTCCAATCGCCACGCACCAAATCCAAGGTTGCAAAACGCAGTACCACATCATCCGAAAATCCGGTAAGGTACATTCTCATAAAGCTAATGGATCTAAAATCCGAGATGCCACCTATGGCATCCGTAAAATCGCTCAATGGTATTTTATACTGAATCCACCTACGGTTCAGTTGTGTTCCATTGGGCAGTGTCGGGGTTTGTCCTTCGCGTATATCCGTTACATATTTGTCGTCGATGGTAGTGTTGGGCTTTATCTGAATACGGTATTCGTAGTAGCTGTTCACCGTGTTCATGGTCAAATCCCGGTCAATATCTTCCACATCTGGCAAAGTTGTGGAACCTCTATTGGTATTTGTTACGGAAACCGGGGAATTCCCTTGCGTATTGTTAAAGTCAAAATAACGGTCCAAGATGCCACCTTCCCTATCCAAGTAATATTGATAGTTATCCAAAGCAGGGTCTTCCGCCGGACCATTATAAATTGCAGCCTCTTGGGCGTCACCGTAGCCATCCAGACCAAGGTCTTGAGCTGTTCTGTTGGCCTCATCGGCATCAAAGGCATACACCAAAGATTGGGTCGATGGCACTTGGCCCCAAGCGGTTTCCCTTGGCACTTCGTTGTTCGTGCTTGCGGGAAGTCCGTTTTCATATTGCTTACGACCATCTTTTAGGATATCTTCGGAGATATTGCCTAAATTAAGCACCAATTCTCCTGCATTGGCATCGGTGGTTTCTCCATCAATATAGGGATCCAACACCCAAAACTGGACAAACTCTACGTTGGATTGCTCAAAGTTGGTACTGCTCAAGGGTCTCATAATACCGCCCCACTTGGCATCTGGGGTTTCGGATTCAAAACTTGGATTGGCATTGTAGGGCCCTTTTTCATTTGGGTAATACACAATATCCAGTGTGCTTTGCACCTGCGTTTGCCCTTGGGCAATATCGGTTTCGGTAAATACCTCATCAATAAAAACCCTACGGGTGGAGTTCAGGGAAATATCGTTGTCCGACAATCCTGATGGTCTCTGATTCGTATAAAAAATAGGGTCTATGGTATACCACGCCATTTTTGCACGCTCGTAGCCTACATCAATTCCTGTTCTATCATCTATATACTCAACTGGCGGACTGGCCAAGGTCCATCCCAAAGAGGAACGGATATCGATCAAGGCCTGTGCTCCTTCAAAATCATCCAGGTAGGTGGTGGTTTCCCCCCTAAAATCCGCATTTTTTGGTGAATTGGGTCGCAAAAAGGCCACTTCGCCCCTCAACGAGAGATTGGAGGGCACATCGGTATCAATATTTGGCAATTTGTTTGCTAGTCTTGTCAAAAAAGGGATTTCGGTACTGAAGTTTCCATTTAGACCAAAAATAGTATTGTTAACAGGTTCTATCCCGTAATTTGATTTTTGGGTAAGGGGTCGCTCGTTCAAATTGAGCAAGGTACCGCCCAAAACAAATTTGTCGTTGAACTTATGTTCTACATTGACCCCCGCAAATCGACGTGTTTGTTGCCCAAATACGGCATTGTTCTCTACAGAAATATTGATGGGGGTATTGGATGCCTCTAAGCTTGGGTCCAAAAGTTGCACCGTTCCCGCTTGATAGTTCACCGTATAATCGATGCCTTCTTGCAATTGACGCCCCCCTGCGGTAACGGTAACGGAACCTTGTGGCACATTAAAAGCCCCGATGGGAATACCATTATTGGATTGGGAGGTGTACCTTCCCTTTATCTGAAAACGGTTTTTTTCGGCATTCTGCAACGAAGCCGCCTTGGTTTTTGCGTACATGTTGCGGAATACGTAACGCCTTTGGTTGGGGTTGTACCCTTGGTCGTTATCCACATCGTAAACCCCGCCTCCCAATTTCTCAAAAAGGTATTCCCCAAAGGGTTCAACCTTGGTGAAAATAATCCGTCCGGATTGGGAATCCACAGTGATTCCTTCCACATAGTCAAAAAACCCATCCCCGCCCGGTTGTACATCATTATAGGTGTTCAAACGGTCTAAATTGAACACATTGAGCAATATCTGATCTTCCAAGCCCGAGGGCCAACCTGCGTTGGGGTCTACTGGCGTAATATAGTTTCGTGGTGTTGGGTCGGAATAAAGGATGTTCAACTTAAAATCCTCTTGATTCAATTGATAGGCCCCGGTTGAGTAGATGTTTTTCATCATCAAATCCCAAATTGGGTCCTCCACGTTGGTAATGTTGCTTTTCAGTAATTTTAAGACCAATGAATTATTTTCAACAAAACTTGTGTTGACCGAAACCGATGTCGCATCAACCCCGCCGTTGGCAAACTCACCCACCTGATAAACCTCGCCATTGTAGGTATACTGAAAAGCTACTCCCAGTACCTCATCGTTGCTCAAACTCTGACTTAGGGAGATATATCCCAATTGGGAATCGAACTCATAATCCCTCCCTGCCTCAAGTTTTCTGGCGTTTTCAAGAATTGCATAATCAAAACCTTGGTTTACGGTATATCCTGGAATATTGAATCCGGAATCCACCGTAGCGATATCTCTAATGGACTGTGTCAGCGCTCCGCTTCCAATTTGATTGGGGTCATAGGCATTGGCCCCGTTCTGAGGAAGCCCACTTGCCACAGCAGAAGGGTTAAAAAACCCTGCTGGGTCACCATTGTTGGCCCCAATACGTGTATTATCGGATATGCCCTCTCCCAAATCCTGAATGGCTACAACATTTCTAACATTTTGTGTTTGCTGGTTTCGATTGGTCACCCACACCTCCAAACGGGTAATTTGAACTTGCGTTTGTATAAAGGGATAAAATTCCAATGCACGATCGTAATTATCGCGAAAATAATGGGCCAGGAAAAAGTGCCTGTCCTCATCGTAATCCAATGCGGTTAGGGAAAACTCGTTTACAGTACCCCCACCTTGGGCAACTACAGTATTGTTTTGTGATCGTTGTTCGGAAAAAACAGCGGTAACCGTTGTTTTCCCAAACTGAAGCTGTGTTTTTACCCCGAACAAACTCTGTGCGCCCGTAATCAAAGAACTGTTGAGGGGCATACTTACGTTACCCACTTCAATTTTTTGAAGAATATCATCCTCGGTCGGGGTATAATCGAGTTTTACCAAATTCTGAAAATCGAATGTGGCTTCGGTGTCATAATTTGCAGTTACCTGAAGACGCTCACCCACTTTTCCCAATAAACTCAAACTGATGCGTTGGTCAAAATCAAATGAAAGATTGGTTCTGTTCCTGGGAGATAGAGCGGGGTTGTCATTTTTTTGCCATAAAATCCCCAAATCCATCGCAACCGACCCTTGTGGGATTACCTCAATGGTGTTCCCGCCAAAAATGGTCTCAAAAAAGTTACTGTTCACATAAAAGTTGGGCAACAGGTTTCTTCTTGCTTCTTCGCTTCCTTCCTTCTTCCCTGCATAGGCATCTGCCTTTTGCTTAAAGTAGGATTTCATCTGTTCCTTTTCAACAAGGTCGTAGTATTGTTCCGGGGTAAGAATTACGGGGTAGTTGACATTAAAATCCCCTATGCTTTCTCTGTAAACGTAAGTATTGGTTTTGGGATCGTAGGTGTATTTTGCAACAATGCTATCAGGATTTTCCATGATAAGGCGACCAAGCTCTACACCTGTTTTTACAGAATCCTGAGCCTGTTCGTTGGTTTCCTGCCCCATTATTGTAGCTATGGACAGCAAACAAACAACAAAGAATATGTACTTAAAGCGTGTTGGTTTAAGTATTGGTTTTGCCCCTTTTTTCAAACTAGTTACAAATTTTTCAGCGCCAGTTTAATAATGTTCTCTACGCTTAGCGAAGTATCTTGGGAAACTACCTTGTCCACTACCTTTTCGGATTGTTTTCTGGTAAAACCAAGAACCTCTAATGCAGATAACGCTTCTTCTTTATTTGTATTGTTTGATTGTTGTGAAACTTCGCCTATGTCGTAGACTTTTAAAATCTTGTCCTTCAAATCCAAGATTACACGCTGGGCCGTTTTGGCACCAATCCCTTTTACAGACTGGATTGTGGGTACATCCCCATTGGCTATGGCATCCCTTACATCGGACGGTGAAAGCGAGGATAACATGGTACGCGCAGTACTGGCACCAACCCCTGAAACCGATATCAATAAACGGAAGACTTCGCGTTCGGCACGCTCGGCAAATCCGAACAAGGTATGGGAATCTTCCTTTACCAATAAGTCGGTATAAATAAATATGTTTTCCTCATCCGGAAGCAGGGAAAAGGTGTGCAACGAAATGTTTAAAAAATACCCCACTCCATTGCACTCCACAATGACATAGGTTGGATTCTTCTCTACTAGTTTTCCTCTTAAATGGGTAATCATTTTTTAACCGATTTGATTTTTGATCATTCCCCTTGCATTTTCGCTATTTTTCTTTTCTCTCGTTCTTGGGCATCTATAACGGCCACGGCAGCCATGTTCACCATTTCGTCCACACTGGCTCCCAACTGCAAAATATGGGCGGCTCTTGTAAGCCCAACCATAATTGGCCCAATGGAATCGGCATTGTTGAGACCTTTCAACAATTTGTAAGTGATATTGGCGGATTCCAAGTTAGGAAAAACCAACGTATTCACTTTTTTACCCGATATTTTGGAGAACGGGAAGTTTTTGCTGCTCATCTCGGGATCTAATGCAAAGTCGGTCTGAATCTCTCCATCAACCACCAAATCCGGGTTTCTTTCATGCAATATGCTCACTGCCTCCCTCACTTTCTGTGCATTCGGGTGGCTGGATGAGCCAAAGTTGGCGTAAGAAAGCAATGCCATTACTGGATTAAAACCAAAGGTCTTGGCTACATTGGCCGTCATTTGGGCAATTTCTGCCAACTCTTCGGCATTGGGATCAATATTGATGGAGGTATCGGCCAAAAAGAGCGGCCCTCTGTCCGTTATCATAATATTTACCGTACTGGCATTTTTCACATTTTTGGCACGCCCCAATACTTCAAAAACAGGACGAAGCACTTTAGGGTAAGATCTTGAGTAACCGGAAATCATACCATCAGCATCACCTTCTTTGAGCATCATGGCGCCAAAATAATTACGTTTGCCCATGTTTACCCGAGCACTGTACTTGGTCTCGCCCTTTCTTTTTCTCAGTTCCCAAAGTTTTAAGGCATATTTGGTCCTCATCTTACTGAATTCATCGGAGCGAGGATCTATAATGGGGACTTCAGCATCAAATTCGAGTTCCGCCTTTAAATTTTCTATGGTTTCCTTATTTCCTAAAAGGATTGGGATACCTATACCCTCATCATGCACAATTTGGGCAGCCTTCATTACGTCCAAAAGTTCAGCTTCAGCAAAAACAATGCGTTTTGGATTCACTTTGGCCCTATTGTGAAGCAACCGGACAACTTTGTTGTCATTACCCGATCTTTGGTAGAGTTCCTCTTCATACTTTGCCCAATCTTGTATGGGGAATTTCGCCACGCCACTGTCCATGGCCGCTTTGGCCACAGCAGGTGGAATTTTGGTGATCAAACGGGGATCAAATGGTTTTGGAATGATGTAATCACGTCCAAAGGTCAACCTAGTGGCATCGTAAGCTATATTTACCTGTTCCGGCACGGGTTCACGGGTCAAATCGGCCAAGGCCCTTACTGCGGCCATTTTCATTTCCTCGTTGATTTTGGTTGCCCGCACATCCAAAGCCCCTCTAAAAATAAAAGGAAAGCCCAACACATTGTTCACCTGATTAGGGTGGTCGGAACGGCCTGTGGCCATAATAATGTCGTCCCTGGTCTTCATGGCCAAATCGTACTCAATCTCGGGGTTAGGATTTGCCATGGCAAAAACAATGGGGTTTTCGGCCATGGAATTCAGCATTTCTGGAGAAACAATATCGGCAATGGAAAGTCCAATGAACACATCGGAATCTTTCATGGCCTCTTCCAAAGTGTCAATCTTCCGATCGGTGGCAAATTCTTTTTTCTCTTCGCTCAGGGTTTCCCTATCACTTCGGATTACCCCCTTACTGTCCAGCATTACAATATTCTCTGTCCTGGCCCCAAAGGCTTTGTAGAGCTTTGTACAGGAAACCGCCGCCGCTCCCGCTCCGCTTACTACAATTTTAACTTCTTCAATTTTTTTTTCGGCAATCTCCAAGGCATTCAGCAAAGCTGCAGCGGAAATGATCGCGGTCCCGTGCTGATCGTCGTGCATTACGGGAATATCGAGTTCTTCTTTCAACCTACGTTCAATCTCGAATGCTTCGGGAGCCTTGATATCTTCTAAATTGATGCCCCCAAATGTTGGGGCAATCGTTTTGACTGTTTCAATGAACCTATCCACATCCTTGGTATCAAGTTCAATATCAATCCCATCGATATCGGCAAAAATCTTGAAAAGCAAGCTCTTCCCTTCCATAACGGGTTTAGAGGCTTCCGGTCCAATATCTCCCAAGCCCAAAACTGCAGTTCCGTTGGAGATCACGGCAACAATATTGCCTTTTGCGGTGTACTTGTACACATCGTCCTTGTTCTTTTCAATTTCCAAACAAGGTTCGGCCACCCCCGGGGAATAGGCCAATGCCAGGTCCCTTTGCGTAGCATAGGGTTTTGTTGGTACAATCTTGATTTTTCCCGGTTGTGGTTTTGCGTGGTAGAGTAACGCTTCCCTTCTTTGTTTTTCCTTGCTCATATTGTCGAAAATGAATGGGTAAAGTTAGGGTATTCCAAGGTTTTATTGGGAGATCTATAACAATCAATTTTTTATTGGCGCCTTACATAGAAAACGAACGGTTTTTCAACTCGTTGATTTTGTTTTCATTATAAATTTGAACAAAAGATCAAACAAGGCTATCCTTTTATTTTTTAATAAAGTCGACATTACGTTTAAGGCCGGACAGTTTTGTTCTTTTTACCGCTGATTTTTTGAAGATTTTTTTAAAGACATCTTCTGTAATCTCTTCCCAATCCTTTTTGGTGAAGGACAATAATTCTGGGTTTGGATCAAAAAGAGGTTCGCTATGCGATTTTGAAAAGCGGTTCCATGGGCACACATCTTGGCAAACATCGCAACCAAACATCCAATCATCCAATTTACCATCAAATTCGGAGGGGATTTCGTTCTTTAATTCAATTGTGAGGTATGATATGCATTTGCTGCCATCCACCACATAGGGTTGTACAATGGCGTCGGTTGGGCAAGCATCTATACAAGCGGTACAGGTGCCGCAATGGTCGGTTACGGGGGTATCGTATTCCAGGTCCAGGTCCACGATCAGTTCAGCTATAAAATAAAAGGAGCCTACTTGCTGGGTAAGCAGATTGCTGTGCTTACCGATCCAACCCAGACCACTTTTTGCGGCCCATACTTTGTCCAGTACAGGCGCAGAATCCACAAAGGCCCGCCCATGCACGTCTCCGATTTCTTCTTGAATAAAGTGGAGCAGGCTTTTGAGTTTGTCCTTTATCACAAAGTGATAATCCATGCCATAGGCATATTTGGAAATTTTATAGGAATCTGGATTTTGCTCTTCGGATGGGTAATAATTCAGCAATAGGGAAATAACGGATTTGGAACCCTCTACCAATTTTGTTGGATCAAGCCGTTTGTCAAAATAGTTTTCCATGTATTGCATTTCGCCATGCATGTTCTGGTTGAGCCATTTCTCCAAACGGGGCGCTTCTTCTTCCAAAAATTCGGCCTTTGAAACACCGCACGACAAAAAACCGAGGCGCTTGGCTTCGGTTTTAATCAATTCTGTATTTTTTTCCCTGTTAGGCATGTCCTTGTCTATGCAGGGAACGAATTTAACGGATTAATATTAATTTGCCGTTTTGGGACCTATAACCGAACCTATTTCCATTATTCTTGTAACGGGAAAGCCCGCATCCTCGGCATGCTGATAAATCAATTTAGGTGTTGTTGCCCTATACAAACAATACACCTTTTCATCCATCACATAACTATTCACCCATTCAATATCTGTCATTTTCTCAAGCACCGAACATGATTTTTTTGAAATGCCTACTAATTCCTCTTCGGTAAATTCGCCTGCTTTTGGAATGTCTCGTTCTATCAAATAGGTTTTTAACTTGGCTTTGGTTTCTTGGGCTTGGCCAGAAATTAAACCGAACAGTACTACAATTACAATGGTTCCAAATGTTTTTAAATCTTTCATAGTTTTTGAATTTTAAAATTACACTCCAAAACTACTGATACACAACACATAGGGATAAAACAAAAAAGTTTTTAAATGTAAAAGATGGTTCAACATGCCCAAGAACCTGTTTAGGAGTTTGTCAATTGTTTTCCTACGCCCCTTTTTGATCGCATATTCTTAAACAGGCTCTAAAGCTCCTTAACATAGGACAAAGGTGTCATACCAAAACGTTCCTGAAAACATTTAGTGAAATATGAAGGGCTTGTAAAACCGACATCATAGGAAGTCTGCATGATATTTCTTTCCGTTTTTAGCAAGTTCAAGGATTTGAGCAATCTGTGTTCCCTGAAAAGTTCGTTGGGCGACATACCAATAACCTGAGTGCATTTACGGTACAGTTTGGATTTGCTCATTGCCATTTTTTGACAAAAATCCGAAATGCCCCAATTCGGATTCTTTATGTTTTCATGCAGTAAGTCCATCATGTCCAGAAGAAAGTTCTCGTCTTCGACCTTGATAGTTTTAACCTTTTCCCCTTGTGAATTCCCATTAATGTCGCTCTTATATATTTCAGCAACAAGGGAAGATAAGACCATTGGCCCGCCTCTCTTGATATTGCACAGGTATTTCGCCATTTTAACCGTATCACCGAACAACACATCACTTTTATCCACAGGCATCCCTGCATGCATTCCTATTTTTAACTGTATTAATTCCCCAGCCACATGTAGTCTTTTTTTAACTGCCCTTGCACAATCAACAGCCTGGTTCACAGAAACAAAAGAGGTAATAAAACCTTGCTCTTCCGATTCTACCTCGCGCCCCTCGAACCGTTGCTGCTCTTCCCTGTAAATTTCCCGATAAAGCGAGGTCAACCGCTTTGCCTTTTCCTTGCCGAGTTGCTGTTGGAGCGAAATAGGGTTCAGTGTCCGGGAAACCAGAATAATCCTGAATGCGGGATCGTTGAATATTTTTAGGTTGGGGTCATCAACATCATAGAATCCTTCGGGGTCGTTTATTCTTCCCAAGAAGGCCTCGACCACATTGCTATTTACTTGAACAATTTCATGGGGAACCAATCCATGTGCCTTCTTGTGCATTTCCTCCACGGCATCTTTATTGGGTGCATCTATCAAACAAAAAGCGGAACCATTCTTCTCATCTACCCAATAGGTCATACATCTACAACCATATTCTTCCTGAATCAATAAATCCTCACGATGTGCCTTGGCAGCATGCTTAGCTTCAATTCCCGGTACAATATGTCGGTCCATATATATGGGCATAATTCAACTTTCTAGTACAAATAATTCATCATTGGTGTTAAATCATTAATAAACAGAACAATATGGTTTCAAAATATAAAATTTGATTCAAAAAATAGCAAAATTGGTTCATTTCAATAAACCCGTACATATCACAAATGTGACAAATAAAAAACCGAGGTGGTTTTTCCTCGGTTTTTATCCACTAAAAACAAGTTGATTACTGAGCTTCTTTAATATAGCCCCAGCCTTGCTTTTGTTTCATGACCAACTCAAAAATACCATCGGGCACTGATTCTACTCCGGGAATAAGATCGTCCATGGTCATTTTATGCCTTTTCATGGTCTGTTCACAAATCACTATGGACACATTGTCCCTATTGACTATAGTTGACAAGGTTTCACCGGCAACAGATGATTTTTTATCCACCATTTTAAAGGCTCCGCTGTAAATTACCAACTCAAACTCCGATTCCGGATAAGCTTCGGCCATTAATCTTAAATGCTTGGCCGCTGTTCTATGCACATCGGGATTACTGCTGGTTACATCAAATACTACTTTGATGGGTTCGTTTTGTGCCAAGGTCAATCCTGACACCATCATCACTAAAAATAAAAGTATGTTTTTCATCTTTTAAATCGTATTTCCTGCAAAAATGTATCCACAGCCTTCCTCTTGGGCCCTGCCCAGTGCCCAAACGCCAGAGGGGACAATCTGAATTTCGGGCAGAACAGCAGCTTTCCACTCTTCGTAAACTTCATTGGGATCCTTGCCCATTTGTTGTGCTACTGCCCCACTGTACACATTTAGCGCCAGATTGCACACGCAGAACATAGCCCCTCTATCCATCAGATCTTTGATTCCTTGAATGGCCGGTAACGGAAAATCGCCCTCCTGTGGTTCGTAGTATGGATTACGGCTATATACTGTTCCATCTGCTTTTTTAACATGGAACATTTCACCGAGCGGATATGCTTTCCAAGATCATCGTGCAATGCAAATGGAATGGCGTCGTGCCTTAGAACGGTCATTGCCGTAATTTCATCATCGGTCGATCCCATTTCATTGTTTGATAGGTAATAGGCCCAGTTCCAAATAATAGGAAAACCGTTATGCGGATACGAGCCATCATAAACAATGCGATGTTTTCCTTTTATTGTTTTCATCCAAGCCTCTGCATCATTCATTTCTGAATGTGTAAAATCCGTCATTCCCGCAAAAGCAGGATTGGTGAAAGCCGACAATGTGGATACCGTGGCACCCAACATTATCGCTCCCATAAAATTCCGTCTTGTTGTTGCTGTAGTTGCTTTCATTGTCACTAGTGTTTATTTGGATTTACTTAATTGATATTCTTTTTGGTAATACTCCATAATAGGCTGGAAAGGTCCTAACTGATGTTGTTCCTCAGAAAAAGGGTCCAGGTAGGGACCATAGGGAGTGGATACGGGCTTTTTGACCAGATCTGGAAAGTCTGCCTCTCTATTGGGCTTTGTCGGTCTCAATTTTTGATTGATGTATCCAGCTACATCATATGCTTCAGCATCGGTAAGTACAGGGTTATCGAATGTGGTTCCGTAGGGCATATTCCCTTTTATAAACTGTGCGGCGGTAATCACACGTGTCATGCCGGCGCCATTATTGTAAGAATCGTTTCCCCACAATGGCGGGTAGAGATAAGTGCCATCTGCTTGGGACTCTCCTTGCCCATCCGCGCCATGACATTCCACACAATTTTTGACAAAAACCTGTTCTCCATGCTGTAAATCCACGGCCCTATCAGGGATTTCAATGGTCAAAAAACCTTGCCCTTCTATTTTACCGTTTGATGGAGCTGCTCTGCCCAACCAATCCATATAAGCAATAAGAGCTTGCATTTCAACGCTGGATTCCGGCATTGTCCTGCCATTCATGCTTCGTTCCATACATCCATTGATGCGTTCCTCAATGGTTCCCATTTTGTTTTCGCGCCCGCGAAACTGGGGAAAGCGTTTAACGACTCCGATCAAAGGAGCTGCATAGGGCTTGGTGCCGCCGTTTAAATGACAACTGGCACAGGCCAAATTATTTCGTGCAAATGCTTTTGAAGAATCCTTTTGTTTGGGGCCAATATGAAGCGATGTATTCCTGAAAATATCGAAACCCAACTTGATTTCTTCGTTTTTTCCGGAAAATGGAAGATTGTTCACATTATAGTCCATGTAATACACATCGTCGGGGAACTCCACTTGATGATTATTCGCTCCGAATCCAACCCCTGCCATAAGAACAGCAAATGCCAAAACAATGATCAGCCCCATGCATATACCGATTTGCATGCACAATCTTCTTATTTGCTGAGATAAGGATTGGAAATCTCCCTTTTCGGGGACATTGTTTTTTTTAGAGTGTTTATTCATTGTTCCCTATAATTTCACCACTAGCATACAGCTTTAATGGTAAATATTTGGGAAGTTCAGTGTATATCATCAATGATTATATTGGGCAGGGCCATGTATCCAAAAAATAAAGCCCTTATAATCAAAGAATCCTATTAAAGTACAAAAAGTTATGGTACAACAGGGTGCTTTTTCACTAAGAATTTTTATGTAGGTAAAATGGGGTTAAAACAAACCTCCCTGCGTACCCCCTTTCACCTTGCCCAAATGTCTATATGCAAGTTCGGTGACTTCTCGCCCTCTTGGGGTTCGCATTATAAAACCTTGCTGAATCAAAAAAGGTTCGTACACTTCTTCCAAGGTCTCTGCACTTTCGGACACAGCTGTCGCCAAAGTGGTGATACCAACGGGCCCTCCCTTGAATTTATCTATAATGGTGGTCAATATTTTATTATCCATTTCATCCAAACCGTGGGCATCTACGTTTAGGGCCTTTAACCCGAACTGGGAAATTTCCAAGTCTATGTTTCCATTCCCCTTGATCTGTGCAAAATCCCGTACCCTGCGCAAGAGTGCGTTGCATATTCTGGGGGTTCCCCTGCTTCGTCCTGCAATTTCTATGGCTGCATCGTTTGTAATGGGCACCTTAAGTATTTCCGCACTACGTTCCACAATGGTGGACAACAGCTCGGTGTTGTAATATTCCAACCGGCTCTGAATTCCAAATCTTGCCCGCATGGGGGCTGTAAGCAATCCAGACCTAGTGGTGGCCCCTATCAAGGTAAACGGACTAAGGTTAATTTGAACGGAACGGGCGTTGGGGCCCGATTCAATCATAATATCGATCTTATAATCTTCCATGGCGGAATACAGATATTCTTCCACAATGGGACTTAACCTATGGATTTCATCAATAAAAAGGACGTCGCGTTCTTCCAGATTGGTCAACAGTCCTGCCAAATCTCCCGGTTTGTCCAAAACAGGGCCAGAGGTAACTTTAATGTTCACACCAAGTTCGTTGGCCAAAATATGGGCCAAGGTGGTCTTGCCAAGCCCTGGAGGGCCATGAAAAAGTGTATGATCCAAGGCTTCGCCCCTTAGGTTGGCTGCTTGCACAAAAATCTTGAGGTTTTCCAATACCCGTGCCTGCCCGGTAAAGTCATCAAAACTAACGGGCCGTAGAGCTCTTTCTATATCGAATTCTTCCGGGGAAAGATTTTCGCCTGTTGGATCTAAATTCTCGTTCATAGTGCAACAAATATAACTGAAAACCCTATCCGCCTAAAACCATATCCACAAAAATACCCGTAGAGATGGAACTTAAAAATCTAAACCTTACCTTAGAAAAGTATAAATGCATCAACACAACTTTATATGATTGCCACAGATTATTCCTCTGGAATTCTACAATACATCCCTTTTTTCTATGTGATTTGGTCCGATGATTTGCTGTCCGCTTCAGAAATTTCGGTCGTACAAAAAGTGATTGAACTTGATGCATCTTTGAATGCGGATGAAAAACATCAATTACAGAGATGGTTAAAAAAAGATGCCCCTCCTTTTGATGATGAAATCAAGAACTGGAAGCAGACCATTGCCAATTCCAAGGTAAAATTGATCGAAAGCGACACCTACCCTCTTTCTTCCCTTAGCCAACGCTTGGTCAATGGTGAAAATCTGAACGATCATTTAAAACATATTGAAGTCCATTTGGGCATACAGCCCAACCATTACAACCATTTGTTTGATGTGGAAGTAGTGCATGAAAAAACTTCCGATGAATATGACGCCAACATTCTAGATGAAATTTTAAAGGGAGAACATGCTAATGTGGTTGATGAGTTCAGGTGTTTTTTGGACAAGCCCGATTTTTCATGGCAGGTTTTAAGACACAAAGAAGATTTTAGGAACAGGGTTTTGCATCAAGTCCAGCTTTTGGGAGAAGCAGGGTACGGCGCTATGGCCTACCCCAATGCGTATGGAGGAACGGGAAACATGCCCGCCTACGCAGCTATTTTTGAACATCTGATGTTCGTGGATGGCAGTTTGGCGGTAAAGTTTGGGGTACAGTTTGGTCTTTTTGGAGGAAGTATCCAGAAATTGGGAACAAAAAAACATCACGATGAATACTTGACCCAAGCCGGGGAAACCAAACTATTGGGTTGTTTTGCCATGACGGAAACGGGACACGGTTCCAACGTTAGAGGCATAAAGACTACTGCCTCCTACGAAAAAGCATCCGATTCCATTATTATACACACCCCTGGAAAAAATGACAACAAAGAATACATTGGCAATGCCTTACATTCCAAAATGGCCACCGTTTTCGCCCAATTGATTGTAAATGGTAAAAATGAGGGGGTCCACGCCATTTTGGTTCCCCTCAGAAATGAAAATCATGATACTTTGAAAGGCATTACCGTTGAGGACAATGGGTACAAGTTGGGGTTAAATGGCGTTGATAATGGAAAAATCTGGTTTAACAACGTAAAGGTACCACGAGAAAACCTGCTCAACAAATATGGCGAAATACGGGATGATGGAACCTACTTTTCCTCCATAAAAAATCCGAACAAGCGATTTTTTACCATGCTGGGAACTTTGGTCGGCGGACGTATTTGTGTGGCCCGTGGCGCATTGGGGGGAAGCAAAATGGCCTTGTCCATCGCTGTAAAATATGCCCTGAACCGCAGGCAGTTCAATGATAATGTGAAGGTACAAGAAGATTTGATCATGGACTATCCCACGCATCAACTAAGGCTTACTCCGGAGATTGCTGGCGCTTATGTGTACCATTTTACCCTGGAAGAGATGATGAAACGTTACAGTGATGAATCCCAACCCGATAAAAGAAAAATTGAAACCCAAGTGGCTGGTTTAAAATCCATTATAACCTGGTTTGCCAATGAAACTATCCAAGAATGTCGAGAGGCATGCGGTGGAAAAGGGTATTTATTGGAGAACCGAATTGCCGATTTAAAAGGCGACGTGGATATTTTTACCACATTTGAAGGTGACAACACCGTATTACTGCAACTGGCGGCCAAGGGTATTCTTTCCGATTTTAGGGCCGAATTCAACAGTGCAGGTTTTGCATCGGTTTTAAAACTTTTGCAAACACAGCTTTCGGATAAACTGACAGCCATTAATCCGTTGTACTCCAACAAAGTTGATGCCGAGCATCTTTACAATCCAAAGTTCCATAAGCATGCTTTTGACTATCGTACCCGAAGATTGACCTATAGCTTGGCAATGCGGATTCGAAACTATATTAAAAAAGGGATTCCATCCTATCAAGCTTTCTTAAAGGTACAGACCCATTTATTGGCTTTGGGAAAAGCCTACAGTGTGGAATTGGCTTACAACATCTTCTGTGATCACTATCAACAACTGGAAGATTTAAAATACCGTGCATTACTGGAGAAGGTAGGCTGTCTCTATGCACTCGATCAAATTAACAAGGATGCCAAATGGTTTTTGGAACAGGGGTATATAGGCGGAACAAAATCAAAAGCGATCCGACAACGGGTAGAGAGGTTATCAACTGAGCTCAGACCGCATATCGAAGTCTTGGTGGATGGTTTTGGCATTCCAGAACATTGCCTAACCGCCCCGATCACAAAGTAATTTTTATTCTTCCTTTTTGATTAGTTGGGAGGTATTCAAAAACTCCGATATGGTAATTTTTGGGGTTCCATAAAGGTATATTCCGGAATTTCCCGTGGCGTTAATATTAATATCTCCAAATGCGTACACCCTGGCATTGGCATTTCCGGTAATCTTAAGTGTACAGGAGCCTATTTGCATACTTTCGCCCCTGTACTTGGCAGATTGCAGTAAATTTACCTGTAATCGTTCGGATGTGCCCTCCATGGTCAAGGAGGAATTGTCCTCGAGATCCAATGCTCCAGTATTGAGTTGGGCATAAACATAGGCTTGCGCCCTTTTGTTCAGGTTAATATTCAAAGAATCTACTTCCACATGAAAATCTCCGCTGCTTGTATCTTCCAGATTTATATCCATTACGGCAGCATTGGCCTTTATGTCGAGTTTAGTATTGTTGAACCCATCCACAAACAATTCGTTGGATTGAATTACATCCTTGGAGAGAATACTACCATTTTTTAAGGTGATTGCCTGCAGTTCGGTATAGTTAACGGTTATTTGCAGTTCTTTTTTGGCCGTAATATTGTAATAAGAACTGATTACCAAAGTACCGTCTTCCACTTCAAACTTGAGAATGTCCACCAAATTGTCATCAGCGATAAGGTGATAGCTTGGCCCCAACGCCTTATTCAGTGTAATTTCAAGGTCATCAGTCAACATAATGGCATTAAAGGGCGGAAGTTCCTCGCTTATTTCAGTAACGATTCTACTGCCTTTTATTTTAGGTTTACGTTGAGCAATGGAAAGTATCGGGGTTAATATCAACAGTAGGATTAGTAACTTTTTCATGATGGTTATCTTTTTGAAGTGGGAAATGCTTTTTAAAGATATGCAATTCACTTCAAAATCTATTCCAACAAAAAAAGCCCATCCAAAAACGGACGGGCCTTCTCACTAATATAAATGTAATCTTAATGGTTGAGTTCTTCTTCGTTCTCTTGAAGCGGAACGTTTTGCGGAACAAAATCCTGCCCTGCAATAATGTACTCTCCATTTTCGTATGTTTTGCTATAATCGTAAGCCCAACGGTAAACATGTGGAATTTCTCCCGGCCAGTTACCGTGAATATGCTCTTGAGGGGTTGTCCATTCCAATGTATTGGCACCCCATGGATTAACAGGTCCTTTTTTACCATAGAAAATACTGGAGATAAAGTTGTAAACGAATATTAACTGGGCAAAACCAGCAATAATCGCAAACACGGTCATCAAAACCTGTACATTGGTCAGTTCATCGAACATTGGGAACGCCGTATTCTCATAGTAACGTCTTGGCACACCGGCCATACCCACAAAATGCATTGGGAAAAAGACACCGTAGGAACAAACTGCAGTAATCCAAAAGTGGACATAACCCAAATTTTTGTTCATCATTCTTCCATGGAACATTTTTGGGAACCAATGATAAATGCCCGCAAACATACCATACAGGGCGGATATACCCATTACCAAATGGAAGTGGGCAACAACGAAGTATGTATCGTGAACGTTGATATCGAGCGTACTGTCACCTAAAATGATACCTGTTAAACCACCTGTAATGAAAGTGGACACCATACCTATTGAAAAGAGCATTCCAGGATTGAGCTGGAGATTACCCTTCCATAAGGTGGTAATCCAGTTAAATGCCTTCACCGCAGAAGGAATAGCTATCAAAAGTGTCGTAAACGTAAATACTGACCCCAAAAACGGATTCATACCGGACACGAACATGTGGTGGCCCCATACTATAGTGGATAAAAATGCAATGGCCAGAACAGAGGCAATCATCGCCCGATATCCAAAAATTGGTTTACGTGCATTAACGGCCATTACCTCCGAAACTATTCCCATAGCAGGAAGAATAACGATATATACTTCCGGGTGACCCAAGAACCAGAACAAGTGTTCGTACAATACCGGGGACCCCCCTTGATAATGCAATACTTCACCTTGAATAAAGATATCCGACAAGAAGAACGATGTACCAAAACTTCTGTCCATAATCAACAACAAGGCTGCCGAAAGCAATACCGGGAACGAAACTACACCGATTATTGCGGTCACAAAAAATGTCCAAATTGTCAAAGGCAAGCGTGTCATGGACATTCCCTTTGTTCTTAGGTTGATTACCGTAACAATGTAGTTCAACGATCCCAACAATGAAGATGCAATAAATATGGCCATGGATACCAACCAAAGGGTCATACCCATACCAGAACCTGGCTGAGCCATGGGCAGTGCACTCAATGGTGGATATATGGTCCAACCTGCAGCTGCAGGCCCAGCTTCCACAAACAAGGAACTAATCATGATTACGGATGAGACAAAGAACATCCAGTACGAAAGCATGTTCATGAAACCGGAAGCCATATCCCGTGCACCGATTTGCAATGGAATCAACAGGTTACTGAAAGTACCACTCAATCCCTGCGTTAATACAAAGAACACCATTAATGTACCGTGAATGGTAACCAATGCCAAATAGATATCGGCATCCATTACACCGTCTGGGGCCCATTTGCCCAAAACAGCTTCAAAAATACCGAAAGATTCGCCTGGCCAAGCCAATTGCATTCTAAACAACAATGACATGGCTATACCTATGAATCCCATGATCAGACCCGTAATGAGATATTGCTTGGATATCATCTTGTGGTCCTGACTGAAAATATATTTTGTTATGAAGGTTTCCTTATGGTGATGTCCGTGATCATCGTGGTGATCATCGTGATTTACATGGGCTACTTCAGACATATTCCAATTAATTTATTTCGTTATTCTCTTTTGTTTGTTATTCTACCGAAGCTGTTTCGCTCAATTCAATATCAGCGTCATCTTCCAAGTTATGTGCTTGCTCCGTTTCATCGACCATAACAGTTTCTTTAAAGGTTTTCTGTTCGGCAAGCCATTTATTGAACTCTTCCTCGGTTTCCACTATAATCTTCATCTGCATGTTATAATGGGATTTCCCGCATATTTTGTTGCACAGCAATACGTAATCGAACTCCCACGGTTCGTTATTTGGTATCCCTTCTGCTGCTTTTTGTGCCCTAATGGCATTGGTTCTTTTTACCTTGTCCACAACATCTGGGTTTAAACGCATTTCTTCTGTTGTAACTGTTGGTGTAAAAGAGAACTGGGTAATCATACCGGGCACACAGTTCATCTGCGCCCTAAAGTGGGGCATATATGCCGAGTGCAGTACATCTTGTGACCTCATTTTAAAGTTCACTTTTCTTCCTACGGGCAAGTGCAATTCTTTTACAATAATGTCATCTTCTGCGTTGGGGTCGGACTCATCCAAACCGAGTACATTGGCATTGGCAATATCAATCAAACGAACATTGGCTTCACCAAGAACGTTGTCGTCTCCACCGTATCTAGCAGTCCAGTTAAATTGTTGTGCGTAAAGTTCCACAATCAACGGATCATCATCTTCGTTGATGTCCATGATATTGGTCCATGTGTACAATCCCCAAAGAATCAAACCAGCCAGTACAATTACTGGAATAATGGTCCAAATGAACTCCAATCTGTCATTATCCGCAAAAAAGAGTGCTTTTTTACCCTTTTGTCCCCTGTACTTATATCCAAAATAGTGGAGCAAAGCTTGTGTTATGGTTTGAACAAAGAATATAATTGCGAAAGAAACCCACATCAATTGGTCGTAATCTGCTCCGTGTTCAGATGCAGCCTCAGGCAAAAGCATCTTATAATACTTGGCAAAACTGAAAATAGTTATTCCGTAAATAAAAATCAGGAAGGCGAATAATAGGTAGCCGTTATTTTTATTATCGGAATCGTTCGCAATCTCATCGTGCTCTGTTTTTGTTTGCGATAATTCAAAAATTTTGGTCATCTGCCAAATTGCAATCGCAACCAGTACTAAAACAGTTAATGTTAATAATGCAGTCATCGTATATCTATCTAAGACTTAAATCGTATTGTATTAATAATGAAAATGTCTACTCTCCTCAATAAATGGGTTTCGTTTGGGCTGTAATGGTGCCTTTGTCAAAGCAGTAAACACCCAGTAAACGAACAAACCTCCGAAGAACAAAATACCACCAATCTCTGGCAATCCAATAGACCATTGGTCACCAACCGTTGCAGGCATTATCATATTAAATATATCCAAATAGTGGCCAAATAGAACCACAATACCTGTCATGATCACAAACCAGTTGATTCTCTTGTAATCACTGTTCATAAGCACCAATAACGGGAACACAAAGTTCAAGACCAACATTCCGAAGAATGGCAATTTATAATCTTGGAACCTCGCCACATAATAGGTAACTTCTTCTGGAATGTTCGCGTACCAAATCAACATGAATTGTGCAAACCACAAATACGTCCAGAAAATACTGATACCGAACATAAACTTGGCCAAATCGTGAATATGGCTATCATTTACATCTTCCAGATATCCTTTTGATTTAAGGTAAACGGTTACCATTGCAATTACTGTAATGCCCGAAACGAACATACCGGCAAACACATACCATCCGAACAGGGTGCTGAACCAGTGGGGATCTACACTCATAATCCAGTCCCAGGACATCATGGATTCGGTTACCAAATAGAATACCAAGAAACCAGCGGACCATCTAAAGTTTTTCACAAAGTTGCTGTTATCATCGGACTCATCCTGTGCCAAGGACAGTTTTCTTGAATATTGGCGGTAAAAAATCCATCCACCCAAGTATATGGCCGCTCTTATCAAAAAGAAGGTCGGGTTCAAGTATCCTGCTTTACCTTGCAGCAATTTATCGTGTGCCACTACTTCGGGATCCATCCATACAAACATGTGGTTCATGTGCAATGTGGACAACAATAAAATCACAAATACGATGATTCCGCCCGGAACCAGATAAGCTGTAATTCCTTCCATGACCCTAAAGAGCAATGGGGACCAACCTGCTTGTGCGGCGCGTTGTATGGCATAAAATGCCAAGACACCCAATGATATCATAAAGAAAAAGAATGCAGCTACGTATAGTGCGGACCATGGTCTATTTTGTAATTGGTGCAATAAATGGGTGTCGTGGGATGCGTCGTGTTCTTCCCCATGCGAAGCTTCTGCACCGTGACTTTGTTCTTCACCATGGCCATTGGTTGCTTCCTCTGCATGCCCTCCACCATGACCATCGTCATGTACTGCTACCATGGCCTTGGCCTCTTCTACAGTTGATGGGGCAGACATAAAACCAATTACAAGGAATATAAATCCAAGCCCCATGGCTATGAAAGATCCTATTCTAAGTTTGTTTGAAAAGGTATACATAGTTTCTTCTTATCCTATTATTTTGTTAGGTCTTCCTTTAACTTCATTACATATTCGGACACTTGCCACATCTCTTCTTCACTGGCGAACTGAGAGGCGTATGAGCCCATGGAGTTCAATCCGTAATAAATCGCGTGATATGTGGTTCCAACAGTAATATCTCTAGCTACGTCATCATAGCTGGGAACACCCAATATTTTTTCTCTCTTCACAAGATTGCCTTGCCCATCCCCTTTTGGCCCATGGCATACGGCACAATAAATTGCGTAAAGCTCTGCTCCTTTTGCCAAGTTCTCTTCTTGTTTTAGGGAATCCAAAGGGCTTGTGTTCAATCTTGCTAGTTCTTTACCTTCCGGAGTGTTTTCAAACTCATAGGGCATGTATCCTCTGGAAATGGTACCTTCTGGTGGCAAAAGGGCCTCTGTCCCATCGGGGAACAACCCATTGTCCACACCTTGATAGGTCTCATATCCTACAGGTTCGTACATGTTTGGCATGAATTGGTAGTTTGGACTGTTCTTGTCCGCGCAAGAGGTTGCGAACATCACCAGGACCAAAGCAACACTTATTTTACCTAATTGCTTCATATTATTAAGACTCCTTTTCTGTAACTTTTACTTCTACCGCACCTGTTTCCCACAACAAATCGGCAAGTTCATTTTCGTTATCGTGCAACCCTATTTCCATTAAAAAGTGGTCGTCGGTTGTACGTTTATCGGGGTTTTCTGCTTTTTTGAACGGCCACATTCTACTTCTTAGGTAAAAGGTAATCACCATTAAGTGGGCTGCAAAGAAAACCGTAAGCTCGAACATAATCGGAACAAAGGCCGGCATGTTTTCCAAGTAACTAAAGCTTGGCTTGCCACCGATGTCCTGTGGCCAATCCTCGATCATGATATAGTTCATCATAACTACGGCAACCGTCAACCCCAAACATCCATACAGGAAAGAGGTAATAGCTATTCGGGTATCCGCCAGTCCCATTGCCTTGTCCAGACCGTGAACAGGAAACGGAGTGTACACCTCCTCAATATGATGGTGCTCTGCCCTAACCTTTTTTACGGCATGCATCAACACATCGTCATCGTTGTAAAGTGCTTGTATAACTTTTGATGCCATAATTATTTTTTATCGTTTAACAACTTTGCTTGACCGGCCCAATCATCGCGCTGCGCACGACCTGGGAATCTTCCCGTAATGGAGTCCAGCAAATCATACTCTTTTTCTGTCATTCTAGCGACCTGTGCATAGGTGAAAATACCTATCTCGTTTAAGGTACGCTCCATCTCCGGACCTACACCTTTTATCTTTTTCAAATCGTCGGGGGTTTCTGTTGCCGAATCAAAAGTTCCGATAGCGCTCAACAGTTCAGAAACTCCTACTTTATCGCCAACTGTTGGTTTGGGCTCGCCCATCAAAACATCATCGGTAATAGGCTCATCGTAGCTGACCACTTTGTTAACACCTTGTGGCATTTGATACAAAGGTTTTCCTGCATCCCTTAGCTTTTTGTATTTCTCTCCTGATGATTTCAAGATTGATTTTACCTCTGCCTGTGCAATTACGGGGAATGTTCTGGAATATAATAGGAACAGTACAAAGAAGAATCCGATGGTTCCGACAAAGATTCCGATATCCACAAATGTTGGGGAGAACATAGTCCAAGAAGATGGCAAGTAATCCCTGTGCAATGAGGTCACGATAATTACAAAACGCTCGAACCACATACCAATATTCACCACTATAGAGATAAAGAAAGAGAACATGATGCTGGTACGTAATTTTTTGAACCACATAAACTGTGGTGAGAACACGTTACAGGTCATCATGGACCAGTAAGCCCACCAGTAAGGTCCTGTAGCCCTGTTCAAGAAGGCATACTGCTCGTACTCCACACCGGAATACCATGCAATGAACAACTCTGTGATATAGGCACATCCTACGATGGATCCCGTAATCATAATTACAATGTTCATCAATTCGATATGCTGTACGGTGATATAGGCTTCAAGGCTGCACACTTTTCGCATAATAATCAAAAGTGTGTTCACCATGGCAAATCCAGAGAAAATCGCACCCGCAACAAAGTACGGCGGGAAAATCGTGGTGTGCCATCCTGGAATTACCGAGGTAGCAAAGTCAAAAGATACAATGGTATGTACGGAAAGTACCAAAGGTGTGGCCAAACCGGCCAATACCAAGGAAACCTCCTCAAAACGTTGCCAATCCTTTGCACGACCTGTCCAACCAAAGCTCAACAGGCTATATATTTTCTTTTGGAATGGTTTTACCGCTCTATCACGAATCATGGCAAAGTCAGGCAAAAGACCTGTCCACCAGAATACCAATGATACCGAAAGATAGGTTGAAATCGCAAACACGTCCCAAAGCAAGGGCGAGTTGAAGTTTACCCAAAGCGAACCGAATTGGTTAGGGATGGGAAGTACCCAGTAACCCAACCATGGACGTCCCATGTGGATAATCGGGAACAAACCTGCCTGTACAACCGAGAAAATGGTCATCGCCTCTGCAGAACGGTTGATTGCCATTCTCCATTTTTGACGGAAAAGCAAGAGTACAGCCGAAATAAGTGTACCTGCGTGACCAATACCTACCCACCATACAAAGTTGGTGATATCCCAGGCCCAGTTAACAGTTCGGTTAAGACCCCAAACCCCAATACCCGTGGAAATGGTATAAATGATACATCCTAGACCCCAGAGGAATGCCACTAATGCAATGGAGAATACAATCCACCATTGTTTATTGGCCTTTCCCTCAACCGGACGGGCAATGTCCACTGTTACATCGTGGTATCCTTTGTCTCCGACCACTAAGGGCTTTCGAATAGGTGCTTCGTAATGCGACGCCATAATTTATCTTCTAGTTACTTCTTTTTTTATTGATTAAGCCTCGTTGGTGTTTCTAACCTTCACATGGTAGAACACATTTGGTTTTGTTCCTACATGCTCCAACAAATGGTACATTCTATCATCTTCTTTCAACGCTGCCACCTTACTGTCGTGGTCATTGATATCACCAAACACCATGGCTCCACTGCTACATGCTGCAGAACAGGCTGTTTGGAACTCACCATCCTTGATCACTCTTCCATCTCTCTTGGCATCCAAAATGGTTTTTTGGGTCATTTGGATACACATGGAGCATTTCTCCATAACACCCCTTGAACGTACATTAACATCTGGGTTAATAACCATTTTACCCAAGTCGTTGTTCATGTTAAAGTCAAACTCGTCGTTATCACTATATAAGAACCAGTTGAACCTACGAACTTTATATGGACAGTTATTGGCACAATATCTAGTACCTACACATCTGTTATAAGCCATATGGTTTTGACCTTGCCTACTGTGCGATGTAGCAGCCACTGGACAAACCGTTTCACAAGGTGCATGGTTACAGTGCTGGCACATTACAGGTTGGAAAGCCACTTGTGGGTTGGCAGATGGGTCTTCCATCTCCCTGAATCCACCAAGAGAACCTTTATCTCCCCAAAGACCATCCATGCTTTCCTTCTTCTCGTTGTCCTCCTCAAAGGTCTCTTCGGAAGAATAATACCTATCAATTCGTAACCAGTGCATATCCCTGGAACGACGCATTTCAGCTTTACCAACAACAGGAACGTTGTTCTCTGCATGACATGCTATAACACAAGCACCACATCCGGTACATGCATTTAAGTCGATGGACAAATTAAAGTGATGTCCAATGCTTCTATCAAATTCATCCCATAGATCCGCATCTGGCGAAGTCACTGGAATTTCTTGATGATTCAATGATACGTGAGGCATTGGGTTCCACTCCGCATGATCTTTGGTATTGAATATTTCCAAGGTGGTTTCCTTGATAATATCCCCTCTACCCATCAATGTTTTATGTGATTGGATACAAGCAAACTCGTGTACCCCGTCCGACTTTTCGACAGTTACGGACTGGACATTGGAGAAGTTGCCATACAAAGTATATGCATTGACCCCAGTGGCCATCTCCTCTTGCATTCCAGCTTTTTTACCATAACCAAAAGATAGACCAACAGTACCTATTGCCTGACCTGGCTGGACAATTACCGGAACATTATCCAACACTTTACCATCCACGGTCAATTTTACGTAGCTACCATTAACACCACCATCGGCCTCAATTGTATTTTCAAGCCCCCAAGATTCTGCATCAGCTTTGGAAACCGTTATATAATTGTCCCAAGACACCCTAGAAATAGGATCAGGGAACTCTTGCAACCAAGGGTTGTTGGCCTGACGGCCATCACCCATCCCAACTTTGGAATAGAGCACCAACTCGGTGCCCGGGCTTGTTGAATTTACCAAAGAACGGATTGCAGAGGCAATCGGAACTATTTCAGGCTGACCTTCTTCAGATGCAGTAACAGTTGTTGCCTCAGCATCTTCAATAGTCACTGCAGGTGCGGCGAACACACCATCTTGCAATGCTTGGTTCCAAGATCCACCCTGAAGCACATCTGTACTCCAAGTTTCCTTTATGTACTCGTAGTATGTTTTCTCGAAACCCATCCATGTCAAAAGTGCTGTTTGAAACTGTTTTGTATCAAACAACTCCCGAATGGCAGGTTGCATTAAACTGTATTCTCCTTTTTTGAACTGGGCATCACCCCAAGACTCCAAATAATGTGAAGCCGCAGCCACATAACTGGACGCTTGCGCCGTTTCATCATTGATATATGCAAAGTCAACCGACACGTCCACTTGCTCAAGCCCAGAAAGGAACTCTTCCGCATTTGGCAATGTATACGCTGGGTTAACGCCATCCATGATCAATGCCCCAACACGTCCCGCGTTCATATCGGCAACCAATTTGGCCACTTTTGCAGCATCACCTTGGCGTACATATTTTGGTTTTTCAGGATCAAAAGCTTCGCTGGCCAATAATTTGTTGATGGCCAACACAACAGTCTGTGCATTTTCGTCATTAAGACCGCTTACCACAACTGCTTTGCTACCTGCTTTTTTGATCTCGGCCGCAACTTTGTCAACAGCTTCGTCAACATCAGAAGTACCTCCACCAACACTACTGCCGTTCAACTTACCATACAATTTGGCAAGGGCAATTTTTTGCTGTGTAGGCGTCATCGGATATCGCTTGTCGGCATTGGCACCCGTCAAAGACATGTTAGCTTCCAACTGCACATGTCTCGACATTTTTCCATTTTTGGGAACATGTCCTTTGGCGTAACCAGAGTCATAACCCCCACCTTGCCAATCACCAAGAAAATCCGCTCCGAAAGAAACGATCAAATCGGCTTTCTCAAAATCGTAATCGGCCAAGGCACGCTCACCGTAAGCTTTTTGATATGCATTCAATGCGGCATCTTCGGAAATGGCATCGTAAACGACATGGTTCACATTTTCTCCGTAAGCTGCCTTAAACTCAGCTATTAATTTTGAAGTTGAAGGACTGGCGTAAGTCTGTGTCAATAAAACCACTTGCTTATTGGAACCTTTCAAGGCATTCAACTTCGCCTTAACGGTCGCATCCAACACTTTCCATTCCACAGGCTCACCATTGGCCATTGGCCCCTGAACCCTTTTGCTATCGTACAAGGTTAAAACAGAAGCCTGTACCCTTGCATTGGCACCTCCGTTAACCTTCGCATCGGCATTGTTTTCAATTTTGATGGGCCTTCCTTCCCTGGTCTTCACCAAGATGCTGGCAAAATCAAAACCGTCCGCAATGGTAGTGGCATAGTAGTTGGCCACCCCAGGAACAATACTATCCGGCTGCACCACATAAGGAATGGATTTATGAACAGGGCCCTCACAGGCCGCCACTGTAGCGGCTGCCGTACTAAAACCTACATATTTCAAGAAATCCCTACGGGATGTGTTCGAGGAAGACAGGTTTTCCTTGTCGCCCAAAAACTCATCAACGGGAATCTCTTCGGTAAACTCGTTGTTTTTTAGCGCCTCAACAATGGAATCGTTCGGATTCAACTCCGCTTCACTTTTCCAATATTTTTTGTTTGATGCCATACGATATATCTGAGATTATCTTCTTTTAATTCTTAATAGTGACACTTTCCACATTCAAGACCACCCATCATGGCAGCGGTCAATTTCTCTACCCCATACTTCTTGGACAACTCCTCGTGAATCGCTTCGTAGTACGCATTGCCCTGAACCTTGACATTGGTCTCGCGGTGACAATTGATACACCACCCCATGGTCAATGGAGCGAACTGCTCCACAATCTCCATTTCCTCGACCGGGCCGTGACAAGTCTGGCACTCAACACCGGCAACAGAAACGTGCTGGGAGTGGTTGAAATAGGCAAAATCGGGCAATTGGTGAATCCTGACCCACTCTACAGGTTGCGTCTCGCCCGTGTAGCTTTGGTTTTCTTCATCCCAGCCTACTGCCTTATATAATTTTTTGATTTCTCCGGTATAAAATTCATTGGTATGGCCCGCTGCCAAATCCTCTGCAGATGGACCTTCCGGATTACCGGTGTATTCGTATATGGATTTGTGACAGTTCATACAAACATTCAAAGATGGAATCCCTGAAGTCTTTGACACCCTGGCAGAAGAATGACAGTATTTACAGTCAATATTATTGTCACCAGCGTGAATTTTGTGCGAGAAATGGATTGGCTGCACAGGGGCATAACCTTGATCCACACCAATTTGCATCATCCAACCATAGGCGAAATAGGCACTCGCCAATAGCAAGAACACCACACTTACCAAAACCAAAAACTGGTTTTGAACAAATGCTTTCCAAAGAGGCAAACGCTTTTCTTTTTCCTTTTCAAGAACAACTCCATTGGCTTCGGCGATTCTTCTCAAGGTCTTGTTCACCAAGACCAACATGATCACCAAAAGACCAAATACCAAGGCCAAGGCCCCAAGAATCATCTCATTGGATATTCCCGAACTTGAACCAGTTGCTTCCCCTCCAGCCGTTGTTGCAGTTGCAGTAGGTGCGGGTGTAGATGGAGGTGCGGCCGTGTAGGCCAAAATATCGTCAATATCCTCGTTCGACAATGTTGGAAAAGGCGTCATTGCCGCCTGATTGTACTCTGCGTAAATCTTGTTTCCATAAGCGTCGCCGGAAGATATAACAGCAGGACTGTTTTTTATCCACTCATAAATCCATTCTTTATCCAACCCCTCATCTTCCATCAACCTTGTTTCCACATTGGCCAATGCAGGACCGGTCATTTTCCTGTCCAAGGAGTGACATGCAGCACAGTTCTGGTTAAACAACTGCTTCCCCTTTACCGGGTCGCCTTCAACAGCATCGGCAGTTTGTTCCGCTGCAGCATCCGTAGCGACCTCAGCCTCTTCCTGTGCATAAAAAGATGATGAGAACAATAGGAAAGTTAAACCTAAAACTTTAGAAAATAGATGGCGGTATAAAACCTTTTTCATATTCGTGAAATTTCTATCGAAATCTTTGGCATGATTCTTTCTATTGAGTTTGAGAGCAATAGCTTTTTACCCTGCCAAGAATGGCAACAAAAGTAAGACATACAGTCATTTTTTGAAATGTTAAGGTATTTATAACTTATAATTTATAAAGATTCTAAATAACTTTGCCCCCACATGATTAACCTATAATAATCTACATTTGCAACAAGCGTAAACGATACAACAAAGGAACAATATGAAAACCACTGTATTTGCAGCAATTTTAATTGGCTTAACAACGCATCTTTCGGCTCAGAACGCTCAAGTGACCATTCAACAAGATCCAAAGATCGATGAATTGGTAAAACTCTACACCAAGGTTAGCTCCAATACCGGATATTATCAGATTCAAGTAGGTTTTGGCAACTATAAAAAAGCATTGGACCTCTTGAACCAAGTGGAAGTTGATTTCCCGAACTGGTATTCCAAAATAGAGTTTGAATCCCCCACCTACCGAGTTAGACTGGGAAGGTTCAAAACCAAATTGGAGGCCGAAAGAAAGTATTTGGAGGTGCGTAAAAAATATCCGCATGCCATGCTACTAAAACCGGAAGAAAAAGAATCTTAGCCATAAAAAAATCCCGCTTTAAAGGCGGGATTTTTTTATTCGATCATCTCTTCCTACAACTTTTTCTTCACTGCTACTTCTTGGAAGGCTTCTATAATATCACCCTCCCTAACGTCATTGTAGTTTTTAACCTGTAGTCCACAATCATATCCTTTGGACACCTCCTTGACATCATCTTTAAATCGTTTCAACGAGGCCAATTCTCCAGTGTAGATCACAACACCGTCCCTAATCAACCTGATGCGTGAGTTCCTGAATATTTTACCACTGGTAACCATACAACCGGCAATAGTTCCGATCTTGGAAATCTTGAAGGTTTCCCTAACTTCGGCGTTACCCGTAATTTCTTCTTTCATCACAGGGGACAACATACCTTCCATGGCATCTTTAAGGTCGTTGATTGCATCATAAATGATGGAGTATGTCCTGATATCAATTTCCTCCTTATCCGCAATGGTCCTGGCATTGCCCATTGGCCGTACGTTAAATCCGATTATAATCGCATCGGAAGCACTTGCCAACAACACATCGGACTCTGTAATGGCCCCAACTCCTTTATGGATGATGTTCACTTGTATCTCGTCGGTGGACAATTTTTGGAACGAATCCGTCAGGGCTTCCACTGAACCGTCCACATCACCTTTAAGGATAATGTTCAATTCCTGGAAGTCACCCAAGGCGATTCTACGTCCAATTTCATCCAAGGTAATATGGCGTTGTGTTCTTACGGATTGCTCACGTTGCAACTGCGAACGTTTTGCTGCAATCTGTTTTGCCTCACGCTCATCTTCCAACACGTGGAATCTATCACCTGCCTGGGGCGCTCCATCCAATCCCAAAATTGAAATTGGCGTGGATGGCCCGGCACTTTCTATGTTCTTACCTCTTTCATCGTGCATTGCCTTGACCTTACCACTACAAGTTCCGGCCAAAACGTAATCACCTATATTCAAGGTACCGGTCTGTACCAAGATTGTGGCCACATACCCTCTACCTTTATCCAAGAAAGCTTCTACAACTGTACCAGATGCAAGCCTGTTCGGATTTGCCTTAAGCTCCAACAATTCTGCCTCCAACAGTACTTTCTCCAATAATTCTTTAACTCCTTCCCCTGTTTTGGCAGAAATATCGTGGGACTGAACTTTTCCTCCCCAGTCTTCCACCAACAGATTCATACTGGCCAAGCCTTCTTTGATCTTATCGGGGTTTGCCGTAGGCTTATCAACTTTGTTGATTGCAAATACAATAGGTACTCCCGCCGCTTGAGCGTGACTTATGGCTTCTTTGGTCTGAGGCATAATATCATCGTCTGCAGCAATTACAATAATTGCAATATCCGTTACTTGGGCACCACGGGCTCGCATCGCGGTAAACGCCTCGTGGCCCGGTGTATCCAAGAATGTTATTTTTTGTCCATCTTCAAGCGAAACTCCGTAGGCTCCGATGTGTTGGGTAATTCCCCCACTTTCACCTGCAATCACGTTCTCTTGACGAACATAATCCAACAATGATGTTTTACCGTGGTCTACGTGCCCCATAACGGTAACTATGGGTGCACGGGATTTTAAATCTTCAGGGGTATCCTCTACCTCTTCGATGGTTTCTTCGATTTCAGCGGTTACAAATTCAACTTCGTAACCAAATTCATCAGCCACGATGGAAAGGGTTTCGGCATCCAAACGCTGGTTCATCGTTACCATGATACCCAAGGACATACAGGCCGAAATAATCTGGGTCGTGGAAACATTCATCATGGTTGCAAGCTCATTGACCGTAACAAACTCGGTCACCTTGAGGATTTTGCTCTCCATTTCTTGTTTCTCAAGATCTTTCTCCGTTTGTTGACGGTGCTGATCTCTTTTTTCCCTACGATATTTGGCGCCTTTGCCCTTACTGGATTTACCTTGAAGCTTCTCCAAGGTTTCTCGTACTTGTTTTTGTACTTCCTCCTCGGTTGGCTCTACTTTAGGCGCAGTTGAACGCTGTCCTTTTCTTGCAGCACCTCCTCTTGTATTTCGGCCTCCACCTGCTTGTGGGCCATTCTTCACAATTCTTCTTCGGCGTTTTTTACGCTCTCCGGCATCGGATGAACCGCCTTTGGCTTTTTGGCTATCCTCTTTCTTCTTTTTGGCAGGTTTCTTGAACTGGGAAAGGTCAATCTTATCCCCGGTTATCTTGGGACCTGAAAGCTTTTGGTATTTTGTCTTTATGGTTCCGTTTTCGGCTCCTTCGGACTCTTCTTTGCTTTCGGCACTTTCTTCTTTGGCCTCAGCCTCTTTTTTTTCTGGGGCCTCAGCTTCCAACTTTTCAGTCTTTTCTTTAGCTGGTGCCTCTTCTTTTACTTCTTCTTTGACTTTTTCTGGCTCAGCTTTTGGTTTTGGTGCCTCTTCCTGTTTTGGCTCCTCTTCCTTGGGCTTATCTGGTTTTTTATCCAAATCAATTTTACCCACGGTCTTGGGGCCGGAAAGTTCGGCTTTGGCTTTTACAACTTGCTGTTCCGCTTCTTTTTTCTCTTTGGCCAATCTGCGCTCTTCTTGTTCTTTTTCCATTCGGATTCGGATGGCCTCCTTTTCCTTGCGCTTTTCTTCACCAACTTCCTTGGAAGCAACCTTTTTGCTCTTATCCGTTTGGAATTCATCCAACAGAACTTGATACACCTCATTGGATATTTTAGTGGTAGGACGCGCCTCTACCTCGTGCCCCTCCGAGGCTAGGTAATCGACTGCTCTATCCAGTGAAATGTTCAATTCTCTAAGAACTTTGTTAAGTCGTATTGTTGGATTTTCTGCCATAAATAATTTTACTTGCCCTAAATTTTCGCTGCTAATATAAGCCTAATCTTCAAATTCTTCCTTGAGGATGCGAACGACCTCTTGGATTGTTTCTTCTTCTAGATCGGTTCGCTTTGCCAAATCTTTTACATCTTGCTCCAAAACGCTACGTGCGGTGTCCAATCCAATCTTCTTGAATTCTTCAATCACCCAGCTTTCTATCTCATCGGAAAACTCGGTCAACTCCACATCTTCCTCGACACCTTCGCGGAACACATCTATTTCGTAACCAGTCAATTGGCCTGCCAATCGTATGTTATGCCCACCCCTACCAATGGCCTTGGAAACTTCCTCTGGCTTAAGGTATACTTGAGCTGTTTTTTTCTCGTCGTTCAATTTAACGGACGACACCCTAGCAGGACTAAGTGCTCGGGTAACCATTAATTGTGGGTTGTTGGTCCAGTTGATCACATCAATGTTTTCGTTGCCCAACTCACGCACAATTCCGTGGATTCGGGACCCTTTCATACCCACACAGGCTCCAACGGGATCAATTCTATCATCGTAAGAATCTACTGCGACCTTAGCTTTTTCGCCAGGAATACGAACCGCTTTTTTAATGGTGATCAGTCCATCGAACACCTCAGGGATTTCTTGGAAGAACAATTGCTCCAAGAAAATTGGTGAGGTTCTGGACATGATAATGGTAGGCTTGTTCCCTTTAAGCTCCACACTCTCGATAATACCGCGAACGTTGTCCCCTTTACGGAAAAAGTCGGAAGGAATCTGTTTTTCTTTTGGAAGAATGATCTCATTTCCTTCATCATCCAACAAAATAACCGCACGATGCCTTATATGGTGCACCTCAGCCGTATAGATTTCACCTTCCAAGTCCTTAAATTGCTTGTAGATGGTGGTATTGTCGTGCTCATGGATCTTGGAGATCAGGTTCTGACGCAATGCCAAAATTGCCCTCCTACCCAAATCAATCAGCTTCACCTCTTCCGAAACGTCTTCGCCCACCTCAAAATCGGGCTCAATTTTTCTAGCTTCGGACAAGGATATTTCCTCGTTAGGTTCTTCTACTTCACCATCTTCAACAACCACACGGTTTCTCCATATCTCCAAATCCCCTTTATCGGGGTTGATAATAATATCAAAATTGTCGTCAGAACCAAATTTTTTCTTGAGCGCACTTCGGAATACTTCTTCCAAAATCGCCATAAGGGTAACCCTATCAATAAACTTATCGTCCTTAAACTCCGAAAAGGATTCGATGAGCGCTAGGTTTTCCATTTTCTACTACAATTAAAATTTTAATTTAACTTTTGCTTCTTGAATATCAGAAAATGCGATTTCCTGCTTTTTCTGCACTGTAATCTTTCCTTTACCCACTGGTTTGGGCTCTCGCGCCTTCCATTCCAAGGTAATACTATCTGTCGAGGTTTCCACCAGTGTGCCCTCCAATTTCCCGGAGCTGGTCTTTACCTGTAATTTTCTTCCAATATTTTTGTTGTACTGACGCGGCAATTGCAATGGCGATGTAGCTCCAGCCGATGTCACCTCCAAGGAAAAATCTTCCTCCTCACGATCCAAGTTATGTTCAATGGCCCGGCTAACGTTCATACAATCTTGCAGACTAACTCCTTGATCACCGTCCAAAACGACTTTGATGCTATTATCGCCGCCAACCGTAAAATCAACCAAGAACAAGGAAGAATGTTCTTCCAGTGCATTGTCCAACAATTGCTTCACTTTATCCTTCAACATAAGAAATCAGTAATAAAAGAGGGGACTCAAGGTCCCCTCATGAATACTTTTATATCCGTTCAGTTTTGCAAATATACAACAAATAATATCGCATGTGCAACTCATTCAACCACAAAAATAAAGCTTTTGCCATCTACTTTTCAGTGCATTACAATAATTTATAAATGACCGGCTTCCCAATAATCCTGTAGAACATGAATGCCATTTACAGGGTGATTTACAAACACAATAACAACAATCCCTACATTATTATAGGGTTAACATTCGTTTCACCCCCTTTCACAACAAATATTTTGAAGCTAAAGAACCCCCGCTAATTTTGTAGTACAATCAATTAAAGTACATGGGCACAACCTCTTTCTTCGATAAGAAGATGAATCATTTTCCGAATGGATGGATGCTGATCATTGCATTTTTCCTATTGGGAACATTTCTTTCATTTTCCCAAACCACTATTTGGAGCGAAAGCTTCTCCTATAACAACAATACACAAAGTGGCACAGCATCAGGTCCTTCGGCCTCTGATTGGACAACCAATCGGGGGAACAGACTATCTGTTCGGAGCAACGAATTACGAGCCAATAATTTAGACGGAGAAGGCGTTTGGCAAACAGACCCCATAAATATTTATGGCTATACCGAGGTAAGTTTTAGTATGGCAACTTGGGTGAACAATGGGGGTGATATGGATTGGTGGGAGGACTACTTTATTGGCCAATACCGGCTTGACGGAGGTTCTTGGGTAGAGTTTGTAAGTGTCTCTGGGGCTACTTCGGACCCGCTGGATACATCTTATACAGTTAACCTCCCTTCAACGGGCTCCACTTTGGAGATCAGGGTGCGCATGTACAACGACTCAGGCAACGAATATTATTATATAGACGATGTCATAGTAGAAGGAAACCTAGACCTATGTAATGGTGAAATTGATTTTCAATTTTATGATAGTGCACCTTCCGGGTACACCACGGACAATATTCCCACAACGGGTTATCAGGGGACCGGGACTTTTACCAGTTTTAATGTTGATGCACTACAAAACCAAGAAGACCCCGGCGATGCCGACGATTTCAGTATTCGATATTCGGGCTACATTCAGATTGATACGGAAGGCTCGTATACCTTTTTTACATCATCGGACGACGGCTCCAAGCTTTTTATTGATGGAACCGAAGTGGTTGACAATGATGGAAACCACGGCACACAAGAAAGGTCTGGCAACATTTCGCTGACCACTGGACTGCATGACATTACCGTTCTATTTTTTGAAAACGGGGGCGGTGAAACACTGAACGTACAATATCAAGGACCTTCCTTGTCCAAACAAAATGTCCCATTTTCAAAACTATACTCAAATTGTAGTGTGGGCAGTGCCGACCTTGATGGGGATGGTGTTGATGATGTGACCGATATTGATGATGACAACGATGGAATCCTTGATACTGATGAATGTGGCGGGGCCTCTGGGAATTTTGTCCAAACAGCCAGCGATCTTGCTCACTTTAGGACACCATCCAATGCTGAAGGCAATCCCGGGACTACTTACGCCTATAATTCAGTTTACACCTATGAAGATCAGTCCGAAATATTATTACGATTTGCCCAACCCGTGCCCGACGGAACCACATTAAGTGTTTTTTTGGGTGCAGATCCAGCGGTTACGAGCACCAACATGCAGATACAGCGTTCCAATGCCGCAGGAGATAATGAAGGATGGTTAGCTGGGGCCAATGGTACCTCTCCAGGTTCCATTCGTGAAGTAACTTTCACCGTAAACGGACCTAGTCTGCAATACATCAAAGTAATTGCTTGGCAAGTGGGCGCAAGGGTTTATGGCGCCAGTTACGGCGGGTCTGTAGATTGTACCACGGTCGATACCGATGGCGACGGCATACCTAATTACCAAGATCTGGATAGTGATGGCGATGGCATACCCGATAATGTGGAAGCACAAACATCCTTGAACTATATAGCCCCTTCGGGAGTTGATGCCAATAACAATGGACTGGATGATGCCTACGAAGGAAGCGGTTTATCCGCTGTGGACACCGATGGTGATGGCACTCCCGATTTTATGGATACCGACAGCGATAATGATGGGGCATCGGATACCATTGAGGCTACGCTTACCCTAACTGGATCGGACAGTGATAATGATGGCCTGGACAACAATATGGATGGCTCGACCGGGTATTCCGACCCCGGGGGGACTATAGACAACCCTATGAACTCCAACGGCGGTTCTTTAATGCTACCCGATTCCGATGGCGATGTTGCCTCGGGAGGTGACTTGGATTTTAGGGATGGTACTTTTGACGATAACGAACCACCATCCATTACAGCTACGGGAGACCAAATTTTTTGTCCCAGCGATACAATTTCTGTTGTTGAAAGTGTAGATATTACTGATGCCGATAGCAGTACACTGGACGCCGTGTACATACAAGTCACATCCAATTACGATGTTTCTGGCGATGTTTTAAGCCTAACCGGCACACACCCAAACATTACAGCTAGTTGGGATACTTCAGAGGGAAGGCTTTTACTTGATGGACCAGCGACTTTGGCCGAATTTGAGGCAGCCATTGGCGCTGTAGTTTTTCAAACTACGGCCACCGTAAGCAGTGGCGATACAAGAACTTTTTCCATAGTAATGAACGAGGCCAACTATTTGGAATCGACAGGGCATTATTATGAGTATGTTCCTTCCGAAGGAATTACTTGGACCGCTGCCCGCGATGCCGCAGCCTTAAGAACATTTTATGGTCTCCAAGGCTATTTGGCCACCATTTCAATTCAAGATGAATCGGACCTGTTGGGCTCACAAGCACCTGGAGCAGGTTGGATCGGGGCAAGTGATGCCGCCACCGAAGGAGATTGGTACTGGGTAACCGGTCCTGAGGCAGGAACCTTGTTCTGGAGGGGAACTGGTGGTGGAACCGCCTTTGCCTATGAATTTTGGAATTCTGGCGAACCCAATCAATCGGGAGACGAGGATTATGCCCACATCACTGCTCCAGGGGTTGGATTGCCCGGGTCTTGGAACGACCTTTCCAACACAGGAGCTGCCAGCGGGGATTATCAACCAAAAGGATATTTGGTGGAATACGGAGGTATGCCCGGCGACCCCACTCATCCAGACTTAGCAGCTACAACAATGATCACTGTAGAGACAACAGCACCTACAGCAAGTGCTCCAGATCCAATAGCGGTAAATTGTTCGGCTGACATTCCTACACCAGATGTAACCGTAATAACAGATGAAGCTGATAATTGCGATCCAAATCCAACGGTAACTTTTGTGAGTGACGTTAGCGATGGAGGAAGCAAGCCCGAAATCATTACTCGTACATATAGGATTACGGATACGGCCGGAAACACCACCGATGTGGAGCAGACCATTACGATAACACCATTCACCATATCATCACAACCCACAGACCAAACAGTTGTTATGGGCAATAATGGAAGTTTCTCGGTTACGGTTACCAACGTAGACACCTATCAATGGGAGATAAGTACAGATGGAGGAAGTAATTTTGCCCCTATCTCGGATGGAGCTGAATATTCGGGAACGCAAACAGCCAACCTCAGCGTAAACTCGCCGGATACCTCTAAAAATGGATATATTTTCCGGGTACTTGCCTCCAACAGTACCGGAAGCTGCAGTCCAATTACTTCGGATCAGGCATCTTTGACCGTTAAAACGGGAAGAGTCATCACCAACCGAGGGGTAACTTACCGCGTGAACAACAACTAATGTATTGCCCAAAACCAGATAAATACCTCTTTTAGGTGATTCACAATTGTTGTAATGCTTCAAGCTGAAAGTCCTTTTCCATTGGTATTTCCCACATAAAGGAGTATCAAAAATTCAATTGAAAATATCTTGCCCCTGTATCGAAATAAAACATACTTTCGGTAAAGAATAATGACACTGGAAAATAAAGTTCAATTGGTTGAAAGGTTATTTGATCAATTGGAGAAAGAAACCCTTCAATTTCAAGAAGCATCTGGAATTGGCTGTGTTTCGGGTTGTGGAAAATGTTGTACTTACCCTAATATTGAAGCTTCTCCTTTGGAGTTTTTACCTTGGGCATTTCATCTATTTTTATCTGGCAAAGCGGAGGATGCACTTACAAGCATCAATAAATATCCGATCATGTCCTGCTTTATACTGACACCTGTTTCCATTATAGGTAAAGGCCATTGTGGGAGTTACCGCCATAGAGGCTTAATATGCAGGTTATTTGGCTACGCCGCGAACAGGGACAAATATGGCAATTTACGATTGGCAACCTGTAAAACCATCAAAGAAGAGCAGACCGATAACTATCTGGTTGTATCCGAAGCTATTTTAAAAGAAACAATGCATATCCCCGTCTTTACAGACTATTACATGCAATTGAGCCAAATCGATTTTCAATTGGGCTCCAAAACAATACCCATAAACAAAGCCCTTAAAATGGCTTTGGAGGAAGTTTTACAGTATTATACATACAGACCTGTTCCCAGGTTGGACAGGGAGTGTGTTTAAAAGAATCCGGTATAAAAAAACAAGCCCCTTAAATCATTGATTTAAGGGGCTTTCTGTTGGCCTACAAGGACTCGAACCTTGAACGACTGAACCAAAATCAGCTGTGTTACCAATTACACCATAGGCCAGTACCGTATTTGAGCGTGCAAATTTATAACAAACTTTGGTTTCAACAAATATTTTTCACAAGAATGCACCCTATTTTTCTTGAACAAGGGTGTTAAAGGTTTTCCAAAAAGGGTTAGGCATCTGTTCTAGATTTACTAAATTCGCCACAATTCGGTTAATAACCAACTCTATGTTTGCAAAAGACTTCAAAAAATGGGATACCATCCTTGGGTGGGTTTCCTTCGCCATCGCGTTTATAGTTTATGCCCTGACCGTTGAACCCACAGGAAGTTTTTGGGATGCAGGGGAATATATTTCCACTTCAGCAAAATTGCAGGTTGGGCACCCACCAGGGGCACCATTGTTGCAAATGATAGGGGCTTTCTTTGCCATGTTTGCCTTTGGCGATGCAACCAAAATAGCCCTTATGGTTAATGCAGTCTCCGTTGTTTCGAGTGCATTTGCCGTATTGTTCACTTTCTGGACCATTACCAATTTGGTCGGGAAATTGGTTTCCAAAAAGAGTAAAATGACCAATAGCAAAGCTATTGCTGTTTTTGGAAGCGGACTTGTTGGGGCGCTTGCCTTTACTTTTTCAGATAGTTTTTGGTTCAATGCCGTAGAGACCGAAGTATACGCCATGGCCAGTTTAATTATGGCCCTGTTGCTCTGGCTGGGCTTAAAGTGGACCGACAACTTGGGCGACCCCAGAGGTCACCGTTGGCTTATGCTTATCTGTTTTGTGATCGGCCTTACCTTCGGAATCCAGTTTATGGGCTTTTTGGCCATTCCATCAATAGGTTTGCTCTATTACTTTAAAAAGTACAAGACCACAACGGTAAAGAACTTTTTGTTGGCCAATATTGCAGTGGTGGCGGTGCTCATTCTGGTTTACAAATTCTCTTTGACCTATGTATTGGAGCTTTTTGGCTGGAGCGAGGTTTTCTTTATCAATGAGATTGGCCTTCCGTTCAACTCAGGTTCCATTATTATGGGACTCCTATTTGTTGCTGCTTTCTATTTTGGTTTGAAATATACCCGAAAACATAATTACTACAATGCAAACATCGTGGTACTTTGCCTCATGTTCCTTTTTCTTGGATTCTCGTCTTGGTTGATGCTTCCCATTCGTGCAAACGCCAAAACCGTGGTCAACGAAAACAACCCTGCCGATGCAAGAGCCCTTTTGGCCTACTACAACAGGGAACAATATCCCGGTGTGGACAGTCCTGTTTATGGCGCTTATTATTCGGATACCTTTGCTCCCGCTGGAGAAGATAGGGATGACAGTCCCAAATATGAAAAAGACCTGGAACTGGGCAAATATGTTATTGTAAACCACTACAAAGATGCCTTGCCCGGGCCCAACGAAAAGCATGTGGGCATTTTGCCCAGAATGTGGAGCGACCAGCATGCCGAAAATTACATGCGCTATTTTGGTGCACTGGAATTTCGGATAAAATCGGAATACATCTCAAACAACGATCTTAGGGATGCCGTAAACCAATTTAAAACAGCATACTCACAAGGAGAACTCGACACCGAACAATATATTCGCTTTTTGCGCGAATTTGGAGAGTACATTGAAGTGGAACCACCAACCGTATGGCAAAACATCGAATACCTATTCGATTTCCAGTTCAGCTACATGTACATGCGCTACTTTATGTGGAATTTTGTCGGAAAGCAAAACGATGTACAAGGTAGATACGATGAAAACGGGAACTGGCTGAGCGGCATTAATTTTATTGATGGCATCCGTCTGGGAAGCCAAGAAAACCTACCCAGCGACTGGAAAAACAACAAAGGGCGCAACACCTATTTCTTCCTACCGTTGCTTCTCGGAATTTTGGGCATTGTATTCCAGATATCCAAAAACCCGAAACAATTTTGGGTCCTCTTCGTATTCTTCATGTTTACGGGACTGGCCATTCAGTTCTACACCAACCCCTACATTTTCCAACCTAGGGAAAGGGATTATTCTTTGGTGGGATCCTTTTATGTTTTCTGTATTTGGATTGGTATTGGGGTCTACGGCCTGTTTGAAGAATTTAAAAAACTGATTTCGGCCAAAATTGCTGCACCTGCCATTACAACCTTATGCCTATTGGCTGTACCCCTGTTGATGGCCTTCCAAAACTGGGACGATCACGATAGATCCGACCGATACACCGCACCAGCAACCGCTAAAGCCTATCTCGATTCCTGCCAAGAAGATGCAGGGGCAATTCTGTTCACTATTGGGGACAACGATACCTTCCCGATCTGGTATGCACAGGAAATTGAAAACTATAGAACCGATGTTCGTGTGGTAAACACCAGTCTTTTTGCCACCGACTGGTACATAGACCAGATGAAACGTAAAGCCTACGAGAGCGACCCCATACCATCGCAATTGACCCACGACAAGTACAGCTATGGAACAAGGGATGCAGTTTATTATCAAGGCATTACTGAAAACCGATGGAACATCAAAGATTTTATGAACTGGATCGGGAGCGATAAACCCCAAACCAAGTTCAGACATATTTTAACCAATCAAGGTGCCGATTTGAGTAACTATTCGGAAAGCACCTTGGATATTGTGTACTATCCCACCAATAAGATTAGGATTCCGGTCAACAAACAAAATGTACTGGAAAGTGGGTTGGTCAAGGAAAAAGATTCCGCCCTTATTGTGGATTATATTGATATTGATTTACCACAGAGCGCACTTCCAAAAAATAGAATTCTGATGCTGGATCTTATCGCCAACAACGATTGGAAACGCCCCATCTATTTCTCCGGGGGTAGTTTTGATAGCGCCGAATACATTTGGATGAAGGATTATCTTCAGCTTGATGGCCTGGTATACAAATTGGTGCCCATTAAAACACCAAATAGAAATTCCTTTGAAATGGGCCGTATTGATTCCGAATTGATGTACGACATTGTAAAGGATTGGGATTGGGGCAACTCAGGAAGCGATGAAATTTACCACGACCCACAAACGCGTTCCCAAGGGCTCTCCTTTAGGAGCAATTTGGCCCGTTTGATGGAAACCCTTATCGAAGAAAACAAAATAGACAAGGCCAAGGACGTGATCAACATTGCTATGGACAACATGCCAGTGGACCATTATGGCTTTTATGCCTTTGTGGAACCATTTGTAGATGGGTACTACAAAGTCGGTGAGACCGAAAAGGCCCGTGCGTTGTTCGGCAAGCTCAAAAAAGTATATCAAGAACATTTGGAATATTATGCCAACATTCCTTTGGATGAACAATACGATAAAATTGACGATATCCTGTCCGATATGCAAGCATACCGCAGGAACATTGATATCCTAATCGAAAACAACGACAAGGAACTGGCGGAGTCGGAAACGATCATTTTCAATGAGTATATAGATAAGTTCTCGCAGTTTGTGGATGAAGAAGAAGAGAGTTTGGACGAACCACTTCCCCTAGACCCGGATATGGAAGATTCCATACTGCTGGATACCATAGAAAGTGTTCTGGATTCCACACTTCCTGAAGAATAAAAAACATAAAAAAGCGAGGTTTTCACCTCGCTTTTTTCTTTATTGGATGTATTCGTTTAGGATACCTATGAGGGTATTGGCGTCCTGCTCGCCACTTTGGCGCCAAACCATCTCTCCTTTTTTGTAGATCATTAAAGTGGGCAGTCCCTTAATGCGGAGTGCCTGCGAAAGTTCCTTGTTTTTGTCCACATCAATTTTTATAACCTTTCCCTTATCACCAAGGGCAGCGGCCACATCACTCAAAACAGGATGCATGGAAGTGGACTCCTCGTTCCATTCTGCATAAAAGTCTAACAATACAGGGACTTGTAAATCTATAAGTTCACCAAATTTGGACATGTATTCTAAGGTTTACAATCAAAAGTAAGAAAAAATGTGAATGTTTTTATAGCAAGTCAATGCTTTACCTATTAGTCTATGGCAAATTTTCATTAAACCATCTCTGCACATAGTGACCCATTACCGTGTCTTATTACAATATTTGTTCTCACAAACAATACAATCAATCATCATACACCCATATTCCAAAAGCAGTTTATTTACAATTTTTGTGATTTTAAGTCCCTGAAATTCAGTATATTTAATAGAGGGATTAAAAAATTGGATATGGGAATCAAGAGTTACACAGGAAAAAGGGTAAAGGAAATACCAAAAGAAATACCGCTCAAAGTGAGTGATTATATGACTCGGGACTTAATCACCTTTAGTCCTGACCAATCTATAGAGGAGGTCATCGAAGCTTTGATACGGCATAAAATTTCGGGAGGCCCGGTCGTTAACGAAAACAACGAGTTGATAGGGATTATTTCAGAAGGGGATTGTATAAAGCACATTAGTGACAGCAGGTATTACAATTTGCCCATGGAACACAGCAGGGTAGAGCTTCGAATGATTAAAAATGTAGAGACCATTGATGGCAATATGAACATCTTTGATGCGGCAAAAATGTTCCTCGAAGTCAGAAGACGCCGTTTCCCTATTTTGGAAAACGGAAAACTTGTTGGTCAAATATCCCAAAAAGATATTCTAAAAGCTACGATGGGAATAAAGGGCCAAAACTGGAAATGATATCATAAGTCGTAAAAATTTCCTGTAAACCCATAAAATCGGATTTACGCCGCCATTCCCTTTTTCTTCAAGGTAATCACCGAAATCTCGGGCCAAATACCAAAACGACCGGGGTAACCAATAAACCCAAACCCTCGGTTTACATTGATAAACTGGTCCAACTCCTTGTAAATGCCCGCCCAATATTTGTAACGCCACTTAACAGGGCTCCATTTAACCCAGCCAGGAATCTCAACACCGAACTGCATGCCATGGGTATGTCCGCTCAAGGTCAAGTGAAAATGGTAATCATCATGGATCACCACATCTTCCCAATGCGATGGGTCGTGGCTCAACAATATTTTAAAATCATCATGGGAGACACCCTCTTTGGCCTTTTGTAGGTCGCCCGCTTTTTTAAATCCGCCGCGACCCCAGTTCTCCACTCCGACCAAGGCAATCTTTTCGCCACCCTTTTCCAAAAATCGGTTGGAGTTGAGCAATAGGTCAAAACCCATTTCTTTTTGCATGGTTTTGAGGTTCTCCAAGTTTTGTGCCTTCTCTTCTTCCGTATCCCAAACCGCATAATCCCCATAATCGTGGTTGCCCAAAATAGAGAACACCCCATCTTTGGCATCCAAACGGGAAAAAACCTCTTTCCAAGGTTCCAACTCATCCGAACGGTTGTTCACAATATCTCCGGTAAAGAAAATTACATCGCTCTTTTGTTGGTTGATAAGACTTACCCCATATTCCACTTTTTTATAATCGTCAAAACTACCGCTGTGCACATCGGAAATCTGTGTAATCTGATAGTTGTGGAAGGCATCTGGAAGATCATCGAACTCCAGTTCGTATTTTAAAACCTGATAGTTGTATTTTCCACGGTACATGCCATACAGCAATGCCCCAAAGGGCAGCGCAGCCAAACCAAGGGCAATACCGCTAATAAATTTTCTTCGTGAAGGGAAGTAACCTGCATCAGTATCCGAAACCCCAACAATTTTGTTATACCCGTAGCCAATTACACGTACCACATCTTCCAGCAAAAGGAAGAAGCCCAAGACCAAAGCCAATAAAAAAAATGAAGCAAATATGGTTCCTGCAATGGCGGCGGTACCTTTAAACCCATCGCCAGGATCGTATGTCATTACTTTGATGGTCAAAAAAACCAAGGCTCCCAAAAAAAGTACAATATAAGCCCATTGCATCAACGGACTTTTGAACAGTGTACGGAATGCTTGAAAGCCATAAACGGCCAGCACCACATACAAGATTGCCAAAACAATAAATCGGGACATACAATTTTTTTACAAAATTAGGGCTAATATGCTATAAAGCAGGGTTTTTTAATTTTATTTAACGGCTTCAACAATAGATTTGAGGATAGCTAAATTTGAAATCGCAACCTCATCCTCCACCATATGTTTTGCAGAGTTCATACTGATTTTACCTTCTAACGCCACATGATGTCCAAAGGAAGTCCCCGAGCAATGGATGGCACTAAGTCCAATATCCTTGAAATCCGATGCATTCTTGGGAGACACACCTCCACCTGCCATAATGGTCATGGTAGTATTTTGCTGCCATAACTTTAAGTGATTGATTCCTTTTTCCGCTGAAATCTCTCCTCCGGAGGTTAAAATGGTCTGTACCCCAAGTCCATCAAGCTGCTTGATGGCCTCCAAGGGCTCCTCCACCCAATCAAACGCACGATGAAAGGTAAAATGCATTGGCTTTGCCAAATCCACCAACGCTTTGGTTCTTTCCACATCCACAGTAAAATCTTCCATCAAAATTCCAGAAACAATACCCTGCACACCCAAAGCCTTGCACGCCAAAATATCGGCTTTCATCACCTCAAACTCAGTATTGGAATAGGTGAAATGCCCGCCCCTTGGACGAATAAGTACATGAACGGGGATATTCAACTCCCTTTTAACCCATTGGATCAATCCAGCAGATGGCGTAATGCCCCCCACCCCGAGTTCCGAACAAAGTTCAATTCGATTCGCCCCTGCCCTTTCGGCATTCCTTGCCGATTCCAGGGAATTGGCACAAACTTCTACCAGCATATTGTATATTTATGACCCTCAAAATTAAACATACCATCGCATGGAACGACGCAAATTTCTTAAAAATTCCAGCCTCTCCGCAGCCGGACTGGTTTCCGCCTCTACTTTGGTCGCCTGTAAAACCGAGCCAAAGCCCGAAGCAGCTTCCGCTGCGGCAATTCCAACTCCCAATCCTATAAGACCCATTGTGGTCTGTACTTGGAACTTTTTCAATGCTACGGAGAAGGCGTGGGAGGTCTTAAAGTCGGGCGGTAATGCCCTGGATGCCGTGGAACAGGGCGTTAGGGTCGAGGAAGCCGACGAAACCAACGAAACGGTGGGCAAAGGTGGCCGACCGGACCGTGATGGCAATGTTACGCTGGATGCCTGCATTATGGACAAGGATGGCAATTGCGGCTCTGTGGTCTGCTTGCAAAACATTGTGCATCCGGTTTCCGTAGCCAGAAAGGTGATGGAGGAAACCCCGCACATTATCTTGGCGGGCAAAGGCGCGGAGAAATTTGCTTATGAGCAAGGCTTCAAAAAAGAAGACCTATTGACCGAAAGTACCAAAAAACAATACGAAGAGTGGTTGAAGACTTCCAAATATGAGACCATCATCAATATAGAAAACCACGATACCATTGGCATGCTCGCCATTGATGAAAATGGCGATATTTCCGGGGCTTGCACCACAAGTGGAATGGCCTACAAAGTAGCAGGGCGCGTTGGGGATTCCCCCATTATTGGCGCCGGTCTTTTTATTGACAATGAAGTGGGCGGTGCCACGGCCACGGGGGTTGGCGAAGAAGTAATCCGTACCGTGGGCAGTTTTTTGATCGTAGAGCTCATGCGGCAAGGAAAAAGTCCGCAAGAAGCCTGCGAAGAAGGTGTAAAACGTATCATGCAGAAAAATAAGGGTCGAAAAGATTTCCAAATCGGGTTTTTGGCCATCAACAAAAATGGGGAAACGGGCGGCTACTGCGTGCATCCCGGGTTTACCTACCGGGAGTATTCCGACAATGGACACGAGAACCGAGAAGTCGTGAGCTTCTACGAATAGATATCAGAACCAAGAGCGCTACGCTTTTAGAAAAAAGACACAAGACCGCTTCGCTGATGGACATTAGATGTTAGACCGCTTCGCTTCTGGAAACAAGAACCAAGACGTCTTGACTCTTGGCTCAATAAGAATTTGCATACATTCAATAAAGTCATTTCAACAATGAAATCAAAAGAACTTATCAAGTCACTAACATTCAATCGTCTGTTAAAAATTTCAATTTTCAGCAGTCTAGGATTTAGTGTACTTTATTTTGGAATTGGAACAATCATGATAATTGCAGGCGCAAAAGTTCCTATTACACTAAATGGAAATCAAACAGAAGGAATAATAGGTTTTCTGCTCCATCTAGCATTTTTACCCATTTACTTCATTTTGATTTTTTTATTCGAATTTATAGTGCTGGTTTCTGGAACATGGATTTCAAAAAGACTTTTTTCTGTAAATGAAGGATGATTATTAAGCAAAAAAAGAAGCATCAAAATTAGAAGAATATATTATATATCACTTGTCTCTTGATTCTTGGCTCTATATTCTAGGCTCTTTTGAACAGCAATTCGTACTTTTAAAACCTGCCTTTTATAATTGTTTATTGAAAATTGCTAACTGAAAAATACATGTCCGAACAAAAACGACTTTTTTTACTTGATGCCTACGCACTTATATTCCGTGGTTATTATGCCTTGATCAAAAATCCGAGAATCAACTCCAAGGGAATGGACACCTCTGCTATCATGGGGTTTATGAATTCCCTGTTTGATGTGATCAAACGCGAACAGCCCGACCATTTAGCCGTGGCTTTTGACAAAGGGGGAAGTGTAGAGCGCACCGAAATGTTTGAAGCATACAAAGCTAACCGTGACGAAACTCCAGATGCCATCCGCATTGCGGTGCCATACATCCAACAAATTTTGGAGGCCATGAAGATTCCCGTGGTGGAATTGGAGGGCTATGAAGCCGATGACCTTATCGGAACCTTGGCCAAACAGGCCGAAAAAGAGAATTACAAAGTATTTATGGTAACGCCCGACAAAGATTTTGGGCAGTTGGTGAGCGAGAACATTTTTATGTACCGCCCCGCCAGAATGGGCAACGGTATCGAAATTTGGGGCATTCCCGAAGTACAAAAACGCTTCGGCGTAAAACGTCCAGAGCAGGTAATCGACTATTTGGGAATGATGGGCGATGCAAGTGACAATATTCCCGGACTGCCTGGTGTGGGCGATAAGACCGCCAAAAAGTTCTTGGATCAATTCGATTCCATGGAAGGGCTGTTGAGCAATACCGACCAGCTCAAGGGCAAAATGAAGGAAAAAGTGGAAGAAAATGCCGAACTGGGCCGACTTTCACGAAAATTGGCAGAGATCAAAACCGATTGCGAAGTGCAATTTCACGCGGAAGATTACGAAATGTGTCCGCCCGATGCGGAAAAAGTGCAGGAAATCTTCGAAGAACTGGAATTCCGTAGGTTAAAGGATCAGTTCATCAAAATATATACGGGCGAGGCGGAAGCCAGCACCCAAGTGACCAATACCAAAACGGCCAAGGAAGAGGCCAAAGTGGCGGGAAGCGGTCAGTTTACGTTGTTTGGCGGCGATCCATCAGAAGCTGCGGCCACCATCAAAGATGTGAACAGCCGAAAAACCATTGCCGATGTCCCCCATTTTTATCAGCATGTACAAGATGGATTGGGCATGGAACTATTCCTTGAAACCTTGATGAAACAACCTTCCGTCTGTTTTGATACCGAGACCACTTCCCTAAATCCGTTGGAAGCGGAACTGGTGGGCATCGCCTTTAGTTGGTCGCCCGGCAAAGGATTTTATGTGCCCTTTCCCGACAATGAAAACGACGCCAAACCTTTGATTGAAAAGCTACGCCCGTTTTTTGAATCGGAAACCATTGAAAAAGTGGGGCAAAACCTGAAGTACGACATCAAAGTAATGCAAAACTATGGCGTGGAGGTGAAAGGCAAGTTGTTCGATACCATGTTGGCCCACTACCTCATCAACCCCGATATGCGCCACAATATGGATGTGCTTGCGGAAACCTACCTCAACTACACGCCCATTTCCATTACGGAACTTATTGGCAAAAAAGGCAAAAACCAGCTCAGCATGCGACAGGTTCCTTTGGAAAAACAAACGGAGTATGCGGTGGAAGATGCCGATATCACTTTCCAGTTGGGTTTAAAATTCACCCCAGAGCTGAAAGACGCACATACCGATAAATTGTTTGATGACATCGAAATTCCGTTGGTTCGGGTGCTCGCCGATATGGAACTGGAAGGCATCAATTTGGATAAGGAATATCTAAATGACCTTTCGGTTGCCCTTGAAACGGATATTGCCGATTTGGAAAAGAAAATCTATGAAGATGCCGGTGAGGAATTCAATATTGCCTCCCCCAAACAATTGGGCGACATCCTTTTTGGCAAACTAAAACTGGTGGACAAGCCCAAAAAGACCAAAACAGGGCAGTTTTCCACTTCGGAAGATGTGCTCTCCTACTTGGCCAAGGATCACGACATTATTCAGAATGTGTTGGACTACCGTGGATTGGCCAAACTAAAAAGCACCTACGTGGATGCGTTGCCCAACGAGGTACAGCAAAAAACAGGTCGAGTACACACGGATTATATGCAGACCGTAGCCGCTACGGGCCGTTTGAGCAGTAACAACCCGAACTTGCAGAACATTCCCATCCGTACAGAGCGCGGGCGACAAGTGCGCAAGGCGTTTATCCCACGGGATAAAAACTACGTACTCTTGGCTGCGGATTACTCCCAGATAGAATTGCGTATAATTGCGGCATTGAGCGAGGAAGACACCATGATTTCAGCCTTTAAAAACGGTGAGGACATTCACGCTTCCACTGCATCCAAGGTATTTAATGTACCGATTGAGGAGGTGACCCGCGAACAGCGTAGCAATGCCAAAACGGTGAACTTTGGGATTATTTACGGGGTTTCGGCCTTTGGGTTGAGCAACCAAACAGATTTGAGCCGTTCGGAGGCCAAGGAACTCATTGACACCTATTACAAAACCTACCCGAAATTGCGCAATTATATGAGCGAACAAGTGGATTTTGCCCGTGAGCACGGATATGTACAAACGGTTTTAGGGCGCCGTCGTTATTTAAAGGATATTAATGCAGGCAACCAAGTAGTGCGCGGGGCTGCGGAGCGAAACGCCGTGAACGCACCCATCCAAGGGAGTGCAGCGGACATTATAAAAATTGCGATGATCAACATCCACAAAAAGCTTTCCGAAGGAAAATACAAGACCAAGATGTTGCTGCAAGTACATGATGAATTGGTGTTTGATTGCTACAAACCGGAGCTAGAGGAAATGAAGGAACTTATAAAATCCGAAATGGAAAACGCCTATAAACTTTCTGTGCCGCTGGATGTGGAAGTGGGCATTGGTGAGAATTGGTTGGAGGCGCATTGATTTAATTCATTTCAAATGAAACTAACCATTTTCATTGCCATTATTGTTCTCCTAAGGTTTTTGCTGCCTAGGTTAGTGGATTTTGGGACCCCAGAAAAATCTGATCCTAAAAGCGAATGGCACTACCGTGTAAAATTCGCCAAACTCAACAAGGATAAATTTGAAAAAGCCACTGCTGAAGAAAAACAAGAGTTATTGTATTACTTCACCCATAAATTACAGCAAGCTGGTAATTATAGTGAAGCTTCATTTAGAAATATGCCCGAACTGCTTCAAGTGGTTTGGCTGATAAACGAACTGGAAGCGGAGGTAAACAATGGAGGCTATCTTCAATTTTTTACCAATTCATCAGGCCGATATGCTGACGAAACGTTGGACGCTTTGAAATTAATTGGTGCCACTTATAACCACAAGTTTTTAAAAAGTGCCTTTCAGGTGTTGTCAAAACACAGTGACCCCCCCAATCATCTTCACGATAAGATCAATTCAAAAAAGTTATACCAATTTATTGATTTCCCCAAACTTCATAGTAATCCCGAACTTCAAAATGAAATGTATGAAATCGATAAAAAATTCTACCAATCCAAAGAGAATCTTTCCAAACTGAAAATGGACTATTTTGAAGACAATTGCCACAACTTGTGGACAGAACTAGAAAAAAATCATCCTAATTGATTTTGTGCAATGGCAACCTATTTTAATTAAGCCCTCTAAGCTCATCCTCCCAATCATCGTTTTGTCTCAGTTTTGCTGCACCTCACTTTGGTTTGCGGGCAATGGGGAAGAAATAACCCGCCTGATGTGGAAGTGGGTATTGGTGAGAATTGGTTCGAGACACATTAATGATTGATTATTGATAAATAAATATCTGGACACCACATATAATATCCATATTGATTCATTTTTGGTGTATATTTGCACCAAATCACAGCGGTCATGGCAAGACAGAGCATTTCCCTTACAGAACCCAATGATGAGTGGTTAAAATCCCAAGTGGACAACAAAGAATACTCCAGCAAAAGCGAGTTGGTAAACGATCTTATCCGGCAGGCTCGTAACCAACAGGCGCAATTGGACTGGATACGGACCAAACTCACCAAGGCCGAAAACAGCGGGTTCACAACGGATAGTAAGGATGATATTTTAAAGCAATCCAAATCCTCTTAGCGTGGCCAAGTATAGGTTGAGCAATGAGGCCAAGGAAGATTTGATTCGAATACACCGGTATGGCGTGGCCAAATTTGGCATGGCACAGGCCGATACTTACTTTGAAGCTTTTTTTGAACATTTTGACCGAATTGCCCAAAACCCCTTTTCCTTTGAATCTGTAGATCATATCAAAAAAGGATATAGGCGTTGTGTCTGTGGTTCGGACAGTATATTTTTTAGATTGAACAATGATATGGTTGAAATCATGGCCATTGTGGGAAGGCAAGATTTGGATAACTTGCTTTGATTACGCGGAATTTCTTGTAATCAACTATCTTTAATCCATGGACATTAAACTCACAGAAGCCCAAAAGATCAAAATCCTGAACTCGGACGACCTGTACGGCATTATGCAGCGCATTCTCTTGCGGGAGGACAAAATAGACCAGAACCGGGAGCACTTTTGGGTCATTGGGCTGGAGAACAACAACCGCATCTTGTTCATTGAGCTGATCAGTCTGGGCACCGTAAACCGCGCATTGGCCGAGCCCATGGAGGTCTTTAGCCTGGCCCTGCAGAAAAGGGCGGTAAAGATCATCCTGTGCCACAACCACCCTACGGGCGAACTCACGCCCACGGAGGTGGACAAGGACATCACAGACCGCCTTATACAAGTGGGCATTATTGTGAACACCCAAGTGCTGGACCACCTCATCATCTCCACCAAAAGCTACCTGAGTTTTAAGGACATTGGGCTTATGGACGAACTTTTGGAGAGCACCCAGTACGTACCCAGCTACGTTTTGGAAAAACGCTTTAAAAAAGAGGCCGCCGACATCGCCAAACGAAAAGAAAAAGTGGAAATAGCCAAGCAAATGAAGGGAAAGGGAATGGATGTAGAGACTATTTCCGAAATCACAGGACTTTCCGTGGAGGAGGTGAAAAAGCTGAGGGTGAAGAAAAAGAAATAACCCGCTCGGTGTGGAAGTGGGTGTTGGGGAGAACTGGTTGAAGGTATATTGAAATACTTAAACATAAAATCTTGATTGAAAAACTGGCATAAATGAAAAAATTCGGAAAAACAATTAAGCTATTTCTTATAGATGGAGAGCCAAGTGGGCGAATGACATGTGAACTTTCTAATTGGACAGGAAAAGCTTATAAAATTCCGAGGATTCTGATAAAAGAATCATACTCACGTGATGACTTAAAAAACCCAGGTATTTATTTATTATTTGGGGAAAATGAAGATGGTAAGGGAATAGTTTATGTCGGCGAAGCTGAAACTATAATTGATAGATTAAAACAACATGTTGCACAAAAAGAGTTTTGGTCAGAAGCAATAGTTTTTATCAGTAAAGACGAAAACTTAAATAAAGCCCATATTAAATATTTAGAGAGTCGGCTTTACGAGATAACAAAGAAAATTAATAATTATAACCTTGAGAACAGCACTGTTCCATCGAAAGCTTCAATTTCTGAATCTGAGATTGCTGAAATGGAAGAATTCATTGAAAACATAAAACTCTTGACAAATACTTTAGGACATAGAGTTTTTGAAAGCCTTGTTAATGCTGAAGCGAATAAAACCAAGAAAACCAATACATTTTATATCAAGGCTGCTCGTGGCGCCAATGGTTATGGAATACCAAGCTCAAAAGGTTTTATAATATTTAAGGGGAGCGAGGTAGCTACTAATACCGTAGACTCAATGCAAAAATCCTTAAATAACATAAGACAAAAGTTAATTGACAATGAAATAATAATAAAAGCAGACAAAGGATTGATTTTCAATAAAGATCATGAATTTTCCAGTCCTTCTACTGCTGCGGCCATTTTAATGGGAAGAAATGCAAATGGGCTAAAAGAATGGAAACTTAAAAATGGTAAAACCCTTAAGGAATTTGAAATTTTAGATTAATACGGTTTCACCCAATAACCGTCAAGATAAATCAGAAACAATACTAAATCGAAGCCTTTTTAAACTCTTTTGACAACATGTTGAATAATTCCAATATCTTCAAACATTGTTTTTGATTCTACTTATAGAACTCATTTAAACTGCACATAAAAATGAAACCTATCAAACTACTTTTGCTATTGGTAACGGCAGCATTGGCAAGCTGTGGCAATCCAAAGCCCGAAACCACAGCAACTGCCGAGACTTCCAAAACCGTACAAGATGAACGGGAGTTCTATCAACTAAAAATCTATTCTTTTAGTACTGAAGAGCAAGTGGCTACGGTGGATGCATATCTAAAAAATGCGTTTATGCCTGCGGTTAAGAAACAGGGCATCGATAAAGTGGGTGTTTTTAAATTTCGTACCAATGAAACAGACACGGTTCAAAAAACCTTTGTTTTGCTGCCTTTTGAAAGTTTGGAGCAATTCCAAGAACTGGACCACAAACTTTTGAAAGATTCAACTTATACTGTGGCTGGTGCCACCTATATCGATGCTAAGTATGACAATCCGCCCTACAATCGCATCCAGTCCATACTTTTGCAAGCATTCCCCGATATGCCCATAATGGAGGTGCCCGATTTGGATAGTCCAAGGTCGGAACGTGTGTACGAACTGAGAAGCTACGAATCCGCTACGGAAAAATACTATCGCAACAAGGTGGATATGTTCAATGCAGGAGGTGAAATCCCGCTTTTTGACCGATTGGGCTTCCAAGCCGTGTTTTATGGCGAGGTGCTTTCAGGCGCCAACATGCCCAACTTAATGTACATGACCACCCACGCCGATATGGCAACCAGAGAAAAAAATTGGGAAGCTTTTGTGGATGCACCGGAATGGAAGGAACTCATTGCCATGCCCAAGTATGAAAACAATGTATCCCATGCCGATATTTGGTTCTTATACCCTACCCAATATTCGGATTATTAAAAGTCTCTTTTTCAAAAAGAATGAAATTCTTTGTCACATCTGGTATCAAATCCTCCCTTAATCTCCCGAAACAGGTTCGGGACAGGCTCTCCAAAGGAGGGAAACTTCTCCCCTTTGGGAGACCAGAGAGGGGATTTATAGAAAACTAAAGTAACTGCAATAAAACCCTTTTCACAAAATTAAAAAAGGCACCCAATCGGTGCCTTTTCCATTCCTCTTCATAGCATAATGATCAATTGCCAAAACTATTGGCCAATCGTGGTTTTTGACTTTTGCTCCCAATAAACAAATCCGTAAGCGGTTTAAAGTGTCGCTTCCACTGGTAGGGAGCAAAGTCAAACCACAATTTAACATCGGGGGCGTTGCCTTCCTGCACCGTAAAACCGTCTTCAATCTGAAAATCCAGACGGTTGAACGAGTTGGCAGATTCGGCTGCCCCATCCCGGTAAATGAACTGGTTTCCCCATCCTGCCATATAAAAACGCAATGTAGTGTATTTACCTTCGGGCAAGGAAAGCACGCTTTTGGAACGCATAAAGTTTCCGGAAGCTATACCTTTTAGGGTTACCGGGTTCTGACCGGGAAAATCTATAATAAAGTGTTCATTACCCTGCGCATCTATTGCTGAGAACTTAGTAATGTTAAGGGTCATTTCTGAAACATGGAGCGCTGTAGCGGCCTCATTTTTCAAAATCAACTCGGCTCCTTTGGCTTCGGTGCCGTACCAGTCTGCCATTACACTCGGGGTGTAAGCAGCTATTGACCATATTGTTGGATAAAAATTCGTCTTTTTCATAGCAATTGTATATCTAACTTATACAGGTACAAAGTTGCAGTGGTTTTCCTAACCGAACGTCCATCAGATTATCCATTTTATATGCTACATTAACACGAAATCCACTTTTTAAGATTTTTTTAGGTTAAAATGACATAAATTTAACTTCCATACAGCATACCGTATTATCTTTCGGAAGTATGAAGATCAACTACATTTTTTTATTGCTTGCACTGGTTGCTGAAATCATAGGAACCATCGGAGGTTTTGGCTCATCAGTGTTCTTTGTACCGCTGGGCAACTTTTATTTTGATTTTTATTCCGTGCTGGGCATGACGGCCATTTTCCACCTATCCAGCAACCTTAGTAAGATCTTTCTGTTCAAAAAAGGGTTGGACAAAAAGCTGCTGCTTTACATCGGTGCTCCCTCGGTGCTCTTCGTGATTGTGGGTGGGTTTCTCTCTAAAATAGTAAACAGCAGTGCACTGGAAATTGTGTTGGGCGTATTTCTGGTTGCCTTTAGTCTACTGTTTCTCATAAAAAGCGAGATCATTATACTTCCAAACAAAAAGAATTCTGTAATCGGAGGTGCATTATCAGGGTTCTCTGCCGGTCTTTTGGGCACAGGAGGCGCTATCCGCGGATTGACCATGGCTGCCTTCAATTTGGAAAAAAGTGCCTTTATTGCCACTTCCGCCTTTATTGATTTTATGATAGATTTCTCCCGCACCTTTGTGTACTACGGAAATGGCTACATCGGCAAACAAGAATTGACCTATCTTCCCTTTTTGTTCGTAATTGGTTTGGTGGGTACGTATTTAGGAAAAAGAATACTGCATTACATCCCACAAGAAAAGTTCCGTAAACTAAGTTTAATCTTTATCCTGCTTATTGGATTGGCCACCATCGCCGGTTTGGTATTGAATTATTGGGGCTCATTTTCTTCGTAATTCTCCCCTATTTTATCCAACACCCTTAAAAAGGTCTCAAACTCGGATGTATCCACATCCTTTATGGCCAGTTTTCGTAGTTGCAGTGCGCTAGGCAAGGTAGTGTCCAGAATTTCCTTTCCCTTTGGGGTCAGTTCCAGTTTAAAACGCTTTTGGTCACCTTCAAAACGGGTCTTGGAAATCCAACCTTTGCGCTCCAAGCCACCAATAACCCTGGAGGTAGTGGCGCGGTTGCGAAAATTTTCATTCACAATATCACGCTGACTGGCATTTTCACCAAGTTGATGAATTTGATAGAGAATCACCCATTGCTCAATGGTCGTATCCACTCCAAGTTCATTAAAGGTGCGCAAATACGCCTTTTGGATTTTACGGAGCACCAAATCCAAGTGGAACCCCATCCCTTGTATTTCATCTATACGATTGAGCATCTTTTTGAGAATAGCCACAAAAATAGGGATTCCGATTTAGTTGGTCCGCCATGCCTCATCACAGTATCAATTTTAACTCAAATTTCAACCAACAAAATCGTTTTCGTATCTCAAAATTATTATTTTTGTTGTTGATGCAACAATATAAAATTAGACAATAAAAAATATATAAAAGACCATGGAGACATCAACACTTCCAAAAGGAACAAATACATCTGAAGACTTTATGCCCATCAACGGGACGGATTACATCGAATTGTATGTAGGAAACTCCAAACAAGCGGCACATTATTACAAAACCGCCTTTGGTTTTCAATCCTACGCACAGGCTGGATTGGAAACTGGACTAAAAGACCGTGAAAGTTACGTAGTGGTTCAGGATAAAATTCGTTTGGTGCTTACCTCTCCCTTAAAGAGTGGAACAGAGATTGGAAAACACATCGACAAGCACGGCGATGGCGTAAAAGTTGTGGCCCTATGGGTGGATGATGCCACCCAAGCCTATAACAACGCCATGGAAAGAGGTGCTAAATCCTACATGGAGCCAAGGGTTGAAGAGGACAAGAATGGAAAAGTGGTACGTGCTGGAATTTACACCTATGGTGAGACCGTGCATATTTTTGTGGAACGCAAAGATTATAATGGTACATTCCTTCCCGGATACAAAAAATGGGAAACCCCGGATTACAACCCAGAACCTACGGGCCTAAAATTTGTAGACCACATGGTTGGCAATGTAGGTTGGAACAAAATGAACCATTGGGTAAAGTTTTACGAAGATGTTATGGGATTCAAGAACATCCTATCTTTTGATGACAATGACATTTCTACAGACTACACCGCTTTAATGAGCAAGGTAATGAGCAACGGAAACGGTCGCATCAAATTCCCGATTAACGAACCTGCCAAAGGAAAGAAAAAGTCACAGGTGGAAGAATATTTGGATTTTTATGAGGATGAAGGCGTACAGCACATTGCCGTGGCCACCGACGATATTATTAAAACTGTTCGTGACTTAAGAAGTCGTGGCGTAGAGTTCCTAAGAGTTCCGGCCACTTATTATGATGCCGTTACAGACCGTGTCGGTGAAATTGACGAGGATATTGCCCCATTGAAAGAATTGGGCATCTTGGTAGACCGTGATGATGAGGGGTATTTGCTGCAAATCTTTACCAAGCCTGTAGAGCCCAGACCAACAATGTTCTTTGAAATCATCCAAAGAAAAGGCGCACAATCGTTTGGAAAAGGTAACTTTAAAGCATTGTTCGAGGCCATTGAGCGTGAGCAAGAGCTTCGAGGTACTTTGCACTAACATGTGGTTCAAAGTTTTTGAGCTTGAACTTGATTCTTGAATTTGAACTTAAATGTAACACCATGCCTATTTATCATAAACTCGGGAAAATTCCGCAGAAACGGCATACCCAATTCGAGAAGCCCGATGGCGGCCTCTATTACGAGCAGCTTTTTGGGACTATCGGTTTTGATGGGATGTCCTCACTGTCCTACCACGTTCACCGACCCACTCAGGTCAAGGAAATTGGTAAGGCCTTGGACGTGAGCCCAAAGATTGCGGTGGCAAAGAACATCACCAGCCGAAAATTAATCGGTTTTGATGTAGCCCCAAAAAATGATTTCTTGGAAGCACGCGAACCGCTATTGGTAAACAACGATGTTCACATAGGTTTGGCTGCACCCAAAAAATCCGTAACGGACTATTTTTATAAAAATGCCGATGCGGATGAAATGCTCTTTATCCATAAAGGGTCGGGAACCTTAAAAACCTTTTTGGGAAACATTCCTTTTGAATATGGGGATTACCTCATCATTCCACGGGGGATGATCTATCAAATAGAATTTGACACGGAGGACAACCGTATTTTATATGCAGAGTCCTTCCACCCAATTTATACCCCAAAACGATATCGCAATTGGTTTGGCCAACTTTTGGAGCACTCCCCTTTCTGCGAACGGGACTACAAACTGCCGCAGGACCTTCAAACTTTTGATGAAAAAGGAGAGTTTTTGATGAAAATCAAGAAACAGGGTATGTTGCACCAACTCGTATATGCCACGCATCCTTTTGATGTGGTCGGTTGGGACGGTTATAACTTCCCCTACGGATTTTCCATCCATAATTTTGAACCGATTACGGGACGTGTGCATCAACCGCCACCTGTGCATCAAACTTTTGAGACGGGTGCCTTTGTGGTGTGTTCGTTCTGTCCTAGATTGTACGATTATCACCCAAAATCCATACCCGCTCCATACAACCATTCCAATATAGATTCCGATGAAGTATTGTATTATGTAGATGGTGACTTTATGAGCAGAACAGGCATTGGCCCGGGTTATATTTCGTTGCATCCTGCAGGTATTCCCCATGGGCCGCACCCCGGAACTTATGAAGCCAGTATCGGCAAAAAAGAAACCAAGGAGTTGGCGGTGATGATAGATACCTTTAAACCCTTACAGGTGACCAAGAATGCCCTCAAAATTGATGATGGCAAGTATTATAAATCGTGGTTGGAGTAAATATTCGGATTCCTTTTCTTGCCTTCTGTCATTTCGAGCGCAGTCGAGAAAAGAAGGCGTTGTTTATCGCTCTCGACTGCGCTCGAGCTGACAGTTCGAAATGACAAAAAGATAAGATTCCCGTTTTCACGGGAATGACATATAAAAAGTTACATGATCATAGAAATACCTGAAAACTCAGATTTTTCGATTCACAATATTCCCTTTGGGATTTTTTCCACTAAAGGTAGAAGCCCGCGAGTAGGCGTTGCCGTTGGTGAACATATTTTGGATTTGGCCGCTGTGGCCGAATTGGATGTGTTCGATTTCAATACGGCTTTGCTGGAAAAAGACACCTTGAATGATTTTATTTCCCTTGGGAAAGAAATCACCACACGGGTTCGTAAAAAAATCCAATATTGGCTAAAAGACGACGATTCCGTTTTGGCTGGAAAACCAGAACTATTCGTAAAGCAGAGCGAGGCCCAAATGCATATTCCCGTAGCGGTTGGGGACTATACCGATTTTTATTCGAGTCTGGAACACGCCACCAATGTGGGGAAAATGTTTCGTGACCCCGAAAATGCCCTTTTGCCCAATTGGAAACATATTCCAGTTGGTTATCATGGCAGGGCAAGCTCCATTATTGTTAGTGGTCAACCCATTCATCGTCCGAAAGGACAAACAATGCCAAAAGATTCGGATGCGCCCGTGTTTGGCCCTACGCGACGCTTGGATTTTGAACTGGAAATGGGTTTCATCTCTGGAAAAGACACCCAATTGGGCGAATCCGTTTCTACAAAAGATGCCGAGAATCACATCTTCGGGCTGGTATTATTCAACGATTGGTCGGCGCGTGATATCCAAAAATGGGAATACATACCGCTTGGGCCTTTCTTGGCGAAGAATTTCGCTTCGTCCATTTCGCCTTGGGTGGTTACTTTGGAGGCCTTGGAACCCTTCAAATTAGCAGGGCCCAAACAAGAACCTGAAGTATTGCCTTATTTACAATTTGAGGGTGCGAAGAATTACGATATCAATTTAGAAGTAAACATTGCCCCAGAACAAGGTGAAGAAACCACGGTTTGCTCAAGTAATTTTAAACATATGTACTGGAACATGGCCCAACAATTGGCGCATCATACCGTAAATGGGTGCAACATTAATATTGGTGACATGATGGCTTCAGGAACCATTTCGGGTAAGGAAGAAAACAGTTTTGGCTCCATGCTCGAATTGTCTTGGGGAGGCACAAAATCTATCAAACTAAAAAATGGTAGCGAACGCAAATTTATAGAAGATGGCGACACGGTGATTATGCGCGGTTTCGCCAAAAAGGGCGATATTAGGGTCGGATTTGGTGAAGTAAGCACAAAAGTGTTGCCTGCTAAAGAATGAATACAATTTCAGATGTCACATTGAGCGCAGTCGAAATGTGTTCTGAAGTTTAACCATATCTCGACTGCGCTCGATATGACAAATCAAAAAAAAACGAATTGAAGATTCCTGCTTTCGCAGGAATGACATAGGAAACCAACTAGAGATTCCCACCTTTGTGGGAATGATAGAAGAATAGCATATGATCAAAACCATAGACCCAAATACAATACCACAACCCGAACTGTACAGTATTTTATCTACCGCGGTAGCTCCCAGACCGATTTGCTTTGCAAGTACGGTGGACGCGGCCGGCAATGTAAACCTGAGCCCGTTCAGTTTTTTTAATGTGTTCAGTTCCAATCCGCCTGTGATGGTATTTTCGCCTGCGAGGAGCGGTAGGGACAATTCCTTGAAACATACCCACCAAAATGTGGTGGAAGTGCCCGAAGTGGTCATCAACGTGGTAAACCATGCAATGGCAGAGCAAATGTCGCTTTCCAGTACGGCCTACGACAAGGGCGTTAACGAATTTGTGAAAGCTGGTTTTACCGAAGTGCCCAGTGTAAAAGTAAAACCGCCCCGAGTGGGCGAAGCGCCCGTTTCCTTTGAGTGCAGTGTTTTGGAAGTGGTTGAATTGGCGCAAACCCCTGGTGCGGGAAATTTGATCATTGCACAGGTTGATATGATCCATGTAAACGATGACTACTTTACCAATGGTGTGCTGGATACCGAAAAATTGGACTTGGTGGGCCGTATGGGGGGCAATTGGTATATCCGAGCCATTAAAGAGTCCTTGTTCGAGATTCCAAAGCCCATTCGCACCCACGGCATTGGCGTGGATGCTTTGCCCAAGGGCATTAGAGAAAGTGATATACTTACAGGAAACAATTTAGGGCGATTGGGAAATTTGGAGCAATTACCTTCCCCAAAAGACATTGAAACCATTATTGAGGCCGAGGGAATACAAGATAAATCCAAAACCGAACTGCACACCTTGGCCAAACAGCTATTGGAGGAAGGTGATGCTGTAAAGGCAATGGCGTATTTATTGTTTGCGGAGGGATTGTGATAGTTCAACTAAAACATTTAATTTATATCTATATTTGCTAAATATAGACATATTTTATAATTTTGAGTAATCAATAAGTTGTTTGTCATGAATGTCAGTTTTACCAAAAAACAGGAAGAATATATTACCGAACAAGTTGCCACTGGGGAATATCAAAATAATAGCGAAGTTATTCGTGACGCCTTACGTTTACACAAAATTTATAGGGACAAGGTCATTAATGACCTTAGAAATGAAATAGAGAAAGGCTGGAAGGGACCAGACAGCCCAAGAACCATGGAGGAAATCATTGCTTCAAAAAGAAATGGATGATAAGCGACTACGTTCTATCACAAGAAGCGGATGATGATATTGAGGATATTTTTGAATATGGGGAGCACAAATTCGGCACCTCTAAAGCCATTGAATATCTAATTGGCATGAACAATCACTTTGAAGCAATTGCCAAAAATCCCGATATAAGAAAAGAAAGAAAAGAAATCAAGGATGGGCTTTTTAGTTTCCCTTACGTTTCCCATATTATATTCTATCGTAAAATGGACGGTTATGTACGCATAATAAGGGTACTGTACGGTGGTAGGGATTTGATAAAATTCTTATTCTAAAATTCAATCAGAAAAATGAAAAAAGACATAAAGTCCATCTTCAAACCGCATTTAGTGCCGAAAGAGGTCTATAAAGGCGGAAAAAATATTCCCCCGACCGATAAAAAAATATATAAGCTATCCTCCAACGAAAATCCTTTGGGTGCATCGCCCAAGGCTGTTGCTGCGATGAAGGCCGCCATGGACAAAATTGATATTTACCCGGACCAAACGGACATCCGTTTACGCGAGGCTTTGGTCCAAGATTTTGGTGGTCAGTTGAGCGCCGACCAGTTTTTGTGCGGCAATAGCGGTTCGGAAGTTATCGACATTATTCTTCGAGCTTTTATCAACGAAGGTGACGAGGTGATTTTTTCCAATCCCTGCTTCCTGCCCTACTCCGTTTTTTCCAGATGGTATGGCGCCCACCAAGTGGACATTCCCCTTTTGGCCCCCAACTACGAATTGGATGTGGAAGGTATCTTGAACGCTATCACAGAGAAGACCAAGGTAATCTTCTTGACCAGTCCCAACAATCCAACGGGCACCTATATTCCCAAATCGGTGATGGACGATTTCATAACTCGTGTTCCTAAGAATATTGTGGTGGTGTTTGATGAGGTCTACCGCCACTTTGCCGATGCAGAAGATTATGTTACCGCATTGCCTTATGTATTGGAAGGTTACAATGTGGTTGGGCTCAACAGTTTTTCCAAAACCTACGGATTGGCAGGACAGCGCATTGGGTACGGCTATACTACAGCCACCATTGCCAATTATGTACGTTTGATTCATAAGCCTTTTTTACTTCCATTGACTTCCATTGAAGCCGCTATCGGAGCTTTGAACGATACCGAATTTATTGCCGAAACCGTAAAAACCGTTTTGGAAGGCAGAACTTTTATTGCCAAGACTTTTGATGAATTGGACATCAAATATTGGCCAAGCCAAGCGAACTTTTTTATCATTGCCCCGCCATTACCCGAAATGGAGTTCACGGACAAAATGATGGAAGAAGGGATTATGGTTCGTCCCGTTTCACAGTTTGGTGCCCCGGGAAAAGTTCGTATTACCATAGGTAATAAAGAGGCGAATGAAGCATTGGTGAAAGCCTTAAGGAAGATGATGGACATTTAGTTGTCATTCCGCACTTGATGCGGAATCCATTTTGGATATTTTTTTGGATTCCTGCCTTCGCAGGAATGACAACTACAACACAAATCGATACGTAGCCTTCAACAAAAAGATATTTTGTGGTTTTTGACCAAAAATGTTGTCGCCCAAACTGGACAACAGTCCATTGGTCGGGTCGCCATTCCTTGACACATCTTGAGACCATACCAAGAATATTTCCGACCCTGGGATGTACTCCCATCGGATGACCAAGTTGGAACGGAACTGCACAAAGGAAAAGTCTGGATTGTCAAAACTAAAATCGGTTACGCCATCCAAATCTTCATCAATGGTGAAGGTACCATCGTTCAAGGTAGTTTGTTCAGGAGTGTATTGCACAAATCGGTCCTCAAAAGTTTTGGCCACGGGGTCGGTGATATGTTTAAAATTGGAATACCGCCCTCTGGAAATAAAAGGTTGTCCCCAATATTGAATGGTCAAGTTGGGGTTGATGGTGTAGTTCAAACGTACGGACATACTCAGGGTTCGCTGATTGATTTCCCCGTTCAGGTAGCGGGGCGAACCATTGATATCATCAAAATTATCAATGAACTGGAGTTTGTCCCGATTTATATCCAAGGATGGGAATACGGAAATCCGTAACGCATTTATGGGCTGGTACACAAACCCTCCTTCCATATAATAGTTTTTTATGGAGTTGTCCAGCGCCTTTCTACCATTATGAAAAAATGAGAATCGCAATTTCCTCCTGTAATCCGTATTGATACTGTTCCAAAAGCTCACCCAGGGCGATTGTCGCAATCTTGGGCCACCTCGCAAGGCAAAATTGGAATACTCGATAGGGGCAAAATTGAACCCGATATTGGTGTTCCAATTGTCCTTCCAGTTTTGCCAGCTATTGGTATTGAACTGCAAATAATTATGATTTCCCATAAAATCCCAAGCCGTCCAATGGTTATAATTAATGCCCACTCGCCTAAAGGTACTGTCCGGCTTTAAGGTTTGATAGCCTATCCAAGTATAATGCCGTACATCGTCAGCCTGACGCTGAAACCCGATATCGTTGAGCTCCAATTCGGGCGATCGCCAAGTAGCTCCGGACTCGAAGCGCCAATGTCCATTTCCTATCTTTCCAATTTGCACGTTGCCCCCAGTTCCTGTCAATGATGTTCTAGTGGTATCCACAGCGACGTGGTCTGCCCCCACCCTATCGAACAAATGTGTAATGGATTCTTGGGTATTTGTAATGGCTTCTTCGCTGCCCCGAACATGGCTCATGGTAAGGTTGCCGCCAATATACCAATCCCGGTTGGCCCATTGGTGTTTAATATCAAATCCACCTGTGTAGGCTGCACTATGCAAAAAATTGAGTTGTTCTGGTAAGTTTTCTCGGTTCGTGGCCGTAAAAATGCCCCCGATATACGAATTTCGTTCATTAAAGTCCTTTTGCAACCTCCCTACAAAGTAATTGGTCAGGGGCTCCACCATTTCCTTTCGGGTATTTCCATCACTATTAATAATAGTGGCCGTTCGTTGCGCGGTCACACTTTCGAGTACACCTATGGCCCAACCATCTTTGGTTTTGCCGCTAAATTTGGCCGCACCGATTATAGGAGTGTTATCGGGCTGGTCCACAAACTCATCATCCGATGTATCGGGGTACCCTTGTGGGCTTCTACCAATTCTTCGGGAATAGAATATATTATCGGAACCGAATGTATTCCCCGCTTCGGATTGCGATACACTAAAGTCAAAAATATTTTTGTTCTCCACAAAAAATGGACGTCGCTCTTGGAAAAATATCTGAAAACCATCCAAAGCAATGGCCGATGGGTCGGCATCTACCTGTCCAAAATCTGGATTCACCGTTAAATCTAAGGTAAGATCGTTGGTAATGCCAATCTTGGCATCCAAACCTGCCGTAATATTGCTTTCGCTACCATCCCGAAACGGATTTCCCTCTTCTGCTTCGTAGGTTTCAGTCTTGGCCACTGTGTACGGCTGAATCTCCAATTGTTTTTGGGGTTCAATATTTTTTAGACCGTGCAGTTCCCCAAACTCACTTACCCAACCGGGCTGGTCCACGGGTTTACGTTGCCACACGGAGCGTTCTTCATTTCTAAAAAAGCGTCTTGTGGACTGAAAACCCCAAACTTGTTCTTCTGCACTACCAAATTTCAATTGACTTAAGGGGATACGAAGTTCCGCGGTCCACCCCTTATCATCTACATGGGCCTTAGCATACCAAATAGGGTTCCAGCTCGAATCCCAATTATTGCCATTGTTGGATATAAACTCATCACCTTTTACTCCTGCTGCTGTAATGGTAAAAGAAAATGCAGTACGTTTATCAAAATAGCTATCTATATTGAATTCTATCCAGTCACCATCAAAACCATCCCTACGGGACAATCTCCGTACAATTTTATCGGGTTCGGAATCATAACAGCGTACACCTATATATAGGTTTTTGCTATCGTACAATATTTTGAATTTGGTTTGATGGGCAGGCGGGGTGTTTTCATCGGGCTGCCATTCAATATAATCTCCGCCCCATTCTACAAGATTCCATGCCTCATCTTCCAAAATACCATTTATGGTAGGAGTGGCATATTGCCCCAAAGCTTTAGTGGTATACTTTTTTTTGATGATGACCTCCGTGGAATCTTGCGCTTGGAGATTGTAAAAAAAGAAAAGACTTAAGAAAACTGGTACTACGTTTCTCACTTGGTCGTTTTTTGATTTAATAGATGTATTAAAGACCTGTGAAAATGGCATGAGTTACAGTCGACGTTTTTTTTAATCTTTTTTTAACATTTTCAACAAGCTATATTGCAGGACCTTTATAAAGCATCCAATTGGATTTTAAAAAAGTGGAAAAATATTCCCGATCAACCGTTTGTAATTCAATCTAATAATTGTACATTTGCAGCCCGTTATTCGGGATAGGTTATTAAATCAATAATATTCGAGAAGTGGATACATTAAGTTATAAAACTATTTCCGCCAATAAATCTACTGTTGACAAACAATGGTTATTGGTTGATGCTGAAGGACAGACCTTAGGAAGATTGGCGTCTAAAGTAGCCAAAATACTTAGAGGGAAATATAAAACCAACTTTACCCCTCATGTTGATTGTGGAGACAATGTTATTGTCATCAATGCCGAAAAAATCGACATGTCAGGCAACAAGTGGGATGAAAAGGAATACCAAAGATATACTGGGTATCCAGGTGGACAACGTTCCGCTTCTGCTAGAGAAGTGTTGGAAAAACATCCCGAGCGCATTATCGAAGGTTCTGTAAAAGGAATGCTTCCAAAAAACAAACTTGGAGCTGACTTGTTCAGAAACCTAAAGGTATATGCCGGTGCTGAGCACGGGCAAGAAGCGCAAAAACCAAAAGCTATAAACTTAAACGACTACAAATAATGGAAGTGGTTCATAAGATAGGTAGAAGAAAAACCGCTGTGGCAAGAGTATATGTTTCCGAAGGATCTGGAAACATCACAGTAAACAAAAGAGATCTTAACGATTACTTTACCACTGGTACATTGCAGTACAAAGTGAGACAGCCTTTCACTTTAACTGAAACCGATGGCAATTACGATGTGAAAGTAAATGTCTTCGGTGGTGGAATCACAGGTCAGGCAGAGGCTGTTCGTTTGGCTTTGTCCAGGGCAATGTGCGAAATAGACGCAGAAAATAGAGGGATTCTTAAGCCGGAAGGTTTATTGACAAGGGATCCGAGAATGGTGGAAAGAAAGAAATTCGGTCAGAAGAAAGCCCGTAAGAAATTCCAATTCTCCAAACGTTAATATACTTTGGGTGCCCTGGCATTCAATTATAGATAAGTTCATTGAAAACCCTGAAATTATGTACTATACTTTCAGGGTTAAATTTTTAACCAAGTTGTCGTTGTTCCAAAAGGGATTAACAATTCAACTTTTTGGAAACTAGTTTAGCATCTAAATGGATTGGGCGAACAAAATTTTGTGACCACCAATGCATTGCTACTACAACGGAACGTAAACTAAGTACAAAAAATGGCAAGTAAAATTGAAGTAAAAGACTTACTGGAAGCAGGTGTGCATTTTGGACACCTAACAAGAAAGTGGAATCCGAACATGGCTCCCTACATCTACATGGAGCGTAACGGAATCCACGTAATCAATCTCTACAAAACAGTTGCAAAACTTGAGGAAGCCAACGAAGCCCTTAAAAAAATTGCATCCTCAGGAAGAAAAATCCTATTTGTAGCCACAAAAAAACAAGCAAAGGACATTGTAGCGGACAAAGTATCCAAAGTGAACATGCCGTACATCACTGAAAGATGGCCAGGTGGTATGTTGACCAACTTTGTAACCATTCGTAAAGCTGTTAAAAAAATGGCAGCTATCGACCGCATGAAAAAAGATGGCACATTCAATACCCTTTCCAAAAAAGAAAGATTGCAGGTTGACCGTTTGCGTGCCAAGTTGGACAAGAACTTAGGTTCCATTGCCGACATGACCCGTTTGCCAGGCGCACTTTTCATTGTTGATACCATGCGTGAGCACATCGCAGTTAAAGAGGCCCAAAAATTGAACATTCCAATTTTTGCCATGGTAGATACCAACTCAGACCCTCGCGATGTTGATTACGCCATCCCATCCAATGATGATGCAGGTAAATCCATCGAAGCGATCATGGAATCCGTAACCCAAGCAGTGGCCGAAGGTTTGGAAGAGCGCAAGAGCGAGAAAAACAGCGGAAAGGACAAAGAAGAAGATTCCAAGAAAGAGGAGAAAAAAGCTGAGGCCGCTCCAAAGAAGGAAGAAAAAGCCACTGAGGAAAAACCAGCCAAAAAAGCTGAGGCCGAAGCTCCCAAAAAAGAAGCAAAAGAAGAGGCAAAACCGGACGACCTTACCAAAATTGAAGGTATTGGACCAAAAGCTGCCGAAGCTCTTGTAGCCAGCGGAGTAAAAACTTACGCCGACCTAGCCGATGCCGATGCCGAAAAAGTTAAGGAAATCTTGACCGAGGCCAGCTCAACTTTAGCCCACTTGGATCCAACATCTTGGCCAAAACAAGCTAAAATGGCTGCCGATGGAAAATGGGACGAACTTAAAGAATGGCAAGACAACGTAAAAGGTGGCGTTGAATAAACCTGCTGATTTAACATTGTCCTAAACAAAAACACTTTTACAGTGTTTTACTTTACGTAAAATTTAAAAAAGAAAAGAAAATGGCAAAGATTACCGCCGCAGAAGTAAATAAATTAAGAAAGGCCACTGGAGCTGGAATGATGGATTGTAAAAAAGCTTTGGTCGAAGCCGAAGGTGATTTCGACCAAGCAATTGAGATCCTTAGAAAAAAAGGTCAAAAAGTTGCAGCAAAAAGAGCTGACAGGGAATCTTCAGAAGGTGCAGCCATCGCAAAAGTAAACAGCGATAGCACACAAGGTGTCGTTATCTCCTTGAACTGCGAAACCGACTTTGTTGCCAAGAACGATAGCTTTGTAAAACTTGCTAACGATTTAGCCGACCTGGCACTTGGTTTCGATAGCAAAGACGATTTCCTAGCTGCCTCTTTTGATGGAATGACCGTTGCCGATAAATTGACAGAGCAAACCGGTGTTATCGGTGAAAAAATCGAGATTGGAAGTTTTGAAAGATTGAACGCCCCTTTCGTAGGTTCTTACATCCACGCAGGTAACAAAATCGCTACTTTGGTAGGTTTGTCCGCCAATGTTGATGGCGCTGCAGAAGCTGCAAAAGACGTAGCCATGCAAGCTGCCGCAATGAATCCTGTTGCCTTGAACGAAGAAGGAGTTGATCAATCCATCATCGACAAAGAAATCGAGATTGCGAAAGATCAATTGCGCGAAGAAGGCAAACCAGAGGAAATGTTGGACAAAATTGCCCAAGGCAAATTACAGCGTTTCTTTAAAGACAACACTTTGGTGAACCAAGCTTTCATTAAAGATAGCAAACAAAGTGTTGCCCAATACGTTAAGTCGGTGGATTCCAGCTTGGAAGTTACCAGTTTTTCAAGAGTGGCATTGGGCTAATTCACCACAGCAATAAATTCAAAAAACCGCTTCCCGACAGAAGCGGTTTTTTTATGTCCATATCAAACCCTTAATTCTTCATTTCCCATAAATAATTTTGATTATTTTTGTCCGGACTTCAAGAAACTCTCAATGCATTACAAAAGAATTTTATTAAAATTAAGTGGAGAAGCCTTAATGGGCGAACAACAATATGGCATTGATGCCAACCGGTTGGATGAATATGCCGAAGAAATAAAATCTGTAATCGATAAAGGTGTTGAAGTAGCCATCGTAATCGGTGGAGGAAACATTTTTAGGGGCCTCGCAGGGGCCAGCCAAGGTATGGATCGGGTACAAGGAGACCACATGGGCATGTTGGCCACGGTAATCAATGGTTTGGCATTGCAAAGCGCCCTAGAGATAAAAGGAGTGCAGACAAGGCTACAATCGGCCATAAAAATAAATGAGGTTGCCGAGCCCTTTATCCGAAGAAGGGCCATCCGGCATTTGGAAAAAGGAAGAGTCGTCATCTTTGGCGGTGGAACGGGAAACCCTTATTTCACAACGGATTCTGCAGCAGTATTGAGAGCCATCGAAATAAAAGCAGATGTAATTTTAAAAGGAACCCGTGTTGACGGCATTTATACATCTGACCCGGAAAAAGATAAAAACGCCACTAAATTCGATTCCATTTCCTTTAACGAAGTGCTTTCCAAAGGACTTAAAGTGATGGATACGACGGCGTTCACATTAAGTCAGGAAAATGAGCTGCCCATTGTGGTGTTCGACATGAACACACGAGGTAACTTAATGAAAATAGTATCTGGAGAAAATATCGGAACCGTGGTCAATGTTTAAATTGGCATATACTTTGGTTTTAGTTTTATAAATTTGAAAGTTATGGACGAAGAAGTAAAATTTATTCTTGATAGTACAAAAGAAAGTATGGAGGCAAGTATTGAGCACTTGCAAAAAGCATTGACCAAGATTAGGGCGGGTAAAGCCAGCCCCATGATGCTTTCTACTGTAATGGTGGATTACTACGGCTCTCAAACCCCGCTTTCCCAAGTATCCAACATCAATACCCCCGATGCAAGAACGCTCTCCGTTCAACCTTGGGAAAAAAACCTGCTGGGGGAGATTGAAACCGCCATCATGAACGCCAATTTGGGCTTCAATCCCATGAACAATGGAGAAATGGTAATCATTAACGTACCCCCATTAACAGAGGAAAGGAGAGTACAGTTGACAAAACAGGCCAAGGCCGAAGCCGAAGACGCCAAAGTAAGTATCCGTAGTGCCAGACAAGAAGCCAACAAGGAATTAAAAGCATTGGACATTTCCGAAGACCTTTTAAAAAACGCCGAAGTTGATGTGCAAGAACTAACCAACAAGTACAGTGATAGAGTTGATGCCATCTTGACCACAAAAGAGGCTGAAATAATGAAGGTGTAAAATTTGGATTTTGACCAGCCCCTTTCCTAGGAACACAACATATCATTTTCTACCTTTGCGCCCAACAAAACCCAGATGGTAGCAAAGCTCACTAAAGGATTTTGGCCAAAGGTCGCAAGAATTATACTCCGCAATAGAATCTTGATTCTTTTGGCGGTTGTCGGCTTTACCGTTTTCTTGGCCATGCAATGGAAAAACATGCAATTTTCCAACACCGAGGCCAATATATTGCCCGATGACCATCCAGCTAGTATCCAGTACAATGCATTTACCAAAATATTTGGCGAAGAAGGCAACGCCATAGTTTTGGCCATTAGGGATTCCTCACTGTTTACCCCAAAAAACTTTAACCGATGGAACACCTTGAGCAAACAACTCGATGCTTTTCCCGAGGTTGAATATGTTATTTCGTTGGAGAACTTAAAGGAGCTAATCAAGGACAACGATACCCAAACGTTCTCCATGGAGCCTTTAATAGCCGACCCTCCCAAGACCAAACAGGAAATAGATTCCCTTACCAACCATTTGTTCACAGAACTTCCTTTCTACGATAATTTGGTATACAACGCTAAAAGCGGCACCATCCAAACCGTTGTTTATCTGGACAAGGATATTATGAACACGGCGGTAAGAAACGAGTTTATACTCAATGACCTTGCTGAGCTTGTAGAAGATTTTGAGCAAGAGACCGGAATGGATGTCCGTATTTCGGGAATGCCCTACATCCGTACTTGGAACACAAAATCCATTGTTGATGAAATCGGGCTTTTTATCGTAGGTGCCCTACTTGTTACCTCCATCATCTTTTTCTTTTTCTTTAGAAGTTTCAGGGCTACTTTCATCTCCATGTGCGTAGTAATCATTGGAGTAATGTGGGCCTTTGGAATACTTGGGCTTTTACAATACGAAATTACGATTCTTACCGCATTGATTCCGCCATTGATCATTGTAATCGGTATTCCCAATTGTATTTTCTTGATCAACAAATATCAGCAAGAAGTAAAAAAACACGGAAATCAAGCACTTTCCTTACAAAGGGTAATCTCCAAGATTGGCAACGCCACCTTAATGACGAACATCACCACCGCATCAGGCTTCGCTACCTTTATTATTTTGGACAGTGACCTGCTCAAGGAATTTGGTATCGTCGCCTCCATCAACATCATTGGGATTTTTATTCTTTCCCTGTTGATAATACCCATTATTTACAGCTTTATGCCGCTTCCAAAAACCAAGCACCTAAAGCACCTGAACAAAAAATGGATGGACATTTTTGTGAACTGGATGGAAAACATGGTAAGAAACCACAGGATTGGCGTTTACATTACCACAGTTGCAGTTTTGGTATTGAGCATTATCGGGATTTACCAGATGCGAATCACTGGAAGTAGGATTGAAGACCTCCCCAAGAAAAGCCACTTTTACAAGGACATCCAATTTTTTGAGGCTGAGTTTGACGGTATCATGCCCATGGAAATTGTGGTGGACACCAAACGCAAAAATGGGGTGGTAAAGCCTGCTACGCTTAAACGAATGGACCAATTGGGCGCTGTAATCGATGAAATTCCAGAACTATCGCGACCTATTTCCATAGTTGATTTGGTAAAATACTCTAAACAGGCTTTTTACAACGGAATTCCAAAATACTATCAACTGCCCACCAGTCAAGAGAACACATTCATTATGAACGCTGTTCAAAAGTCATCAACTGATGGAACCAATGAACTGCTCCAAAGCTTTGTGGACAGTACGGGACAAACAGCCCGTTTAACGACTTACATGCGCGATGTAAAAATCGACCGTATGGAGGAAATTGAAAAAGACCTGCAAGAAGCTATCACAAAGCAATTTCCTTCGGAACGATACGATGTTTTTATGACCGGAAAAGCCCTCTTGTTCCTAAAAGGAACAAAGTACTTGGTCAAAAACCTGTTGTTGTCCCTTGCATTGGCCATTGGACTCATTTCGCTGTTTATGGCCTACCTCTTCCGGTCCTTTAGAATGGTCATCATATCCTTGGTACCCAACTTACTGCCTTTAGTTATTACTGCAGGTGTAATGGGATACTTGGGTGTTCCCATAAAACCATCCACCATTTTGGTATTTAGTATTGCCTTTGGCATATCGGTGGATGATACCATTCACTTTTTGGCCAAATACCGGCAGGAACTCACTGCACACCGTTGGCACATCAAAAAATCGGTGTACGCCGCCTTGCGCGAGACCGGAGTGAGCATGTTCTACACATCCATAGTCTTGTTCTTTGGGTTCTCGGTATTCATCATCTCCAGTTTTGGGGGCACCAAAGCATTGGGGGGATTGGTTTCGGCCACCTTGTTGTTCGCCATGCTGTCCAACTTGATCTTGTTGCCATCACTTCTCCTCTCCTTGGAAAGAAGCATTGCCAACAAGCAGGTGCTCAAGAAACCTCAAATCGACATTTTGCCGAAGGACGAGGACAACCCAAAGGACAAATAGTGTTTGAAACGGCCATAAATTAGGCTATTCCATTGCCATCGTTTTTTATCAAAAACCTATCTTTACCAACTAAATCACTATAGTTTTAGAATGATGTCTTATTCCATAAAAGAATTGCTGGAAAAGCAACCCGTAGGAGATTCCGTAGAAGTAAATGGATGGGTAAAAACATTTAGGAGCAACCGATTTATCGCATTGAACGATGGTTCCACCATACATAACCTGCAATGTGTCGTGGACTTTGAAAATTTGGACGAAGCATTGCTGAAGCAAATTTCAACAGGTGCTGCCCTGAAAATCTCAGGAACTTTGGAAGAAAGCCAAGGTCGAGGGCAAATCGTAGAAATCCAAGCTACGGATATATTCGTGCACGGTACCGCAGACCCGGAGACCTACCCTATTCAACCCAAAAAACACTCGTTGGAGTTTTTAAGGGAAAAAGCGCATCTTAGGGTACGGACCAATACTTTTTCCGCGGTAATGCGGGTAAGATCGGTACTTTCTTTTGCCGTTCACAGCTACTTTCAGCAAAATGGTTTTTACTACATGCACGCACCCATCATCACAGGCTCCGACGCCGAGGGTGCCGGGGAAATGTTCCGTGTATCCACTTTGGATGCCAAGAACCCGCCTTTAGATAGCAATGGTGAAGTGGATTACTCCGAGGACTTTTTTGGAAAAGAGACCAACCTGACCGTTTCAGGTCAGTTGGAAGCCGAGACCTACGCCATGGGCTTGGGCAAGGTGTACACTTTTGGGCCTACTTTTAGAGCTGAAAATTCCAATACATCACGTCATTTGGCCGAGTTCTGGATGATCGAGCCCGAGATGGCCTTTTATGATTTGGATGCCAACATGGATTTGGCAGAAGATTTTATCAAATACATTATCCAATACGTGCTGGACCATTGCCAAGATGATTTGGAGTTTTTGGAAAAACGTTTGTTGGATGAAGAAAAGTCCAAACCTCAGAACGAGCGTTCTGAAATGGCTTTGATCGAAAAATTGAAATTCATTGTAGAAAACAATTTCAAAAGGGTTTCCTATACCGAGGCAATTGATATTTTAAAGAACAGTAAGCCGAACAAAAAGAAAAAGTTCCAGTTCCCTATTGACGAATGGGGGGCCGACTTGCAAAGCGAGCACGAGCGCTTCTTGGTGGAAAAGCATTTCAAATGTCCCGTAATCCTGTTTGATTACCCCGCAAACATCAAGGCATTTTATATGCGCTTGAACGAGGATGGCAAAACCGTACGTGCCATGGATGTACTTTTCCCGGGTATCGGAGAAATTGTTGGAGGTTCCCAAAGGGAAGAACGTTTGGATGTACTGGAACAAAAAATAAAGGAACTGGATATTGATGCCAAAGAGCTTTGGTGGTATCTGGATTTGAGAAAATTTGGCACTGCGGTGCACAGTGGTTTTGGACTTGGCTTTGAGCGCATGGTGCAATTCGCCACCGGAATGGGCAATATCAGGGACGTAATCCCCTACCCTAGAACCCCACAAAATGCCGAGTTTTAATTTGAATTTATTATTTTAAAGAAAGTTACGATTGTAAATCATCAATCAATATGCTGAAACAACATCTACAGTTTAAGCTTTCACAAAAACTGTCTCCACAGCAGATTCAGCTCATGAAACTTATTCAATTGCCAACGCAGGCTTTTGAACAAAGGTTAAAACAAGAGCTGGAAGAAAATCCTGCTTTGGAAAGTGGCAAGGAGGAAACCGATGCCCTGGATGATGTTTACGAGGATACCTACGATGATTCGGCGGACAATGAAAACATTGACACCGAGGAAATCAATATTGATGATTACCTGAGTGATGATGAAATTCCCGATTACCGCACCCAAGCGAATAATTATAGTGCGGACGATGAGGATAAAAGGGTTCCGTATGCCGCTGGAACATCATTCAACCAATACTTGATCAATCAGTTGAACACGACTTACTTGGATGATCAGGAGTGGGCCATTGCCGAGTTTTTGGTGGGCAGTGTGGACGAAAGCGGCTACATACGAAGACCGCTTCCAGATATTATGGACGACCTTGCCTTTACCCAGAACATTTATGTGGACGAGGATAAAATCGAGGAAATTCTAAAGGTTGTCCAAGATTTAGACCCTCCCGGGGTCGCCGCCCGATCTTTGGATGAATGTTTGATCATCCAACTAAAGCGCAAGGAAAAAAAACCTTCCGTTGAGCTGGCCATTAACATTTTGGAACGATCGTTCGATCACTTTACCAAAAAGCATTACTCCAAACTTATACAAAAACACCATGTTACCGAAGAACAGCTCAAGGAGGCTATTTCGGAAATAGAAAGACTCAATCCAAAACCGGGTGGTTCCTATTCTGGCAATACCCGTATGATCGAGCATATTGTCCCCGATTTCTCCATAAAAATAGTGGATGGTGAACTGGAACTTACCCTTAACGGTAGAAATGCCCCGGAACTTCATGTTTCCAAAGACTACAGCAATATGCTGGAGGGATACAAAAATGCCAAGGAAAAATCCAAATCCCAGAAGGACACGGTCATGTTCATCAAACAAAAACTGGATGCCGCAAAATGGTTTATAGATGCCATAAGACAACGTCAGCAAACCCTTTTCATCACCATGAACACCATTATGGAATATCAAAAGGAATATTTTATGACGGGGGACGAAAGAAAATTGCGCCCCATGATCTTAAAGGATATTGCCGATAAAATAGATATGGACGTTTCCACCGTGTCGCGGGTAGCGAACAGCAAATATGTGGATACACCTTATGGCACCAAATTGATCAAGGATTTCTTTTCCGAATCCATGAAGAACGAACAAGGGGAAGATGTATCCACAAGGGAAATTAAAAAGATCTTGGAGACCGTTATTCGTGATGAGGAGAAGAAAAAACCTTTGACCGATGCAAAATTGGCAAAAATATTAAAAGAAAGGGGCTATCCCATAGCCCGGCGGACCGTTGCCAAATATCGGGAGCAGCTCGGCATACCTGTAGCTCGATTAAGAAAAGAGATTTGATGCGCCACGTATACAACATTATCTCCTACCTCTTTCACCCGTTGTTTGTACCGATTGGAGGTACCATAGTGTATTTTTTGGTGGCTCCCTATAGCACTCTGCAAACCCAAAGCGGGAATATACTTCCCATTTTTATCCTTACGGTAATCATCCCCATTATCTTTTTCTTGATATTGAGGAACCTCGGGGTTATCAGCTCCATATTTCTGCCTACCCTACAGGAACGCAAATACCCGCTTTATATAAGCTGTATCATCTTTTTAATGATATTGTACAAAGTGATACCCAATAATTACGTACACGAGCTTTTTTACTATTTTACAGGACTTCTGACTGCGACCAGCGCGACCTTAATTCTGTTGTTCTTTAAATTTAAAACAAGTATGCACCTGTTGGGCATGGGAAGCATCTTAACCTTTATGGTGGCGTTGAGCATTCATTTTGAGACCAACATTACCATTGCCATAAGCTTGTTCACCCTTTTTACCGGGCTGGTGGCCACCTCAAGATTGTACCTGAAGGCACACACTAAAAATGAACTGTTGATAGGTTTTATCCTAGGATGTTGTTCCCAATTGATTATTTTGAAATACTGGCTATAGGATGTAAAAAATCAATCCAATACGCAGCACCCTAAAATCAATAGGGTTCCCATTAAGTGCAGTCCCTTCTTTAAGCAATGGATGTAACGCATAGTAAGCGTGAATGTTCCAGGTGTTATAACCAAAGTTCAGCATAAGGCCATATTGGAATTTTTCAACATCATTATTGGAAAATGAGTCATTACCACTATCTGTCACCAATTTTGACCTACCTGAGAACACGTAGCCCAATTTGGCACCAGCGTATATCCGCCAAAACTTATATTCCTCTGCGGTCGATGTACGCCATCTTAATTCCAAGGGAAATTCTATGGAATGGGTTTCGAACTTGCTCCTATTAAAGTTGGAACCCTCCATTACTTGGTAAACAATTGTATTGGATTCTTTCGATGAAACGATGTTCGAATAATACGAGTTCACAGCATATCCCAGCCCTAAACCAACACCGAAATTCCTTCTTTGGTTCAAGGGAATGTCCTTTATAAAGCCTGCTTGTAGATTATAGGATAGATTTTGTTGGCCCACTTCGTCCGGGGTATCCAACAGTACATTATAGCCCACTCCAATATAAAACTGATCCTCTAGATACCGACTATCGGGTACTACGGTGCTATCCATTCCTGTTTGACCCAAAACAGATATCGAGAGCAATAAACAAACAGCGCTAACTATAAATTGAAGTACGGTGCGGATCATGGTGGCAATTTAAAACAAAAAACGCCCCAAATTAAAAATTTGGAGCGTTTCCCACTAAATCTAAGCTATTGCCTACTGTAAATTGTTAAAAGCATCCCCTTCATAAGTGGTATAGTTCACTTTAAGGGCATTTACTTCTCTCAATTGTTGCTTAATATCAGTGATAAGACCCATATTGGCATCCTTATCTACTTTTAAAGCAGTAGTCAATACATTTTGAAGTTCTTGCGGTTTTTTTGCACGTTCTGCCAAAATAAATGAACCTACTTCGTCCACATTGGCAAATTTATCATTCAATTGAATTTTTGGTTCTGTACCAAAAACCTTTTGATATTCCTGTGTAGGTGTTCCTACATAAATGTAAATAACGCGATCCTTCTTTTCCAACTTCTTAATTTCTGAAGCATTGGGAAGGGTATTGGCAACCATTAACGAACTATCTTTCATTGTGGTTACGGTCATAAAGAAGAACAGAAGCATAAAAACGATATCCGGCAACGAAGCTGTTGACACCGCTGGCAAATCTCCATCCTTCTTTTTGGTAAACTTAGCCATATTAAATAGTTTTTAATTGGTTGATGTTTCTGCCTCTGAAAGTTTTTGCGGGAACATATCCTGGATACGTTTCACTTTGTCTTTCAAGTCATTTCTTACGCTGGACGGGGTCTCTGGATTCAGGTATTCTGCCTCCATATCTGTAAAGTCCCTCCCGTACAGGCGTTGTGCTTCACGGTTACGCAACTCGTTATACGCACCTACCAGTTCGTTTTGAACTGTAATGTATGTGCTGTACTTGGTTTCTCTATCATTCTTTAAAGAGATAATGGCTTTTGACGGATTATCCGATGAAGCTGGGTCTTTTCTACCTTTACAGTAATCACAAGTCCCGTCCGCACCATTCTCGAGGAATTTGATAGCCGCTTCCCTAAGATCCTTAATATCCATTAAGCTCTCCTCAACCAAAAGTTGTCCATTTCTGTTGATATTGACAGTGAAAATGTTCTTCTGCTTGATTATGGGCGGTTCTTCATTTGGCGGTTCAGCTGGCGGCAACATACGATCCAGTCCTGCATCCGTTTCTATGGTGGTGGTCACCAAGAAAAAGATAAGCAAGAGGAAAGCGATATCCGCCATGGAACCGGCATTTACTTCCGGTGCTCCTTTTCTTCTAGGCATAATTCAACTTTTTACTTAACAAACATTCTTTTCAAGCCTGGTACTATCATTAGAATTACCGCAATTAGCGTAAGGATAAAAAATACATTCAATCCCATTCCAATGTTTTTCACAGTTCCTTCCGTAGTTTCAATACCTCTTTCAGACATTGTTTCTACCACAGACATGTTATCTGAAGAAAGCCCGTAAGATATGGCCACTACTATGGCCAATCCGCCAATGGCGAAAAGAGCTTTCTTAATACTTCCTTTTGTGGTAAACAATTTTGCAAATCCGAAAACTACTGTAGTTACAACTGCAATAGCCAACAAGATGTACATAATAATGAACATAAAGTTCATTGCCCCACTATTTATGGCACTTGGATCATCGGCGGACGGAAGGGAGAACCAAAGAACTGCGGCAACCAATCCGATGACGATGAGCAATATTTTTACTATTTTATTCATGATTCTCGATAGTTTTTAATTCGTAATTACTTTTTGTGGGCAGCCAACATGTCAATCAATGCGATTGAGCTGTCTTCCATGTCATTTACGATACTATCGATTTTAGCAATAATATAGTTATAGAAAATCTGAAGGATAATCGCTGTGATCAAACCAAATACGGTTGTCAACAACGCCACCTGGATATCACCTGCAATCAAGGAAGCACTCAAGTTACCTACAGCTGCAATTTTTTGGAAGGCCTGAATCATACCGATTACCGTACCCATAAATCCAAGCATCGGAGCAATCGCGATAAACAGGGACAACCAAGATACGTTTTTCTCCAACTGGCCCATTTGCACACCTCCGTAGGAAACAACAGCTTTTTCAGCAGATTCCAAACCTTCGTCAGCTCTATCCAAACCTTGGTAGTAGATAGACGCAACAGGTCCTTTAGTGTTTCTACATACTTCTTTGGCTGCTTCTACACCTCCTGAAGCCAAAGCGTCCTCAACTTGTTGCTTCAATTTGGTGGAATTTGTAGTGGCCAAATTCAAATAAATGATTCTTTCGATGGCAACTGCCAATCCCAAGATCAAACATAGCAATACAATTCCCATGAAGGCAGGCCCTCCTTGAATAAATTGCTCTTTCAATACCTGGGTGAAACCTTTGCTGGCTTCAGCTTCTTCTTGCAACATTGCTGCAGATGCAGTTGTAGTTCCCATCACAAACATTCCGGCAGCAGCCAGAGTAAAGGATATTTTTTTCATTTTACTTAAACTTAAATTTAGTTAGTTAATAATGTTAAAGATATAAAAATTTTATAATAGAAAAACTAAAATACCTTGCAGAGAGGAAGGGATTCGAACCCTCGATACACTTTTGGTGTATACACACTTTCCAGGCGTGCGCCTTCGACCACTCGGCCACCTCTCTATTGTTTCATTTAGGGCGACCAATAAACAAAAAAATAATTAGTTATAGAAATTTGAAGCGTTAATTTTACACCATTTCACCACGGAGTGGTGTCTCAAAAATTGTCTTGAACAATTTGTCGGGAACCCCTGTCCCCAATAGGTACATCGCTTTTGTTATGGCAGCCTCCGTTGTAATATCCTTGCCGTTAACCAGTTGCATCGCCTTAAGTTTTTCACTGGTCTCATAATGACCCATGGAAACACTCCCTCCAGAGCATTGTGTCACATTAATAATGTGCAATCCATTTTCCACCGATTTTTTTATGGCTTCCAAAAACCATTTGTCCATCGGAGCATTCCCTGCACCGTAGGTTTCCAAAATCAATGCCTTCAAATCGGGGATATTAAGGACCGACTGCAGCACATTCTGATTGATTCCCGGAAACAACTTGAGAATCGCCACTCGATTGTCCATTTTTTTATGTACTTGGAGCGACTTGTTTTTGGTCACTTTTTTGATCAGATAATTATGATGTACCTTTAAATGAACGCCAGATTCCACCAAAGGCGGATAGTTCAAGGAATCGAAAGCCTCAAAATGTTCCGCATTTATTTTGGTGGTCCTGTTGCCACGATAGAGCTTATATTCGAAATATAGACCGACCTCGCGTATAATGGGCTTCCCCTTTTTCTGAAGGGCGGCTATCTCGATGGACGTGATCAGATTCTCCTTGGCATCTGTACGTAGATCCCCAATAGGCAATTGCGATCCCGTAAAAATTACCGGCTTCTCCAAATTCTCCAGCATAAAGCTAAGTGCCGATGCAGAGTAACTCATCGTATCGCTACCATGAAGCACTACAAAACCATCATCTTCCTCGTAGTGCTCTTCAATTATGGAAGCAATCTGTGCCCAATAACCGGGGTTCATGTTGGAAGAATCAATGGGCTCATCGAATGAAACCCCTCTCAGGTTACAGTCCAATTGTTTTAGCTCCGGGATATTTTTCACAAGTTCTTCAAAATTGAACGCCTTGAGTGCACCCGTTTTGTAATCCTTCACCATACCAATGGTTCCTCCCGTATAAATCAGTAATATGTTGGTCTTCTTTTTCATAGATCAGATTCCGAATATTTCTTTGGAGTTTTCCGTGGTGATTGCAGCAATCTCTTCTTCTGGCATACTATATATGGAGGATAGTTTTTCCAATACCTTTATGATATACGAGCTCTCGTTCCGTTTTCCACGATAGGGTGCTGGCGCCAAATACGGGGCATCGGTTTCCAGAACAATATGTTTCAAGTCAATTTGGTTCAAGAACTGATCTATTTTACCATTTTTGAAGGTGGCCACTCCCCCAATGCCCAACTTCATATTATAGGACAAGGCTTGATGGGCCTGTTCCAATGTTCCTGTAAAACAATGGAAAATCCCGAAAAGGCCCTCCCCTTTTTCCTGCTCCAAAACTTCAAAAACCTCATCAAAGGCATCACGGCAATGGATCACTATGGGCAGTTCGTACTTCTTTGCCAACCGAATCTGATAGGCAAAGGCATCTTGCTGTTCTTTTAAAAAGGTTTTGTCCCAATACAGGTCCACCCCTATTTCGCCCACGGCGTAGAACTTTTTCTTGGCCAACCACTCTTCCACATGAGCAAGCTCTTCCTTATAATTTTCTTTGACATGGGTTGGGTGCAGGCCCATCATCAAAAACACATTATCGGGATACTTGGTTTCCAAATCCAACATGGATTGGGTGTAGGCCGAATCGATTGCAGGTATAAAAAAACGCTCCACCCCGGCATCCAGGGCACGTTGCATCATTTCACCTCTATCCTCGTCAAAAGCTTCACTATATAAATGGGTATGGGTATCGGTTACAATCATTAATTTGAAATATTTTCCTGAACGGATATTGAATCCCTTCTGTTTTTGAAAAAATCTATGGCTTTTTTGAATTTTATCGCTCCCTCCTTGGTTTGATCATAAATAAATCCATCCAATTCAGGGTGATGCTCAGCTATCCATGATACCAAATTTTCCCGCCTGGCGGCCCACAAAGAATCCTTGAAATCGACATATTCGACGATATCAATACTATAAATTTTGCCATTCTTGATTTTTATGATTTCACGGCTAACGAAGGGTTCTTCTTGCAAAAAAAGAATCCTATCACATGCCTTTGAGACTTTTAATTCAAGGCTGTCCCCGCTTTTGTCAATGTCCAAGACCTTATACTTTGGACGGAACACGGAATCCCACTGAAACAAAGAATGATAGCCCTCTTTACTAAAAGTCCTTACATGGTCCATTTCATTAAATCGTATGCTGTCCAAAAATAACCCCACCAGTTCCTTATAATCGGATGTGTTCAGGGCACTGACGTAATTTTCGGCAATTTTCATCGTGTCCATTTTCTTATCCTTCTGATTACAGGATATTGTGATTACCGCAAACACAGCGATGACAGCAATCTTCTTAAAGCCGAATTCAATCATAACACAAAAATAGGCTTATCTTAGATGTCCCAAAACTTTGTTACTGATTAAAGCCCTTCAAGATCATATTTCCCTATGGCATCACTCAAAAAATTTCTCAAATCCAAAGACTACATCACAATACCTTTGGTATTGACCGAAACCAACCACTTTGAACTCGTGGCCAGTATCAATGGGGTCACAGGCAAGTTTATTTTGGACACTGGAGCTTCCAATACTTGTGTGGGGATGGATAAAATCGAGTTTTTTGAAATGGCTTCCGAAGCTACGGACATTAAAGCTGCTGGAGCGGGAGCCACGGAAATGGAAACGTTGATCTCCATCAAAAACAAAATCCAGATCGGGGACTGGAAAAAGAAAAAGCAAAAAGTAGTTCTGTTCGACCTCAGCCATGTAAACCAAGCATTGACAGCGCATAATGCTTTACCTGTAGATGGCATTATTGGCGCTGATCTTCTCAAAAAGGGAAAAGCGGTAATCGACTACAATAAAAAATGCCTCTACTTAAAAAAGTAAAGGCATTTATTCCAAAACCTCTGGATTGCGCTTCGACTACGCTCAGCGACCACTCTTGAGGCAACAATATTCTATAATTCCAACGCTTTTTTCACGTTTCCGTCCATCAACAATTCTTCTGGACTTTCCAACGCTTCTTTAACGGCAACCAAGAACCCAACGGATTCCTTTCCGTCAATAATTCTGTGATCGTAAGAAAGTGCTACGTACATTACAGGTGCAATGGCAATAGCTCCATCCCTAACAATGGCACGTTCTACAATATTGTGCATACCCAAGATTCCACTTTGTGGTGGGTTGATGATCGGAGTGGACAACATGGAACCGAATACACCCCCGTTGGTTATGGTAAAGGTACCTCCTGTCATTTCATCCACGGTGATTTCACCTTCCCTAGCACGGATAGCCAAACGCTTTACTTCGGATTCAATTCCTCTGAAGGTCAGGTTTTCTGCATTTCGGATTACGGGAACCATCAAACCTTTTGGACCTGAAACCGCAATACTGATATCGCAGAATTCGTAGGTGATCATTTCCTTACCATCGATCATGGAGTTAACGGCAGGGTACATTTGCAAGGCACGAATTACTGCTTTCGTAAAGAAAGACATAAATCCAAGACTTACCCCGTGCTTTTCCTTGAACGCTTCTTTGTACTGTTTACGCAGTTCGAAGATGGCGGACATATCCACTTCGTTGAAGGTAGTCAGCATCGCGGTCTCGTTCTTTGCAGACACCAAGCGCTCGGCCACTTTTCTACGCAACATGGACAATTTGGAACGGCTTTCGCCACGGTTGCCACCTGTTGGGGTTCCCATGGATGGCTTAGCTTTTACAGCATCATCTTTGGTGATGCGTCCATCACGCCCACTACCGGAAACGGATGAAGGCTCGATGCCTTTTTCGTCCAATATTTTCTTGGCCGCTGGAGATGGAGTCCCGGAAGCATAAGTTTCCTTTTTAGGCTCCTCTTTCTTAGGTGCTTCTTTTTTAGGCTCTTCCTTTTTGGATTCCTCTTTTTTATCGGAACCACCAGATGAACCTTCAGGCTTTTCCGCACTTGTATCAATGAGGCAAACCACCTCGCCAACAGCTACTGCGTCTCCCACTTCAGCTTTAAGGGTAATAATACCGCTCGCCTCCGCAGGAAGCTCCAATGTTGCCTTATCCGAGTCCACCTCGGCTATGGCTTGGTCTTTCTCCACATAATCTCCATCCTCAACCAACCAATCGGCGATTTCTACTTCTGTAATGGATTCCCCCGGTGAGGGAACTTTCATTTCTAAAACCATCTTATTGTAGTTTATACTTGTATTATCTTATTTGCATATTATCCTTACTCTTGTCAAAAACGTAGTCCAACACTTGGGCATGACGTCTTTTTGAGCGCACCGCACTACCTGCAGCAGGGGCTCCGTAGAATCTACGGGATGCCACCCTAAATTGTTTGGCTTCGTCCAAATGCATCAACATATGGCTCCAAGCCCCCATGTTCCTGGGTTCTTCCTGGGCCCAAACAATATCGTCTGCATTTTTATATTTTTTGATGATGCTTCGCATTTCCTTAGCAGGCAATGGGAACAATTGCTCCACACGTACCAAAGCCACATCATCTCTTTCAAGCTCTTCTCGTTTATCCAAAAGGTCATAGTAGAATTTACCGGTACAGAATACCAATGTCTTTACTTTGGATGCTTTAGCCTCGGCATCGTCGATCACCATCTGGAAACTTCCATTGGCCATCTCCTCCTTGGTGGAAACCACCTTGGGATGCCTCAACAAACTCTTGGGCGTAAATACCACCAATGGCTTACGGAACTTGGCCTTCATTTGTCTACGGAACAAGTGGAACAGGTTCGCCGGGGTGGTCACATCTGCCACGTACATATTATCCTTGGCACAAAGTTGCAAGTACCGTTCCATACGCGCCGAAGAGTGTTCCGCTCCCTGACCTTCGTAACCATGTGGCAACAAAAGGACCAAGCCGTTCTGCAGTTTCCATTTGTCTTCCGCTGATGACAAATATTGATCTATTATAATTTGGGCTCCATTACTGAAATCCCCAAACTGCGCTTCCCAAATGGTCAATGTTTTAGGGCTTGCCATGGCGTAACCATAATCAAATCCCATTACGGCGTATTCCGATAGCAGTGAGTTATAGATGTGGAACTTTCCATTTTGGTTGGCCCCCATCTCATTCAACAACACCACTTCTTCCTCGTGCATTTCCGTTTTGATGACGGCATGCCTGTGGGAGAAGGTTCCCCTTTCCACATCTTGGCCTGTCATGCGAACATCGTACCCTTCCTCGATCAATGATCCATAGGCCAAAAGTTCTCCCATGGCCCAATCGAGCTTGTTGTCCTCAAAATACATTTTGTGGCGGCCTTCCACCAATCGCTCCAATTTTCTCAGGAATTTTTTATCCTCCGGAAGCTTGGTAATGCTTTGGGCAACCTCATCCAACTTTTTAAGGTCGTAAGTAGTATCCATAGGTTTAAGCATCACCTCTTCGGTCACCTGCTCAAACCCTTCCCATTCATCTTGCATGAAAGGGGTTATTCTGGTCTTTTCGATTTTGCGGGAATCCAAAAGGTCCTCCTCAAGATCGTTCTTATATTTTTCTTCGAGTTCTTTTACGTAGTTCTCATCGATGACTCCTTCGGCAATCAATTTCTCTGCGTAAATATCCCTCGGGTTTTTATGCTTGGAAATGGATTTGTACAACAAGGGCTGTGTAAACTTGGGTTCATCCCCCTCGTTGTGGCCATACTTTCTGTAGCCCAACAGATCCAAGAAAATGTCGCGCTTGTAGCGCATCCTGTATTCCAAAGCAAAGGTCGTGGCATGTACCACAGCTTCGGCATCATCGGCATTTACATGAAGTACCGGCGAAAGGGTGACTTTCCCCACATCGGTACAGTAGGTTGATGACCTTGCATCCAAATAGTTTGTAGTAAATCCGATCTGGTTATTTACCACAATATGAATGGTCCCTCCTGTGGTATATCCATCCAAACGGGCCATTTGAATCACTTCGTACACCACTCCCTGTGCAGCAAAAGCAGCGTCTCCATGGATTAAAATCGGCAGTACTTCAGAGATTTCATCACTGTGATCACGATCTTGCTTGGCTCTGGCTATACCTTCAACAATGGAGTTTACGGTTTCCAGGTGCGAAGGGTTCGGGGCAATGTTCATATTGACCATTTTCCCTGAATCCGTTTCACGTTTAGAGGTCCATCCCAAGTGATATTTTACGTCTCCATCAAAGATGGTTTCCTCGTAATCCTTACCATCGAACTCGCTAAAGATATCCTTTGGCGATTTCCCAAAAATATTGGTCAGAACGTTCAAGCGCCCTCGGTGGGCCATACCCACCACAAATTGCTTTACGCCTTTGTCCGCCGCTTTTTCAACAATCACATCCAAAGCGGGAATCAATGATTCGCCACCTTCCAACGAAAATCGTTTTTGCCCCACATATTTGGTATGCAAAAAGCTCTCAAAAGAAACGGCCTCGTTTAATTTTCTAAGGATGTTTTTCTTTTCTTCCGCGGTGTAATTGGGATGGTTGTCGTTTTTGTTGAGCCAATCCTGAATCCATTGAATACGTTCCGGGGTACGGATATACATGTACTCCACTCCTATCGCATCGCAATAAATACTCTCGAGGTGTCGTATAATTTCCTTTAGGGGGGCTGGACCTATTCCAAGAATTTTTCCAGCATCAAAAACAGTCTCCAAGTCCCCTTCGGTCAGGCCAAAGTTGGCTATATCCAAGGTAGGGACATACTTTCTCCTTTCCCTTACAGGGTTTGTTTCGGTAAAAAGGTGTCCACGGGAACGGTAACCATCAATAAGGCGTATAACCTGAAACTCTTTTTGAAGGGCTTCGGGCATTTCCACTTTCCTTCCATTGGAAAGCACCACCATTCCTCCTTTATCGGATTCAATCCCCAAATCTTCGAGGGAACCTTCCAAACCAAAATCAAATCCTTGAAAAAAAGCCCTCCAACTGGGCTCTATAGTATCGGGATTCGTTAGATATTTTTCGTATTGCTCCGCAAAAAACGAAGTGTGCGCAGCATTTAAAAATGAATATTTGTCCATTCTTTATGTTTCTCCAAAAACTTTATGGAAAATTTTGTCAAAAATACGGGTTTTAGCATTTATATGCTTGCATTCCCTTTAATTTCTTATTCAAATTTACAACTAAATCACAGAATGAACAGGAAAGCGATAAAAATGAAATTTTTAACTGAAATTAACAGTAGAAACTAAAAATAATTTAACTTGAACGCCCAGTTAAACCAACCAAACATGTCCAAACTTAAAAACAGATATCTTTCCTTGGATGTTTTCAGGGGTCTGGATGTCGCCTTGATGATCATTGTTAACTCACCGGGCAATGGATCCACCACTTTTGCGCCATTATTGCACGCCGACTGGAACGGATTTACATTGACCGACCTTGTTTTTCCCACTTTTTTGTTTGTGGTGGGAAACTCGATGAGCTTTAGCATGAAAAAGTATGAAAGCATGGGCAACCCTGCATTTTTTAAGAAGGTCCTGAAGCGAACTGCCATCATTTTTCTTTTGGGCTTTTTAATGTACTGGTACCCATTTTTTGATGACGGACAGTTGAAACCATTTTCGGAAACCCGTGTTTTCGGGGTTTTGCAGCGTATTGCACTGTGCTATATGTTTGCCTCCATCATCCTTCACTTTGTAAAGACCAAGACCGCTATTTGGTTGAGCGCGGCCTTTTTAGTGGGCTACCATCTTATTTTAATTGGTTTTGGCGACCTTACCTTATCGGGAAATGCCGTTCTTAAATTGGATGAGTGGCTTATTGGACCCGACCACATGTACCATGGCGAAGGCATTGCTTTTGATCCCGAGGGATTGTTGAGCACCCTTCCCGCCATTGTAAATGTGATTATTGGTTACTTGGCTGGTCGATTCATCCAAAACAACGGTCAAAATTTCGAGACCGTCGCCAAATTGATGATGTTCGGTTTTGCTCTGGTATTTGCGGGCTTGGCATGGGACCTTATTTTGCCCATCAACAAAAAATTGTGGACGAGTTCCTTTGTATTGCTCACTTGTGGTATTGACCTTTTTGCCATCGCTACGCTTATTTATATCTTGGATATGAAAAAGGCGAAAAGTTGGAGCTACTTTTTTGAAGTCTTCGGTAAAAACACCTTGTTTATTTATTTATTGTCGGAGTTATTTATAATCACTCTTTTTGCCATTGACCTCAACGGAGAATCCTTATACAGATGGATTGCCGACAACATATTTATATCTTGGTCAGGCGGCTACACGGGCTCATTATTATTTGCCCTTTGGATTATGCTGACTTGTTGGTTCGTAGGCTATATTATGGACAAAAGAGGTATTTACGTGAAGGTATGACCAAAGGTCAGCGGCTATATTTGGCTTTATACCATACTTTTTGCCATTCTCTTTTCAATAGTAAAAAAGATACCTCCGCCGAAATATCAACAACATCTGACGGAACTATCTTTTTGACTTCGTTCTCGGAGATATCCACTACATATAATAGGTTGAGATATTCCGGAAACTTTTCCACAATCAAATAATAAATTTTTTCGTGGATGGTACTTTTGAGTTCTTCGGGAGATATATCCAAAGGGATGTTAATAGGCACATTGGCCAATTCAAAATCCTTTTTTAATTGTTGCAATAATTTTTGATAGAGTTGTTCTTGCTGGACACCTTCCAGCAACTCCATACTAGTATTAAAGTTGGGCAGCATATGCTATTTACGACCAAAATATGCTTTAGGATTTTTTCAGTTTGAACTTCTTACGATTTTTTCCCATTCCCAAGCGGATTTCATGGCATCATCAAGGCTGGATTTTGCCTTCCACCCCAAAACTTTATTTGCTTTTTGGGTATCCGCATAGGCTTGGATTACGTCTCCTGGCCTTCTACCAACTATTTTATAGTTCAACTTTTCTCCAGAAACGCGCTCAAAACTATGGATAACTTCCAAAACGGAACTTCCTTTTCCGGTACCCAAGTTGAACACCTCGTAATTGCTTTCGTTCTTATCTTCCAAAAGACGCTGCAATGCTGCTACATGGGCCTTGGCCAAATCCACTACATGGATATAGTCCCTAATACAAGTCCCATCTTCGGTTGGATAATCATCTCCAAAGACAGACAACTGTTCACGCAGACCGACACCTGTTTGCGTGATAAAGGGCACCAAATTCTGGGGCACTCCAATGGGAAGCTCTCCAATTTTACCGGATGGGTGCGCCCCAATAGGGTTAAAGTATCGTAACGCGATGGCTTTCAATTCTGGGGCTATCTTGCAAGTATCTCGAATTATCTCTTCTCCCACTTGCTTGGTATTACCGTATGGGGATTCAGCAGGTTTAACCGGGGCTGACTCAGTTATCGGCATTTTGTCTGCCTGACCATATACGGTGCAAGAGCTGCTAAAGATAAAGCTTGCCCCTCCTCTTTTCTTTAGTTCCTGAAGGATGTAGACCAATACCCCAAGATTGTTCTCATAATACAACAATGGTTCGACCACACTCTCCCCGACCGCTTTGGAGGCCGCAAAATGGATTACCCCTGCGATATCGGCGTGCTTTTGAAAGAAATCTTGGACTTTTGGCTTGTCCCGAAGATCAAATTCTTCAAAAATGGGTCTTTTGCCCGTTATGGCTTCAATGCCGTCCAAAACATTTATGGATGAATTGGAGAGGTTGTCGACAATTACCACCTCAAAACCTTCATTTTGCAATTCAACAACGGTATGGGATCCAATAAAGCCCAAACCACCTGTTACGAGTATTTTCATTATTATTTGTTTACGAAATCAATTACCAATTTGGTTATAAAATCAATTTGTTCATCATCCAACTCCGTGTGCATGGGGAGCGAAATAACCTCTTCCACCAATTGATTGGTCACAGGAAAATCTTCTTCATTGTAACGGTCGTCCGCATAGGCTTTTTGCTTATGCAATGGAACTGGATAATATACACCACAAGGAACGTTGTTATCGTTTAAATGTTGTGCCAGACCGTCCCGATGCCCATTTGTGATCCGCAAAGTGTACTGATGGAACACATGGCAATCACATACACTTTTCTCGCTATCGCAACCGCATGATATTTTTGGCACTACAATATACTCCTGTCCTTTAAATGCCGTTGAATATTTTGATGCTGCCTCCCATCGTTTCTGGTTGTAAAAGTCCAATTTGGGCAGCTTTGCCCTTAAAACTGCCGCTTGAATGGAGTCCAATCTTGAATTTACCCCTACCACATCATGGTAATATCTTTTGTACATACCGTGGTTAACAATACCACGAATGGTATGTGCCAAATCATCATCGTTGGTAAAAATGGCTCCACCATCGCCATAACAGCCCAAGTTTTTGGACGGAAAGAAAGAGGTAGCCCCTACATGCCCAATAGTCCCTGCCTTTTGTTTGGAACCATCTTTTGAGAAGTAGGACCCTCCAATGGCCTGTGCATTATCTTCAATCACATACAGATTGTGCTTTTTGGCCAAGGCCATGATCTCATCCATATTGGCGCACTGTCCAAATAAATGTACGGGCACAATGGCCTTTGTGTTTGGTGTAATGGCCTTTTCTATGGCTTTTACATCAATATTGAAAGTATCGGGTTCTACATCCACCAAAACTGGGGTCAATTGTAAAAGACCTATCACCTCAACCGTTGCGGCAAAAGTAAAATCGGCCGTAATTACCTCATCTCCCGGTTTCAACCCGAGCCCCATCATGCAAATTTGAAGGGCATCGGTTCCATTGGCACATGGAATAACATGCTTTACATCCAAATATTCCTCTAATTCATTTTGAAAAGCGTGTACGTGGGGACCATTTATAAATGCTGAAGAATCCAAGATTTCTGCAATGGCCTCGTTGACCTCGGTTTTTATACCTTCATATTGACCTTTTAGGTCAACCATCTGTATTTTTTTCATCCAAATAAATTAATGGGTCAAAATTAAGAAATTAAGATGCTATAATGGTCTCTGACCGAAAGAATGTATTTTAGCGAAAAATGATGCCCTTGCGTTTTCTTTACAACATCCTGATCAACATAGCTTGGCTTGGCCTAAAAGTAATTGCACTTTTTAATGCGAAGATTAAATTGTTCGTTCAAGGTCGGCAAAAAACCTTTCCCTTATTGGAGGAACAGCTCCCACCGAACAGTAAAACCGTTTGGATGCATGTGGCTTCCTTGGGCGAATTTGAACAAGGGCTGCCTATTTTAGAAAGATTACGTTCCAAATATCCCGACCACAAACTGGTCCTAAGCTTTTTTTCACCTTCTGGTTATGAGGTAAAAAAGAACACGTCGATTGCCGATGTAGTGGTGTATTTGCCCATGGACAGGAATTCCAAGGTTCAACACTTTTTGGACCTTGTTGACCCAGAGTTGGCCATTTTTGTAAAGTACGAGGTTTGGCCCAATTATCTTTATCACCTTAAAAAAAGGAACATTCCGACCATTTTGGTATCGGCCATTTTTTCCAGCAGACAGATTTATTTTAAGCCTTATGGCGGGTTTATGCGAAAGAGCCTAGGGAAATTTGACCATTATTTTGTTCAAGATGAAAACTCCAAAAAGCTGTTGGAGTCCATCAGATTTACAAATATTAGTATTAGCGGGGACACTCGTTTGGACCGAGTTTCAGAAATTTTGGAACGCAACAATCAATTGGAGTTCATGGACCGTTTCAAAAACAACCAATTTTGCTTGGTAGCGGGCAGTACTTGGCCCGAAGATGAAGAGATACTCATCAACCACATCAACAATAGCAAGGAAAAGGTGAAATTTGTAATCGCCCCTCACGAAATAAAACCTGCCCATATTGAGAAAATCACCTCGGCCCTTCAAAAAAGAACGGTACTTTATTCCACGATGGGCAATCAAAATTTAAAGGAGTTCGATGTCCTTGTGGTGGACACCATTGGCCTGTTGACCAAAATTTACAGTTATGCCAACATTGCCTACGTAGGGGGTGGTTTTGCCACGGGACTGCACAATACCATGGAACCTGCAGTTTTTGGAATCCCCATCATCATAGGGCCACAATTTGAAGGCTTCAAGGAAGCAGAGGACCTTGTTAATGAAGGTGGCATACTACCCATTTCGAGCAAAGATAGTTTTGATAATTTGGTGGGCGACCTTTTGAACAACCCCGTTTCCATTAAAAATATTGGAGCAATCAACTCCAATTATATCAATTCCAATAGAGGTGCTGCCGATTTGATCATGAAACACATTTCCAAGATTATGTAAATTTTGGTTAGCTTTAGAAAAATTCACCTTTTATATGGACAAGCGTATTTTTAGAATTTCATTGACGGCGGCCCTAGCGGGCTTTTTGTTTGGGTTTGATACCGTTGTTATTTCCGGCGCCAACCAGCCCATAAAAGAAATATGGGATACCAACTGGTTTTTGGGCGATTCCATTTTCACGTTCCACGGCATCTTTATAATGTCCATGGCACTATGGGGAACCGTTCTGGGTTCGCTTTTTGGAGGTATCCCGACCGACCGTTTGGGAAGAAAAAAGACCTTGTTCTGGATAGGTGTACTCTATTTTGCATCGGCGATGGGTTCGGCTTTTGCTCCCGAACCTTATAGTTTTTCGCTCTTTAGGTTTATTGGGGGTATCGGTGTAGGAGCCTCATCGGTGGCCGCACCAGTTTATATCTCTGAGATTTCCACTGCCCAAACACGTGGTAGGTTAACGGCCATGTACCAGTTCAATATTGTTTTTGGAATTTTGATCGCCTTTATATCCAACTATTTTATCGGGATTATTTTTGACGAAAGCATAGCTTGGCGATGGATGTTGGGCATTGAAGGGCTTCCCGCTTTGATCTACACTTTTATGGTATTCAAAATACCGAACAGCCCTAGATGGCTTTTAATGAAAGAGCGAGCAGATACCGTTGTCATGGAATCCATTACCCTTTTGGGCATTGCAAAAGACAAGGCTTCCATCCATTTGGAGCAAATCAAGATTGCCTTGGTCGAAACTACCGAAAAACAGAAAGACAGTTTGTTTTCGGGCAAGTATAACAAATCGTTGGTACTGGCTTTTTTGATTGCTTTTTTCAATCAACTTTCGGGAATCAATTTTGTGCTGTATTACGCCCCTGAAATCTTGGAACGGGCAGGTCTCGCTTCCGGTGAATCGCTCTTTAGTTCCATATCCATCGGCATCATTAACCTGATATTCACCTTTGTGGGCATATCCCTGATTGATAAATTGGGACGAAAACAATTAATGTACATCGGTTCCATTGGTTATATTGTGAGTTTGGCCATGGTGGGCTGGTGTTTCTATTCAGGCGCCAGCTCCGTGCTGTTGCTCACCTTTATTTTGGTTTTTATCGCCTCACATGCCATTGGCCAAGGTGCGGTAATCTGGGTGTTTATTTCGGAAATATTCCCGAACAAGGTTAGGTCCTACGGGCAATCTTGGGGCACTGGGACCCATTGGGTGTTCGCAGCCCTTATTACTTTGCTTACCCCCACCTTTTTAGATGCCGAAATTGGGATTTTCAAGGATAACCCTTGGCCCATTTTTATCTTCTTTGCTTTTATGATGGTGCTTCAATTAATATGGGTAGCATTCATGATGCCAGAGACCAAGGGAATCTCTTTGGAGGAGTTGGGAAAACTCCTCAGTCGAAAGAAACAAAAGCCCAATTGATTGGTTTACAGCATACGGCTAAAAACAATCAGTTAATCGAATAGTGAGCCATCCAATAAAGGAAATACGCAAATAATTCCTTAAATTGATGGAAATTACACCATTATGGCAGATGAAATTAGCTTTGGAAATAAACTTATAGTCGGTTTTTTACGAATTATGGTCTTTGTGTTGATTGTAATATTGATAGCGATTCCAATTTTGATCGCGTTGGACTTTTTGGGAGTCTTGGATGCAATCGGCCTATCTTCTTAAAATATTACATCTTCCTCTCCCATTGATTTTGTCACCAGCTTTATGTAAGAGTCTATGGTCCTTTCTATATTGTTGGGTTCTGTGACATCCACTTCGCCCCTCCAAATCAATTCTATCTCTTTTCCAATGCATATACAGTAGAGAGAGGTCTCTGAATGGTATATATTAAAGGTATCATAGTATTCGGGGTCGTAATAGATTTCTTGATGTTCCAAATAATCCGTACTGAACCTCACAAACATTTTGTCCACTTCGTTGATGTGCTCCCTAAATGTTCGTCGGTTCTCTGTTCCAACAACTTTGGTGACCAGAATGGCATCGAACCCCTTATCCAATAATTGCTGTTCTACCTCGGCCAATTCCTCTTCCGATCTTTTGGAAGAGGTGAATTCCACATCAAAAAGATCAATACTTCGCACGGCATCCACTCCCTGACCCTTCAACGCCTCGGCAAATCTGGTTTCAAACTCCATTCTGGTATTATCGTCTTGTGACATGCCCACCACCAATACTTGATATGCATCAAAAAGCACTATATCCGGGTTCTTCCAAGTGCTGACCAACCGGGTTGAGGAGCACCCCATTAGGAGCAATAAACTTATGCCGATTAATTTAAGTTTCATTTTGGTGTTTTTTAAAAGATCTGTATGTAACAAAGATCTTAATTTCTATTAACGGGTATCGAATGTAGCTTGTCTTTTTTCAAGTTGTCTTCTTAAATCCTCAACGGTTTGGGACATGGATTTTTCAAAATCGTCGGTATCCGATTTGGCAAATATTCTCGGTCCCGGAGCACTCAGTTCAATTTCACAGATCTTGCCTTCTCCAGTTTTATCGTTTTCCGTTTTAAACAATACATTGGCTTTGATCAACCAACTGTATTTTTGCTCCAAACTTTCCAGTTTTTTCATTAATAATTGGGTCAACGACTCGCTGGTCTTCATCTTTTGATATTGAACATGTACTTCCATGATTACTGTTTTGATTATACTCAAATCTATGACTACTATTGATAAAATTTAATGACAATTGTCAGTTAAAAAACCAATTCTCATCCCAAGAAAAATGGTTGACCCGTGCTTTGCAGTACGGAGAACCAGAACTCACCTTCCAAATCAATTTTTTTTCTCTTTTTTGTGACTTCGGCAACAGGCAAGTACACATAACGGTTGTTTATCCTACTGGCAACAAACTTGGTTTTTCCGGCCATGGCTCCGTGCACGGCATGATAGGCCAGTCCACTACAATAAACGCTATCGCTGGAGTTGGCCGGAGCACACCGCACAATATAGCTAGGGTCGATGTACTTAATGGTCACTGGACTTTTTCCTTTAAAATATGCTATGATTTTTTCCTTTAGGAAAACACCGATATCCTCGTGCTGTACATTGCCCGATGCATCCTTTACCATCTTTCTGTCTTTAAAAAGTTGTTGTCCCGCACCTTCTGCCACCACAATAACGGCATGTTTTTTTTCTTGTAGGCGCTTTTCCAAAACTTTTAAGAAACCTTCTTCACCCTCAAGGGAAAAATCCATTTCCGGAACCAGTACAAAATTAACTACGGGCATGGCCAAAGCGGCCGAAGCTGCAATAAAACCACTATCCCTGCCCATTAATTTGATAATGGAGATGCCATTGTAAGCCCCTGTAGCTTCATTATGGGCATCGCGTAAAATGGGACTCGCTACGTCAAAAGCGGTCTGAAAGCCAAAGGATTCATCAATTAGGTCAATATCGTTGTCTATGGTCTTTGGAATTCCCACTACACTGATTTTGCCATTCCTTTTGGTAATTTCCTCACCAATGGCATTTACCCCCTTCAAAGTTCCATCCCCTCCGATGGCAAATAGCATATCCACATGGTTTTTCTCAAGGGTATCCACCATTACAGACACGTCTTGTCCACCTCTGGACGAGCCTAAAAAGGTGCCCCCAAATTGATGGATATCCTTTACCTTATCCGGTGTCAATTCCACGAACTCATGTCCTTTTTCAGGATTTAGGCCTTCATAACCATAGGGAATCCCAATAATTTTTTTGATCCCATAAAAATAGTGCAGGGCCATTACCAATCCACGAATCACATTGTTGATCCCCGGGCAAAGACCACCACAGGTAACTATTGCAGCAGTAGTGTTTTTGGCATCAAAAAAGATGTTTTGTCTTGGACCTGCTTTTTCCATACAAAGAGGTGCCTCCCCATTATTTAAACATTGATTGTAATATTGTACCGATGGGTCGAACACCAATCTATCCGACTCACTTACAAAGTTAAATATGCGGTCTCCCTTAACGGTACTGAGCTCAAGTGGAGATGAATACTGAGGCGCCCCCAAGCTTTCTATATAAAATCTATTGTTATCGTTCACTTTTATTGAATCTTAAAGATGTTCGGACAAACTGTGGCGCGAATCTATCGGCAGCGACAGTATCTTCAAAGGTAAAGATTTAATCCAGGGCCAATACCGGTATCTCGGAGTGCAGGGTCAACAATTTTGTCAATCTTCCTTCTGAAGGTGAGCTTTTTTCGGCATGGTTACGGGGCAATATGGCCAACAGGTCAATGTTTTTTTCGTTGATGTAATCCAAAATGCCTTGTTCCACATCTTCATTTTTAGTGAAGGTATGATCGGCATAAAAGTGTTCCAAATAGTATTCCAACAAATTTTCATTAGATTCTTTGATGGCTTCTTCATCAAAAACGGAATCCTTATAAATGGTAAGCACATGGACACGGGCGTCAAATGCTCTGGCAACTTCCAATAGTGTTCCCAAGACGCTCTTGTCATCAATTTTTTCGCCACCCATTACCAAGGCAATGTTTTTGGGCTCTTTAATGGCGGTTCCATAAGGGATTGATATTACAGGGCAATTGGCCTCCAATACCAATTTCGATGTGTTTGTAATGGCTTCATCCGTAATTTTATCGCCCATAGTGCCCATCATGATCAAATCTGCGTTGCTCTTCTCTTGGGCAGAAAGAATAGTGCTGATCACTTCGCCGGTATCGGTTGTGAATTCAGGGTTCACTTTCAATTTTACATTGAAAGAGTCCAACACTTTTAAAAAATCTCTCTTTAATTTTTCACTATCGGATTCACTAATGGGCATAACGCCTACATAAAGGCCCAAGATATTTATAGCTCTCTCTGTACCTACAAAATTGACCACATACTCCAAGGCGTTTACAGATGCCTCGGAAAAATCAAACGGAATTAATATTTTATTTAAACTGCTCATACCTATTTTATTTAATGATTTCAATTCTTGAACTCAAAAGTAGAACCGTGCCATGATCTAAAACATGACAGAAGTCAGGGTTTTCAAATTTTCCTTGATATTAGCAAAAAATCAGCGGTCATAAAAGTCAAGGAGGTTATTTTATTGCCTTCATAATAGTTATATTTAAAAGCCGTAAAATAATGTGACTTTAAATATGGATTTAGTAATCGGAATAGATATTGGTGGAACCAAAACCAAAATCGGATTGGTAGATGAAACTGGTGAATGCCACGAAAAGACTTTTTTTAGAACTCAGGAATTCCCAAACTTGGATGCTTACCTTGATAAAATAAAAGCTACTTCCGATGAGCTTTTGGCGCAGTTTGGAGAGCGTGCCAATGTAATAGGCTGCGGTATCGGCGCCCCTAATGCTTCCAGTAAAAACGGAACTATAGAGAATGCCAGTAACTTAGTGTGGAAAGGCAGCGTTCCCTTGGTTAAACTCCTAAAACAAAGAATGGACATGCCCATTCGCATAATGAACGACGCCAGTGCCGCCGCATTGGGCGAAATGCTATTTGGAGGTGCAAAAAACATGACCGATTTTATTGTAATTACACTTGGCACAGGTTTTGGCGCCGGAATAGTGGCCAATGGCCAACTTATTGATGGATATGATGGATTCGCAGGCGAATTGGGCCATGTGGACATGACCATGGGAGATGGCAGGTTGACCGGACTAGGCGTAAAAGGCGGGCTGGAGGCTTATGTATCCGCAACCGGATTAAAGCGAACCGTTATGTATATGCAGAGCAAATATTTGGTGAATAGTAGGTTTAGGGACATCGCCTATAACGACCTCCACGGGGAGGACATTACCCAAGCCGCGGAAGAAGGGGACGAAATTGCCCTTAAAGCTTTTGACTACACGGCTCGAATTATGGCTCAGGCGTTGGCCAACTTTACGGCATTTACCCAACCCGAAGCATTTATTTTAATGGGTGGCCTCACCAATAGTGGCAAATGGATGATGACCCCTTTGGAAAAATACTTTAACGGTTTCCTTTTGGATGTGTACAAAGGAAAGGTAAAACTCCTACACTCCAGCATGGAGGGAAAAACCGCCGCTATTTGCGGGGCCGCTGCCCTTATCTGGGAAAACAAAAAAAAGAAAATTGTTTAAAAAACTAGCTTTTATTAAAAAAGGGGGAATCCATGACAAGCATCATGCTGCCAAAAAATGATTTAGCCCATAATACCTACCTAATACAAATATCAGTCATTCGGAAAACAAAGCTGTTTCAACCTGTATACAAACCTGACCATTGTCATATTTTCTGATTTTGGAGAACGCTACCTTTAACATAGTTAAATAGTAGCAGTCATGAAACCAAAAAAGAACCCAAACGCAGAAATTGGACGCAATAGCAGTCTATATTTTATGATAGGACTTACTTCTGTGTTGTTCATGATATGGCAATCCTTTGAAGTAAAGTTCTATGAAGAGGAATCCAAAGTTTCGGAAGTTGTGCAGGTAACCGACGAACTTAAGGAAGATGTACCCATTACCGAAATAATCAGGACCGCACCACCCCCTCCCCCACCATCTGCACCTGATGTAATTGAAATTGTGGAGGATGTGGAAGATGTGAAAGAAACCGTAATTGAAAGTACCGAAAGTAGTCAAGAAACCTATATCGAGGATGTTGTGGTAAAAATTGAGGATGTTGAAGTGGAAGAAGTGGAAGAAGAAGTTGTAGTGCCCTTTGCAGTAATTGAATATGTTCCAGTATTCCCTGGATGCGAACATCTACAAACTCAAACAGAACGCAAAAATTGCTTTAACCAAAAAGTCCAGGAGCATATAAAAGCTAATTTCAATTATCCGCCATCGGCTTTGGAAATGGGCATAACGGGCAGGGTCCACGTACAGTTTGTAATCGATTCAAGCGGCAGGGTTGCCGGCATACAAAAAAGAGGCCCAGATAAGCTATTGGAAAAAGAGGCCGAACGTATTATTGCATCTTTGCCCAAAGTAAAACCAGGCGAACAACGTGGAAAAAAAGTAAGTGTAAAGTATAGCATACCTATAAACTTTGTAATGCAAAACTGAAAGCCGAAGATAGGTCCAAGTCAATTTCTTGGGCCTTTTTTATTTTTTGAACCAAGCTGAACCCTTATATTCCCCAGATTTTGATGCGCTCTCCCTATTTTTGGCCACTAAATGGTTTTTATCCAATTTTCTTGCCCTGTAACCCAACAAGTGAAAAAAGGATTTGGTGAAAAAACGGGCCACCCTTTGGTCAACCATCAGGGTATCTTTCTTATCCGTTTCCCATTCCACACCGGGCAATTTCACTAAAATATGGTCTACTTTGAACCTTCTTAATTTTTTGGACAACCACAACCAAAATTTAGGTATGGGTCTAATAAAATAAAAGCCCTCATTCCCTTGTTTTTGGTATAGGGGCATAAAAATCTGTCGTTTTTTGGTCGTTTTTAACACAACGGCATCAACAAGTGCCAAACTCTCACCCTTTGGCACTATTTGAAAATTGACAAAGCCCGGAAACATTTTAAAGGTGGTTTGTGGACCAATATCATACTGATGGTATATTTCGTAAAACTTATGCGATACCGTTCCCCATGCCGCTATTTTATTCCTTAATCGTTCCTTCTCCTGTTCCGAAAAATCAACGGACTGGGTCAATGCCAAGGAATAGCGAATAAACTCAATGCTGTTTTGTATGGCTTCGCCATCATTATGTTGTCCACTTTCAAAACCAAGAGAAACATAGCCCAATTCATTAATATAGCTCAATAAAGCCCCTTTAAGGTACTCCTCTATCCCCAAGATAATGGGCAATGGATAGTTGGATGTATACGTACGGTTCAGCAAACTATCGTTGAGGACTATAAAAGGTGAGGTGTCGCTCGATGTGGTATGAAGGTCCAAAAAATAGAATGGGGGATTGCTCTTTTTAAGGATGTCCTGCACCAAAAGATAAAGTTGGTTCAGTTCGTTATCCTCGTTATGATGGATTTCTTTATTCCCTACTATACGTTTTATCCGTTCTGGAAACCAAATCCTGTTCAGGTCCTCATCTTGAAAACGCTGCTTACTTTCCAGAGCGCCCAAGTTTCCAGAAATGGCATAAACTTCGCCGCTTATGCCAATTTTTTTTGTTCTGATTTCATTAAAAACAGCTTTTAAGGCAAAAACACCTGCTGTTTCGTTCCCATGAATACCTCCAAAAAAAACTACGGTCGGGCCACTCTTTATACCTTTGATATGATCTATGATTCTATCAACCCTTACTGTTTCATCCCATGCTATATTGTGAACTAAAGTCATAGCTACAAATCTACTTTACTTATGATACCCACGATATGGGTGTCCACACAAATCGGCAAACATCCTATTTGGTAATCGTGCATCATTTTTCTTGCGGTTTCTATTTCAGTTCTGGGCTCTACGGTAATTACATCTTTGACCATAATATCCGACACCTTAGCTTCTTTCTTGTCCAGTTTTTCGAACTTTTCGATATGGCTCCAGGTGAGCAGCCCCACCAATTCCCCTTTTCCATTTTCTACAGGAATATGGTGTATGTTGTTCCATTGCATAATGGCTATGGCCAAATTGGCATAATCATCTTCGTATAGCTTCATGAGCTTTGTGGACATGACCTGCCTTACCCATTGAAACGATTCCTTTGTTTTGGCCATTCCACTTATTGGTCTCCATTGATGGACGGGAGTTTGGGTCTCTTGGTTATTGTACATGGATTTGGTCAATTGTACAATGGCGCTGTCCAGCTTCATCTGTTTTTTAAGTTCCCTAAAATTTTTGATTTGCCACTCGGCCCCTGTGCCACTTTTCGTTCTTGCTTCAATTACGCCCAAGAGCCTATTAATATCCTTTTCATCAATATCGAATTTCCGCAATCCGTTGTAAGCTATGGGCAACAATACTTTTTTGACAATTTCTTTTGCCGTCATAGTCTTGTCCAACCATGAAAACACCGTGTGCCTTCCACTCATGGCGGCTCTAAAAAAGTTGAGCTTCGTCACCCTAAAGTCCATAACGTTGGGCATATCGTCATACGTTTCCGGCCTTCCCGCCATAAGCCCTACCCAAAATGCAAAATTGGCCATTTCATCGATTACTGTTGGGCCAGAGGGGATGTACCGATTTTCAATTCGCAAATGCGGCTTTCCATTGCCCACTCCGTAGCATGGGCGATTCCATCGGTACACTGTACTATTGAACAGGCTTAGCGCCTCCAATTTTGGAGTTTTTCCGTCCCGCAACACATGCAACGAACCTTTTGTTATGGGTTTTGTGAGTAAAATTCGGTGCGAGGAAATGTCTTGTTTAAAAATCTCGGCCACAGAATCCCTTTGCCAGTGCTCTCCAAAGCCTACCCTTGCCACTTGTTCCTTAACTGCCTTTGTCCAAACCCTGGTATCCAAACTTTGTTGGAATAGGGCTATTCTGGTCTCTCTCCAAAGTTCTTTTCCCAAAAGCAAAGGAGAATTGCAGCAAACTCCCAAAACAGGGCCCGAAATGGCCTGTGCCCAATTGTAACTTTTGATAAAGTCATCGGGGGGTATCTGCAAATGGAGTTGAAAACTGGTAGTACAGGCTTCAAAAAGTACCGAGTCGTGATGCAGCGAAAGTTCATCTGCCCCTTTGATCCTGAGCGAAAAATCATTCCCTCTCCAAGCCTTTAAAACTTCATTTATTCGGTAATACCGAGGTATTGGTGTCATAAAATCCATACCAAGCTCTTCCTTGCTTATGGTAGGGAGAATACCGGTCAAAATAATCTTTACACCATGTTTATCAGCAGTTTTCTTCACCTTGCCCAACAATTTTCGCAGCTGTTGTTCCATTTTGGCGAAGCAATCCTTCTCCAACTTATATGGGTCAAGATTGGCCTCAATATTATATGTTGCAAATTCGGTGGTAAAGTGGTCGTCGTTGACATCTTTGATGATTTTCATGGCTTTGGGGGATGGTCTATAATCACCATTTACCAGGCACATTTCCTGTTCGGCTCCAATCCTAACAATATCATTTTCGATCATACCTTCTGCAATCATTTGCTCCAAGGATTGGACGTCATCGATAAGATGTTGGACAAACGCTTTCCGTTCCTCTTCACTAAACGTGCTCTTTTTGATATGTTCTCCCATTGAACTTAAGTTAATTGTAAGTCAACAACCCTTTAAAGATACTATGCTGGGATAACGAAAAATATGATACTCATCAGGCCTAAAAACTCATTTTTCGCGGTTCCATACACCAATCCTGACAATTATCATGTTCTATGCAACTTGCCTAAGGTAATTTTGAATTATAATGTAATGATATATACAACAATGTGTGGATTAGTTCAAAAATACAATGTTCCCGGACCCCGATATACCAGTTACCCAACCGTACCCTATTGGGATCTGGACAGTTTTTCTGGAAAAAAATGGAATTCCAGTGTACTAAAAGCATCTCGAGAAAGCCAACAGGAAGGAATAAGTTTATACATACACCTCCCATTTTGTGAAAATCTGTGCACTTTTTGCGGATGCCACAAACGTATTACCAAAAGACATGAGGTTGAACTACCCTACATAAAGGCAGTTTTAAAGGAATGGGAACTGTATTGCGACTTGTTGGGTTCCAAGCCCCTGATAAAGGAACTCCATTTGGGTGGTGGTACCCCTACCTTTTTTTCTCCGGAAAATTTAAAAATGCTCATCGAGGGCATTGTGCGTCTTGGAAACAAGGCGGACGAAGTTGAGTTTAGTTTTGAGGGCCATCCCAACAACACCACAAAAGAACATTTACAAGCGCTTTACGATGTAGGGTTTAGAAGGGTTTCTTTTGGCGTACAGGATTATAACCTCACCGTTCAGCGCGCCATCAACCGAATACAGCCTTTTGAGAACGTGAAAAATGTTACCGAATGGGCCAGGGAAATTGGATACACCTCGGTTGGACACGACATCATCTATGGATTGCCATTTCAAGATTGTGCCGATGTAGAGAATACCATGATAAAAACCAATGCCATAAAACCCGATAGAATCGCTTTTTATAGTTACGCTCACGTGCCTTGGATAAAAGGCAACGGACAACGTGGCTATAAAGATGAAGACCTACCATCGTCCGTGGAGAAAAAAACACAGTACGAAATGGGTAAAAAGATGCTCACGGGGTTCGGTTACAAAGATGTTGGCATGGATCATTTTGCTCTTCCCACCGATAGTTTGTACAAAGCACTGGGAAATGGAACCCTGCACCGAAACTTTATGGGTTATACCGCATCAAAAACCAAACTTATGATCGGTTTGGGAGCATCGAGCATTAGCGATAGCTGGTATGGATTTGCCCAAAATGTAAAGAACGTGGAAGAATATCAGAATTTGGTTTCGCACGGAGTTATCCCTATTTTTAGAGGACACATCCTAAATACGGAAGATGAAATCTTGAGAAAGCACATTCTTAATATAATGTGCCAATTCGAAACTACTTGGAACACCGAGGAAAAAGAAGTGGTGGATTTTGGAAATATCTTGGGCAACCTATCCGAATTGGAAGCAGATGGACTTGTAGAAATAAATGACACTAAAATTAAGGTAACCGACAAAGGGAGGCCTTTTGTAAGAAACATTAGTATGGCATTTGATCTTAAACTGCACCGACAAAAACCAAATACCCGAATATTTTCCATGACCGTTTAACCTTAAAAAAGCAACAAAATGAACAGTATAATCGTACCGGTTGATTTTTCAAATCAATCCGAAAAAGCCCTTAAAATTGCGGCTTCCTTAGCAAAGGAACACAAGGCAGAACTATATGTTTTGCACATGCTGGAACTTTCTCCCGCCATTATGGGGGAATCTGGATATATTTCCCAAGAACAAGTGGTACATCTTATAAAATTAGGAGAGCAAAGGTTTGCCGACTTTTTGGACAAACCTTATTTAAAAGAACTAAAGGTAATTCCCATTATAAAGCACTACAAAGTGTTCAGTGAAGTGGCCGAAGTGGCGGAAAAACACAAAGCCGATCTTATTGTTATGGGATCCAATGGTGCAGATGGCCTTCAGGAAATTTTTATTGGTTCCAACACCGAAAGAGTGGTAAGAACTTCCGATGTCCCTGTTTTGGTCATCAAAGGAAATGAGGTCAATGGCTTTAACCCAAAGCATTTTGTTTTTGCCTGTGATTTTGAGGAAGAGAGTATTCCTGCCCTAAAAAAAGCCAAGAAAATGGCCGGCCTTTTAAAGGCCAAGTTGCACCTTGTTTATATAAACACTCCGGGAGACGAGTTTTTAAGCACCGATGATGCCTCTGAAAAAATCTCCAAATTCCTGGACGAGGCCAAAATAAACGTTGGAGTGGAGATATTTAACGACTATACCGTCGAAAAAGGTATTATCAATTACAGCGACAAAATATCCGCTGACCTGATCGGTATTCCAACACACGGCAGAAAGGGTCTATCCCACTTCTTTATGGGAAGTATTGGCGAGGATATTGTCAACCATTCCGAAGCTCCTGTAATAACCTTTAAAATTTAATGGATTGTATTTTTTGATTGGTTTCATACAATTCAAAAAAAGGGCAATTTTAAAATTGCCCCTTTTTTTGTGATTAACTATGATTCACCCTAACCATGAAATCTTGCATAAGCCGCCTTTTCCAGTTCTTCCCTATGGTCTGGATGCGCTATGGAAATTAAGGCTTTGGCCCGCTGTTGCAGGTTTTTCCCAAAAAGATTCACCACACCATACTCCGTGGCCACATAGTGCATGTGGGCCCGTGTGGTGGTCACCCCTGCACCTTGCTTTAAAAAAGGTGTTATTTTGGAAACGCCTTTTTTGGTAGTGGCCGACATGGCTATGATGGGCTTCCCACCTTTAGAAAGTGATGCCCCTCTCATAAAGTCCATTTGCCCACCCACTCCAGAGAATTGGTATCCTCCGATGGTATCTGCACAGACTTGACCCGTGAGATCAATTTCTATGGCACTGTTAATGGCCGTTGCTTTAGGGTTTCTTCGAATTCTGGCCGTATCATTGGTATACCCCGAGTCTCTAAAATCACAAATGGGGTTATCATCTATAAAATCATACAGTTTTCGGGAGCCTACAGCAAAACAAGCCACTATTTTACCTCGCTTAACCGTTTTTTCTTTTCCGTTGATAACACCACTTTCCAACAAGGGCAATACCCCATCAGAAAACATTTCGGTATGAATACCCAAGTTTTTATGGTTTCCCAAGTTGGACAGCACTGCATTGGGTATGTTCCCAATTCCCATTTGTAGGGTTGCGCCATCATCAATAAGTGATGCTACGTGCCTACCAATTTCGTGCTCTACTTCCGACGGTTCGGTAGGAAGGTGTGCATGAATGGGCCTATTGACCTCCGTGGCAAATGCAATCTCATCCACGTGAACGATACCAGTACCGTGGGTTCTGGGTACCTGTGGATTTATCTGCGCCACGATTTTTTTGGCCGTTCTAATGGCCGGCAATGCCACATCCACCGATACTCCCAAGGAACAATAGCCATGCTTGTCCGGTGGCGACACTTGTACAAAGGCCACATCCAACGGAAGATACTCGTCGGCGAACAACCATGGTATTTCACTCAAAAAAACCGGAATATAGTCGCCCATATACGTATTTACAAAGGTTCTAACGTTGCCCCCCACAAAACAGGCATTCAAGGTAAAGGCATCACAATAGGGTTTTCTGGTATACTTTGCATCCCCTTCGGTGTGGATGGAAATAATCTCTACATCCTTCAATTCATCGTGACGTTCACAGAGTGCATCGATTAACTCGTTTGGGGTCATGGCCGCTCCTTGGAAAAAGACCCGGTCGCCTGATTTTACAATTCCTACCGCTTCTTCCGCTGATGTTATTTTCATTTTAAATTAAATTTTTAGGGTTGATGGCATTCAATGGTCGCCGATACCGAATCTGCAGGTGCAGCTTTAGGGGAAACATAGGGTATTCCCAATCCCAGCCCACGTACAATAAACAATATACCAATGATGACCACAAATACCGGTATCAATTTCTGTATTTTGGATTTAATGGAAGTATTGAACATTCCTTTGGAATAGACCACCAATGACATTAAAGGTACGGTACCCAAGCCAAAAGTCATCATATAAAGACCACCTTCCAAAGGACTCCCCATGGCAATGGCTCCCAAAAGGGCCATGTACACCAGACCACAGGGTAAGAAACCGTTCAAAAAACCAATGGTCAAAAAGGTATCCGGGGTCTTTTTCTTGAGTTCGGCTCCCAGTTTGGATTTCACCTTCCCAATAATGGAATATATGGGTGATAATAGTTTATGTCCGTTCAGGTACTTTCCCGGAATCAATACAAGAGCGATCATAAGCACTCCTATTCCAATGGACAGTTTTTGCTGAATGCCGAACAATGACAATCCTTTGCCCAAAAGTCCAAACAACAAGCCAATAACACCATAGGCAAACAGCCTTCCAAAGTGGTAGATGGACAGTTGTGCTGTCTTTTTTACACCATTGTTTTGGTCCAAAGGCAGCATAAAGGCTATTGGCCCACACATGCCCAAGCAGTGCAGGCTTCCCAAAAGTCCCAGAACCAATGCGGATGTCAACATGATCAGTACACCAATTTTTCTTTATGTAAAAAGGAATTACCTTCGTATTCCCAGTTTATGGAAATGTCCCAGCGACCGTCTACCAAGCGATTGTCAGGTATGAGCAAATGTGTATTGGACAAACTTAAAGGAAAGTTTGTGTCCAAGTGCTTGTTAGACGGTCTGTATAGGGACACTGTTCCACTTATTTTTTTGGGATCGAAACGCTCTGGAAAATAAACCAACAAGCCTTCATCTGTTTTTTCAACCTTTAGGTTGGCATCCATTTCCGTGGCCTTTTTTGATGCATCTATTTCCTGCTGATAGGACAATTCTTTTTTATAATATTCCTCTGTCACCAAATCATGATTGGCACTATCATCCGTGCTCATCCTGAAGACGAAGTATAAAATGAAGGTTATAAAACCTATAAATGCCAATACTATTCCAGTTCCCCAATTAATTTTCATTATTGTCTTTTTTAATTATAGCTCCTCGGTGCCAAAAACTGGGTCACCGTGGTTTCTATGAGCTTACCGCCACTGTATACCCCGATCTTCAATTTATCCTTGTCGCCGTTCAATGCCGATGCATTTATTTCGATGAACAAGGTACCTTCTGTCAACTCTTCTGCCGAAACTGTAAAACTATCTTGGGACACCATTTTGATTTCGCCCTTGTGCGACATCAGTTCAAAAGAAACGTTTTCGATATCATTTGTGGTTTTGTTCACTATTTTATAGGTGTACACATTACTGATGATATTATTTGCCTTACGCTCGTACAACTGGCCCGGCAAGCGCAGCACATTGGCCTCGACCTCGTTTCTCATAAACAACATTCCAATAAGGACACCCGTTAGCACAACAAGTACTGCCGTATAGCCCTTCATCCGGGCGGTAAACTTAAACTTGTTCTTGTTGGTGATCTCATCCTCGCTGGCGTACCTGATCAAACCTTTGGGTTTATTGATACTTTCCATAATGTGATCGCACTCATCAATACAAGCGGTACAGTTTACACATTCCAATTGTGTTCCGTTACGGATATCTATCCCCGTAGGGCAAACATTCACGCATTGGAAGCAATCAATACAATCCCCATGTCCCAGCGCTTCCCGATCTTCATTTTTTCTGAACTTTTTACGTCCGTTTTCACCTTCACCACGTTCATGATCATAGGCTACAACTATGGATTTATTGTCTAAAAGCACTCCCTGTAATCTACCATAAGGGCAGGCAATGATGCAGACTTGTTCCCTAAACCACGCGAAGATGAAATAAAACACCCCTGTGAAAATCAGCAACGGGATCATGGTGCCCAAATGGGCCATAGGGCCATCGGTAATATATGACAGAAGCTGATCACTTCCGATCAGGTACGCCAAGAACACATTGGCAATAAAAAAGGAGATGATGAAGAAAATAATCCACTTCAACACTCTTTTTCTGATTTTTTTGCCCGTCCAAGGTGCTTTAGCCAAACGCATCTGTGCACCTCGATCACCATCTATCCAATATTCGATACGACGGAATACCATTTCCAAAAAAATGGTCTGGGGGCACATCCACCCACAGAAAATACGACCGTAAGCGACTGTAAAGAGTGCTATAAAAACAACTCCTATGATCATAGACACCACAATCAGGTGAAAATCCTGGGGCCAAAACGGAAGTCCAAATATATTGAACCGCCGATCCAACACATTGAACAGCAAAAATTGGTGCCCATTGATTTTGACAAAAGGAGCTGCAATCAAGAAAATCAGCAGAAAGTAACTTACGTACTTTCGGTAATTATAATACCGTCCACTAGGTTTCTTGGGGAAAATCCAATTTCTTTTCCCTTCTTCTGTAATTGTGCCTATGGAATCCCTAAAATTCTCTTCCATCACATTTGTGGTTTGTGGATAAATGTTTTGATGCTACTTATCCGGAACCTGAACCCGGCCCCAATTCTTGGGACACAGCTTTTCGTATCAGGTTTGATTTGCTTAATTTTCATCAGGAGCATCTGGGTCTACCCAAATATCCCCTTCAGGTTCCTTTGGATTGGCAGGTGTGGTTCCGCCCAAAGTGATTATGTAACTGGCCACCTGGGCCATTTCGACCGGTTTTAAGGTTTGTTTCCATGCAATCATCCCCTTACCATCGCGACCACCTTCGGAAATTGTGGAAAACACATTTTTGATGCCTCCGCCCAAAATCCAATACTCATCGGTCAGGTTTGGTCCAATTCCTCCTCCACCATCGGCCATATGGCAAGCAACACAATTGGTCTGGAATATTTTCTCTCCTGCGGCCAAGTCGGATTCATCCGATAGGAACTCCACAGTACTGGCATCCACCAAGTCTTTGGCCGTTCTTTTATATTCTTCAATAGCTGCTTGGGCAGCGGCCACCTCTTGTTCGTATTCCTGTTCTTGTGTATAATCTCCAATAACGTGGAAGCGCACTAAATAAACAACTGCAAAAACAATGGTCGCGTAGAAAAGGTACACCCACCAAGGCGGGAGCACATTGTCCAGCTCGCGGATACCATCATAATTGTGATCTAAGACAATTTCACCTTCTTTTTCAATGGCTCGGCTCTTGGTCAATTTTTTCATGAGGTTTTTGGCCCATGTCCATTCAAATTTCTTGCTTTTGGTCTCCAAGTAACGTTCCTTCCCTTCTTCGGAAAGGGTTTGGAACATAATGTTCTCTATAGAATTCAAAATCAATTCAATGGCAATAAGGATCATCAATACCAACAGCATAAAAAACTGTGTGATGGGATATTCAAGTATTGCGGGTTTGTCACCGGAGTCTATAAAAAATTCCATCAATCCTAAGATCAAAAAGAATAAAACCGGGACTCGTATCCACCAAGGTGTTTTAGTACTCATAATGTTATAGTTTGTGTTGTTGATCATCGTTATCCAATGGCAGTTCGGACATCTCCCTTATGTGTTCCTTGGTAGCGGTAAATACCCACCAGAACAAGAGAACGAAAAAGACAAAGAAGATGAGCAGGGAAACCATGGGGTAGTTGGCTATCCCATCTATGGTTTCCATATGTTCTTTTACAAATTTCAACATGGTTATATTAGATTTTAGGTGCAAGAATCAAGATGCAAGACTTTGAAATCTTAAATTGCTTATGTCTTGGCTCCTGAATCTTGGTTCATTATTTTTATGTTATTCTTCTGTTCCTTCAAGCTTAATATCGGTGCCCAATCGTTGCAGATAAGCGATCAAGGCTACGATTTCGCGATCGCGCATTTCCACAAATTCCAATCCGTTTTCCTCTGCGTATTTTTTATCCGCTTCGTAGGTTTTTTCAAATTCCGGGTCTGTGTACAGGCTCTTCTCTATTTGTGCCGCTTGCTCTGCCATGGATTGCGGAGCGTTGGCAATGTCATCATCAGTATATGGTACACCCAATTTTACCATAGCCTCCATTTTAGCTTGAACATCGCTACGATCGTGTTCGTCCGTAACCAGCCATTCGTAGGAAGGCATTATGGAACCAGCCGAGGTACTTTGAGGATCGTACATGTGGTTTAAGTGCCAACTATCGGAGTATTTGCCTCCAACGCGCAATAAGTCGGGACCTGTACGCTTACTACCCCACAGGAACGGGTGGTCGTACACAAATTCTCCTGCCTTGGCATACTCACCATAGCGTTCCACCTCACTACGGAACGGTCTGACCATTTGTGAGTGACAGCCCACACAACCTTCTCGAATATAAAGGTCCCTACCTTCCAATTCCAGCGGAGTATACGGTTTAACACTTGTAATGGTCGGAATGTTGGATTTTACCAAAATGGTTGGGACAATCTGAATAATACCTCCAATCAAAATAGCGATGGTGGCCAAGATGGTCAACTGAACGGGTTTCCTTTCCAACCAGTTGTGGAAGGTTTCGCCCGCCACTCTTCTTTTGGCTACGCGTTCCAATGCCGGAGCTTCCGCAGCTTCGTCCTCTACTTTGCTACCAGCCCTAATGGTCATCACAATATTGTAAAGCAACACGAACATACCTAGGATGTACAACGAACCTCCAATGGCCCTCATCCAGTACATTGGTATGATTTGGGTTACCGTTTCCAAGAAGTTACCGTATACCAAGGTACCATCTGGGTTAAATTCTTTCCACATTAATGCTTGTGTAAATCCAGCTACGTACATGGGAAGGGCATACAATACAATACCCAAGGTTCCAATCCAGAAGTGGAAATTGGCCAATCCTTTGGAGTGCAAATTTGTTTTGAACATTCGTGGCACCAACCAGTAGATCATACCAAAGGTCAAGAATCCGTTCCAGGCCAAGGCACCAACGTGAACGTGGGCAATGATCCAGTCACTAAAGTGAGCAATGGCGTTTACGTTTTTTAGGGAAAGCATGGGGCCTTCGAAGGTGGCCATACCATACCCCGTAATAGCTACCACCATAAATTTTAATGTAGCATCGGTACGCACTTTGTCCCATACTCCACGGAGGGTCAACAATCCGTTGATCATACCTCCCCAAGATGGAGCCAACAACATTATGGAGAATACGACACCAAGATTCTGTGCCCAATCTGGCAAGGAAGAATACAACAAGTGGTGAGGACCTGCCCAGATATAAATGAATATCAACGACCAAAAGTGGACGATGGACAATCTGTAGGAATAAATGGGCCTGTTCGCCGCCTTGGGAACAAAGTAGTACATCAACCCTAAGAAAGGAGTGGTCAAAAAGAATGCCACCGCATTGTGACCGTACCACCATTGTACCAAAGCATCTTGCACACCAGCATACACCGAATAGCTCTTCAGCGCAGATACCGGCAGCTCCAAGCTATTAAAAATGTGCAACACGGCTACGGTAACAAACGTGGCCAAGTAGAACCAGATAGCCACATACAAATGCCTTTGCCTTCTTTTGAGGATGGTACCGATCATGTTCCATCCAAAGACCACCCATACTACTGCAATGGCAATATCTATGGGCCATTCCAACTCGGCATATTCCTTGGTGGTGGTATACCCCAATGGAAGTGTGATCGCTGCGGCGACAATGATCAATTGCCAACCCCAGAAGTTGATGTTGCTCAAGGCATCACTGAACATTCGTGCCTTAAGCAAGCGTTGCAAGGAGTAATACACCCCTGCAAAAATGGCGTTCCCCACAAATGCAAAGATCACGGCGTTGGTGTGCAATGGACGCAAACGCCCAAAACTCAACCATGAAATGCCCTCTGTAACATTGGGGAACAAAAACATAAAGGCCAATAAAAGGCCTACCGACATACCCACTACGCCCCATAAAATGGTGGCGTATAAGAACTTTTGTACGATTTTGTTATCGTAACGGAACTGTTGTATTTCCATATTTATTGGTTTGTACTTTTAGTTTGTTTGATTTCCTTTTTATTTGGGTTTGATTTTTCCTTGTCCTTAACCACCTCATCCTCAAACAACATTCTTACCGATGGGGTATAGGTGTCATCGTATTGTCCGCTTTTTACCGAGAAAACAAAGGCTACAAAAAAGATTACGGCCACCGTTATGCTTATGGCCAACAACACATAAATAACACTCATACCTGCCTGAATTTAGGGGTAAAACTACTGTGATGGTATTCCTCAAAAAATGACATATATCAGCTTTCTAAAATTTTTAAATCTTTACCGAGGTAATTTGTCGCCAAGGTGGTGAACACCACAATACTGATAGAGCTCAACGGCATCAGAATAGCGGCGATAACGGGCTGTAACTGACCTGTGACGGCAAAATACAATCCCAAGACATTGTAACAGAGCGATAACAAAAAGCTCGTTTTTATAATGCGAATGGATTTTTTGGACAGTTTTATGAACTTTGGCAGCATTCGCAGCTTACTCGCATCCAAAATGCCATCACAAGCTGGTGAAAACACATTGATGTTTTCCGAAACGGCCAAACCTACATCGCTTTGGGCCAGGGCTCCCGCATCGTTCAAACCATCGCCCACCATCAAAACTTTATGTTTTTCCTGTAAATGTCTGATGTATTCCAACTTGTCCTCCGGTTTTTGATCAAATAGCATTCTTGTTTTTTCCGGAAGCGCTTTTTCCAACTGCGCTTTTTCTCCATCATTATCACCCGAAAGAATACCTAGTTCCAAATCGGTGGACAGCTCATCAAAAATTTGGCTCATCCCATCGCGATAGGTGTTCTTAAACACGAACCGTCCCTTAAAATCTTCATTGGCACTTACGTAGACCGAAGTATTGGTCAATGCATTGGATTTGCTTTCACCCACATAGGATGCCGAACCCACTTTTATGGAGTGCTCCTTATATTTGCCCTCGATACCTTTTCCGGTATGTTCCTGAAATTCTTCAAGAGTCATGATGGCATTGGATTTTAAAATGTCGTAAAGCGAACGGCTCAAAGGGTGGTTGGATGCCCTCAAGGTGGTTTTCAAGAGTGCGGTTTCCTCCTCCGTAAGTTCCATTCCTTCATAATGGATGGTATCCTTTTGATTGGTGGTGAGCGTTCCCGTTTTATCAAAAATGGCGGTGTCTATTTTGGACAAGCGTTCGATTACATTGGTATTCTTCAGGTAGAATTTATGTTTTCCAAAAATGCGTAGCATATTTCCCAAGGTAAATGGTGCCGCCAATGCAATGGCGCACGGACAGGCGATGATTAATACCGAAGTGAACACATTCAGGGCCAAACTTGGGTCAAAAATCAACCAAAAAGTGGTGGCCAAGGTGGCAATGCTCAAAACGGCAATGGTGAATCGTTTTCCGATGCTATCCGTAAGGGTTTGGAATTGACTTGCCTTGTCCTTGGAAAATATGGAGTTGCCCCACAACTGGGTCAAATAACTTTGGGAGACGGATTTGAGCACCTCAACCTCCAAAACCCCTGAAAGTTGTTTGCCGCCCGCAAACAATTTTTCTCCCGATTCCTTAAAAACTGCTTCGGATTCGCCCGTTACAAAACTGTAATCAATCTTGGCAGTTCCTTTAATCAGAATACAGTCCACTGGGATAATTTCGTGGCTTCGGATCAAAACCCTATCCCCTACTTCAATGTTATAAATTTGGATATTTTCTTCTTCCCCGTTTTGCTTCAAACGGGTAACGGCTATGGGAAAATAGGATTTGTAATCGCGTTCAAACGAAAGATAGGCGTAGGTTTTCTGCTGAAAAAATTTCCCAAATAGCAGAAAAAAGACCAAGCCGGTGAGACTATCAAAAAAGCCTGAGCCCAAATCAAACGCTATATCGACGGTGCTTCGTAAAAAGAGGACTAAAATCCCCAAGGCGATGGGCACATCAATATTCAATAATTTGGAACGGATGCCCTTGTAGGCCGAGATAAAATAATCCTGCGAGGCATAAAATACCACGGGCAGGGAAAAGGCGAACATCAACCAACGGAAAACCTGCTTGTATTGGTCCAACCAAAACTCTTCTACTTCAAAATACTCTGGAAAGGAGAACAGCATCACATTGCCAAAGGCAAAACCCGCAACACCCAACTTATAGATTAGGGAACGGTCTACTTTCTTTGCTTTTTTGTTGTATTCCTCTAGGGAGATATAGGGTTCGTAGCCGATGCTGCCCAACAAAAGCACCAATGCTTTCAGGGAAAAATCTTCTGTTTTATAGGTAACCCGGATAGTTTTCTTTGGGAAATCGACCTGGGAAACCTTAATGGCCGAATGTAGCTTGTTCAGGTTTTCCAACACCCAAATGCAGGAACTGCAATGAATGGCAGGAATACTCAAGCTGACCACCTGTACGCCTTCTTCATTGAATTCCACGAGTTTCTGTACAATTTCTTGGTTGTCCAAAAAATCGTATTTCTGACGGATTTCGTTAGGTGTGGTTCCTGCCTTACCCTCTATTTCGTAATAGGTGGATAGGCCGTTGGACGTAAAAATCTCGTAAACGGTTTTGCAACCATTGCAACAAAAATCCTTATCATCAAACTTAACGTAACCTTTACCGCACTCATCTCCACAATGATAACAGGTTGGGTCTGTCATTTCACATTTGCTTTACCTAGTGCAAATTTGTAATACTCTTCTTCCTAAAAATATGATATTTATCAGTAATTCGTAAAAGTTTAACCCTTAAGTTTGCCAAATCAGGTAAGCAAAACATTATGGAAAGTAGATGTGAAAATTGTATCATCCGACAGTTCAACTCGCTCCGGGCCATGAGCAAGGAGGAATTGAAACAAGTTTCCGATACCAAAACCACCAAGATCATAAAAAAGGGTGAATCTCTATTTGAGGAGGGTGATAAACTCAACGGGGTCTATTGTGTAAGGAACGGCGTATCCAAACTTTCCAAGTTGAGCGCCAACGGAAAAGATCAAATCGTGAAATTGGCCAGCAAAGGTGAAGTTCTGGGCCAACGCTCAGTGATTTCCCAAGAAATAACCAATCTTTCCGCTGTTGCCGTAAACGACATGGAAGTTTGTTTTATTCCAAAAGACACTATCACAAATACACTCCAAAAGAACCCTAATTTTACTTTAGAGGTTTTGCGGCACATAGCCCACGATTTAAAAGAGGCCGATGATGTAATCGTCAATATTTCCCAAAAAACCGTAAAGCAACGCATGGCCGAGGCATTTCTGTACCTCCAGAACAATTTTGGCGAAGATGCCGATGGTTTTTTGGCCCTTACTTTGTCCAGAGAGGACATTTCCAACGTGGTGGGCACTGCAACCGAATCCGCCATTAGAATCATTTCGGAATTCAAAAAGAAAGGTTTGATTCATACTTCTGGCAAAAAAATCGGAATTAAGGATGAACGTAAACTTTTGGAAGTGGTCGAGGGTTTTTAATTCACTTTCCAAAACCTGACAATTGTCATAGTATCCCCTAGCCCTTAGGTCTAATTTTATCGCATCGAAAATCTTAGTCAGATGCAAAAGATATTAATACCTACGGATTTTTCGGAAAATGCGTGGAACGCCATTGATTATGCCATGCAATTGTTCCGCAACAGGCGCTGTACTTTTTATTTGCTCAACACCTATACCCCTGTTATTCCCAGTAGCCGATTTATGGCAAAAATGATTGATGGGGTTCGGATTGTGGATGCAGTCCGGGAAAATTCTGAACGGGAATTGAACAAAACAGTGGAACGGATAAAAGCCAGATATGGCAACCCCAACCACAGTTTCGAGACCATTTCCTCTTTTAACCTATTGGTGGAAGAGGTAAAAGATATTGTGGAAACTTTTGGTATACATATGGTGGTTACCGGCACAAAAGGGGCATCTGGAGTGGATGAGGTATTTATGGGCAGTAACACGGTACGGATTATAAAAAGCACTAAAAAATGTCCTGTTTTGGCCATTCCCCATCATTTTGAATATGTTACGCCTTCGGAGATTGCTTTTGCAACGGATTTTAATAGATTTTACACTACATCCGAACTATCACCACTATTGGACATGGCAAAGATGTTCAAAGCCACCATCCGGATTGTACATGTACAATATGGCATAAAGGCATTGACGGAACTACAACAGTTCAACCTTAACATGCTGCGGCGCTATCTGAACGATGTAGAGCACTATGTGCATACCGTTTCGGAACTCAATTCCGTTTCCCATACCTTGGAAACCTTTTCCAAGGAATTAGGCATTCATCTGTTGGCGATGCTCAATTACCAACACAGCTATATGGAAAAAATGACTCGTGAACCTATCATCAAAAGAACGGCATTCCATACCCAAATACCATTGTTGGTGATACCTGAACTGGGCATGGAAGGTATTTCGGCAAAGGCCAAGGAGGAAGAGGAAGAAGTGGAGTCGCGCAATTAATATCCCATTGTTATCTTTACCATGATTTAATTGCTACAAAAATCGGTACAAGGTAATTTTTATGGACAAACAAGAACTAATTGACTGCCACGAGCGGATAAAACCTTTTATCCACAATACGCCCGTTCTTACTTCCCGCCTCATTGACGAGATGGCGGGTGCCCATTTGTTTTTTAAGTGCGAAAACTTTCAGCGTATGGGTGCATTTAAAATGCGTGGGGCAGCCAATGCCATAATACAACTTACGGACGAACAAAAGAAGAACGGTGTAGTCACACATTCTTCGGGCAATTTTGCCCAAGCCTTGTCCCTTTCCGCACAAAGTTTAGGGGTTAAGGCCTATATTGTGATGCCGAGTTCGGCTCCCCAGGTAAAAAAAGAAGCGGTAAGGGGATACGGTGGAATTTTGATTGAATGTGAGCCTACTCTGGAAGCTAGGGAACGTGAATCTGAACGGATTGTAAACGAGCATGGGGCTACTTTTATTCACCCTTCCAATGATGACCATGTGATTTTAGGGCAAGGAACTGCCTGCAAAGAACTATTGGAACTATACCCAGATCTTGATTACGTGGTGACCCCAGTTGGCGGGGGCGGTTTGATTGCTGGCTCAGCCCTTTCGGCGCATTATTTTGGAAACCATTGTAAAACCATTGGTGGCGAACCTTTTGAGGTGGATGATGCCTATCGCTCCCTACAAAGCGGAAAAATAGAAACCAATACCACCACAAACACTATTGCCGACGGTTTAAAAACGCAGTTGGGTGATAGAAACTTTCCCATTATCCAGAAGCATGTGGAAGAAATTGTCCGCGTGACCGAAGAAGAAATTATTGCATCCATGCGATTGATTTGGGAACGACTTAAAATTGTATGCGAACCTTCCAGCGCCGTAGCCTTGGCTGCTGTTTTTAAAAGAAAAGGGCTAGTCTCCAATAAAAAAGTAGGTATTATTATCTCTGGGGGCAATGTGGACTTGGAGCGTTTGCCCTTTTAGGTTACTGTATCTTGTTGGGAAGTGTTATGGTGAATGTACTCCCTACCCCTTTCTCACTTTCTACCTCTATTTTCCCTTCCATGGCTTCCACTTGGGTCTTTACCAAGTAAAGTCCAAAGCCTTTACCTTCGGTTGCTCCACTGAGCCTTCCATACATATCAAATATTTTTCGTTCCTTTTCGGGCGTGAGCTCCATTCCAATACCATTGTCGGTAAATTTTAATATTACTGCTTCCTTGGTTTGATAGGTAGATATATTTATTATGGCAGGAACACCATCCTTTGCGTAATGTATCGCATTAAGAATAAGGTTGTAAAAAATGTTTACCACATAGCTTTTGGCCCCGAACACGGTATCCGTTTGCGAAAAATCGGTTCGAATCGACGCCTTTTGCTTCATGACCTCCTCTGTTAACAACCCATTCACATCTTTCATCACATCTTTAAGGCACACCGCTCTGAACTTTTTCTTGTCGGCAGACTTTAATGATAGGGAAAGGTGGAGGTCTTTAATGGTCTGGTCAAGTGCCTCGGTTGTATGTTCAATCTTTTTAACAATGTCGTCGTTTATTTCATCTTTACCCCATTCATAAATTTTGGACAACATTAAAAGGTTGGATATGGGCCCTCGTAGATTGTGCGATATGATCCTAACAAAATTCTGAAGCTCTTGGTTTTGCTGTACTATTTGATGATTGGACAATACCTCTTTGGTCACATCTTGTGTAGTACCGGACATGTACTTGGGTTTGCCGTGCTCATCGTAATAAGCCCTACCCTTTTGGTGCACATAACGTATTTCTCCATTGCCCAAAACAATTCTATGGGTAATGTCGTGCATTTTATTTTCCTCAATACTAGCTTGAACATCATCAATAAACGCTTGGCGGTCATCTGGATGGATAATTTCCGATAATGCATCAAAGGTTGCTTTAAATTTTCCAGGGTCTTGTTCAAAGATTCGAAACAATTGGTTGGACCAAACAATTTTGTCATCCTTCATATCCCAGCCCCAATGCCCAACATTCGCAACTTCTTGGGCTTCACGATACTTTCTTTCGCTTTCGAGCAAACGATTATTATTGTCCACTTCCTGCGTTATATCCTTTTGCCAAATACAACAACCGATAACCTTTCCCGAACTGTTCATAAAAGGTTGAAACGAAAACTCATGCACCACTACTTCCCCATTTTGTTCAAAAGTGTGTCTAGAAGTGGTTGCGAATCGGTCAAAGGCCCGTTCGCACCCCTGTTCGCATGGTTTAAAGAAACTTCCCGACCGATATATCGCTCTTAGATCCATACCTCGGTCGGCTTTGTCCCACCCCTCACTTTTAAGTCTTATCTTAAACGATGGATTAAAAGCGGTCAGCCGATAGTTTAAATCCATCGCCCACACAGCGTCATCCCTATCTTCTACGATTTCAACCTTGTTATGAATAAGTGTCTGTTTCCTTTTCAAAAGTTAAAATTTAATCAGAATGGATCGTTTAAAACTTAGGTCGTAAAAGGGGAACCAAATACTTTGTCTTAGCTGATGGATACTAAGAGACTATTTATTGGCACTTTGCAGGTAATCTTCCAAATGCTCAATTCTTAAAGGCTTTGTAATAAATTCCTTTACATATTTCCCATACTTTTTTGCTTCTTCTTTATCCGCATCGGACTCGGAAGAAGTTACCAAAAGTACTTCGTTGGTTACCGGAAAATCTTCTAGCATCATGAATTCCAAAAATTCGAAACCGCTCATCTCGGGCATGTTAATGTCCAATAAAATAAGCGTTTTTGTTTGAGGATTATCTCTAAATCTTAGGTCATCCAGTGCCAATTCGGGATTGGTAAAGCTCTTAACCCTATCTTCCATTCCCATTCTTCTAAAGTGAATCGCATTCACCGTATTCACTAGGTCTTCGTCATCGACCAAGTATATTTCCTTGTACATAGCGCAGTTGGTCTTTTACTTTGTTAGTTTTGGTTTGGTTTTGTTCTACTGTAAAAAATATTGACAAATATCAATATTCTGCATTAAGTAGAACTATAATCGGAAAACTTTATTATAAAAAACATTCAACAATAATTGCTTATTGCATTTTTAGGCTTAACCCAATTGTTTTCCTCTCTTATCCGATTTCAATTTAGTAATATCCCTTCGTTTTAACAAAATCTTACGGATAATTTCAAAAATCAACTTTTAATTTTTGATTTTTATCATCATCCCAAGTGCATTAATCATGAGTAACGTTTCTTGACCAGTGTACAAATAAGCAGGTTAAAAGTAATATAAGTTACTCCCCACAATACAATCGTGCTTTAAATGATTTAGGGGTACTATTTATCAACTCCGAAGGTTTTTTTAAAACAGGAAAGAGTCTGGTAAATTCTTGAATAATGACGCTTGAAAAGAATCTGATTTCGAAATGGAAAATGCGTGACGGATTTTTAACACAAAAAAAGCTCCTCAGTTACTGAAGAGCTTTTTGTGCGGGTGAAGGGAGTCGAACCCCCACGCCTTGCGGCACTAGATCCTAAGTCTAGCGTGTCTACCAATTCCACCACACCCGCGAAATGGAGTGCAAATATAAATCAATTTTCCGATTTGCAAATCCACTGCCCCGAAAAACTTGTTTTTTGTACTTTTAGGGTCCTTTTTAATTCATATATGAAAGACATACATAATTACATCAGCACCAACAAGGACAGATTTATCAACGAGTTGATCGACCTCTTAAAAATCCCCTCCATTAGTGCCGATAAGGCATACGCCAAGGATGTTTTGGAAGCCGCTAAAGCTGTAAAGAAATCTTTGGACGAAGCAGGTTGCGAAAACACCGAAATTTGCGAAACCAATGGGTATCCCGTGGTGTATGCCGACAAAATCATCGACCCAAACCTGCCAACAGTGTTGGTTTATGGCCATTACGATGTGCAACCCCCGGACCCTATGGATCTTTGGGATTCCCCTCCTTTTGAGCCTGTAATCAAAGAAACGGAACTGCATCCCGATGGGGCCATTTTTGCCCGTGGGGCCTGTGACGACAAAGGCCAGTTTTTTATGCATGTAAAGGCAGTGGAGTTTATGATTAAAAACAATACGTTGCCCTGCAATGTAAAGTTCATGATCGAAGGCGAGGAAGAAGTAGGGAGTGATAATTTGGAAGATTTCCTAAAGGAGAACAGCAAAAAATTTAAAAACGATATCATCTTGATCTCCGACACAGGAATGATTTCCAACGATACTCCGTCCATAACAACAGGCCTACGCGGACTTAGTTATGTTGAAGTGGAGGTGACCGGGGCGAACCGTGACCTGCATTCGGGAATTTACGGAGGTGCCGCTCCGAACCCCATCAACGTACTGTCCAAAATGATTGCTGGATTGCACGATGAAAACAACCACATCACCATACCCGGTTTTTATGACAAGGTTGAGGTCATATCTGATGAAGAACGGGCAGAAATGGCCAAAGCCCCATTTGATTTGGAAGCTTATAAAAAATCGTTGGATATTGATGATGTCCATGGTGAAAAGGGGTATTCCACACCGGAACGTTTTGGAATACGACCAACCTTGGATGTGAACGGTATTTGGGGCGGTTACACAGGAGAGGGTGCAAAAACCGTAATTGCCAGTAAAGCCTACGCCAAAATTTCCATGCGATTGGTGCCCGATCAAGATTGGCACGAGATCACGGAACTCTTCACAAAACATTTCACCTCATTGGCCCCAAAAAGCGTGAAAGTGAAAGTGACCCCCCACCACGGAGGTCAAGCTTATGTTACCCCAATTGATAGTATCGGTTACCAAGCCGCTTCCAAGGCCATGGAAACAACCTTTGGAAAAACTCCTGTGCCACAACGAACCGGAGGAAGTATTCCAATTGTGGCCCTTTTTGAAAATGTTTTTGACAGTAAAACGATTCTTTTAGGATTTGGTTTGGACAGCGATGCCATCCACTCCCCCAACGAACATTTTGGGGTCTGGAACTTTTTAAAGGGCATTGAGACCATCCCTTACTTCTACAAATATTATACGGAGATGAAGGCTTAAATCTTTTTAACGTATTTGGTGATGATCACAATTTGTTGACCATCTACCTTGCCTTCAATATACTCGGCATTTTCGTGATCCAGGGAAATCCGTCGCACGGCGGTTCCCTGTTTTGCGACCATGCTGGAACCCTTCACTTTTAGATCCTTTACCAGCACAACGCTATCACCGTTCTCCAATATATTGCCGTTCACATCCCTATGGATGATTTTTTCACTTTCCTCTTCTCCTTCACCCGTTGCTTTGGCCCATTCCAATGTTTCATCTTCCAAATACATCATATCCAGTAAATCTTGGGGCCATCCTTCGGACTTTAATCGGTTCAGCATACGCCAAGCCACAACTTTTACCGCATCGTGCTCGCTCCACATGCTATCGTTCAAACAACGCCAATGGTTAGAATCAACGGTATCAGAATCTTCTAGCTGACCAATGCACGTAGCACACCCTAAAAGGCTACCATCCATACCACCAGTGGAAACCGGGGGAACTTCATATACCTGTAAGTTTTCTGTTGACCCGCATAGTTCGCAGGTATTTCCGCTTCTGTTTTGTAAGTCCTCCAATAATCCCATGATATTCAAATTTGACGGCAAACTTAACATTTTAGGATATTAAAATGACTTCTTATAATCATAAACAAACTCTACATTTGTAGAATTAAAATTTTTATTCTATGTTTGTAGAGCAATAATTGTAAAAAATTGAAAATGCAGTTATCAAAATCCGAAGAAGAGTTAATGAACATTGTTTGGAATTTAAATAAGGCCTATATGAAGGACATATTGGATGCCTACCCCGAACCCAAACCAGCGACCACAACTGTAGCAACCCTCTTAAAACGGGTAGCGGACAAAGGTTTTATAGCCTACAACAGTATCGGAAGAAGCAGGGAGTACTATCCTTTGGTAAAGAAGAAGGATTATTTTTCCAAGCATGTGAACGGGCTCATTAAAAACTTCTTTAACGACAGTGCCAGTCAATTTGCTTCCTTTTTTGCCCAAGAGACGAATTTGAGCAAAACAGAGTTGGAAGAATTGAAGAAATTAATCGACAATGAAATTAAAAAGAAGTAATTATGTTAGTCTTCCTTTTAAAATCGACCGCATGTCTCGCCATTTTCTGGGTCTTCTACAAAGTAGTGCTGGAAAGGGAAAGCATACACCATTTTAAACGATTCTTTCTTTTGGGAGCTCTTATCGCCTCCTTTTTGATTCCCAATATTGTCTTTGTTGAATATGTGAAGATAGCGCAAAATACAGTTGCTCAAGACTTCCCAATTACCGATGAATTTTTAGAGGTTGGTACTGATCATTTAGTCGCCGAAGAGCATGGCTTTGACTGGGCAGTTTTGTTGTGGAGCGTTTATATACTTGGGGTTATTGCATTTGGATTCCGTTTTATGAGACATCTTGCACAAATTTGGTCCCGTATCCGTAGGAATCCAAAGTTCAAGGAGAATTTCGTCACTAAGGTTCTTTTGCGACAATCACTTCCACCCCATACTTTTTTCAACTATATCTTTTTGAACCAACAGCAATTTGAGGAAAAAAACATTCCACAGGAAGTACTTGTACATGAGGAAACCCATGCGAAGCAGCGACATAGCCTGGATATTCTCTTTATTGAACTGGCCCAAGTCATATTTTGGTTCAATCCCGTTATCTACTTATTTAAATCGTCCATTAAACTGAACCATGAATTTTTGGCGGATAGGGCCGTGATTGACAAGAACAACGATCATTCGCATTATCAAAACACAATCCTATCATACTTATCACACGATAGTTTTAATACACATCAGTCGACCGGCATTGCAAATGCCCTTAATTATTCATCAATCAAAAAACGTTTTACAGTCATGAAAACAAACACATCAAAAAAATCATTTCTATTCAGAAGTCTATTGCTTTTGCCACTTACGGCCTTATTGTTATTTGGGTTTAGCGAGCATCGTGAAATTGCAAGGGAAATTCCAACAGACCATATCATTACAATGGAGCTTTTAGGTATTGAAACTGTGCAAATTCAGGATGAGGTTATACATTTCAATGAAGTCGCTCAAGTTTTAAATCAGGAATACCTATCGACCTATGATTCTAAAAAAACTAAGGTTGAGATAAATGCTGTTCAACCTGTATATCTAAATACCATAAACCATTTGTCCAAAGAAATAAGAACCACTGGCATTGATTTGATCGAGATATTTGCCAATGAGGTCATAATGGAAGAAGGTCAGTTCAAAGAAAATGTTCCGATCACACCAAGCACAACACTTTTGAATGCAAAACAAATGACAGTGGTTGGAATGGACGAGGGGCAAAAAGAATTTGCTGGGTCTTCTCCAGCTCCCATCTCTCAAAATGCTGGCCAAAAAACCATCAACCCGATCAACATTAAAATCAACAAGAGCGGTCAGATATTGTTTCAAAAAGATTTGGTGCCCTTGAGTGATTTAAAAGAAACCCTTTTAAAAATAAACAATCATCTCTCTTTTGATGAACGTAAAAAAACACTGCGTTCAGTCATTCAGGTTGACCAAAACACCTCAAAAAATATTATTGATCAGGTAGATAAAATCCTCGCCGAGTACGGTTCTGCCACCATTAATATTGTAGGTCCAAAAGTGCTTTATCAAGAGAGCGCTACCCGAGAGGAAATGAAAGAGTACAACGCCTTGGCCAAAAAGTACAATGAAATGGACAGCAACCACATGGTCATTAAAAAGAAAGAGGTAATGCGCCTAAAAACCATTTACGGGAAAATGTCCAAAAAACAACGTGCGGATGCCGAACCTTTTCCCGATTTTCCACCTCCTCCGCCGGCACCAAAGGCTCCAAAACCACCTAAAAATATGTCAGAGACAAAGTATGCTTCAAGTCAAATTAAGAATATAATAGATACACAAGACCCTTATGACAACCTTGACAAAAATACCAGAACACCTATAAACCCCGCTACTCCCCCCGCACCACCAAAGCCAATAGAGCACATAAAAAAAATGGTCGCCAAAGGAGCAACTTTCACCCTGAACGGTGAAAAAATATCTGGAAAAAAAGCCATTGAGGTGGTTCAAAAAAACAAACATATAAATATTGATTCAAGGGAATCCAACGGAGCCAACCCTGTAGTAAAACTATCAACAGACCCCATCTTCATAGAAAATTAAGTTTCCGTGACTTAAAAATTGTTAAAAGCCCCGATTATGGGGCTTTTTATGTAACAAATCAACCAAAATCACGTTCTAATATCCTATCAATCAAAGAGAACACTTTATGTTACAACGCTTTTTCATTTTCTGCTCGGGTGCGGACACCCAAATCCTAGAGACTTGTTCCAACGGGGAACGCAACAAATACGCAGGCATCGGTGCCACGGTATTCTTTACAGCCGTCATGGCTTTTATTGCATCGGGCTATGCCCTTTACACGGTTTTTGACAATATTTACACTTCCATTTTCTTCGGATTGATATGGGGCTTGCTCATTTTCAACTTGGACCGATACATTGTTTCCACCATTAAAAAACGTGACAATTTTAAAGGGGAACTGCTTCAAGCAGCTCCTCGAATCGTCTTGGCTCTGATCATCGCCGTAGTGATTTCCAAACCGTTGGAGATGAAGATTTTTGAGAAAGAAATCAACCAAGTGCTCTTGGAGGAGAAAAATGCCATGACCTTGGACAACAAGGAACAATTGGCGCTCCAGTACACCCCGAAAGTTGAAAGCCTTAACCAAGACATTGCCAACCTGAAGAATGAGGTTGCGACCAAAGAGGCAGAGACCAACGCCCTTTACGATACCTATATTTCCGAGGCCGAAGGCACTGCTGGCACAGGATTGTTGGGTAAAGGCCCAGTATACAAGGAAAAACGCGAAAAACACGACGCAGCATTAGCTGAACTCAATGCCTTGAAAGAAACGAACGGCGATAAAATTGAAAACATCGAAGCACAGATTGCCGCCATCCAAACCGATTACGATACCGCAGTTGCCAATTCCCAACCCATTATTGATGGGTTTGATGGATTGATGGCCCGCATCAATGCCCTGGGCAAATTACCGTGGTTTCCATCCTTTTTTATCTTTTTATTGTTCTTGGCCATTGAAACGGCTCCCATTATTGCCAAATTATTAGCTCCCAAAGGCGAGTATGATTACAAGTTTGAAGAACAAGAAAGTGTCGTAGCTACCTGGGTAACCCAAAAAGTGGAACAGCGTAAATTATTGTTGTCCACTGATGGCGAGATCAATCAGCAAATCTATGCCGATATCAAAAACGAAGAAGAACTTTACCGCTACAAAAAAGAAAAAGCAGAGGAATTGCTTCGCTTGCAAGCCGATAGTTTTCATAATGTACAGGTAAAAGGACTTTAATCTACAATACCCATATTTTTTAGTAAGAAAGAGGCATTCATATTTTGGCAAACCCCTTCTTTGAACTTGTAATCGAAGAACAGCTCCCCGTTTACGATTTGGGCATCAAAATAGCGGTTTTCCACCTCTGGAAGTTGGTCTGCGAGGGTACAAAGGCTTAAATCGTGGGTGGCCACCATGCCCGTGGACCCATTCCGTACCAAACGTTCCACAAATTTTTTGGAGCCTTCGGCCTTATCCACGCTGTTGGTACCCTTCAGGATTTCATCCAAAATCACAAAGCAGTCGCCTTTTTTAAGCTCTTCCACAATGTACTTTAAGCGTTTGAGCTCAGCATAAAAATAAGAGGTCTCATCCGCCAGGGAATCCGAAGAACGCATACTGGTCAACAAGCGAACAGGAGCATATTTCACTTCTTTTCCTTTAACGGGCAATCCCATGTTGGCCATCACTATTTGCAAAGCAACGGCTCGTAAAAAAGTGCTTTTCCCAGCCATATTGGCCCCTGTAACAATACAGAAACGGCCTTTTCCAATTTCAAAATCGTTCAAAACGTTCTTTTCGGGGTCTACCAAGGGGTGCCCCACTTCTTTCGCACTTAACACGATATCCCCCTGCACTAAACTTGGATAGGTATGATCGGGATGATTAAAGGCATAAGTTCCCAAGGTGATGTAGGCATCAAATTGGGCAATGGCAGCAAACCACCCTGCCACATCGGCACCATATTTTTTGATCCAAGAGTCGACTTTAAAAGCATAAAACAGACTGTACAAACCAAGACCCTGACCAAAAAATGATACGATCAAGTTGAACTGCTGTTCCAACATCGTGGTACTTTGGGAGAAGCGTTTTAATATTTTAGAGGTCTTTTCTGCATTGACCTCCAATTTCTGCTGAATCTCTTGCAGCAATTCCGAACTAAAAGTGTGTTCCTCCAATTCAGAAATCAATCGTTGATGCTGTTGAATGGTCTCTTGCGCCTCGGATACTTTGGCAGTAAACCCGATAATATTCTTAGCATATCGACCCACGATTGCCAAGCCCGAAAAATACCAAAACAAGATCAGACTTTCTGGTACCATGCCCATAAAAGCCAAGCCAATCATTGCAATTGATAACACACTAAAAATAGGAGGAACGGTTCCCGCCCATTTAGGTATAAAAGATTGGTGGTTTTTCATCCAATCGGAGACCAAATCCGACGATATTTTGGGTTGGGTTTCCCCGGCCAGTGCCGAAAAATGTTGTCGCCACTCGGGCAGCTTGGCCAACTCTAGAATCGCCTCTTGTTTTTTGGCTATATCCTTTGGATATCCATCCAGCAAAAGGTCCGAAAACATTTCCCGCCCTTGTTGCAATTTGGTTCTATTGGCGTATTGATAAAAAGAACCCCTTCCAAATATATCCAAATCCTGTGCATACGGATGGTCGGGTCTTAAAAACTCCTTCCCATCTGGCAAATGGTGGAAACGACGGGCCAAGATGTCCAATTCCGTGGTATTGATGGTGATGAGCCTTTCCAGATACTCCTTGTTGCGTTTTACATTGCTAAAACAGGTAACGAGATACAAAAACAGTACAACACCAAGGGGCAATAACGCAAATAACAAGGTGGTTCCCCAAAGAAAATAAACTCCAAGGGCCAAACCCACAAAAACGGACAAACGCAAAGTGGCCAAAAGGCCCAATCGTTTTTTTACTTGCTGAAGTTCTTGCTGATGCTTTTCTCGTTGGGATGTGTAAAAACGTTTTAAGTCCGTCATCTAATGTCAACCTAAATTTTTAAGCTCTTGCTGTAGCTTTTTGGTGAGACTGGATACGACCAGTTCGTAGGAATGGTCCGCCAAGTCTTTAATCAATTGTGGTGGAAGTTGTTCCAAAAACAATGTGTTCCAATGGGTTTTGCTCATGTGATAGCCCGGAATGATGGCACCATCATATTCTTCACGGAGTTCTTCTGCCCTTTCCGGGTCGCATTTTAGGTTGCACTGCGCAGGAAGACGCTCCAAGGGAACCAAGGCAAACATTTTGCCCATTACCTTGAACACCAAAGTGCTTTCATCAAACGGAAATTCTTCAGTTACACCTTTTTTGGATATGCAAAGCTCCCTAAGTTCCTCTACATTCATTGTTCGATTCCCTGCGAGTCGTAAACGATCACTTTTTCCCAGAGGTCCTCGCACTCCTCAATAAAAACCAAGTGTGGAGGCTCTTCTTGATAGGCAGCCTGATCTTCGGCGGATTCAAAAGATAAAATCAAAGAATAGGTAAATGAATCATCCACTACATCGCGAATCGCCTTTGGCGGTTTGCCTATAAATTTGGTTTTGGCGTACTTGGAATTGTTCAAAAATTTGGTTAAAGACGCTTCAAAAGTAGCTCGGTCGGCTTGGTTATCTGGGTTTTTAAACCAGAAATAAACCACATGTGCAAACGTGTGGTCAAAAGTAGTTTTGTTGGATTCTTGTGCGTTGCTCATAACTGATATTGTTCCTACCAGAAGTAGGGTCAAAATTTTGGTTTTCATATTCACTCTTTTATAGATTGTTTTTCTCTGTTTGATATTTCCAAGGCGGAATAATCCAGCGTCCACCCAATGGTCTCTACGATTTTCTCCACGACCAAAACGGCCTGTAAAGCTTCATTTTTTGCGGTTTCCATAAGTCCGCTTTCTGGTATTTTCTGTTTGATGTGCTCTTTGGCCTCCTGATTGAGGTTCGTTAGATCCGTAGGCGAAAAGCTGTTAAAAATACCATTTTTAATGTCATAAAATTGCAAGTCGGGCTCAATGGACAGTACTTCTGGCTCTGGAAAATGGCTCAAGATGATTTTCTTTTTATCATTGTCCGCTTTCATATCAAGTTTGTTCAGATCATACCCGATATGGGCCTTGGCCTTGATGATGATCAATGCTTTTTTCTTGCTTCGGAACAAGCTCATAAAACTGTCCTTGGTATTCTCGTAGTGATAGATTTCGGCGAAATCACCTTCAACAGAAACCAGTTTGCACACGCTGCGTATCTTGTTCAAGATTACGGTGGATTGTTGTTCCGTTATTTCCTTGTTCCTTTTTTTTCGGAACACAGAGTACAACCAATACATGAGTATTGCTCCTAGTACAAGCCCCAGAAAAGTGTCGAAAATTTCACCCATTAGTATTACCTATTTCACCCAAATGGGTAAACTTGAATCCTTTGTCATATTTTAAGCCATAGCCCAACATTCGATCGAAAGCCGAATGCGAGAACAAAATTACACCGATCAGCTGACATAAAGGTATTGAAAAGTAGACACCGACAAGATATATTAGCAGGGCAACTCCTTTATGATGGAACAAATTATAAAAAAAAGCTCCCGCTTTGTTTCCGAAAAGATATCCGAACATGCCAATATCCGGTGCTAAGATCAGTACCAAAAACCACCACCACGCATAATCCAACAAACTGAAAAGATAGATGCCCAATACGAACATCATCAGCTCTTCAAGCTTTAATATCGTCTTCATTTTTCAAGAATTTTATACAAGACCGGCCTGCTGGGGCTGGCATCGTTCTCAAAAGGAGCCACTTGCAGGTTTAAAAAATAGGTACCGTCCTCCACAGGGTTGGGCACATAGATAAACTCGGTAATGGTTGCTTTGGTTCTTGGTTTTCCTCTCATGTTCCAAAAGGCCTTATGCGCCAAAAGCTCGCCCCCGTCCCTTTCCTTGTCCACCGATGGAAGGTCTATAAGCAAATGCTCCACCCCTTTTTTCACCAAATACTTGGCGGCTTCCTCGGTTAAATAGGTGGGATTGGTATCCGAATATTTTTTGGAACGCTTGTACCCCAAGTTTGGGATGGTCCTAATAACCACGGCCTGTCTTTTTTTGTTGCCCAAAGCGTATTTTATTTGCTTTTCTGAGATGATAAAATCCTCTCCCAATTGTTCTGGTGCCACGGTGATCAGCTCGGCCAAAAAGAAAAACTTTTTTAGCTTTTTGTTGATGGAGTTGAACTCTTCTGAAATATGCCCCAAACATTCGGTATGTGTTACATGCGAATGCGGATTGAACCAAATATCATTGAAATTGGTGGATGCGCCTTCGGTCACTTTACCCACAAACCCATCTTGCTTGTGCGGGGCAATTTTTGGCGGGTCTAAGTACCACGCATTCACATTGTTGTCGCCACCTATGAGTGGTATGGAAATATCCAGCGGTTTGGTCAGGTCTATTTTGTAGTTTTTGGAGTTGTGTTTTATTGAGGCTATCAAATTTTGTTACTTTTTGTCTTTCCCAACTTGATTGGGAATCAATTCTACTTCATGGATTCCTGCTTTAGCAGGAATGACAATTTACTACTTTAAATTAATCATAAAAAGGTCGGAAGCAATTCCATCGGCCAAAAACTTGCCTTTTTTGGTTGTGAGCAATTTTCCATCTTCCAAAACAAGTAAACCCTGCTCCAGAAATTTTGTCGCTTGTTGGCTCAGGTATTCTACATAGTTTGATCCAAATTCCGATGCAATCCTATCCAAATCCACACACCATATAGTGCGTAGGCCCGTCATCACATATTCGTTGTACCTGTCCGTTTTGGAAAGGGTTTCGATTTCCGAAGGCAATTCACCTTTGGTTATTTTTTTAATATAGGTTGGGTTGTTTCGAATATTCCAGCTTCTGTGTTTACCATCAAAGGAGTGTGCCGACGGCCCTACACCCAAATATTTTTTGCCCAGCCAGTACGCTGTATTGTTCTTGGAGAAAAATCCAGGTTTCCCAAAGTTGGAAATTTCATAATTTATGAAGCCCTGCTCTTCCAACATATCCACCAAAATATGGAACTGCTCTTGGGCTTGCTCATCATCCACATCGGGGACAACCCCTTTCTCTATAAATTTTTTAAGGGCGGTTCGGGGCTCCACGGTCAAAGCATAGCTTGAAATATGGGGCAGGCCAAAATCCAATGCTTTTTGGATGTTAGCTTTCCAGCGCTCATTGTCCATTCCTGGGATTCCGTAGATCAAATCAATGGTGATGTTTTCGAAATGTTCTGTGGCTTCTTTGATGCACTTCTCGGCTTCAGTGGCATCATGGGCACGGTTCATCAGCTTTAGATCTTCATCAAAAAAAGATTGAATGCCGATACTAAGGCGGTTGATTCCCGCATTTTTGTATTCCGAAAAGAGATCTCTCGACCCCCTACCCGTTCGGCAGGCAGGCGCTCGAGATGACACCAAGTCATCTGGATTGGCTTCCAAGGTGATTTCTGGATGGTCAATTACTTTGTAATTGTCATAAACCGTTTGAATCAAACGTTCAATTTCATCATTGGATAAAACTGATGGGGTGCCTCCTCCAAAATAGATAGTTTCGACGGCATCATCCGCCTCCGATTTTCGCAAAACAAGTTCTTTGGCAATGGCATTAACCATGACCTCCTTTTTTTCCAGTTGGGTGGAAAAATGGAAATCACAATAATGGCAAGCTTGCTTGCAAAATGGAATGTGAATATAAATTCCGCTCACTCAATTGTTATTTGATCTTATCCGGGTTTTGTTTGATGAAAGCCTCCCAACCCGTATAACTTTTTCCTACTTCCATCCTGCCCTCGTTGTAAAAATGGCAAACGGCGGCGGCCAAACCATCGGTACTGTCCAAATTTTTGGGCAAGGACTTCAGCTTTAAAACACTTTGAAGCATTCGGGCCACTTGTTCCTTGCTGGCATTTCCGTTGCCCGTGATGGCCATTTTTATCTTTTTGGGCATATACTCGGTGATCGGAACTTCTCTGGATAACCCAGCAGCCATCGCTACCCCTTGGGCGCGACCCAATTTGAGCATCGACTGCACATTTTTGCCATAAAAAGGAGCTTCAATGGCAATTTCATCGGGGTGATAGGTGTCGATGAGCTCCAAGGTACGCTCAAAAATAAGTTTGAGCTTGGTGTAGGGGTCATCATATTTTCGCAGCATCAGCTCGTTCATTTGCACAAAGTGCATCTGTTTGTTGATAACCTTGATGATGCCGAAACCCATGATCGTGGTTCCAGGGTCTATTCCCAATATAATTTTTTCTGCTGCCAAATTAGTAGGTGTTTAATACCAACGGAAGCCTAAAACGCAAGCTTACCGGGTTTCCTCTTTTTAATGCGGGTGCTACTGTTGTCAAATCGTTCAAACGTTCGGAAATTTTGGAATTGAAATCGGATATCTCATTCAACACGGAGGTCTTTTCTTCGACGCCCAACACGGAGATAAAACCGTGTTCATCAATCAGGAAGTCGATATAAACCGTATCGTTCATATCGTTCCGAACTTGAAACTTGAGCCCTGCCAAGGCTTCGGAAAAATACTCGGTGATCACATTTTGGAAGCATTCCTGTTGGGCGTCCTTGGGGGCGGTTTCGTCGCAATCCTCAAAAAGGGGGTATTGGTCCACATCGTTCCAATCGATGGCCAAAAGTTCCTCATTCACCAGTTTTTGGGTCTTATCCTCCTTGGACTCGAACAGCTCGCAGGATACGAGCAAACCCATAAAAATGATCAATAAAACATACTTCTGCATGACAGCCCTGATAATTTGGCTGAAATTACGATTTTTTAAGGAAGTATATTAAAAACAGAAAGGCCCAAAATAATTTTGGGCCTTGATTTTCGCTATATGCTATTCCAACTATAATTTAAAAGTGATTGGAATGGCAAAAGGTACTTTTACCACTTCGCCTTTATGTTTGCCCGGTTGCATTTTGGGCAAACGTTCTATGATTCTGACAGCTTCATTTTCCAATAACTCGTGTGGACCACGCTTCCCTATGTCTGTAATTATTCCATCTTTCCCAATCACAAAAATCACACTCACCCTACCTTGAACACCCAATTCTTGAGCTTTTTTAGGGTAATTAAAATGTTTTTTAATATGCTTCACAATCTGTTCATTGAAGCAAGCTCTTTTATCATCAGCATCTTCGCATCCCGGAAAGACTGGAACCTCATCAACGTTCGCAAACGGAACCCCAAGTCCTTCCCCTCTTTGCTCACTGATTTCCTCTTCATCATTCCCTTGGAGCTTAAAAACTATGGGAATGGAAAAAGGTACCTTGACCGTCTTACCTTCGTGCTTGCCTGGTTGCATTTGTGGTAATTTTTCCAAAATCCGTTCCGTTTCTTCTTCCAAAAGTTCGTGTGGGCCTCTCATTTGTATATCGACTACATTTCCTTCTGTATCAATTATGAATATGGAAGAGACCCTTCCTTGGACCCCAAGTTGTTGGGCAGCTTCGGGATAATGAAAGTTTTTGCGGATATGTGCCTGTATTTTTTCCTGAAAGCATGCTCTTTTATCATCAGCGTCTTCGCAACCTGGAAAAACGGGTACTTCATCTATTACGCCAAATGGAATAGAAACAGTCCCTTCATTAGAGATACTTTCATCCTTGTTAATTGTCATTTTAAGCCTGATATTTTTCCTATCAACTATTTCCAATGTAGATACCTCTTTGCTATTACCTAATTCTTTCAAAAGTTGATCTCGCTTAAATTTTTCGTCTTCGGTTAACGACCCGATGTCACCCACTTTTAAAGTGACTATATTATTTGCTTCGCCATAACCAACAACAGCCATTTCCTCCTCCATTGGAACTACTCCTACCTCTTCTGCTTTTGATTCATTTTCGCTCTCGCAAGAGGTGTAAACCAACATCCCAAAAACTAGGGGCAACAACAATACGTACTTTAATTGCCATACGGCTTTGGATTTCTTTTTTTGTAACATGACTATTCGTTTTTTGATTAATGATTTCGTAAAAAATTGATTGACAAAACTGATGTTATGTGTTTGGAACGCTTCGGACAACAGCATCTCAAAATGTGCCACCTTGTTTTGCTTGACGGCTTTTTCATCCGCAATAAACTCGTGCAATTCGGCAATTCTCTTTTGATAGATATACACCAAGGGATTAAACCAGAAGACGATTCGGGCCATTTCAAAAAAGAGGAGGTCCAAGGTGTGCCATTGCTTTACATGCACCAATTCGTGAGCCAGAATATTGGGCTCCTTATCCTTTTTGATTTCCTCGCCCATAAAAATGCTTCGGAAAAAGGAGAAAGCGGAAGTACTTTTAGGTACTGTAACCTTTGTGAAGTCTTGATAATTCTCCACAACACTTTTACGGCGGAGTCTACTTATTTGAATCAACTTGTACACGAACCAAATAGCGGCCAACATACTCCCCACGCCCAAAACCAAATACGGCCAAGAGATACGTTCCAGAAAACTGGTTTCTTCTGCGCCGGGGCCGAGCACTACCCCATTCAATTGGGCGAGAAATACCGTTGTGGTCTGCAACTCCTGTGGCATAGTGGTCTGGAGTGCTTGAATCTTTACCCAAGGCAATATGAGGGAAAGAGCAAACGTGCCCAACAGATATACCCGGTTCCATTGAAAAAAGGTCTCTTTCTTTAGAAAAAGGTCGTAGGTCAACAAAAAGACCAGTTGAAACGCTAAAGATTCCAATATATAGGTAATCATTGCTCGTTGTCTTTAATGTTCTTCATGATTTCTTCGAGTTCCTTCAAGCTGATGTCGTTTTTCTTCATAAAAAAGGATACCATGCTGCTAAATGATCCTTGGAAATACCCCTCCATCAATTTGTTCAGGCTCTGATTACTGTACTCTTCCTTTTTTATTAAAGGAAAGTACACATGCCCCTTGCCTACTTTTTCGTGCGACACAAAGCCTTTGTCCTCTAAAATTCTGACAATAGTGGACACGGTATTGTAGGCTGGCTTGGGCTCTGGCAATTCCTCTAAAATTGCAGCTACGTTCCCTTTTTCAATTTTCCAAAGGAGCTGCATTACCTCTTCTTCTGCTTTGGTGAGTTGTTTCATTTGACACGTTTTAGTTGTCATTCCCGAGAAATCGGGAATCCACTTATTAATATTTTAAATACAATTCAAATCTTTAATTACAAGCTAGATTTCTCATCTTGACTTCGACTGCGCTCAGTCTGACAATTCGAAAATGAGTTGTGGAATTGCAACTCATAAACCAAAAAATGGTTTGAGATTTCTCACATTCGCTATGCTCAGTTCGAAATGACACTGCTAATATAACTAAAAAATTAGTTTAAACTAATTTTTTAGTTTAAAAATGAATAAAAAATCCGCCAGCGTAGCATACTGGCGGATAGTTGTTTAAAAAGTTACGGTCACCTTTCCTCTTAAATAGAAAGGTGTGCCTGGGGTAAAATGGATTTCTTCAAACGAATTCGGTTCATTGAACAAACGGCTTTCCGTGGCAAATTGCGTTTCGTTCCATTCGGTATCGAACAGGTTCTCCACAATCAGTCCAAACGTCCAATTCTTCACACTATAGTTAAGGGTGGCATCGGTTACAAAATACCCTTCGGCTACGATGGAATTATCCTCATTGGCGGGCCTATCGTCAATATATCGATAATTGATTCCGCCCGAAAAGCCCTGGTTGCCTCCCAAGGTAACTCCTCCTGCCATTGTGAAATCGGGCGCCAGAGGAATATAATCTTGCCCATCGGCCTCTTCGGTACTACGAGCGTGGGTGTAGTTGGCATCAGAGTACATATAAAGCCAATCCAAGGGTTGATACCTCGCCCCTACTTCAACTCCCATCCTTCGGGTTTTTCCGCTGGGCTCAACAATACCTGCATCTCCTACATACACAAACTCTTGATCTAGGAACAAAGTCCACAACGTGGCGTTCAAGACCAACTTATTTATTGGTTTTATGATGGTTCCCAAATCAACACCGTAGGCGGCAGGTAGAATCTCCTCACCACCATTCGCAACCACTACCCTAGTGTCGTTGGAGTGAAAACCAATGCCCGTTTTCAAGAAAAGCTGAGTGTTTTCTGTTGGACTGTAAATGGTATTGAACTTTGGGCTAAAAGCCACTTTTTCCTCGCTTCGGCTATCGTACAGTTCACTCATTTTATCAATGTAATCGAACCTAAAATAATCTAAACGAACAGCGGGTTCAAAAGTAAATCTGCCCGATTTGAATTCAGCGCCCGCAAAGGCGTAGCTGTTCACCTCATCCACATCACCATAAGCCAAACGTTCCAATAATTCCTGGCGATTCAGGGTGCGGGACAATTGGTTGTCGTCCACATTGTCGTATCTGAAACCAATTCCTGCATTGTATTTGAAATCCATACCGCCCAACTTGGCCGAATTGTCCTGAAAAACCGTTTTGGCACCCGCCATCAGTCGGTCTTCAAATTGTCTGATCTGATCTCCGTTCACGGGGTCTTCCAAGAAAAAGGTAAAGTTGGAATACAGTTCAAAATCATAATGGGACACAAAAGCCATTGTGTTGAGCGATTTCCCCGTTCCCATATTCTTGTTGTGATTCAATACAAAGTTGGTTCTACTGGTTTGCCCACCCTCGGTATCGTCAATGGCACCAAAACGACCAATCAGACCCTGGTCCACGGCTCGTTGCGGTATTTGTCCAGAAGCATCCCATTTGCTTGAAAAATGAGATGCGGTCAACAACAACTCTTGATCACCCGGCAACGCGTAGCGGTACCTTCCCAAAATATTGATACGATTAAAGTTCTGCGGCGACTGGAATGGACCATCGGTTAAATATAGTTCGGAGGCCAAATAGGCATTGCTGTTCTGGTTGTCCATCACATTGAACATACCCATAAATCTTCGCGCTCCAAATTGCCCTACTTCGGTGGACAACATACTTTTGTCCAAACCTTTTCTCAACTTTAGATTGACGTAGCCCGCCGTATTAAAATTGCCTTGATCGGCATAATACGGTCCTTTTCCAAAGTTTACGTTTTCAATGGTTTCCGGAATCACAAAGTGAAGATCGGCATATCCCTGCCCGTGGGCGTGGGACACCATATTTACGGGCATACCATCCACATTGATGGCAACATCGGTACCGTGATCCACGTCAAAACCGCGCAAAAATAGCTGCTCGGCCTTTCCGCCTCCAGCATGCTGACCAATAATCAGCCCGGGCACCTTTCTCAAAATTTCCTGTGAGGATTTTACGGGATTCGTTTTCACATCCACATCCACCACCCTACTCAAGGCATCCACTTCGGATACCAAAACCACTTGATCCAAAGAAATAGAACTCTCTTTAAGGACAATGCTAATCGGGTTCTGTAAATCAGATTGATTTACCACTTTGGTTTGGGTGGCATACCCAAGTTTTGAAAAATAAATGGTATCGTTTACCGAAGTCCTGTCCAGAACAAAATGCCCTGTTCCATCGGTGTGACTGTGTTGGCCACTGGTCTTGTTAAAAATTCCAGCGTCCTCTATCGGGGAACCAGCTTCATCCACCAGTTTTCCTTGTACGTTTTGCGCAGCAATAGTGCCCATGAACAGCATGGACAATACCGCCATAAAATATTTCATGTCGTTGTCTTTTAATTTGATTTGTGTAAATAAGTCTGAACAATAGCATCCCTAGACCTTGCTTCATCGAAGTATTGATGAAGCCTGTTCCTTAAAATTTTGGTCTAGTTTATTTCAGCTATGCTGGGGAGGAGGCGTGGTTACCCCTTGGCACCAAAAAGAAGTTATGTTTTGGTATGCCCAAAGACGATTGCTGTCTATTAAAGTATTGATTTCAGGTGCAATTTGAATTTCTTCAATGAAGTGTTTATCCAATTTTAGGCTGATATCATCCTTGGATTCGTGCTCATCTGGTTGATTGGCCTCCAATAAATCCTTTAAAGCTTCCAAAGCTTTGTGCGAGTGACCTGCCATAGCCTCCAATGAAGAATAATCAATAGCTTCGTGATCCGAGGCAAAGTTATGGTGGTGTGCTTTTGGGGCCATCACGTGCGATACTTCGTGCAGGGCTTCCAGTACCAAACCATTAAAAAGTCCAAGCAAATAAAACATGCACATTACGGCACACCCCATTTGAATGAACCTTGGTTTTGTATGTGTTTTACTTGTTTTCACGACAGTTTCGTAATTGGTTTCAAATTTACCTACGAAATTTTTAAGGACAGGGTTTCATTTTGATTTTGATTGTAACAATTGTCAGCTACTTTTGTCTAACAGAAAAACACAACCATGGACATTGCACTACTCATTTTAGGGTTCATTTTGATGCTCGTCGGGATACTGGGGAGCCTTTTACCGGTATTGCCCGGTCCGCCTATAAGTTGGGTTGGACTGCTACTGCTTTATCTGACCAAAGCCGTACCCGATAATTGGTGGGTATTGGGGGTTACCTTTGTGATAGCCATAACCATAACAGTTTTGGATTATGTGATCCCCGCCATGGGCACCAAACGGTTTGGTGGCAGCAAAGCAGGAATGTGGGGCACCATTGTAGGATTACTTGTGGCTATCTTTGTTCCTATTTTTGGCCCATTCGGGATTATTATTTGGCCTTTTATTGGGGCCTTGGTCGGTGAATTATTGAACAAAGCCAACAAAGAAACCGCCATGAAGGCGGCTTTCGGTTCGTTTTTAGGTTTTTTGACCGGTACCTTTATGAAATTGTTGGTCACCGTTGTGTATGCCATCTTCTACGTGTACATTTCCATCAAATATGCGGGCGACCTGTTTACCTTTAGTTAAACCAGCCACTCCACTTTTTCGGAAATAGGGGTTCTGGCGGATGGGATTACCTCACCATCAAAATAACCCATATAGAAAAAGCCCAAACACCTTTCTCCATCATTTAGATTGAAGAACTCATCCATGTATTTTATGAGCCCGGGGGAAGACCAATAACTTCCGATACCGAGTTCGGTGCAGCACAGCCACATATTTTGCACAGCCATGGCCACGGATGCAATCTCTTCCCACTCGGGCAGGCTTTCCTTAGGGTCCCGTTGCATGCAGATAGCGATTACAGCACCCGAATTTGACGGGTTAAATTGTAATTTTTTAATCTTCATCTGCTTTGGCTTGGGGTCCGTTTCCTCATATTTATTGGAAAGAAAAATCCCCAGTTCCTGTTTCTTTTCACCTGTCAACACCTTAAAGCGCCAAGGTTCTGTTTTTTTATGGGTAGGGGCCCAATTGGCCGCTTCCAAAATCTTTTCAATGGTTTCTTTGGCGATGGGCTTATCAATATATTGCGGAGGAAAAATGCTTCTTCGCTCCTTGATCAAGTCAAAAATCATAGTTGTGTATTAATTTGAATTCCAAAGTTACACTCGAAAACATTGCCGTCATAATTCCATGAGCAAATCCATACATTTCTGTAGCGCAGGATTCCGATTGTCGGTTTTCCAGACCATGCTCAATACGGCCCGTTGCTTAATTTTTTTCATCTCGATGAACTTCACCTTCATCTGAAACCCATATTGAAGGGTAGTTGGCACAATGGCAATGCCCAATCTGTTCTCCACCAGTTTAAAAATGGTCTGGGCATGTACCGATTTATGCGAAACATGAGGTACAAACCCACTATCCTCACAAATACTGAGCACCGTATCGTAATACATAGGGCTATAATCCTGGGAAAAAAGGATAAAATCTTCATCCGCCACTTGATTGATGTTCTTGAAATTCATTGCATCCAAAGGATGCTCCGCTGGCAGCACCAAGGAAAAGGTGTCCTCAAAAACGGGCTTCACATCCAATCCTTTGGGTACTCGCGACAATCGTACAAAGCCCAAATCCAAACGATCGGCCAATATCGCATTGATCTGTGCACGATTGGAAAGTTCTTCCAAGGAAGTGTGAACCGTTGGGTATTTTTCCTTCAATCCCAATAATAAATTGGGTACCACATTTTGCATCGCAGAACCCAAAAAACCGATGCGTACCTCCCCCAATTGTCCATCGCCGATAAGTTTCACCTGCTTTTTGGTCTGCTCCAAATGGTTCAAAATGAATTCCACCTCCTTCTTTAAAAACTCACCCGCTGGAGTAAGGCTAACCTTTTTCTTGTCCCTCACAAAAAGTTGGGTTTCCAAAATCTCCTCCATCTGTTTGATTTGCGTGCTCAAACCGGGTTGGGAAATAAAGAGTTTTTCAGCAGCCTTCCTATAGTGCAGTTCTTCGGCCACGGCCAAAAAATAGATGAAATGTCGAAGCTCTATTTGATAATTCATACTTATTGATTGTTACAAAAATAAGTATTGGTAATTATTAAACCTAATCGGTAACTTTGAATAGCCGTGATTAATCATATAAACAAAAAGTTGTCAGGTCGAACGCAGTCGAGACCTCATTTTTAAGACTTTGAGTCCAATAACTTCTCGACTTAAGTTCATCTTGAACGTAGTCGAAAGACTCGAAGTGACAGTTCACCATGATTGATTGCGGACAATCAGTTAGTAAATTAATTCAAAAGCATGGCAACAGACCGAACATTTCAATTTGGTGAGGGTCATTTGACCGCAAGCATAGCTTTGGGCTTGGCCCATGGTACCATAAAAGGTGTTTTCTCCAATGAATGCCTAAAAAATGTAAAAGCGAGTTACGAACGTGTGCAACGCATCGTGGAAAAAGGCGATACGGTGTATGGTATCAATACGGGGTTTGGCCCATTGTGCAATACCAAGATTTCCAAAGCTGATACCAAAATCCTTCAATCCAACATATTGAAAAGCCACAGCGTGGGGGTGGGCGAACCCATTTCCACCGAATTGGCAAAAATCATGTTGATTCTAAAAATCCATGCTCTGGCTAAAGGGTATTCAGGTATTGCCGAAACCACTTTGCAACGTATGCTTTGGCATATGGAAAACAATGCAATTCCCGTGGTTCCCTCGCAAGGTTCGGTGGGGGCATCAGGGGATTTGGCTCCATTGTCCCATTTGTTTCTGCCTTTGATTGGTTTGGGGAAAGTGGAATATCAGGGAAAAAACATCCCGACCCAAGCATTATTTGAACAAACAGAATTAAAGCCCTTGGAATTGGGTCCAAAAGAAGGACTTGCCCTGATCAATGGCACCCAATTTATCGCTGCACACGGGGTGATGGTCGTTCATAAATTACAGCATTGTTTGCGACATGCGGATATTATCGGGGCGATGATGCTCGAAGGCTTGCAAGGTTCCATGAAGCCCTTTTTTGAAGAATTGCATCAACTTCGTCCGTTCAAAGGGAACCAACATGTGGCAGGAAGGATTCGTACATTGCTGCAAGGTTCCGAGATTTTGGAGGACCACATTGATTGTGAACGGGTGCAAGACCCCTACTCTTTGCGCTGTATGCCGCAAGTGCACGGGGCATCCCGAAATGCGTGGCTCCACCTTAAGGAATTGTTGGAAATCGAACTCAATTCAGTAACGGACAATCCTGTCATCATAAATGATGAACTCACCATCAGCGGTGGAAATTTCCACGGGCAACCCTTGGCCATGGCCTTGGATTATGCCGCCTTGGCTGCTTCAGAAATTGGGAATATCTCCGACCGCCGTATCTATCTCGCCCTTGAGGGCAACAGTCCCGGAGTTCCAAAATTATTGATGAACGATACCGGAATCAATTCGGGCTATATGATCTTGCAATATACCTCGGCCGCATTGGCCAGTGAGAACAAAAGCCTATGTTTCCCCGCCAGTGCCGATAGCATTCCTACCTCTTTGGGTCAAGAAGACCATGTGAGCATGGGTTCCATCAGTGGTAGAAAAGCACTCAACATTATTGAAAATGTGGAGAAAATACTGGCCATCGAATTGTTGACCTCAGCGCAGGCCTTCGAATACAGAAAACCCCTAAAATCCGGGGTTCTGTTGGATGAAATCCATACCTTCCTGAGAACCAAGGTTGCCTTTGCCGAAAACGACCGTGTTTTTGCAGACGACATTGAAAAAGGAATCGAAATTATTCAAAACCGTGAGATCATTGATTTGGTGGACCGTGTGATGGATGAGAAACAACTGAAGTGGAATACACCACACCTTCAAGAATTTGAAACATATTAAGAATGCACAAACCACTATTAATAGGACCATTCACCCAATTGCTGCCAATGACGGGACTCGCACTAAAAGGAGCGCTCAAAGATGAGCAACTGCCCATCATTGAAAACGGAGGGATTCTGGTTTCCGAAGGAAAAATTCTCAAAGTCGGTGTTTTTGACGAGTTGAAATCCGATGATGTCGACATCCACCCAATCGAAGGAGCACAGGTTTGCCTGCCCGGTTTTGTGGATTCCCATACCCATATCTGTTTTGGAGGCACCCGTGCCCGAGATTACGCCTACCGAAATGCTGGAAAAACCTATTTGGAAATCGCCAAAGCCGGTGGCGGTATCTGGGACACCGTGACCCAGACCCGAAAAGCATCACAAGATGAATTGGTTGAAGGGATTGTTTCCAGAAGCAAAAAACACCTCAAAAATGGGGTCACCACCATTGAGGTAAAAAGTGGTTACGGTCTTTCCGTGGATGAAGAATTGAAAATGCTACGCGCCATCAAGCAGGCGAATGAATCCTCGAGTGCCACATTGGTTCCTACCTGTTTGGCAGCCCACATGAAACCCAAGGATTGGAATCGAGACAATGATTATTTGGACGTAATCATCAATGAATTATTTCCCATCATCAAAACCGAAAACTTGGCCCATCGTGTGGATGCCTTTGTGGAAGAAAGTGCCTTTTCCCCGGAGGAAATCAAACCCTATTTTCAAAAAGCCAAAGCAATGGGATTCGATATTACAGTACATGCCGACCAATTTACCACGGGCGGCAGTCAGGTTGCGGTGGATTTTGATGCGGTAAGTGCCGACCATTTGGAAGCCTGCACCGAAAAAGAAATTGAATTATTGGCAAAAAGCAACACTATTGCGACCGCTTTGCCGGGGGCATCCATCGGTTTGGGATGCGCCTACACCCCAGCACGGAAAATTTTGGATGCTGGCGGTGCTTTATCCATTGCCAGCGACCATAATCCCGGGTCTGCCCCCATGGGCGATCTGCTCACACAAGCGAGTATTTTGGGAACCTTTGAAAAACTGTCCAATACCGAAGTTTTGGCAGGTATCACTTCTAGGGCTGCAACTGCTTTACGTTTAACCGACCGAGGAAAATTGGAAGCAGGGGCACTAGCAGACTTTGTGGTTTTTCCAACGGACAACTATCAAGAAATCACCTACCATCAAGGGCAATTAAAGCCCAGTGAAGTATGGAAAAAAGGAATTAACATTTGCAAATAACTTTGTCATTCCGCACGGTTGCTGAGCGTAGTCGAAGCGAGATGCGGAATCCACTACCCTATTTTGGATTCCTGCTTTCCCAGGAATGACAAATCATTCTTAATTACTAATGAAAAAAGATCATTTCAAATCGCAAATTCTTCAAGGAATTCCTTCGGAATTACCCGCCACCAAAGCATATCCGAAAAATGGCAACCCAGCCCCAAAACGGAAGGACATCCTCTCCAAAGAAGAGAAAAAATTGGCCGTAAAGAATGCGCTACGGTATTTCCCAGAAGCTTGGCACGCAACACTAGCTCCGGAATTTGCTGAGGAGCTGAAAACTTACGGCCGTATTTATATGCATCGGTTCAAGCCCGATTATGAAATATATGCCCGACCTCTTTCGGAATACCCTGCCAAAACACATCAGGCTGCGGCGATTATGCTGATGATTCAAAACAATTTAGATCCTACCGTGGCACAGCATCCCGAAGAATTGATTACCTACGGCGGCAATGGGGCGGTTTTCCAAAACTGGGCGCAATACCTGCTCACGATGAAATATTTGGCGGAAATGACCGAGGAGCAGACTTTGAATATGTACTCTGGCCATCCGATGGGACTTTTTCCATCGTCCAAAGAAGCGCCACGAGTGGTGGTTACCAACGGGATGATGATTCCCAATTACTCCAAACCCGATGATTGGGAAAAATACAATGCACTTGGCGTCACCCAATACGGGCAAATGACAGCGGGCTCCTATATGTACATTGGTCCACAGGGCATTGTCCACGGAACGGCCATCACAGTCATGAATGCGTTCCGAAAAGTATTGACGCAAAATGAATCTCCCGAAGGCAAGATTTTCTTGACCGCTGGATTGGGAGGCATGAGCGGTGCCCAACCCAAAGCAGGAAACATTGCGGGGGGCATTACCATTTGTGCCGAGGTCAACCCCGAAGCTGCCAAAAAACGCCACGACCAAGGTTGGGTGGATGAGCTTTTGGTGGATTTGGATCTATTGGTAGTGAGAACCAAAGAAGCTGTAAAAAATAAGGAAGTGGTTTCGTTGGCCTACATCGGCAATGTAGTTGACGTTTGGGAACGTTTTTTTGAAGAGGACATTTTCATTCATTTAGGTTCTGACCAAACCTCATTGCACAATCCTTGGGCGGGTGGCTATTATCCCGTTGGGCTTTCTTTTGAAGAATCCAACATCATGATGGTGGAAAATCCAGAGGCTTTCAAGGAAAAAGTGCAAGAATCGCTGCGAAGACAAATCACTGCTATTAATAAGCATACGGCAAAAGGCACCTACTTTTTTGATTACGGCAATGCCTTTTTGTTGGAAGTTTCCCGAGCGGGCGGCGATGTGATGGCCGAAAACAATATCGATTTCAGATATCCGTCCTACGTGCAGGATATTTTGGGGCCCATGTGTTTTGACTACGGTTTTGGTCCGTTCCGATGGGTCTGTACCTCGGGCGACCCCAAAGACCTTCAAAAAACCGATGCCATTGCCCTTGAGGTGATGAAAAAAATCAAATCCGAAGCTCCCGAAGAAATCCAACAGCAGATGCAGGACAACATCAAATGGATTTCGGAAGCGGAACAGAACAAATTGGTAGTAGGTTCACAGGCTCGAATCCTCTATGCCGATTCCGAGGGACGAAGCAAAATTGCAGATGCCTTCAACACGGCCATTGCCAAGGGAGAAATTAGTGCTCCCGTAGTTTTGGGGAGGGACCATCACGATGTGAGCGGCACAGATTCTCCCTTTAGGGAGACCAGCAATATTTATGACGGAAGCAGGTTCACCGCCGATATGGCCATTCAAAATGTGATTGGCGATAGTTTTAGGGGCGCCACTTGGGTTTCCATCCATAATGGTGGCGGCGTTGGCTGGGGAGAAGTGATCAACGGCGGATTTGGAATGGTCCTTGATGGTTCCGAAGAAGCCTCCAACCGATTGAAGAAAATGTTGTTTTTTGATGTGAACAATGGGATTTCCCGTAGAAGTTGGGCCAGAAACAAGGAAGCTCGCTTTGCCATTGAACGGGAAATGGAACGCTCTCCAAATTTAAAAGTAACTTTGCCCCATCTGGTGGAATCTGATATTTTGGACAATCTTTTTTAATACCATGAAACATTACCAACCCCCGAAACAAGACCTTTGGACAGGTAGAATCTCCAATAAATGGCTGTATCTGCATGAAAAAGTGCATTGCACACCCTTGGAGGAACTTCCTGAAGCCCAGAAAAAATCCATTGCTCTTTTGGGCTACGCCTGTGATGAAGGGGTGCGAAGAAATCAAGGTCGTGTTGGTGCCCTGGATGGCCCCGATGTCATCAAAAGCAGTTTTGCCAAGATGCCCAACCATTTGGGGAGCAATGTACGGTTGCACGATGTGGGTTCGATTATCTGTGATGAGGGAGATATGGAAGCTGCCCAAAATCAGCTTACCGAAGCTGTCAATTTACTTTTAGAAAGAAAACAATTCCCTATTGTTTTGGGCGGTGGGCACGATGTGGCTTATGGTCACTATAACGGTATCAAAAAATATCTGGATTTCAAAAAAGAAGGACAAACCATCGGTATCATCAATTTTGATGCACACTTTGATTTGCGGAAAAACACAGAGCAGAGCAATTCGGGCACCCCGTTTTATCAAATTGCCAAAGACTGTGAAAAAGAGGGTGTTGATTTTAACTATCTCTGTCTGGGCATCCGAAAGGACGCCAATGATAGAAACTTGTTCCAAACCGCAAGGGACTTGGATGTCATCTATGTAATGAACGACACCTTTCAAATTCCACTATTAAATGAAATCACCACCTGGATCAATGCCTTTGCCAAAAATGTGGACCATATTTATGTGACCATCGATTTGGATGGATTCTCTTCTGCCTATGCTCCCGGGGTAAGTGCGGCTTCGCCTATGGGTTTTACGCCCCACATGGTTTTGGAATGCTTGAAAACCATTATTGGCTCTGGAAAATTGATCAGTATGGACATTGCCGAGATGAATCCGAAATATGATATTGACGGGCAAACGGCAAAATTGGCCGCCTCGCTAGTGCATCATGTGGCACATGTTGTTTCGGGAAGTTGACGGTACTTATTTGTCATTCTGAGCCTTTCGGCTACACTCAAGACGGGCTTTGCGAAGAATCTATTGTTCAGGGAAATATAATTGGCTTGACACGAATTGCACGAATTACCACAAATGCTTTGTTATTTGTCAGGTCGAGCGCAGTCGAGACCTTTGGTAGCAAGACCTCTCGACTGCGCTCGAGGTGACAACTTTATAATTTATTAGGAAAAGATTCCGCTCTGCAGCGGAATTTGTTCGACCTACCGGTCTCACAAACAAAAAAAGCCTTCCAAATGGAAAGCCTTTCATTGGCGAGCATCGGTTTGATGCTTCAACCTGATTCCAATCATCGCGACTGGAATCCAACACAACGGTACAAAGATAGCAAAGCTTTTCAAACTTGCCGTCTTTTCAAAAAAAATCAGGCTAAAACCATTCCAAAGGAACATACTTGACATTCGGGGCAGCGTTAATGGTTTGACACTAATGGCACGAATTTTCACTAATCATTGAAAACTAGTTGGTGTCAGGTCGAGCGCCCGCCTGCCGGACGGTCAGGCAGTTGAGACCCAAGTTTAGGACAGGTAGACTCAAGACTTCCCACATTCGTTCGAAATGACACGGAGGAAAGATTCTTAGTCCAAGAATAAAAACAATATGTCATTTCGAAACGAGGAACATAGTGACGATTAAGAAATCTATCGCTTACACCGCCTTGATCACATAAGTGACCACTCCCCAAATCAATAGGTCACTGTCCTTGGAAACCTTGATGGGTTTGTAATTTTTATTCTCGGGCATCAATGTAATAGTGTCTTTTTCAATGCTCAACCGTTTTACGGTGAATTCCCCATCCAAAAAACAAACGGCTATTTTGCCATGCTCCGCTTCCAAACTTCTATCGATGACCAAGAGATCTCCATCATCCAGTCCGGCCCCAATCATGGATTCTCCGCTCACGCGTGCGTAGAAAGTCGCTTCTTTGTTTTTGATCAAAGTTTTGTCCAAACTGATGCGTTTTTCCTTAAAATCATCTGCTGGTGAAGGAAATCCTGCTGAGATGGCATTTCTGGACAATGGCATCCCCAAACCCTGTTCTTCATTTGGGGCAAAAAAAGTAAGTGAATCTGTTTCTGGCGATTTTTTTGAGGTCATTTCACTTTTATGATATCATTGATGTTTGTGGTATATTTTGGGGAAAGGTGTTCTTGGCGCATCTTCCAAGTCCTTTCCAAATCTTGATTGGCTATTTTCATTTTGCTGATGCCATATTTGTTGTTTATGCCGTCCATCACCTGCATAAGTCTCTGGTGTTTTGGGTTTTCGGACAGGAAGAGATCCAATTGCCTTGCATTGGTAGGTACCAGTCCCGATACGATCACTCCTGCCTTTTTGTATTTGATTCCTGGTTTGAATATGGAGACCGCGGCCTTGACGGCGTAGTTGCTTATGGTCAGGCTGGAATCCGTAGCATAGGGCAAGGTAACAATAAGACTTCCCCTATCCTGTGGCTCATTTTTTTTATGCCTGTCACTTCTCAAAAGTACAACAAGATAGTTGCAACTGCTTCCTTGGCTCCGCAATTTTTCGGCACAACTGGTCGCGAAGGTGGATATTCGTTCTTTAATGTTTTCAATATCGGAATAGGTGTTTTCAAAGCTTCGCGTGGTAGCTATGACCTTTTTATCGCGGGTGTCATCATCCAAATCCAATGTCGGGCTTCCCTCCAAATCTTTTTTTAGTCTAAGGCCAATTATGCCCATTTGTTTCCGCACCCATTCATCCGACAATTGGGTAAAGTCATAAGCCGTTTTTATGTTTCTGCTCTCAAGTCGTTTCAGGTTTCCACGCCCTATCCCCCAAACACTCTCGATCTTGGTCCATTTTAATGCTTTTACCCGTCTCTCCTCGGATTGAATTACATACACACCCCCAGTTTTTGATTTCAGCTTTTTGGCAATTTTATTGGCGACCTTGGCCAGGGCTTTTGTTGGGGCAATTCCTATGCTGATGGGGATTCCCGTACACTTTTCCACACTTCTTTGGATTTCCCTGCCGTAAGCATCAAAGTCGTAGTTCTTGAAACCATCAAACTTTAAAAAAGCCTCATCCACACTGTAGACCTCCATATCTGGCGTGAATGTTCCGAGAATATTCATCACTCTGGCACTCATATCTCCGTACAGGGGATAATTGGACGAAAAGACCTTGATCTTGTTCTCCTTGCAAAATTGTCTGTACTTAAATTCCGGGGCGCCCATGGGCAGTCCAAGTGCCTTTGCCTCATCGCTGCGCGAGATGAAACAACCATCGTTATTGGACAGAATGGCCACGGGAACATTGTTGAACTGGGGCTGAAAGGCCCGTTCACATGAGGCATAGAAGTTATTGCAATCTACTAGGGCGAACATACTTTAAAATACTCGATTTTTGCTAAATTACATAGGAAATCCATTGCAATTCAAATCAAAGGTAACTACGCTCAACATAGAATTGCCCGAAATGATGAAAATTAATTATCCCACACCAAAATCCTATATTAGAGCATGGAAAAAGAGATAAAGCGCAAGGTTTCCCTCACTGGGGACATCAAATTTACGGGACTGCGTCTAAAAGAACCCATGCAAACCTCAGCAGGTCTTTTGGGGGTTAAAGAAGCCTTACGACATACTTTTAAGGAAATGGGCATTGTCCGTTCCATGCGTAGTCTCTTGGAAATGAACCAAGAAGATGGCTTTCGCTGTCCCAGTTGTGCTTGGCCCGTTCCCGAACATCCCTCAAAAATTGCGGAATACTGCGAAAATGGAGCCAAAGCACTGGCGGACGAAGCCACCAAAGAACATATTGGCGCGGAATTTTTTGCAAAACATTCCGTGGAAGAACTATCCCAACTCAGCGATTTTGAACTCAACAAATTGGGACGTGTGGTTGAACCGATGGTCCTTAAACCGAACAGTGTTCATTACGAGCCCATTTCTTGGCAGGATGCTTTTGAATTGATCTCGGATGAATTGCACTGCTTGAAAAACCCAAATGAGGCTATTTTTTATACTTCGGGCCGATCCAGCAACGAAGCCGCTTATCTCTACGGCATGTTTGCCCGTGCTTTTGGCACCAACAACATGCCCGATTGTTCCAATATGTGCCACGAATCATCTGGGGTGGCACTTTCCGAAACCTTGGGGATTGGGAAAGGTTCGGTTAAACTGGATGATCTGTATGGGGCGGAAGTTATTCTGGTCGTGGGACAAAACCCAGGCACCAATCACCCGAGAATGCTATCGGCCCTGGAAAAGTGCAAAAAGAATGGTGGTAAAATCATCAGTATAAATCCATTGGCAGAAACGGGACTGGTCAACTTTAAAAATCCCCAAAATATTTCGGATATGTTGGGCAACGGACAGCCTATTGCCGACATTCACCTTCCTGTCAAAATCAATGAGGATATTGCTTTGGCAAAACTGATCTTGAAGAAGCTGGTCGCTCTCGATGCTAAAAATTCCAATATTATCAACCACGAATTTATTGTGGAATATGTTGATGGGTATGATGATCTGTTGAAAGATTTAGACCGTTACAATACAGAAAGCCTCCAACGCAGAAGTGGGGTGTATATGCACAAAATTGACAAGGTTGTGGAATTATTGGCCGAAAATTCCAAGATTGTCATCTGCTGGGCCATGGGAATCACCCAGCATAAAAATGCTGTGGAGTGCATTAAGGAATATGTGAATATTTTATTGTTGAAGGGTGCTGTGGGCAAACCCTTTGCGGGAACCTGTCCGGTTAGGGGCCATAGCAATGTGCAAGGTGATCGTTCGGTGGGGATCATGCATTTTGTGAACAAGACTTTGAACGAGAGAATCCGGGAGTATCTCAATTTTGACCCACCAACCGAAAAGGGATATGATACGGTGGAAGCCATTGAGGCCATGCACGATAAAAAAGCCAAGGTTTTTGTTTGTTTGGGCGGTAATTTTTTGATGGCAGCATCGGATACAAAATATACTGCGGAGGCCCTACAAAATTGTGATTTGACGGTTCAGATAAGTACCAAACTGAACCGAAGTCATTTGGTCACAGGCAAAACCGCACTCCTACTCCCCACTTTTGGGCGTTCCGAAAAGGATGAGAAAAATGGAGTGCTTCAATTTTTGACCATGGAAAGCAGTATGGGCAAGGTTCGGCAAAGCAAAGGCTTGTTGAGGCCAGCATCGGAACACATTAAAAGTGAACCTGAAATCATTTCGCTCTTGGCCCATACGTATTTCAGGGGCGACCATTCCATGAATTGGTATGCATTGGGCCAGGACTACAATCTTATCCGAAATCTTATCGATAAGACCGTAAAAGGGTTTGAAAAAACGAGTGAACAGTCCAAAGGGTTTGGGTATTACCTCCCGAACAATGTTCGTGAACGTGATTTTCGGATGCTACCGAACGCCAGGGCACAGTTATCCATTACCTCTTTGCCCGACCATCAGCTGAATCCTGATGAATTGCTGTTGATGACCATACGGTCCCATGATCAGTTCAACACCACCATTTATGGATTGAACGATCGTTACCGTGGCATCCACAACGAGCGCCGCGTAGTTTTTATGAATGAAGAGGATATGGTGGAGAAACATCTGACCAAACTGGATGTGGTTCATCTACACAGTAATTATGACGGCATCAAACGCACCGCAGAAAAATTTATGGTTGTACCCTATGAAATCCCGAAAGGAAACATGGCCGCTTATTTTCCTGAAACCAATATGTTGGTTCCCCATAATCATTTTGCTGATAAAAGCCAGACACCCATCAGTAAATCCATTAAGGTAACGGTAGAAAAAGTTTCTTTATCTTGATTATTTAAATGCCTGGATTCCGGTAATATCCGCTCCGGTAATCAAGAGATGGATGTCGTGAGTACCTTCATAAGTGATCACGCTTTCAAGGTTCATCATGTGGCGCATAATGCTGTATTCGCCAGTAATCCCCATTCCACCCAATATCTGTCTTGCTTCGCGGGCTATTTTAATGGCCATTTCCACATTGTTCCGTTTGGCCATGGAAATTTGTGCCGTAGTGGCCTTCCCTTCATTTTTTAACTGTCCCAAACGGAAAGCCAATAATTGGGCCTTTGTAATTTCGGTAATCATTTCGGCCAATTTTTTCTGCTGAAGCTGGTATGCGGCAATGGGTTTCCCGAATTGAATGCGTTCCTTGGCATATCGGAGTGCCGTATCATAACAATCCATGGCGGCACCAATGGCTCCCCAAGCAATGCCATAACGGGCGGAATCCAAACAACCGAGTGGTGCTCCAAGTCCGTTTTTACCCGGTAACAAATTTTCTTTGGGCACTTTTACATTATCAAAAATAAGTTCGCCTGTGGCCGATGCCCGCAACGACCATTTGTTGTGCGTCTCAGGTGTGGAAAAACCTTCCATGCCACGTTCCACGATGAGTCCATGAATGCGCCCTTCTTCATTTTTGGCCCACACCACGGCTATATCGGCAAAGGGTGAATTGGAAATCCACAATTTGGCACCGTTCAACACATAATGATCGCCTGCATCCTTGAATTTGGTTTCCATCCCTCCTGGATTGGATCCATGGTTGGGTTCAGTAAGTCCAAAACAGCCCATCCACTCCCCTGTTGCGAGTTTAGGCAGGTATTTTTTGCGTTGCTCCTCCGTGCCATAGGCAAAAATGGGATACATTACCAAGGATGATTGTACGGAAGCAGTGGAACGCACCCCACTATCTCCCCGTTCTATTTCTTGCATGATCAATCCATAGCTGATCTGATCTAAGCCAGCCCCGCCATATTCTTCTGGAATGTAGGGTCCAAACGCACCGATTTCAGCCAATCCACCGATAATCTGTTTGGGAAATTCCGCTTTTTGGGCGTATTCCTCAATGATGGGGGAAATATCACGCTTTACCCATTGACGGGCAGCATCGCGAACGAGTTTATGTTCCTCGGAAAGCAAATCATCGAGATTGTAGTAATCTGGGGCTTCAAATAAATCGGGCTTCATCAAGAATAATTTTATTTGTAATTGATTTCGCATCTTGCTTCGACTTCCTGCCCGTCTGGCAGGCGGGCGCTCAGCAACTGTGCGGAATGACAGCTCATCCTTTAGGGTGCGCCATCAAATATAATGACGAAATATAACATTTCATCGGTTCATTGTTACATTTTTAAATAAAATGCTTGGGTCAATTCAATGTATTCTTTGGTGTATTGGTGCCGGCTCTCCTCTATTATCAAATTATTGATGTTTGGTTTGACCTCATCAAAACTAAATTCCATCAAACTCCTTTTAAAATCAGTCTCGGGATTTCCCTTTACCCGAGTGATTCGGTTTGGAAATAATCTTTCTTTTTTGGCAAGATCGGTAAAATAAGACTCCTCTTTAAAGGGAACGATCACCGCAAAAATCCCATCTTCATTCAAAAGTTTTGCTGCTCCCTCAACTAATTCCCCAAAAGGCAGCGAACTGCTTTGTCTTGCCTTGTCCCGCGATTCACTTCCACTGGCCACATCTTCGGAATAGAAAGGCGGATTGGAAACAATCAAGTCGTACTTATCATCCATTTCATCCACAAATTCATCAAAACCGGCGTGGTAACAGAACAGTCGGTCTGCCCATGGTGAAGCTTCAAAATTTGTGACACATTGTTCATAGGCATCATCATCCAGTTCAATGGCATCAATGACTTCTGCTGACGAACGTTGGGCCATTTGCAAGGCAATGAGTCCGGTTCCCGCACCTATATCCAGAATGGATTCCGGCAGCTTGTCCAGCGATGCCCAAGCACCCAACAACACCCCATCCGTCCCCACCTTCATGGCGCATTGGTCTTGTTGAATGGTAAATTCTTTGAATTTGAAAGGTTTCATTGAATCAAAGGTAAGGCAAAGCATTGTAAACAATTTACAACCATCAATTGAAATAAGGTATCCATCAGTTCATATAGGCCATCCGTTAATTTGCAGGGTGATAAGTCGGATGAATATGGTTATTTCGCTAGCAATTTACGGGGAAGAGCCCCAATTAAATCATTACCAAATTATCTAAACTTATTGATTATGAAAAAAATCTTTTTTGCACTCCTACTTATGCTAGCCGTGGTTCAAGTATCCCAAGCGCAAGAACAGGGTAAATTCCGTGTAGGACTAGACTTAGGGTACACTATGCCAGATGGCGGCGGCGGTGTTTTGTTCGCCATTGAACCAAAAATCAACATTGCCGACAATATGAACGTAGGTATACGCTTTGAGTCTGCTGCCATGGCGAAAAATGTTGAAGCTGGCCCTGTTTCTGCGGAGGCTAGTTTGACCGCAAGCATGTCCTATTCAGGTACCTTTGATTACTATTTCAATTCGGGAAGCTCCTCTTTTGCTCCATTTGTTGGTGCTGGTATGGGCTATAGTTCTTTGGGCAGCATTGGCTTTGACATAGACGATATTGAAGAAGCCGAAGGTGATGCAGACCTTGAGGTCGATGGTAAATTTGGTGGTCTATTGAGAGCTGGCTTTGAAGCTGGCAAATTTAGACTCGCCGCTACTTATAACCTTATCGGCAAAACCGACTTGGGTGAAGGTGCCGAAGTCAAAAACTCCTACTTGGGCATATCATTAGGTTTTTACCTTGGTGGCGGCAAGTGGAAAAAATAATGTTTCGTCTAGTTTTATTGAGTCAATAGGGAGGCATTAATTTGCCTCCTTTTTGTTTTTAACCCAGATATAAATCCACCAAACCTTCGGGGGTCTTCACAAAAATTGTCCTATTCTTGCGGTCAACCTTATTGATTATTTCATCGCTGACAGGAATCAACAATTCCGTGTCTCCTTTTTTAACTTCAAATAAATCTTGTGAAGTACTATCGTTAATGGATTCCACAACACCAATATCTCCATGAACCTCATCCATTAGGGTAAAACCAATTACCTCATGAAAATAAAACTTGTTGCCTGTTAGTGGGGGGAGCATAGTCAGAGGAAGGTATAATTCGGAACCAATAAGCTTATCCGCAGTAGGTTCGTCCTTTACCTCTTCAAAATCGATGCGCAGCAGATTGGATTTGTGCAATCGACATTTATCAATAAAAAATGGAACCAGGTTGTTTCCTAATGAAACAAGTACTGATTCCATATTTTCGTAACTATCGGGCTCATCGGTGTCCAGTTTAACCAGCACCTCACCCTTAAAACTATATTTTGAAACGACTTTGCCCAGGTAGAAGCAGTCTTCCTTGCGCATCGTCCTACGTTTCTATTCTTCTTTTTTGGAAGGTTCCTCTTCAGCAGGAGCTTCTTCTGCAGGAGCTTCAGCTTCGGCAGTGGCCTCCTCTGTAGCGGCTTCGGCAGTCTCTTCGGCAGCTTCTTCAGTTACTTCTTCTTCTGGCAAAGCAGCGGCAGCTCTCTTAGCGTTCGCTTCCTTCTCAGCTTCCAATGCTTTGGCTCTGGCCTCGGCTTCAGCTTTGGTCAAACCTTCTTTCTTGGCTTGGATTTTTTGCTCTTTCTCTTCCAACCAAGCTTTGAATTTCTCCTCAGCCTGCTCTTCGGTCATTGCGCCTTTGCGAACACCTACCATCAAGTGGTGCTTCATCATCACTCCTTTATAAGAAAGAATTGCTCTAACTGTGTCGGTTGGCTGTGCACCGTTCTGCAACCATTTTACAGAACCGTCAATATCAAGATTGATTGTGGCTGGATTGGTGTTTGGGTTATAAGTTCCCAACTTCTCCAAATATTTACCATCTCTTTTCGCTCTTACATCTGCTGCGACCACCCAATAGAATGGTTTACCTTTTTTACCGTGTCTCTGAAGTCTAATTTTAACTGGCATATCACATTAATTTGTAGGGTGCCCGACCCTGGTTATTAATTCTTTTTTGCCGTCAGTGAGCGTAGTCGAACTGAAAGCGGGTGCAAATATAATCCAAATCCATTAATCCCCAACTCCTTTTTGCTATTTTTATTGGTTGATAACTCCTCACAACTCTTTTTTATCAAACCTTTCTTCTTCCGTATTTTTATTCATTCTTTTTTTGACCAAGACAGATAGCTTATGTACTTGATTTTTGATACGGAAACCACTGGTTTGCCCAAACGTTGGGACGCCCCCATTACCGATACCGATAATTGGCCAAGATGCGTCCAGATAGCATGGCAGTTGCACGATGAGCTCGGTAATTTAATAGAACACCAAGACTTTTTGGTAAAGCCCGAAGGGTTCAACATACCTTACGAATCGGAACAGATACATGGCATCTCCACCGCCTTGGCCGAAGAAAAAGGCGTTCCGTTGAACGAGGTGTTGGAAGCCTTCAACAAGGCTTTGCAACAGACAAAATTTATTGTGGGTCAAAATGTAGGGTTCGACATTAACATTATGGGGTGTGAATTCCACCGTGAAGGCGTGGAAAGTCCAATGACCGAACTCCCAGTACTCGACACCTGTACCGAACATACCGCAGAGCTCTGTAAAATACCCGGGGGACGTGGTGGAAAATTCAAATTGCCTACCCTGACCGAACTGCACGAGTTTTTGTTCGGGGAACCATTTGCCGAAGCACACAACGCAACGGCCGATGTGGAAGCCACCACACGTTGCTTTTTGGAGTTGGTCCGTAAAAAACAATATTCCCACCAAGAACTAGACGTTCAACCCGATTATTTTGAGCGTTTCTCCGAGGCCAACCCGCAGGAAATAGAGCTTATCGGGTTAAAGCACATCAACCTAAAGGCCGCATCAAAAAAAATTGCCGACGCCCTTTGGGCAGAAGATACGGGTGGTGTTTCCGACGAGGAAATCCAAGAGAACGTGGAGACTTTGGAAGACGAGCCTTTTGTCCACCTGCACAACCACTCCCAATTCTCCGTGCTTCAGTCCACCATCAACATAAAAGATTTGGTAAAGGCCACGGCCGACCATGGCATGCCTGCAGTTGCCCTTACCGACCATGCCAACATGATGGGCGCTTTTCATTTTGTGAAGGAAGTAATGGGACACAACAAAGCGGCTAAAGCCAAAAATGAAGAACTCATAGCCAATGGGGAACAACCTACCGAAAAAGAAATTACCCCCATTGTAGGTTGCGAATTTTTTGTCTGCGAGGACCACACCAATAAAAACGTAAAGGACTACGGGCATCAAATTGTGCTCTTGGCCAAAAACAAAAAAGGGTACCACAATCTGGCTAAAATGTCATCCATTGCCTATACCGATGGGTTTTATTACGTGCCCAGAATCGATAAAAAAGTTGTTGAACAATACAAGGAAGATATAATTGCCCTTACCGGAAACCTGTATGGTGAAGTCCCCAACAAAATTTTAAATGTTGGTGAAAAACAGGCCGAAGAAGCCCTTTTGTGGTGGAAAGAGCAATTTGGCGACGATTTTTACATCGAAATTATGCGCCACGGCCAAGAAGACGAAGATCGTGTAAATCAAGTTTTGGTACGGATGGCCAAAGACCATAATGTAAAACTCGTCGCTACCAACAACACCTATTATTGCAATAAAACAGATGCCGAGGCACACGATATTTTACTGTGCGTAAAGGATGGGGAAAAACAATCCACCCCCATCGGGCGAGGCAGAGGTTACCGTTACGGCCTTCCCAACCAAGAGTACTATTTTAAGTCTTCGGACGAAATGAAGGAACTCTTCAAAGACCTACCCGATGCTATTTTGAACATCAAGGAAATTGTGGACAAAATTGAGCCCTTCGACCTTGCCAGTGATATTTTGCTTCCCAAATTCAGTATCCCAGAAGAGTTTAAGGACCCTGAAGATGAAGTTGATGGTGGTAATCGCGGTGAGAATGCCTACCTGAGGCATATCACATATAAAGGAGCCGAAAAACGGTACGGAGAACTTACGGATCAAATCAGGGAACGGATAGATTTTGAGTTGGAAATCATTAAAAACTCAGGCTATCCGGGCTACTTTTTGATTGTAGAAGATTTTATCCGCGAAGCGCGCAATATGGATGTGTCCGTAGGGCCCGGGAGGGGTTCCGCAGCCGGTTCTGTGGTGGCATACTGTTTGACGATTACCAACATCGACCCCTTAAAGTACGATCTGCTTTTTGAGCGGTTCCTGAATCCGGACAGGGTATCGATGCCCGATATCGATATTGATTTTGATGACGAGGGCCGTAGCCGCGTTATGGACTACGTAATCAAAAAATATGGTGCCAATCAGGTGGCGCAAATCATCACATACGGTACCATGGCGGCAAAATCATCCATTAGGGATACCGCCCGTGTACTGGATTTGCCCTTGAGCGACGCCGACCGTATTGCCAAGTTGATTCCCAATATGTCCAAGCTCAATAAAATATTTGGGGTTGACGAAGCTGACCTCAAGAAAAAGTTCCGTGCCGATGACTTGGAAAAGGTGCATGAACTGCTCAACATTTCGGAAACCGATGATTTGGAAGGGCAAACCGTAAATATGGCCCGTGTACTCGAAGGTTCACTCAGAAATACGGGAATCCATGCCTGTGGGGTCATCATCACCCCGGACGACATCACCAATTTCGTACCCGTATCCGTAGCCAAGGATTCCGATCTTTATGTTACCCAGTTCGATAACTCCGTGGTAGAGAGTGCTGGTCTGCTAAAAATGGATTTCTTGGGATTGAAAACCTTGACCTTGATCAAGGATACGGTAAAAATCGTGAAGGCCAGAACTGGAATAGATTTGGTTCCAGATGATTTTCCGCTGGATGATGAAAAAACATACGAGCTTTTCCAACGAGGAGACACCGTAGGGATATTCCAATACGAATCCCCCGGGATGCAGAAGCACATGAAAAACCTGAAGCCTACGGTTTTTGATGACCTCATTGCCATGAATGCCCTGTACAGACCCGGACCCATGGAATACATCCCAAGTTTTATTGCACGTAAGCATGGTGAAGAGGAAATCACCTACGACCTCCCCGAAATGGAAGAATACCTGCAGGAAACCTACGGGATTACCGTCTACCAAGAGCAGGTGATGTTACTTTCACAAAAACTGGCCGGGTTCTCCAAAGGTGACGCGGATGTTCTGCGAAAAGCCATGGGTAAAAAGATTTTTGCCCTTCTGGAAAAACTAAAACCCCAGTTCTTGGACGGTGGGGAGAAAAATGGTCACCCACGTGATGTGCTGGAAAAAATCTGGAAGGACTGGGAAGCATTTGCATCTTACGCCTTCAACAAGAGTCACTCCACCTGTTATGCCTATATCGCATATCAAACAGCTTATTTAAAAGCCCACTACCCTGCTGAATATATGGCCGCCGTGCTGTCCAACAACATGAACGACATTAAGCAGGTGACCTTTTTTATGGAGGAGTGTAAGCGGATGGGACTGGAAGTTCTGGGACCGGACGTCAACGAATCCTACTACAAATTTGCCGTAAACAAGGACAATGCGGTACGTTTTGGCATGGGCGCCATTAAAGGTGTGGGGCGTTCTGCGGTGGAGACCATCGTGGAAAACCGCAAGGAAGAAGGCCCATACAAATCCATATTTGATCTGGCCAAACGGGTTGATTTGCGGGCGGCCAATAAAAAAGCATTCGAAAACCTGGCATTGGCTGGAGGGTTTGATTCCTTCGGGGACACGCACCGCGCACAATATTTTCATGATGATGGTGATGGCATTTCTTTCTTAGAAAAGGCAGTCAAGTATGGTTCCAAGTTTCAGGAGAACCAAAATTCATCACAAGTGAGCCTTTTTGGTGAAGCTAGTGAGGTTCAAATTCCCGAACCCATTGTTCCGCCTTGCGAGGAATGGGGCACCATGGAAAAGTTGCGTCGCGAAAAAGAAGTGGTGGGCATCTACATTTCTGGTCACCCCTTGGATGACTTCAAAAAAGAGATCAAGGCATTCTGCAAGAACACGGTGGCCGATTTCTCACGTTTGGAAGAGCATGTGAACCGAGAACTCACCGTTGCCGGTGTAATAACCGATGTTCAGCACCGCGTTTCCAAAAACGGTAAAGGTTGGGGGCTCTTCACTTTGGAAGATTACAACGATTCGTACGAATTGCGCATTTTTGGTGAGGAATACCTAAAGTTCCGTCATTTTTTAATGATCAACTCTTTTGTACATGTGCGGGCATTTGTACGCGAGGGCTGGGTAAACCGGGACACGGGCAAGAAAGGGGATCCAAGGCTTCAGTTCAACGATTTTAAACAGCTTCAGGACGTGATGGATGCCTTTGCGAAAAAGCTTACCATCAAACTGAACATAGATCGTCTGCAGGAACAACGTATCAAAACCTTGAAAGACACTTTAACATTACATAAAGGGGATCATCCCATAAGTTTTGTAATTTATGAGATGCAGGAGGAAATCAAACTCAAATTATCGAGCCGAAAACAAAAGGTGAAGATAAACAGCGAGTTACTTTCTGAATTGGAAGCACATGAAATTCATTACAAATTGAATTAGATCATAATTATTGTCAATGGCGCAATAATTAAAACGAATACGCCGTATGTAAGTTACATGGGCATTATTTGACTAACTTTGCATAATATTAAAATAAATAAGATGGCACTAGAAATAACAGATGCAACTTTTGATGAGGTAGTTTTAAAAAGTGACAAGCCTGTCCTAGTAGATTTTTGGGCAGCATGGTGTGGGCCTTGTAGAATGGTAGGTCCGATCATTGAAGAAGTAGGGCAAGAATACGATGGCAAAGCTGTTGTTGGTAAGGTAGATGTTGATGCAAACCAACAGTTTGCCGCTAAATATGGCGTACGCAACATTCCAACCGTTTTAGTTTTTAAAGACGGTGAGGTTGTTAACCGTCAAGTAGGCGTATCTCCTAAAAAAGTATATACAGATGCCATTGATGCAGCTCTGTAATAAGAATTAGGGAATTAGATTTTAAAAAAGGTTTGGCACTTGCCAAGCCTTTTTTATTTTATCTTGTCTGCACAAATTAGTTATGGACGTACGATCGGAACTTAGCAAAGCAACCCTTTTCCAAAATTTAGAGCTTTTGGCCCACCAAATTGTGGAAGGGTTTATCAGTGGAATCCATAAAAGTCCGTTCCACGGGTTCTCCGCTGAGTTTGCGGAACATAAAATTTATAACCCAGGGCAAAGTACCAGACATATTGATTGGAAACTCTTTGCTCGAACAGACCGCTTATATACCAAACGCTTTGAGGACGAGACCAACCTTAGATGCCATATGATCTTGGACAACTCAGCGTCTATGTACTACCCCGAAGTGAAAGAGTATTCCTTGGACAACCTCAACAAAATTGGTTTTGGGGTACTTTCCATTGCGGCATTGATGCAGGTTTTGAAGAAACAACGGGATGCCGTTGGCTTGAGCATCTATTCGGACACCTACGATTTCCACGCTTCGGAAAAGAACAGTGAACGCCATTTTCAAATGCTGTATTCCAAATTGAACGAAGTGGCCACGCATAAAACAAACACAAAAGAGACCAAAACCTACACGTTTCTACATCAAATAGCGGAGAAAATACACCGAAGAAGCTTGATTTTTTTATTTACGGATATGTTCCAAACGGAGACCGAAGAGGAAAAGCTTTTTGAAGCGCTGCGGCACCTTAAATACAACAAACATTCGGTGGTTCTTTTTCATTTATTAGATCAAGCCCACGAACTCAACTTTGATTTTGACAATGCCCCCAAACGTTTTGTGGATGTAGAAACAGGCGAGCAAATAGATTTGTACGCCGATTCCATTAAAAAAGCATATTCAGAAAAAGTGCTGCAATACCAGAAAAGCCTCAAACTAAAGTGTGCGCAATATCAAATAAAATATGTGGGCGTGGATGTTAGATCAGAGTTCTCCCAAGTACTGAATTCCTTTATGATTGAGCGGCAAAAATTTGTTTGATCATTTTTTTAAAAAAATGTTTTGCCGAATCCGAAATGAGAGTGTATATTTGCACTCGCTTTAAAAAAGCAATGAACAAGATTTGAATCTGACTGTTGTCGGAGTCTTACAAAGATAAAATCATTGGTCTGGTAGTTCAGTTGGTTAGAATACCTGCCTGTCACGCAGGGGGTCGCGGGTTCGAGTCCCGTCCAGACCGCTTGGATAGCGTTAAAAAATCCGCAAAAGCCTGTAAATGAATAATTTACAGGCTTTTTAATTTTATATATCTCCAAAACTCATCAAATAATATCATAAAAAAGGTGAGTCTCGCGGTGAGTCTGAGAACCCCTTTGAAAGACTCACCAATATCGCTATAATCGACTGTTAAAGAAATATTTACGCCGAAATTTTAACATTTGGTTTTTATACCTTCCGGTGAGTAATTCAAAACCCTCACCAATGTTTGCACCAATGAACATATTGTTCTATCCGAAAAAAATGGATTCGGACACCGATGGAAAAGTGACCATCTATGCCCGCATCACCGTTAACGGCAAGCGCAGTGAGTTCAGCCTTCGCAGGAGGGTCAAGGAGCGCAAATGGGATCCCAAGGCGGGGAAACTCAGGGAAATGATACGTGAGGTCTCCGATTTCAACAGATTCCTTGAAAACTTAAAAAACCGCTGTATTGAGATATATGACACCCTCCTGAAGGAAAAGGAGGATATATCCGCCTATATCATAAAAGATATTTATTTGGGCAAGGGACAGAAAGGAACATATGGTACTGGAGATCTTCGACGACCATAACAACAAAATGGAAAGTTTGATCGGGAAAGAATTTGATATTGAAAGATTGCAGACCGTAAAGGACATTCTCCTTTTCTGCTGCTATACGGGACTGGCCTATGCCGATGTTGAAAAATTGACCCAGGATGATTTGGTCAAGGATATCAACGAGCTAAAATGGATCAAGACCAAAAGGAAAAAAACCAAGGTTTTGAGCAGTATCCCGCTATTGACCATTCCAGATGTGATAATTGACAAATACAAAGAGTACCCTAGAGTGATTTCAAAAAGGATCTTCCTCCCGGTATATACCAATCAACGGATCAACTTTTATTTGAATGAAATTGCTGCAGCATGTAAAATCAAAAAACTTTGACCACACACTTGGCCAGACATACCTTTGCCACAACGGTAACACTCTCCAATGACGTACCCATATCAGTAAGTAAAATGCTTGGGCATACTTCCTTGAAAACGACCCACATCTATGCCAAGGTCTTGGGCAGCAAAATCTCTGACGATATGGAAAAATTAAAAAATGATCCTGCACTATTAGAGTTTGCAAAAACTATTTGAAACTTTTCTGTTCAATTATTATATATGCTTATACGTATCAATATTTGTTTGGGACCTGTTCATTACTTCTCTCAATATTGGTGCAATCCATAAACATCTCTTGTTCCAATTTTAAACATACAAAACATTAATTTTAATAGAATTTATTTTTTTGCTCCTCTATAAAAAGGATACAAACACCTATTTTCCAATAATTTTACCATAAAACAGGAAAATTAAATCGACTTTCAGATTTCAATGGGCTATAAAGCATAAATACTTGACTCATGATAGCATTTAAATGGACCTGACAACAAAAAGGATGGCCAAATTTCACACATGATGGGGCAGCTTCTGGGGACTTGGAATATCTGTTTGTGCAAACAAATGGTGTAGCACTTGGATCTATCTAACATATAAGTTAGTTGATTTTTTTCTTAAGGGGGCAATACTAATGTGACCCAAGTCACTGTACATAATTTCAATATAGAATATATTTATCAATGAATAATTTAATAATAATTAAAATCTATGTTCATTATGGAAACTTCAAATGAAATTCAAGTACAAAATAACACCATACCGAGAATTGGAGATATGGCTCCAGATTTTGAGGCCGTAACCACTAAAGGAAAAATCAAATTCTCGGAATTTGCAAAAGATAAATGGGTGGTTATGTTTTCCCATCCAGCAGATTTCACTCCTGTATGCACAACGGAGATGAGCGGGTTCGCGCAAAGAAAAGATGAATTTGACGCCTTAAATACCGAACTTCTTGGTTTAAGTATTGACAGTATCCACGCCCACTTGGGGTGGGTTCAAAATGTAAGGGAAAACACGGGTGTATACTTCGATTTCCCAATCATTGCAGATTTGGACATGAAGGTATCCAAATTGTACGGAATGCTTCAACCCAACGAAAGTGAAACCGCAGCAGTACGTGCTGTTTTCTTTATCGATCCAGCTAAAAAAATCAGATTGATCATGTACTATCCTTTAAATGTTGGTAGGAACATGGATGAAATATTAAGAGCCTTGGATGCACTACAAACTTCGGATAAGTATAAAGTTGCCATGCCTTTGGATTGGAAAAAAGGAGACAAAGTCATCGTTTCCCCTCCAAAGACTCTAGATCAACTCAATGAAAGACTTGCGGACGATACACTTGAAAAAGTGGATTGGTACTTGGCCAAAAAAGAAATTTAAACCAATGTTGAATACGAGGGCACCTTATTCCAAGGCGCCCTTTCAAAACCCTATTTTATGGAAATAAAACAGTTTGAATACAAACCCTTGGCCCACTATTCCTATGCCATTGTGGACAACGGTGAAATGGCCGTTATAGATCCAGAAAGAGATCCTATGCAGTACTACGTGCTTGCACAAGAACATGGCGCAAAAATAGTAGCCGTTATTGAAACCCATCCACACGCTGATTTTGTGAGTTCCCACTTGCAAATACACCAAGAAACAGGAGCACCAATTTATCACAGCAAAGATTTGGGTGCATACTATGAATATGAGCCTTTTGATGAAGGCCAAAGCATTATGGTCGGGGATATCAAGGTTTCTGCCTTAAATACTCCAGGACACTCTCCGGACAGCATTACCGTTGTAGCCGAAAAAGACGGAAAAACAGCACTCTTTACGGGGGACACCCTTTTTATTGGTGATGTAGGCCGACCAGATTTACGTGAAAAAGCCGGTAATATGACGGCAAAACGTCAAGAATTGGCCGAAATGATGTACGATACCGTCCAAAACAAATTCAAGGATCTACCCGATGGAGCATTGGTATACCCTGCACATGGGGCCGGGTCCTTATGTGGAAAAAACCTTAGTTCCGACAACAGTAGTACATTGGGCAATGAAAGAATGGGGAACTGGGCCTTTAAACCACAGTCGAAAGAAGAATTTGTAAATACCCTTTTGGACAGTCAACCCTTTATCCCATCCTATTTTGGGTTTGATGTGGACACCAATAGACAAGGTCCAGAAAACCTGAGAACATCCATAGCAAAAGTACCCCTTCGATTAAATACTGGCACAGACGGCTTGATTGTGGATGTCAGGGACGAAACCGAATTTAAAAAAGGCCATCTACCGGGAAGCATCAATATTATGGCGGTTTCCGAAAATGATAAATTCGAAACATGGCTGGGTGCCATAGTGAACCCAGAAGAGCCCTTTAGCTTGGTTATCGACAAACCTGGTGATATGGAAAGCATATTGGAAAGGGTTGCTAAAATCGGATACGAGAAACAAGTAAAACTGGTATTGACGCTGGATGAAACCGGGCTTTTACAAAGTGATGAATTTGACCTGACACATTTTAAAAACAACCCAGATGAGTATACTATTGTGGATATCCGTAACCAAAGTGAAACAAAAGAGGGTAAGTATTTTGAAAACGCCATACACATACCGTTGAATGAACTGCGAAATTCAAAAAATCATATCCCAACCGATAGGCCAATTGTAGTCCATTGTGAAGGTGGTTATAGAAGTGCTGTGGGAAGCAGCATTATAGGGAATATGCATGCCAAAGCAAATGTCTTCGATTTAAGCGAAAATATAAATAACTTTAAAAAAACAAAAAGATGAAAAAATCCGAATTAAACAACATTGGTCTAGATATTAATGACTCAAAGCAAGTTGCAGAAAAGTTAAACGACCTGTTATCAAACTATCAACAATTCTATATGAATTTAAGGGGGTTTCATTGGAACATTAAAGGAAAAAAATTCTTTGAACTGCATTTAAAATTTGAAGAACTGTATAACAATGCTTTGGAAAAAGTAGATGAGATAGCAGAGCGTATACTCACTTTAAGCCAATCGCCATATCATACATTTTCAAAATACTTGAACCATTCAGAAATTAAAGAAGCAGAAAATGTTTCGGATGGTGAAACAGCAATTGACAATATTTTAAAGGCTCTAAAAATTTTACTTTCAAAAGAAAGGGTGATCTTAAAAGAAGCAGCTGACGCAAACGACGAAGGTACTGTTGCTCTTATGAGTGAATATATAGTGGAGCAAGAAAAATTGGTTTGGATGTTATCCGCATATAAGAGTTAACTAAAAGGGGCATTTTAAATGTCTCTTTTTTATTCACAAAAAATAGATTAAAAACCAAATATCCAATCCCATATGGAAGATATGCTTTTCTATGACCGGATGCAATTTGCATTTACGATCACCTTTCACTATCTCTTCCCCCAATTGACAATGGGTTTGTCCCTAATGATTGTCTATTTTAAGTGGAAGTTTTTAAGAACCAAAATCGATACATACAATGATGCTGCAAAGTTTTGGATGAAAATCTTTGCTCTCAATTTTGCTATGGGTGTAGTCACAGGAATCCCCATGGAGTTTCAATTTGGCACAAATTGGGCCAAATTTTCGGAACTTACCGGAGGGATAATCGGACAGACTTTGGCAATGGAAGGTATGTTTTCCTTTTTCCTGGAATCATCATTTCTTGGGCTTTTTCTGTTTGGGGAAAAGCTACTTGGACATAAGCTTCATTTTGTCACCGGGTTTTTGGTATTTCTTGGCTCATGGGCAAGCGGGTATCTCATTATCGCCACACATTCTTGGATGCAACATCCTGTAGGTTACGAAATCCTTGAGAATGGAAAGTTTGTCTTGAATAATTTTAGCGCCTTGTTTTCCAACCCTTGGTTGATGCCCGCCTACTTGCACAATCAATTGGCCTCTCTTATAACGGCATCCTTTGTGGTGGCAGCTATCGGAGCTTTCTATCTATTGAATAACAAACATGGTGAGTTTGGAAAATTATTTGTTAAAACAGGGGTGGTCTTTGGTTTGGTCTCTAGCATTTTGGTTGCATTCCCAACAGGGGATTGGGCCGCTAAAAATGTTGTTAAGCACCAACCGGTAACCTTTGCTGCCATGGAAGGAATTTTTGAGACAGAAGAAGGTGGTGCTGAAATTATTTTAATAGGACAACCTGATATGGAAAATAAAAAACTGGACAATAAGGTTGCAGTTCCAAATATATTGAGTTTTTTAACTTATCAACGTTGGGATGCCGAAATTAAAGGCTTGAATGAATTTGATAAAAACCTATACCCAACCAATGTCCCAGGGCTATATTATGCCTATCACATTATGGTAGGGCTTGGCACCATATTCATAGGGTTAATGTTGGCAGCTTCAATTCAACTGTATAGAAAAAGACTTTATAGAACAAAATGGATCCTCTGGTCATTGTTATTAATGTTACCGCTTCCATACATTGCCAATACAACAGGTTGGTACACTGCGGAACTAGGCCGTCAACCATGGTTGGTTTACAACCTTTTAAAAACTGAGGACGGTGTATCGCCAACTGTATCTTCAGGCAATACTTTATTTACACTTCTAGGGTTTATCGGGCTTTACTTATTATTGGGACTCTTATTTTTAATATTGGTAGGTAAAATCATCAATAAAGGGCCTATTGCCTTAAAACACAATTAACTATGGAATTATTCTGGTATATTGTTTTAATGACTATGCTAGCCATATATATTATTTTAGATGGCTATGATTTTGGGGCAGGGATCATTCACTTGTTCTTTGCTAAAAACGAAAAAGATAAAAAAGCCATTACGAATGCCATTGGTCCTTTTTGGGATGCCAATGAAGTTTGGTTGATTGCAGCTGGCGGTGTATTGTTTTTTGCATTTCCTACCTTATATGCTTCCTCTTTCAGTGGTTTTTATTTACCGCTCATAATAATACTTTGGCTACTTATTTTCAGGGCAATCGGATTGGAATTAAGAGGGCAGATACACAATAAAATTTGGGAAATTGTATGGGACAAAGCCTTTGGAACAGCGAGTTTTTTATTGGCTTTGTTTTTTGGTGTTGCCTTGGGCAATGTGGTTAGAGGTGTCAATCTGGGCATGGTCGCAAATGGGGTTTCAACTCAAGAAGCCCATTATTTTTTCTTACCACTGTGGAACCCGACTTTTAGTCCGAACGCCGAACATTTGGGTATTATTGATTGGTTTACACTGCTGTTAGGTGTCATTGGTGTTGTCTCATTGACCATCCACGGTGCAAATTGGATTATTTTCAAAACAAATTCAGCGTTAAATGAAAAGCTTAAGAGAGTAGTATTCCGCCTTAATATAGCCCTTGTCATTTTAGTGATCATATCATTGCTGGTTTGGCATATCATTGAACCCAAGCCTTTTCATAATTTTATTGAAACTCCTTGGTTATGGGTGTTTCCGATAATCACTTTTACAGGATTGTTTGGTCTGTTTAAAGTGAGGTCTTTCAAAAAAGATGGCACGGGATTCCTGTTTTCATCGTTGTTTTTGTTGGGAGGGTTCACATCCACCGTAGCCTCAATTTTTCCAAACCTCCTGCCATCGAGCAATAGTGTCAATCCATCACTAACCATCCAAAATGTTGCAGCCCATGAATATGGATTATCCGTTGGTATCAACTGGTTTGTTCTGGCAGTTTTGTTAGTGATTATTTATATGGTCATCCAGTATAGGGTGTTTAAAGGCAAGATGGACGATGTTGGTTATGGCGAGCATTAACTTATAGCCATAAACTTTCCCATTGATAGCCAATGGTGGAAGGGACAAAGTGCCATAGCGCACGGTATCATTGAGGTCGGATAGCTCAGCTATTTGGGTTCCCGTCAGTGGAACTTTGAATAGGTCTATTTCATATATTGGTAATTCCTCCGTCTTTGCATAGGCCAAAGTTTGTTTTGCCCTTATTTGATCTAGAACAGTAAAATAATGTAATCTGTCTTTCCGAAATAGCGATTTCTCCCATATTCTTGAATTTAACTAATTCCTTTCTTATGGGTTTCCAGATGATGCTTCAGTAATTGCTTTAAACTTTCCAAATATTCCAGCATAGCTTCCTTACCCACGTCTGGATGATTCTTTGCCGGAATGGTTATGGGATTTTCATCCAAAGTACGATATAGCTCTGGGTAATTTGTCTGGACAGCAATGAGAACCTTCTCAATTTCCGTTAACACATCCCTTATGTTCTTCATTGATAATAAGTTAAATTTATGACGTAAATGTATTCAAGGTTTATATTTGAAAACATGACGAACGTCATTCAAAAGTTCCTTAGGCAGAAAATCTATTCTTGCCTGCTGATAAAGAAATCCTTGTTGCGAATAAACGAAAGTGGGCAAATCATCATTGGAGTTTGAACATATTTACATTTAATTACACAACGGTAATTGAGAAAATAAAAACAACATTGACCGATAATTTACTAGTAAAATCAATTCTGCCAACTTGATTTGCATTTTTGGCTCGTCAATGGGAGACATAGATAATAGATGGTGGGAATTAATAGGCAAAAGACTTAAAGCAGACGATTGTCATTTAGTAATTTTCACAAAAGGAGAAGAAGTACCACCACGAATTCGGCCTATGCAAGCTCGAGCGGAAAAAATTTAAGAGATTTGTTTTTAAATAAAAATAAAGCCCAATTGGTAACAAAGATGGTAACAGTTGCGAAGCCCTTGAACAGCGGAAACTATGCTTTGTATTAAAATGTAAAACTTGGGCATAGCCAACCGAATTGACACAGACTGTCCAAAAAATTGGGTATATAGACAAGTTGACTGTCATTGTAAAGCAGACAAAGAACTGAAACGTAAAATAATAATTCAATGACAATTACAAAGACTGAAATCCCTGAAAATTCGCTACTTAAAACTAACAATATCACTTATGATTATACCGATAGTTTTCAAGGACAGTTTTACGACAAATTTCAAAATATAGGGACAACAGAAGTTGGAAAATCATTTTTTTCAAGTGGACCAAAATGGATTGACAAACTATTTGCATTTAGAAATAGATTGGTTTCGCTTTTCGGACTAAAAACAACAGGGAGGAAAACTGACAGAAAAAAATTGCTTGACGATTTTAAGTGTGAAAAAGGTGAACAATTAGGACTTTTCAAAGTATTTGACAAAACAGCTGACGAAATAATTTTGGGCGAAGACGACAAACATTTGAATTTTAGAGTTTCTTTGTTTATTGACAATCAAAATGAAAACAAGACGGACAAAAACTTAATCATTTCGACAACTGTAAAATTTAACAATTGGTTTGGACGACTTTACTTTCTTCCAGTTCGACCATTTCACAAATTGATTGTACCGACAATGTTGAAAGGAATTATAAAAAATATTGAGCAACAAAACTGAAAAAACAACGAACAGCCAACAGCGGCAACTCTTCTTCCTTTGCGGACAGGTGCACAAGCCCTTGAACAGCGGAAACTATGCTTTGTATTAAAATGTAAAACTTGGGCATAGCCAGCCTAATTGACACAGACTGTCCAAAAAATTGGGATATAAACAAGTTGGCTGTAAACAAAAAAAGAGAGACAGATGGACATTACAACAAACTATAAGGTACCAAAGGACACCAAAATAGGGCACGTACACTTGAAGGTATCCAACCTACAGCGCTCACTCGACTTCTACTGCGGACTATTGGGTTTTGAAATTACAACGACCTATGGCACGGACGCCGCCTTCATATCGGCAGGAGGTTATCACCACCACATTGGCTTAAACGTTTGGTATAGCAAGAACGCCCCTCCAGCAGCAAGAAATACGGTCGGACTATTTCATACAGCAATACTGTATCCAACAAGAAAAGACCTTGCAACTATTCTCTATCGCCTAAAACAGGCAGACTACCCGTTGACAGGGGCTTCGGACCATGGTGTCTCAGAGGCCGTATATTTAGATGACCCGGACGGCAATGGTGTTGAACTATATTGGGACAAACCGAAAGACCAATGGCCACAAAAATCTGATGGCTCATTGGATATGTATACCAAACCCCTTGATCTTGATGGATTAATGAACGAAATAAATTGACTACAGCCTATGTAGTGGATGGCTCCGCCCTTAACTGACGGAGTGCACCCCTCAAAACCACAGTGAACATCCGTATACTACCCTTCTTACCAAGTGGCACTTCAAAATCACCCTCTCTCCATAAACTAAACTTTAACTTTTATTATAATATTAAAACACAGCAATAAAATCGTTATTGCTAGATTTGCAAAAAATGAAAGAAAAGCTAGGCATAAAGAAAAACAAAACAATCCTTTCCCTATTTGGACTGGTATTGCTGCTTTTGCTTTCGCCCTGTAAGGTCAGGAATTTTGTTCAGGCTGAATTGGATGTACCTCAAACCGAGGCCTTAAATAAAAGTCAAACCACAATTTCGACTACAAATTGTGTGGCTTTTGATGTTTCCGAGATTGACCATTCGTCTTCAAGATCGGTTAAAAAAGCACTTGACAACTTTGTTGATGGACAGTTATTCACTTTTCAGCTTCCAATTCAATTTAAAACCAACAATACTCTTCAAATCAGGAAATCAAGGCTATTTCCTTCCATACCCCTTTACATTTTATATCAAAACATTCAGGTCTATTCGTAATTGATTATTTCATTTAAAACCAAACAGTTCGTCAACTGTATTCAATAATCAATTACCTATATCTATCAATGAAAATTCAAGAGAAAAAACTTGAAGTAAGCTACTTGTCCGTGGCCATACTTCGCATCATGCTTAGCTTAATTTTTATAGTGGCCAGCACGAGCCATTTCTTTAAACTGGAACAAACAGTCAAAAGAATAGAAAGTGCCCATTTCGGATTTATGGCCAATATATTGGGAACACCTGAAATTGCAGTCATACTTTCAGGAATTGCTATGCTAATTGCTGGCATAGCATTATTGGCAGGCTTTAAAACAAGAATTTCGGCTATAATTTTAATTACCGTTTTGATACCTATCACGTTAACCATACAAGTTGGTCAAACGGCCACTTTAGGACCTTTGTTCAAGAACATTGCCATTCTGGGAGGTCTTATTTTTTTCAGCATGAATTCAAACAAAAAGTAAAAAACCAATGAAAAATATATCAATAATCGCAATGCTAATGTTCCTTTTCGCAATAGGAACTGCCCAAGCACAAACAGTTAACCATGAAAAGAGTAATTATTTGGTACTTTCAAAGAACATACAACAACTCAAACCTGTAATGCTGACAGCAACCGAACTGACAAAGCAAGATGGCAACAATTATGGCGAGTTCTATGTGATTTTTTGCGGTAAAACGGTTCAGGACATTTCAAAAAACAATGAATTCGTTTCGCTCACTAAACTGGCAAAAGAACAAAACTTGAAGGTCTTCGTATGTGGGCTGTCATTAAAAAAGTTTGGAATAGACCCTAATGATATACCTAAGTCCATAGAAGTAACGGAAAATGGAATCCTAGACGGGTTACAACTTACTAAAAATGGGTTTACTACTTTAACTATATAACAAGCAATGAAAAATCCAAATATAAAAAATGATGCCGGATTCTTAGCCTTGGCGGTTAGGTTGGTTATAGGGTGGACTTATTTTTCTGCCTTTTGGAGAAGAACAATACTAGCTGACAAATTAGACCCGGAAGCAGCAGGTTATATCGGAGAAAAATTCAATCATTTTTTACCTAACGCACTTGGTATAAAACCGATAATTCAATATTTAGTGGAAAATCCGGACATACTATGGATAAATATGGTTGCCTTTACAATAATAGAAGGTATTGTTGGACTATTCATCATTTTAGGGTTATTTACGAGGTTAATGAGTATTGGCGTTTTTGGTCTGGCAATGGGCATACTTCTAGGTTCTGGATGGATTGGCACAACCTGTCTTGATGAATGGCAAATAGGCGTTTTAGGAATAGCTACAGGATTTGTTCTGTTCTTAACAGGAAGTGGAAAATATTCTTTGGACAACTACCTGATTATCAATAATTTTTCAATATCCAAAAAGAAATGGTTTGCCTGGCTCGGCTCAGGCAACATTCCGATTAAGGAAAGTATTTTTCCTAAAGTGGTACTAATCGGGTCATTGTTTGTTCTTGGAATGACCTTAATGACCAATCAAGTATTTCACGGTGGATTGTGGGGTACTCTTCATAATAAGTCTGTTAAACCAAAACTTGAAATTACAGGTGGTAAAATTGAAAAATCCACACTATCATTTGATGTATTCAGAACAGAGGGTGTTGACGTTTACGGCTCTTGGGTAATAGCCATTGAATTAATGGATGAAAAAAATAATACCATTGTTAAATATTCACAAGAAGACCTTGTTGAGTTACATCAGGAGGATATCGATAATTATTATATTGCCAAAATTAAACCGGGAAAACATAGCTTGATTGTACCCCTGGGAGCTAAAGCAAAATTAAACTTGGACAATGAATCTTTATTAAACTTGGAAAGTGGCAAATACACGCTTAAAATTACAGATATAAGTGGTGCAAATTGGACACATCCGATCAAAAAATAACAAAACCAGACATTGGTTACCGTTCCTCCTACAGCGGACAGGCGCGAAAGTCCTTGAACACAGAAAAAAAGACCCATTTTAATCCCTTTTCTGTTTTTGGGTTTTTGTGCAGGTCCGATAACTTAGAATTTTGGATGGGCAAAAAAGAGTGGGTTTCATAATAAATATTGAAAATCGATCCTGTCAAGATTCCTACCCTTTACGCTAAAAAACTTAAATTTGAATTGTTTCATTTTTTAAACAAATACTTCACTAGTGGCATTTATTGAATACGCGCCATCCAAAGCATTAAGGAACTACGTACAATGCTATTGGTATCTCGACGATGCTTACCAAGAACCTATAGTGGACGATTTTTACCCCAATGGATGTGTTAAAGTCGTATTCAGTATTGAATTAGATGTCAATAGAATTGGAACTGACGGCACATTGAACAAAGAGCCTTGGACCGAGATTATTGGTCAAATGACCAAGCCCTATAGGCTTAAAGTCGGTGGTATGGGCAAAACATTTTGTATCCGCTTCTATGCCCATGGTTTTTCAAGGTTTTCAAACATCCCGCTTAATGAACTGAACGACCTAACCTTATCCTCAGACTATTTGTTTGCAAAAGATTTTGGGCAATTCGTAGGAGACTGTTTAATCGACGGTAAAATTCAACGTTTAATTGAAGGCGTGGACGCTTTTCTCACATCAAAGCTGTTTGAAAATGATTTGGGGCTAAAAGATGAGATTTCAGAGCATGCGGTCAAATTTGTCCTAAGAAACCCCAATAACCCCAATTGGGATGAATTGGTAAGACAATGTGGAATTAGCCACAGGTACCTCCAAAGGATATTTATGGAAAAGATTGGGTTTAGCCCCAAGTTTTATCAAAGAGTGGTCAGGTTTCAAAAGGTTCTAAAACATTTTAGTGAAACCCCATATATCAACTTTACGGAAACGGCACATAGGTTTGGCTATTTTGACCAAGCACATTTTATAAAAGATTTCAAGCATTTTACCAATACAACACCCTCTCTCTTTTTTCACGAGAACCGACCGATGAACAAATATTTTATTGATCACAAAGGGCGTTCGTTTTTTTACAATCCATTGTTTTCTGACTGAGGTAGTTTTACAACCCAATTATTTCAATTTAAACAAATTGTGGTATGAGAAACGCATTGGTCCTGCTTTTGTTTGCCTCCATAAGCTTTAACTGCTTGGGGCAAAACGTTAAAAATTTAAACATCCTACTGATTACTGGTGTAGGAATAACCGGTCCAGACCATATGTACAGCAATTGGTCGCACCGCCATTATAATGACGTCCTTGTGGACTACCTCAGTGATTTTGCCCAAGTCAGAATCACCAAGGACCTATCCGAGCTTAACGAAAGGAATTTGGAGCATTATGATGTAATAATCAATAATTCGCTGTTCCATGAACCTACAGAAGAACAATTTAATGCTTTTTATAAGTTTATAGAATCGGGGAAAAGCTATTTTGCCATTCATGCCGGTTTGGTTTCCTTCCTAAATTCGGACAAATACCTCAAAATGATGGGAGGCAAGTTCATCAACCATGATGACATAAAGACCTTTACCGTCAATACTTCGGATTATTGGTATGGATGGGAAAGTGAAGATAACGGATACAAACACCCGATAGTAAGGGAATTGGGAGATTTTAAAACCTTGGACGAACTTTATTTGGTACAGTTCAACACGGATTCCCTGGAGGTCATTGCAAGAGCTGAATATCATCCCATAATGTGGACACGCAATTGGGGCAAGGGCAGAGTAATGTGCCTAACGTTGGGCCACGGTAAATACTCACAAAAAAACGAAGGGTTCAAATCCCTTTTTACCAATGGGGTAAAATGGTTAACGGGGCAATTGGATTGATGTTGAATGTATTCAAACCAAATGGTCTTTATTCAACAGCCATTGAACTGCTTTTTATTTTAAATGAAAATATCCGTATTTGATCAAGCACGGAAAATGACGAATCGCACCAAAAAAACACAAAATCGAATATTTCAAAATAACTTATATATTACTAAACACAATGTAAATATGGAACGAAGAAATTTTATAAAGTCGGCGGCTGCCCTCAGTGCAACAACAGTATTCCCCGTGTCGGCCCTTTCAATGTTTGGAGCGGCCAAATATAAAATGGGACTACAGCTCTATACCATCCATGATGATATGATGAAAGATACCATTGCTACATTGACCGCCGTCAAAAAAATGGGCTATCAAGACTTTGAAACCTTTGGTTTTGACCATGAAAAAGGAACGTTTTATGGATATAAATCTTCTGAATTCCGAAAAATAATGGACGATTTTCAACTTACCGCCTCTAGTGGACACTTCGGGTTTTCTCCATATCTCAACCAATCTGAAGACAAACTGAAAAGGTTTGTTGACCAGTGTATAGATGGAGCCCACACATTAGGCATGAAGTATATAACATGGCCATGGCTGGATCCTGATCAAAGATCGATCGACCACTTCAAATTATTGGCCAAAAAACTTAATGTGATAGCCGAATGGGTCACTTCGGCCGGACTAGGGTTCGCATACCACAATCATGGTTTTGAGTTTATGGACCACAATGGTGAAAACGGTTTCGACATTATACTGAACGAAACGGACCCATCACTTGTTAAGCTTGAGATGGACATGTATTGGGTGATCCGCTCCTCCAAACACACTCCAAAAGAGCTGGTCAGCCATCAACCTGGACGATATGTACTGTGGCACATAAAGGACATGGATAAAGTCACCGGGGATTATACTGAGTTGGGCAATGGTTCCATTGATTACTCTCAAATACTTCCAGACCCAAGAGAATCTGGGCTCGAATTTTACTATTTGGAACAAGGTAGCAATTATGCCCACAGTCCCATGAAAAGCGTTGCTGATAGTGCCTCTTTCTTTAAAAAGAAGTTGCAAACATATCTGTAATTGGAATTACCCCCTGAATGGAAGAATAATGAAACGCCAAAAACATTATTGGTTAAGGTGAATATGGACAATACAAAAGTTTATGGAAAAATTAAGTAAGGCTGGCTTTAGGTTAGTAGGTTTAAGATTGGAACAGAAAACCAGCAACAAAAACAATCAATCAAACCTGGATTGTGGAAACCTATGGCAAAAATTTGAAAAGGAAAACATTATAGACCTGATCCCAAATAGATTGGGCAACGAAATATACGCTGTATACTTTGACTACGAAAAAGATGAAGCGGCCCCTTTTTCCTATTTTATAGGATGTAGAGTGGACGATAATGTAGAAACTCCCAAAAATTTAAATTCATTGAAAATCCCCTCCCAAAAATATCAAAAGGTTACGGCCAGAGGTGTAATGACAGGGTGTATTATCGATGCTTGGAATAAAATATGGAACGCTGACATAGAACGAAAATTTGGTTTTGATTTTGAGGTATATGATGAAAGAAGTGAGAATTGGGACGATGCAGTGGTTGATATTTATGTTTCAATAGCCTAAGTCCAGTTGCTTAAATCAATATTGAATGGGTTTGACTCAGTTTAATTATGTTGGTTTTTTAGTTGTTTAGATAGCTTTCGGCGGTTGTATTATTTCCATTTTTATCAAAAATCTCGAAACGGGTATGGTCCAATTCATCTACATAAATTTTGATCCGTTCATTTCCTTTTGAATCATAAATAAACAAACCGGTATTCTTGTTTTCTTCACGACCCAGGAACATTCTGTACACATTGATTTCGGAGTCCAGGTGTTTTTTGAATTTCAAATATTCAGCGTCTTTTTCCTTTTTTGTCATTGATTTTGTCCGTTCAAGAAATTGCTCGTACAATTTTTCCACCCGAATTGAATCGGACCGTTCCCTAAAGAACATTCCATACCACCTTTTCCACTCTCCTTCATCCAAGTATTCGTCTTTCATAATGGCCATTATTTGGTCATTTTTTTGTTGATCAAAGGTGATGCCTGCAAAATTCTCTTCATCCGTTCCATCATAATAGATACCACCTACTTCATCCCCAACACGATTAAAAAATATGATTCCCGGCAAATCCCTTTTTGAGCCTGGGTTATGTGGAATACCATGGGTAGAGGCCAATGCTTGCTTTTCGGGGTTACTGATTGAAATGTACAAGTTTTCCTCTGCATCAATTATGCTGAGTCTTTCTGCCTGGATTTCTTTGAATGTTTCCACATTTTTGACCTGTCTGTCATAAAAGTAAAAGCAGGTCAAAACAATCAGAAAAGCGAAGTTGATGGTTGGAAGATGTCTTTTCATATTTTTTGATTTGATGGTGTCTTGATCGATGATGTAAGCCTATTCCAATTGAACAGCGGGCAATATGTATTCGTCCAAAATCGAAAAAGGACGGTCTTCCATGTCCGGAAATAGATTATAGTTGCCCCCTGTTATGGTGATGGTCATTTCAATTTCGGGAATTATGATGAGAAATTGGCCTCCATTGCCCCAAGCTTCAATGGTTTTCATCCGTTTTCCTCCTACTTCACGCTCCAATAATCTCCACAGATACCCATAATCTGAATTTTTGGGCCAACTTCCTTTTATGTGGGGTGTCGTGGATTTTCCGATCCAGGATTCTGCAATCAGTTGCTCCCCGTTCCATTCTCCCTTGTTCAGCATCAATAATCCAAACTTGGTAAAATCAATGGGCCGCATGTAAAATGAGCCAGCCAAATATCCTCTCCCCTGTGGCGATGTCAGCATTTGAAATTTATTTATTTCCATGGGCAACAATAGTTCCTCATAAATGAAGAGGGGAAGATAAGTGTCCGCCGATTTTTGAATGACCCCCGTCAATAGATTGCTGCCCCCAGAGGAGTATTCGTATACCTGTCCGGGTTCATGTGCCATGGGAAGGTTGAGTTTGTGACCCACCCAATCTTCATGTTCCCATTGCATCTTATCTTCATCCTCCAACTGTATGCCCGTACTCATGGTCAAGGAATGGTGCACGGTGATGTTTTTCTTCCGAACATCATTGATGTCGTATTCAGGATAGTAGTCCAAAATGGCATTTTCAACGTGTAGCCCATTGTTGCTCATCATGGCCTTGCCCACCGCCAGGGAGGCCATGGATTTAAAAGCGGACCGTACATCATGAAGATACTCCCGGTCATATCCATGAAAGTATTCCTCAAACACAAGTTTTCCATCCTTGGTGATCAGAATACTATGGATGTGCTCCAGGGTCTTGTTGTTCTCTGGGTCCATAAGGCCCAAAAGCGACCTGTTGATGCCTACCTCTTCCAATGAAGCCGTTTGCATGGTGGAGTCGGGAGCTTCTGGAATGTTGTACAGGTACTTTTCGTTTGGTGACCTTGGCAAATAGCCTTCCAGTTGATCATCGTTGAGCTTTTTCAACTGTATTTCCCTTTTCCCCCCGGCATTGCCATACGTAAGGGCCATATTCTTTTTCTCCGTATCGTACACAGCCGAAATCCCGAAACGGTCGTTCGTAATGTTGTAGTCGATATGGTTTCCATTGATCAAAACCTCATCAATGGTAAAATGCAGCTCCCTATTTTCCTTATTGCTTTGAATATTGGCCTGTATCGTGCCTGTGGAATCTTTGTAAAACTCCAAATAAACAAGGTAATCAGTGTCAATTATTTCCGGTTTACGGATCTTGGCAATCCATTGCTTCCCCTTTTTTTGAAAATTGAGGCTTTGTGCCCATAGGTCATGGGTAAGTACGCCATGCAAAGTTTTTTCATTATGGGTCAGAAAAGCATCAAAACGGAAACCTGAAGAATCCTTGAAATTTAAGTTTACTCCTTTTTTGATGATATGGTGTACGGTTTCCTTGCCCTTTGAATATAAGCGGGCCTCATCTGGACCATTTGCGGGTGACAAGATTAAGGAATCGTACTTTGATTCAGTTTGAAACAATAATCCAGACCATACCCCAATGAGTTCATCTGTTTCAAATGTTGACTTTTTTGGGGAACAAAAAGAGAACAGTATTGCCAGTAATGGTACAATAAAAAGTTTTTTGGTCATAGTGAGTGTTTGATGGTTGGGCGTAGTTTTTGTAATAGCTGTCCTCCTGCACATAAATTGGGTCGGTTAGTGATTCCTTGAAACTCACAGCTTTGTGATGGTCATGTTCTCCATCAATTTGTTGACATTGATTCCTAAACAAAATACATATAATACGTTAAAATAATGGCCGACATATTATAGATACCATGGGCCACTATGGAAGCCGTAAGGCGTTTGGTCCAAATAAACAATACTGTGTATAGTATCGTGGGCACCAAAATATCGAACCAATCCAATGCACTGACGGGCATGTGCCCCAACGCAAAAATCAGAATGGATAGAATTGCTGAAAACCATAGCCCCGTTTTTGGGTTCTTGAAGGTTTCCTTAAGCACATTGATGAAATATCCCCGGTTAAAAAGTTCTTCGGTGATTCCGCCACCGATCACGCCCAAAGCCACAAAAGATAGGGTTCCGACCAGAGTGCCATCATACATTTCCGACATGCCATAAATGTCCGGGCGGTTTATCCCACCTGTGTTGGGAATGATGAAGACAAATTGAAGAATGGTCCACAGACCACCAAACAGAAGGCCCAGAAGCATGTCGGTTCCCAAATTTTCGAACCTAAGGCCAATATCGCTGAATTTTTTCTTTAGGATTTTGAGAGAGGCATAGAGCAGGGCCGCAACCGATATCAATTGAAAAAGGGCTATATAAAGCAAGTTGATGCCGATTTTACCTCCATTTAATTTGGTGACCCCAAAAAATACATCTGGGATTATAAAAAGAAGGTATCCCAAAATGATGGTCGCTATAAAAACAACCACGGTCTTTGTCTTACTTACTGGTTTTGAATTGGTTTCGGTCATTGTTTTGGTTTTTAGGGTTGTTTATTCTTTTGCAAATTGTCCTTCTATGGTTTCCAAAATTGAATGGGAATCATAGCCAATGCCATTTTTAAAAACAGTCTCGACCTTTTCAATAATAGCAGGGTCTTTTTCCAAGTTTCCATTTAAGATGACAAAATTGGCCCTTTTGCCTTCCTGAATGGTCCCGATATCGAAACGTTGCAATGCTTTGGCTCCGTTGCCCGTCATTATCTGAACGGCTTCTGGCGTGGAAAATCCAGCCTCAATAAGCAATTCGTAATTTCGTTGGTCACCGAAACCAGGTAGTACGTGCCTACCGGCATCAACGCCACTGCACAACAAACCGCCCATTTTAAAGTACTGGTATTCAAACTGCATGATTCGTTTTAACCTGTTGTTTCTGGTGGTATCTTTTATATTTTTATCCAAGTTTTCCCTACGTTCTTCATATTGGTTCAATAAAAAAGGGGACATGGTCTTTAATGTTCTTTTATCTGCATAAGCCCTATTGGGGATACTGGCCTCATAAATGGACAGCGTAGAGGTTAAAAACACCTCTTTATCGATCATCAACTGCTGCAAGGCTTTTACTTTAGGGCTTTCAACAATAAGTTCATCCATATACTCTCGACCACCACCACAGATACCATACTCTTTGTTCATCCTAAAATCGCTGGTACTGTTCAGACCGTGTTCAATACCATCAATGCCCAATTGAGCGGCTTCTTCAAAGGTTGTGGCACATAAATGTCCTCGCACTTTGGCCTTGCTGCCATGAGCGACATCAATAATTGTTTTTAAGTCTTTTGGTGTTGTATTACGGTACACTTTAAACCAAGTTACTCCTTGGTCGATCCAATGCTGAACAGTATCCTTCAAGTGTTTGTCATCTCTTGGAATTACCATATTGGGATTGCCATCTTTTCCTGTAATAAACGGCGCGCTTGGAATTATGTCGGGACCTATTTGGTTTCCTTTTTCTATTTCCTTGGACAACTCCAATTCCTTGTAGGGTAAAGCCGCACCGCAGGTTTGAATGGTTGTGACCCCTGAGGCCAAATATAATTTGGCCGCCATGTTACCCACATTGGGGAATCCCGGGATATGTAAATGGTTGTGCATTCCCACAATACCAGGAATAATGGTCTTTCCTTTAAGATCTAGGATTTTTGCATTCCTTGGAACTTCAATTTCGGTATGCCCGCCAATGGCTTCGAACAAACCGTGTTTAATTACAATGGTTTGATCTTCCTTTAAGACCGTACCGGTTCCATCTACAACATTGGCATGCATCAACGCCAAAGTTGGATAGTTGTACTTTACATATTTAAGGATGCTATCTGAATAAATGTCCCGTGTGGATGAAATTTGGCCATTTCGATATTGATAGGATTTTGATCCATGAACATTATTGCACCCCAAAAATGGAACTAAAGCGAGGATCAAGGCTAAAAATGATATTGGAATGATGTTTTTCACTGCATTTGAATTGTTTTGTAAGACGATTTCTTCTACTTGTCCGCGGAACTTTGGATTATAAAGATTCAGTGCTTGTACTACATGTCGGTAGGTTGCTTCCCAAAAGAATTGCCTCAAAATAAGTAAGGCTCCTACGCGGGGTCTTTTTCTCCTTAATGAACGAACATAGAACGTGCTGCTCCTTCCTAAAACCTCACCTTGTATGGAATGCTCTTCAGAAGAGTTTCCATTATGGGAAATCGAAATTAGCCCATTGGACAGCTCCGAACAAATGCTAACCGCGCATAGCGTTAACAAACCGTTAACACCCTCAAAAAAATATTTGAGCTTAATATAATCGAATTGTAATGGGCTGGTTTTAAACCTACTTTCTGATGGTCCCCCATTTTGCCGATCAAAAACCGTAACGATTTTTATGGGCTTTACTTATCTTCGCCCTATTGATTCACTCTTTTTATAAGTAATGACCGTTGTTTTCCATTTCTTAATAAAAACAACTGCTCAGAAGTATCTAAAAAACTAACTTGCTTGTAGGTGAACAAAGCAAATGAAATGCAAACCAGAGGGGAAGAAACAGAAAATCTTCTTAAGCTACTTGATGAAGATGAAAATCTTGATGGGGAAGCTCTTGCCAGGTTACTGACGGAACAAAAGCTCGATAAACTCAAACTGATTGCAGAAAATACCATTGATGTAATTTGTTTGCACCATCCGGTGGATGGCCGTTACCTATATGCAAGCCCTTCTACCGAGGAAATCATGGGGTACACTTCTGAAAATCTTAGGGGAAAGGTTCCGTATGATTTTGTCCATACAGACCATCATTCCATACTACTAAAGAATATTTCGAGCTCCACCAATGGTGTAACCTCTGTTCCCGATAAACTGGAATTAAAATTTAAAACAAAGCATAATGGTTACCAATGGTTTGAGGGATATACCAAGCCCATATTTGACAAAAAGAACAAGGTGGTGTTGGTATTGAGCTGTACCAGGAACATCCAAGACCGAAAAATTGCCGAGATAGAGAAAAAGGAAAGGGAGGTTATTCAGCAGAATCTCTTATTATCTTCTGTACTGCTGGAAAAGAAAAAAGCCATCATCGAAAAAATCGAGCATAAAATTTTGGAATTGGAACCCAGTAAACGAAAGGAACTAAAGAGTGTTTTGACCTATATTCAAGAAACATTGAACTTAGATGAAAACTGGGAAGATTTTATGATTCATTTTAAAAAGATGCATCCTGATTTTTACGGTAAGATTTTGGAGAGGTACCCCAATCTATCAAAAAAGGACATAAAGCACTTGGCCTTTATAAAACTAGGGATGACATCCTCCGAAGTGGCCAATATCATGATCATTAAAAAAGAGAGTTTAAGGGTATTGAGAAGTCGCTTGAAAAAAAAATTAAAACTCCACCCATCGGAGGACCTTACCACATTCATCCAGAATTTTTGAAGCAAAAAACTCCTTTTTCCTCATAATTTCATTAGGAGCTTTGCCAAAAAAACTATTGGCTAGTGTTTTTTTTGGCTAAATAAACGATATTGACTTACCATTTTTCTATAATCTTTCTTCCTTTATCAAGTTCCCATTTTGGTCATAATAGCTCCACTTACCATGTTTATTACCATATTTATACTTTCCTTCCTCTTTAAGTTGACCGTTGGGATGATAGGCTTCCCAATTACCTTCCTTATTATCCTTATAATTATATCTGCCGGATTCTTTAATTGTTCCGTTTGGGTAATACAGTTCCCATTTGGCTTTATACCCATCTTTACTGTACGCTTTTAATGATTTTAGGTTGCCGTTTTCATAATAGGTTTTCCATTCTCCAACTGGCATACTACCATTGTAGCCTCCATATTGTCCCGAAGTTTTCACAACTCCATCTTCGAAGTAACTTTTATAAAGGCCAGCATGGAGACCATATTTATCGTATTCTTGATATGTTTTCAATTGACCATTCTCATAATATTCACTCCATTTACCTACTTTCCTGTTATTGCCCTCATTGTACCCAGTTCCGAATAAAGTCTCAATCTCCTTTTCAAAAGTGCCCTCCTCCTTTAATTGTCCATTTTTATACCAGCTTAAATATTGGCCCCATAAATGCGACCGTACCGTACCATCCGTATAGGAAACCGATCTATAATTGACTGCTTCTTTTGTTGTTCCATTATCATAATAATAGTACCATTTTCCTATTTTACCAGTGATTTTTCCTCCATCCCAGTAGGTTCCTTGGGCGGCCAGTTGTCCATTTTCGTGGTAATGTTTCCATGGACCCACTTTTTTCTCCCCTACCTTTTCTCCCTCTTCCTTTAGTTGGCCGTTTTCATAATAGGCCTGCCAATTAACGGTATTGGAACCTTCTTTTGTTTTGGTTATCGACTTTAATGTGCCACTGGGGTAATACTCCTTGGGGTTTCTTCTGTTGTCTTCCTCTTGGTTCCATTTCTCCCAGGCTGCTCTGTCCTTGGGATATTTTTTGAGGTTTTCCCCAATTTGGTACACTTCCCTGAACCTATCATCAAGTTCGTAATTGGCCATTGCCTCCAAATAGGTGTTTACATGGTTCCTAAGTCCTTCCAAAAGCTCGTATTGTTCCGGATTGTTGAAAAGTTTGTCCCCATCAAACAGATGGTTTAGTGATGCAATTCTTAAATAAAGGGTCTTTGATGTGGGTTGCGCCATGGCCTCCACTTCGTCCAACTTTTCCAATACCGTTTTAAAATCACCCGAGTTAAAGGCCTTTTCGGCTTCTTCAAATTTGAGCAATGTAACGGCATCTTGGGCTTGGGAACCAAACGCCATAAATAATAGTAGGAGAAATATGGTTTTCTTCATAATCATTTTTTATTCAAAAACACTTTCGGGTATGGGTTCGTTTATTTTTAACCGGGTGGTTGTATTTATAATACTCGACATGTAGTTGTCCTGTTCCATCAAAAGGGCCAACTTTTCATCTCCCAACCCTTCTTCATAGTTATATCCTTCTTTGCCATGTTCAGATAATTGATGGGTTTTTGTTATCCTTTTAAAAGGGAAAGTCAACCCTTTAACTTCACGGAAATCTGTAAATCGGATTATTGTAACCACACCGCCTTTTAAACTTGTAACGGTGCCAATGAGCCTACCCGATGTATTACTAAAATAGTAATTGACACTATAATTAGTACTGTTAACTTCTTGCTGTTGGTTAACAATAGTGGCTTCTTCACCACTAAAACTGCCCTGTCTGATCTTTAAGGATTGGATATCATCCATATTAAAGGGCAATACAGAAACCAACGATAAGCTATTTGAAGTCAATTTATCGTAGAGCTTTTTGGTATGTTCAAAATTTGAAGTAAATAAAATACCTTTGTAAACGCCCTTTTCTTTATTGAATACGGTTTTGCTTCCATGCGGGCCTTCTATATTTAGGGAATATTTCCCTATCGCTTTTTTTGTGATGATGGTACTACTATAATTTTCTACATACTGGCTGTTAAAATCATTTTCTTGATTTTCTTCGACAACCATTGTCCCTACGCTGGCAATATCTTCTTGACTACCAATGCTTGCATAATATTTATCAATTGTTTCTACAAAGGGTTTTGTGTATATGTTTTTTAATTCTGCTTCGGTTTTGGGGTAGGCTTTAAGCTTTTCGTGAATATTGTGCACTTCCCTAAACCTATCGTCAAGCCCTTGTTCTTTCATGGCATTTATATAGGTCTGGGTATTTTCCAACAAACTGCGCAACAATGTAAAGTCAAGCGTTGTTGATGGATCTGTAAATACTTTGTTTTCTGCACCCAACAACTGGTTTTGTGCCATGATTTTTAGGTAGAGTGTCTTTGAGGTAACTCCTATCCCTGCTTCAACTTCTGCAAGTTTCTCTATAGCAGCCCTGTAATCGCCCGAGTTAAAAGCCTTTTCGGCTTCTTCAAATTTGAGCAATGTAACGGCATCTTGCCCTTGCATGCCAATGGTCAATAACAGCGATAATAAGAGGATACATTTTTTCATTGGTTTACTTATCAATTGTTCTTTATTGGAACTCCCAGCCCTCCTGTGGTTTTGGGATTCGGTTTATCCATAACATTTTTGTGCTCTTTTTTGAGTGTCCCCAAAGGTATGCCCAATGGGCTGGAGTCATTATTGGATTTTATCCCACTTTTGGGTTTTCCCTTATATTCCACTTCTTTTATACTAACGCCCTCGATGGACTTAAAACTATTTACAAATTCGTTGCGCATGGTTTTGGCGTCGTCCAAAGTGAGGTAATACCCTTGCATGGTAGGTGTATATGGGGCCAGTGCAGCAATTTCCTTATCCACTCTTCGCTGATAAGGCCAAGTGCCATTGTCGTATTGTGCTATTTCAAAGACATTGGAAACATAAACAGTGGTGTTTTTCTTGTTCATGGTACTGGAATCCGTGGCATAAAAGAAGTAATAGATTCGGTCGGTTTGTAGCTTGCTGCTAGACAAAGGGAGCGGCAAGCTTTCGCTGAAGGCATGCAGGATATTTTTGCGCTGATCGATGACCATTTTAAATGCTTCGCGTCTTAATCGCTCCTGTTCTTCCCGATACCGTTGTTCCCTTTCCCGTTGCAATTTTAAGCGACGTTGCCGTTCTGCTTCGGCTCGTTCCTCGGCTTCCCTTTGTTTTTTTCTTTGCGAGAGATCGGCAATTATAGATGCAGCTGTACCTACTACTACGGCACCGACTGCACCTTCCACATTCCCCTGTCTGGCAAACTCTTCCGCCAGTGGCTGTACTCCCTCTATATAATTGGTTCCGCCATTTTGCATTTGTTGGGCCCATTGGCCCATCGTCTGATCGGCGGCATTTTGTAAATTTTGCGATTGGCGTTGCTGTTCGGCCAGTCTTTGTCGCATTGTGGCGATTTGCTGGCGCCTTTTCTCCATTTTTTTCTGGTAGACTTGGTTTTGACTGGCACCTTGACGGGCATAATCTGAAGTAGCTGTGGAAACGGACGGGTTATTCCCTGCTTTTAAAGCCGTATCATTATTAAGCGTAGAGGGATTTTTATAATTATCGGAAATTGCCCCTGCATCCATGCCGGACAGAACCAAAGTCTTTTTCTTTTTCTTGTTCTGCAGGCGCGCAATGGTGTTTTGTGCACTTATAATGTCGTCTTCTGCATATTTAGTGCTTGCATTTCCCCCAAAACGTTGATTGATATCTTTTTGGACACCAATAGCTTGTCGTTTATAGGTTATGAACGCCTCCAATTTGTCAATGGCCGCTTGTCTGTCCGCTTCAAAATTTGGATTGTTGTCCGTTAATTTGTTGCTGGCCCGATGTCCTTCTTCCCATACTTTCTGGGCCTTATCGTCCAAAACGTTCTTTTGGTCATACATGGCCTCAATCTCAGCTTGTCTTTTTTCCTTCTCTGCCGCTTTCTCACATCTGCACTCCAAACATTCGATTATCCGTTCCATATTTTCATAACCGGCAAGGGACCCCCTTATATCGTCACAGTCAATTTTAATATTGGGCATTGCGGAAATCCCTTCACATTCCGTGCATGGAAAACTGTTCTGTGCCGTCAACGAAAAGGTAGAAATTACAAAAATGAAGACTGGAAGTGTTTTGAACATACCATTTAAATTAAGCAATGGGACAAAAAAAGCTGATGCCCGGACCAAATGCCTATTCACTCCAAAGCTACCTCATAAAAAGCCCCATGTAAATACCGCATTTTAGGTAATTTTAACATAAATCCCTAATTTAATCGCTGAACCGACCTAACAACTTAAGCACATGGACCCAAACCTTGTTCCTGTATTCCAGGCTTGGAAAAAGGGATATAAAGACCGCATAAAAAAGCCTTCTCGGTTTAAAATCCCAACAAACTTGGTGCGCATGGCCTCACTTTTTACGCCAGGCCAGTTCTATTTCTACATTGCCAACACATTTACCTTTGAGTTGGAATATGTTTCCCCCGGAGTAGTGGATTTGTTGGGTGTAGATCCCGGGAAAACCACTATGGACCTGTTGTTGGACATGGCCTTGCCCGAGGTTATTCCCACCATTGCCCAAAAGGAAGCGGCCATCAGCGATTTTTTTAATCGTTTCCTAACCGAGGAGGAGCGTTTATATTATAAATATGTGTACACCTATCCCTATAGAAACCATCGAGGTGAAAAACGTGATATGATGATACAGGTTTCCCCCTTGTCACTTTCCGAAGACGGTACAACACAGCATCAACTGGGCATACATACCGATATTACCCACCTTGGCGTTCAACACAATGATACAGTGTCCTATTTCAGCATTGATGGGGAAAAAATTACTTGAACGTTTATGCAAACAAAGGTGTTTTTGATCCCAGTATGGGAAAGGAGGTACGTAATGCAATAGCTAAATCCCTCACCAAAAGGGAAAGGGAAATAGCCGAGCTTTTGGCCAAAGGCCTAAACGATGCGGAAATTGCAGAGGAATTGAAGATAGCTTTTCTCACTGTCCGTACACATAGAAGGAACATGCTCAAAAAGACCCAGTGCAAAAATAGCGTGGAGCTGGTAACCCTATGCCTTATGTGCGGGATAATTTAAATGGACACATAATACGATTATAGGGTTACTTCCTTTAAGTTTACCATCTAAATCAAGTACCAATATTAATATTGCGGTCGAGCGTCCAATGGCACAATAATTTCGTACTTCAAATAGTGAATAATCCTTTTTCAAACCTATAAAAGCAGGCTTTACACTTGAAAAATGAAATAACAGCACCATCACATGATCAATTAAGCACCGAACGGCTATACTTTATAGATGCGTTACGTGCGTGGGCCATATTGATGATGCTACAGGGGCATTTTGTGTCCTCGTTGTTGGCAGATGCCCATCGAGAGGAAGGAAGTTCACTCTTTTTTGTTTGGAGTTACCTAAGAGGTGTGACAGCTCCTGTGTTCTTTACCGTATCAGGATTTATATTCACCTATTTACTTCTCAAGAAATATGGGATGGGATGGTCAAATCCCCGAGTAAAAAAAGGAATAAAAAGGGGCAGCTTCCTCATTGTTATCGGCTATATATTGCAAATCCGGTTTGGGCGATTGTGGGAAGGTTCCATCAATGCGAACTTTGATATTGTCCACGTACTCCAATGCTTGGGGCTCTCCATTATACTGATCATCGTTCTTTATTTGATTTCCTATCGGTTCAAAGCCTATGTTTTTCAAATTCTGCTGGGTTCCATTACCATTCTACTTTTCTTGTCCAGTGCCACCTTTGGCCAATGGGAATATAGTTTCTTGCCCGATGGGGTCTCAAATTATTTTACCCGGGCGAACGGTTCAGTTTTTACCATAGTGCCCTGGTTTGGTTTTGCAACGGCGGGTGCCTGCATTTCCGGATTCTTCCATTACAATCTCAACAAACAGGGGTTTTATAGGAAAGCATTATTGGCTACCCTCGCAGTTGGCACTCTACTTATTTTCCAATCCTATGAATTCATAAGGGACCTTGAAAACCTTACCGATCTCCAATTTTTTAAAAACGCACTTGGGGAAAGCTATCTTTTTGCCCGGTTGGGTGTGGTTCTGTTGGTTTTTGCAACATTTATGCTCTTGAGAAACTTTTTGAACCACAAAATCGTACTCGATATCGGTCGGCATACCCTGGCCATCTATGTTGTCCACTCCATTGTCCTCTACGGCAGTATCACAGGTTACGGATTGAGCAGATACTATCACCACTCCCTCTCTCTATCACAAACAATTATCGGGGCAGTATGTTTTGTTTTTTTGATAAGTTTCTTGGTTTTGATGTTCTATAAGAGAGTAAAGCAACCTATAAGTTAAAAACAGTTACATTGGAAAGACTGCATTTGGCGACATCCTATTAAAAAGCAGCCAATCTTTATAACTCCACCCATACCGTTACTGCCTCCAACCGAATTAATAGGGTAAGGTTAAGGCTTGTTGATTGGAAGTATTTCAACACCCTTTTTCTGATGACGTTCTACACCAGTATTCTTGGAAGCAATGGAAAACATTCAATATTTTGGCCAAATCTATAGTTGTTATGCTCCATTGAAAAGTTGACTTTTAAGAACAATTAACATTAAATACACGACCTTTAAGTAATCCTTACAATAATCGACCTAACCACCACTTTAATTTATGTCCAAAACCTTGGAATAAACGTTACAAAAAACATAAACCCCAGTATTATTGGGATTTAAGGGCTATGTTTCTTATCTTTGCCCTGATGAACGTCAAGCTCCACGAGAGAAAAAATTGCAGGATCCTAAGTTTTAATTATCTGGTATTTAGAAACCAGCCAGATAAGTTTATACCGCCTACGCTATAATTACCTTCCCTTAACCCGGGAAGTTGACCCCATTATAATGGAAATACGGAAAAAGATTTCCGCCATTTTCCATCAGCCCTAGTCGTAACCTTTAACAAAAAACCAAATCCATTATCGTTCAAAACAAAAGCATGGTAATCAAAACCTACGATGCCTATACTAGACTTTCTACCATGGAAGCAAATCGGTTTGCCAACTTCCTTTTTGACCATCAAGAGGGAAAAAAGGCAGAGAAAAAAGCCATTAGAAAAGCTATTCAGTATTCCACCAAAGATATTCCCGGATTGGGCGGATATGTTTTTGCCATGGAAGAGAAAAATGAAATTCTAGGTTTAGCTGTTGTGAACAAGACCGGTATGGGAGACTATATCCCCGAAAACTTTCTTGTATTCTTTGTAATACACAGAGATCATAGGGGTAACGACATCGAACAGAAACTATTGGACTATACGCTCCAATATTGCAAAGGGGACGTTGCCATTCACATTACCGGTGAAAACCAATATCCGAACAAAAAATTTTTCGAAGAAAAAGGGTTCAATGCAACCCATTTAGAAATGAGATTGAACAGATAAATCATTATATGCTAAAAATAGAAGTTAAGCCAGGCGAAAGTATTGAAAGGGCTCTAAAACGCTACAAAAGAAAATATAGGAACACCAAGCGTTTGGACCAAATACGAAGCCGTCAAGAATACACTAAAAAATCAGTAGAACGCCGTAAAACATTAAAAAAGGCACAATACAAGGAACAATTCCTGAACGAACAGGAAGACCAATAAACATAAAAACTCTAGTATCAATAACAATAAAATGAGACTTTCAAGAATTAAAAGGGAAACCAAATATGAAAAACGTTATAGCGTTAAAATGGGGGAACTTACCACCCAGGTTACGTATATTAAACAGTACATTATAGGGCTTCCCGTTCGCACTTTGCACAAATACCGTGAAACTTACTATGGTGAGGTCAAAGATTGTGAAGAATGTAATGTATTAGCATAACACCATTATAATTTAATAACCCTTTAATAAAACAAATGAAAGTATTGGTTATTGGCGCAGGTAACATGGGGCTTACCTATGCCACAGGTATGTCTAAATCCAAATTGTTGAAGAAACGCAACATTATGGTGCTGGACAAGTCAAAAGAAAAATTGGAAGAAGTAGGAAAAATTGCCTATTTCGATGCCATTGACAAAATCGAAGATTGTGTTCCACAGGCAGACATTATCTTTTTGGCAGTAAAACCCTACCATGCCGAAGAACTCTTCCAACGCATGAAAAAATTGGTAAACCCGGAACAATTGTTCATTTCCATTATGGCGGGGGTCACCATAAACTACATTCAAGAAGCTTTAGGAATAAAAAAAGTGGTAAGGGCCATGCCCAATTTGCCGGCACAGGTTGGGAAAGGGCTAACCAGCTATGTTTCCGCAGATGAAGTATCACGACTGGAATTGTTCATGGTAGAAAGCCTATTGGACACTACGGGAAAATCACTTCGGGTTAAAAACGAGAAATTCATTGATGCCTCCACCGGAATTTCCGGAAGTGGGCCGGCATACGTTTTTTACTTTATGCAAAGTATGATGGAAGCCGCCCTACAAATGGGATTCTCCGAAAATGTATCCAAAGTATTGGTGAGCCAAACCTTTACCGGTGCGGTAGAGTTGTTCAACCAAAACAACCTCAATCCAGACACCTGGATGGAAATGGTAGCCTCCAAAGGAGGAACAACCAGGGCCGCCTTGGACTCCATGGAAGACAACAATGTAAACGAATTAATCAAAGAAGCCGCCTTCGCAGCATTTGGCAGAGCTGTGGAACTGGGCGAAGAATACTAAACCATGTATAAAGAACTAGTGGTCATCAAAGTAGGCACAAATGTGATGACCAACAAAGACAACAGAATAGTAAGACCTGTGCTAAACAATTTGGTGCAACAAATTGCAGAACTGTACGAACGAGACATCATGACCATTTTGGTCTCCTCCGGATCGGTAATTGCCGGTAAGGAGGTGCTGGGAAAAGCAAAGATCAAGGACAAAACCCAACGTAGGCAAGTTTATTCTGCCATTGGGCAACCCAGAATGATGAGACATTATTACAACATCTTTAACGATTACGGTATGAAATGTGCCCAGGTACTTCCCACTAAAAGGGATTTTAACCCTGGGGTGCACCGCGACAACATGATCAATTGTCTTGAAGGGCTCCTTTCCGAAGGAGTAATCCCGATAGCCAATGAGGATGATGCCGTTTCCGTATCCATGTCCATGTTTTCGGACAACGACGAGCTGGCCACCTTGCTTGCACAATTAATGAGGGCCGATAAATTAATCCTGATGACGGATATTGACGGCCTGTATGATGGACACCCTGAAAAGGCGGATTCCAAGGTAATCGATAAAGTTGAGCCCAAAGAAGACCTAGATAAATATATTGAAGAGGGCAACAAACAAGAAGGTGAAGGCCGCGGCGGTATGGGTTCAAAATTGAGCTACGCACAAAAAGCAGCTGCCGATAACATTCCATCCTACATTGTTAACGGTAAGCGGGATAACGTAATCCTAGATGTTATAGACGGAAAAAACGTAGGAACAGAAGTTTCAAAACCAGAGTAATGAAGTTATTAAAAACAGATTTAAAAAATAAAGTATTACAAGATATGGAGCGTATTCTCGATCAAAACCGAGAAGAATTGCTCCAAGCCAACAAAAAGGATCTTGACGCATTTAACCGCAACGATCAAGCATTGTACGATCGTTTGGTTGTAGACCAAAAGAAGGTAGACCAAATGATCCAGGCCGTAAAAGAGGTTCGTTTGCAGGAGGACCCTGTTAACAAGGAAATCTCCACAAGAGAGTTGGACAACGGTTTAAAAATCATCAACCGTACAGCCCCTTTCGGCACTATAATGATTATTTACGAATCACGTCCGGATGTAACCGTCGAGGCCGCCGTACTAGCTTTCAAGGCCAACAACAAAATATTGTTGAAAGGTGGTAAAGAAGCCTACCATAGCAATAAGGCCCTTGTAAAGTTTTGGCACCAAGCCTTGTCCGAAAACGGATTACCGGAGGATTTTATCCAGTTCTTGGAAATGGACAGGACACAAACTCAGGAATTTTTAAGGAATCCAGACCAAGACTTGGACCTTATTGTTCCCCGTGGTGGTGAGCGCTTGATCGCCTTTGTAAAGGAACACGCCAAATGCGCCGTTTTGATAAGCGGTAGAGGAAACAATTTTCTTTACGTGCACAAAGATGCCGATTGGGAAAAGAGCCTAAAAGTAATCTTGAACGCGAAAACCCATAAAATCTCTGCCTGTAACGCATTGGACAAAGTTTTGATGGATACCCAAATTGATGGTTATGAGGACAAGCTCAAGGAATTGCAGCAAGTCCTTACCGCCAACAACGTATCCATCTTGGTAGATGATCAAGTCAAAAAAGTATTGAAGGATGAAGAAGTAATTCCGGACCCTTCCGTTTGGCAAGAAGAGTTTTTGGCCATGAAGTGTGTTATCGGTGCCGTCAACAATATTGATGAAGCCGTAGAGAAAATCAACAAAAACTCTGGCGGGCACTCTGCCTCCATCATGACAGAAAACAATGGTGTGGCAAAAACCTTTATGGAAAATGTGGACTGTGCAGCAGTGTACCAAAACGCCTCCACCCGATTTACCGATGGTGGTCAAATGGGCGTGGGCGCAGAGCTTGCCATTAGTACAGATAAATTACACCACCGTGGTCCATTGGGTCTAAAACAATTGGTCACCAACAAATACTATGTATTTGGAGACGGTCAAATCAGGGTGTAAAGCATAAACTTACATAATTCAAAAGGAGGCCGATCGGCCTCCTTTTTTTATCCCAAAAACATGGCACCATTCCCATTCACCTTTCAAAAAGAGTAAAAGCTTATTTTATTGACAATTTCTCTCGCTTTTATTGGTCAATTTTTAATATATTATCTAGATTTATTACTTAAAACATAAAGAATATGGGAAAATTTGAGATTAAAACGGATAAAGCTGGTAAGTACCGGTTTAATTTAAAAGCTGGAAACGGCCAGGTTATTTTAAGCAGTCAAGGGTACTCCTCCAAGTCTGCCTGCGAAAATGGCATCGAATCAGTAAGAACTCATTCACAAGACGATGGGAATTTTGAGCGAAACACCGCAAAGGATGGAAGCCCATTCTTTAACCTGAAAGCTTCCAACGGTCAAGTTATTGGGAATAGCGAAATGTATTCCAGTGAATCTGCCATGGAAAATGGCATTTCTTCCGTTAAAAAAAACGCACCAAGTGCATCGGTAGAGGAAATCTCTGAATAAAACCGTATATCATTTAAATAAAACAGCAGTCCTTTGGGCTGCTTTTTTTATGTCTCATTTTTGCATCCACCAATTGAAAACGGGCATCCATTAGTTGAAACGGGGCATTCATAAAACGAGCTACCTTAATTCCATTTTTTGCTCTTATGTTTGTTCTGCAATCAAGCGTTAAAGCCAATTGAAAAAGCAAGATCAATTTTTAACGCATGCACATATAGCAATTCACTTTTGACGACTGTTGGTCATAAAAGTGTTTAGTTTAGTTGAGGTTTCCGTTACGCCAAGGAACTAGATCAGTTCCTTGGTTGTAATGGTTTTTTATTTTCCAACACCTGTGTTTTTTCCATCCATTTTTCTGGGGAATATTCCTTCAAATTAAATTCCAGATAAACCCAACTCCCCCATCCGTCAATTCAAAAGGGCCTTTCGTGCATTGTACCCGCTACAATACCTCTTTTTATATTCTCTTTGGGGTCTATTAATCAAAATAATTAATAACCCTTGCCCTTGTTTTGGGGACTAAAATTTTAAAACATGCATTCAAAAAAAATCCTTTTGAGCATTTTACTTTTATTTTCAGTTTACATGCTCAGAGCACAATCTTACGAAGGTTTGCTCACAGACAATTACAATGGAGTGCACGGTGTCCTTTCCAACCCGGCCAATATTGCAGATTCCAGATTAAAGCTGGACATCAACCTAATAGGTGTAAGTGCCTTTTTTGGTAACAATTATTTAAGTGCTACTTTGGGAGATGCATTCAATGACATAGACAAAACCTTTGACGATGCCAAAACAACTCCAAAAAGCAACAACTTTATAGCGGCCAACTTGGATATTCTTGGACCATCGGCCATGCTCAGTCTTTCCGAAAAACATTCTGTGGCCCTTTATACAAGAGCCCGCATTTTTGCCAATGTTGACGATATAGATGGTTCTACCATTGACAAAGAAGGAGGTTTTGATGAAAATGAGGATTTTTCCATCAATGAAGGAGACCTGTCCGGAGAGCTCACCCTTTGGACAGAAATAGGTGCCACCTATGCAAGGATATTGATGGACAAGGACGAACATTTCCTAAAAGGAGGTCTTACCCTTAAATATTTGTCTGGCATACACCATGCCTATCTTAATGGTTCCGAAGTAACTGTCGACTACAATGCTGCCACAGAAGAAGTAGCAACAAATGGAACCCTTACCCACGGTTATGATGTGGGAGGCGATGACAGCCTGGGAGATGCATTCAGTTTTGGACAGTCCACGGGCCTTGGTGCAGATATTGGATTTGTATATGAGTGGAGGCCCGACCATGAAAACCAAAAGTTGGTAGACCTCAATGGAAATAAAATATCCAACAGGGGCATCAATAAATACAAACTAAAATTTGGTGCATCTATCACAGACATTGGAAGCATAAACAACAAAGGAGGAGAACAGCAAACCTATGACCTGAACAAAGTACAGAGTATTGATAATTTTGAAGGCGATGACCTAGAAGATGCCCTGAAAAACAATTTTGATGTAATAGGTGGTTTGCAAGAATCATCCAAAACAGGGTTGCCCACCGCTTTGCATGCCAATGTGGACTGGAACATCTATTCAAAGTTCTATTTGAACCTAAACTCCGATATTTCACTAAGGGGAGAGAACAAGCTCAACACCCATCATATCCAAAACCAAGTTTCATTGACCCCTAGACTGGAAACTGCTTGGCTGAGCATCTACTCTCCAATAAGTTTGATGCAGGAAATCGGTTTTCGCTGGGGTGCTGGTCTCAGGGCTGGTCCTTTCTATCTGGGATCGGGGTCTATCCTAACATCTATTTTTGGCCAGACCAAATCCTTGGATGTCTATGCCGGACTCAAGGTTCCAATATATCAAAGCAAATTACGCGATAAGGATGGAGATGGGCTTAAAAATGATATGGACCGTTGCCCAGAAACCCCTGGCCCCATAGAAAATACGGGCTGTCCTTGGCCAGATACTGATGGTGATGGCCTTTTGGACAAAGACGATGACTGCCCCAATGAAGTTGGACCACAAGAAAACAATGGATGCCCATGGCCCGACACCGATGGAGATGGTATTCTGGACAAGGATGACAAATGTCCGAACACAGCGGGACTTGAAGAATTCAATGGTTGCCCCGATACAGATGGGGACGGAATCATAGACCAAGACGACCGCTGTCCTAACGACCCAGGTAGCCCAGAACTTAAAGGGTGCCCAGATTCTGACGGTGATACATTGGCCGATATGGATGATGACTGCCCTAAAGTAGCAGGTCCAGTGAGCAACAATGGCTGCCCAGAAGTTACCCAAGAAGTTCAAAAACAGTTGAATGATTATGCCAAGACCATCCTTTTTGATACCGGAAAAGCAACGATCAAACCAGAATCGGTTACTGTGATGGTAGATATCATCCAAATTCTGAACGAATACCCCAATGCCAAATTTACCGTGGAAGGACATACCGATAGTGTTGGAAGCAAAGAAAGCAACCAAAAACTATCGGAAGCCAGGGCCAATTCGGTAAGGGATTTCTTGATCAACGAGGGAATCTCAGGCAATAGATTAACAGCCATTGGGTATGGTGAAGAAAAACCAATCGCCTCCAATGGAACAAAAATTGGAAGAAAGCAAAACAGAAGAGTAGAAATAAATCTGATAAAATAACCATCCTGCCCATATTTTTAAATCAATGTAAGAACTAGGTTTGGTGTAACTCTTTGGTTCTTCACTAACAGAGATGGTTGGGCCGCCAATAAAAAAATTGGCGGCCTTTTTTTATCAACTTATCGTTTTCTGCATTCTTTCAGAGTTCAATCATTCTTAATAATAACAAGACAATACTTACAAAATTGACTATTTCTATATAAGGGCAACTCTTCATCCGTAAACTCATTTGCGCCTTTCATCAATTGGAACCCTACATAGGTTAATTGGTTGACCCTGTGTATGTATAAAGTGCCTTATTTTATACTTACCAAATCTATTTCTTGAACTGGCCCCATCAAGAAATCTTTAAAACCTACTTGTTATGACGAAACTTCTACTCCATTTCTTTTTCCAACAGAAATCAGCCAAAAAAGGACCTAGTGTGCTTTTTGGTGATTTGCTGAAATATACACTCCAGTGCATAATTGTACTTTGTCTGTTCCTTTCAAACAGTAATACCTATGGCCAAAATCAAGTAGATACATGGTTTAAAGCGGGAAGAGCCATTAATGCAGCTCCCGGCAATAATTTTTTTTGGGATCCTTACCCATTGCCACCAGCAGATGGGACTCCTGTTTCCACCTGGTACGATCTGGTCACGTTTACCCCGCAAGATGCTGTTCAACATCCCGCCCCAGCTGATTATCCACTCCCTTATCCCGATGGTTTTGATTATCCTTTTGGTTCTCCAAATTACCTCGACCCAGCAGGTTCCATTCCTGGATTGCCCGTTCTTCGCAGAAACAGTACAGACAATATCAACTTTAACCCCGTAGTTCGGTTTGATGGCAGTGGCAATGGCCAAGCCTTGCATTTTCGCTCCAATTCCAGGGATAATATCACTGTATTCATTGTATTCAAAGCAGAAGGAGCAGGAAATTCAGCAGAGACCCAACGCCTTCTATTTGGTGGCGATATGGACACATATCATAGTTCCACCACAAATTTATCATTGGGCATTGCAGATGGGAATCGTTTCTCCGTAGGTCGTACATGGTCAGCCCCGGGAAGTGATTATTTCCAAAGTGGAAATGTTGACCTTTTGGCACAACCAACCATAGGTGTTTTTAAACGAGAAGTTATCAACTTTGAAGAGGAGGCTTTGACCACTTATGTAAATGGCATTCTCGACATTTCTCAAAATAGGCTTGATAACTCCGCAGACTTAAGTCTTTCAATTTTTAACAGATTGGGGATGCACTTCAACAGCAATGACCCCAACCGTAACCTTAGCGGTGATATTGCAGAAGTGCTATTGGCTGATGAATCCCTACCCAGCAACTATATCCGAAGAGTCGAAAGCTATCTGGCCATAAAATACGGTATTACCCTGTATAATGGTCCCCAATTGGGAAGCATTGTAGGTAACGACACCTACAGGTACCTAGCCGCTAATGGAGATATTATTTGGGAAGCCGAAACCACTTACAAACATGATATAGCAGGAATTGGTGCTGACCGGTTCAATGACAACGATGCCGTAAATGGCGGAATAAAACTTCGCTATACATTAGATCAGCGTATCTCCAAAAGTGAAAATGCAGATGCCATTGTCACTATTTCCACAAACACAGATTTTAGTGAAGACAATGTAGATCCAGACAGCAGACCAACCATTCCCGGATGGCCAACTTATAATTACAACTACCTCCTTTGGGCCAACGACAACGGCAGTATAAACGAAATAGCCACAGAACTCCCAACAGACCCGGTGGGTATCACATCCAGAATAGAAAGAGAATGGAGGGTACAAAGCAATCAACTTGGAGGGGTAACGCCCATATCAGGAGTAAGTGTTCGCGTGGACCTTTCAGGCTCCGATATTTTGGACAATGGCAATTGTGGCATCAAATTATTGATAGATACCGACACCGATGGTGATTTTACAACGGGCACCATTACCGAGATACCAGCCACAAGCATCGATGCAGGCAAAAACGCCTATTTCGAAAATGTAACCTTTAATCATCGAGAAGTATTTACCATTGGTTATGGCGATAACACACCCCCTACCGCATCCGACCCAGACCCAATTACCGTCTGCAATACAGCACCAGACCCAGACCCTACGGTAGTGGATGATGAAAATGATAATTGCGGTATCCCTACGGTAACATGGATCGATGATACCTCTGACAACCTTTCCAATCCCGAAACCATTATACGAACCTATCAAGTAACCGATGCTGCAGGTAATTCCATTAACGTAAAACAAACAATCACCATATACACATCTCCCGTTGTAGATGCTGGAGAACACTCTAAAGTCTGTGGAGAAACTGATTTTATTGCATCAGATGCAACTGCATCTGGTTATAATACTTTGGAATGGAGTCACAATGGAAATGGGAGCTTTGTAAATAACACCCTATTGAATGCAGTATACCAACCAGCTGCATCCGACATTGGCAATGTCGTTACACTCACCCTGACCGCCACAGGTCCCAATGATTGCCAAACTTCCGATACAGTTGAAATCACATATCGTACAGCCCCAGAAACTTTCGCTGGAAACGATGCACAGGTATGCAGTAATGAAGATTATACCCTTTCAGAAGCCACCGCATCAGGGTACGATACCCTACAATGGACCACTACTGGTGATGGAAGTTTCGTTGATTCATCAATACTCAACGCAGTATATCAACCAGGAACCAACGACATTAGTACTGGAAACGTCACTCTCAGACTTTCTGCCACTAGCATAGATAACTGTACAACAACTGATGAAATGGTTTTGACCATAAACCCATCACCCGGCGTGCCCACCATTACCGTGACGCCCGAGAGCTGCTCCGCGGCAGCCACCAACATCGTGGACAACTATGACGCGAACCTGACCTATACATCCAGCCCCGCTGGGCTAACCGTGGGCGCAGGGGGCGCCATCTCCAACGGCAACGACGGGGACGACTATGTCATCACAGCGACCAACGGCGACGGATGCTCCGCGGATTCCGCAACCTTCACCTTCGACGCAGACATAAATATTGGATTCAATGTAACCACAAATGTTCAGCATGAAAGCTGTTGGGAAAATAATAATGGTTCTGTTTCCGTAGCTATTGAGGATGCAGTTTTGCCCGTTACAGTTCAGTTGAACAATGGTGAGCCTATGGTTTTTCATACAAATTCGTTTGATATTGACGATTTGGCTCCTGGCAATTATGAAATGACCGTAATTGATGACACGGGTTGCCAAACCACTACCAGCTTTGGAATCCAATCTGGAGGGCCAAACCTTGGTGCTTCGGTTGAAGTGATGTATTTGTGCGATTCAAATCTTCCATCAAATACTATTGCGGTTACCTTATTCGACCCCTCCATCAGCAATGATGTACTCTATGCTCTGGATTCCACGGACCCCAATGATTTTGTCCTAAGTCCCAACTTTGGAAATATCACTTCTGGGGAACACACGCTATCCATAATGCATAATAATGGTTGTATGGCAGAAGTTCCTTTTGAAGTTGAAAACTTTGAGCAATTAGAGTTAACGCTAGCAAGTGAATATGTGAATCAAATAACCGCAAATGTCACTGGCGGAGCAACGCCTTACACCTATTATTTTGACAATAATGAAGGAACCGCTTCCAATACCTATACCATTGATCGAAGTGGGACTTTCTCGGTTCGAGTGGTGGATAGTAACGGATGTGAGGTTATGCAAAATACCACGATGAATTTAGTGGATATATCAATTCCAGACTTCTTCACTCCGAACAATGATGGACAAAATGATTATTGGAGTCCAAAAAATACTGAATTGTTTCCAGATATTGAAACTTACATTTTTGATAGATATGGAAGGAAAATTCAGATTTTGGGCCCAACAGGTGAATGGAATGGAGAGTACAATTCCAAACCAATGCCTTCTGGAGACTACTGGTATATCGTAAAACTTAATGATGGATCGGGGCGTGAGTTTGTTGGACACTTTACGCTGTACAGATAAAATTGAAATCAATGAAAAGAATTGTAGTTTTTTTAATATTAATGAATGTATTCCTCGTCAAGGGGCAGGAACTTACCGTGCCCCAATTGTCGCAATACTTATCTGACAATCCTTTTTTGATGTCGCCTTCCTTTGCGGGAATCGGCAACTTTGTAAAGGTGAGGATGAACGGTCTAACACAATGGGTGGGTGTTAAGGATGCTCCGGACACCCAATCGTTGTCCGCCGATGTTAGACTGGGGAACCGATCGGGAATCGGGATGGTGCTCTATAACGATTCCAACGGGGAAACCAAACAGCGTGGCGGTAAGGTTTCCTTTGCACACCACTTGACCATTGATAAATATGAGGACCATTATTTCTCCTTTGCCCTCTCCTTTAATCTCAATCAAATTAGGTTTGATATTGAAAACTTTGACCCTAATGCTGACGGCGATCCTGCCATAACAAACGACAGATCTTCAAGCAACCCAAACTTTGATGTTGGAACTTTGTACAGGCGTGGTGGATTTTACCTCAGTCTCAATGTCTCCAACATTCTGGATAAGGATTTTGAAAAGTTCAACCCTGTTTATGAACCCGATAAGTTGCGGAACTATAATGTGTATTCCGGATATAAGTTCAGAAAGAACAGAAGGGCCGATTTTGAAATTGAGCCTTCTGTCTTTTTCCAATATTTTGAAAATGATGGGAGATCGATTACTGACATAAATACAAAGTTTAAATGGTTTGATTTTTTAGACTATTACTATGCTGGAATAACCTACCGATTTTTAAATGATCAATTAGGATCTCCACTTTATATAGCTCCGATCATTGGGCTTAAAAAGGGGGACTTTTACTTTGGGTATTCCTACCAGGCCGTAATGACCGAAATATTGGGGTACTCATCCGGGACCCATGTAATAACCTTGGGCATTGACCTCTTCCAAGGAATTTCCAATTGCACTTGCACCTATTAATTTAAAACAAATATGACTATGAAAAATTTTCTTAAATCGTTCCAAAAACTCAACCTACTTGCTCTCTTGGCCCTTTTGGGCGTCGCATCATCCTGTAGTGATGATGACGATGGTTTTCCATCGGACACTATTAATGGAAAGGCTGTAATTTCATCCACAACTACGGACACCATTATTCAGTTAAAAGTGAATAATGGCATAGTTCCCGTTTATTTATCCATCCCTAAAAATTGCAATAAAAAAAACTACCCTGCAGTGGTTGTGATGCATGGTTCGGATGGTATGTGGACAAACCACGATTCCAGCAAAGGAATCATGTCCGGCCAATTCAACGAATGGCGTAAATTGTTTGATGATAACTGTATTGTTGGTGCATTTGTGGATAGCTACTCGGGCAGGGGCGTATCCACAAGAACGGGCAAATGGACCACCGCTCCCGACAACTTTAAAATAAGTTCCCAATTTATAAGGCCCAGGGATGCAAACGCAGCATTGGCCATGCTCAAGAACTTAACATTCACCGATGGAAGTCCGGTGGTAAGACCCAAAGATATAGGTCTGTTGGGGTTTTCCGATGGTGCCAGCGCCGTAGCGGCAACTTTGTATAATACCGACACTACGCCAAAAGGGTGGAAATGGACTCAAAGTTTTGATGGGAAAAAATACGATACCGCTTCGGGCGTAATGCCTCCTGAACCAAAGCCAAGTACTGGTTTTGCTGGCGGTGTGTTTTATTATGGAGGTTCTGGCGGGTATAATTATTGGGGGGCCAGTCCATGTGGAGACAATGCCTTGGATGGAAATATCTTTCAGCCCTACGCACCTATGCTGTACCAAGTTCCTACCGAAGGTTATCTTTCGGAGAACACACTTTGTTTGGTCGATATCCTAAAACAAAAAGGATTACCTGTGGAGCTCAACCTATACGAAGGGGTCGGTCACGGATTTGATTTTGATGATAACGATCAGAGTTCCATAGCCCGGGTAAAGGCACTCGACTGGTTTAATGAATTATTGCATATAGATAAATAAATTTTAAATAGAGAGCAGTCCTTCAAAAAAGGTTGCCCAACTGCCCAAAATCTCTTGTTTTATGTGCTCCCATAAAATCAGATTATACCGGCATTTATAAGTTAAATCTTGGTGAAACAAGGTTCCAATGTCTCAAAACAGGGAGCACAACCATCAACCTCCATATTAAAATTTGAACCAAAAGCCCAGCAATGGGCCCAAATCAGAACACCTAAAACTTAATTTACAATGAAAGGAAATTTTCTAGAAAAGTGGATTTTAGACCTTGTAAAATCTGAATATGAATTTGGAAAAATACCTAAACATGCGACCTATAAACTTAGGGAACGAATGGATGATTTTATTGAGGTTACCATAGAGTGGATGGACTCTGAAAACAACAGCCACAAAACAGTGTACCATGCCAGAGCTTATGGAAAAATGAAGATTGATGAAAGTTTTGAAGTCAACAAAGACCCCATTTTTGAGCTTGAAAACTATTATACCTTAGAAATTCACACTTATGTAAACCACATAAAGAGAAATTACAGTACCAGAAAAATTGCCAACTACGATGTTATGGGGGTAGTCGGAAAATTGGAACAAATGGACGACTGAAAAAAGTTGGCATCTGGACAAGACCCCAAAGTTGTATGAAATTAATAACAAAAAGTTTGCTTGATGAGCAATATTATTTTTGAGAAAACCAGCAAAGAAATCAAGAGTGCAATATCCAAGTGATGTAAGGCACTAAAAATAAGATTGGATAAAAGAAACGAGGCATTGGACAGCTTCATCGGCGACCAAGGCAAGGTACGTTCCTACATGATTCGCAATTCTGCAATAGTATACCATGGGGCCAGCCCAACACTTTACTCCAAAGAACATTTGTCCAAGGAGGAAGTTGAAGAAATTACCCAATTATGTAGAAGGGTGTTTGAATTGGAACAAGAAATCGACAAGTTAACATTGCTTGCAAAGCACATGGATGACGAAAAAATATTTGAATTAAGTATTCTTGAACTCAATTCGTATGGATTTGATTAAAATCCATCCCCAAATATTATATAGTCTCCACATGAATGTAGTTCTATTAAATTGTTTGTTATCAATCAATTGCTTTAACAATCGGTCCTCTTATACAAAGCACACAACTTGGAACACTTTTGTTGATTTTAAATAATAGGGTAAAACCATGATGGATGCGTTTCATCCATTAAAACAGACATTTAATCGATGGTTTTGCATTCGTCAATTGAGAAGCACCATCCGTATATTATAGGGGTGAACCTCCCATTTTTATTCGTTTCTTGCTATAAGATTAAAGTTCCCAAATTCTTAATCAAAAAAATGAATTATGCATTTATTGACCATTATTTGGACATTGATTTGTGCAGCCGTAATTATTGGATACCCACTTTATCTTTTAAACAAATCCGTTTCTTTAACAAAAGCCCGGAAGGATGATTATAAACCTATGGCTCCGAATACGGTAGAGTTATTATCGTTTGACATTAGGGAACAATTGCCCAGTTGGTCCTTAAGCATAGAGGTTCCCCAAATTACTGAAGAAGTACTTCACAAAAATCCAATCCTTTTTTATCTGGAATCGGAGGACACCTACTTTAAACTACCCTTGAACAATGCGGCCATGGGCTATAAAGCAAATGTTTACAAGAATGTTGGGAAAGTATATGTCACCTTTAAATCACTGAAAGATGGGGTGTCCCATTTTCATATCCCCACCTATCATTTAAAAAACCTTAAAATGTTGATTATAAGATTCAGCGATGAAAGAATCTATGGCAATTGGGGAGCCTCACCAAACAATTACACCATCCATAAAAGTTTGGAGAAGGCCGGGATAAACATACATGATTTTGAAGAGGTACTAGGGCACTTCAGCAATATAGCTTCTATAGATTTTAAAGGACACTATGTTGCAAAAATGCCCCAACGAAAAAAAGTACGTGCCGTAACTAGACCCATCGAACAAATTAAAAAGGAGCGGCTATTTGCAACCACATAAAAACAATTACAAAATACTTAATGCTTTCTTCTTTAGTGTTCTCATGTAAACGTAAAATGGGATTTTCCTTAAAACAGAAATCCCATTTTACACTTTTGTCCCTTTTCCAAACATACAGATAAACCCATAACGGCCATCCATAAACTCAAAACATGCATTCATCAAATTGCACCACTTTTTTTAATGAAACCGAAGTAGATTTAACCCATGACAAACAAAGAATGTTGGGCTGTACAGAAACTTTAATGTTCTTGTCTTTAGTTCTGGCGATAAAGACAGTACAGCCCACAACTCAAAAAATAAATATTAAGCAATACTAAATCACTAATCACAAACTCACCATTAGTATTTTCTTCAGCTGAGAGCAAGTATGGGGTTATGCTGCGCAACAGTTCAACAAGAAAAGAAAATGGTGAGTTATTTTTGTTAAAGGTCCATACAGATATGCCTTGATCTATTCAACTTAAAACAATCAACTATCTGTTTTTGAGGCCATATTTATTCTTCCCCCAAAAAAATTGTTTAACTTAATTGGTTAAAAAGTTCTGATCTAAAACCAAAAAGATTGAGGAAACCATTATCTTGAAGAAAGTCCACAATTAGATAATGGGTTCGTTGACATTAGTAAATAAAAGAATATATGCTAAGGTAGACTAAAGTTTTACTTATGAGTATATAAAATCGTAATACCCTTATTTTATGAGCCTAACCTTGACACCATCGCTTTCTTCACCAATTAATCTTGGCATATCAAGCCATATTATCCACTTTATCCAAACATATAAAAATAAATTAATTCTTACAATAACTGAAAGAAAAAATTGTTCTGAAAAATTGACCAAAAAAGGTTGATCACTAAATTTCCTCTTTTCTGAATGATTCCAATGACAAACTATATTGTTCCAAAGCAAAACAATCCCCTTATTGGTTTTATTGTGTGTCATTCACTTCAATCAACTCCCACTATCTTATTTAAAAAAGTACAGTCTTTTTCAAGGATCATTTGCCTTTTCTTATCTCTTTTATCTGCGACCTTATCGGCCCAAACAACAGAGTTGGACCGAGCCACCAAAAAACTCCCTGTTTCATATTTTATGGTTGATGATTCAGGTTCAGAACTTACGGAAGTTCTAAACAATCATTCCTTTAAACCTGTTCATAATGTTTCGTTGGAAGTTGGTCCCACCTATTGGTTTCAAGTTGATTTTAAGAATGAACTGGATACGCTTCACACCCAAAAATCATGGCGGTTAAGGACAACCCCTTTTAACGAAGCAACGCTGTATTATCTAAGTGGAGGCTCCATTGCCCAAAAAAACTTTGGTCAGTTTAATCCAAAAGAGGGAAACGGTTCTTTGATTTATCCCAATGGCGTTTTGTTCCAACAAGAAAATTTAATTTTGGGCAGGTATTTGTACATTAAATGTCGCATGTACTCCCCACCTTCAAATCCGGCCCATTTCGAATATCTTTCCAACACCTCGAACCGGTTTTACACCGATTACTATACTGGGCAAGATATAAATAAGTTAACCCCTTCCCTATTCTATTTAGGGGCCTGTTCCATACTGTTCCTGACCTTTCTTGTCGTGTACCTTAATATCAAAAAAGCTGAGTTTCTGTTCTATTCATTATATGTGCTTTTTTCGTCTATTTACCTTGCAGGAATGGACACGCCTACTCTAAATACCTTTTTTGAAAGTAAAGCAGGCTTTTGGATTGTGATGATTTCCCAAGTATTTATTAATTTATTTTATGTGCTCTTTGCAAAATACTACTTGGCAACAGCACAACATTATTCGCAACTTAACAGTATAATCAACTTAGCTGTAGTATTTTTAATTTTCGTGACAGTAGTACATTTTTTGACTTATTTTTTGAGTTTACACCAAATACAGGGCAACATTCTAAACATTCAAAGATTCTTTATGACCCTTTTTGGGCTTTTCTCAATGCTCTACCTTTTGTACAAGGCCAAGGACAAGCTTGCCATATTCATTGTTGTGGGATCGTTTATATTTATGTTGGGAGCGCTGGCCTATTGGTTTACCCCTAACAAGTATTACATGATGGGCGGTTCCATTTTGGAAATCATCATCTTCTCCCTAGGGCTTGCCTATAAAATTAAACTGGAACACGATGGCAAATTGGAGCTTCAAAAAGAAGTATCCCTAAAAGAGATCAGTGTCAAACGCGCACAAATGAATCCACACTTCTTCTTTAATTCACTAAGTTCCATCCAACACCTAATATTGATCAACAATAAAACCGCCGCTTTAAATTACCTCACCAAGTTTGGTAAATTGGCACGCAACGTGTTGGAGAGTTCGTACCAGACCACGGTAACCCTTGCCGACGAAATAGAGCTATTACGTTCCTATTTGGAACTTGAGTCACTACGGTTTGATAACGCATTTTCCTATACCATTACAGTAGATGACCCCATTGATCTGGATAGTGTTGAAATTCCCCTAATGTTGGTTCAACCATTTGTCGAAAATGCAATAATCCATGGATTGGTGGGTAAAAAAGATGGAGAAAAAACTCTGGAACTACGCTTTTTGCAAGAAGGGGAATACTACGTTATAGAAATCGAGGACAATGGTATTGGGAGACAGTATTTCAAATCTGAGGAGGACAAGAAAAAATCCCGGGGAATGGAAATCACCAAAAAAAGACTAAAAATGCTCGACAAATCCGATCAACATAAAAACACCATAGAAATCATAGACAAGTTCGATTCCAATAGCCAACCTAGCGGAACCAAAGTAACAATACGATTATATAACCCCTAAAAACAACCCAATGATTCTAAAAGCAGTAATAATCGAAGATGAAAAACACAGCAGGGAAACCTTAAAATCCATGTTGGAGGAATTTTGTAAAGATGTTGAAGTAATTGCAATGGCCGGAACCGTTGATGAAGCGGTAAAAGTGCTGTCCATCTATAGCCCGGACATCGTTTTTTTGGATATTGAACTCCAATCAGGAGTAGGATTTGATGTGTTGAATCAAATCAAGGACCCCAACTTTGAGGTCATTTTTACAACAGCCTTTGAAAAATATGCCATAAAAGCCATAAAATTCAGTTCTTTGGATTATTTGTTAAAACCCATTGACCTGGATGAGTTGCAACAAGCTGTAGAAAAAGCCAGAACCAGAATGGACACCAACGTATACCGGGAGCAATTGGATACTTTAATGCAAAGTATTTCCAGAGGAAAGATAAGACCCGAGAAAATTTGCCTGGCCACAACATCGGGCATGGAATTTATCGCCATTGACGATATTATCGCATGCAAGGCCGATGGTTCCTACACCTCTTTTATGCTCGAGGACGAAAGCACGCTCTTGGTTAGCAAACACCTAAAAGAATATGAAAACCTACTTGCGGAACACCAATTTATGAGGGTGCACAACAGCTACCTCATCAACCTAAAAAAGGTGAAAAAATATGTAAAATCCGATGGTGGTCACCTAATTATGGACAATGATTTGGAAGTGAACATTTCGCCAAGAAAAAAAGATGATTTAATTGAAGCCATGAAACGGTTGTAAAACTCGTTTCAAAAATTGAAGCTGTAAACTACCCCAGGGCAAGCCTGTCTGCCGACAAAGGCAGGCCCACGAGACATTGGCAGGAAAACATATTTTGATTTCGAGGCAAGCCTCAGAGCAACTTGCCTGACGGCAGTCAGGTTTAAGTCTCGATTATCGAGTGATCAATCCTTCTTGTTCACCAACCCTTTCGTGAACTCGTTCAAGGCCTCTACCTTTTGCTCAAAATCCCCTTTCAAGGTTTTGCGGTATTCGTTAAGGTTGTTCACCAAATCATCAATGTTTTCGGGGAGAACATCCTCAAAAAATTGACGCAGCCGTTTGGCCGTGGTCGGGGATTTTCCGTTTGTGGAAATAGCGACCTTAACATTGCCCTTGGTCACAATGCCGCCCATGTAAAAATCGCAAAATGGTGGATTGTCCGCTACATTTACCAATATACTCCTCTTCCTACAGTCCTGGTACACCTGTTCGTTCACCTCTGGCTTGTCCGTACAGGCAACAACAATATGCTTTCCTTCCAAAAAGTTTTCTGAATAGGCTTCCCTGGTAATGTCCACATCGTGCTTTTCGGCCAGTTCCAATGTAGCTGGCAAAAATTCTGGAGCTACCATCTGTACTTGGGCATTGGGACTGGATTTCAATAAAAAAGTCAGCTTTTCCAATCCAACATTGCCTCCTCCCACAATTAGTACGTTCAAGTTTGAAACTTTCAAAAAAACAGGGTACAACTCATTCCTCTCCATAGCAAATCAATTTTAGCGGCTTACTTTCCTTATTGCAATGCTAAAGATAACGACTATTTTTTGCTGATGTATGCTTCTTAAAGTGAAGATATATTGCCCACTATTTAAAATGTTGGCGTTTCTTTCTGTTTTTGGGAGGATTTGAACTCGTACCTTACAAACAGCTCGTGAGACCCTCCCGTGTAGCTTGCCAAATTGGAAGTCGTAAGGTCGTAGGCATAACCTGCGCTAAAGTTTGGGTTGATCTGCATCCCCAACAAGGTAGAGAATGAATCGTCCCACCGATAGGCCAAACCAAAGGTAAAGGTCTCCTTGAGCAGCGCATTTAACGATACATCGGCTATAATAGGCGCTCCTGGCACCCATTTTACAAAGAAAGCGGGTTTCAGTTTAACATCAGGGGTCAAATCAAACACTTTACCACCAATAAAGTAATAATGTAAACGCTCTGCAGCAATTTCCTGTTCTTCCCCATCATAATGTTTTTGAGAAAAAAAACTGGGTATGGCAAAGCCCAAGTACCCTTTTCCTGAATCGTAATATATCCCTGCCCCTATGGTCGGGAAAAATTTGCTCTTTATATTGTTTTGAAAGGCAACATCGGCCTCTTCCGTGAGTCCTTTGGAAAAATCCACATCAAAAATACGCCCGCCAACCTTCATGCCAAAGGAGAGTTTTCTGTTGGAACTGTCCAGTTGAATGGTGTAAGAAACATTTCCGTCCAAAGAAATTTCGGAAGAAGGTCCCAAGGCATCACGGGCAATTATTCCCCCTATCCCAAGTTTGTTCTCCAAAGGTGAATCTACCGCCAGTACCTGGGTATTTGGCGCACCATTTACCCCAACCCATTGGGAACGGTGCATCAGCAAAGCGGTTAAATGCCCATTAGTGCCTGCATAGGCCGGGTTTACACTCATGGTGTTGTACATGTACTGGGTAAATTGAGGGTCCTGTTGCGCATAAATCGAAATTGAACACATCACCACCAGCAATGCACAAACTTGCTTAAATCCTTTGGTTATATATTTTTTTGAAACAATCCCCATATTTATCTATTTATATACAACCAATCTGTCCGTGGTTCGGACCCATCGCCCAAATCCAACACATAATAATAGGTTCCTACCGGCAATTGGTCTTCTTTTTGAACAATGGCCCTTCCGTTGGGCGTACCGTCCCAATCATTGTTGTACGAACGTTTCTCAAAAACAATGTTGCCCCATCTGTTATACACCTGAAGCGTATTGTTCGGATAACGGGAAATACAATCAATCTTAAAATAGTCGTTAATGCCATCCCCATTGGGTGAAAACTCGTTGTACACCACCAAACAGCCGGGTTCCACAAAAGCTTGGGCAAAGTTGTTTGTTTCATCGGTGTCCCATTGGTCCATATAGGCCAAACTTGCCACATTTAGGTATTCTTCAATATCCAAGACCTTTACCGTAAGCAACAATGTTGCGGTTTCGGTAACGGGCAACGATTCAATTTCCCAAAAAGATGATGCAGCATCGTATGTGCCCACTGTTACTTCCGAGCTTACATGACTATAGCCCAACGGCAACTGCTCCTCAATTCCAAGATGGGTAGCATCATCCATACCTTGATTGGTTACGGTTATTTCAAAAACAACCTCATCACCAATGTTGGGCATGGTATTGTCCACATTTTTTGTGATTGCAATGTCTGTAGTTTGAGGCACTACATTGGCAGTGGCTTCGTCATCATCTGCAATACCATCTGCAAAATCATCCTCATCCGGCCCCGTTGAAGGGTCACTGTCCAGATCAGCATACATACTTCCCGAAACGAAAGCTGCATTCAAATATTCGTCCTCGGCCCCTGTTGGCGCATTTACCACGGCCAAAATTTCCAGACTTTCTGTGTCCTGATTCAGAATAGTTCTGTTTACGCTCCAAATCCCGGAGTCAACATGGTAAACCCCAGCCGTTGACGTGTGGGATTCGTAGGAGTAACCAGACGGCAACACATCGATTACCTCAACATTTCTGGCATCTGATGGGCCATGGTTGGTGACACTCACCACAAACCGAACCATATCCCCCACATTGGGATTGGCATCATCCACAGTTTTACTCAGGGATAAATCACTCAATCCACCAGGAACCGGAATTACGGTTTCTTGGTCATCCTCGGAACCTAAATTATTGTTTGGGGTCGAATCCGGGTCGTACGTATCCAAAGCGGTAAGTTCCGCGGTATTCTGGTAATTTCCACTGGAAAGCACCCTTGCCCGTATTTCCAACGTTTGGGTTGAGCCGTTGGAAACGGCCGGCAAATCCCACGAACCTGTGATTTCATCATAGATTCCCAATGTTACGGTTGCGGACACAAATGCGTACCCACTTTCAAGTTTATCCTCAATGATCAATCCTGAGGCATCGTTGGGACCATCATTGCTTACCTGAACGGTAAAAACAATTTCATCGCCCACTTCGGGGCTCATATCGTTCACTGTTTTGGAAACCGAAATATCGGTAATGTACCTTGGTGTTACAGATTGCTCGTCTTGATCATCTTCGGCAAGTATATGGTTGTTTGGCGTTGAATCCGCATCAAAAAAGGTTGCATCCACCACTTCTGAAGTAGTGGTATAAGCTCCGGAAGGATTCACCTCGGCTACAATGTTCAACTCCATTTGGGATTCAAGAGCAATAGTACCTACATTCCAAACTCCGTTGGATGAATTAAAAAGTCCTCCTGAATCATCGGAAATATAGGTAAACCCATCGGGCAGTACATTTTTAACTTCAACGCCCAAGGCATTGCTCGGCCCCTCGTTTATCAGGGCAATGGTGAACGTTATCTGTGCCCCAACATCGGGGAAATCATTGTCCACACTTACGTCCAGGGCCAAATCGGCAGAGGGAATGGGCGTGGTTCCAGCGTTATCTTGGTCGTTTTCAAAAACATTATTGTTGTTCGGAATGGAATTCGGGTCGTATTGATCGGAAGCAAATACCTCGGCAACATTAAAATGGTCCCCTGAGTTATTTACCGTGGCCACAATGGTCAAGGTATCCGTGCTTCCATCTGCCAAATCACCGTTGAGCACCCACATTCCAGAGGTTGCATTGTAAATTCCTGCCGTGGTAGTATGGGAAACATAGGTGTATCCATCGGGCAAAAAATCCTTTACCTCAACACCCGAGGCATCACTCGGCCCCAGATTGGTAATGTTCACCGTAAAAATAACTTCTTGGCCCACATAGGGGCTCAACACGTTCACGGATTTACGCAAAAGAAGATCTGCCACAGGGATTGGAATGGGTTCAATGGTCTGTTGGTCATCTTCAAATTCGTTATTATTGTTAGGGGTTGAATCCGCATCTTTCTCAGCTACATTGGTCAACTCGGCCGTGTTCACATAATCTCCCGTTGATAGAACCTGTACGGTTACTTCCAAGGTTTCCACATCTCCATTGGCCAAATTGCCGACTACCCAAGAACCGTTGGATGCATTGTATGTTCCTACCGAAGATACTGCACTCACCAATTGATAACCCGAGGCCAAAACATCAGTGACCACCACATTGGTGGCATCGCTTGGTCCATCGTTTTGAACGGTTATGGAAAACACTATCTCCTCTCCCACTTCAGGTATAAACTCATCTACCGTTTTGGTCACGGAAACATCCACCAAAGGTTCCGGTATTACAGAGACCTCGTCTTGATCATCCTCACCGGGTGCATCGTTATTTGGAGTTGAATCAATGTCCGTTTGGTCGTGCCCCGTTATTTGAGCTGTGTTGTCGTAGTCCCCAGAGGCATTTACCTTGGCCAGTATGTTTAGGCTCATGGAGCCACTGCTCGCCAAAGACCCTACATTCCATATCCCAGTGGCCTCATTGTACGCACCATCGCCATTATCCGTCACATAGGTGTAGCCTGAAGGCAAAAGGTCGGTAACTTCCACAGAGGTCGCCTCACTTGGGCCATTATTGGTGACGGTAAGGGTAAACCTGACATTATCACTCACCAATGGCGGTGACTTGTCGATTGTTTTGGTCAAGGATAAATCAATCTCTCCCGAAGACTGTGAATGTGCTTTTTGAAATGAAGCGAACACAAGAAAAATTACTATCAACAAAAAACACCTATAAAGTAGGGAAGATTGGGGTTGGTTCATAGTTTAGTTGAGGTTGGTCTTACGTAGTAAGACATACCCAAACATATCAAGAACATGGCACAAATGGGAAGTTATGTTGTATGGCGGGATGCTTTTGTTGTGAAAACACAAATAACCGATGAAAGAAACACCCTAAATTTATGGTCCATTGAGCTTTTTAACCAATACGAAAACAAACTAGATCGGCAGTCAAAGTCTAGCTGATGCAATCAATCCAAACAAACACACAAAATATTGATTATGAGATTTTTAAAACAAAAAAGCCCTAGTTTCCCAGGGCCTTTCATTCATTTATGGTCGGTCGTTTTCTTACCTATGCCTCACAGCTCACACAATCCTTCTTTTGCTTGAATTTCTGCGCTGCGTTCATACTATGCTGATAGTACAGGGATTTTAGACCCAGTTTCCATGCCGTAACGTGGATTTTGTTGATGTCCTTGGTAGGCATATCGGGGTGTACGATGATGTTCACCGATTGTCCCTGATCAATGTGGTTTTGTCTGTTGGCCGCTTGGTATACAATATCCAACTGATCCAGTTCCGAATACGTCTTGAACACCGCTTTCTCCTCCTCGGTCAAAAAGTCCAAATGCTGCACGGAACCATCCATGTCACGGATGCTCTTCCATACCTCGGATGTGTTTTGTCCCTTTTCTTCCAACAAGTCCATTAAGAACGGATTTTTGATGGTCACCTTGATCTTGGCGATATCTTTTACGTAGCAATTGGACCAAATAGGCTCAATTCCTTGGGATACCTGCCCCAAAATAAAGGCAGATGATGTAGTTGGCGCAATAGCGTTCAAGGTTGCATTGCGTCTTCCGTAACCTTTTAATACTTCTGGCTCGCCAAAGCGCTCTGCCAATTGCTCGGATGCTTTGTACGAACGCTCTTTGATTTCCCTAAAAATCTCGCTGTTCAAGTTATAGGCCTCTTGGCTGTTGAAGGCCAATCTTTTGGACTGTAAAAGAGAGTGCCATCCCAAAGCGCCCAGACCCAAGGAACGGTTTTGTTTTGCAAAATTGTATGCCCTTTCCATAAACAGGAAAGTTTGTCGGTCTTCCCTATCGGAAGAATCCCTATAAGCTTCCAGTTTTTCGATAAACTCGGTGATTACGGCGTCCAAAAAGTGAACCATGGTCTCCACAGCATCGGTCTTTTTCCATTTGTCGTAATGCATCAAGTTGATACTGGAAAGCACACAAACAAACGACCAATCATCATTGGAGGGCAACATGATCTCGGTACACAGGTTACTGGCGTGTATACGGTGGTTCTTGTCCTTATAAACGTCTGCTGCACCATCATTGGCATTATCGGAGAAGAATATATAAGGATACCCCATTTCGCCCCTGCGTTGCAATACTTTGGCCCACACGGTTCTTTTATCAACATCGCCCTCGATCATTTCCTGCATCCATTGGTTGGTCACCGTTACCCCGTGGGTCAATTGCTGTATAGGGTTACCTTCGGTACCTATTTCCAAAAACTCCATAATGTCCTTATGGTCAATCGGCAAATATGGAGAAAAACGACCGCGACGTACCGACCCTTGGCTTACCACATCCACCATGGATTCGAACAACTGCATAATATGGACCGCTCCAGAAGCTTGTCCATTATTTTTTACAGGAGCTCCCCTATGTCTTATTTTACCAAAGTAACCGGATGTTCCCCCACCAAGCTTGGACATCATCCCCACCTCGGATTGGGTGTAAAGGATATTTCCCATATCGTCATCAATATGCGATCCAAAACAGCTAATCGGCAACCCGCGCTTTTTTCCAAAATTGGACCATACCGGAGAAGCCAAAGAGAAGAATCCTTCGGACATATACCCGTAGAATTTATCTGAATAGCCCGGAATTTGCAGAATCTCCTCCGCTCTGTCACCAATCTCACGGATGCGTTCCTCGGGACTCACCCCTTCGGTAAGGTAACCAGATGCCAAAAACTTTCGGCTATATTCGTTCAACCATTCAAATCCTTTGCCTTCCTCTGTTTTGAGTTTAGACAAGGTATCCTTTCTTGCGTTAACAAGTTCTTGCGTTTTGTTATCCTGCTTTTGATCGGTGGTCGGGGTTGTTTGTGTTCTCTTCTCCATAATTTAAAAAAGGTCGTCGCTTGTTATACTTTGTGTTCTTTTGCTATAGTTGATAGATCTTTTTACAAAAAAGTCTCCGTGTTTTGTTCCTATAATCTCGTCATCGAACCATTCGGTCTGCTCCAATAGTTTTTGATCGACATCGAATACTTTGGAAATCCCAATGCTCTCCAATGAGTTATTGAATCTGTTCTTGATGAATTCGTTGACCAAGTTCTTTGGCAAAAAGTCCAATTCACCTTCTTCAAAGATCCAGTCCACTATTTTACTTTCTGCCTCAAATGCTTTTTCGCAGATATCCTGAATCATCTCTTTATAAGCATCATCGAACCACTCTGGGTGCTCTTTTTTGATGATGTTAATTACATCTATTCCAAAATCGCCATGAATCTGCTCCTCTTTTGAGGTAGCCTCTACCACATTGGAAATTCCTTTTAGCACATTTTTATGCTTGTTGAACGCCATGATGATCAAGAACTGGGAAAACAGGGATACATGTTCGATAAATAGGGAGAACAGCAAGATGGATTCCGCATACTCCTTGTTGTTCTCGCTTTTTGCATTTTTAAGGGCAGTCTCCAAATACTGCACCCGCTTCATGATCACCGGCTTCTTCTTCAGGTTCTCAAACTCCTGGTTCAATCCCAAAATCTCCAATAAATGTGAATAGGCATCGTGGTGACGCACTTCACTTTCGGCAAATGTTGCTCCTACCGAACCGATTTCCGGTTTGGGCATACGGTGATATATGTCGCCCCAGAATGTTTTTACTGCCACCTCAATTTGGGAAATGGCAAGCATGGTGTTTTTTATGGCGCTACGCTCCACCTCGTTCAAACCAGATTTAAAATCTTGGATATCACTGGTGAAATTAAATTCGGTATGTATCCAATACGAATGTCGGATTGCCGGAACATACTCATACAATTGGGGATACTCGTAAGGCTTCAGGTTGATACGCTTCTCGAAAATATCCGATTCGCGCATTTGTGCCCTTTTGTTTCTATAAATAATGTAGGCTTTTGCGGCATCATGGAACTCACTGTTCATAAGTTCGTTCTCCACCACATCCTGTACCTCTTCAACGGTAGGCAAATAATGTTCATCCTGACTTTTTCGTTCCAATAACACCTTGTTCACGTTACTGGCAATGGTCTGCGCATCGGTAATCTGGCCATGCTCCACAGCTGTCATGGCTTTCAAGATTGCATTCGTAATCTTGTTTAAATCAAACTCTTGCGTACTAAAGTCCCTCTTGGTAATATGAGTAATCTGCATGAAGAAAACGGTTTGGAGTTGTAAAAAATAGCTTGAATGTAAAATTCATATTTTCTTCTGTTGAATTTTAAGTTTCATCCATTAGGTTCTTAACACTTTTATCAACATTCATGTTTTGTAAATGCAAAAATCCTTCGGAGCAAACGCAGAATAAGGGCTCAGAAAAAAATCCAACAAGTATGATTCTTACTAAATTTTTTTTCACAGTTTTTTAACAAAAAATGTTCAAAAAATAATTGAGGGCAGTGAATGCCCAACACCAGCGACATTTAACACAAAAAGGGCCTGTTGCAAGATTAGATTTTTGGAAAGCGGTTAAGTTTTCTTCTGGAAGAACAAACCTCAAAAAATATAGCTCTTGTCAACTAATATCTTTATAATCCAGAACGGCAATAATTAAACATATGCAAATTCAATTTCGAACCAAAGATGAGGCCAATACGGAACAGGAAAGAGATTTTCTTGCACTTACCCCTACGGAGCGCGTTTAAAGTTTCTTGGGTCTGATGCAGCGCATTAACCGATTTCCCACTAAGGCCAAGCATGACGAGAATAAATTCATCATACATATTACTACCGGGAAATGAGGCAATGGAGAGGATATTGACCTTTTTTTTGAAAATGACCAACAAGCACGGGTTTTAGATGCTCATGGTAGGTGGAGGCGCTGTCAATTTTCAGGGGCATCAAAAACACTCTGCCGACAATGTTGTACCAAAATAAAAAAGCCGAGACGTAAATCTCGGCTTATCCCTTTTTGTACCTTGGGGGGGAATCGAACCCCCACTCCCGAAGGAACTGGATTTTGAAGCCAAGCGGTTTTAGGTCATTTTATATCTTATTAACTCATTTTCAATTGTTTATCAATTTTTTTATTTTGTTTGATATCAAATAAAATCAATTAAACCCAAGAAATGTTGTACCTATGTTGTACCAACTTTGTATTATCTTTACTACAAGATTATCAAGTAAATGGCCAGTAATACAAAAATAGTACTCCGGAAAAAACCAAATAAATTTGGAGAATACCCTCTGGCCATCAGAATATCAAAAGATCGGAGAACAAGCTACATTTATTTGGGTCACTATGTCGATGCAAAATACTGGGATGCCAAAAAAAGACAAGTCAAAAGATCTCATCCGAATTCCGCTCACCTTAATAACTTTTTGGAAATAAAGCTTGCTGAAACGGGTAAGGTTATTTTAAAGTTGCAAGCGGAGAACAAAGATATTTCTGCCAGTCAAATCAAGGAAGAGATTGAATCTGTCTTAAATAAGAAAGACTTTTTTCAAGTTGCCCAAGAGCATTTGGATGAATTGGAAAACAACAACAGATTAAGTCAACATTCTTCGGACAAAGCACGCATCAATCATCTAAAGAAATATAGCAGGTCTTCGACCCTTCCATTTAAAGAAATAAGTGAACGCTTTTTAAAAGGGTTTATCAATTATCTAAAATCGGAGCGTAAAGTTTCCGAAAGATCGGTAGTCAACAATCTTGTGGTAATTAGAACCATTTACAATAGGGGAATTAAAATGGGGCTTGTTGACAGAAAGCTATATCCTTTTGGGCATGACAAAATTGCCATTAAATTTCCTGAAACGGAAAAAGTGGGCCTAAATGCCAGTGAAATAAAAAAAATTGAAAATTTAGCTTCCTTGTCCGAAAGTCAAAAACATGCCAGGGATGTCTGGTTATTTAGTTTTTATCTTGCAGGGATAAGGGCTTCGGATGTCCTACAATTGAAGTGGAGCGATATTTATGATGGTCGCTTGCACTATACAATGAAGAAAAACTCCAAAATAGTTTCGTTGTTAATCCCGGATAAGGCTAAGAAAATTATTGACTCCCATCAAAAAACAAAGGGAGGGAGCAATGATTTTATCTTTCCATATCTCAAATATGTAAATTCAAAGGACGAAAAGGTACTTTGGAAAAAAACCAAGCTAGCCATTAGAAAAATTAATGATGAAATGAGCACTATTGCGGACAAAGCGGAGATAAACAAAAAAATCACCATGCACATTGCAAGGCACAGTTTTGGAAATATTGCTGGAGACAATATCCCTGTGCAGTTGCTACAACAACTTTACCGCCATTCTTCGATTACCACCACAATGATGTACCAATCCAATTTCATGAACAAAAAAACCGATGACGCACTTCAAAGTGTGGTAAATTTCTAAACCACCTTTATACTGTCCCAATCTTACCAAAACTTCTGCACTTGGTTCCTGTTCCGATTTTATAGCGTTCAGGCAGATAAGCGTTAATTAAAATTGGAATAGGGTGCAGCCTACTGCTTAAAATCTTATACAATTTTGATTTATTGGTGATTGAACGTTAATGTTCATTCTAAAAACTATGGCATGCAACCTTGAAAAATATGACGATCAGGGAATCTTGGAAATTGGTTTTGGCCAAAGAACTCCATACTTTTGATCAAGATGTTCTTTTCCTCTAAAACCGTAATACTCCCATATTGATCTCAAAACCGCTCATAACACATTTTGAAACGTATCTTCCTTTTACGGCGGATGAGAAACAGCTCATAGAAAGCAGGGTGACCCATAGAAAGGTGAAGCGTCGGGAGCATATTATGAAAACAGGCGATATCTGCCGCCATTACACTTTTGTCGTCAAAGGGATCTTACGGCTCTATGTCACCGATGCAGATGGAAAGGAACATAATATTCTGTTTGCAGGGGCGAACGAGTGGATCTATGACATCAAAAGTTTTCATGACACAAGCCCGGGCGTATCCAATATACAGGCCATAGAATCGGCTGAGATTATCGAAATTGCGCAACAGGACCTCTATTTTCTGTACAACAATATCCAAAAGCTCAATCAGATTTTCAAGGTCATTACGGAAGAAAAATATGTGGAATTGCAAAACAGGGTGTTCCATACCATCAGTTCCACGGCACAAGAGCGGTACCTTTCGTTTTTAAAGCACTATCCAAAACTGGCCAATCGCCTGCCCAATACCCAGATCGCCTCCTATCTGGGCATCACCCCGGAATTTTTGAGCATGGTGCGCAAGGAGATGCTGCAAAGAAAATAGCCCATTGCACCTACATCCCCGGATTTCTTAAAATAGTTTAAGGGTAGGTTTCGGTTAAGCGTCGGATATTTGTATCCTATTAATATGTAACACTTTAGATCATGAAATCAAAGACAATAGTATGTTTGTTCAGTCTTGTATTCGGGGCCATATTTGTTGGCCGGGCCCAAACCGCCATCGATGCCATGGTAAAGGATTGGGAACGGGCCAAGGCCTATACCTTGGAATATCTAGAGGCCATGCCTTCAGATAAATATGATTTCAAGGCAACTCCCGATGTTCGGTCTTTTGCACAACAAATGCTGCACCTTACCGATGCCAATTACGGATTTACATCCGCGGCCACAGGGATTGAAAGCCCCGTTGGAATGGGAGAATCGGAAAAGAGCACCGATACGTCCAAAGAAAATGTCACCCAATTGGTAACCGCAGGATATAACTTCGTTATCAAGGGAGTCAGAGGAATGGAGGAGAGTGAACTGTCCGAGACCATTCAATTGTTCGGACGTTTTGAGATGACAAAGGCCCAAGCATTGGCCAAACTTTTCGAGCACCAGACCCACCACAGGGGACAGACCACGATCTATCTGAGACTTGCAGGGGTAACCCCTCCCAACGAGAAATTATTTTAACTGAAAGAAAGGACAACATGAAAAAGTATATTCTATTACTCTTTGTAGGTATATGGACCATCGGAGCGGTTTCGCAGACCTTAAAGCTAAAAAACCAAGAGTTTGAACTGCACAATGTGACAGGGGCCATCATTAAATTCCAAGGTAAAAAGGTATTGAAGATCGAACGCGACCTGGAGGCACTTCCATTCGATGCCGATAGATTGGAGGAAACTGTCGATGAAAACCATTATGCCCGACTTTTGGGCTTGGACGACTTCGAGAATGGCACGATAGAGGTGAAAATGTACAGCCAGATCCAAGATCCGTCCCCGTACCCGCCCGCAGCAGGGTTTATTGGGGTTTATTTTAGGATAAAGGAGGATGACTCCGCTTTTGAATCCATCTATCTGCGTCCCAAAGTGGGAAGGATCAACAACCAGTATGCAAGAAACCATGCCGTACAGTATTTCTCATATCCCGATTACAAGTTTCAGACCCTACGGGATGACTTCCCGGCGGGAACGTACGAAGGTTCAGCTCCGGTGGCCCTTAACGAATGGATAACAATGAGGATCGAAGTGAATGGGGATACGGCAGAAATGTTCATCAACGATATGAAACATTCCTCCTTTATTGTGGACAAGATGTTGGGAAAGAACAATAAAGGCTATGTAGGGCTATATGTGGATATTGGGACAATTGGATATTTCAAAGACCTGAAGGTTACCAAACGAGCCTATAGGGAGGACAACGGAAAGGCCGTGAAGGTCAATGACATTTAATATTTAAATGGCCATCGCCAAACACAAACCATTAGTTTTTACATCTGTTCAAATTATCCACACCTTACTTGTTTTTTTCAATGAAAGCTTAAAGGGAGTTTAATACAGTATCAAACGTTTTTAATGTAATTTTTTAGAATGCCACATATAACAATCAAGACCTATCCACTTCCAGAGACCGTAAAGTTTGAGCTTGCGAAGGAAATAACAAACCTGTTGATCAATAAAGCAGGAAAATCCGAGAATGCCATTTCAATAGCGATCACGGATGTGCCCGAGTCGGACTGGATGGAACAGGTATATGATCGGGAAATAAGACCGAATCTTTCAACGCTTTATAAAAAGCCTGGGTATTGATAATGACCCCAAATAATCAAAAAGCGAATATATAGGATGTTGGATAAGGACATCAAAACCATGTACGCCCTTGTTGTCCATAGCCCAGGGGACGCCAATGTACTTCGATGGGAGCAACGTCCAGTGCCCATACCCAACAAAGGCGAGGTCCTGATCCATGTAAAGGCCTTTGGTCTGAACAGATCGGAATTGATGACCAGGAAAGGGTATTCTCCCAACGTTAGGTTTCCCAGAATCTTAGGGATTGAATGTGTGGGAGAGGTGGTTTCTGATCCATCCATGGTATTTAAAGCTGGAGAAAAAGTCGCGGCATTTATGAAAGGTATGGGTCGTGATTACGATGGTAGCTATGCCTAGTACGTTGTACTTCCACATACTGTGGTGACCGTATTCAAAAGCCATTTGCCTTGGGAGATACTTGGAGCACTTCCGGAAATGTTCCAAACAGCCCATGGCTCCCTGCACCATGCGCTACATGTTCATTCCGGGGAACGCATCCTGATAAGAGGGGGCACCTCCTCAGTAGGACTGCTCGCCGCCCAAATAGCAAAACGTAATGGACTTTATGTCATCTCAACTACAAGAAATCCTGCAAAGCGTAGTTTGCTTTTGGAAAGTGGTTCCGATGAGGTTTGGCTGGATAATGGTAAATTGCAAGGGACAACCGCCGAGAGCGGCCCTGTGGACAAGGTTTTGGAGTTGGTGGGCACAACAACCCTAAAAGATTCCCTACGTTGTGTAAGGCAAGGAGGCATTGTATGTATGACCGATATGCTTTCCGAAAAATGGGGTTTCGAGAATTTCGAACCAAAGGAAGCTATTCCTGCATCCGTTTATTTGACCTGTTATGACAGTGGACAGATCCGGGTAGGTGGAAAGCATTTCCAAGAGTTCTTGCAACAGATAGAGCAAGGTGAAATCACCCCAATGATAAAACGGACCTTTAAGCTGAAAGAGTTGCCGGACGCACATAGGCTGATGGAGGAGAACACAGGGGGTGGGAAAATTGTGATCGTTACCTATTAAAACCAAAGCAACATGAATCCATCCACAGAGCGATTTATCGATATGGCCGTTGAGCCAAACTTCCAAGATGCATTCAGGGCGAGTGTGCTGGAAGGGTTGGGACAATCGCCCAAAAGATTGGAATCAAAATACTTTTATAACAGTGAGGGGGATAAACTCTTTCAAAAGACAATGGCCCTGCCAGAATATTACCTGACCAATTGTGAACTTGAGATATTCAAGGAGCGTAGTGGCGAAATCATGAAGCTTATTGCTCCAGACAATGATGGTTTCGATTTGATCGAATTGGGTGCTGGGGACGCACAGAAATCGAGACATTTGATAAAACATCTTTTGACTTTCCAAAAGTCCGTACCCAACAACATAAAATTAATGGGCAGCTGATTTTCAATCATGCTGTATTCTTTCGGTCCCGCTTGCGGGACGTAGGGAATAGCAAGAGGGTGATGCGCAAATTGCGCCATCACGGTTGTTTTTGGGTTTTCAACACATTGAAAACCAGTTAATTGAATTGATTTTGGAATACTGTGCAAAATCAGGTGCTACAGTAAGATTTTTCGAAATCTACAGTAAAGCCTTTGGGAAGCCCAATAAATACTGGAAAATTTTGACGAAAAAATTGAGGCAATTTGACGTAAAAACAAAATTGGACCAATGGTGACCCTTGTGAAGTTATGAACGAATCAGACGGAGGTAATGATTCCAAAATACCCTTTTGCCTCGCTCAGTAGTATTAGTTAAGGTAAGGATTTGGGGCTTGCAGCACTGCGCTTTGCTTCGTTCGCTTTTTTATTCAGTTTTCTTTTGCGACCCTACGGGAGCAAAAGCAAGATTGTCATGACAATGACACATCTTGAATTCGTTGCCGAACTTTATCTATAGCGTTTTTTCCCGTTCTTTTGTTCCAATTTGAGCACGGCCCAAATAGAAGCCAAAATTTTGAGGCGGCAATTAAATGGAACAAGTAAACATTGAAAAAATATTGGCCGTCACCTTTCTGAGAAATATTTTGCAACATTTACCTTTCGGATATATTGTATGAACACTATCCATTACCATACTTTTTCTTGTACACATTTTTTGGGAACATGAAAGTTTAAAAAAACACAAATACACAAATCATTAGTTTGTATATTTGAACAAATATAAACCTTGCAGCCCCTTTATGGTTTGAAAAAGATTCAATACAAAAACTTTTAGTTTGGAAAAAGAACAAAAAATAAACCGTTTTATTAATTCACAGCCTCCCGGAGTTGTCTATTTAAGCTCATGGTTAACGGAAAATGGATTCTCCACACAATTGCTCAATCGATATAAAAAGAGCCGTTGGATATATTCCATAGGTTCCGGAGCTTGGATGAGAATGGGTGACAAGCCTACCTATCAAGGTGCATTGTTTGCATTGCAAGAACAAGCTAACCTAACTATCCATCCAGGGGGTAAAACCGCCTTATCCTTATTGGGAAAAGTCCATTATCTGGAACTATCCATAAAACAAATAACGTTGTTCGGGAGAAGCGAAGAAAAATTGCCCGCTTGGTTTTTAAAATACAACTGGGGGTTAAAAGTAGACTACTATAGTTCCTCCTTCCTTCCTTCCAATATAGGACTACAAAACTTGGAGCAAGGGGCCTTCAATTTGTTGGTGTCGAATCCAGCAAGGGCCTTAATGGAATGTCTGTATCTAGTGCCCAAAAAACAAGAACTGGTCGAGTGCTACGAAATAATGGAAGGATTGAACAACCTTAGGCCGAAACAAGTACAGGAACTTTTGGAGGTCTGCACGTCCGTAAAGGTGAAACGACTTTTTCTGTACATGGCAGAAAAGGCAGGGCACGATTGGTTTAAATACACCAACTTGGAAAAAGTCAATCTTGGAAAAGGAAAACGCTCCTTGGTAAAGGATGGTGTTTATATATCCAAATACCGTATCACGGTCCCTAAAGCATTGGAAAATTATGAATAATTACAAGCAACAGGTTTCCCTATTGTTACAGGTTTTGCCTGAGGTGGCAAAGGAACCAAATTTCGCACTGCACGGCGGTACGGCCATCAATCTGTTTGTACGGGACATGCCCAGATTGTCGGTAGATATTGATTTGACCTACATCCCCATAGAGGATAGAAAGACATCCTTTAAGAACATTATTGATGGTCTTGACCATATAAAAACAAAACTCAAAAAAATTCTACCGGAAGCTACAATTACCCTAAAAAAGGAGACATTAAAACTTCAGATCACCACTGTAAACGCACAGATAAAATTGGAAGTTAACCAAATCAACAGGGGTGTCATGGATAAAACGGTAACATTGCCGCTATGCGAAAAAACCCAAGAAGAGTTTAATGCTTTCTGCGCCGTACCGGTAGTTCCTTTAGGGCAATTGTATGGTGGAAAAATATGCGCTGCATTGGACCGACAACATCCCAGGGATTTGTTCGATGTAAAATATATGATGGAAAATGAAGGATTTACAGATGAAATCAAAAAGGGGTTCCTATTGTTCCTTTTGAGCAGTAACCGCCCCCTTCACGAAATGTTGCTTCCCAATTTTATCGACCAAAGGAAAACCTTGCTCAACCAATTTGAAGGTATGAGTCCGGAAACCTTTACCTATGGGGATTTTGAAAAAATCAGGAAGGAATTGATAAAAGCAATCCATCAAAACCTAACAGCTGAAGACAATGAGTTCTTATTGAATTTTGGGGAAGGAAATCCCATATGGGACATTTATGATTTTGAACGTTTTCCTGCCGTGCAATGGAAACTACAGAACCTTATCAATCTTAAAAAAAGGAACCCTAAAAAGCATGAAAGTTTTGTCATCTCATTGAAGAACGTATTGGATTGATTGAACTATTCGCCAAAATGAAATTATAAGGCAATGCATCAAAAAAGTAATATAAATATCTTCTCATGAATATTGAAAAGCAAATACAGTTACTGAAAACCTTTTTCAAAGGGCGTGACGATGTCTTTGCTATACGATGGGAAAAGGGTGATAAAAGTGGTTATATACCAGCCTATCATTATGACCCCTACATGTACCGCCTACACAAACAAAAAGGAGGAACATTCAACAATTATAAGGACAAGACCTATTTAAAATTAGATGGCCATCAACTAACAAAACATATAAAAGGCGCAAAATTTATTGGTGTTTATCCACTTTTGACCGATAACACCTCTTGGTTTATCGTAGCCGATTTTGATAAAAAAGACTGGAAAGAGCAGTCCGTTAAAGCTATAGCTGTTTGTAAGGAAAATGGGATTCCTGCATATTTGGAACGTTCGCGTTCAGGAAATGGTGGACACGTATGGATATTCTTTGAACAGCCATACCCGGCCATAAAAAGCAGAAAGGTTTTATTGAATCTTTTCGAGCAAGCAGGTGTTTTTTCCAAATTTGACAAAAACACAAGTTTCGACAGGCTATTTCCAAACCAAGATTATTTGTCGGGAAAAGGGTTTGGAAACCTGATTGCCCTCCCGCTTCAAGGAGAAGCTTTACAAAAGGGCAATTCCTGTTTTATTGACCTGCGGACTTTTACTCCCTTTCAAAATCAATGGCAATTTTTAAAAAGCATCAAAAGGGTTTCGACCATTCATTTGGATAGGGTTTTAGAAGAATTATCCAAGGAAAGGGTAGGCACAAAGGTTTTTTCTAAAAGCCATAATGTCAATACCGGGAAATTGAAGATTAGTTTAAGAAACAGTATCGTGATTAATCGAAATGGCCTAATCCCACCAATAGTTGATTTCTTAAAAGAGCGTTTGAACTTTTTTAATGCTGATTATGCGATTAAAAAGAACACCGGAAGAAGTACTTGGAAGACGGAGCGCTATTTTAAACTTATTGATGAAACCGAAAATACAATCGAAATCCCGAGAGGTTTTATAGGGAGCTTGGTTCGGTTCTGTAAGCAAAAGCACATTGATTATGAATTTATAGACCAAAGAAAACAGTTGAACAATATTGAGTTGAAGTCCTCAATTCAGCTGCTAAAACACCAATTCCACCCAGTAGAAACATCTACAAAAAAAGATTTCGGAATTATTGTAGCCCCACCAGGATCGGGAAAAACAATAATAGGTCTAAAAATCATTGAACAAAAGCAACAACCAGCATTAATCCTTACTCATAGAAAACAGATCGCCGAACAGTGGATTGATCGAATTGAAACTTTCTTTGGAATTCCCAAAAGGGAAATCGGCAAAATTGGTCAAGGTAAAATGAAGATTGGCAAAAAGGTAACAGTGGCATTGATCCAAACGTTGGCAAAGAAACTATCCAACGAAAATGATGCACAAAAATTAGCATCTGCTTTTGGCACCATGATCATAGACGAATGCCATCATATTCCGGCTAAATCATTTCGTGAGGTCGTGCATCAACTCTCTCCGTATTATCAATATGGGTTAACCGCAACCCCCTTCCGTAAAAGCAATGATGAAAAATTAATTTTTGTGTATTTGGGAAACATTATTTCTGAAATAAAGCCCCAACAAATTGAACATTACAAAAAAGCAAGGGTTGTAATTCGCGAAACCAATCTCAACGTTCCTTTTAACCCAAAAACTGACCATTTTGAAACCCTTTCCAAAATATTGGTCCACGATTCCGAAAGGAATAAACTCATCTTAAACGATGTTGGAAATGATTTGAAAAAGGGTAGAAAGGCAGTAATCATTACGGAGCGAAAAGAGCATATTCAAACCCTTCATCAATATCTTAAAAATCAATTTGAGATTATTCCAATTTCAGGCGATGATAACGCAACCTCACGTTCGATGAAATGGAAAAATATCGAACAAGGCAACTTTCAAGCTATTATCACTACCGGGCAATTTTTTGGGGAAGGGGTGGATATCCAAACCATCTCCTGCTTGTTCTTGGTATATCCGTTTGCCTTTAAGGGCAAACTAATCCAATATATCGGAAGGGTACAACGTTCTGAATTAACACCCGTTATTTATGATTATCGGGATAAGCAAATCCCGTATCTGGATAAGCTCTTTTTAAAACGGAATACCTACTATAGAAATCTTGATCGACAAGCAACGCTGTTTGAGGATTTAAAAGAAGACATTGATAATAGACCGAGACTAAACGATATCGACAAGGTCATTAAAGTTGCTATCAACAATTTGGATTTTCATTACGGAATGGTCAGTTTTTCATATAGTTCCCCAAATGGAACTTCATTTGAATTTGAAATCGAGAATGAAGAAATGCAACCCGAGTTTGAGGTATTGAAACCATATTTCACTAGGGTTTTAAACTCCAAATTCATTACGGTCCGTATCCATATAGGATTTAATGATGCTACGGTTGTTTCGCAATTGGCCACCTCGGATGATATTGCCCGTATCAATAAAGAAATAGTGGATAGTGTAAAATTTCAGTTTATTGAACAACATTTTATTAAGAGTGTAAAACTTGGAAAGGATGAAGATACTGAAGAGGTGCCTAGAACAATAGGATCATTCTTTGGCTCAGCTGACAATCTGTTGGAAAGCCTATTGAAAAACAGCAATTATGTCCACTATAGGCAGTTATTATATTTATCAAAACAGCATCAGTATGAAAAACTGAAAATCAGATTTGTTTTAAATCCATTTTCATTCGTCTTCCTAGTAGAAGGAGAACAAAAACATCACATTATTCTGGAAACACTGAATACCAAAGAGGCCACCTATGTGTGGCATCTTCCAAAAGAACATTCTCTTTTCAAAATAGAATTGGAACGAATCAACCAGAAATTGAACTGGATCCGTAATAATGGCCGCCAATCTTTTTTAGAAACCAAAAACGAAAATTTCAGTAGGATAATTCACGACTATACCGAAGATAGAAAAGGCTTCTATAAATGGAAAAATGCTTTGGAAGAACGTTTGCTGTAATTCCTTAGTCCTTTTCCGTTTCCCGGTCGTGAAAGTGTCCCAACTTGGCCAGCGTGGAAACGACGTCAATGTTTCGGGCTTTTTCGCAGTCCATGGTATTTCTATTTTTTCTCTCATTGTCTCAAGTTTTGTTATTTCTCCTACCTTCTTACCTAACCCAATGATGACGGGGGTTTCAAAGCCAGGTCAGATGCTTTTTCAACTTACCTATCTTACCCTTTAGGTAGGTTAGGTAACCTTTAGGTAAGATGGGAGTTATATATCCTACCTAAAGTTTTGCCCCATGACCATTGGCTTTATCCTGCTTTAGGTAACTAGGTAGGTAGTATTCTTCTTTCTTTGCAAATTCCATTTCCCAAGGGCTTCCCCAAAAGAGTGGTCGGGACAAATAGCCGAGAACAAGTCTTTAGGGATGCCTCATCTTTTGATTTATTTGTTCCTTTCACTCAGCGTTCAGTTTCCAACGAAATTTTGATGATTTGATGACAAACCTCTGGGAGACCCAATAAATACTATTAGTTCCTCCGTCATCATTTTGTCATCGTTTCATCGTTTTTGTTTTTTTCTTCAATGTCCCTGTCATCATTTTTTATTTTGATGACAGTATGATGACAAAGTGATGACAGCCTAAACCCTTATAAACGCTGGGCTAATATCAATCTGTCATCAAATCATCAAAATTTTGGGGCATAAAAATCATTTTCTACGGCAAAGTATTTCCAGCTGCATCATCGATATTGACTATCAGCCGTTTTATAGGGTAGCTTTCTGCTCTCTTTGAAGTTGGGTCGGCACCCCCAGTCTTAATGACTGAAAGCTCTAAAATACATGGATGGAGGTGGGTATAACTTGAACAAGTGCAAGAAATAGGGTCAAATGATACAAAAAAAGCACAACCAAAATGTTAAAGTTGAAGAATTTAAAATGTTGTACCTATGTTGTACCAAAATAAAAAAGCCGAGAGGTAAATCTCGGCTTATCCCTTTTGTACCTTGGGAGGGAATCGAACCCTCACTCCCGAAGGAACTGGATTTTGAATCCAGCGCGTCTACCAGTTCCGCCACCAAGGCATTGGTACCACATTTTTTAAATGCGAGTGCAAAGCTAAAAAATATTTTTTATTTATCACCAAAAAATACTTTGATTTATCCTTTAGCAACCCGAATTAATTCTTAAATTTGCACCTCCTTACAAAAAAGTACTTTAAAACGCTAGTTAACAAGAGATTGTAATGGCCTATCAAGTTCCGGAACCTAAAATTTTTGCTTGCACCCAAAGTGTAGAGCTGGGCAAGAAAATCGCTGCTTCTTATGGTGCAGAATTGGGAAAAGTCCAATTCTCACGGTATAGCGATGGTGAATTCCAGCCATCGTTCGAGGAATCCATTCGGGGAGCCAGGATTTTTATCATCGGTTCTACGAATCCAAGCTCGGAAAACTTGATGGAAATGTTGTTGATGTTGGATGCTGCAAAAAGGGCTTCGGCCAGGCACATTACGGCCGTTATGCCTTATTTTGGTTGGGCCAGACAAGATAGAAAGGACAAGCCACGCGTTCCCATCGCCGCAAAGTTGGTCGCCAAAATGTTGGAGACCGCTGGCGCAACAAGGATAATAACCATGGACTTGCATGCAGACCAGATTCAGGGCTTCTTCGAAAAGCCAGTGGACCATTTATTTGCCTCTACCTTGTTCCTACCCTATTTAAGGGGACTTAATTTGGACAATTTGTGCATTGCATCTCCCGATATGGGCGGTTCCAAAAGGGCTTACGCCTATTCCAAAGCTTTGGAGTGCGATGTAGTGATCTGTTACAAGCAACGGGCCAAGGCCAATGTAATTTCGCACATGGAACTTATTGGCGATGTACAGGGCAAAAACGTAGTTTTGGTGGATGATATGGTCGATACGGCCGGCACACTTACCAAAGCCGCCGATTTGATGATGGAAAGAGGAGCTGAAAGTGTACGTGCCGTTACAACACACGGATTACTGTCCGGCAAGGCATACGAAAGAATAGAAGAGTCAAAATTATCGGAACTGATCGTTACCGATTCCATTCCGATTGATCACGATAAGGAAAAAATAAAGGTATTGTCTTGTGCCGACCTATTTGCAGATGTTATGCATCGGGTTCACCACAACACCTCAATATCTTCAAAATTTTTAATGTAGCCTTCGATGAAGTTTATACTGAGCGGAGTCGAAGTGCTCAGGCTGACAGCACGGGCAACTCGAAAAGTTAGTTTTAGAATTTAATTTAAATATTATAATAGAAGTTATGAAGTCAATTACAATCAAAGGATCCCAAAGAGAAAGCGTGGGCAAGGTTTCTACCAAAGCCTTACGTAATGCTGGAAAGGTCCCTTGCGTGCTGTACGGAGGGGATAAACCAGTGCATTTTTCAGCAGATGAAATCGCGTTCAAAGACTTGGTGTACACCCCAAATGCGCACACCGTAGTAATTGAATTGGAGGACGAAAAATTTGCAGCCGTACTACAGGACATTCAGTTTCACCCTGTAACGGACAATATCCTTCACATCGATTTCTATCAATTGTTCGAAGACAAACCAATCACCATGAGAATCCCGGTACGTTTGGAAGGAAACTCTCCTGGGGTAAAAAATGGTGGTCGCTTGCTGTTTAGAAAGCGAAAGCTCTCCATTAGAGCATTGCCCGATTTGCTTCCCGATTTTATCACTATTGATATTTCCAAGTTGAGAATCGGTCAAACCATTGCCGTGGAATCCATTCTAAACGACGACTACACATTCTTACACCCAGATAGTACCGCTATCGTTCAGGTTAAAGCTTCTAGAACTTCTGTTGATGAAGAGCTTGAAGACGAAGATGAAGAAGGAGTAGAAGGAGAAGCTACTGAAGGTGGCGAGGCTCCTGAAGCCGAAGCTGCAGAATAGCACTTTGAAAAATTTGTAAGAGCATCCCTTTTTTACCTTGGTAAAAATTTGGGATGCTTTTGTATTTTTAGACAAATGGAAAAAAGTAGATGCTCAATTTTATCAAACAGCTTTTTGGCTCATCAAAACAACTATTGCAAGAAACTGACCCTATGAAAAAATTTTTGATTGTAGGCCTGGGGAATATTGGAGCCAAATATGATGAAACCCGTCACAACATAGGGTTCAAGGTTCTTGATTATTTGGCCGAGCAAGAAGGCTTTACTTTTGAAAGTGCCAAGTTGGGAGACGTGGCCACCTTTAAGCATAAGGGAAAAAGTGTGATTTGCCTAAAACCATCCACCTATATGAACCTGAGCGGAAAAGCGGTAAAATATTGGATGGACAAGGAAAATATAAGCTTGGACAATGTTCTGGTCATTACAGATGACATCAACCTTCCATTTGGCTCCATTCGCCTTAAGGGCAAGGGCAGTGATGGTGGACATAATGGACTGAAAGATATTCAAAATGTGCTACAGACTACCAAATACAACCGTTTTAGATTTGGTGTGGGTTCCGATTTTAGCAAAGGCAACCAAGTTGATTATGTTTTGGGCAAATGGGACGACGAACAACAAAAAGCCATGCCGGAACGCCTTAAAAAATCCACGGACCTTATCCGCTCGTTTGTGTTTGCCGGTGTAAAAAACACCATGAACCAATTCAATGGCAAATAGTTTAGAGAACTTTAAAGTCGAACACCCCTGAATCGGCACTATTCCCCTCTAAATCTGTTGTGACCACCCTCCAATAATAAACAGTTCCGGATTCAACACCTACAGGTATTTCCATGGTACTTGCATTTGTGAGCCCAACTGATGTTGTGGGTGGATCGGTATCCGAAAAAAACACTTCAAAAGATTCGACATCGTTATCCACATCTGCGCCGGACCATTCCAAAAGTACTTCGTTTGCGATATCCTTTTGCACTGTAGAGCCTGATGTTGGGCTTACCAATTGCGCAGGAAAAGGCGCATAGGTAGTTTGTGCACCTGCATTGTAGAACAACCAGGTTGCACTGGAGGCTATTTGGTCCGATGTTGAGTTCCGAGACGTTACAGACCAAGCGTAAGGCGTTCCCTTTGTTATGGTTAGACTTGCTGAAGTGGATGCCGTAGATATATTTTGCGGGACGTTGGTGTCCAAATTTACAACGCTCAATGTGTAACTTTCCGTATTATCGGACGCCATCCACCGAAATGTGACTTGGGTGGATGTTTCGCTGATATCGGTTCCTGTGGTGCACTCAGAATTTTCTTCGGGAAACACCAATGTTGCACCCTTTGGAGCAGGAGGCGGACCATCATCCCCCCCGCAAGAAACCAACAAAGCCACTATGGACAGCCCAATTATTTTCCGAATCATCTTTTTATAAGTTTAAACATTTCTTTTACCCCCGCCTTTTCTACACCTAAATAATAAATTCCTTTGGGGAGGTTCGACAAATCCAACTGTAAATCATTGCCATAAACCTTTCTGTTATCGGTTCGAACCAATCTACCATTGGCAGTAAATATTTGTATACCAACATCTCCTTCATAGCCCGCCAAATAAACTTCTGTAACGGCATCTACCGGGTTCGGTGAAATAATTGGCCTTGAAGAGTAGAACAGGGTCTTTTCAACCACTCCCTGACATGGCAAGTTTGAATACACTCTTAATGTATTGACACCTTCTTTTAAAGCAAGTTGAACTTTGGGTGCTTCGGTCTGTGTTACCAATCCATTGAGCTCGACATTATAAAATGAAGCCCCATTCAAATCCACGTTCACAATACCTGAATCTATCACCGCATCTATATCCAACACATCAGGCTGGGTAATCATGGCATTAAAACAGACTTCTTGATAGGTAATCGTTCCATTGGTTCCCATAATGCAAAGGGAGTATTCTCCTGCAGATAAATTAGTAAAGGTTTGGGAGTTTGTAAAATCAAAGGATTCCGTACCATTCGCACCATCCAAAACTGCAGTATAGGTAATGGAGGTATCAAAAGGGCTTACCGTTATTGATCCATTGTTGCTGCTTCTACACGTTTCACTTTCTATTTCGATTTCAAAATTGTCCGAAGCAAACCTATAAATGGCACAGCCGTTGGTATCCACTTCCACACCTTTGGGCGTTCCCAAACAAAGGTCATCCCCATCATCAAAAACACCATCCTCGTCCTCATCTGGACGGTAATTTCCTTCTATACAAACATCCAAAGAGAAACCTATCAAGCTTCCCCCGTCACTTGCAGCAGTATCCTGTATTTCCAATACCCACTCACCCAATATGGATTCTCCCTTTAATGATGCCAATGACCCTAGCGGTGTTACCGTTCCAGAAATGGCAGGATTATCCCCACATGTTATAGGGCTTCCATCATCATCAAAAACTGCGTTGATGTTATTCGCCTCTCCACAAGTGTTCGAAATTAACGTTACCACAGTTCCTTCTGGAGATGTAAGGGTAATGACCAAATCCTCCACATAGGTATGGTCCAACTCCAAGTTTACATTCACATCCGAAATGGGCAAATCTTCTACAAATAGAACCGATGTGGTAACGGTTGGCGTTCCTGAAGCTGAAATGGCAAGCGGCAAATCGTTAGGTTCCCTATTTTTACAGTCCACTTGCGTAGTAACAAAACTGAAAGTGGTTCCAAAAGTTCCCGTTCCACACCCGTTGTTTGGCCTAACCCTCCAAAAATACTCGGTTTCCGGCTCCAGATTCGTGGCCCTGTAATTGGTAAAGGGTATGTTGGCCGACTCTACAATATCAACAAATCCAGCATCTGTTGCCACTTCCACATCATAACTTGAGTACAATGGGTCTTCCTCCCAGTTGAGTTCTGTATCCAAAGAAACTCCACCTTCACCATTAGCGGGGGACAACAGTGCTACGTCGGAAAAAGTGCCATCTTGTACCGATAGGGCAACAACCACGCTTTTGGTCACCGATGCGGAAGTAGCATTTACAATAATATCGTAAACCCCGGGGGCAACACTATTGGTATTGGATAAGGTCAGGTCCACAGTGGTTTGATCGGCACTGGCCTCCGTCGGGGAAAAATTAGCGGATAAACCAGCCGGCACATCTGCAGAAAATGTAGCGTTTTCGTTGAATCCGGCGTATGTTTCGTACACAAAGGGAATCACTATATCATCCGGTTGACATACTTCATAATCCAACGTTTCAAAATTTAGGACCACTTCGGATTGTTCAATGGTAAAGTCAGTGGCGTTTACGGCAAAAAACACATTGTCGGCTGCCTTCACCATAAATCGAGCAGTTTCCGTAACATCTCCTGGCAAAAGCACTTCTTCCGAACCATCATTAACGGTGTTTTCCAATAAGGTGATGGGATAGGTTAGACCTCCATCCAAAGAGAGGAATATATCCACATTTAGGGCATTAATGGGGGCAACATCTGTATTGGCCACGTCCCAAGTAATTTCTTGGGTCGAACCTGCCTGATAAACCTCACTGACTGCTTGGGAAGTAACCAAAAAAGGACCAGCAGCCTTAATGACCTTAACATCCAATACATCGGAAACTACCTGTCCCCCTCCCGCTGCATTGTCCCGAACAGTAAAGGCAAACCTAAGGTTTCGTTCTATATCGGAAACGGTTTCCCATGCACTTCCGGTAGCGGGGTTGGTTTGCGTTAAATTTCCTTGGGCCACTTCCGATAGCCTTGGGAAATATCGAATGGGCTCCGTGGTGGGGGGTAATGATCTAAAATTGGCGCCACCGGGATTGGTGGATCCAAAAGATGAAGTTGTCACCACACCATCATCAATTTGTTCCCAAGTATAGGTAAGCACATCCCCAACATCGGGGTCGGTGGCAATGCCTTCCAGAACAAAAGCCGTCCCCTTTGGAATCGTAAAATCATTGACCGAAGTAAGCACTGGTGGCGAATTTACCAGTGCTTCGGTTTGGGCACATGAGGTTGTCGCGAGGTACGTAGCTATCTGAAGAATGCTATTGTAATGAAAATAATCGTCTCCTTGAGATGTTACATTATTATCTTCAACAATTCCCGCATACCCCATTATTGTGGAACCACTTGCAGGTTCTGCTTGCACCCCTGTTCCTTCGGGTTCGAACGACCATGTATGGTTGGCCCCAAATTGATGACCGAGCTCATGGGCCACAAAATCCAAATCGTATCCATCTCCTTGAGGATTAAATGCTGATGAAAAAGCACTTCCTTTTCTATTATCCACACAAACTGAAGCAATAAATCCTGCATTTCCATTATCCAAGCCTTCGTTCACTTTGTGGAAAAGATGGCCCACATCGTAATTTTCCTCTCCGATAAAGGAAGTTATGGTGGACTGTACCTCCGAATTTAAACTATTATCATAAGGATCTGTATTCGCATTGGTAAAAATGATTTCGTCGTTGTTTGGAACAAGCTCCAAAGTAACGCCCAAATCCGTTTCAAACACTTCGTTGACCCGCGTTAATGTCGCGTTTATTCCCGCTAAGGCATCTTCCACAGTTCCACCCATTTCTTGGGTATATTCTCCCGATGCAGAGACTGCAATTCTGTATTTACGCAACACTTGATCATCCACCAAAGGAACAATGGTCTTTGCCGTAATGCCCGATGACTTACTTCCCACACCGAACAAATCCTTGCTGGTCTCGCAGATAAAATCCATTTTTGAGGAAAGACCATCCTCTTTATCATACAAAACATAGGCATCAGGTTTATTGGAAACCGGCTCCATAAAAGCTGTTTTGTTGTCCTGCAAATCCACCAACATAGTTTGAATACCTTTGTGCGAACTACTTAGCTTCACTTTGTATCTACCATCGGAGCTCACCCCCGTGTACGATTTGATATTCGGATATTTCTTGGCAAGATCAGGATGCAGTACCGAAGTTTCCTTCAAATGAAACGGAACAACAACCCCATCGTTGTTAGGCAGATAAACAATTTTTCGATTCGTTTTTGCTGATGAAAAAGGTTTCATTTCCTTGAAAAATCCTTCCCTATCCAAGGACAAAACCTTCTTGGCACCTGAAATATCTGTCAGGGAAGCACTTCGCAGGTTGGACTGTTTGGGAATGCTTTTCCAATAACCTTGCTGCCCGTAAATGCAAAAGCAGCTAAAAAATATGGCTATTGAAAAAACAAAATGTAATTTAGCTTTCATACACGGTTAGGGCATAGTATAATTTCAAATGTAAGCCTTTTTTTATTTCTTTATTGCGTTGGAAACAATCCATAACATTTCTGATTTTAAGCACATTCCGCACCATACAGTGGTAACTATCGGCACTTTTGATGGTGTACATCTTGGGCACCGCAAGATATTGGAACGTCTCACAAACAATGCCAAAAACACAGGGCTAAAATCCACAGTGCTCACTTTTTTCCCACATCCGCGCATGGTTCTGCAAAAAGATGTGGACATAAAACTGTTGAATACCCTCGAAGAGAAAAAACAGATTTTGGAAACTTTGGGACTGGATTATTTGATCATTCACCCCTTTACCAAACAATTTTCAAGGCTCTCAGCTATAGATTTTGTAAGGGATATCCTCGTAAACAATATCAAATCAAAAAGAATCATCATTGGGTACGACCATAGGTTTGGACGCAACCGAAATGCCAACATCCAAGACCTTATTTCCTTTGGCAATACCTTTAATTTTGAAGTGGAGGAGATTCCGGCCCAAGAAATTGAGGATGTTTCCGTAAGTTCCACAAAAATTAGAAAGGCGCTTTTGAAAGGCGATGTGGAAACCGCCAACAACTACCTCAGCTATGCCTACATGCTCACGGGAACGGTAAAAAAAGGCAAAGGTTTGGGCAAAGATTTTGGTTTTCCAACGGCCAATCTCCATATAGCCGAAGCATATAAACTCATCCCTAAAAATGGTGCCTACGTGGTAAAAAGCAACATCGATGGAAAAGAATATTTCGGGATGATGAACATCGGCTTCAACCCAACCGTGGATGGTTCTAAAAAAAGCATAGAAGTCCATTTTTTTGACTTTGATGGAAATCTATACGACAAAAAAATCCAGGTAGATCTATTACACCGCATTAGAGACGAGCATAAGTTCAACTCCGTTGAAGAGCTCAAGGAACAATTAAAGAAGGACAAGAATCACTCGCTGGGCCTAATCTCCAAGTAAATGTTGAACCAATTTCTATTTAGGAAGATTGACAACGCACAACTTGTAGTTTTCAGGGTATTTTATGGATTGTTGGTCAGCGCGGAATGTTATGGTGCCATAGCCACAGGCTGGGTGCGCAGAACTTTGGTGGAACCAAAATTTACCTTTTCTTTTATCGGTTTTGAATGGTTGCAGCCCTTGCCGGGCAACGGCATGTACATTTATTTTGCCGTAATGGGCACCTTAGGCCTTTTGATTGCCTTGGGATACAAATACCGTTTTAGCGCATTGGCATTTGCCATATTGTGGTCGGGGGTGTATCTGATGCAGAAAACATCCTACAACAACCACTATTATTTGCTGATGTTGCTCGCCTACATTATGGCATTTCTGCCCGCCAACCGAGATGCATCTTTAGATGCCAAATTACATCCAAAACTCCGTTCCCAGACCATGTACAACTGGGTTCGATGGACCATCATACTGCAACTCTTCATCGTGTACACCTACGCATCGGTGGCCAAACTGTATGCGGATTGGTTGGATTTTAGCATGATCGAAGTGTTGATGGGCTCCAAAAAGGACTACTATGTAATCGGCGATTTCCTCCAACAAAAATGGGTACACAAAATAGTAGCAGTCTTCGGTATTTGTTTTGATCTGCTGATTGTACCCGCCCTACTTTGGAAACCCACCAGAAAAATTGCCTTTGTACTGTCCATTTTCTTCCATTTGTTCAACAGCATTGTATTTCAGATAGGTATTTTTCCTTACCTATCACTTGCGTTTACAGTCTTTTTTTTTGAACCACAGACCATCAGAAACATTTTTCTTAGAACCAAAAAGATACTACCAGAGACCAAAATCATTATCCCCAAGACCAAAAATGTGGTTTTGACGGTTTTGGGCATCTACTTTGTGGTTCAATTGGTTTTGCCCCTGCGCCACCATTTTTTTATGGGTGATGTACTTTGGACCGAAGAGGGCCACCGGTTAAGCTGGAGAATGATGCTGCGTAGCCGTAGCGGAAGCATCTCGTACAAAATAGTGAACGCAGAAACGAAAGACACGATCAAAATCAACCTTAACGATTATCTCACCACAAAACAACAACAACGGGTTGCTTGCTATCCCGACTTTATTTGGCAGTTTGCACAACACCTTAAAAAAGAACACGCCAAAAAAGGTCAAAACATTCAAGTTTTTGTAGAAAACAAGGTCAAGGTAAATCAAAGACCTTATCAACAGTTTATCGACCCCAAAGTGGATTTGACCAACGTTCCGTGGAAACATTTTGCCCACAACGATTGGATTCTGCCCACTCCCAAGGAATAAAGTTGGGCACTTCTCAAGATTGAATTAAATTTGCGCCTCAAAACAAGGCCATGCTTCAAATACAGAACATCAGGGAAAACAAGGAAAGTATCATCATCGCTTTAAAAAAGCGAAACATCGATGCAGCACCTATGATATCATCCATTTTGGAACTCGACGAAAAAAGACGTTCCATCCAAACCGAACTGGACGCTACCTTGGCCGAATCCAACAAACTTTCCAAAGAAATCGGTATGCTTTTCAAAACAGGAAAGGCACAAGAAGCCAATGTCCTTAAAGAAAAAACCGCTGGACTCAAAGAAAAATCAAAAACATTAGGGGACGACCTAAACACTACTGCCGATGAATTGCAGCAGCAATTGTATTTGATTCCAAACGTTCCCCACGAGTCTGTTCCCGCTGGTAATTCTGAGGAGGACAACGAAGAAATTTTCAAGGAAGGTGATATCCCAACCTTGTCCAAAAAAGCACTTCCGCATTGGGAATTGGCAAAAAAATATGACATCATCGACTTTGAGCTTGGGGTAAAAATCACAGGCGCAGGCTTTCCTGTATACAAAGGAAAAGGTGCTCGCTTGCAACGCGCATTGATCGCCTATTTCTTGGACAAAAACACCGAAGCGGGCTACACCGAAATGCAAGTGCCGCTTATGGTAAACGAAGACTCTGGCTACGGAACAGGTCAGTTGCCCGATAAAGAAGGCCAAATGTACCACGTACAGGCAGATGATTTGTACCTTATCCCAACTGCCGAAGTACCCGTGACCAACTTGCACCGTGGGGATTTGTTGGCAGAGAGTGATTTTCCCATCAAATACACAGGCTATACCCCCTGTTTCCGTCGCGAAGCTGGAAGTTATGGGGCACACGTTCGCGGGTTGAACCGTTTGCACCAGTTCGACAAAGTGGAGATTGTACGTTTGGAGCACCCCAACAATTCATACCAAGCCTTGGACGAAATGGTCGAGCATGTTAAAAGCATTCTACGAGAACTCAAATTGCCATACCGTATTTTGCGTCTTTGCGGTGGCGATTTAGGCTTCACTTCTGCATTGACTTTTGATTTTGAAGTGTTCTCAACAGCCCAAGATCGTTGGTTGGAAATCAGTTCTGTATCCAATTTTGAAACCTTCCAAGCCAATCGTCTAAAACTTCGTTACAAGGATGAAAATGGAAAGAGCCAATTGGCCCACACCTTGAACGGGAGCGCTTTGGCTTTACCAAGGGTTTTGGCGGGAATCTTGGAAAACTATCAGACCGAGGAAGGCATAAAAATACCCGAAGTACTGGTGCCGTATTGCGGTTTTGACACCATCGCTTAAACATTTCAACCATTTATTTGGATTCGCTTAACAGAATCCCCCACATTTCTGCGTTATATTTGAAATAAAGCTACTTTGGATTTACAATCTATTCTTTTTTGAGTACAATTGTCATTCCGACAGAGCGAAGCGACGAGGAATCTCATAATTTTTAATTTGGAATGAGATTTCTCACTATGTTCGAAATGATAAGATACTCTTAGTTATTACTAGATAATAAATATGCCTTTGCAACGTCTTTTATTTTTGATATTGATGCTATCCAGTTGTATTGGAATGGCACAAGAAGATTTCTTGGCCAAACAATACTTTAATGATGGAGACTTTGAGAAAGCCGTGGTGTTCTACGAAAAATTGGTAGAGACCAACCCAAGGCGCACCGATTACGCCGAAGGCTTGGTAGCCTGCTACCAACAATTGGAACGTTACGATGATGCCGAGGCATTTTTACTTCAAAAAATAGAGGATAGCTACGCCTTTCCCACTTTTTACATTGAACTGGGGTACAATTTCACACTAAAAAATGAAGCTGAAAAGGCGAATGCCTATTACGATAAGGCCATCAGCAAAATAGAGGACAACCCAAACTATGGGTACAGCGTAGGTTATCGTTTCCAAAAATATGCACTGCTGGATTATGCCATTCAGGCCTACACAAAAGCTATGGAGCTAAAGCCGGACCTCAATTATGATTTTCAATTGGCGCGTATCTATGGGGAACAAGGAGATATTGCAAAAATGTACCAATCCTACCTCAACCTTATTTGGGAAGGACGAACATCCCGTTCCAATGTGCTCCGCAATATTGACGATTTTATCTCCGAAGACCCATCCGACGAAAACAATGTGTTGTTGCGAAAAGTACTGCTTCAAAATGCGCAAAAAGCGCCCGATATTCTCTGGAACGAGCTATTAAGTTGGCTTTTTGTTCAACAAAAACAGTATAGCAGTGCCTTTGGCCAAGAAAAAGCCATTTACAAACGAAGCGAAGGCCAGTCTGTAGATAGACTGGAAAACCTAGGAAGCATAGCTTTGGAGGATAAGGATTTGGAAACCGCCACATCCATCTACGAATTTATTGTGGACAATACCGAAAACCCACGGACCAAACTTAATGCAGAGCTTAGCTTAATTGACATTGCTTTGGAAAATCCCACGGAAAAAGTATTGAAAGATGTTGAAAAACAATTTGAGGACCTGATAGAAGAATATGGCAACCAGAGCAGAACCCTTCAACTACAAATTGCCTATGCTAATTTCTTGACATTCAAAAAAGAACAGCCCGAACCTGCCATTGCGATGCTCAAACAAAGTTTGGAACTTCCCATGGGGCGAATGACCATGGCTTATATAAAATTGGCACTTGGTGACATTCTGGTGTTCGACCAAAGATTCAACGAGGCCCTAATCTTATTTACCCAAGTGCAAAAAAGCATGAAGAACGATGTGCTAGGACAAGATGCACGTTTTAAAGTGGCACAGACCAGTTTTTATAAAGGGGATTTTGATTGGGCACTCACTCAACTTAAAGTACTGAGAAGTTCCACATCCCAGCTTATTGCCAACGATGCCATGCAGTTGAGCCTTTTGATTTCGGACAACTCCCTCGAAGATTCCACCCAAACCGCTTTGAAAAAATATGCCAGGGCAGACCTGTTGGCCTATCAAAATAAAAATACCGAAGCCATTGATGCACTTGAAGATATTTTACAAAACCATAAAGGCGAAAAAATCGAGGACGAAGCCTTGCTGAAACAGGCCGAACTCCAAGTTGAACAGAAAAATTATGAAAGTGCCGAGTTCAATTATCAAAAAATTGTGGAATTCTACGCCGATGGAATCTTGGCCGATGATGCCCACTTTGCTCTGGGAGAACTGTACGAAAATATCTTGAACGAACCCGAAAAGGCCAAGAGCCATTACGAGAAGATCATCTATAATTATCAGGACAGCTATTATTTTCCACAGGCCCGGAAGAATTTTAGGAAGTTGCGAGGGGATGCAATCAACTAATCTGTCATTCCAGCACTTCGATGATTTGCCCAGCATAAACTCCGGCGGGAAACTTATAACGAGATTTCTCAGAATTACACTAATTTCACCCATAATATAACAGACGAAGCAAATGCTCATATACAACGTAACCATCAATATAGACGAAAGTGTCCACGACCAATGGTTAGATTGGATGAAAGACAAGCACCTGCCCGATATGCTCGCCACAGGAAAATTTACGCACGCCAAAATGGTCAAGGTTTTGGTTGAGGAAGATATGGGTGGCATTACCTATTCCGTGCAATATACCACTCAGAACAGGGATACTTTGGAAGCATATTACAAAGAAGATGCGGAGCGTTTGCGCGGGGATGCGCAGAAAATGTTTCCCAACAAATTTGTGACCTTTAGGACAGAACTGGAAGTCATCAGTCAACAAATACCTTAAATTTTGGAATACCTGTTTTCCTACGGTACGCTTCAAGACCTGCAAGTGCAGAAGCACATTTTTGGTCGCTTGCTGACAGGAAAGCCCGATGCAGCCCTTGGTTTCAAAAAACTGGAAAATGCTGTTTATGGCCAATACCCCTTAGTTGTCCATACCAATAATCTTGAAAACAAAGTAGCGGGAATGGCGTATGAAGTAAATGATTCCGACCTTAAAAAAGCGGATATTTACGAGACCAGTGCTTACAAACGGGAAAAATTCCCCTTGGAATCCGGGGATGAAGCATGGATTTATATCGAAAATTCCAACTAACTTGCAAAAAAACCATCAGTGTCCAAAAAAAAACGAAAAAAGCACTCCAACAATGCCCACCACCATCAAAAACATCAAGATGATGGTGCGGTAAAGGCAAAAAAGCATTTAGGACAGCATTTCCTAAAAGATGAGTCCGTTGCCAAAAAAATAGCTCAGACCCTTTCGTTAGAAGGATACAAAAATGTGTTGGAAATAGGGCCAGGCATGGGGGTGCTAACCAAACATTTACTGCAACGGGACTTGGACTTGGTAGCCATGGACCTGGACGACGAATCCATCGTCTACCTCAACCACAGCTTTCCTTTAGAACATGCGGACATCCTAAAAAATAACAATCGCCTCAACATTATTGAAGCTGACTTCCTCCAGTTTGACCTGACCCAACTTTACGGAGACGAACAGTTTGCCATAACAGGCAACTTTCCATACAACATTTCCAGCCAGATAGTTTTTAAAATGCTGGAAATGCGGGAACAAGTACCAGAGTTTTCGGGAATGTTCCAAAAAGAGGTGGCCAAACGTATTTGCGAAGGACCAGGGAGCAAAACCTACGGCATCCTATCCGTATTGGTTCAGGCGTATTACCATGCTGAATATTTGTTTACCGTGCCACCCGATGTTTTTGACCCTCCACCAAAGGTGGATTCAGGCGTTTTGCGCCTGACACGGAAAAAAGAGCTGAACCTCCCCTGCGATGAACGCCTTTTCTTTAAAGTGGTAAAAATGTCCTTTAACCAAAGACGTAAAACCATACGTAACAGTCTTAAAACCTTCAACCTTTCCGATAATCTAAAAGAAGATACTATCTTTGACCAGCGCCCAGAACAGCTGAGTGTAGCTGACTTTGTAACGTTGACACAAAAGATAGCCAATGACCCCGTTTAAACTCACAGACGAACTTTTAGAAGAAATCAGGCAACTGATTGCAGATGGTAAGGACGCCGAGCTTCAGATCATGATGAAGGAGTTCCACTATGCGGATATTGCCGAGATAGCGGACGAACTGGAGGTTGAGGAGGCAACTTATCTGATCAAGCTGCTGGACAGCGAAAAAACTTCGGACATCCTTGCAGAAATGCACGAGGATATCCGTGAGGCCGTACTTAAAAACCTTACCGCCAAGGAAATTGCAGGCGAGCTTTCCGAACTGGATACGGATGATGCCGCGGATATCATCAACGAGCTTCCAAAGGAGCTTGTTCAAGAGGTCATCTCAGAAATAAAAGATAGGGAGCACGCCAAGGACATTGTGGATCTTTTACGGTACGAAGAAGATTCCGCAGGTGGTCTTATGGCTAAAGAGCTGGTCAAGGTCAACGAAAATTGGACGGTAACCACTTGTGTGAAGGAAATGCGTGCACAGGCGGAAAACGTAACCCGGGTACATTCCATTTATGTAGTGGATGATGAGGACAAGTTAAAAGGAAGACTTTCCTTAAAGGATTTGCTTACCGCCTCTACCAAAACGCACATCAAGGACGTTTATATTGCCAAGGTAGATGCCGTAAACGTAAACGAAAAAGGCGAAGAAGTTGCCAAGATTATGTCCAAATACGATTTGGAGGCCATTCCAGTGGTAGATGAGATCGGCCGATTGGTGGGACGGATCACCATTGATGATATTGTGGATGTAATCCGTGAAGAAGCGGACAAAGATTACCAAATGGCGGCTGGTATATCGCAAGATGTTGAAGTAAGCGATAGCATTTGGATATTGACCCGTGCTCGACTCCCTTGGTTGACCTTAGGCCTTTTGGGCGGACTTGGTGCTGCGGCCATTATGGGCACTTTTGAGGATATGATCTCCAAGCACGCCGTTTTGTTCTTTTTTACCCCATTGATCGCGGCCATGGCAGGCAACGTGGGCGTACAATCCAGTGCCATTGTAGTACAAGGCTTGGCCAACGACGATTTAAAGGGAAGCGTACGGAACCATCTGCTAAAAGAAATGCTATTGGCACTCTTGAATGGATTTATTTTAGCCATTTTGCTTTTGCTCTTCACTTGGATTTGGAAAGGTGCCTTTGCCACCGCATTGGCCATTTCACTTTCATTGATCGTGGTAATTGTGGTAGCAGGGTTCATTGGTACATTTATCCCGCTGTTCCTTCACAAAAGAAATATTGATCCCGCCATTGCCACGGGCCCGTTTATCACTACAAGCAATGATATTTTTGGCATCTTGATCTATTTTTGGATTGCCAAGATGATACTGGGAATTTAATTCATCAAACAAAAAGCCAAATCCTATGCGCAAGAGTCCAAAACAAATTGTGGTGCAATGGGTTGAAGTCTTCAATCAAAGTGATGCCCGGAAAATAGCCGAACTGTATCATACAAATGCCATAAACCACCAAGTGGCCAATGAGCCCGTAATTGGAAAAGATGCCATTTATACGATGTTCAAAAACGAGTTCGATGCAGCCGAAATGGTTTGTATTGTTGAGCATATTTTTGAAGATGGGGAATGGGCTATTTTAGAATGGAAAGATCCATTGGGCCTGCGTGGATGTGGTTTTTTTCATATTGTTGAGGGAAAAATCAAATATCAACGGGGCTATTGGGACAAATTATCCTTTTTGCGAATGCACAATCTACCCATACCCACCAAATAAATTCCATCAGATCATGAAACCCATCAACCTAAAAGAAAAACACGCTGAGTTTACCGAACAATGGCACCCCCATCAAATTGCCGTAGTGGACGACATGCAAGTGCTGCTGGCAAAACTCCAAGGTGAATTTGTTTGGCATGCCCACGAAAACGAAGATGAACTGTTCCAAGTAATAAAGGGAACACTGTATATGCAATTTCGCGATAGAACCGAAGTGGTGAACGAAGGAGAAATCATCGTGGTTCCCAAAGGCGTAGAACACAATCCCATGACCAAAGAAGGCGAAGAGGTACATGTACTTCTTTTTGAAAAGATGGGTACGGCGCATACCGGAAAAGTCCAACACAAAAAAACACAGACCCACTACCCAAAAATCTAGGAGTTGTATATTTGCCCCCATGAAAGTTCTCCACCTCGATACCAATCACCCCTTGCTCCTCGAACAGTTTGCCGAGCTTGGGTTCGAAAATCACGAAGATTATACTTCCACCAAAGAGCAAGTAGAAGAAAAAATCCACCTGTACGATGGAATCATTATCCGAAGCAGGTTTACCATCGACCAACAGTTTTTGGACAAGGCCACCAATCTAAAATTTATTGGAAGGGTGGGCGCTGGATTGGAAAATATTGATGTGGAACACGCCAAGTTCAAAGAAGTGTTTTTGGCATCGGCCCCGGAAGGAAACCGAAATGCCGTAGGCGAACATACTTTGGGCATGTTGCTCTCCCTTATGAACAATATGTGCAAGGCCAACCGCCAGGTAAAAAAAGGAAAGTGGAAACGCGAAGCCAACCGTGGTGTGGAACTGGATGGCAAAACCGTGGGCGTTATTGGCTATGGGAACATGGGCAAGGCCTTCGCCAAAAAACTACGCGGTTTTGATGTAGAGGTCATCTGTTACGATATTGTCGGAGGCGTTGGGGACGAAAATGCCCGTCAGGTTGGGATTATGGAATTTCAACAGCGTTCGGATGTCATCAGTTTGCACGTTCCCGAGACCGAGCAAACCATTGGCATGGTGAATATGGAATTTATCGAAGGGTTCCATAAACCTTTCTGGTTGTTGAACACCGCCCGTGGCAAATGTGTGGTGACCAAGGATTTAGTAAAAGGTTTAAAGTCTGGAAAAGTACTTGGTGCAGGACTGGACGTATTGGAATACGAAAAAAAATCCTTTGAAAATATGTTTGCGCAAAAGCCTAAAGCCTTTAAATATCTCCGCAAAGCCAAAAATGTGCTGCTTACCCCACATGTGGCCGGTTGGACGGTGGAAAGCAAGGAAAAATTGGCACAGACCATAGTTGACAAAGTCAAAGAAAGGTTTTGTTAACTTCATTATTTAGGTGTTTATGCCAAAAACCCGTTTGATTGGTTCAATACTGAACACCCAAAATACGTGAAAATAAAATTGGATATGGCAAAAGCTGTATTCGATTCAAGAAAATCAATAAGTTACCTCACGTATTTATTGCCAAACTTTGTCAAAAAAATGGCACCGCAAGATTGGATTGTCATGTACGAACAAAACATCAAAAAATCATGAAAAATAGAGTTACTGGACTGGGCGGCTTTTTCTTCAAAAGTAAGAATCCGAACAAAATCAAGGAATGGTATAAAAATCATTTAGGGCTCAACACCGACCAATATGGCTGCACATTTTGGTGGAAGGACAAAGAAGGCAATGATTGCTCTACCCAATGGAGTCCGATGGATGAAAAAACGGAATATTTTAAACCCAGCGAAAAACAGTTTATGATGAACTTTAGGGTGGAAAACTTGGTGGAACTACTCGAGGTTCTAAAAAAGGAAGGAGTCACTGTGGTGGGAGAAATAGAGGAATATGAATATGGGAAATTTGGTTGGATATTGGATCCCGAAGGCAACAAATTGGAACTTTGGGAACCTGTTGATAAAGCCTTCCTTTAGGTATTGAATTATTTGCTACTTTTAAAGTCAATTAACCAACACTTTTAAACATGTCAGAAGAAGAGAAAAAAGACTTCGGCGATAAAGCCGAAGAAGCAGCCAAAGATTTTAAAGAAGAAGCCAAGAAAACCGCTGATGAGTTCAAAGAAGGAATTCAAGGTGCTGGAGGAGATAACAAAAAAATTCTTGCTGGTATTTTAGCCATTGTACTTGGAGGCTTTGGAGTTCACAAGTTCATATTGGGTTACAACAAAGAAGGTTTTATCCTATTGGGTGTAACAATTATTTTGGGGGCTATTACCTGCGGAATTGGTGCCTCAGCAGCATGGATCATTGGTTTGATTGAAGGTATCATCTATCTTACCAAATCGGATGATGAATTTTACAATACTTACCAAGTGGGAAAAAAGCCTTGGTTCTAAAAATTAAAGCCAGATAAATCTGGCTTTTTTACATCCTTATTCATCGTGATATTGCAATAAATAAATCAGCTATGATTATCAGAACAATGAAGGCATCGGATTGGGAAGATGTCTCAAAAATTTATTCCGAAGGAATCGCCACGGGCCTTGCCACTTTTGAAACCGAGCACCCCACTTATGAGCATTGGGACAAAGCACATACAAAAGAGTGCCGTTTGATTGCTGAAAAAGATGGGGAAATTATGGGATGGGCTGCGCTTTCTCCAGTTTCCAGCCGATGTGTCTATGGTGGCGTTGGGGAAGTCAGCGTTTACATTGCCGATAAAAGTCGTGGTATGGGCGTTGGCAGACTACTGATGCAACATTTGATGGAAGAAAGTGAAAAAGCCGGTTTTTGGACTATACAATCAGGCGTATTTCCAGAAAATATAGGCAGTATTAAACTACACGAGAAAGTAGGTTTCCGCTATATTGGAAAACGGGAACGTGTGGGCAAAATCCACGGGGTTTGGAAGGATAACTTATTGTTTGAAAAACGTAGCAACAAAGTTGGAATGGATTAATCTTCTTCCACAGTTCCATTGCCCTCGGCCACTTTACGCTCCAGCTCGGCCTGAAATTCTTCCATAACAGGCTTTACGGTACTTTCTGGAAGGTCTGCAATACGAATATACATTAACCCATCCACCGAATTATTGAACAATGGGTCCACGTTAAATGCCACCACTTTGGCATTTTGCTTAATGTATTTTTTAATCAGAACAGGCAATCGTAAACTGCCTGGCTCCACTTCGCTGATCAGTTTATCAAACTTGTTCAGGTCGGCCTGTGTCTCATCAAACACAAACTCCTTATCGGCATCTTTTAGTTTTACCTTGAACTCTTTTTTAGGTCGAATGTATTGCGCCACATAAGGATCCCAATAGTTCGATTTCATAAACTCGATCATCAACGATTTTGAAAAATTGGAGAACTGGTTACTGATACTTACTCCTCCAATCAAATATCGGTGTTCCGGATGCCTCAAGGTCGTATGCACAATTCCTTTCCAGAGCAAGAATAAGGGCATCGGTTTTTGCTGATACTCTTTTACAATATAAGCTCTGCCCATTTCGATGGATTTCTCCATCATTCCGTATAATTCGGGTTCAAATCTGAATAGATCTTGAAGATAAAAACCATCAATACCGTACTTTTTGAAGATTTCCGACCCCAAGCCCATACGGTAAGCACCAACTATGGTCTTTTTATCGTTGTCCCATAAGAATAAATGATGGTAATAGGAATCAAACTTGTCCAAATCAATGGCATTGTTGGTGCCTTCCCCCACTTCCCGGAAAGTAACCTCGCGCTGTCGTCCAATCTCGTTCAAACAAAAGGGCATATCCTTGGCCTGGGCCAAAAACACTTCATAGTTCTTGCTTTGCAACATGCGGCAATCCTTCTCCCTTAATTTATCAATCTCACCTTCCAACACCTCTGCGCCTATCGCCGTGGCTATTTTCTGGGGTGGTTTCGGGATTTTAAGAGAAGTGGGAACCTTGTCTATAAAACGTTCCTTTTCAAAAGCATTGGCCAATAAATAGGTCTTTTTCCGAAGAAGTTCTGCAAAATCCTCCAAAGTCTGTTCCTCATTCTGGGTATTTACGGATATGGGCTGACCGATACGCACCTTAATGGGCCTTCGGCTCTGTGAGGTAAGCTCGGAGGGCAGCCTCGCCGTTCGGAATACATCGTCTATTTTGGACAGTCGGTAAAACAATCGACTGTTACGGGCGTGGAAATATATGGGTACAACGGGCACTTCGGCCTTTCTGATCAGTTTTATGGCAGCTTCTTCCCACGGTCGGTCCACCACCAATTTTCCGTCACGGTACGTAGACACCTCTCCCGCCGGGAAAATGCCAAGCGGATGTCCATCACGTAAATGTTGGAGCGCATTTTTAAAACCAACAATACTGCTCTTGGCATCCTTGTGGTTTTCAAAAGGATTCACGGGCATAATGTAGGGCTTCAACGGCTCTATGCGGTGCAACAAAAAATTTGCTATTATTTTATAATCGGGTCGCTCCTTCAATAGTAATTTGAGCAACAACACCCCGTCAATTCCTCCCAAGGGATGATTGCTAATGGTGATGTATGGCCCTGACTTGGGCAATCGTTTTATATCCTCCTCCGGAATTTCAAAGTCGATTTCGTAGTGGTTCAAAATAGCGTCGAGGAATTCTGGACCAGAAAGCTCTTTGTTTTTGTCGTAAAATCTATTGATGGTGCTAATTCTAGTGGCTACCATTAAAAGCCATCCTACAAATGTTCCCAAAAAGCCATATTTGTCCAGATGAATGACTTTCGCCACCTCTTTAGCAGAAACCAAGCCCATAGAAAAAGTATTTAGGTACGTGTAAAGATAGAAAATAAACCCTAGAGCACTTTTTACCTAAATATTAAGCCTAAGCTTTTATTTTACAACCAATTGAACCGTTTCCTTGCCTCTTTGCTCTACCAACACGGACTTTCCATTTTGAAGGGATTTGACCGAATCATCGTTAAAATGGCGAATGGTATAGAGCGATACATCTTCGTGGCAAACTACCTTAAATTTTCTTTTGAGTTCTTCCAATAAGGGGGGAAGTCCTCGGAATTTATTGTCCAAACAAACGGAAAAGCTAATCGCCGAATTTTGGATAAGGTCAACTTTGAGCCGATGGTCGTGGAACAGCTTGAAGATTTCACTAATATTGTCCTCCACAATAAAGGAAAAATCCAAGGATGAAAGCTTTAGCAACACTTGATTCTTCTTCACGATAAAGCAAGGTACTTTTGGTTCTATGCCATTGCCTTTACCCACTGTCGTTCCTTTGTCCTTAGGATTCACAAAAGATTTTACCTTTAGCGGTATTTCCTTGCGTTGTAGAGGTTGCAAGGTTTTGGGGTGAATTACAGAAGCTCCATAAAATGCCAATTCAATGGCTTCACGGTAAGAAATCTGGTCCAGCAATTGCGCATTTTCAAAATTTCTTGGGTCTGCATTTAAAACTCCCGGCACATCCTTCCAAATAGTTACCGATTCGGCGTTGAGGCAATAGGCCAAAATTGCCGCGGAATAATCGGAACCTTCCCTGCCCAAAGTGGTGGTAAAGTTGTTATCATCGCTACCCAAGAAACCTTGAGTGATATTCAGTTTGGATATATCCACTTTAGAAACCACTTCCTGTTGTGTGCGCTCCCAATTTACTTGGGCATCCCTGTTACTGCTATCGGTTTTGATAAGGGTACGGACATCCAACCAGGTATTGGAAATACCGATCTCGTTTAAATATGCGCTTACTATTGTAGTGGACAGTAATTCGCCATAACAAACCACCTGATCATAGACAAATGCATATTTGGGTGATTTGTTCCATGCCAAAAAGCCTTTTACCTCCTCAAAAAGCACCTTTACTTTATCATAAACCGGATGGTTGGGGTTTTGGAATAGATCCAACAATATGCTGTTGTGATATTCCACCACTTCTTGTAAGGATTCTTGAACGGCGTCTTTATCGTTAAAATAGGATTCCACCACCTTTTCCATGGCATTGGTGATTTTACCCATTGCGGAAATCACCACCAAGGTGTCACTGTAACCTACTTCTCGTAAAACGTTGACCACATTTTTAATCGCATCTGCATCTTTAACAGATGCTCCCCCAAACTTAAATACCCTCATGTATTTTATATTCTAGAATTTAGTCGGCCTAGTTAAGGCTTTCTATATAATTTTTGATTCCTTCTTCGTCCAATTGCACCACATCCCAATCGCGCAGTACATTGGCCCCTTTCTTTTCATAAAATTCGATGGCAGGTTCATTCCAATCCAACACCTCCCAACAAATGCGCTTTACGCCCAAACTATCCCCATACTTGACCACCTCATCCAGCAAAGCCGTTCCCAGCCCACTTCCACGCATTTTTTCTGAAACGATCAGGTCTTCCAAATGAATCGCGGGACCTTTCCATGTGGAATATCTGGGATACACCAAGGCTATGCCCGCAATGCCATCTTGGGTATCGGCAACAAAACAATGGAACATTTTTTGGTCACCAAAACCATGCGCAACCAAATCTTTCTCGGTTATCTCTACAGCCTCCGGTTCCTTTTCAAAATTGGCCAATTCCTGAACCAAGTTCAGTACCTGTCCCATATCCTCTGGTCGAGCGTCTCTGATTGTGTATTCCATAATTGTTACAAATAAAACTCAAAGTTATAAAATTACATAATTAAAGTCTTCCGAAAACGTTATAGTTTCACAAAATGCCCGATATTTGTCCTTAAATAAAACAGCCTTTCCATGTTTGAGAAGCAACACCGCACCCTCGGTGAATTTATCATCGCCAACCAAAACTCATTTCAATATACTTCTGGGGAACTATCAAGACTGCTGAACGGTATCCGTTTGGCGGCAAAAGTAGTGAACCACGAGGTGAACAAAGCAGGTTTGGTCGATATTATTGGAGCAGCAGGAGAAACCAATATTCAAGGGGAGAATCAGCAAAAACTGGATGTTCTCGCCAACGAAAAGTTTATTCAAACACTGAAGAACAGGGAAATTGTTTGCGGAATCGCCTCGGAGGAAGAAGACGATTTTATCAGCATCAATAGTTTTGACAAGCAACACCAGAACAAATATGTTGTCCTTATCGATCCTTTGGATGGTTCGTCCAACATTGATGTAAATGTATCGGTGGGAACCATTTTTTCCATTTACAGAAGGGTAACGCCCGTTGGCACACCGGTTACCCTGGAAGATTTTTTGCAGCCGGGAAAACATCAGATTGCCGCGGGGTACATAATTTATGGAACATCCACCATGTTGGTCTATACCACAGGTGATGGCGTTAATGGCTTTACTTTAAATCCAGCCCTTGGTACTTTTTACTTGTCCCATCCCGATATGCAATTCCCCGAAACGGGCAAAATTTATTCCGTGAATGAAGGTAATTATATCCATTTTCCACAAGGTGTAAAGGATTACATTAAATATTGCCAAATGGAAGAGGGAGATAGGCCCTATACTTCGAGATATATCGGTTCGTTGGTTTCGGACTTTCACCGCAACATGATCAAAGGCGGTATATATATGTATCCGAAAAGCAGTAAGTCCCAAAACGGTAAGCTCCGTTTATTGTACGAGTGCAACCCCATGGCATTTTTGGCCGAACAGGCCAAAGGTAAGGCCAGTGATGGCTTTCAGCGCATTATGGATATACAGCCCACCGAACTGCACGAAAGGGTTCCTTTTTTCTGTGGAAGTAAAAAAATGGTGGAAAAAGCAGAAGAGTTTATGGCCAAGGCCTAATTTTCCCTTTTTACCAATTCGTGGTAATCCTCGAACGGGATTTCCCCCCTGAAAATTTTGATGGATTTATCAATGATTTGAGCTGCCGTTTTTGGAGAAAAACCTAGTCCAACGGCATACTTTTCTACAAGTCTGCGCTCTTCATTATCAATATCGTGATCAGAGAAAATAATCTGAAAAAAATCAAACAGCCTTTTATATCTTTGCTCGCCACTGTGCGGAGTTTCAATCGAATACTTGTTCTCCTTTTTCATCACCTCCTTAAACTCATCTTCACTAATGTTGAGTTTAAAGGCAAACTTTTCCAAAATAGCCATTTCCTTTGGGTTGATATCCCCATCAGCCGCTGCCAAACTTGCCAATGTGGCAAAATGGGCCATGTTTCTCCTATGGTCTCCGTGTTCGTAAAGATCTAAAATTGGCATACCTTAAATTTTGTGGCACAAATATAAATCTTATCGCAAATAAGTGGGTACAAACCCAGCAAAGAAATTTGTATTTTTCAATCTTAAGTACCACGGCTCTGCAAGAATCAGAATTGTTCCATATTGCTGAAAACTGGTTCCAAGAACAAAATTGGAAACCCTTCCCGTTTCAAAAAGAGACCTGGAAAGCTTTTTTGAAGGGCAAACATGGTTTGCTGAACGCACCCACGGGCAGTGGAAAAACCTACGCCCTTTGGTTTCCCATTGTACTCGACTACATTAAAAACCATCCCGATTACAAGACCAAACACAAAAAAGGGTTGAAAGCTATTTGGATAACCCCGTTACGCGCACTTTCGCAAGAAATAAAACAATCCGCAGAGCGAATTACCAAGGATTTAGAAACCCAAATGACCGTAGGCATTCGTACGGGAGATACTTCCGCCAAAGAACGTGCAAAAATGCGGTCCAACATGCCCGACTTGTTGATCACTACCCCAGAAAGTCTGCAATTACTGCTCTCATCCAAAGAATATGGCAAAACCTTCAAAAACTGTTCTGCCATTGTGGTGGACGAATGGCACGAACTTTTGGGCACCAAGCGCGGCGTTCAAATGGAGTTGGGGCTGTCCCGATTAAAAACGGTCTGCAAACAATTGCGAATTTGGGGCATATCGGCCACCATCGGGAATCTGGAACAAGCACGCGAAGTATTGTTGGGGCCTACATCTCCGGAACTTACCAATTCGGTCTTGGTCAAGGCCAAGCTCAACAAAAAAATTACGGTAAAAAGTATTATTCCAGAAAAAATGGAAACCTTCCCGTGGCGTGGGCATTTGGGACTGCATCTTTTGGATCAGGTGGTGCCCATTATCAACAATAGCAAAACCACTTTGCTCTTTACCAACACCCGAAGCCAATGTGAAATTTGGTTTCAAAAAATACTGGAGAAATATCCTGAGTTTGCTGGGGAAATGGCCATGCACCACGGCAGTATAAACAAGGAAACTCGAATTTGGGTGGAACAGGCCATTCGTAACGAAAGTTTGAAAGCTGTGGTCTGCACATCCAGTCTTGACCTTGGGGTTGATTTTGCTCCCGTTGAGACGGTGGTGCAGATTGGTGGGCCAAAGGGCGTGGCCCGTTTTTTGCAACGGGCAGGGCGAAGTGGTCACCAACCCGGCAAGGAAAGCGTTATTTATTTTTTGCCCACCCACGCCATTGAACTGGTAGAGGCATCGGCCATGCAAAAAGCAGTAAGGAACAGCGCAGTGGAAGACCGAATACCCTACCTCAACAGTTTTGATGTCCTCATTCAATATTTGACTACACTTGCTGTCTCAAATGGGTTTTATCCAGAAGAGATTTATCCTGAAATCAAACAAACGTTTTGCTACCAGGCCATCACGGGTGAACAATGGCAATGGCTCCTCAATTTCTTGGTGATGGGCAGCCAGAGCCTTAAAAGTTATGACGAATACAAAAAAGTGGAGATTGAGGAAGATGGAAAATTTAAAGTAAACAGCAGGGCGGTTGCCATGCGGCACCGATTTCAAATTGGAACCATAGTGGGCGACGCTACCATCTCCGTTCGTTATCAAAAAGGAGGATATATCGGCAGCATTGAAGAATATTTCATCTCCAAACTGAGTCCTGGGGATGTGTTCACTTTTGCTGGGCGAAATCTGGAATTTATCAGAATCAAAGGAATGGCAGCGCATGTACGAAACTCAAAAAAAAGAACCAATAAAGTACCCAGTTGGATGGGCGGAAGATTGAGTTTTTCCGCAAAAATGTCGGAGCTGTTGCGTCAAGAACTGTACACCGCAGAGTTGAAATTCCCCGAACAATCGGAAGAAATTCGAGCATTGCAACCGATGTTCAACAAGCAGCGGGAAGAAAGCATAGTGCCGCAACCGCATCAGTTTTTAATCGAAACCTTCAAGACCCGTGATGGTTACCACCACATGTTTTACCCGTTTGAAGGTAGGGCCATTCACGAGGGAATGAGCAGCCTTTTGGCTTATCGAATCAGCCTACTTGCACCGATTACTTGTTCACTGGCCTTTAACGACTACGGTTTTGAATTGCTATCGGACAGGGAAATCAACATTCAGGAAGTTTTGGACAACAATTTGTTCACCCCCGAATACATGTTGTCCGACCTTCAAAAAAGTTTGAACTCCAACGAAATGGCACGCAGAAAATTTCGTGATATTGCCGTTATCAGTGGAATGGTTTTTACGGGATATCCCGAAAAAGGAGTCAAAATGAAACACCTACAAAGTAGTTCGGAACTGCTCTTTGACGTTTTCCGTGATTTTGAGGACGATAACCTGCTCTACCAACAGGCCTACACCGAAACCTTTGAACACCAACTGGAAGAAGGGCGTTTACGATTGGCCTTGGAACGCATCGCCCAACAAGAAATTGTTTGGAAACAATGCTCCCAACCTACGCCCCTATCTTTCCCGATAATTACGGATAGGTTGAGGGAAAAGCTGTCCAATGAAAAACTGGCGGACCGTATTAAAAGAATGATGGCTAAATTGACCAAATGAAGTTGACAATCCAAAATCAAAAATTTCAACTTCACCCTTTGGGTGGATTGTTTTGGATAGAAAAATCACTCTTGCTGATCAGTGATGTGCATTTGGGCAAAGTATCCCATTTTAGAAAGTTTGGGGCTGCCGTGCCCAGAAAGGCCATCCATAAGAACTTTCTGCTCTTGGATAAAATCGTTGCCGATTTTCAGCCCTTTCAGATTTGCTTTTTGGGCGACCTCTTTCATTCATCGCTTAACAAGGAGTGGGAACTGTTTGAAAATTGGGTAGCCAAAACACCGGCGGAAATTCTGCTTGTGGCGGGGAACCATGACATCATTGCACCAGAAAAATTCAAAAAACTGAAGGTCTCGATATTTCCAGAACTGGTCATGGACGCTTTCTTGTTGACCCATCATCCCGAAGAACGAAAAGACCATTTTACTTTTTGCGGGCACATTCACCCTGCTATAAAACTTAAAGGATTTGGACGCGATTGCATAAAACTGCCTTGTTTTTTTAAGTCCGACAACCAATTGATCCTACCTGCTTTTGGTCAATTCACAGGAACGCACGCACTCAATCCCAAGAAAGGTGACGAGGTGTATGCCATTGTTGAGGATAGTATTGTTAAGGTTTAGAACCCACAATGTCCCTTCGACTCCCTACCCGTCCGGCAGGCAGGCGCTCAGGGACCTTTAGCCAATATTGTCATTCCTGCGAAAAGCAGGAATCCACTAAAAAGCTGATGGATTCCGCATCAGGTGCGGAATGACGCACCCTTTATTTGAGACAATTCGTGTGATTCGTGTCAAGCTTTTAGCCTAGCTCTAACCAATAGATTCTTCGCTTTGATCATAATGGCCGTTAATGATTAACTCGGAATTACATCGGAGTGAGATGCTGAAACAGGTTCAGCATGGCGAAAAGAAACTAAAAAAACATTTTTAGTAAAAGGTTTCGCGGTTTATCTTTGCCGCAAAGTTTTTTGGATTGACCAAAACCCCGATTTCACAACTTTTTGAACAGTCTCCCCCACTTGGGAAACTGAGGGAGATTATTGCCCAACCTCTCGACTCCGCTCGAGGTGACAGTCAAAAAATAAGCCTAAAAGGACTTGTCGGCTCTTCGCTTTCCTTTGTAGTTTCCGAAGCTTTTAAATCCGCCGAATTACCATTTCTGTTGATTTTGAACGACAAAGAGGAAGCAGCTTATCATTTAAATGATTTGGAACAACTGATTGGTGAAAAAGATGTGCTTTTTTACCCTGGGAGTTACCGAAGACCTTATCAAATCGAGGAAACCGACAATGCCAATGTGCTGTTACGCGCCGAGGTTTTGAACCGTATCAACTCCAGAAGAAAACCTGCGGTGATCGTCACCTACCCCGATGCCCTTTTCGAAAAGGTGGTCACTCGAAAAGAGCTTGACAAGAACACCCAAAAAATAAAATTGGGCGATGAGATTTCATTGGATTTTTTAAACGAGGTCCTTTTTGAATACCAGTTTAAACGGGTGGATTTTGTAACCGAACCCGGGGAATTTTCCGTTCGTGGAGGTATTGTGGATGTATTTTCCTTTTCGCATGATGAACCTTACCGAATCGAATTTTTTGGCGATGAAGTGGACAGTATCCGAACTTTTGATGTGGAAACGCAACTTTCTACGGACAAGGTGAAGAAAATCGCCATTATTCCCAATGTGGAAAACAAATTCACAGAAGAAGTACGAGAAAGTTTCCTAAAATATATTTCACCCAAAACGGTGGTCTTTGCAAAGAACCCTGCTTTGATCTACGACCGTATCGATTCCTTTTTTGAAAAGGCAGAGGAAAGTTTTGCCAAGTTGAGCCAAGAAATCAAACATGCAGAACCGAAGGAACTTTTTTTGGATTCAGCTTTGCTGAAAAACCAATTGCAAGATTATTTGTGTTTTGAGATTGGCAATCCATCTGTCACTTCGAGCGCAGTCGAGAAGCAGACAGAAGCTTCTCCCTCGACTGTGCTCGGGAAGACAGCTTCCACCATCCAGTTTCACACCAAACCCCAGCCAGCGTTCAACAAAAAGTTTGACCTGCTCATTGAAAATCTGAACGATAATCGGGATGCGGGTTACAATAATTACATTTTCTGTTCCACCGAGCAACAGGCCAAGCGTTTTCACGATATTTTTGAAGAAGTGGACGAAACGGTTCACTACCAGACCATCATTTTTCCCTTGTACCAAGGTTTTGTGGATGATGACCTTAAATTGGTCTGCTATACCGACCACCAAATTTTTGAGCGGTACCACAAGTTCCATTTAAAAAATGGCTATGCAAAAAAACAGGCCATCACGCTAAAGGAACTCAACAAACTGGAAATTGGAGATTATGTCACCCACATCGATCATGGTATCGGTAAGTTTGGTGGGTTGCAAAAAATTGATGTGGAAGGTAAAAAGCAAGAGGCCATCAAACTGATCTATGGCGACCGCGACATTTTGTACGTGAGCATCCATTCGCTTCATAAGATATCCAAATACAACGGCAAGGACGGTGCCCCACCAAAAATATTCAAGCTCGGTTCCGCAGCTTGGAAAAAACTCAAACAAAAGACCAAGGCAAGGGTCAAAAAAATTGCTTTTGACCTTATTAAAGTCTATGCCAAGCGAAGACTCGAAAAAGGGTTTCAATACGCTCCCGATAGCTATCTGCAACACGAGTTGGAAGCATCTTTCTTGTACGAGGACACTCCCGATCAGGAAAAAAGCACCCAAGATGTTAAGAAGGACATGGAGAGCGAACGTCCCATGGACCGACTTATTTGTGGGGATGTTGGTTTCGGAAAAACAGAGGTGGCCATCCGTGCGGCATTCAAGGCTGTGGACAATGGCAAACAGGTGGCCATTTTGGTGCCTACTACGATTTTGGCTTTTCAGCATCATAGAACATTTTCCGAACGATTGAAAGAAATGCCGGTAACAGTGGATTATCTCAACCGCTTTAGAACGGCCAAAGAGAAAAGGGAAACCCTTGAAAATTTGGAAAATGGAAAGGTAGACATCATCATTGGTACGCACCAATTGGTCAACAAAAATGTGAAATTCAAGGATTTGGGACTGCTGATCGTGGATGAGGAACAAAAATTTGGAGTTTCGGTGAAGGAAAAACTACGTTCCATAAAGGAAAATGTGGATGTGCTTACCTTAACGGCAACTCCTATCCCAAGAACCTTACAGTTTAGTTTGATGGCCGCTCGCGACCTATCCGTCATCAATACCCCGCCACCGAACCGCTACCCCATCGAAAGCCATGTGATTCGATTGAACGAAGAAATTATCCGTGATGCCGTGTCCTACGAGATCCAACGCGGCGGACAGGTGTTCTTTATCCATAATCGCATCGAGAACATCAAGGAAGTGGCCGGAATGCTCCAACGATTGGTGCCCGATGCCAAAATCGGGATCGGCCACGGGCAAATGGAGGGCAAAAAACTGGAAAACCTTATGCTTTCCTTTATGAACGGTGAGTTTGATGTATTGGTCTCCACCACCATCATAGAAAGTGGTTTGGATGTTACCAATGCCAATACCATTTTTATCCACAATGCCAATAATTTTGGTTTGAGCGACCTCCACCAAATGCGTGGGCGTGTTGGGCGAAGCAACAAAAAGGCGTTCTGCTATTTTATCACTCCACCTTACGAGGTAATGACCACGGAAGCGCGAAAACGTATTGAGGCCCTGGAACAATTTACAGAACTGGGAAGTGGTTTCAATATTGCGATGAAAGATTTGGAGATTCGTGGTGCAGGTGACTTGTTGGGAGGTGAACAAAGTGGGTTTATCAACGAAATTGGGTTTGAGACCTATCAAAAAATATTGGCAGAAGCCATTGACGAACTCAAGGAAAACGAGTTCAAGGAACTGTATGATGAGGTAGAGGGCAACAAGGAAAAAGTGTATGTAAAAGAGATGCAGTTGGACACGGATTTTGAACTGCTCTTCCCCGATGATTACATCAATAATATTACCGAGCGTTTAAACCTCTACACCCAATTGAACGATGTGGAGGACGAGGAAGGGCTTCAAAAGTTTGAGGCCCAGTTGGTGGACCGTTTCGGCGAATTGCCCGAACCCGTGGTGGATTTGATGAACTCCGTCCGCATTAAATGGATTGCCACCCACATTGGCTTGGAAAAGGTAATTATGAAAAAGGGCAAGTTTATCGGTTACTTTATCGCCGATCAGCAATCCAGTTTTTATCAAAGTGCTGTATTTACCCAAATACTGCAATACGCACAGACGCATCCCCAACTTGTAAAACTTAAGGAAAAACAGACCCGAAATGGATTGCGATTGTTGTTGGTGTTTGATAGGATTACGAGTGTGGACAAGGCATTGAAGGTTTTGGCGCCTTTTACGCCACAAGAGCAAAATGTTTCAGCATAGGATTGGATTTCTCACATCCGTTCGAAATGACCGATACACGCAGGTGGTCATTTCGACAGAGCGAAGCGACGAGAAATCCCAAGTAGCCAAAAATTCAGTGTCATACTTCGACACACTTCAGAATGACACCAATTATAATTTGTGAAGATTCGTGTAATTCGTGTCATTTTTAATTGCAAAACAATATCAAAACGTATGAGATCCTGAAAAAAGTTCAGGGTGACGCGGATTATTACTTACTAATTACAAAGCCTCATACACCTGCTTCACAAACTCCCCTATTTTTGAAGGCTCCAACCAACGGGTCACGATGACCAATCCACTTTTTTGGTCCACCACAATAAAGTTGCCTCCAAAACCTGCAGCGTAGAACACATGTTCGGGAACACCCTCCCAATGGCGGCTTCCCTTTTGGTTCAACCACCACATATAACCGTAATTCACATTGGGCACCGAAGGTGTGGTTGCTTTTTTGATCCAATCTTCACTGATGATTTGTTCGTCTTCCCATTTGCCATTGTTCAAAAACAACATGCCAAAACGGGCCATGTCTTCGGTACAGATAAAAAGTCCCGCACCTGAATGCCCACCACCGGTTACAGATTTCATTTGCATCCCATCGACTATGGTCCAAGCGTCTTCGTAGCCGAACCAGCGCCAAGTCGTAGTGGCTCCAATTTTGTCCATCACTTCTTCTTTGAGTACCATGGGCAAGGGTTTTCTCCACACATGGGTGAGCGAATAGGCTAGTACATTTACACGAACATCGTTATACTCCATAACTGTACCAGGCTCGTTGAGCTTACGGAATTTCCAATCGTCCAGACCACCTTCACTCGGTGGACGATCCGCCCAATCCTTGCCGCCCCAGAGTTCCCCCGACCAATCTGAATTTTGTTGCAATAGGTGTTCCCAGGTTATTTTGGAGTTGTGCGCACCATCAAAAGTGCCGTCCCAAATGTAGTCCCCCACTTTGTCCTTGGTATCGTTGATCAAACCATGATCTTCGGCTAGTCCGGCTACGGTAGATAAAAAGCTTTTGGTGACACTGAAAGTCATATCCACCCGTTTGGTGTCGCCCCAAGAGGCCAAAACATACCCATTTTTCATAATCATTCCAGCAGGTCCGCCCCTTTTTTTGGTAGGCCCCAAAATTTCGTGAAAGGGTTCGCGTTTAAATCCTTCTAAAATCGCCTGTCGGATATCCCGAGAACCTGAATATTCATTGGAATTTGCGTATTCCACAGCTTTGTCCAATGCAGCCTGATCAAATTTAAACTGACCTTTTTCCGCAGTTTTCCAAGTTTCGTATCGTTCTGGGAAATTGGGTTCTTGTGCTTCTATTTGAAAAGTTGTGACAAAAGCAACAATACTGATTGTTGCAAAAAATAAATTTTTCATTGATCGGAGGTTTGGTTTGGGAAAGAAAGGTACTAATTGTTGATGAATTTATCGCACCCGAAAAACCCGAGGGTATTTTGGTCATATTCCGAAAAGTAATCGTTCTTTTTTAGGTGATGCCAGGCTTCGCTCTCACTTACTTTTTGCCAACTTTACACTGGTTTATTTAATATTCAATGATGAAAACCGCATCCTTGGGAATAAGGTAAATGGACTGTAGGTTGGTCTTGGGGGAGAGTATAAAAATATAGGCCAAATAGCACAAATACAGTACCATTAGGCCCAAAAAACCGTAAAGAATCCTTTTTTGGTCATTTTTCCAAAAAGTGTCTTTTTCTACAACGAAGAAGATTTCGTTTTAGTTTAGACCAAGAAAAGGAATCCCTGATTATAGTGATTTTAAATCTTTGATGGTCTTGAAAGCAACGTCTACCTGTTCATCGTTCACCAAAATAGTGAACTCGTTGGTGGTTGAGATTACCTCGTAAAGCACAATGCCCTCCCAGGCCAAGCGCTGAAAAATGAAATAATAAATTCCTGGAACCGAAACATTTTCTGCGGGCAATTTTACGGTAATTGAGGAAAGTCCTTCGGCTTTTTGGGTACAGCGTTCCATTTTAAAGTACTTTTCCACAACACCGTCCATTATATTACTGATCACAATATTGATCTCGTTCACTCCTCGCGATGAAGTATAGAAAACATCTTGGTTAACATTGACCTCTTCCAACAACCGGGCTTGTTGCTGCAAAATGGTGTCCGAGGCCAAAAATGTGTAATCGGTAAGGTTGGAACGTACCGTAATCTCCCCAATATTTTTAAGGACCTTTACAATTTTATGGGTGGCCCTAAACTCCAAATCGTCGGATAGACGCTTAAGCGCCATTACAATGGCTCCATCCTTTACATCTTTACCCAATTCTTCCGCAATTTCCGGTTTTATCTGTCTGGATAAAGAGGTTAAGTTGATAATCCCTTGTGCCAAAGCGGTTTGCAAAAAGGGCTTTTTCTTGATGTAATGCTCAACTACTGCAGATATTGTTTTCATTTGTTCAGTTGGTTTTGAACAAAAATAACATATTGTTACAAAACAAACAAATGGTTAGAAATGATAGAATGCGTTTTCAAAGTGCTCAATGTCAAAATTATCAGCATTTTTTACCACGGTAATTACATCAAACCTAACCTCTAAATCACTATCCAATTCTTCCATGTAATGGTTGGCCGCCATGGTTAAAAGCTTTACTTTTTTGGGTGTGATGACACGGGAAATGTCTTCCAAAAACCCCATATTTCTTGACTTTACTTCAACTATTGCCAAGAAACCATCTTTCTCCGCAATAATGTCCACCTCGGCATTGAGGTACCGATAGTTAAGTGCTCTTATCTCGTATCCGGAAGCCTTTAAAAAGTCTACTGCTTTTTGCTCTCCCAGTTTTCCAAATGTGTTATGATCGGCCATACAATTTGTAAAAATCAAAAAAAATTAAGCATTTTATCGAAAAAATTAGTCGTTCATGGACTTTAGTTCGTTAAGGTTGTACTTTGTTGGCTCAATTGAACCACATCCAACACTAGCATAAGCAATAGTTACCCCCAAACTATGTAACAAATTAACGCCAGACATTGCTATGGAGTACTTTATCAATTGTAATTCCTCAACTTTGGCGCCGTACACTACTCCATTGGATGAGATGCGTGCTGCCCACTTGTACCGAAGGCTTGGTTTTAGTGCCTCCGTACAAACCGTAAATGCCGCTGTGGGGCAATCAGCAAGTGTCCTCGTGGACAACTTGGTGGACCAGGCCCTTAGCTTACCGACCATACCTCCACCTGAATGGGCAGATTGGACCGGTGCCAATTATCCTGAAGATGATGATTTGGCCAGACAACTACGTAGGGCACAAATTGAAGATTTTACCTCCACTTACGGAAACGCTCTTTTGGACAACGATCTCAGAGATCGGATGAGTTTCTTTTGGAGCAACCATTTTGTTACCCAATTGGAAACGTATAATTGTCCTGGCTTTCTTTATTATTATATTCTTTGCTTGCAGCAGAATGCATTGGGCAATTTTAAGAACCTGACCAGTGAGGTTGGGCTCACCAGTGCCATGCTCTACTATTTGGATGGTGCCAGGAACCGTGGTGACAATCCCAACGAGAACTACGCGCGTGAACTTTACGAGCTTTTTACTTTGGGAGAAGGGAATAAGTACACAGAAGAAGATATTATTGAAACCGCTAAGGCACTCTCCGGATATACCGAACGTGGCGAGGAAGGGTGCACACAAGTTACTTTCAATCCAGAGGATTTTAATACAGGGAACAAAACCATATTCGGCCAAACAGGTAATTGGGGGTATGATGACGTCATCGACATCCTCTTCAATCAAAGACCTGATGAAATTGGATGGTTTATCTGCAAAAAACTGTACGAGTTTTTTGTCCATCCCGATGCGACCGGAGAGGAAGGCGGTAATGCCCTTCAAATTATTGATGGTCTGGCCCAGACCTTTATCAGCAATGGCTTCGAAATAGCACCCGTACTCCGTCAATTGTTTAAAAGCCAGCACTTTTTTGATGAAACCGCGATTGGCGTCATCATTAAAAGTCCAGCCGACCTTTATTTCAATTTATTGAAGGAAACCAGCTTCACATACGATGACGGAACGGTTTTAAATATGATCGATGCCTGTTCCTTAGTTGGGCAACGCTTTTTTCAACCGCCTGAAGTGGAAGGTTGGCAACGCGACCGAACATGGATCAATACAAACTTTATTATAGGGCGATGGTTGACAGCGGAAGTATTCTTGGAACGTTTTTTTCAAAACGACCCAGAACAATTTAGAAATTTGGCCATGGATGCTGTTGGCCCAGCTGATAGCAATACAAGCAACCCGGAAATTGTGGTTAGGGCATTGGTAAACAAGTTTACACCTAAGGGACTTTTGACGGATGCTGATTTTGAAAGAGCTATGGATGCCTTCAAAATTGACGATGTTCCGGAAGAATATTACTCCCCCGACTATTTTCCGGGAGGAACAAGCCAATGGATGCTGCAAATGAGTGCAGAATCTCCAACACAGGTGTATATCCTGTTACGTCATTTATCCAGAGAACCCGAATTTCAACTCAAATAACCCCACCACCATGTGCGATAATCACCATACCCACGATACATCTCCCCACAAAGGCCTAGAACACGAAGGCCATGATCTGGAACACAAAAAATGGAGCCGACGTTCCTTTGTCCAAGCATTGGGCATAGCAGGTTCGGGATCCATGTTCTTGGGGAGCCATCTAATTTCGGCTTCCTCACCTTCACCGCTTACCGCTGCAGTTGCTGCCGCGGAAACAGACAATATTTTAATCCTGATCCGTCTATCGGGAGGGAACGACGGACTCAGTACCGTAATCCCTATCCAACAATATGATACTTATGCGAATGCAAGGCCCAACATTTACATCCCAGAGAGCAAGGTCTTAAAACTTACCGACGATTTTGGGGTGCCCACCTACATGAGCGCTCTGGAATCTCTTTGGGGCGACGGACAGTTTAAGGCCGTGCACGGGGTAGGGTACGAAAACCAAAGCCTGTCCCATTTTACCGGTTCCGATATTTTCGCCAATACCGATTTGACCACTACCGGATTCTCTGGAGAAAACACAGGTTGGATGGGCAGGCATTTTGAACATCTTTATGAAGATTATTTGATCAGTCCACCACCAGCTCCCGCAGCCATTCAAATTGGAAACTTGGCGAATATGGTTTTTCAAGGAGAAGAAACCAATTATGCTTTTGTGACCAACAATGTAGATCAGTTGGAACAGATTGCTGAGACCGGTGCTTTTTACGATATCGAAAATGCTCCGTTTGATAATTGTATGTATGGCGACCAATTGCGGTTTCTCCGTGGTGTTGCCAATACTACATACGAGTATGCAGGTACGATTCACGATGCCTACATGAGAGGTCAGAACCAAGTAGAATATCAAGATAATGGCTTTGCAAGGCAATTGGCGCTCTTAGCACGTTTGATCAAAGGGAATTTGGGCACCAAGGTCTACATGATTTCCTTGGGAGGCTTTGACACCCACGGTAATCAACCCATAGTGCACGAGCGTTTGATGTCCAACCTATCCGTGGCCATCAACAATTTCTACGAAGATCTTGCATTCACAGAGCAAGATGATAACGTACTAAGTATGACCTTCTCCGAGTTTGGCCGTAGGATTTTCGAAAATGGTTCCAACGGCACCGATCATGGAAAGGCCGCCCCTACCCTGTTCTTTGGTTCAGGATTGAGCGGTAGTGCTTTTGTTGGCGAACACCCTTCGCTGGATGAACCCAACAATCGCGGCAATTTGGAATACACAATGGACTTTAGGAACCTTTACGGAACCGTATTGGCCGAATGGCTCTGTGTTCCAAGGGAATCCGTGGAACAACATTTACTGGGTCATCCCTACCAAGCTATCGATCTAGGCTTCAACTGCAGTGGCGAGGAATTTGATGATATTGCCATGGACAATGATCCACCAATATTACCGGATACACCACCAAGTCAAGATTCCTTGGATCCCAATGTTGATGTTTTGGATACCATTGCACATGCAGCAGTGTATCCAGCAACATCTCCACGGAACCCACATATTCATTTGGAAATGCCCGTAGCTGCCCATGTGGATATTGAGCTCTTCAATATTTTGGGACAACGGGTGGGAACCTTGTTCAACGAAATGATGCTGGAAGGTGCCGTGGACATCAACATTCGGGAACGCATGCGTGACAGTCTATCCACAGGAAAATACATTTACAGAATTTCTGTAGGTGATAAAAAAATGAGCAAATCAGTAATGATTTCTTAAAAAATCGGGACACTTTGTTGTCCATTTTTCGGAGCCCTTCGGTAATGCGCCCCTCACCCCAAATAGGGTAGCATTTTCGGAGGGTTCCTTTTTTATGTCTATCCCGTTAAAATCAGTATTTTTGGGCCTAATTTGAATTATACATGACTCAAAATACATCCCCTTCAAGGTACACCATTACTGCAGCACTGCCTTACACCAACGGCCCCATTCATATTGGGCACTTGGCCGGTGTTTATGTTCCTGCGGACATCTACACCCGTTATTTACGGTTAAAAGGAAACGACGTAGCCTTTGTCTGTGGTAGCGACGAGCATGGTGTGGCCATTTCCATGAAGGCTAAAAAAGAGGGTGTCACCCCAAAAGAAATTATAGACAAGTACCACAACATCATCAAAAAATCCTTTGCTGATTTTGGTATTTCCTTTGATAATTATTCCAGGACCTCGGCACAAGTTCACCACGAAACTGCTTCTGAGTTTTTCAAAAAAATGTACGAGCAAGGTGATTTTATCGAACAAGAAACCGAACAATTGTATGATGATGAGGCCAAGCAGTTTTTGGCAGACAGGTTCGTAATTGGAACTTGTCCCAAATGTGGACACGAAGAAGCTTATGGCGATCAGTGCGAAAATTGTGGATCATCGCTGAATGCTACCGACCTCATCAATCCAAAATCCACCATAACCGGAACGGTTCCCTCCTTAAAAAAGACCAAACATTGGTTTTTACCTCTAGATCGGTACGATGATTTTTTGAAGGAATGGATCATTAAAGACCATAAAGCCGACTGGAAACCCAATGTGTATGGTCAATGTAAATCTTGGATAGATGAAGGGTTGAAACCGCGTGCCGTGACCCGTGACTTGGACTGGGGCATTCCCGTTCCCGTTGAAGGCGGCGAGGGAAAAGTACTCTATGTGTGGTTTGATGCGCCCATCGGCTATATTTCTTCCACAAAAGAATGGGCCGAACGCGAAGGAAAAGATTGGGAGCCTTACTGGAAAGACAAGGACACCAAATTGGTTCATTTTATCGGCAAGGACAATATTGTGTTCCACTGTATCATCTTCCCGTGCATGTTAAAGGCCCATGGCGATTTTGTATTACCGGACAATGTTCCTGCCAATGAGTTTTTAAACCTTGAAGGAAACAAACTATCCACCTCTAAAAACTGGGCAGTTTGGTTGCACGAGTATTTGGAAGAGTTCCCAGATATGCAGGATGTGCTTCGATATGCTCTAACAGCAAATGCACCCGAAACCAAGGACAACGACTTTACTTGGAAAGATTTTCAATCGAGGAACAACAATGAACTCGTGGCCATTTTTGGCAATTTCGTGAACCGGGTCGCAGTTTTGACACATAAATATTACGGAGGTGAAGTTCCAGCTCCATCAGACTTCACCGATATTGACAAGCAGGCTTTGACTGATTTGAGGGAATACCCAAAAATCCTTTCCAGTTCCTTGGAGCGCTACCGTTTCCGCGAAGGAAGTCAAGAATTGATGAACTTGGCGCGATTGGGCAACAAATACTTGGCAGACCAAGAACCTTGGAAACTCATAAAAACGGATGAAGAGCGTGTTAAGACCATTATGTACGTAGCACTTCAAATTGCAACGGGATTGGCAGTACTTAGCGAGCCCTTTTTGCCGTTTACTTCGGAAAAATTAAAGGGCATTCTAAATGTCAGGTCGAGCGCCCGCCTACCGGACGGGCAGGCAGTCGAGACCGATTGGGATAGTGTTGCCACAGCTGAAACATTACTTCCCGCTGGGCACCAACTCAACCCCAGCGAACTGCTCTTCCGTAAAATCGAGGACAAGGAAATTCAACAACAATTGGACAAACTGGAAGCCACCAAAAAAGCCAATGCTTCGACTACGCTCAGCACAGGCCCAATGGACAAAGAAATAGCCCCGCAAAAAGACACCATCACTTTTGATGATTTCTCCAAATTGGATGTGCGTGTGGGAACCATTATCGAAGCTGAAAAAATGCCAAAGGCCGACAAGCTCTTGGTATTGAAAGTGGACACAGGTTTGGACACCCGAACCATTGTCTCCGGAATTGCCAACAGCTTTAAACCTGAAGACATTGTGGGCAAAAAAGTAACCGTTTTGGTAAATCTTGCTCCCAGAAAATTACGTGGTGTAGAGAGTCAGGGTATGATTTTGATGACGGAGAACAAGGAAGGGAAAATAGTTTTTCTCAATCCGGATGAGGATGGGGTTGATAATGGGGAGGCTATAAGTTAATTCATATCCAAAGGAACTGTCAGGTCGATCGCAGTCGAGACCCACTTTAAAAAATTTGGATTGTAAGACTTCTCGACTGCGCTCGAAGTGACAACTACTAAATAAACATAATGCAACTTGTCCCCTACATAATCCGCCATACCAATCTTTCAGAAAAGAGTGTGGAGAACACCGTGGCACTTTTGAACCAAGATTGTACCGTTCCCTTTATTTCAAGGTATCGAAAGGAACTTACGGGCAATTTGGATGAAGTTCAGATTGGTTCCATTGTGGAGTACAAAGCCCAGTTTGAAGCGCTGGAAAAAAGAAAAGCAGCCATCATCAAAGCGGTAACGGAGCAAGATGCGCTAACTCCTGAACTGGAAGCGAAATTTTTGAACTGTGCCGACCTGACCAGTTTGGAAGACCTTTATCTTCCCTTCAAAAAAAGCAAAAAGACCAAAGCCGAAACCGCACGAAAAAATGGTTTGGAGCCATTGGCCAAAATCATTATGGCACAACGTAGCGATGAAATCGAGTTTATCGCTTCCAAATATTTGAGCAAGGATGTCGTTAACGAAGATGATGCGTTGGAAGGAGCTCGACACATCATTTCCGAATGGATCAATGAACGTACCGACATCCGAAATCAGCTGCGTGGTCAGTTGGAGCGCCATGCCTTGATTACGACCAAAGTCATCAAAACCAAAAAAGAGGACGAGAAAGCTCAGAAATTCCGAGATTATTTTGATTGGAGCGAACCCTTGAGCCGCTGCCCCTCGCACCGTTTTTTAGCCATTATGCGGGCTGAAAAGGAAGGTTTTATCCGAGTAAAAATTGAAATAGATGACGAAAGAGCGCTTCAAAATATGGAACGGCGCTTGATCAAAACCAATAATGCGTGTGCGGAACAAATCGAATTGGCCATAGCGGATGCTTACAAACGACTTTTGTTGCCATCCTTGTCCAATGAACTATTAAAAACTGCCAAAGAAAAAGCGGATGCTTCGGCGATTCAGGTTTTCTCCAAAAATCTGAAGCAACTATTGCTCGGTGCCCCACTTGGTGAAAAACGCATCTTGGCTATTGACCCTGGTTTTAGAACGGGCTGCAAAGTGGTTTGTTTGGATGAACAGGGCGATTTAAAGCACAACGAAACCATTTATCCCCATCCACCACAGCGCGATAGTTCTGGAGCCATCAAAAAAATAAGTTCGTTGGTAGATGCTTATAAAATTGAGGCCATTGCCATAGGCAACGGAACTGCATCCCGAGAAACCGAGCAGTTGGTAAAGCGGGTTCCGTTCAAGAAACCGATTGAAGTCTTTATCGTAAGCGAGGCTGGAGCGTCCATTTACTCTGCTTCCAAAATTGCCCGCGACGAATTCCCGAATTATGACGTTACGGTACGGGGAGCCGTTTCCATTGGTCGCCGTTTGGCCGATCCCTTGGCCGAATTGGTGAAAATTGATGCCAAGTCCATTGGTGTGGGGCAATATCAGCATGATGTAGACCAAACCCAATTGAAAACATCATTGGACACCGTAGTAGAAAGCTGTGTAAACTCCGTTGGAGTCAACATTAACACGGCGAGTGTTCCCTTATTAAGCTATGTTTCCGGCATTGGACCGAAATTGGCGGAGAACATTGTAGCTTACCGAAATGAAAATGGCAAGTTCAAAAATAGGGAGCAGATTAAAAAAGTAGCACGTTTAGGCGGTAAGGCCTTTGAGCAGAGTGCAGGGTTTTTGCGTATCAAAAATGGTGATAATCCTTTGGATGATTCCGCCGTACATCCAGAAAGCTATGGTTTGGTGGAAAAAATGGCCAAGAACCAAGGTGTCTCACTCAAAGAAATCGTAGGGAACAAATCGGCCCTGCAAGGTATCGACCTAAAATCCTATTGTACGGACACTATAGGTATGCCCACTTTGGAGGATATTCTGAAAGAATTGGAAAAACCGGGCTTAGATCTTAGAGAGAAGGCCAAGGTCTTCACTTTTAACCAAAACATCAAGGAGATTACTGACTTGCGACAAGAGCAATTGTTACCGGGGATTGTCAACAACATTACCAATTTTGGTTGTTTTGTTGATATTGGGATCAAGGAAAGCGGTCTTATCCACATTTCCAACCTTTCCGATTCTTTTGTGAAAGATGTGAACGAACATGTGAGCCTTCATCAGCAAGTGGTGGTGAAAGTTTTGGATGTGGATGTCCAAAGAAAACGCATACAATTGGCTTTGCATAAACAAGGTGCTTAAAATGCTCAAAATAGCCTATCACCCCATTTACAAGCATCCGTTGCCCGAGGGTCATCGATTTCCAATGATCAAATATGAATTGTTGCCCCAACAATTGCTTTATGAAGGCACCTGTTCCGAAGAAAATTTCTTTGAACCTTCCATACCCGAAGACCATCATATTTTGGCGGCACATGATGAAGTTTATTTTAAGGATTTGATGGATTTGAACCTCTCCAAAAGCGCTGTCCGCAAGATTGGTTTTCCATTAAGTGATGAACTTGTTATGAGAGAACGAATCATTGCTGACGGCACAATAAAGGGATGTGAATTTGCGCTGGAACATGGTATTGCCATGAACATTGCCGGAGGAACACACCATGCTTATTCCGATAGAGGCGAAGCCTTTTGCATGCTGAACGATCAAGCGATTGGCGCTCGATACCTTTTGAATAATGAACTAGCTAAAAGGATATTGATCGTAGACTTGGATGTTCACCAAGGCAATGGAACCGCGGAAATATTTAAGACAGACCATTCTGTTTTTTCGTTTTCCATGCATGGCAACGGCAATTATCCTTTCAAAAAGGAGATTTCTGATTTGGATATTCCTTTGGAAAAAGGCACAACGGACCAAGAGTATTTGTCCATCTTACAAAATACGCTCCCCGAATTGTTGGAACAAGTACAACCTGATTTTATTTTTTACCTCTGTGGGGTGGATGTTTTGGAATCAGATAAACTGGGCACCCTGTCCATGACTTTGGAAGGTTGCAAGGAACGAGATCGCTTTGTGCTTCAAACCTGTTACGATGCCAAAATTCCCGTGCAATGCAGTATGGGCGGCGGTTACTCGCCGGACATCAAAATAATAGTAGAAGCGCATGCCAACACTTTTCGTCTTGCCCAAGATATTTATGAGTAATTTTACCGACCACTTTTGCTTTATAACCTCATGAAACTTTTAAAATATCTCGCCTTCTTTTTATTGACCATCAGCATGACGGGTCAAGAACTTCAATCCAACAAAGAAAAAAACCTTTGGAACAATTTCACCTACGATGTTGGAAACATATTTGGGGGTGTAGGCTATTCCTATTCCCGACCATTCCATTGGAAAGGGAACGACTGGGCCAATTTTGGATATTTAACCGGAGGTACTTTGCTTCTGTTTACGGTGGACGATGAGCTCAATAGATGGAAAAATGGTTTTAATCAGGATATTCCAGATGCAATTATGGATTATGGACACGAGTACGGCAGTCCAGAAAACAACTATATGCTCACAGGAGGTGTTTATCTTGCAGGCCTATTTACCAAAAATGAAAAATTGAGGCGAACCGGTGTTCTTCTAATTTCCTCAGCTACGGCCGGAGGTTTTTTACAGCAAGTGAGCAAACGAATCATTGGTAGGGCTCGACCTAAAAGCGGAGCAGGTTCGACGACATTCGACCCGCTACATTTGGATAGGGTATACGATTACGACTCATTTCCTTCGGGCCATGCGATGTTGGCATTCAGTAATGCTTATGCCATCGCCAAACAATTTAAAAGCCCTTGGGTCAAGGGTGGACTTTATGCGGTAGGTATGATTCCCGGTTTGGTTCGGGTAATGGATGACTTCCATTGGGTTTCCGATGTAGCCTTTAGTACGGTGTTGAGTATTTTTATTGTGGAGTCCATAGACAAATACCTGGATTCCAAATACGATGAAAAGTACAATGATGGCAAACCCAAAAATGTGAGTTGGAACCTGTCGTTTGGCCCCAACACTCTGGGTGTTTCGCTTCATTTTTAATCCATTAGGCTGTACAATTGTGTTAATTTTTTATTTAGATTGATTTAAAATAATTACTTTCGCATCCTATTTCGTTGCTATTCATGGGAAAGAAAAAGGACAAAAAGAAACTCAAAAAAGCTAAGCTTAGAGAATTGCCGCCAACTGGCAAGGTAAAATCCAAGTGCTGCGAAAAATACAAGAAAAGCGAAAAAAAGCGCTGCAAAAAGTGTCCTTGCTTTGATTTGATGAAAAAAGTTGCATAGTCCCTTTCAGGACAATTTACCCATTTAAACCCCGTAACCAAACGTATTGGTTTCTTTATTTGTCCTATTTTTATGGCAAACTAGAAACCATGATCAAAAAAATCTCCCTTTTATTTGCCATGCTCCTGGCATCCAGCCTATCCATGTTGGCACAGGACAAGGATGCAGTCATTGAAGCCATAATTCAAGAAGCCAACGAAAACTCTCAATTGGAAACCCTTGGTCATGAACTTATGGATGGTATTGGCCCTCGGTTGGTGGGTACGCCACAAATGAAAAATGCTCACGATTGGGCCGTTGCCAAATACGAAAGTTGGGGAATTCCCGCACGTAACGAACAATGGGGAGAGTGGAAAGGTTGGGAACGTGGAATAAGCCATATTGATATGGTACACCCCAGAGTCCAAAGCCTAAGAGGTACCCAATTGGCCTGGAGCCCCAGTACCCCCAAAAAAGGGGTAACCGCAGAATTGGTGGTTTTACCGACCGTATCCGACTCTTTGGAATTTGTGAATTGGTTGCCGAACGTAAAAGGGAAGCTGGTAATGATTTCCATGCCACAACCCACGGGAAGACCCGATTATAACTGGGAAGAATTTGCTACGGAGAAGTCTTTTGAAAAGATGAAAAAGGAGCGTGATGAGCAAACCGACGCTTGGAACCAAAATCTGGGAAATACTGGACTTAACAGACGCACCCTTCCTGTTGCATTGGAGGAAGCGGGTGCCGTAGGCATTGTTGCTTCTTACTGGTCCAGAGGGTTTGGGGTAAACAAAATATTTGGGGCTTATACCAAGGAAATCCCAACCGTAGATTTGGAATTGGAAGATTACGGCATGTTGTATCGATTGGTGGAATCCGGGCAAAAGCCTCAACTTCATATTGTGGCAGAGTCCAAGGAATTGGGCAAGGTACCCACATTCAATACCATTGCGGAAATTAAAGGTTCCGAAAAACCTGATGAATATGTGATTTTATCCGCCCATTTTGATTCTTGGGACGGGGGAACCGGTGCTACCGATAACGGAACGGGAACATTGGTGATGATGGAAGCCATGCGTATTTTGAAAAAAGCCTATCCAAACCCAAAACGAACTATTCTTGTGGGACATTGGGGCAGCGAGGAACAAGGCCTGAACGGCTCAAGGGCCTTTGTTGAGGACAACCCGGAGATTGTTGATGGTGTCCAAGCCGTTTTTAACCAAGATAATGGAACAGGTAGAGTGGTCCGAATTTCTGGTGGTGGGTTTTTACACGCTTATGATTATTTAGGAAAGTGGCTGCATGAAGTGCCGGGAGAAATCACGGATGAGATCGAAACAACTTTCCCTGGAACACCTGCCCGCGGCGGTTCTGACTATGCTTCTTTCCAAGCAGCAGGGGCACCCGCCTTTAGTTTGAGTTCTTTAAGCTGGTCCTACTGGAACTACACTTGGCATACTAACCGGGACACCTATGACAAGATTATTTTTGATGACGTTCGAAACAACGCTATCCTTACGGCCATTCTCGCTTATATGGCCAGCGAGCATCCCGAGAAAACATCTAGAGAAAAAGCGGTGCTACCCATTAGCAACAGAACAGGCGAACAATTGGAGTGGCCCACACCTCGTTCACCCGAACGTGATGGTGGTCAGAATTAAAGAAAGGTATTTATAAAAAAAGAGGTCTAAAAAGTATTAAGACACGTCATTCTGAATTTATTTCATAATCTCATCAATGCTGATAAGCAAATTATTATGAGAACCTGAAACAAGTTCAGGTTGACGGAAATCTACCTCTTTTAATTAACCAACCAAGAATGCACATTTAAAAAATTCTTGGGGAAGCTATTTGGACTATTTCACCAGTGGCTTCTTTTGATAAGCTTTGATTGTCTTTATAGGTAAGGTAGAAACTTGCTTGTTGGTAATAGTAATCACTATGTGTACATTGATTTTCACAAAATTCGGCATGTTTGGAATAGGCCGACCTTTTTGCTTTCATGTAAATATGATAGGCCTTACTATTCTGGGTCTTTAAACCCTTTTCATAGCGTACTTGGTCGTACCAAAAGTCCTTTTCGTCTTCTACATTGTAAAACACTGCCGATTGCTCGTTTTGAGCATCTTTCCGAGCCTGTTTTTCATAAAAGGAAACTGTGTCGTCCTGTGCCATAACCACGGTCGCCAGACCCAATGCAAACAGTACTGTAAGTAGCGTTGTTATCCTCATTAAAATACGTTTTAAAAGTTACTTTACTCATTTACTAAAGTTCTGGCGTTTGGTTATGTAACAACTCAAAATGCATTTACCCTAACATAAAAACAAAAAAGGGGCCATTACCCCTTTTAAGTCGTTGTGGATTGTTTTAACTTACTTTCCAAGCATCAACAATTCGTTGCATTTAATTTCGGTAATGTATCTTTTTTCACCATCGTTGGTTTCGTAAGAGCGATTTGTGAGTTTACCCTCTATCATTACTTCTTTGCCTTTGGATAGAAAATCCTCGGTTATTTCTGCCAATTTGCCCCAAGCTACTATGTTATGCCATTGTGTATCCGTTACTTTTTCGCCTTTCGCATTCTTGTAGGATTCATTGGTGGCTATTGAAAACTTGGCCAATTTGGTTCCATTTTCCAAGGTGATGATCTCTGGGTCGTTTCCTAAGTTACCAATCAATTGTACTTTGTTTCTAAGTGAATTCATAATAGTAAGATTTAAAGTTTTAAAATTGTTTATCGAACCCTCATTGTCCGACGAGGCAAACATAGAATCACTTCAAAACTTCATTCGGTTTGTACTCATTTGTTTTCGTTTGTAAACGTATGCAAATAATTACACTTAATTACATGTGACTTAGTTCCGGTTTTAGTGTCAAAAAAATAACCAAAAACCCCAACCCAATGTCAATTCGAAGTATCGATAAATATGCTGTGATTAAAAGATTCAGTCTAGGTAAAATGTTATACGATGAATTGGATACCATCTACATCCAAGAACTCGACCCCGTAAATAAGGAGCCCCAAAAAGTATTTAACGGAGAAAAGGAATACATTACCGACATATCTTCGGATATATATGAATCACTTTGCAAAGGTTTTATTGAAAGAGAGAATGACCAAAACAACTCCCAATAGACGTTAAATTAAGTTAAACACTTGACTTACTGATCTATACATGTATCTTGTTTAAAGAAGTCATGATTATAATTTCTGCCAATAATCATAGCAATAGAGGTATGAATTAGGCTTATTTACCCTTTAAAAGTCATTCAAAAACCTATTGCATCAAGAATTACATCATTCCCATCAATCTTCCCGGATACTGACTTGTACTTTTATACTAAACAAATCAAAAACATATTATATGGAAGCTATTAAAGCAAAAAATAAAACTTTTAAAAAATTGGGATTCACTTATTTGGAAACCGCAGAAATTGTTGTTAGCCTAAACACATTATTGGCCAACTATCAGGTATTCTACAATAAGCTCAGAAACTTTCATTGGAACATTGAAGGACCTGATTTTTTTGAACTCCACGAGGAGTTTGAAAACGAATACAACACGGTTAAGGAAAACATTGACATCATAGCGGAAAGAATCCGGGTATTCGGTGTAAAAAGCAACTTCACCCTAAAGAAAACCATGGAACTCTCCAAAATCAAAGAACAGGACAAAAACCTATCTGCCTTGGAAATGGTGAGGGAAGTGATGCACGACTACGAAATCTTGCACGACAGTATGCTGGACGGCCTAAATGCAGCCCTTGAAACTGGCGATGTTGTTACAGAAAACATGTTGACCGAGTTTATGACCGAGCTGGAGAAAAGACACTGGATGTTCACATCTTACTTAAAGTAAGAGATAAACAATTTATCCAGAAAACTGATTTACTAATCACAAAAAACAACACTATGAAAAAGTTACTCACTATACTATCATTTACAACCCTGACCGCATTTGCGGGATATGGTCAAAACCAAAATTCCGGGGTCATGAAGGCCACCACACAACTTAAAACCTTTACCCTATCCGAAGACGGAAAAGAAAAGCAATACAGCGTAAAGGTGATGGAACGCAGAAAATACGGAATGGCACTGGACAATAAGGATAGAGGTATGGTCAATCAAGATAGAAAACTATCCTCCCCTTTTGTTACCAAATTGGTAGCTATTGACAGTGATTCCGATAAAAACTACGACGATTATATGGTGCTGAAATATAAAGGTACCGAGAACAATGATTTTGAAGTAGTGCAGACCGACAAAGGGTTTGATATTAATGTAGATGACAAAACCATGCATTACGATGTATTGGAAAGTAATTATATGGTGAACAAGAAGAACAAAAACTTCTTTATTATAGACGAATTTGAATCGGAATAGTTGATATAATTTCGTTTTTTGATTGATGATAAAGCCAGGGTTTTCCCTGGCTTTTTCTTTGTTTAAATCGATGGATTAAAACTTATATTTGGGGTTTAATTTCAACCTATGGATTCTTGGTTACGTCCCATACAATTGGAAGGCGAATTGGTAAAGCTTGTCCCCCTGCAGAAATCGCAGAAAGTGGATTTGGCCTTTGCCGCATCGGACGGAAAACTTTGGGAACTTTGGTACACCTCCGTCCCTTCTCCCAAAACCATAGATTCCTATTTGGATATGGCACTTTCCGAACAAGAAAAGGGAAACGCTTTGCCCTTTGCCATTATCAACAAAAGAACCAATACCATTGTGGGGAGCACCCGCTTTTTGAATATTGATGAAAAAAACAAACGAGTAGAGATCGGAGCAACCTGGTACGCCAAGAAAGTACAGCGAACGGGTATAAATACCGAGTGCAAGTACCTTTTGCTAAAATATGCCTTCGAAAATTTGAACTGCATTGCCGTGGAGTTCCGCACCCACTACCATAACTTTCCATCGAGAAATGCGATACTGCGTTTGGGAGCCAAACAAGATGGTATTTTAAGAAACCATCGTGTTGATGAATTTGGAAACCTTCGGGACACCGTGGTATTTTCCATCTTGAACAGCGAATGGAAGACCGTTAAGACCTCCTTGGAGTACAAAATGAAGAAAAGGTGTTTGAGCTAGTCTTTACTCAGCTTCACCAAGTGGGCAAAATTGTAACTGGCCAGCTCTAGATTTTCGGCAGTCTTCGCCTTCGCATCATCCAAGTTGCCTATTTGATTGAGAATGGAAACGGCATAATCCAGTCCCATTTGTTGCATTTCGTCAATGGAAACATCAATGGAACCACAGAAGGCCGCAATAGGTACATTTCTTTTTTTGGCGGATTGCACTACCCCATTTATGGTTTTTCCCGAAAAAGTCTGCCCATCCAACTGTCCCTCTCCAGTAATTACCCAATCGGCACCTTGCAGCACCTCATCAAAATTGGCGAGTTCCATCACCAAATCAACACCAGACGCCAGTTCGGCATTCAAAAAAACCACGGCGCCCCCTCCTACGCCGCCAGCTGCACCAGCACCAGCAATTTCTTGTACATCAATAGCAAAAGTAGACCGCAGCACCTTGGCAAAGCTTTGCAGTCCTTTGTCCAAAAACGCCAACTCTTCCTCCGAAGCACCTTTTTGCGCCCCATAAATTTTGGCGGCCCCATTTTCACCATAAAAAGGATTGTTCACATCACAGGCCACTTGAATTTTAGCATCGGACAACTTCGGGTTCACATGTTCTCGGTCAATCTTTGCCACATCCCTCAAATGCTTACCAATGGGTTCCAATTCATTTCCATCAGCATCCAAAAAAGAATAGCCCAAAGCCTTGGCCATTCCCATACCTCCATCGTTGGTGGCACTACCGCCAATACCCAAAACAATATTTTTGGCTCCTTGTTCCAAAGCGTCAGCAATCATATCACCAGTACCCAAGGTTGTGGTGTGCATGCAGTTCATTTCGGATTTATCAAGCAATTTATAGCCCGATGCTTCGGACATTTCGATGAAAGCTGTTTGTTTGTCCTCCGAAAGCAAATACTGTGTGGTAACTTCCCGAAAAAGTGGGTCTTTTACTGTTACGAATACTTTTGAAGCATTCAGATAGTCCGCCACAACATCAATGGTACCATCGCCACCATCGGCCAAAGGCCTATTTATGGTTTCCGCATTCGGAAAAACTTTTTTGATGCCACGGGCAACGATTTCACAAAATTCGCGTCCTGTTAACGAACCCTTATATTTATCGGGTGCCAAAATAAATTTCATACCCACAATGTACTCAAGTTAATTGAGTTAACCCATACATTTTTATGGATTGTCTCATCATTAACAGTACGGCACAGGTTTTGAACATAAGGGAGAAGTATTTAACTTTAATAAAATTACATCATGAAAAAGACTATAATCTTTGTAGCAACAGCTTTAATTACTATGACAACCTTTGCCCAATCCAAAAACTTTTTGGACACTCCCTATCTGGAAACCTCTTCGCAAGTGGACACCTTGGTGACCCCGGATAAAATCTATCTGAACATCATTATACAAGAAAAAGACACCAAGGGACGTGTTTCCGTTGAGGAACAGGAAAACCAAATGGCACAGCGCTTTAAGGCCATGGGCATAGATTTGGACGAGCAACTCGTGATCAAGGATATGGGCAGTAACTTCAAAAAATATTTCTTGCGCCAAAAAGAGGTGCTAAAAAGCAAGCAATACTCATTGGTAGTGTATTCTGGAAAAGAATTGGGCGAAGTAATGGTGGCTTTGGAACAATTGGACATCGCCAACACCAATATTGAAAAAACAGAGTACTCCAAAATGGACGAGCTGGAGCTGGAACTACGAACAAAGGCCGTAAAAAAAGCTATGCAAAAAGCTGAAGCCCTAACAAAACCATTGGGTCAAAAAGTGGGAATGGCCATTCATATTGCCGACAACTCGCAGTATTATCCTCGATACAACCAAGCCCCGATGATGGAAATGAAAGCCGTTTCCGCAGATATGGGCCAAGCACAACCCTTGGACATCGATTTTGAAAAAATAAGGGTAGAGACCACTGTAAACGTAAAATTCGCCCTGTCCAATTAAACTACCTTAGCCTAAAGAGCGAAGGGTTTTAAATCGCTTAAAGGCAACTAAAAAGTCCTCCCCTAACCCCTGGGGAGAATAGTTCCTCCCCTTTGGGGAGGTTAGGTGGGGACAAAACGTGATATAAGAACAAACTTAAGTCGTCGGCTTAAGGCAAGGGATTTACCCCTAAATTGATACATTAACAACAAAAATATTCATCAATCAAAAAAACCAATCATGAAATCAATCGCACTTATTTTTATGTTCAGCGCAGGACTTGTTTCCGCGCAACAAACCATGCATCTGCCCGAAGGCGGATCATCGCCCAAAGCTAATCTCAAAGATGTTTCTTGGATTGAAGGCCACTGGCAAGGGGAAGCCTTTGGAGGTATTGCCGAAGAAATTTGGAGTGCGCCCATGGGCAATTCCATGATGTTTGTGTTCCGAATGGTGAATAACGGCAAAGTCTCCTTTTATGAATCGGGACACATTCAGCAATTGGACAATTCCCTCATTCTTCAATTTAAACACTTTGATGGCAATATGAAAGGTTGGGAAGAAAAGGACGAAACCATCGATTTTAAGTTGGTTAAATTGGAACCTAACAAAGTATATTTTGAAGGACTCACCATGGAAAAGATAAGTGACAACCAGATGAATGTTTGGGTCCTTATTGAAGAGGATGGCAATGAAGAAGAAATTCTTTTTGCCTATAAGAGAAAGTAATAATTGATGCTCGAACAAACACCACTATGGATTTAAAATCCATAATTTTCAAAAGAATGGAATTCTTTGTTGCATCTGGTGCGATGTCCTCCCTTAATCCCCCAAAGAAAGCAAACTTCTCCCCTTTGGGGAGACCGGAGAGAGGACTATTTATAAAAACTAAAGTAACTGCAATGAAACCTGACTCCCGTCAGGCAAGTTTGAAGGGGTTTAACTTTAACTAGATAATAAATGATTTGTACCGATCAGGAGTTTATAAAACAGCATTATACGCAAACTAAATTGCCCAAGGGCGATTACGAAAATTGCCGTTTTGTGAACTGCCTGTTCTCCAAGGGTTTTTTGGACAACCAGAACTTTGTGGAATGCACTTTTGAAGGCTGTGATTTTACCAACACCAACATTTCCCACACCATTTTTAACGATGTTACCTTTGAGGAATGCAAAATGGTAGGTCTTCAATTTGAGACCTGTAACCAACTTTTGTTATCACTTAATTTTGTGGGCTGCAATTTATCCGTGGCGTCATTTATCGGAATGCATCTGCCCGGCATCCAATTCAATGATTGCAAACTCCATCAAACCGACTTTTCCGAGGCCAACTTAAAACAGGCCAAATTCCCCAATTGTGATTTTGACAACTCAATATTTAACAACACAAATCTTGAGCAAGCTGATTTTACCTCAGCCCTAAATTTTAACATAGATCCGTCCATCAACCAGCTAAGGAAAACCCGTTTCAGCAGAGATGGATTGATCGGTTTATTAAAAAAGTATGATATTGTGGTGACCTAATCTTATCCTATGCCTGAAAGAAAATGCTTGGTTTGCGGTGAAAAGCTTATAGGCCGCATCGACCAAAAATACTGTTCCGACCATTGTAGAAACGACTACAACAACCGATTGAACCGAGATAGCAAGAACTTGGTGCGCAACATTAACAACAAACTTCGCAAAAACTACAGGATATTGGATAGCTTTCCACTACGCGACGGTAAGACCAAGACCACTAAAATGCGATTGCTGGACAAAGGTTTTGATTTTGAATATATAACCAACCTTTACACTACCAAAAAGGGAAGTACCTACTATTTTGTATATGATTTAGGGTACTTGCCACTTGATAATGATTATTACATGATCGTGAAAAGAGAGTAAACCCCTGTTATTTCCAACTATGGGAAGTTAGTTTTAAGGCCGCAATCACAATATCCTTTCGGCTGATCTGCCCCACAAGAATATCGTTCTTCATTACGGGTAATCTACGCCTGTTGTGCCTGTCAAAAACACCTGCTGCGTCAAAAATGGACATATCGTGCGGAATGGTCTCCACATTTTTGGTCATAAAACGCTCAACGCTCTTATCCAAAATAGGTTGATTAAAGTATCTGCTCTCCGAAATTTGCTTCATACAATCCGCCTCGGAAATAATACCTACCAAAAAACCATTGTTGTCCACAACCGGACCACCGGAAATATGGTGTTTGGCAAAAGTCTCCATCACTTCCAAAATGGATTGGTCCGGAGAAAAGGTGATCAATTTTTTGGTCATATAATCCTCCACCAAAATTGGGGCATTGTACTTTTTCTTGTTCTCCTCCTTGCTTCGAACGCCTTGAAAGCTTTTGATTGCCATATGGTTAGATTTTAAAGTTAAATAATAAATATAGACTTTTTTAGCGAATAACCTAATTTTACCTGTCAAAATGTAAGAACCTTTCATAATTTCATACATTTAAGATTTAACAACACTAAGCCATGAAATTTTCCAGAACCCTTGCTCTAATGCTACTAATTTTTGCCGTGTATTGGAGTTTTAAATCCTTAATGCCTTCCTATAAACCCGATAAGGAGATTTCTTTACGATCCTTTTCCACGGATAGGGCCTTGACCCATGTAGAGCAGCTATCCAAAGAACCCCATGCCGTTGGTTTTCCAGGACATAAAACAGCCAAAAGCTACATTATTTCCGAATTGAAAAAAATGGGCTTGGAGATCATTACGCAAGAAGGCTATACCGCAGGTGATTGGGGCAACTTGAGCAGGGCTACCAATATTTTGGCCAGAATCGAAGGGAGTGGAAATGGAAAAGCATTGCTTTTATTGTCGCATTACGATAGCAGTCCACATTCTTCCTACGGAGCTAGTGATGCCGGTAGTGGTGTCGCTACGATTTTGGAAGGTATCCGGGCATTTTTGAACGAAAATAAGGTTCCCAAGAACGATATCATCATATTAATAACCGATGCCGAGGAGCTTGGGCTTAATGGAGCCGACCTTTTTGTAAACAAGCACCCTTGGGCCAAAGATGTGGGACTCGCCCTAAATTTTGAAGCCCGGGGCAGTGGCGGTCCGAGCTACATGCTTATTGAAACCAACAGGGGCAACGGTTCTTTAATAAAAGAGTTTAAAAAAGCCAATCCCAAGTATCCCGTGGCAAATTCGCTGGCCTATAGCATTTACAAAATGCTCCCTAACGATACGGACCTTACCGTTTTTAGGGAAGATGGCGATATCGAAGGTTTCAACTTTGCGTTTATTGATGACCATTTTGATTATCATACCGCTTTGGACAATTACGAAAGATTGGACAGGAATACCTTGGCACACCAAGGCAGTTATTTAATGCCCCTGCTCACCTATTTTAGTGATGCCGACCTGAACAACCTAAAAAGTTTGAACGACGAAGTTTACTATAACCTCCCCTTCTACAACATGGTCTCCTACCCTTTTGAATGGATTTGGCCCATGTTCGGTGTTGCAGTCCTGGCATTTGTCCTGTTGCTTTTTTCAGGGTTCAAAAAAAAGAAACTCAATACCAAGGATATTTTTAAGGGGTTTGTACCCGTACTGATCACCTTAATAGTCAACGGACTGGTAGGCTATTTTTGTTGGTCCGTAATTACTTGGTGGTATCCAGGTTTTAAGGACATGCTGCATGGCTTTACCTATAACGGCCATACCTACATTGCCGTTTATGTTATGTTTTCTCTATTTGTTTGCTTTTACACCTATCATAAGTTCCGAAAAACCAGTACGCCCAATTTATTGGTGGCACCCCTGTTTATTTGGTTGCTTATCTGCGGATTGGTAGCCCAATATTTAAAAGGTGCCAGCTTTTTTATTGTTCCCCTGTTCGGATTGTTGGCAGGACTTCTTGTGACCATCCATCAAGAAAAACCCAATCCGTTCCTAATGGTGTTTTTGGCATTGCCCGCAGTGCTCATTTATTCGCCATTCATCAAAATGTTCCCTGTTGGCCTTGGTTTAAAAATGATGGTTGCCACAACCCTTTTTACAACACTTCTATTTTTCTTGGTACTTCCATTTTTTGGTCAATTAAAAAGTAAAGGAAGGTTGGCATATTTATTTTTGTTCCTCTTTTTCGCTTTTGGCATTTCCAGCCATATTCAATCCGATTTTAACGAGGAAAGACCAAAACCGAGCAGTCTGTTGTATGTTTACAATGCAGATACCGATTCTACCCAATGGGCGACTTATGATAATGTATTGACTGATTGGAACGGCCAGTTTTTGGGGGATGATAAAAGAAAGCCCAATACTGAGACTATTTCCAGTAAGTACCGTACAAATTTGAACTATGTGGCCGACGCACCAAAGAAAAATATCAAAACTCCTTACATTGATACTGTAATGGACACCATTATTGGGGAAAACAGGGTCATTGAGCTCTGTATTACCCCAAAAAGAGATGTAAATCGCCTTGAGGTATTTACAAATCCAATTGATATAACGTCTGCCAAAGTGAACCGGATTGCATTATCCTCCTATTTCTTGGAGAACAGAAAAAGTAGATTGGTGACACACTATATTACCAACAATGATTTCACGGAATTACAACTGGAATTTCCAAAAGATTCCGTTTTGGAGCTCACTTTGTATGAAGCCTCCAATAACCTTTTAACACATCCTGATTTTAGCATCCCGGAGCGGCCAAAAAACAGTATTCCCATGCCTTTTGTACTAAATGATGCTATATTGACCATAAAAACCTTACGATTTGACTAAAAAGATAGGAATAATGGGTTGTGGATGGCTTGGTTTGCCCTTGGCCAAAAAATTGATTGAAAATGGGTACACCGTACACGGAACCACTACATCTTCCAGTAAATTAAAAGTTTTACAAGATGAGGGAATAACTCCTTTTTCAGTACGTTTATCCGAAACAGGTATCGATGGAGACATCGAAGGGTTTCTTTCCGACATCAAAACCTTAATCATCAATGTGCCACCCAAACTACGGGGCAAGCATACCGAAAGCTTTGTGGAAAAGATGAAATTCCTGATGGCAGAAATCAAAAAAAGTGAAGTTTCCCATATCCTATTTGTGAGCAGTACCGCGGTTTACGGCAATGCTGAAGGAAAGATTACCGAAGCATCCCCTACCCAACCTACCACCGAATCGGGCAAACAACTTTTGGAGAGCGAAAACCTATTGGCAAATCAAGAGGGGTTTAACACGACCATCATCCGTTTTGGAGGCCTCATCGGACCTGACCGACACCCTGTAACGATGCTTTCGGGCAAAGAACAACTTACCAATGGCAATCACCCCATCAACCTAATTCATCTCAACGATTGTATTCACTTGATTATTAAAATTTTGGAACAAGGATATTGGGGCGAAGTATTCAACGGCGTGTACCCGCATCATCCCAAAAAACAAGTGTATTATTTCGAAGAAGCCCAAAAAAGAGGTTTGCCCGCTCCATCATACAAAACAGAATCGATCAAAAAAGAAGGCAAAATGGTTTTGAGCAAGAATTTTTTGGATAAGGGCCATCTTTTTACCACCTCCATCATTTCCTAAAAGGGCTCTAAAACCCCTGCAATTACTTATCGAATTCTTAACAGGCTGGTTAGGAATATTTTGTTAGATTTGGCGCACTAAATTAAAGATCAATGAAACATCCATAACGGAAATTTAGTAACTAGTGGAATGATTATATGGATGTTACATGTGACCATTGGAAAACAACAAAAATAAACACATGAAAAAGACTGTACTCTTATTGCTCCTATTGGTGGGGTTTAGCGGTATTTCCCAAACCAACAATGCGCTTGTAGAACATTACAAGGCTTATTACAAAGAAATGCGTTTGCAGGGTGACGTAAACGGTGTTATAGGTGCTTTGACGCACCTAAACGTATTGTCCCCGTCCAAAGAGCGAAGAGACACTTTGGCTTTTGTTTATATGAACAACGGTCAGCACATGCAGGCCCTAAACACCATAGGTGTGGAAAAAAATGCAGACGACTCCGACCTTGCCGTACAAATCAAGGCTTTTTCTTTGAAATCTTTGAATCAGCCCAAAAGGGCATTGGAACATTTTGAGGAGCTGAATTCACGAAATCCTTCTCCTTACTTGGCGTATGAAATGGCCGACCTTAAAATTCAAACAGGGGATATAAGTGGAGCGACCACCAACATTGAATATGGTATTGCCAATGCCACCGATGAAATGAAATATGCCTTTTATGAGCGGCAACAACCTTATGAGGTTCCCCTAAAAGCTGCATTTTATCATTTAAAAGGTTTGGCTGTCTTTAACAAAGACAGGGAAAACATTGATGCCGCCATCGCTTCCATCGACGAGGCCCTTAAAATTGCACCTAACTTTAACTTGGCAAGTTTGAGCAAGCAGGCTTTGGAATCCAGAAAAAAAGAAGCTGCCGAGGGAACCAAGAACTAAGTTATTGCTTCTTTTTTAGTTCTTTAAGAAGTTCGTTATCCCTTTTTTCTTTGATTTGGATGAGTTCGTCCACATTTTCATTGGGCACTGCAATCGACAATACATAATGGACAATTTTCCATTGTCCATTTACTTTTTTCAGCGCTCCGGAGCCGCGACATAGCTTCATTTGGGTGTCCAAAAGTTCATCGAACCAAGCAAAGGTCCCCGATTCGTTTAAATAAATGTTGCGCTGCACTGCGGTAAAGCTCCAGGCCTTCCCCTGATCAAAATAAGGTTTAGAGAATTTTCTAAATGCTTCGTTTTGCCAATTTTCCATGGCATCGGTTCCCAAAAAAACACCGTCTTTGGTCATTTTGCCAAAATAGGCATCAAAATCTGCGTTGGCAGCGGCCAAGTGCCAGCTGTCCAACACCTCGTTCACCTTTTTCTTTTCCGTATTCTGGGCGAGGATGGTCATGGAAACCAGCAACAGTCCCATTGTTAAAATTTTATGCTTCATCCAAAATCAATTTTTTGTCCAACTGACTGTTCATGATCACGTTCAACTGTTTGCGCATAGCGTTGTATGCTTCCAATACTTTTACAGTTGGCTCTGTTGTTGGCTGATTTTCGAGAATACTTGCCTTTGTTTTATACAAAAAAGTACGCAGTACCCTTTGTCTGCTCTTCACTTGAAAGGTATCGAACAGTTCTGGGTATTTTCCATCGGCCATTTTTTTCTCCTTTTCGATAAGGTCGTCTATGGCCAGGGACAAATCTTCGTTGTTCGTGGCTTTATAAAGCACATCAATACTGGCATTCAAATCCTTGAATTGCTGCCATTGTTCAACAATTGCTGTTGCATCTGGGTTTATACTCACTTTTTCGGGCATTTTTCGATAATTGAACTCCAATTCTTGGCTTTCAACTTCGGCTATGGCCTTTTCAGTTTTTTTACATGCCCCCAAAACTGAGAATAGGATAAGTATGCCTAACAATTTTCGCATAAGCGAATGTACAAATTTTAATAAAGGGTATCTTTGCCGTGAAACTAAATTAACTTTGATTTTAATGCACAAACCCATTTTAATAATCGGCGCATGTGGCCAAATAGGAACCGAACTGACCTTTGAACTTCGAAACAAATACGGAGCTGAAAATGTGATTGCCAGCGATATTAGGGAAGGTAGCAACGCATTGATGCAGTCCGGCCCTTTTGAGCTTTTGGATGCTACCAACTATGCTGCAATCGAGGATGTGGTAATGCATTACGAAATTGACGAGGTTTATTTAATGGCGGCCATGCTGAGCGCTACCGCGGAGAAATTTCCGATGCGTGCTTGGAACCTTAACATGAACTCGCTCTTTAATGTGCTCAACTTGGCCAAGGAAAAGAAAATATCCAAGGTGTTCTGGCCTTCGAGCATCGCAGTATTTGGCCCCAATACACCCAAAAAAGATACGCCACAGAGTACTATAATGGAGCCTAGCACGGTTTATGGCATCAGCAAGCAGTCCGGTGAGAGATGGTGCGAGTACTACCACAAAAAATATGGGGTCGATGTTAGGAGTGTTCGCTACCCAGGATTGATAAGCTGGAAAACCATGCCAGGTGGAGGCACTACGGACTATGCTGTGGAAATTTACCACGAAGCCCTTAACAAAGGAACGTACGAGTGTTTTTTGAACGGAGATACCGAACTTCCGATGATGTACATGGACGATGCCATAAGGGCCACCATAAGTTTAATGGATAGTCCTTCGGAAAAAATTAAGGTGCGATCATCCTATAATTTAGGGGGAATGAGTTTTACGCCCAAGGATATGACAAAAAGTATTGAAAAGCACATCCCTGGTTTCAAAGTTAGTTATGCACCCGATTTTAGGCAAGAAATTGCCGATTCTTGGCCCAGCAGCATTGATGATTCTGCCGCAAGAGAACAATGGGGCTGGGAACCACGGTTCAATTTGGACCAGACCACCAATGAAATGCTTAAAAATCTAAAAGAATAAGAGGTTATTCCTCTTCGGAATCTGAAAAGTCCTCATCGCCCTCAGGGATTTTTTCAAAATCCTCCGAATCAAAATCCTCGCCATCATCTTCGTCAAAGTCGGCCATGGTCCGCTCCAATTTGGAACTGATCTTTACGAGGTATTTGGTATCCTGAGTGGATACTTCTACGGCTTCTATGGATTCTCCTTTTAAGTTCTTGAAGTTGATTACATCATCGTCCCCATATCCATCGGGGTATTTTTCCACCAAAAGCTTGAGCACCTCCGAGGTCAATTTTTTATAGTCTACAATTACGCGTTTGAGGTTATCCATGATGCTGTGGTTACTTCTTGCCCTAAGTTAGAACAAATGTGATTGCATTGAAAAATTATAAAAAAAATCTTGGGTTGTCAAAATTGAAATGATTTTATCGACCAAATATGGTGTAAACCTGAAGATAGTATTAAAAAAGGGTTTAGGAGGGAGTACGTAAAAAGATTACATTAAGGCAATAATCATTGAACCTTGAACTTTGTCACCGCTTTTACAGGCTGCATTCTAGCTGTAAATCCTTCTATTACAATCTCAAATTCCCCTTCGAGATCAGATGTATAAAATTCCAAAGTAGTTGTAGGCTCCCCTAGCTCCAAATTAGGCTCCCACAACAATTGCTGTCTAAAATCTGGAATTGTCCCAAAGGTTTTGTTCCCATAATTTTGTTTGAAATACTTTTTTTGAGGTTTGGGCCTTAGCAAGGAAATTTCATTAAAATATGTTTTCTGATAATTTTCTGCAAAATCAGAATCAAATGTTTTTACATCAAAAACTCCTTGAAAAATTTGGCCTCCAACAACATATTGGTTTCTGGCCAATCTTATGGTCTCTACCTTTTTTATATCATAGTCTATTAAATCCTTATGGTCTTGGAGCAGAATTCCATCAACAATTATTAACGGATTGTACCCCACATCCATATTGGTGGCCTCAAAATCCCTGACAAAAATGTTCTCCTCTCCCTCATTATTTGAAGCGATCCAGGCATTATCCACTATCTCCACCAAAGTTTCCCTAAAAGTAGGGAAGCGTGTATACTCATCTAAATTGTACTCTATAAAATCATTGCCGTAGATGGGTATAAAATTATTGTTCAACTTTACGGTATCGGGTTTGCTGTTGAAATATGCGTTTTCTATTTGATTATGGGTACTTCGTTCCTCAATCAATTTTTTCATACCCTTATTTAAAACAAAACGTTTTAATGGTCTTTTACTCAAATTTAATTCGGGAACCGGGGCAACCTCAACCGAGTATTGGTCCTTATCAGCACCCCATACCTGAAAAATTGATTCTGTATCCAAGTTTTCCGAATGCAACGAAAACCTAAACTTACCTTCTGAATCGGTAGTGACCATTTTAAACGAATATTGGTTTCCAGGCAAGGAAAAAACCACCTTCTTGTTCATTGTTTGCAAGCCGCTGTTACTGGATAGGCGACCAGTAACCATTTCTCCCCTTAGGTCGGGCAAATAATCATTACTTGCCACATCCAAATCCACTGATCTATAGTTCTTAGTGTAATCTACTGGCGAGATTCTGTCACCATAAGCAAGTTCTTTGGATATTTTTCGCACCGATATTGAGTAAATTCCGTAATTATTTGGTTTGGCTTCAACCTCTAACATCACTTTTTCTCTTTTCCCATATTGTGATTTATCCAAGACCAACCCCAAATCCTTGCTCAAGGTTTTTGTAGCTTCCTTGTTCAAATTCCTTAGGCCATCATCCAATGAGTCTTTGCCTTTCGATTCCCAAAACACTTTTTGATCATTGGTATAGGGGTTCAAAACAACAACATCATCTGCAAAAAAGGTGTCGCTTGGCCAGTTTTTCATGTAGGTTGTGTAGGCCACAAAGGTGTAATGACCAGAATCCAAATTGGTTGGCACAAAAATGTCTCCCTGTCCCATTCCATCGACCAGTTTTACCTTTTGAATTATTTTGCGCTCCCCTTCCCTGTCCAAAAGTTCTACATAGGCAACCTTGCTTGTTTTTGAAAGGGATTGATCCTTTTTGCTGAGCGCATACAACTTAAAATGAAGATACTCGCCCGTGAACAGAAGGTTGGTATTATAATGGACATAGACGCCCTCCGTACCAATATCTTTGATCAAATTGGAATATGCGGAATTGGGCACATTGGACTGGCCCGCAGCAACCGCAACGAGGAAAAAGGTCATAATTTGTAACACATACTTTTTTAGCATTGTCATATCCAATTATTGTTCTACCCAAAAATCCGGCACTTCGTTGGAACCATACAAGGTGCAGTCCACACATCCAGCAGGAGCAACTTGATAGACGAAGGGCGGGTCTTCCCCAATATATTTGTATTGACCACTCTGTACCCGTTGAAAAAGTTCGGGGTCGGAAAGTGAGCTGTAACGATCGAACCCACAATCATCCAAAAATGGGATATCGTTCCCAAAAATTTCTTGGAAACTGAAAAAGAACCGGTTTGTGGTAAAGGAGACCACTTCAAAGAGACCTACCACTTTAACACTATCATCGCTCACATGCCTAACGTTCCCAACTATAAGACCGGGTTGGGGCTGAGAAAACAGATTATCACTACTGGAAAAGCTCTTCAAGGTTTGATAAAACTCATGAGAGACCCTGGTTTGGGCATATTGCTTCACTAAAATACTATATCTATGGGCTATTCTTCTATCCCTTCGTTCTATAAACCGAACAGGGAAATCTTCGACTTTGTCCTCCGATAGATTATTGGTTTCAGCAATCAATATGCTATTTGATGTTTCGGTAACGTAGCAAACCCTTTCTTCCTTTTCCTTGTAAACGATTTCGAGAAGCGGCGGTGACTCGGAAACAACCCTAAAGCCCTGTAAAGGCTTATAAAAAGATTCCCATCTGTAGGTTTCTTCGTATTCATATCTAAAATATCCTTCATTGTCGCCTGTAGATGTTCCATCCACATATATTTCGACCCCATCTTCCCCATCCTCGTTCAAAACCCTCTTGGCCGTTATCTCATCTATTGTTGTTGGGGCCGTTAATTGTACTTGGGGCGAAGCAAACGTTTCTCCCTTTTCATCCGTGACCTTTAATTGATAATCCATCCCAGGCTCTGCAGCAAACCCAACAGTGGATTGGTATACTCCAGGCGATGCTTCCTCAAATTGAATTGAACTGGCATTGTTTACCAGAACCTCCACCGTTGCTCCGGAAACCTGGACTTCGTCATCACCTTCTTCGTAGCTTCTGGTAATAAAAATTTCGTGCTGTTTGGTCTCTGTGGTAATACTGGCATTGATTATAAGTATATCTTCAAAGTCCGTTGTCTCTACTTCAAAAGGCTCAGTGCAGGCGCCAATGGCCAGTAAGACTCCTGTGACTAACAAAAAGATAAAACGATTTCTTGTTGGCATACTGAGCGGTTTCAAAATTTAAAATTATAGGTAATGGAAGGAACCGGTATCGAGAAAATAGAACTTTTATAAGCCTCAACATTTCCATTCTCTGTAACATAAAAAACCGAGTAAGGGTTGTTCCTGCCCAAAACATTGTATACAGAAATGGTCCAAAAGCTATGCCCAACCTTATTGAGCTTATGGTTCCCCTCTATATTAAAACCAAGATCCAACCTATAAAAATCAGGGATTCGGTAGCTATTTCTATCACTATAAACAGCATATTCGGCATCATTAAAAGTGAAATTGCCAACGGGAACGGTAACAGGCCTACCGGTTTGATACACAAAATTGGCCGACAGACTGAATCTTTTGGTAAACTTGTAATTGGCTACCATACTCAAATCGTGAGGTTTATCAAAATTCGAGGAAAAAAACTCTCCATTGTTCACTCTTTCATCTTCGAATTCACTGTCCAACTTTAAAAAGGAGCGTGAATAGGTATACCCCAGCCAACCGTTTAATTTACCCCTGTTTTTTCTTAACAAGAATTCTACCCCATAAGATTTCCCTTCTCCTTGCAACACTTCGGTCTCCACATTCTCGTTCATCAATAACTGTGCTCCTGTTTTAAAATCCAACACCTTGTCGCTTGTTTTGTAAAACCCTTCCAAACTTATTTCGTAGGCATTGGCATCCAAATTTTTAAACACTCCAAAGGAATATTGATGTCCTGTTTGTGGTTCAATGTTTAAATCGGAGAGTTTCCACGTGTCAATTGGCGAAATTGTAGTGTTATTGGTGAGTATGTGAACATATTGAATGGACTTGTTGTATCCTGCCTTTAAAGATAGGCTGGGGGTAATAAGGTATCGTGCTCCTGCCCTTATCTCCGGGCCACCGTAGGTTTCTATCACTTCTTTGTTGCCATATTGTATCGTGTCCCGAACAGTACCTTGGTTCTTCGGAGCCCCCTCTTCGTACTCGTACTGGGTTTGTTCTCCCAAAGCCATGAACGTGGAATACCTCAACCCCAAATCAACGGCAAACTTTTTGGTTATGCTATAATTTGCCGATATATATGCCGCTGATTCCAAAGCCCTCTCCTTTTCCAAGGAATTGTATTCCACCGAAGACTCTTCGTTTAAAGGTTCCAAAGTTCCAGGTGCTACCGAATATAACTTTCCTTCTACACCGTAGTTAAATTTGAGGTCGGTACTGTGCAAGTAATCCAAGTTTATCCTCGCTTCTGTTTCGTTGATTTTATAACCTAAATCAAAATCATTGTTGGCCCCTCTTTCATATTCTATATTAAAGGTGTAACCGCTATTGGCAATCTGAACCTCGGATAAGTGCTTATCGTTGAACTTGTGCTGCCATCTTAGTGACACCAAGCTGTTATCATAAATGTAAAGGGAATCAGAGGAAATACTAAAATTGTCCTTGCTGTAGTATGCCGTAGCCTTTATTTTGTTGTTCTCGTTCACCTGATGGGTATAATTGGCCACTCCATCATAAAATGTTGCACGACTTTTACTCAAAGATTCCTCTTTCATAGATCGCAAGATCCAGTTGGCATAAGCACCCCTGGCACCAAACATAAACGAGGATTTTCCCTTTACCACTGGAGTTTCCAAAACCAAATTGCCTGTTACAGGACCCAATGAGGCTTCACCCTTAAACTCGGAATTGTCGCCATCTTTTGTTTTAATATCGAAAACTGAAGATAAACGACCTCCAAATTTTGCTGGAATGTTTCCCTTATACACCTCCAATTGCCCTATTGAAAAAGGATTAATGGCTGAAAATATTCCAAAGAAGTGCTGTGGGTTGTACATGGTGGCACCATCAAACAATACCAAATTTTGGTCTGCCTTTCCTCCCCTAACATTAAATCCTGTTGCCCCTTCACCGGCCGATGATATTCCCGGCAATGCCGTTGCAACTTTTAGGACATCCCTTTCACCAAGGACCAAAGGAATGGTTTTGCTTTCTTCACTATTAATTTCTTCTGTTCCGCTTACGGTTTCTTCAATATTTTTGTAAATATCTCCCTCCACTACCACTTCATCCAACTGCTCAAGACTTTCATTAAACTCCAAATCCAAAGTGCCATCATTAAAAATGATGATTTCCTTTTCGGCTCTCTCTATGCCCAGTGCCCTAAACTTTAAAATATTGGAGCCTATTGGTAATTCAATACGATAAAACCCCTCAAAACTGGTTATGGCAAGCAATCGGTCATCATTGGTTGAAATGGTCATATCTGGAATCGGGTCTCCAGACTCAAAGTTTGTGATATAGCCGCTAAGCGTGTACGTTTCCTTTGATTGAGCACCAATTTCTCGGCCCACCCTAATGGTTTCCACATTTTTGGAAACCCTTTCATCTCCTTTTGCATAAAATATTGGAGTCACTTTTCTGGAAGCTGTCACGGTCTGGACTTTCGCTGAATCTTTTCCAAAAAATCCTTCGGGAAGGTCACTGTAAATAGTGTTATTGTTGGTAAGTATTATTTTATTGGGCGGATACAGAAAATAATTCACCGTTGTGCCCTCCAATAGGTCTGCAATAATATCTTCTATATTTTTATTGGTATATTTTTTTTGAATGAGACTGTCCGTAAACCAATTCTGCAGATAATAAATTTGATATTCTGTGTCCGAATTAATTTTTTGCAGGGCTTCTAAACGGGAAACGTTCTCAAAAGTGAAAGACAACTCTTTTTCGTTGAATTGGGAATATGATAGCTTGAAAACCAAGACAAACAGAATCAAGACCAAATAATTTCTCATAATTCTGTTGGGTTTACGAATTTATTGAACAACAGTTTAAAAAAAGTATCCTTGTCAGTTTTAAATGCTATCCTATTTTGCTTAAAGAAATCCCTAAGCTCTTTCTTTTGCCCAACAAAAACATGGCTCCATTGGTTTTTTGTGTTTGCTTCAAAGAGTTCTCCCCTATACAACAAAATGTAATCTGTGCTTTCTTCATATTCAGTGATCACTTGACTTTCCCGTCTTGATTGTACGCTCTTCTTTATATACTTTTTTAGCAACAAATCCCCTTCTTCGCTTTCCAAAACCTCCAAATATCCATATTGTTGGCCGCCCATTAATGTAGAAGGCAGGCGTATAAAACGGTGCCCATTGATTGTAAACTCTTTTACCTTGTTTTTTATAAGTCGGACCAATAGCCCGGTCGGGTTAAATTTTGGGGTAATCAAAAGCTCATCCAAATGAACATTGTATTTGAGATTTTGCTCAAAATAGGGCTGTCCATCAAAGACGATGTCCCCTTTTAAAAAATTGTTTTCTAAAAAATATGCATGTGTATCGGAAGCACCTGTAGACCCTTCCTTGAATATAGGGCCATTGTACAATGCCATGTTTTGCTCCCCGACAATAGAGTCGAACGTTGAGTAAACTTCAGGTGCTGTTATTTTATTTGTTTGGCCTTGCACCCACAAAGAGGCAAAAAAGATAAGTATAAGAACCATTAACTGAATAGGAGTATACCTCTTGGAAGTGCTAAAATTATGTCCCTTGTTGTTATTTTTTATCAATCTGGATAAAGCTATTTTAAATGGTAAATATAAGGTTTTAGTTATTTATTTAAATCCCACAAGATTCATACATAAAAATGTTGGCCTAGCATTTAAGACCCATTGCCTTCAAAATTTGTACTGGAAAGCTTTGATGAGCACTTGCTATCAAGTATAAGTGCATGTAATCGGCAAATCCAAACAAAAATGTGGACTGCCCCAGATTTGCGCCTAACAGGGTTCCCAATCGACCAGAAGATAGTAAAAAAGGGGTGAGAAGAAGTACATAAAAGATTACGTTAAGGCAATAATCATTGAACCTTGAACTTTGTTACCACTTTTACAGGTTGTATTCTAGTTGTAAAGCCTTCAATTACAATCTCAAATTCCCCTTCGAGGTCAGATGTATAAAATTCCAAAGTAGTTGTAGCAGTACTGGGTAATATACCGACCTGTTTTTATTTTTTATGTATCTTCCTAGTATAACAAAAACCAACTCTTAGGGTTGCATTTGGCGCACTCTTACTTTTAGGAACAGTTTGAAAACAATTAATTCATTACTCGAATATGAAAGAAGAAATCCAAACATATAACGACAGTCAACTACTCCCTGATAAAGAAATCTGCGATTTACTGGCAACAACAATAAACAACGAACTTACCGAAGCGGAAAATAAAATCTGGCACTCCCATCCTGTTTGGTTTTTGGACGGCAATCCAATTGTTGGGTACAGCAAACAAAAAAAAGGAATAAGGCTCATGTTTTGGAGCGGTGCGGATTTTAACGAAGAACATTTAAATGTAAAAGGAAAAAAATTTAAAGACGCCTCCATTTTTTATACCAGTGTGCTTGAAGTTGAAACTTCGGATTTGACACGGTGGCTTAAAAAATCACGAGAAATACAATGGGACTATAAAAACATTGTAAAAAGAAAAGGGCACTTAGAAAAACTCAGATAAAATGAAAACTACTCCCGAACACAATAAACGAATGGCGAATATGACCTTTGCATCGGTATATCCACATTATGTTACAAAAATTGAGAAAAAAGGTCGGACAAAAGAAGAATTACATCAAGTTATAACATGGCTAACAGGTTTTGACAACAAAAAAATAAAGGCCCTTATTGACCAGCGAGTAACGTTTGAAACCTTTTTTAAAGAAGCCACATTGAACCCGAACGTTAACCTGATAACCGGGGTAATTTGCGGGTACAGGGTTGAAGAAATTGAAAACCCGTTGACCCAACAAGTCCGGTATCTCGACAAATTGGTGGATGAGCTGGCAAAAGGCAAAAAAATGGAAAAGATTCTAAGAAATGGCTGAGCTAATTCACGGTCGGTGCAAAATTGACCTATACAAGGAGGCCTTGATGTATTTTTTCAATACTTAACATTTGGAAAAAAGAGGGTGGCTAAAAAGTATTGAAATACGTCACATTCTGAATTAATTTGAGAATTTCGTCATAATGGTATTCAAGCTGTTATGATAACTTGGATTAAGTTCAGGTTGACGAAAACCTACCTTTTAAACACCCTCTATGCTACACTAAGTATTATATGTTACTGCTGTGCCATCTCCAATTGAATGGTCATGTCCACTTCATTCCCTATGGAGGCCGATTCTTCGCCCACACCAAACTCCAATCGGTTAATGGTACCGGTTAGTTTGAGTCCTGCCTTCAATTTTTGGCTTCGCTGGTCAGTAATTATCCCGTTCACTTTTCCTTCCAAGCTTACCGGTTTGGTAACGCCATGCATACTAAGGTCACCTTTGAGTTTAAAGGTATTGTCCCCAGTTTTTTCAAAATTGGTGCTTTTAAAGGTAATGGAAGGATACTTTTCAGCATCAAAAAAATCAGCACTTCTTAAGTGGTCGTCGCGTCTATCGTTATCCGTATCAATACTGGTTGTTTTAATGTCAACGGTAAATTCAGCCTCGTCAAAGGTATCGGTTGCGGTCGCTGTTATGTCAAAGTCGCTAAAATGGCCTTCCACGGTAGAAATCATTAGGTGCGAAATGCCAAAACCTACCTTGGAGTGTGCTCCATCCGATTTCCAAGTAGATTGTGCCACAACCATAAAAGAGGTTAAGAATGTCAGTACGAAAAATGTCTTCTTCATTGTTGAGTGATTTAAGTGTTAGTGATATTGTTTTTAAAAACTTGTGAGTCATCATTTTTGATGATGCCTTAGTTTAAATATGGACCATCAGAATGAAAATAGTAAATATTTTCCGTGAACGACAAGGGTTAACCCTCAATCAACCAATTAATTATGAATATCCAGGGGTAAAATGTCGTTTAGGGGGTAAATTTGGTTGTTGGTAAAACTGCTTTTCTTTTACAGCAGTTTTATCTATAGTTTTGGCACTAATTAATTATTGTGTGTTGATTTCTAAAAAAGAACTTCTTTTTCAAATAGTGCTACACATACTGGTGCTCCTGTTTTTTTCTTTTGAAAGACATACAGGAAGCATAGTTGTGCACAGGGCTATATTCCTTCTATTTTATGCCGTTGCCACAGTAGCGATCACGTACTACCTCATGCCCAAATTTTTGTACAAAAAAAAATATTGGCAATTCTTTTTGGGGGCCGGCATGGTCGTGGCGATAATAATTACCATAGAAGAAACAGTTTTGGAACCTCTTATATTCCCCAATACAAGAAGGGCGGAAACTTTCCCCGGAATTTATGTCTCCCTTTTAGGGGTTTTGCCCGTAATGTTCATACTTTCCGGTTGTAAATTTGGATGGGATGCCCTGAAAAAACAGGCTCAAATAGATGAACTCGAGACGACCATACAAGAAAGCGAACTGCAATTCTTGCGAAGTCAGATAAACCCCCATTTTTTGTTCAATAATTTGAACAACCTTTATTCCTATGCCCTACAGGAATCGCCAAAAACACCGGAGATTATTCTTGAAATGAGCGGTGTACTGCGGTACATGTTGTACGAATCCAAGGAACAGTTTGTACCTTTAAAAAAGGAATTGGAGCAATTGGGCAACTTTATCCGGTTGTATAAACTACAGATAGAGGATAGGGGCGAGGTTCAGTTTGATGTGGACAAGATTGAAGGGGAGTACAAGATCGCACCTTTAATTTTGATTGTATTTATTGAAAATGCTTTCAAGCACAGTCAGTCCGGACAATCTTCCGATATCGAAATAGATATATCCGTAAAGTTGAACAATGCTACATTGGAGTTTAGTTGCAAGAACAATTATGAGGCCGGGTTTAGCCTGGACAGTGTTGCAAAGGGGATAGGTTTAAAGAACGTACGAAAACGCCTTGAACTATTGTACCCAAAAAAACATGTTCTAAAAATAGAAGAGGCCGACAATTCCTATAATGTGTACCTAAGATTGGAATTGGAAAAAGTATAGGTTATGAGGTGTATTATTGTTGAAGACCAACCCCCTGCACAGCGAATTTTAAGAAAATTTATCCAAGATGTACCCACCTTGGAGTTGGTAGATGTATTTTCCGATGGGTTGAAGGCGATGGAATTCTTGAATACCGAATCGGTGGATTTGATGTTTTTGGACATCCACTTGCCCAAAATCAACGGATTGGATTTCTTAAAAAGTATTCCAGACCCGCCACAGGTTATCTTGACCACTGCTTTTTCCGAATACGCCCTTGAAGGATACGACCTGAATGTTGTGGATTACCTGCTAAAACCATTTTCTTTCCAGCGCTTTTTGCAGGCCATAAACAAAGTAAACGCCAAGCACGAGCATATCATATCAAAAAACGATACTGCTCCCCTTGCGGAAATCTACGTAAAATCCAGCCACGAACATATCAAGGTTTTGGTAAAGGACATCTATACGATCACTTCAGATTCCGATTATACCGAAATTCACCTCAAGGAAAAGAAAATATTGTCCAATGAGCCCCTACGGCACTGGGTGGAGTTATTGGGCAGCAGCCAATTTTATCAAATACACAAATCCCATATCATCAACACCCAAAAGATTGATAGGATCTCGGGCAATTTGGTCCTGTTGACCAATGGTGCCAAAATACCCATGGGAAGGGCTTATAAAGACAATTTCTTAAAAAGCATATTGCAATAAAAGGGTGAATTCTAAGTTAACCTGAGTTCAATTATTATTTATGACCTTGAAAATGCGCCGTCACTTCGAGTGCGAAGCGTATCGAGAAGTGCCATTTTCGGGTTCAAAATCGTTGTTTTCGACCTGCCTGCCGGCAGGTACAATTTTCTCTGGTTTTGACTTTAGTTTATCCTGAGCATAGACGAAGGGCTCAACCACCGAAAATCACTCAAACTGACGAAATGGAAATTTTGTTGCTTTTTAACTTAGAATTTACCCTCTTTCCGTTTTTATTCAATCAGCTCTACTTCGCAAAGTAAATATAGATGGCAATTACAATAAAAGCGATAAACCCACTTGCCAGTTTTACATGTTTCCAAGGCTCTATGGATACCTGTTTGGTGTACTCCAGTTGGAAAGGTTCCTTTCTTGGATAGAATTTTCCAATAATCAGCATAATAATAATGTTGGAAACAAACAATATGGCCATTACATGAAGATAATGCGGATATGCCCCAGCTTCTACCATATTTAGTTCAGCAGGGTCGGTAATGCCATTTGCCTTGGCTTCGGCAAGGGCATTGGCCACCATTTTTGGGCCAACGATAAATTGGCTGATGATATAAAGAACAGACCCTGAAAGAATACCGATTTTGGCTGCAATGGCAGGAACCCTTTTTGTTAGATACCCAACTACAATAATCGTGAAAATCGGGATACTGTAAATTCCGTTGATTTCTTGTAGGTAGTTGAACAAACTGCCCGCATTGGCAATGAGCGGGGCAATAAACATGGCGGCCAATGCCAAACATACACCAAACACCTTACCGTATTTTACCACGATCATCTCCGAGGCATTTTTATTGATGTGCTGTTTGTAAATATCTATCCCAAACAAGGTAACCGAACTGTTGAGTACACTATTAAAAGAACTCAGGATGGCACCAAACAGAACCGCGGCAAAAAAGCCCATCAACGGTTTTGGGAGCACGGCCCTTACCAGTTCCGGATAAGCAAGGTCGCTGCTTGCAAGTCCTCCTTCAAAATAGTAGTATGCGATCATTCCGGGCAATACCAGAATGATCGGCCCCAAAATCTTTAAGAATGCCGCCAATAAAAGCCCTTTTTGCCCTTCTGCCAGGTTTTTGGCTCCCAGCCCTCTCTGTATGATCTGTTGATTGGTTCCCCAATAAAAAAGCTGGACCAGCATCATTCCGGTAAAAATGGTGGCAAAGGGGACTTCTTGTCCAGGGTTTCCTGTAGAATCGAAACGTTCGGGGTTGGCGGCCATTAAGGTTTCCAGCCCTCCCAAAATACTTCCATCGCCTATCGCCATCAAACCAAAAACAGGAATCAGTATTCCACCGATTATAAGTCCGACCGCGTTGATACTATCCGAAACTGCAACCGCCTTCAATCCACCAAAAACGGCATAAATGGATCCTATGATACCAATTCCCCAAATACAAATTACCAAGGCGGTGGAATCCGAGACCCCAAGTAATCCAGGGACATCGAACATGCCGCTTATGGCCACCGACCCAGAATATAGGATTACCGGAAGCAATACCACCACATATCCCGTTAGGAACAATCCAGAGGTTATGGTTTTTGTAGTGACATCAAACCGTTTTGCCAAAAACTGGGGCACCGTGGTCAGTCCGCCTTTTAAATAGCGTGGCAGCAAAAATAATGCTGTGACCACAATGGCCAGCGCGGCCAAGGTTTCCCAGGCCATTACCGAAAGACCATCTTTATAGGCGCTCCCGTTAAGGCCTACAATCTGTTCTGTGGACAGGTTGGTCAACAGCAACGAACCGGCTATGACCCCGGCCGTAAGGCTCCTGCCCCCCAAAAAATAGCCATCGGAGGATGATTCATCTGTTTTTCTAACGGACCACCAGGATATTATCCCCACTAAAAGTGTGAATCCTAAAAACGAAATAAGTGCCATAAAATAAAGTTTGATGTTTCGGCCTTAGGCCAAAACGGTTTGTTTAGTCGGTTGTTTGATCAAATATATTGGTTGATAATATTTTCGAACAATTCTTGCTTACCGCTGATCTTTTTGATGTCCTGATGGGTTGTTGCATGTGCATAAAGATCTTCCAAAGAAAGCTTACCTTCCTCGAATGCCTTCCCAGAGCCGGTATCAAAAGATGCGTAGCGATTTTTTCGCAAGCTAAGATAATTGGAATTTTCCAAAATGGCGTTTGCCGCCAACAATGCCCTGGCGAATGCATCCATTCCTCCAATGTGCGCATAGAAAATGTCTTCCAGATCGGTGGAGTTTCTTCTCAATTTGGCATCAAAGTTAATACCACCACCTTGGAAACCACCTGCTTGCAGAATCACTAACATAGCTTGGGCCAGCTCGTAAACATCAACAGGGAACTGGTCGGTGTCCCAACCGTTTTGGTAATCGCCCCTGTTGGCATCAATACTTCCCAAAAGATTATTGTCTGCTGCCACTTGCAGTTCATGCTCAAAGGTATGTTGTGCCAAAGTAGCGTGGTTTACCTCAATATTGAGTTTAAAATCGTCCAATAAATCGTATTTGGTAAGGAAACCGATAACAGTGGCCGAATCAAAGTCGTATTGGTGCTTTGTGGGTTCCATGGGTTTGGGTTCGATGAAGAACGTTCCCTTGAACCCTTGTTTGCGTGCGTAGTCCTTGGCCATGTGCAGGAAGCGTGCCATGTGGTCCTGTTCGCGGCCCATATCGGTGTTGAGCAATGACATGTACCCCTCGCGTCCTCCCCAGAACACATAGTTTTCCCCTCCAAGTTTGATGGTTGCATCGAGCGCATTTTTCACTTGGGCCCCTGCAGTGGCTACCACATCAAAATCGGGGTTGGTAGCGGCTCCGTTCATATAGCGTGGATGGCTGAAACAGTTTGCCGTTCCCCAGAGCAATTTAACTCCGGATTCCTTCATCTTTTCTTGGGCATAGTCCGTTATGATATCCAACCTTTTTTCCGATTCGGCCAAGGTACTGCCCTCATCGATCAGGTCAATATCGTGGAAACAGTAATAGGGCGCACCAATTTTTGTGATGAATTCGAAGGCTGCATCCATTTTGTCCTTGGCCTGCTGAACAGGGTCTGTATTGGTCAACCATGGGAAATTTTTGGTGGGCGCCCCAAAGGGGTCGCTGCCCGTGTCGTTAAAAGTATGCCAGTAGGCGATGGCAAATTTGAAATGTTCTTTCATGGTTTTGCCGCCTACCATCTTATTTTCATCATAATATTTAAAAGCCAAAGGGTTGTCCGATTCTTTCCCCTCGAATGCAATTTTTCCGATGCCTTTAAAAAATTCTTTGTCTCCTTTTGTAATCATAATTGTTTTGTTCAGTTAATCAATATATTCATTTAGGGCCTTTTTCCAGATTTCATAGGCCTGTTTGTATTCGTTTAGTTTTTGGTTGTCGGGTTCATAGGTCAATTGGATAGCGTCTGATGCAGTGGCTTCTCCAATGCTTGCGAAATCTCCAAAAGCATAGGCTGCCGCTCTTGCAGCTCCTATGGCACCAGTGGTTTCCACAATATCAATCCGGCTCTGTGTAAGTGTAGAAATGGTTTTGGAAAATATTCCTGCCCTAAAAAGGTTATCATTTCCAGCTTTTATGGATTGAATATCAACGCCGTCGTTTTGTAATATTTCCATGCCATGTACAAACGCAAATGCAATGCCTTCGAGCGCTGCCCGGAATAAATGGGGCGTTTTATGGATGTTAAAATTGAGGTTAAGGATGCGTGAGCCTTTTCTACAATTTTCCAGCATGCGTTCCGCGCCGTTCCCAAAGGGAAGAATGCAAAGGCCATTGGAACCGATCGGGATGGTTTCGGCCTGTTGGTTCATATCATTGTAAGAAAGTCCGTGGGTCAGTTCGTTCTTGATCCAACTGTACTGGATTCCCGTTCCATTTATGCACAAAAGCTTCCCTATTCGTGTTTTTTGAGCAGTATGATTGGTGTGAGCAAAACTGTTGATTCTTGTATGCTCCCGTGTATTTTCTTGTCCGGATATGGCATATACAACTCCGGAAGTTCCTCCGGTGGCCGCAATTTGCCCTGGCTCCATTACATTAAGGGAAAGGGCATTGTTGGGTTGGTCCCCGGCCCTGTACATTATGGGAATGCCTTCGGGCAGGCCACTGTCCATAGCTCCTTGCTTGCTCACATATCCTTGTTCCGAAAACGAGGGGGAAATTTTGGAAACAAGCTTAGGGTCTATTTCTGCCGCTTCCAAAAGCCAATCGGCAAGGTCGTTCTTTTTAAAGTCCCACATTATCCCTTCGGAAAGTCCCGAGGGGGTGGTAACGCACTCCCCGGATAACCGTAAGGCAATAAAATCGCCAGGAAGCATAAACTTGTGTATTTTTTGGTATGTATCGGGTTCGTTATCCTTGACCCATTTTAGCTTGGATAGTGTAAAATTACCGGGGGAATTGAGCAAATGATTTACACATTTTTCCTTTCCAACCTTTTGGAACAAATTTTCTCCTGTTGCTACAGCCCTACTATCGCACCAAATAATGGAAGGCCTTAAGGGATTGAGGTCTTTGTCCACCACTACAAGTCCGTGCATTTGGTAGGAAATGCCTATTCCCTTTATATTGTTTTTATCAATGTTGTTTTCTGAAAGTAATTTTTTGGTAGCGATACACAGGTTTTTCCACCAAACCTCTGGATCTTGCTCTGCCCAACCTGGATTGATCGAGGTCATGGACATTTCTCTCTCAGGATATTGGGTCATACTTACAAAACTCCCATCGTCAGCACTGATCAAAGCAGCTTTTATGGAAGAACTACCAATATCAAAACCTATCCAATACATATAACAAGATTAAAATGGCAATGAAAATAGCTAATTATTATGAAGTGTGCCTTATTGTTTCAATAATTCAACATATAAATCAATAATCGTTTGCTAACCATAATTTAAATGGCCTTGATTCCGCAAGAATTGCAATTGGCGGCAAAATGGAGAAGTGTACAGGGTAAGATTATGACTTGTTTTAATGGTGTTATGCATTTTTTGGTCACTATAAGAGATTATAATCCATAAAAGAAAGCGAGGATTTCCAATTTGATCTCAGTTCTATGGAATTGGCGGCGAACAATATTCTTAATTAAATTAAGGTGTCCCGCCAAAAGTGTGGATTTTGTTTTTGGGTTGCTCAAAAGCTTACCATTTTTCCTAAAATGGTTACCTTAGAGGAGTGTATTTTAATACTATGAAAGAAGAGCTTTTAGCAACATTCAACAGCCATTTTGAACAACCCCTTATTGATGAGATTCTTGAAGTGGGGACATTAAAGGAAGTCCCGGCAGGCGAAACCATAATGGATATCGGACAATACATAAGAAGCATACCCTTGCTGTTGTCCGGAGCCATAAAAGTGCTCAGGGAAGATGATGAAGGTGATGAATTGCTCCTATATTATCTGGAACAAGGCGAAACCTGTTCCGTAACCATGGCATGTTGCATGGGGCAAACCAAAAGTGAGATCAGGGCCATAACCGAAACCGAAACCAAAATGATAATGGTTCCCGTTCAGAAAATGGAAGAGTGGATGGGCAAGTACAAAGGGTGGAGAAACTATGTCTTTGAAAGCTATCACAACCGTTTGAACGAGTTATTACAGACCGTGGACAGTATAGCGTTCAAAAATTTAGACCAAAGATTGGTGGACTACCTTCAAAAGAAAGTCGAGGTAACCAACGACAACCGCATTCGAAACACACACCAAGAAATTGCCTATGATCTTCACACCTCAAGGGTTGTGGTTTCCAGATTATTGAAAAAATTGGAAAAAATGAAGAAACTGGTGCTTCATAGAAGTTATATCCAAATTGTGGATCTATAAGTGTGTACTTTGTTACATTGGTTCTCCTTGGGTCACCCTATTTTTGTATAAAATCTATCACATGATCAAACGGTACTTGCCATTTTTATCTTGGATGGCCACATACAACAAATCATTGCTCCGAGGAGACCTGGTTGCGGGCCTTACCGTAGGAATCATGTTGGTACCACAAGGAATGGCCTATGCGATGATCGCAGGAATGCCTCCAATTTATGGGCTATATGCTGCATTGGTGCCTCCATTGGTATATGCTCTTATGGGAACATCAAGGCAATTGGGCGTAGGGCCTGTGGCCATGGATTCATTATTGGTGGCAGCAGGGGTTGGTGCATTACAACTGGTTAACACAGAAGAATATATCTCCACCGTACTTTTTTTGACCCTGCTCATAGGGGGAATACAACTTCTTTTAGGTGTTTTGAGAATGGGCTTTTTTGTAAATTTTTTGTCCAAACCTGTCATTAATGGGTTTACATCTGCTGCTGCCATATTGATAGGCTTGGGACAACTGAAACACATATTGGGAACAAACTTTGCGGAATCCAGTAAAATTCATGAACTGTTGGCCAATATTATAGGAAGTTTGGACAATGTAGACCTACTGACCCTCGGACTAGGCGCAATCTCCATATTTTTAATGTTTTTACTGAAAAGCATCAACAAAAAGTTGCCCACCCCCTTGTTGATCGTGGTGCTAGGCATCTTGGCAGTAGTGATTTTTAATCTGGAAACAAAGGGGATCTATATTGTGGGGGATATTCCAAAGGGCCTTCCCGATTTTCAGCTTCCACAATTCCAATGGGACAAAATAGGACAGCTCATGCCCATTGCCATAACTGTGGCACTTTTTGGGTTTATGGAGTCCGTTTCCATAGCAAAGACAGTTGAGGAAAAACACCCGGAATACGAACTGGATGCCGACCAAGAGCTGCGAGCTTTGGGTCTTTCCAATATTTTGGGCTCATTCTTTCAGTCTTTTTCCGTGTCAGGCAGTTTTTCAAGGACCGCGGTCAATGATCAAGCCGGGGCAAAAACAGGAATGTCACTCATCTTTAGCACACTTATTATAGCGGGCGTACTGCTCTTCCTCACTCCATTGTTCTACAAATTGCCCGCAGTGGTCTTGGGAGCCATCATCATAGTTTCGGTGGTTGGCCTTATAGATATAAAATACCCCTTGGTATTGTGGAAGAACAGAAAAGACGAGTTTTTCCTATTGACGGCCACTTTTTTGATGACCCTTTTTATTGGTTTGATGGAGGGAATCCTTTTAGGAGTATTGCTCTCCCTAATGTTGCTTGTATATAGGATATCCAAACCGCACATGGCCGTTTTGGGAAAAGTCAGGGGAACCCACTATTACAAGAACATTGACCGTTTCTCGGAAGATGTGGAAGTGGATGCAGATAAATTGGTCATAAGGTTCGATGCCCAATTGTATTTTGGCAACAAAGATTATTTCAAAAAACAACTCTATCGACAAATCGAGAAGAAAGGCCCTGTCCTCAAGTACATCATCCTAAATGCGGAGCCCATAAATTATATAGACAGCAGTGCTGCGAGCATGTTGGAACGGATTATACTCGACTTGCGGAAAAAAGGCATCCATTTTTCTATAGCAGCCGCCATAGGCCCCACAAGGGATATTCTGTACAGCAGTGGTATTGTGGACATTCTTGGTGAAGAAAACCTGTTTGTCCAGACTTTTGATGCCGTGGACTGCTGTACCGAACAAAAAGAGCGAAGCCTTATGCAAAAAAAAGTGTCCTTACAGTCCAAGACAAAGAGTTTGTAACTTTGGTAACTGAAAAGCACAAGAGACGAATTTATTTTTGGTAAAAACCATAAGAAATGAAAGTTGAACAGATTTACACAGGATGCCTTGCACAAGGCGCTTACTATATAGAAAGTGAAGGCGAAGCCGCCATTATAGACCCTCTAAGGGAAGTGCAGCCCTACATAAAAAAGGCCAAGGAAGATGGAGCCTCCATCAAGTACATTTTTGAGACCCATTTCCATGCAGATTTTGTGAGCGGACATGTAACCCTATCGAAGGAGACAGGAGCGCCTATCGTATACGGCCCAACTGCAAACCCCTCTTTTGATGCGATTATCGCTAAAGATGGGCAAGAGTTTAAGTTGGGGGAAATTACCATAACAGCAATGCACACGCCTGGCCATACCATGGAAAGCACCACCTATTTGTTGAAGGATGAAAATGGAAAAGACCATGCCATTTTCAGCGGTGACACCTTGTTCCTGGGAGATGTAGGAAGGCCTGACCTTGCCCAAAAAGCGGCCCACATGACACAGGAAGAGTTGGCCGGTACTTTGTTCGATAGTCTTCGCAACAAGATTATGCCATTGGCCGATGACGTGATTGTTTACCCAGCGCACGGAGCAGGTTCCGCCTGTGGAAAAAGTATGATGAAAGAAACCGTGGATACCTTGGGCAATCAGAAAAAAATGAACTACGCTCTCAGAGCCGATATGACGAGAGATGAATTTATCGAAGAGGTAACCGAAGGGCTTTTGCCTCCACCGCAATACTTTCCATTGAACGTGAAAATGAACAAAGAAGGTTATGAGGATATCGACAAAATATTGGAAAGGGGAACCCAAGCTCTATCTCCAGAGGCTTTTGAAGCTGCCGCCAACGAAACAGGCGCTGTTGTTCTAGATGTACGCCATCAAGATGAATTTGCAAAAGGCCATGTGCCCCGCTCCATATTCATTGGATTGGACGGAAGTTTTGCGCCTTGGGTCGGTGCCCTTGTTGCCGATGTAAAACAGCCTATTCTGCTCGTAATCCCCGAAGGACGCGAAGAAGAAACCATTACCCGATTATCAAGGGTCGGTTTTGACCATACCCTGGGTTACCTGAAAGGAGGAATTGATGCATGGAAAGAAGCGGGAAAAGAAATTGATACCGTGGACAGCGTTAATGCCGAAGAGCTAAAAGCATTAGTGGATAATGGCGTGCCCGTTTATGATGTTAGAAAAGAATCTGAATTTAAAGCAGAGCACGTGGAGGATGCCCATTTAACCCCTTTGGACTTTATCAACGATCATATGTCGGAATTTCCAGAACAAGAAACCTTCTATGTCCATTGTGCAGGAGGTTATAGGAGCATGATAGCTTCTTCTATCTTAAAAAGCAGGGGGATTCATAACCTAGTTGACGTAGCAGGTGGTTTTGCCGACATAAAAAACGCAGGGATTCCTGTTACGGATTACGTATGTCCCACTACTTTGAAGTAAGGTGGGGATAACTTCTTAAAAAAGCATTAAAGTTGTTTTTGTGTAACTATCGTTACTGACCCTCATAGGTTGGCCGAGGTATTTTAGCCCTTAAAACAACAATACTATGTCAATATTAAGCTTTTTGTTCAAAGAACAGAACCTCCCTGATGAAATCAATATTTTGGATAGGGAGGAATATAAAACCGCCATTTCCAAAGGTAAGGTCCAATTGGTGGATGTCAGAACCAAGGGAGAGTTTCTATCGGGCCACATAAAAGGAGCCAGGAATATCGATTTTTTTCAAGGAGTTGCATTTGATGCCGCTTTTTCAAAATTGAAAAAGGAGGCTCCCGTGTACATTTATTGCCAATCTGGAAATAGAAGTCAAAAAGCAGCAAAAAAGCTGGTGAGTTTGGGCTTCACCAAGGTTTACGATTTAAGGGGCGGATACATGGGTTGGTGCTATTGATCTGGATATAGTCAATATAAAAACAACATTCTGGCTACAAAACCTCAAATGCGGGGTAGTGTCAATACCATTTCAAAGAAATTATCAGAAATAAAAGATGTGATTGTGGAGAAGGATAGCTCATCGGTCGGCTTTGAACATGAAAGCGCCGATGATGCTTCCTTAATTAAAGAAACCCTCAAATAAATGGGTTATACCACTATTGATAAGGAAAATGGTTTTGTGGAAAAAGCAAAATCTTTTGTAAGTTGTACCAATGGTAAAATATCCAAATAATGCGATTTTCTCCAATTTCCATATTAATTTTTCTGCTGTTCCTTTCTTGTAAGCAGGGGCCAAAAATATCAGATAAAAAAGTATCGCCCGAAAATCCGGATTATACAGAAATGGGCATGTCCTATGCCCAAGAAACCCAAAAAGTTTTGGGAAAGGCATTAATGGGAACTATACAGAACAAAGGCGTAAAGGAGGCCGTTGTTTTCTGTAACGAGAAAGCCTATCCGTTAACGGATAGTATGGCCACAAAGTTTAACGCCCGAATAAAAAGGGTTTCTGATAAACCCCGAAATCCCAACAATAAGGCCAATGCCACAGAATTGGCGCATATAGAAACATTTAAGAAAGCAATTGCCTCAGGTGATTCGATCGCACCTATTTTGGATAAGGCAAACGGGGAAGTTTATTTCTACTATCCCATTGTTACCAAAGGCTTGTGCTTGAATTGTCATGGAAGCCCAGAAAAGAATATTGCTCCAGAGGTATTGACCCATTTATTGGAATTTTACCCAGAAGACAAGGCTGTCGGTTATGGACCCGATGAGGTACGAGGTATTTGGAGTATAGTTTTCGATGCTTCGAAAAACCCTGATTAGATTTTATTTTTTTGGCTTTTTGAATCCATGGACCAATTGGCCCCAAAAACCTTTGGGGATATCCTCGTCTCCCGGAAAACCCAATTCAATTTTTCCGCCACTTTCTGGAACATAGTTAGTGCGGAAAATATAATCCCAAAGACTGAGACTTATCCCATAATTCATTCCATACCGATGTCCTTCTGGTAGATTGTATGCATGGTGGTACAGGTGCATCACGGGATTGTTCAAGATATATTTTAATGGTCCGTAGGTCAATTTGATGTTTGAATGGTTGAAATGCCCAATGGCTATAGCCGCAAAATGTACAATATAGGCCTGTTCGGGTTCAAAACCACCAAGAACCATCACCCCCAATGTTTTTAAAGGCTTGTAAAGAACATTTTCCATCCAATGGAAACGCATATGGGCCGCAAAACCCATTTCTTTAACACTATGGTGCACTTTATGGAACTCCCAAAGCACGGGATACCTGTGCAGTAACACGTGGGTAAACCACTGCACAAAATCGAGAACCACAAAAAAGACTAGCAATTGAACCCATTGTGACCAATGTGCAATATCTACAATGGTCAATGTTTTTGAAGTAATTCCCACATCGGCAAAAAATACACCGAGTACTTTGTAAACCCCATTTATTACAATGGCAAAAATGAAAAAGTTGAAAAACATGTAAAATGTGTCCAACCAAAAATCCTTTCTAAAAATGGATTGTTCCTTGCGCCAAGGAAACAAAATCTCCAAAACCCAAACCAAAACTGAAATTAGGATCAGGCCCCAGAAATAGTTGGTGTACCAGGGGACTTCAAAAATGATTGACTTCCAAGTCCACCTGACCGTTCCCAAAAAACCGTTGATAAAAGCATCAAAATAATCCAGCATACTTGTATTGAGTCGTTAAAAAAGCTAAAAACTGATTCAAAAACAAAAATACTTTAAAAATAATGCTTCTGTGCAACCAAGTTTACTACGCGGTTTGCAATGAAACTCAACTTTTTCAACCCAATTCATTGAAAATCAAAACAAAGCTGTACAAACTGATCCAATTTTTGGTAAATTGTATAGTAAGAATCATAAACTATCAATTATGAAAAAAAACATGGGCGGGGCAGACCGCACGATTCGGATTATCTTGGCGCTTGGTGTAGGGGCACTATATTATTTTAATGCGATAACAGGAACATTGGCATATGTGCTGCTAGCTTTTGCAGCCATATTTGTCTTAACAAGCTTTGTTAGTTTTTGTCCTTTGTACACCCTTTTTGGAATCAGTACATGCAAGGTCAAGAATTAGATTTTTTTGATGGTTGAAAAGGAAGAGGCTACCTTCTAAAAAACAACAAAAGTTTGAATGTGTCAGGTTGAGCGCAGTCGAAACCCATTGATTACCAACACAATTCAGGTTCTTCCGGAAAGTTTTCGGGACGCTCGAACTGACAGATAACGAACTTTTAGATAACCCTCTTTTTTGTGTTTAAAATGCAGGAATTTGTGTTTTACGCATTAAAAACCCGAAAGTTGGTTAAGGGCTTTATGAGGATTATCATGTTTTGGTTACAGCACAGTATTTAATTTTGATTTAAACTTAAAACCAATACGTTGTGAAAACACTCATTAGTATTCCACTGGTATCATGGGAGAACGGCATCTGGATGATAGGTGTGTTCGCTGTTGTGGTCGTTGTTCTGGTAATTGCAGTCTTGGCTATGATGAACAGCGATAAAAAATAAGATTTTTCCACATCTCTTTTGACATCATAACAAACGAGCTTTTGTTTGTTGATGAGATAGTTAGATTAGACTTCCACCACTTTTTTGTAATGTGACCTAGGTCACTTTATATCTGAAAACCTAAAGGTAACTTTGGGTAAAATGATATAAAATGGCCAAAATAGTCGTCCTTGGAGCTGGTATAGCTGGTCATGTGGCCGCATCCCATCTCAGAAGAAAGCTCTCCAAAGAGCACGAAGTAGTGGTGGTATCACCCAATAGCAACTACCAATGGATCCCTTCCAATATCTGGGTGGGAATCGGGAGAATGAAACCGAAGGACATCCTGTTCCCATTGGCTCCTTTGTATGCCAAAAAACATATTGATTATAAACAGGCCAAGGCCGTCAGTTTTCATCCCGAAGGCGACCAGCAAGAGGCAAAACCCTATGTGCTGGCAGAATATGTTTCAGGGAACGAAAAAGGGACTACGGAAAAAGTGACCTACGATTACCTGATCAATGCCACTGGGCCAAAACTCAACTTCGAGGCCACCGAAGGGCTATCGCCCGGCAAGAACAAAGCCCATTCCGTCTGTACCTATACCCATGCCGATGAAGCATGGACTGCGCTGAATGACCTTATCCAACAAATGAAACAGGGAAAAAGGGCCAAAATATTGATCGGGACCGGGCATGCGAAATCAACCTGTCAGGGTGCCGCTTTCGAATACATCCTGAACGTGGAACAAGAACTGCGTCGGTACAAGGTTAGGGATATGGCTGAGATTACCTGGATTGCCAATGAATATAATCTCGGGGATTTTGGCATGGACGGTATGCTGCTGAGTTATGGCAGCAATATTATGAAATCCAGTGAAATGGTGGAAATGGTTTTTGAAGATCGTGGAATATCATGGATCTTGGGGGCCGGCGTCCATAAAGTGGAAGATGGGGTAGCCCATTATGAAAACCTTGAAGGGGAGCAAAAACAGGCATCTTTTGATTTTGCCATGTTGATTCCCTCTTTTTCAGGTCATGGGTTTAAGGCTTACAACAAAACGGGGGACGATATCACGGACAAACTCTTTAGGGGATTCATGATCGTGGATGCCGACTACACACCCAAACCCTATGAAGAGTGGAGTGTACAGGATTGGCCCGAAACCTACCAAAACCCTTCCTATCCCAATATTTTCGCGCCCGGAATTGCCTTTGCACCACCGCACAGTATTTCCAAACCCAGAAAGAGTAAAAACGGCACCGATATTTCACCAGCCCCTCCAAGAACGGGAATGCCATCGGGTATCACCGCAAAATTGGTGGCCGACAACATCATCGAAATGATCAAGCATTCAGACAATGAGTTGCACCATAAAGGATCCATGGGGAATATGGGAGCTGCATGCATAGCATCGGCAGGATTCGGGATGACGAAGGGCAGTGGCATAAGCATAACCACCTATCCCATTGTACCGGATTTTAAGAAATATCCAGAAACACACGGCAGAAAATTGGGCAAAACTTTTGGTACCATTGGCCTTGCAGGACATTGGCTGAAGTTGGCCCTTCACCACGCCTTCCTTTACAAAGCAAAAATGAAACCCTTTTGGTGGTTAATTCCAGAATAGACAGTTATGACACGAAGAATATCCAAATACAAACGATTTGTTATGATGAACCCCATAATCCAGTTCTTTAAGTTCATCTATTTGAGCATTAAAGTTTTGATTGTGGTGGCTGGAGGGCACGGGGGAACCCGGAACGCATAAACCCCCTCCTACTTATTGAACTTGCCTCAATATGACCCATTTCTTTGGTGACAGGGGCATGTTGAGGTTCATTTTTTTAGGGAAACAGGACATTTTTCTCGGTAACCAAGGTTACTGTGCAGGCGAATTGCCAAATTTAATTTTGCTTCAAATTAGTTAAATACATGAAACGAATAATTACATTCACAATACTCATTTGGATCCAGGGACAACTATTTGCCCAAGACCCTGTCAAGATTTCTATGGAAGAAGTATTGACAAAGGTGCAAGAGTCCAATGCCAGCATCAAGGTGTCCGAACAGGAGGCCAAAATGGCAAAATACGATTATAGGTTCTCCAATTCCATCTTTTTGCCACAGATAGCTGTGTCGCATACAGGAATGGCGACCACAAATCCTTTGATGGCTTTCGGTTCCAAACTCAACCAAGAGATTTTGACCCAGGCAGATTTTAACCCTGCCTTGTTGAACGATCCCGATCAGATCGAGAACTACGCCACCGTAGTTTCGGTGGAACAACCCTTGATCAATTTGGATGGGTTTTATCAACGTAAAGCAGCAAAAACTACCATGGAGGCTAAAGAGCTTCAAGCCATGCGTACCCGCGATTACCTTGATTTTGAAGCCCAAAAGGCCTACGGCCAATTGCAATTGGCGCATAGGGCTGTGGCTGTACTTCAAAAAGCTTACGATGCAGCAAATGCAAACTTGAACATGGCACAGAACAGCTATGATCAAGGCTTGCTTCAAAAAGCAGATTTGTTGGAAGTGAAGGTACGGGTTACCGAGGTCTCCGATCAATTGAAGACATCCAAAAGCAATGTGAAAAATGCATCGGACTATTTAGCCTTTTTAATGAACGAACAAGGAGATGTGGTCTATGAACCCTCCGAAGAATTGGTACTTGATAATTTGGGCGAATCAGTGGACGTTTCACTGGAAAACAGAGCCGATGTAAAAGCCATGGATTTGGTGTCCGAAGCCTACAAAGCAAACATGAAAGCGGATAACATGACCTTTTTGCCTAGGCTGAACGCCTTTGCCAGCTACGAAATGTACGACGACCAAATTTTTCAGGCCGATGCCAAAGGATACATTATTGGTGCAAGTTTGAGCTGGGATGTGTTTAAAGGGTCCCAACGCTTTGCCAAAGCAGGAAAGAGCAAAACAAGTTATGAAAAAGCGAAACAGGAATACGAGCAGTACGTCGCCAAAAGTACTATGGAGCTACAACGCACCAAGCGGATGGTCGAGGATGCCGCGAGCAGGCTCCAGACCTCAAAATTGGCTATGGAGCAATCCGAAGAATCCTTAAGGATTCGTACCAACAGATTCAAGGAAGGTTTGGAAAAAACAACAGATCTATTGATGGCCGAAGCCAACTATGCCGAAAAACAATTGGTCTATTATCAAACCATTTTTGAATACAATCAAGCACAATCCTTATTAACATTTTTAACCAAAGAATAATTGTAAGATGAAAAACACTACGATATATAAAAGCTTTATACTGACCGTCTCCTTGGGATTTCTTCTAATGGGGTGTGGAAGTGACGAAAAACAGACTATGGACAACACGGAAGCGGTTCCGGTAACCGTTGCCGAGGTAGATATGGGCGATAGTTCTACCATTTTGGCCGGAAGTGGTCAAATACAAGCGGTGAACAGCGCCACCTTGAGCACCCGAATGATGGGCCATGTGGAATCCCTTCCTGTGAAAATAGGCCAAAAAGTAAACAAGGGAGACCTTCTTATTTCCATCAATAATGGGGATCTAAGAGCTAAAAAAGCACAAGTGGAAGCATCCATTACAGAAGCAACCGTTGCGTTCAACAATGCCAAAAAAGATTACGAAAGGTTCCAGAACCTTTTTCGTGAAAACAGTGCTTCACAAAAAGAACTGGATGATATGACCGCACGCTACGAAATGGCCAAGGCCAGATTGGAGGCTGCGAACCAAATGAAGAACGAAGTGAACTCTCAGTTCGCCTACGCCAACATTCGAGCACCCTTCAGCGGAGTGGTTACCAATACTTACATTGATGAGGGCGATATGGCCAATCCAGGTGTTCCGTTGGTATCCATTGAATCAGCTGGAGGAGGTTTTGAAGTAGTTGCGAAGGTTTCAGAGAATAATATTTCCGGTATAAAAGTGGGAACCAATGCTCAAATACTTGTGAAAACTTTGGATACTACGCTTACAGGTAAAGTGTCCGAGTTAAGTGCATCGGCCCAAAATACGGGAGGGCAATATTTGATGAAGGTTTTAATTGACAAAACGGAAGCCAAGATTTTGTCAGGTATGTATGCAACCGTTAGGCTGGAAGCGGAAAATGAGAGCAACGGAAAAACAGTTGTTACGGTTCCGTCCAAAGCCTTGGTGCATAAAGGACAGTTGACAGGCGTGTACACCTTGGGTCAGGATAATGTGGCCTTATTGCGCTGGTTGCGACTGGGCGACACCTACGGTGATGAAGTGGAAGTGTTGTCGGGCTTGTCCAAAGGAGATCAATATATCGTCTCGGCCGAAGGAAAGTTGTACAACGGAGCCAAAGTAAGCATTCAATAACCCAAAAACGCTAACAATGAAAGACGGACTTGCAGGTAGAATTGCCAAAGGGTTTATCAGCTCTAAGCTAACGGTGCTCTTAATGATTGTATTTATGGTCATTGGGGTGTACAGTTCCTTCCTTATCCCAAGGGAAGAGGAGCCCCAGATTGACGTGCCCATGGCAGATATTTTTGTGGGATATCCCGGGGCCAGTCCCACCGAGGTGGAATCCAGGATCACAAAACCGCTGGAAAAAATTATATCGAACATTAAAGGCGTAGAATATGTGTATACCACTTCCATGCAAGAGCAGGGAATGGCCATTGTACAGTTCTACGTGGGAGAAGATATCGAAAGGTCTTTGGTACGCTTGTACGACGAGATCAACAAGCACATGGACCAAATGCCCGCCGGGGTTACCATGCCATTGGTAAAAACCCGCGCCATTGATGATGTGCCTATGCTGGCCCTTACACTTTGGAGCGAGGAGTACGATGATTTTCAGCTAAGGCAGATCTCAGGAGAGCTTATCAACGAAATTGAAAAAGTAAATGGCGTTTCCATCACCAAAAAGATAGGAGGACGCAGTCCCCAGCTTCGTGTGGTGGTGGACAAGGATAAAATGGCCGAATCAGGAATTGATATGTTGGCCGTTGCCCAAATGATAAAGGCCAACAACCAGCAAATGGATGCCGGAAACTTCCTTGCCAACGATACCGAGTTCCACATCAGTACAGGAAACTTTTTAAAAACCAAGGAAGACCTTGAAAACCTGATTGTAGGCACCAAACAAGGTCAACCTATCTATCTAAAGCAGATATCAAAGGTATTGGATGGCCCAGAACTGCCTAAAAACTATGTTTCCCTTGGATTTGGAGCCGCTAGTGAAAAAGCAGAGACCTATAAATCCGAATATCCAGCGGTAACCCTATCCATTGCCAAGCGCAAAGGTGCAGATGCGATGAAGATTGCCGATGTGGTGTTGGAGAAAGTGGATCATTTAAAAACAACCTTGATTCCAGATGAGGTAAAGGTTGAGGTGACCCGAAACTACGGGCAAACAGCTTCGCAAAAAGTATCGGAATTGTTGATGCACTTGATCGGTGCCATCATTGCCGTGACCTTTGTGGTCATGTTGGCCATGGGATGGCGAGGTGGACTTGTGGTGTTCCTATCGGTGCCCATTACCTTCGCATTGACTTTGCTCAGCTATTACATGCTGGATTACACCCTAAACCGAATTACTTTGTTTGCCTTGGTGTTTGTAACAGGTATTGTGGTGGACGACTCCATTATTATTGCGGAGAACATGCACCGTCACTTTAAAATGAAACGGTTGCCGTTCAAGGATGCTGCGATCTATGCCATCAATGAGGTAGGGAACCCGACCATTTTGGCCACGTTTACGGTAATTGCATCCGTGTTGCCCATGGCCTTTGTATCTGGGTTGATGGGGCCTTATATGTCGCCCATGCCCATTGGAGCTTCCATTGCGATGTTGCTATCATTGTTCGTGGCGTTGACCATCACTCCCTATTTGGGCTACATCTTCTTAAGAGAAAAAGACAAAAAGAAGAAAAAGGGAAAAGCCCCCGTTGAAATACAGGACACCTTCATTTACAAAGCCTATTCGCGCTTTGAAAGCCCTTTGATAGAGAGCAGGAAAAAAAGATGGCTGTTCTTGGGGATTACCTTCTTCTTGCTGCTTGCCTCCATTGGAATGTTCTTTACCAAATCGGTAGCCGTAAAAATGCTTCCTTTTGATAACAAGAACGAGTTCCAAGTAGTGATAGATCTTCCCGAAGGGACCACCTTGGAAAGAACGTCAGCTGTAACCAAGGAAATTGGAGCATATCTGTCCACTCGTCCCGAAGTGGTCAACTATCAAACCTACGTGGGGACATCTGCCCCAATTACATTTAATGGTTTGGTAAGGCATTACGACCTTCGTGGTGGTAGCAATATGGCCGATATTCAGGTGAATCTTGTTGATAAACATGATAGAAGCGAACAGAGCCACGATATTGCCAAATTGCTCAGACCAAGAATTCAGGAATTGGGCAAAAAATACGATGCGAACATCAAAATTGTTGAGGTGCCGCCTGGACCTCCTGTGCTCTCCACCATTGTGGCCGAAGTGTACGGCCCCGATTATGATAAACAGATTGCATTGGCCGATAAGGTAAAAGGTATTTTGAACAATACCACCGATGTTGTGGATGTGGATTGGATGGTCGAGGATGATCAAGTCGAGTATGATTTTGTAATCGATAAGGAAAAAGCGATGCTTTATGGCATTACTCCGCAACAAATTGTACAGGTGATGGGCATGGCTTTTCGTGAACAGCCCGTATCGCATATCTACCGTGAAGATGCCTTTGATCAAATTGGGATTGTGCTTTCCATTAGCGAGAAGGATAAATCCAGCTTGGAGGAGATCAAACAGTTAAAAATAGCATCCCAGCAGGGCAATATGGTTTCCGTTGGTGATTTGGTTCAGGTAAAAGAAGGCATCAAGGCCAAGAGCATCTACCGGAAAAACCAAAAAAGGGTCGTGTATGTGATGTCCGATATGGCAGGAGAGCTCGAAAGCCCCGTGTACGCCATTTTGGGTATGACGGACAAGTTGAACCAATTAGAACTTCCGCAGGGATACTCCATCAACGAACTCTATATGGAACAACCCCAGTTTGAAGATGATTACACCGTAAAATGGGATGGGGAATGGCAGATAACCCTTGAGGTGTTCCGCGATTTGGGAATCGCATTCCTGGGTGTTATCGTGATCATTTACATGCTGATCGTAGGGTGGTTCCAAAACTTTAAGGCACCTATGGTGATGATGGTGGCCATACCGCTTTCATTGATCGGTATTGTGCTCGGACACTGGTTGCTCGGTGCATTCTTTACAGCAACCTCCTTTATTGGTATGATTGCCCTTGCGGGGATCATGGTGCGGAACTCGGTGTTACTGATTGACTTCGTCAATTTGAGATTGGATGACGGGGTTCCCTTGAAACAAGCCGTTATAGAAGCCGGTGCCGTTCGTACCACACCAATTTTATTGACCGCAGGGACCGTTGTTATTGGAGCCTTTGTGATTCTGTTCGACCCCATTTTCCAGGGATTGGCCATTTCACTGATGGGAGGAACCATAGTATCTACAGTTTTGACGCTGTTGGTAGTGCCATTGGTGTATTACTTGATAGAACGAAAAAATTACAAATAAGATGAAACCAACAACACTAAAATAATTTTTGGACACAGAGTACAACGATTCTTTTAGTCGTAAAAGGTTCCATGTGACCATTGAAAAAACTATAAAAAATTAGCACATGAAAATGATTATTGTTACCACGGTAGAAGAGTATGAAAAGGAAGTATTTAAACTCTTCAAAAAGGCCGGTATAGAAAATTTTAGCGGGTCGGACATAGATGGGTACAAAAACACCCCTCCGATGTTCTACACCAATAGTTGGTTCCCCAGTGAAAAGGGGGGCGCAGCATCCAACTTGTTTTTTTCCTTCACCGAGGAAGAAAAAGTCACCGAATTTTTCAAATTGTTGGAAGAATTCAACCAAAAAAGTGAGACCACAAACCCCATTCGGGCGGTCGAAGTACCTATTGAAAGAACTGTATAAAAATAACATTATGAAAAATAGAATTGTAAGAGGCGTAGCGGGAACGTTTATATTGATAAGTCTGGTTTTGGCCATTTATGTAAGTCAAAATTGGCTTTGGTTTACCGCTTTTGTCGGGGCCAACTTGCTTCAGTCATCCTTGACCAAATGGTGTTTGCTGGAAGATATTTTGAAGAAATTCGGAGTACAAGATTCCGATAAGAGCTGTTGTTGATATTCCATAGGTTTGATATTTAAGGCATTTTCGTGATCTTTGTCAAAAACTCACGGAAATGCTTTATCAACCTTGGCCTTGGTATGTATCAGGCCCGCTCATTGCCCTGATTATGGCTTTATTGATTCTTATGGGCAAACGTTTTGGAATGTCCTCCAACTTGGAAACTTTTTGTTCCATTGGTGGTGCAGGAAAGTTTTCGGATTACTTCAAAACAGATGTAAAATCCAAACGGTGGAACCTTTTGGTCGTCCTTGGTTCTGTTATTGGGGGATTCTTGGGCGCGCATTGGCTCTCTCAAAATCCGGCTGTGAACATATCGGATAAATCCGTTTCAAAACTGCAGGAACTTGGGTTTGATAGTGCTGGTACAGCCTATTTGCCCACAGAACTTTTTAGTATGGAATCCCTTACCGACCCTAAAGTGTGGATCATCCTTTTGGTAGCTGGCTTTTTGGTGGGTTTTGGTACAAGATATGCCGGAGGTTGCACCTCTGGGCACGCTATTTCTGGTTTGAGCAACTTACAGCGACCTTCTTTGATTGCAGTTGTCGGTTTCTTTATCGGCGGACTGATTATGGTTCACCTGTTGTTTCCCTTAATTTTTGCCGTATGAAGAATATAGTATACATCATATTGGGTACCTTTTTGGGAATTGTTTTGTATAAATCGGAAGCGGCTTCGTGGTTCAGGATCTATGAGATGTTCCAGTTCGATTCCTTCCACATGTACGGAATCATTGGCTCGGCATTGGCAGTGGGCATTGTTTTGGTGCAATGGATCAAAAAATCGAAAGTAAAATCCTTTTCGGGAGAAACAATTGCTATACTGGACAAAGAAAAATCTATCGCTAGGTATATTTTGGGCGGAGCACTCTTTGGATTGGGGTGGGCCTTGGCCGGTGCTTGTCCCGGGCCTATCTATATTTTGGTGGGAGCAGGGTATTGGCCCATAGTCATTGTTTTGGTCGGAGCATTACTTGGAGCCTTTGCGTATGGTGTTTTAAGGAGTAAATTGCCACACTAAGAGTGACTTAACGGGATATTTGGATAAAACAACGATCATGAATGGTTTGTTGGTCTCCAGCATATAGCTTTGTCTGTCCCAAAACTTACGTAATAGTCCCTACATGAAGCTAACTACGTTTATTATAGACGATGATTTGGTGTCGCAATTTGCGACCCGATACTGCATACAACAATCCCACGGCGATTTTGATATTGTTACTTGTTCCAGCGGTGAGGAGGGCATACAAGCCTGTTTCAGTTCCATTGAGGAGCACGACAGATTACCAGACATTATCTTTTTAGATCTTGTTATGGATGGTATGAACGGATGGGATTTTTTGCAAAACCTAAAAAATTTGTTCGTAGAGCACGAACTTCCAAGCGTATATGTACTTTCAGCCTTTACCAATGCCAAGGATCGAGCCATAGCCAAAAAGAATGGGATGATATCTGGTTACGTGGACAAGCCCTTGTCACGTTCTTATTTGGAAAAAATACTAAAAGAAGAAGAGAAAAAACGGACTTAGCCATACCGCTCCATTGGTTTAAAGGGAAATCACCCTAAATTGACCCCTACGGTTGCATAAAGTTTTTAAAAAAACCTATTTTTGCAGTCCATTTTTACAGATGGCCCCGTAGTTCAATGGATAGAATAGAAGTTTCCTAAACTTTAGATGCAAGTTCGATTCTTGCCGGGGCTACTTTTTGACTTCTGAATGATTCAATTAATTATTAAATAGATGAAAATCAGATATTTAATATTTTTTGATTTTAATTGAATTCCTTTGATTTTGGCTTTTAGAGTTCACAAATCGTCAACATTTTTCAGGTTGCTGTTTTAAGATAAGTGATTAAAATTCAGTAATTTAGTTGATATACTCGATTTGATTTGACTTTCGTCTTCGTCAACGTTTAACAAAAAGAAGACAATTATGAGGTCAAATCTATAGGTTACTGTCTATCTATACTTGTATGGTCTCAGGGAATTTTTCGTCGTCCCAAGTGTCATAGGTACTGTACCCGTCTGTGTGGTTGTCCTGCTTTTTGTCTTCCCAAACCTCAAAGTCCAGTATTTCCCCTATATAATTTCGGGTGCTTACCTTGATGGTCACTGTATCTCCTTATTTTTACTTTTCCCATTACAAAAGAATCTAACCAGCTCCACCAATACTGTATATTTTCAATTCTCCCTTTTCTTTTTTTACATAAAGAAATGTGGCATATTCATTCCTAAATTCTTCTCCATCTTCATCTACAATATTTTCGACCGAAATTATATTTATTGTCCCTGTACAATCCTCAGACATACTATATCCTATTTCTCCATCAACATTTTCTATTGCATCGTTAATTAATTCGCAAAAACCTTGCTTGTAATGTTCTTGGAGTTCTTTTGAAAAAAGATAATAGACCTCATTGTCGAGGGTTTTACATGAACTCTCAATTTTTTTGTAAAAAATTGAGAGTTCTTTGAGCTTTACACAATTTTTTGTTGGAATTGTGTCTTTTGGCAATCTATCGGCTTTAGTTTCATGTTTTGCCGATTTTTTGCAAGTTGAAAAAATTAACATCAGTAACAAATTCATTAAAAAAATTGAACTGTGGACAAAAATGTTTCAAGAGAATCGTTTTAGACTCCTCGGAATTTAATAAAACAATCATGTTTGCTTGGGAATAAATAATTTATAATGCCGTAAAAGCATCTCTAAGAAAGATATTACAATTTTGGGCAAGGGCACTACCATTACAGCCAATACCAATCTAAATATAATTTCCAAGGATGTAAGTATACAGGCCAGCGAGAATTTTGAGGCAGTATCAAAGGGGATGGAAGAACATAGTGAGACTTCACAAAAAAGCACTACCAAGGGAGATATTAAAATAAACAGTGCCAAGGAGATAAAAAGTAACACGGGTAATACTGTAAAATTGCACTAGTCATGTCGGGAAAATTATTGATAGTTGCCAAGAACATTAGCAAAACCGCAGAGACCTATCTCATAAACACCACCCATGGCGATGTTGTACTAAATTCTGCCAAAGATATTGTTTACAGTGCCAAGGAGAATTTGGTTTTTGGAGCGTATGAGGAGTTGGAGCGACAAGCAACAAATGTTAATGATGATTTGTCTGATCAAGAGGAAGGACTTGATGTATTGTATATAGATATTTACGATGATGTAGAAAGTTTCAGTTTAACCTCAAACAATTCAACCAACAATGGTTTTGGAACCGGAGTGAATAATAATCAAAAGAACCTATTGGGGTTAATTCAAGAAACAGGGTGTTTTAATATAGAAGTGAATACTAAAAGTGGTGGTGTATATAATAAAGAAATAGAAATTAAATCATTGAACACTACTGTTTATTTCAATAAACTCGATTTTGACTTTGAGTTGAAAAGAGTGGATGAAGAATGCCACGAAATTGAAGATGATGGAGATAATTTGTTATCGACTACGTTTGTTTCAACCGATGAAATAAGGATACAGTTCAGGGAGCATGATACCTCAGATTTGTCCAAAGATGGTTTTGGATTTTCTGATATTGTTTGGAAAACAGAGGGAATAACAGAAAATGATGGCACGGTCGAAATCCGTGAGAATGATGACAACACACTCCATATATTTTCCCCTCGTCCAATTAATAGGCCAACAACTGGTTCAAGAAACCCAAATGAAGCAATAAGCTATAAAATATCTTGTAATATAATAGGTCTAAAAAAAGAAATACAACTCACGCAAGATTCTAAAGATATTTTAAGGCAAGAATATGTTGATTATAATACTGTGTGGATACCTACAAGAGATGAAGTTTTTCTTGATACTGGAGATTGGAATACTGGAAATTATGACTATTTAGCAGCTAGTGGAAATAATAGATTTCAAGAGATTTGGGATAATATTTTAACAAATTACAATACTTTTTGTGCCAATAACAACATAGCTAATGATGGACTTCAGGTAAATAGTGCTTATAGAAACCCTCAAAGAAACAGAGCTGTTGGGAGTGTCTTAATTAATAGTAATCATACAATTGGTCACGCAATGGATATTTCCATTTTGGGGATGAGAACGACTCAAAAATGGAATTTTTTAAGAGATGCCGCTACCAGAATACAGGGAGTCAATGCAATATGCGAAATAGGGCCAAGACAAGTATCTTGCAGTAATCCAAACATAAGTCATATTCACGTAGCTTGGTAAATGTATAAATTATGAAAAATAGACTATATATACCTTTCTTTCTTGTTGTTTTTAATTTTTATAACTGTAAAAATCAAGCAAAAAACGACATAGAAATAAAACCTGAGCCTATATCTGAATCATCAAAAGAGGTGGTTGAGAATAATAATTTTAATAACGATAGCATTTTAATGAGTAAAATCTTTAAAGATGATGTTGTTCCAGTAGATGGGAGAAACAATGATTCTCTAATTTTATTCAATAAATATCATTTTAAAGCCCACTCTCTTGACACTGAAAGTAAGATTTTATTAAAGTTTAAAGAGTGTACAGAACTCAAAGATACCATTGAGCTAAATAAGAAATTCAAACATTTAAAAACCAATAATTGGTTTGAAGAAGCCTTGTTAATTAAAAATTCCTATTATGAATTGAACAATTATATAATTATAGTAGATTATATAAAAAACAACATAAATTCTTGTCCAAATTTTAACAAAAGCACCTATATAATAGAACAAATAAGAATATACGAAAGCCAAAAATATTTTGAGATAGCTAGTAAATCAAATTCAATTTTATTTGACTTAAAATCAACAAATAAATTTTGATAACACATCTTAACAATGGTGAACCTGGAACTTTTATAGATGAGGATTGTTCTCTTGCAAATCATATTCATGTACAATGGTAAAACTATATTTCCCCTTATGTATTTTGTTGATCAATTTAAATTGTGAACCAAGGCAAGAAAGCAATGCTAAAAAAACAAATTTTGAGGAATCCAATATTATTGGTGATACAATAAATAATTCTAAAACTTTAGATCTGTTGGACAACCTTTTCTCATTCAAAATATATAGCATTAATGATTCCATATATTTTGAAAACCAAGTATTAAAGCCTTATTTCGGTTCTATTAAGAACAGAACATCTTTTGACAAATATTATATCAAAATGGATGATTTCAATTCAAGAATATCATCTATGTACCTTTTAAAAAATAAAGAAGCTGTTATTGTACATTTCAAACTTTGCCATCTATTAAGCAACGATTTGGATGATTCATTGACAAAAAAGTTAATATACATTACAGAAAGCACCTATCTTCTTGATGGTGGCGATAAAAGGATATTAAAATTTTATTGTAACAAAGAAAATATTGTTGTTTTGGGATTCAACATGCCAATATCAATTGAATCAATTCATCCAAAGTGTAATTATAATAAAGAAAGTATTCCCATTTTTTTTGATATGGTCGCTATTTCAGAAAAAAGAAATTTCATAAAAAACTTTTCCTTGTTAAACTATAAATTCCATACTCCAGAGATAGTATCCAAATTGAAAGAGGTTTGCGAATGATAGTTGAATACTGTAAAATTTCTATGTTTGAAGGCAAGGGGCTCCGCCAGCGAGGGCATTGGCATAAATGCCGGGGAGGATATTACCGTGGGTGCTGGCAAGAGCACCACCGTAACAGCAGGCGAAAACCTGAACCTTTTGGCCAGGAACATTAGCGAGCAGGCCAGTGAGAGTTTTACAACGGAAACGGATAGTATGGAAAACCACGCAGGGGAGATAACAAGGAACAGTACCAATGGCAATATCGATTTCCAGAGCAAGGAAGATGTGAAGAACAATACATCGAGCAAGGTAAATTTATTCTAGGCCATGGGAAAGATATTAAAAATAGCGGGCGGAAGGCACACTGAAACGGCAGGAACCATTTTGGACTCCAATATTACTCTCAAATGTTAAAGTCAGAATTAAATTTTCTTCAAATTGTGTGCAAATGAAAAAGGCTTCAGAGGTTGAATTTCTCTGAAGCCTTGCTATCTCTGCTCCTCCTCTTGGGCTCGAACCAAGGACCCTCTGATTAACAGTCAGATGCTCTAACCAACTGAGCTAAGGAGGAATGTTACGTTTAAGATAATCTTTGATTTATATTCTGTTTCTCTTTACACTGCTTGCCGATCAAAAAAGTAGCTCAGTTCTGAGCCCTGCCTGCCGGCAGGCAGGTAAGGAGGAATATTTTACCTTAAGCGGGTGCAAATATAATAGAATCTTTTTTACACCACAAACAAAAAAATCGCTTTTCTATTTAAAAAGCCATTTATACAAATCGTTACCATTGGCAAACAGCAACAAAGCAATCAACAGAAAGAAACCGATCATCTGCGCATACTCCAAAAATTTATCGCTTGGCTTGCGCCCTGTAATCATCTCGTAAAGCAAGAACATTACGTGACCACCATCCAATGCAGGGATAGGCAAAATGTTCATAAAGGCCAAAATAATGGATATAAATGCCGTTGTGGCCCAAAATGCAGGCCAGTTCCATGTATCGGGGAACATACCGCCAATAGCGGCAAAACCTCCCACACCTTTATAAGCTCCGGTTTCAGGGTTAAAAATCTTTTTTAATTGCTTTACGTAACTGGATAGAGTGGAAACACCTTTGCCAATTCCTGCTGGAATGGCTTCCAAAAAGGTATATTTTTCAGTTTCTACCTTTAAATACCCTTCTTCTTGCAAATCATCCATCGTATATCCCCCAATCTCCAAACCTAACTTACCTTCCCCATTAACGTGGGCTACAATATTGGAGAGTGTTCCATCGGCACGTTCTACTTCAATGTTGATGTCCTTGTCCTTGTTCTTTTCCAGTATATCCATCACTTGATCTCTGTAAATAGCTTCGGAACCGTTAATGGTCAAGAATTTATCTTTGGATTGGAATCCCGCAGTTTTATTATGCGATGTTTTTGGAATCTTATTTACTTGGAACGGAACCCTAAAGCTTAGGAAACGAACCTTATCCTCGTCTTCAATCAAAGTAGAGATAAAATCAATGGGGATTTCTTTTTCTATACGCTGGCCATCCCTCTCTATAGTGATATTGTTTCCATTGATTAACTCAACAAATACACTATTAAAGGTTTTTAACTCCTCTCCATCAACAGCAATAATCTTATCCCCGGTCTGTATACCTACTTCATCCCCAATTTCCTTTTCTATTACCCAAACCCCATCTTTTAAACTATCCATGGGTATATATTGGTCGCCATAAGAATAGGCCATCCCAATGTAAATTACAACAGCCAAAATAAAATTCACCGTTACCCCGCCCAGCATTATGATCAAACGCTGCCATGTCGGCTTACTGCGGAACTCCCATGGTTTTGGCTCTTGTTGCATCTGCTCCTTGTCCATGCTCTCATCGATCATCCCGGAGATCTTCACATATCCGCCCAAGGGCAACCAGCCAATACCGTAAACGGTTTCCCCTATTTTCTTTTTAAAAAGGGAAAATTTAACATCAAAAAAGAGATAAAACTTCTCCACCCTGGTCTTAAAAAGCTTTGCCGGGATAAAGTGTCCCAGCTCGTGAAGCACGATCAAAAGCGATAAGCTCAGAAAGAATTGTATGGTCTTGATCAATATAGGGGTCATTCGTCGTCTTTTGTTAAAACGCACAAAAGTAACCTTTTAGGTATTGATAAAAAAACCTCAATTTTCATCCCCATACGATTTAAGAAAGATTTAGCAACAATTAGTGGCTTTATACTTGAGGAATAGCCATTTGGGCCGTAATTTTGCAACCATGGGATCATTTTTCGCAAAGTACAAGCTGTTCGGAATGGTAATGTTGGCACTCTCGGCAGTTATCGTTTATCTATTCTATAATGCGCTACAACCTAAAAAAATGCTTCCCGTGTACCAACCCTCTATGGTCGATAAATCTTTGGTTGACAGCACCTTGCACTACACCAAAAAATACCATAAAGTGGCCGATTTTTCTTTGGTGAATCAAAACGGCGATACCATAACCCAAAAGAATTACAAGGACAAGATCTATGTGGCCGACTTCTTTTTTACCACATGCCTTACCATTTGCCCGATCATGACCAAAAACATGACCGAAATACAGGATGCAGTGATGGACAATCCTAACATAATGCTCCTCTCCCACTCCGTGACACCAGAAATAGACAATGTTGCCCAATTAAAAAGATATGCATTGGAAAAAGGTGTGGTAGATAGCAAATGGAACTTGGTGACAGGGGATAAAAAACAAATCTATGAGTTGGCGCGGAAATCGTACCTGGCTGTTAAAAATGATGGTGATGGGGGGGCTTTTGATATGATCCATACCGAAAACTTTATTCTGGTGGACAAGGAAAAACGGATTCGTGGCTTTTATGACGGCACCAATCGTGAGGATATTGACAAGCTCCTTGAGGACATCAAAATACTCGAAGCCAGCTACAAAGAGTAGCCCTTTGCACCTTTATCCATGAATACACCTTGTAATTTACCTTTTTTACTTATTTTTGCCCTTAATTAAATTTATTCTAAATAAGAACTGTGGCGACCGTAGCAGATTTACGATATGGACAAAAGGGCATAATCAAGGATTTTACCGAACATATCCTCCCTATAAAACTAATGGAGTTGGGCTGTCTTCCAGGAAATAGTGTGGAGCTTTTACAAATTGCCCCCTTAAACGACCCTATTTACATTAACCTCAGCGGAAGTCATTTGGCAATAAGAAGGTCTTTGGCAGCACTTATAGAGCTGGATATTATTGAAGAAACGCAGGCCAAATGAGCAAAAACATCAACGTAGCCCTTATCGGGAACCCAAATACGGGAAAAACCTCAGTTTTTAATCAACTTACAGGACTCAAACAAAAAGTCGGGAACTACCCGGGCATCACCGTAGAGAAGAAAGAAGGTATCTGTAAACTCCCAAGAGGGGTCAAAGCACATATTTTGGATTTGCCCGGAACCTACAGCCTAAACACCACTTCTTTGGATGAAAGTCTCGTGGTGGAGCTTTTGCTCAACAAGAATGACAAGGATTACCCCGATGTGGCCGTTGTTATCAGCGACGTGGAAAACCTCAAACGGAACCTTCTTCTTTTCACTCAGATAAAAGACCTTAAGATTCCGACCATTTTGGTCATAAACATGGCAGACCGGATGTCCCGCAAAGGAATATCGCTGGATGTTGAGGCCATGGAAAAAAAGTTGGATACCAAAATTGCTTTGGTAAGTACGCGAAAAAATACGGGCATTGAAAAAATCAAGGAACTCATTGCCGACTACAAGAGTATTTCTTCCAAACCTATTTTGGACCCGACCAGAATCTCCCCTGAATACTTTGAACGTCTTAAAATAACATTTCCACAGGAAGACCTTTACAAACTATGGCTGGTCATCACACAGGACGTGAACTTCATGCCCATAGAGAAAAAACGGATTCAAGATGCCACGGATTTCTCTACCAAATCCAAGGATGAACTAAAAAAATTACAGCATAAGGAAACCGTACTACGATACCAGCTCATCAACAATATTTTAAAAGAGACCTATAAGGTCGATTTTATGGTGGCCAAAGGCTTACGTGCCTCTTTGGACAAAATTCTTACGCATAAAGTCTTCGGTTACCTAATTTTCTTCGCCATTTTGTTGCTCATTTTCCAGGCCATTTTCGAATGGAGTTCCTACCCCATGGACTTTATTGACGAACAATTTGCAATGGCTGCAGAATGGATCAAAAACACATTGCCCCCCGGTGTTTTTACAGATTTGCTTGCCGAGGGTATTGTGGCCGGTATTGGCGGCATTGTCATTTTTATACCACAGATTGCCTTTTTGTTCCTCTTTATCTCCCTGCTGGAAGAATCGGGATATATGAGCCGCGTGGTATTTTTAATGGACCGGTTGATGCGTCCTTTTGGGTTGAGCGGAAAAAGTGTAGTGCCCTTAATTTCTGGAAACGCATGTGCCATTCCCGCCATTATGGCCACCCGAACCATAGAGAACTGGAAAGAACGGCTCATTACCATTTTGGTAACACCATTTACCACCTGCTCCGCCAGATTGCCCGTATATTTAATTTTAATCGCCCTGGTAATCCCCGAAGGCAGTATTCTGGGACTCAGTTATCAAGCTTTGACTTTAATGCTGCTCTATTTGATCGGATTTGGAACCGCCCTGTTATCCGCAATGGCCTTGAACAAGATCCTTAAAATAAAAAGCAGGTCTGTTTTTATGGTGGAGATGCCCACCTACCGTCTACCATTGCTTAAAAATGTGGTGTATACCGTAATTGAAAAGACCAAGAGTTTTGTACTGGGGGCAGGTAAAATTATTTTGGCCATCTCCATTGTGTTATGGTTTTTGGGATCCAACGGTTATTCTGATGATTTTCAGGATGCCGACCGTATTGTTACGGAACGAATAAAAAACGAAGGGTTGAGCACCTACAGTAAAAACTATGTCCAGAACAATATAGAATCTTATCGGCAATCTGCCGAAGCAAAAGGATTGTCTCCCAATGCCCTGCAAGATTCCGTTCAGGTGCTCGCCGCAGAGCTTTCCGAAAGGGCCATAGCCCAGGAAATAGCCAGTTATAAGTTGGAGCACTCCTATATTGGACAAGCAGGAAAGGCTTTTGAACCCCTGGTAAAACCCTTGGGTTACGACTGGAAGATTGGCATCGCAGTTTTGACCTCCTTTGCAGCTCGCGAAGTATTCGTGGGAACTTTGGCCACCATTTACAGTGTGGGCAGTGATGAAGAGGAAACCATTAAAAATCGAATGGCAGCAGAGCTGGACGAAGATGGCAAACCCTTGTTCAATTTGGCCTCGGGTATTTCTTTAATGCTGTTTTATGCATTCGCCATGCAATGTATGAGTACCCTCGCCATTGTAAAAAGAGAGACCAATTCTTGGAAATGGCCTATGATCCAATTGGGCTTTATGAGTGCTTTTGCTTATATTGTAGCATTGATAGCCTACCAAATCCTAATTTAAAACAAAGATGATTCAACAAATATTGGCATACGGAACTTTACTCATTGCAGTAGGCTATTTGGTTTGGAAATTCTTGCTTCCCAAATCAATCTTCAGTAAAGGAAACAACAATTCCAATTCCTGTGGCCAAGACAACTGTGGTTGTAGTTAACATCAAATTAAATTAGAGACAAAGGAATAAAGCAACAAGGCCCAGCCCACGACCAAAAGCAAACCTCCCAGCGGGGTAACCGGTCCCAAAAAACGAGGTTTGTTTCCTTTTGCAGCACCCAAGCAAAGTGCATAAATACTAAAGGAAAACAATAAGGTTCCAAAAATAAAACAGTTTACTATCCAAGAATCCAAGGGCTTGTCAAAACTGAGATTAAAGCCCAAGACCAATAACACGATGGCGTGGTACATCTGATATTTAACCCCTGTTTCAAAACTTTGCAGCAGTTCGGGGGTCAATTTCTTTTTAAGGGCATGGGCACCAAATGCCCCAATTATCACAGCCAAAAATCCGTACAAGGCTCCCATAAGCTGGGCCATAAAAATTGTTCCCATTTTTTATCTTTTAAAGTTTTACGTCGATTTCGTAATCGGAATGGATTTGGAATGCACACTCATTATATTTCGGCGGCCCAAAGGTTTTCATTTTCCCTTTGGAAAAAGCTACTTTTTCTTTGGGTACGCCCAACCAATTCGTATCCAATTTACCGTTTCCGTTCTCATCGTGGAAAACCGCCAATGCATATTTACCCACAGGTAAATCTTCAATCATCAATTGTACAATCCCCTCGTGAGCAGCTTCCCTACCAGCTTTAAATACTCTATCAAAAGACAAAAAAGTGTCATCTGAATTGTAGACGGCCACATTTATATGCCCCTTGTTGGATTGCACATTGTGCACATGAACCGAAATGTTATTTTGTGAAAATATAGACCAAGGCGCTAGAAATAGACCAACAAAGAGTATTCTCATAGTAAATCAGGACTATTTAGGGAGTTATTTGGGCGACTCAGTTTCACCCAACAAATTACGCTGCAAAATAGCATATAATTTTTGGGTTTCCAGACTATCCCTAAGATTCAGGTACATTTTAAGGGAATCGTGGTGCACCACCTTTATTTTTTGTTGATACAGATCATCCACAAAAACATATACTTTGGTATTTGTAATGGAGTCGTTAAAAACCCCTTTTTCCCTTTCCATCCAGGAAAACCCGCTGGAGCGTTCCATTTCGGGTAACTTGTCCACCAACAATACACTGTCCAATTCGGTCAAGGGTATTTTTTGATAATAGATACCAGAGAAGATTTTTAGATTGCCCTCTTCGATCTTGTGCCAGTTTTTATAGTGTTCCACAAAAGCGAGAACACAAAGTACTATGGTAAGCACTATCAAAACGTTCCACAACCAATGTCTTTTTCTTTTGCTCATCTTCTTACAATCAGGTGCTATTTGATAAGATTTAAAGGTAGTTCAATTCTTTTTAAGGGTCAAGAAGCTATGATCCTAGTATATTTGAAGCATTAAGAATCATTTTATGGATTTCTCAGGAAAAAATGTATTGATAACAGGTGCCTCCCGAGGCATCGGAAAAGCAACCGCTATGGCGTTTGCAAAAAAAGGCGCCAAAGTAGGCATCAACTACAGAAGCAATGATGAAGTTGCCCAACAAACCTTGGCAGCATTGCCGGGTGAAGGGCATCAACTATTTAAAAGGGACATTTCACAAAAGACAGAAACCGAAGCCTTGATTAATGATTTTGTAAAAGAATTTGGTCAACTTGATGTATTGGTGAACAATGCCGGCATTTCCATTTTTCACGAAATAGACAAAGTGGATTTTGACCATTGGACCAACGCATGGGAAAAAACCTTTGAGACCAATCTGTTTGCCGTTGCCAATTTGTGTTATTGGGGAGCCAAGGCCATGATGAAAACCGGGGGCGGGCATATTGTAAGCGTTTCCTCCCGTGGTGCTTTTCGCGGGGAGCCCACAAAACCAGCTTACGGGGCCAGTAAAGCCGCGTTGAATTCCATGAGTCAATCCTTGGCCAAAAAACTAGCGCCACACAACATTTATGTTGGAGTTGTTGCACCCGGGTTTACCGAAACCGAAATGGCCAAAGAAACACTTACCCCCGTCGAGCGCGAAAATCTGCTCCGTGAATCCCCGTTTAAACGAATGGCCCAACCCGAAGAAGTGGCCCATACCATTTTATTTTTGGCATCACCTGGGGCAGCCTATTCTTCTGGGACCATAATTGATGTAAACGGGGCCTCTTATTTAAGATAATTAATTATGAAGGCTGCCACCGTTGCACAACTAAAAAAAGAACTGAAATTTAAATCGCAAGAAGAAACAATGCAACTTTGTTTGCGATTGGCCCGATTCAAAAAAGAAAACAAGGAACTCCTTACCTATTTGCTTTTTGAATCTGATAATGAGGAAGGATACATAGAAACCGTAAAAGAAGAGGTGGATGAAATGTTCTTCGAAATCAATGTGAACAGCTATTTCTACATTAAAAAAAGTGTTCGAAAAATACTTCGGACCATTAAAAAGTATATCCGCTATTCGGGAAATAAAGCCACTGAGGTGGAACTGTTGCTGTACTTCTGTGAGAAACTGAAATCTTTCCGGCCATCTATCAACAGGAACACAACCCTTAAAAACCTATATAATAGACAGTTGGAGTACATCAACAAAAAAATTCCGTTACTTCATGATGATTTGCAACACGATTACGGACTAATTTTACAACAGCTAAACCATTAAAAACCATGTTCGAAGACGACGATGAACCTGGCAAAAGCCGAGAAGAATTTGAAAAAATGCCCATTTACAAAAAAGGGTGGCTCATTTTTGACCTGGCAGATAAAATCGCTTCCTTGGTAAATGATGAAGAGGAGTATGCATCTCTCGAAGAAACAGAACTGGGCCTGTTGCGTCACCATGCCGAACAACTGCGTAACGATGCCATGCTTATATGTCCAAAAATAGCAGGTGCCGAAGGAGGCGACCTTTATGCAATCCGTATGGAAAACGCCACTATCATCAGAAAAGCAGCCCGCGAAGTCCAGACTGGTTGTTCAGGATTGGAAATGTGGGGTTTTAAACATACCGAGTATCTTGAATTGTTACGAAAAGAAATTGAGGAATTCAGGATCTTGTTTGCAGAATGGGTTCAAACTTTCGACCCTTGGAACTATTCACTGGATCGTTGGGGACTCTTTAATCCACCCGGAATCAATTACGATGATCCAGAACTATAATTGGAATACGCATCCAATTCAAAAAGTTTGAGTAAATTGAAGCTTTATTCTAACTACTCATAACCAACCTTGACATCATGAGAATACTAACAACCTCATTAAAAACGTGGATGCTACTTTCCATGTTCCTCTCAACACTATTTATTTACTCACAAAATGCATCCCCTATTACCGTTGACACCAGTTTTTACAGCGGTTTTACATGGAGGAATATTGGCCCTGACCGTGGCGGAAGAACCTTAGGGTGCGCCGGAAGCCCATCCAGACCCAACGAATATTATTTTGGAGCCACAGGAGGAGGCCTATGGAAAACAAAAGACGGTGGAAATACATGGAAATGTGTTACCGATGGACAAATAACAAGCTCTTCCGTGGGAGCTGTGGCCGTAGCCGAAACCAATCCGGATGTGGTCTATATCGGGATGGGCGAGACCCAGCTTCGCGGTAGCATTACACAAGGTGATGGTGTTTACAAAACAACGGACGGCGGAGAAACTTGGACACACCTAGGGTTGGAAGAGACCCAAGCCATATCCAGAGTTCGAGTAGACCCGACCAATGAAGACATTGTCTACGTTGCCGCATTGGGTCACCCGTATGGCGAAAATGAAGAACGCGGTGTCTTTAAATCTGTAGATGGTGGCGAAACGTGGAAAAAGGTACTCTATGTAAGTGATAAGGCTGGTGCAGCCGATTTGATCATAGACCGAAACAATCCCGATGTATTGTACGCAAGCACATGGCAAGTGTACCGTAAAGCATGGAAAATGTGGGGCGGTGGCCCAGATAGTAAGCTTTGGAAATCTACCGATGGTGGCGAAACGTGGACGGATCTTACCGAAAACCCGGGAATGCCCAAAGGACCCATTGGCAAAATTGGGGTAACCGTTTCCCCTGCGGATTCCAACCGTGTTTGGGCCATTGTAGAGGCCAACGAAGGGGGTGTTTTCCGTTCTGATGATGCAGGCAAGACTTGGGAATTGACCAACAACGAACGTAAACTGAGACAACGTGCTTTTTACTACTCCAGAATTTATGCCGACCCCAAAGACAAAGATGTGGTGTATGGACTAAATGTAGGATTCTTTAAATCTACCGATGGAGGAAAAACTTTTGATGAAAAAATAAACACTCCCCATAGCGACAACCACGACCTGTGGATAGACCCCAACAATCCGAACAGAATGATAAATTCGAATGACGGCGGTGGCGTAGTAAGTATCAACGGAGGTAAAACGTGGACCGAGCAAGATTATCCAACGTCACAGTTTTACCATGTAATGGCCACTAGTGATGTCCCATATCATGTAGTGGGTGCCCAGCAAGATAACTCTACCCTGGCCATGCCCAGCGATGGGTGGGATTTTAAACAAGCTCGCGGACCCAATCATGGCTGGTATTATGCCGTAGGTGGTGGTGAAAGCGGTTGGATTACCCAAAGCCCGACCAACCCCGATATTTTTTATGCAGGAAGCCAAGGAGCTCTTTTAACACGTTACGACCGCAGCAACGGTCAGGTCAGGGATATTCAAGTGTATCCACGTTTTTTCTCAGGCGAACCAGCAAGTGCACTACCAGACCGTTGGCAATGGACCTTCCCCATCATGTTCGCACCAAAAGACCCGAATGTAATGTACACCTGTTCCCAACACGTATGGAAAACAACAAACGACGGACAGACCTGGGAAAAAATAAGTCCAGACCTTACCTATGCCGACCCAGAAACCTTGGGCAAGACAGGAGGTGTGATTACCATGGACATGAACGGTCCAGAGATTTATGCAACTGTGTTTGCTTTGGCTCCTTCCAATCACGATATCAATACCATTTGGGCCGGTTCTGATGATGGAAAAATCCACATCACAAGAGATGGTGGTGAAAACTGGAAAGATATTACCCCCGAAGAGCTTCCTAAATATTCAAGGGTGAGCATTATTGAAGAATCTATCCACAATCCAGGCACCTTGTATGTTGCTGCCAACAGATACCAAGTAGATGACAGGGCTCCCTACGTTTTTAAAACTCATGATTATGGGAAAACTTGGACCAAAATAATTACAGGAATAGAGGACGGACACTTTGCCAGAGCTATCCGCGAAGACCACAAGAGAGAAGGCCTTTTATTCCTGGCTACAGAACACGGGGTTTATTTCTCCATTAATGATGGAGCAGTATGGCAATCCCTTCAATTGAACTTGCCCGATACCCCAATCCGTGATCTGGTGATCAAGGACAACGATGTTGTTTTAGGCTCTCACGGTAGAGGATTCTGGATTTTGGACGACATCCAACCCTTTAGGGAATATTCCGAAGACCTAAAAAGTGAAAAAAATGTGCTTTTTAAACCGACGGATGCGATTAGAGGCATTTACAACACTAACTTCCAATACTATTTGGAAGAAGAGGTGGATACAGTCACTTTTTCAATTTTTGATGCAGACAATAAGCTTATCGAATCTTTTGGTGGCAACCAACCTAAATATGAAAAGGACGACAATGCATCTTGGTGGAGTCGAGGGAACAGTACCAAGCCCACTACGGCAAAAGATATCAATACCTTTACTTGGAACCTAAGATATCCTGGGCCAACCACTTTTGATGGAATCATTATTTGGGGCGCCTCGGCCACAACTGGTCCAAAAGCACCTCTTGGCTCCTATACTGTACAAATGAAAGTGGGCGACGAAGTCATTAAAAGCTATCCATTTAAAATTGAAATGGACCCGAACTTGAAAGGAATCACTGCTGAAGACCTTCAAAAACAGTTTGAATTGGCTTCCAAAATAACCGACAAAGCTACCATTGCCAACGAAGCTGTGATTCAAATCAGAAGCATCTGCAAACAATTGGATAGTTTGGGCAAAGGCGTTTCCAGTAGAAAGTTTACGAAGCTTTCCAAAGATTTTATGGGAACCCTCACAGAGATTGAGGAAGACCTTTATCAAACCAAAAACCAATCGGGGCAAGATCCATTGAACTTTCCCATCAAATTGAACAACAGGTTCAATGCCCTGCAAAGAAGCATTGAAAACGGAGATGCCAGACCCACGGATGCCGCTTATGTGGTATTTGATGAGCTTACAGCAGAGTTGGACGGCCACATGGCCAAGCTGAACAACACATTGGACAAAGAGCTTCCAAAAATAAATGCTATTTTAAAAGACAACGGAATTTCAACCATCGAGGCCCAATAGGGCCTCATGGTTTTTTAAGAATCAGACTCATTCTAAATTAACAGTCAACCATATACCCAATAACGTATTCTTCGTAATTTTACGTTGTTAGGATGAATAAAATTATCACCATAGGGATATCCTTGCTCATTCTGCTCCAAGGGGCCAACATCCATTTTAAGGATTTGGTGGAACTTGAGCAGCTTGTTGAGCACTACCAATTCCACAACGAGGAATATGGTGATGACTTTATGATTTTTGTTTCCAAGCACTACGGGGAACTCAAAGCCGATCACAGCGAAAAACACCAAGAGGAACAAAAGGAGCATGAAAAACTGCCCTTTCAGCATCAATCGCAATGTGCACAGCCCTTGGTTTTTGTTCTCGGAGCCGATGACTTTATCTATTCTCGCTCCGAAATTCCTGTCACCACCAAAGGCAATTTCCACTATCAAATGTCTTACTCCCACATTTGGGGAGACAACCTCTTCCAGCCGCCCAAACACGCATAATTCATAGTATTTCAGCTTTGCTGGACACTTTTCGCAAGCCTTATTCCACTTTAATAATGCTATTATTTCTATGAATCATGTTTTCAAAAATCATCAACTTTAGTATAAAGAACAAGTTTATTGTTCTTCTATTTACGGCAGCTATAGCCCTTGTGGGGTTATACTCCCTGTCACAAATACCCATCGGCGCCGTACCCGATATTACCAACAACCAGGTTCAGGTACTGACCACTTCCAATAGTCTCTCCACACAGGATATGGAGAAGTTTGTCACTTACCCCATAGAGTTGGAAATGGCAAACCTCCCCGGTGTTAAGGAAATCCGTTCGGTTTCCAAGTTTGGGTTGTCGGTGGTCACCATCGTCTTCGAAGATGATATGGGCACCTATTTGCCCAGACAACTTATTGCCGAAAAAATCAAGTCTGCATCTAGCCGTATACCCGAAGGGTTTGGCTCCCCAGAAATGGGACCCATCACCACTGGCTTGGGCGAGATATATCAATATATTTTGGATGTGGAGCCTGAGTACAAGGATCAGTACAATTCCACGGAGCTCAGGACCATTCAAGATTGGATCGTAAAACGTCAGCTTTCTGGAATCCCAGGTGTAGTGGAGGTCAATACCTGGGGAGGTCACCTAAAACAATATGAAGTGGCCATTCAAACCCAAAAATTGAACGCCTTCAACATTACCGCCAAAGAAGTGTTCACCGCTTTGGAAAAAAACAATAGCGTTACCGGTGGCGGCTATATTGAAAAAGTGAACCAAGCCTATTTTATTCGTGGTGAAGGGTTGGTAAGCAATCTCTCAGATATTGAAAATATAGTGGTAACGACCCGAAATAGCATCCCTATTTACATTAAGGACATAGCTAAAGTTGGTTTTGGCAGTGCACCACGCTTTGGTGCAATAACCGGCAACGGTGAGGGCGAGAAAGTCCTTGGGCAAATTATGATGCTGAAGGATGCAGATTCCAAACGGGTAATCGAAGCCGTTAAGGAACGAGTTGCTACCATTTCCAAATCCTTGCCCGAAGGCGTTTACATTAATCCGTTTTTGGACCGTAGTGAATTAATCGGGAGGACAACCTTCACGGTGACCGAAAACTTGGTCTTGGGTTGTTTGATTGTCATTTTTGTAGTGGTTTTGCTCTTGGGCAACTGGCGTTCGGGTCTTGTAGTGGCATCAGTTATTCCGCTATGTCTGCTGTTTGCACTCACCCTGATGAATATTTTTGGGGTGGATGCCAACTTGTTGAGCCTTGGCGCGATTGATTTTGGAATTATTATAGACGGAGCCGTGATCATTGTGGAATATATTGCTTTCCAAATCACCCAAAAGAAAGCAGAGATTGCCAATCTGGGCAAGAACGAAACACAATCCATCAAAGATGACATCACCCTAAAAGGTGCCGCAAAAATGATGAACTCCGCAGTTTTCGGGCAGCTTATCATCTTGATCGTGTTCATTCCAATTTTATCGTTAAGCGGTGTAGAAGGTAAAATGTTCAAGCCCATGGCTCTAACGTTTAGCTTTGCCTTATTGGGGGCAATCCTTTTGTGCTTTACTTATGTGCCCGTTGCATCGGCCATGTTCCTAAAACCATCCAAGGAATCAGCAAAAAGTATCTCCACACGTTTGGTCAACTGGATCAACAAACAATACGAACCAGTTATCGAATGGGCCCTGAAAAGTAAAAAACTCGTGCTTTCAGTAGCTGCCGCTCTATTAATAGGAGCCATTTTGTTGTTCTCCTCTATGGGAGGTGAATTTGTGCCCACCTTGGACGAAGGGGATTTTGTGATTCAACCTGTGCTAAAAACAGGTACCACTTTGACCAAAACCGTGGAAACCACGACCAAAATGGAACAAATCCTTTTAGATCGGTTCCCCGAGGTAAAACAAGTGGTAAGCCGCATAGGTGCCGCAGAGGTACCCACCGACCCCATGTCCATGGAAGAAAGTGATGTAATTATCACTCTAAAACCTAAAGATGAATGGGTTTCGGCCAAAACCAAGGATGAATTGGCAGATAAGTTCAAAGAAGCCCTTGCTGTAATTCCAGGGATGGAACTTGAGTTTACCCAGCCTATTGAAATGCGTTTCAATGAATTGATCACCGGGGTCCGGGCAGATATTGCTATCAAGATTTTTGGTGAAAATCTGGAAACATTAAATCGGAAGGCCAACGAAATCAAAGACCTTATCCAAAATGTGGAGGGAGCCTCCGATATTGTTGTGGAAAAAGTGGAAGGTCTTCCGCAAATGAACGTTTCCTTTGACAGGGCCAAAATTGCACGCCACGGACTCAACATAGCAGACCTCAACGAAATGATTTCGATGGGATTCGCAGGAAAAGTGGTTGGCAGTGTATTCGAGGGCGAGCGACAGTTTGATCTGGCCGTTCGTTTGGATTCCGAGAACCGTCAAGATATTTCCAACTTAAAAAACCTTTATGTTGATATTCCCAACGGTGGAAAAATTCCCATGAGCGAGCTGGCTGATATCACCTACCAAAAAGGTGCGGCAAAAATCTCCCGTGACGATACAAAAAGAAGAATCGTTGTCGGTATCAATGTAAGGAACCGAGACCTTCAATCTGTGGTGGACGATGTACAACTCTTGGTCAACGAAAACATCACATTACCTCCGGGCTACACCATCACCTATGGTGGTCAGTTTGAAAATCTTCAAAATGCCAAAGCCAGATTAATGGTTGCCGTACCCATTGCCTTGTTGCTCATCTTTATCATGCTCTATTTTGCTTTCGGCTCTGTTAAGGAAGCCTTGCTTATTTTCTCGGCCATTCCATTATCTGCCGTTGGAGGGGTTCTATTACTTTGGTTAAGGGATATGCCTTTTAGTATTTCTGCTGGGGTCGGTTTCATTGCCCTTTTTGGTATCGCCGTACTGAACGGCATTGTGCTCATTGAACATTTTAAGGAACTGAAGGGCAGTGATTTCAATTCTATGGAAGATCTCATCAAACAGGGGACCAAAGATAGGCTCCGCGCCGTGCTTTTAACCGCCTCAGCTGCAGCTTTAGGTTTCTTGCCCATGGCGGTTTCCACCAATGCTGGTGCCGAAGTACAGCGACCCCTTGCCACTGTGGTCATCGGTGGATTGGTAACGGCAACCCTACTCACCTTGGTGGTTTTGCCCGTTTTATATGCGTATTCACACAATATTAAGTTTCGTGGGATGAGAAAAAGAAGAAAAGACCGTAAAGCGAAAAAGAGTGCTTTGACCATTATGTTGCTGTTGATTTCAGTTTCAGGGTTTTCGCAAACTAAATTGAATCTCGAAGATTTAATGGCGCTTGCCCTTGAAAACAATAAGGGAATCCGAGCAGAATCCTTACTGGTAAATCAGGCAGAAACCCTTAAAGGAACTGCTTTTGAGATTGACAAAACCGATATTTACTACCAGTACGATGAAAACAACCTTGCGTTCAACGGGGAGCCCCTTAAAGTTTTTGGGGCACAGCAGCAGTTTGAGTTTCCTACGGTGTATGGTGCCAAGAACAGGCTCCAAAAATCGAACTATGAGCTTCAAAAATCGTCGTTTGAAATAAAAAAGAAGCAACTGTACCAAAACCTGAGTATTGCATACTACCAATACCAGACCTTGAACCAAAAAGCAAAGCTTTACGCTTCACTGGATAGTATTTACAGCAAATTTGCGCACGCTGCCAACCGACGTTTTGAACTCGGGGAGACCAATTATCTGGAAAAGGTAACAGCCACTGCCAAACAACGGCAAATTGCCAACACCTATTCCAAGATACAACAGCAACTACTCACCACTTATAATCAGATTGTAAGCTTGGTACAAAGTGGGGACACCTTGGAAATTGTGGATGAAGAACCACAAAAACTTAGTGTGTTGAATATGCAAGGAATGTTGGAAACGGAAGCTTCATTTTTGGACAACCGCCAAGAACTGAGCAATGCCCAAAAGAGTCTGGAGGAAAATAGATTGCTGCCCGACCTGAACCTAGAGTATTTTCAAGGGACCAACAAGGGCTTGGGAACATCGCTCTACGGTATTCAGCTGGGTGTTCGTATTCCCATTTTCTTCTTTGGACACAGTAGCAAAGTGAAGTCATCCAAAATACAGACCAAGATCACGGAGATGGAAAATACCGAAATCACCGTTGCAATGAACCAACGTTACAAAACCCTTCTGGGGCAATTGGAACAACAGGCCAAGGAACTCTCCTATTACGAAGACGAAGGCGGTCATCTTTCCGATCAGATTTTGAAAGCGGCCTCTGGAAACTTTCAAAATGGGGAAATCGACTTTTTCCAATACATTCAAAGTTTGGAAAATGCGTACGAGATCCAACTCAATTATCTGGATGTGCTCAACCAATACAATCAAACTGTAATCGCCATTAATTACTTGACAATAACATTATAACAATGAAAAATATAATTCAAATAGCCGCTGTTTTCCTTCTATTGATGGGCTGTGGCAATAAAAACAACAAAGAATCAGCCTCTGAAGGGCAAGAAGAAGAAACAGGAATCGTGGTCACACAAGATCAATTCGACACCAATGACCTCACTATTGGTCCGATGGAGAAAAGAACCTTCCCAAAAATGGTGGAGACTTCTGGGATGATAGATGTACCGCCCGAAAACCGGGCTAGTGTAATGGCCTTTATGGGCGGATTCGTAAAAAAGACGTCGCTATTGGTCGGTGACACAGTAAAAAAAGGACAGCTTTTGGTGGTTTTGGAAAATCAGGAGTTTTTGAAGATGCAGCAAGAATATATGGAGGTTTTCAATCAGTTGGATTATTTAAAAGCCGAGTTTGAAAGAAACCAAACCCTTTTTGAAGAAAAAATCGCCTCGCAAAAGAACTTTCTTCAAGCCAAAAGCAATTATGAAACAGCCAAGGCCCGTTACCAAGGCTTGCGGGAGCAATTGCAAATGCTTAACATTTCCCCTAGCAAGGTGGAACAAGGGAATATTTCGTCGCAAGCGGCCATTTATGCCCCTATCTCGGGAAGCGTTACCAAAATGAATGTGGCCAAGGGAAGCTATGTTTCTCCTGCCACGGAGATTTTGGAGATTGTGGACAACGACCACGTACATTTGGAGCTCACGGTTTTTGAGAAAGACATCTTAAAAGTGAAAAAAGACCAAAAAATCCAGTTCAGGATTCCAGAAGCTTCAGAAGAAGCTTTTTATGCAGAAGTTTATTTGGTGGGTACCTCCATTGACGGTGCCAAAAGATCTATTAAAGTACACGGGCATCTGGAACATGAGGAAGAGGCGAACTTCCTGCCCGGTATGTTCGTGGATGCCAAGATTATGACGGACACCATCAAAACCCTCTCTTTGCCGGAAGAAGCAGTAATTGAGTCCGAGGGGACTTCCTACGTGTTGAAATTGGTAAATAAACAAGGTGCAGGCTATACTTTTGAACGTATCGCCGTTAAACAAGGTAATACCTATGATGGTTATACCGAAATCATCTCAACAGGACTAACCGAAACCGATCAGTTCTTGACCAAGGGTGTTTTTGATTTGATCGGGGGATAAATAAATCTATCCCAGCCCAACATCCAAGGTCATCATAATTATAAATCCACCGATAAAGCCCATAGTGGCGATATCGGTGTATTTGTCTTGTTGCGTTTCGGGGATTACCTCCTCCACCACCACAAAAATCATGGCACCCGCGGCAAACGAAAGTGCGTAGGGAAGAATGGGCTCAAAAGTGAGGACGGCCCAAGCCCCCAATACACCTGCAATGGGTTCTACCAAGGCCGAGGCCTGACCGTACATCCAACTTTTTCTTCGACTGAGACCATGCCTGCGCATTGGTACGGCAACGGCAAAACCTTCTGGGAAATTTTGCAAACCGATACCCAAGGCCAAAGCCACAGCACCCCCAATGGTTGCACCCTCAAAGCCAGAAGCAACACCTCCAAATAGGACACCTACCGCCAATCCTTCGGGAATATTGTGCAAGGTAATGGCCAAGACCAGTAGCGTGGTGCGGTGCCAGGGCGTCTTTACCCCTTCTGCTTCGTCCATTTTAAAATTGATGTGCAAATGGGGTAAAATTTTATCCAAACCAAAAATAAAACCCGCTCCAAGCAAAAAACCAACGGCTGCGGGAATCACTTTTACAAAGCCTTCCCCCTCGCTCATCTCAATACCTGGTGCCAAAAGACTCCAAAAACTGGCAGCGACCATAACACCTCCAGTAAAGCCCAACATTCCATCCATCAAAGCTCTCTTTGGACTTTTGAACAAAAATACAAGGCCTGCCCCGGCAGCAGTCAGTCCCCATGTAAAAAGCGTCGCGTACAACGCTGCCAATACCGGGTCTATTTCCTGAAAATAGTGTATTACTTCTTTCATCAATCGTTCTTTTTTACATACAAATTAGATGCTATTTGGTGTGATATGCGCATTTCCTTGCCCTCCATTTGAATGCGAAGGGAATTGTCAAAATCTTCCTTGTCCATAATTTTGATGGTGTTTCCCAAGGCTATTTTGTTCTTGTCCAAAAACTTAAGAAAGGGTACGGAGGAATCCTTTACCCCCACACATATGCCTTTGGAATTGATGGGCATTTCACTGAGTAATTTTTCATCACGCTCTTGGAACTTTCCGTCCTTGGTGGGAATGGGATCGCCGTGTGGGTCATATTTGGGAAATTCCAAGAGTTCGTCAATTTTGTCAATCAACTTTTCACTTTTGATGTGCTCCAGTTGCTCGGCCACCTCGTGCACCTCGTCCCAAGTAAAATCCAATTTCTCCACCAAAAAAACTTCCCATAAACGGTGTTTTCTGATGATGGACAATGCTGTTTTTGTTCCAAAATCGGTTAACGAGACTCCTTGGTACCGGACATAATCCACCAATCCTTTTTCCGATAATTTCTTGGCCATATCGGTTACGGAAGAAGGTTTTGTCTCCATTTGCTCCGCAATGGCATTGGTGGTTATGGACTTGGTATCGCCACCACCCAAATGGAAGATTGTCTTCAAATAGTTTTCTTCTGATCGGGTCATTAAAAAATATTTTTTCAAAAATACATTTTTATTTATCAAAACCTATTTTTAGCTTTGTCTAAATTTAATTTTATATCCATTGAAAATAATTTGTAGGCATATCGTCTTTTTGTTGCTTGGTTTTATAAGCATCTGTTCTTTTGGGCAAACAGCTTCGGTAAGCGGCAAGGTGACGGACAACGGAGAACCAATACCCTTGACAAATGTGGTCTTGAAAGGAACCAAAATAGGAGCTGCTACGGATATTGATGGTCTATTTGAGTTGGCAAACGTTGAGCCAGGCGACTATGTAGTATTGGTAACCTCTTTGGGATATCAATCGTATCAAACCAAAATCAGCTTAAGCGCCAATGAATCCAAAACCATCAACATACAACTGGAACCCTCTGCACAAAGTTTGGATGAAACCGTGGTCACGGGCACCCTAAAACCCGTGAGCCGATTGGAAAGTCCGGTTCCCGTGGAAGTCTACTCCCCCACTTTTCTAAAAAAGAATCCTACGGCGAGTGTTTTTGATGCGCTCCAGAATGTGAACGGGGTGCGTCCGCAAATCAATTGCAATGTGTGCAACACGGGAGATATTCACATCAACGGATTAGAGGGACCATACACTTTGGTGCTTATCGACGGGATGCCGATTGTTAGTGGTTTGGGTACAGTCTATGGCCTCACAGGGATTCCTAACTCTCTGATCGAACAGATTGAAATTGTAAAAGGTCCTGCATCCTCACTTTATGGTAGTGAAGCTGTGGGCGGTTTAATCAACATCATCACAAAAAATGCTTTGAGCGCACCAGAATTTTTTGCCGATGGCTTTGCCACGGGTTGGGGCGAATACAATTTGGATGTGGGAAGCAAAATCTCGGTTGGAGACAAAACAGACCTTCTTTTGGGCGTCAACTATTTTAATTATGACGTCCCAGTGGACAACAACGGCGATAATTTTACCGATTTGACGCTACAAGATCGTATATCTATTTTTCAAAAGTGGGATTTTGAGCGAAACGACAACCGTTTGTTCTCTTTGGCGGGACGCTTTTTTTATGAGGACCGTTGGGGTGGCGAAATGCAATGGACGCCGGAGTTTCGTGGTGGCGATGAAATTTATGGCGAAAGCATCTACACCCGAAGATGGGAAGTGCTCGGAAAGTATCAGTTGCCGGTTAAGGAAAAGTTTCTCCTCTCTTTTTCCTACAATGACCATAACCAGAATTCGGTTTACGGCGACACGGAGTATTTGGCGGATCAGCGTATTGGTTTTGCCCAATTGACCTGGGACAAGACTGCCGGGAATCACGATTTACTTTTCGGAAGTGCGATTCGGTACAATTATTATGACGACAATACACCCGCGACCACTGAGGCCGATAACATTTGGATTCCGAGTCTTTTTGCGCAGGATGAATACAGTTTTGCGCCCAAACATTCCTTTTTGGGCGGGCTTCGATATGATTATGACCAAAGACACGGCAATATTTTCACACCCCGAGCTGCTTACAAATGGAAAATTTCCGATAACGATATTTTTCGGGCGAATGCAGGAACGGGGTTTCGCGTAGTCAACTTGTTTACTGAGGAACATGCGGCCCTCACAGGTTCGCGGGAAGTGATTATCGCTGAAGAGTTAAAACCCGAACGCTCCGTGAACGTCAATCTCAACTATTTGAAGAAAATTTACAGCGACAACGGCACCTTCATCGGTCTAGACGCTTCTGTGTTTTACACCCGTTTTTCCAACGTAATCTTGCCTGATTACGAGACCAATCCCAATCAAATCATTTATGATAATCTGGATGGGAAATCGGTTTCGCAAGGGGTAAGTGCCAATTTGGATGTTGCATTCCCGAGCAGTTTTAAGATTATGGTGGGTGCCACTTGGCAAGATGTGAGCAGCACTGAAAATGGAGTTACCCAACAACAGATTCTAACCGAAAGTATTACCGCCACGTGGAATTTGTCGTACACCTTTCACTCGTTAAAATTGACAGCGGACTACACGGGAAATTTATACGGTCCGATGCGATTGCCGCTTTTGGGTGACCTGGACCCGAGACAGGAATATTCGCCTACGTGGAGCATTCAGAATATCCAGTTTACCTACAAAGGGTTAAATAATTTTGAAGTGTACGGAGGTATCAAAAACCTGCTGGACTGGACTCCGAACCAGGGTAATCCCTTTATCATTGCCCGCGCGAACGACCCTTTTGACAAAGAAGTGACTTTTGACAGCAATGGCAATGCCTTCGCTACACCGAACAATCCCTACGCCCTTACCTTTGACCCCGCTTATGTGTACGGCCCCAACCAAGGCATTCGTGGGTTTTTTGGATTGCGGTATACGGTTTTTTAATACCAAAATGATTTAATCTGCTCTGGAATACTCCAAAAAAGAATATTTTTAGAGGGAATTGTTAACTTTGAGTGTGGAAACAACCCAAAATATAGCAAACAAACTTTCAAAGCTTAAGGTACGTTTAAAAGAGCGCTACCCCATATCCTCTATGGCTTTGTTTGGTTCCTACGCTCGTAATGAGCAAACAGATACCAGTGACGTTGATATTATGGTAGAATTTGATGGGAAAATAGGCATCAAATTCATTGATTTGGCCAATGACCTTGAAAAAGCATTGGGGCTTAAAGTAGATTTGGTATCTAAAAAAGGCATCAAAGAGCAATACCTTAACACCATTCTATCCGACTTGATCTATGTTTAAAAGCGGTCTATGAAAGTTCACATCCAATCAATTCTTGTAATCCTATTTCTCCAAATATCATGCTCAGGACAATCAGAAAGGATTGAAGAAAAGTTAATGGAGTGTGCCTATCAATCTTATTCCGATCATGGTTTAGCTCTTAAACAGCTGATTTCAAATTATCAAACGCTTCTTATAGATGAAAAAATATTGGCAGATGGCTCAGCTAAAAGTTATCGTGATATTTTTAAAAAGTTTGCCGATAGCAACGGATTTGACAAAATTCCCTCAAAATACTTTTATGTAGAGTTTCAAAAGCTTGAAAAACGCAACGAAAAAAAACTTGAAAATTGTAGAGAACAAATCTTAAGTGATTCTGCAATGTATTCCTCTTCAAAATTGAAAGCTTTTGATTCTACCATTCTAAAAACCAGCTATTCAAATAATCCACGTGCATCAATTATAGCGAAAGAAGTCTTAAGTGTTTTATCCGACAAAGATTTTGAACTTGACCTATATAAATTATACACTTTTATGATGTTCAGTTACATTGATACTGAAGCCGGCATTGCTGAAAACGCTCAGGTAGTAAAAGATTATGACCCAACAAATACCTTGAATATTAGTTTGACCGAAAACAAGGAAATCTTAGTAAACAACCAAATTGTTTCCGTAGAAGAACTGAAAAAACTTGTTAAAACCTATTTGTCCAATAACAAATCAGAATCGACAATCCTCCTCAAATCCCATCCAGATTTAACTTATGGGTTTTACCAGGGCATTGGAGATGTCATTATTCAGGAAATAACAGCATTAAGAAATGAGCTCTCCTTGGAAAAATTCAATTCAGAATACAAGGCTCTGAACAAAGAACAAAAAACTCAAATAGCCCAAATTTATCCGCAAAGGATTGTAGAAAAAACACTGAAATAAAAAGAAAAAGGGCGTTCCAAGCTTCAATTACCTATTTTTAAAACTATTTATGCCCAACTACGATTACATCATTATAGGAGCGGGAGCTGCTGGCCTTTTGTTGGCCGATGCCTTGGGCAAGGACAAATTTTTTGCCTCCAAATCCATTTTGGTGCTGGACAAGGACGACAAGTCCAAAAACGACCGAACTTGGTGTTTTTGGGAACGGGGAAATGGTCCATTTGATGATTTGATCCACAAAACTTGGGACAACATTTATGTGGGCGGACAGCAGCTTCAAAAATCCACTCCCATTGCGCCCTACACTTATAAAATGCTTCGCGGTATTGACTTCTACAATCACTTTTTACCAAAGGTAAAAGACTATCCAAACATTACTTGGGTTCAGGAAGAGGTAACCCATATTGAAGAGCAAGCAAACGAGGTTTTGGTGACCACTCCATCACAGACCCACACGGGCAAAAAGGTGTTTTCCAGCTTGTACGATGCATCAATCCCAGAAAAACAAAAGGAATTTCCCGTATTGCAACAACATTTCTTGGGGTGGCAAATAAAAACCGACCAGTCTATTTTTAATCCGGGCGAAGCTACTTTTATGGACTTCTCCGTACCGCAAAAGGGCAACACACGTTTTATGTATGTGCTTCCAATTTCAGAAACAGAAGCTTTGGTGGAATACACCTTGTTTTCGGAACATCTATTGGAGAAGACGGAGTACGAAGAGGCCATCAAAAATTACATCAAAGAAAAATACAACGACACCCAATACACCATTCAGGAAACCGAGTTTGGCAGCATTCCCATGACCTGCTATCCGTTTCATCAACACAATACGGATGCTGTTTTCCACATCGGGATTGCAGGGGGTTGGGCGAAACCAAGCACGGGATATACGTTTTACAACACGAGCCAGCAAGTGCCCAAATTGGTAAGTCATCTGAAAGCCGGGAAACCGTTGTCCGAGTTCCATCAAAAAAGCAGGTTTTTGTTCTACGATATGCTTTTGCTGGACATTTTATATGAGAGTAATCATCTAGGACACGAAATCTTCGAGTCAATGTTCAAAAGAAGAAAGGCTTCCTTGATTTTGAAATTCCTTGAGAACGAAACCAATCTGTGGGAAGAGCTAAAAATTGTGACCGCACCAAGACCGATGCCTTTTATAAGAGCATTTTTCAAACGACTGTTTTAAACGGTTCGCTCCATCAAACTTTCGCCAAATTGCTTTAGCAAGGCTTTGTTTTTATCGGGAAGATTTGTTTCAGCCAAAGCATCAAATGCTTTTTGGGTAAACTCTTGGATGGCTTTTTTGGTTTCCTCCACTGCCCCGCTTTCCTTAAAGATGGTTTTCACCGCCTCCACTTTGGCTGTGGAGTCTTCAGGTTTTATGGAATACAGGTGCAACAAGCCATCTTGATCATCTTTCGAGGCTTTTTCCAAGGATTTTAGGAACAAATAGGTTTTTTTGTTCTCCATAATATCCCCACCAACCTGTTTGCCAAAGGTTTTGGGGTCGCCAAAGGCATCCAAATAATCATCTTGCAACTGAAAGGCAATGCCGAGGTTTCGACCAAACTCGTAAATGGCGTTAGCATCTTTTTTGGAGGCTTGGGCCACAATGGCTCCCATCTTCATTGCAGCGGCGACCAACACAGAAGTCTTGTACTCTATCATTTTAAGATATTCCGGAATGGTAACATCGTCCCGGGTCTCAAAATCCACATCGTATTGTTGGCCTTCGCATACTTCCAATGCGGTTTTACTGAACAACTTTGTGAGTTCTTTGTATGTTTCCGCTGGGTAGCTTTCAAAAAATTGATAGGACAGAATCAACATGGCGTCACCAGAAAGGATTCCTGTATTAACATCCCATCTTTCATGCACCGTTGTTTTTCCGCGTCGAAGCGGGGCATCATCCATAATATCATCATGCACCAACGAAAAATTGTGGAACATTTCCACTGCCAATGCTGCATCCAGGGCATCCTCCGCTTTTACGCCAAAGGCCTTGGCCGTCATCAAAGTAAGTATGGGACGCATCCGTTTGCCTCCCAATCCTAAAATATAGTGAACAGGTTCGTACAAATTCTTGGGTTCCCCCAACTTAGTCCTTGTTTGTAAGTGCGTAACAAACTGCTCCCTATACTGACCAATGATATCGATATCTGACATGGAGTCAAAAATACGTGCAAATATTTAATTTAAGGTTGGCGTATTGTTTTAAAAGAGGATTACAAAGCATCCAAATCCACAAAAAGACATCCTTTCAAAAAAAATTGTGGAGAAATTGCAATAGAAAATAATTTCTTCGTCTCTATAGATGAAAAGCAACCCGTACCATCTGAATGGCAGCCAAAACCGATAATCGAAATAACCTGACCGACTTCTTTAATGAGGAGTATGGCTCGTTGCGCTCTTATGTGCAGTCGAGGATTCAGGATACATCGGAACGGGATGCCGAGGATATTGTGCAGGATGTGGCCCTGCGGATGTTTTCCAGATCGGATGATGCCATGCCCATAACCAATGTTGGTGGATTTGTGTACAATGCCATTCGCAATAGAATCATTGATATTATGCGTGGTAAAAAAGAGAGAAAATTGCCCAGCGAGGATATTGACCAACAATGGCGGGAGTTTGCGGATTTCTTTTATGGTGATGCAGATAACAGCTATTCACCAGAGATGGAACAAGCCCTAAAAAAAGCGGTCGAAGATTTGAAGCCCGCATATCGCGATATTGTAATCGCCATAGATTTTGAAGGATACAATTATAAACAAATAGCAGAAAGAACCGGAATACCGGCAGGTACGTTAATGTCGAGAAGGCACCGTGCCATGTCGGAACTATCAAAAAAGTTAGAGAATATTAAAGAACTGAGTTATGGAACATAAAAAAGAATTCGAAAAAGCCGTGGAAAAAAAGGTGAAAAGCACCGTAAAAAAAGTGGTTAAAATTGTTGCCATGGTCATTTTGGGAATCCTGATTTTCCTATTGGCCAATTATTTATTGATGCGCTTATGGAACTGGCTCATGCCCGACCTTTTCGGCGTGGGAACGGTTACCTACTGGCAGGCCCTGGGCATTTTTGTATTGGCAAAGCTTCTATTTGGCTTTGGCGGCGGCGGTAAGGGCAAAGGAGGTTCAAGTCACAAAAAGAAGATTAAATCGTCCAACAAGTGTGGTTCTTGGAGAAGGGATTTTGATGAGTGGAAACACTATGATCAATTTTGGAAAGAAGAAGGCGAAGAAGCATTTAAAGCATATATAGAAAAAATCAAAAACGAAAATCATGATAAATCAAAAGAAGAATAATCCAAAGAAGAAGTATTTACTTCAGTTCAGTCCCTTTTTTTGGCGGTTGGGAAACATTCGTACCGAACATGGCAACAACGACCACCAAATTTCCCCATTGTTCAGCGATAGTACAGAGTCCAATTAAAAATAGACATTGAACCTTCGTTAAAAAATTGTAAAACCATGGAAACTTTTTTTGTTTTTAAAGTTTCCATACCTACATTTGCTCCCTGATTATGAGGGAAAATATTATACAAAAGGCAACTGAAATGTTCTTAAACCTAGGGTTTAAGAGCGTTACCATGGACGATTTGGCACAGGAGATGGGAATATCCAAAAAAACGATTTACTCCCATTTTAAGAATAAAACGGAATTGGTGGAACAGACCGCTATAACAATGTCGGATACTATCACCTGCGGCATAGACGATATTGTTGCGTTCAAGAAAAACCCAATTGAAGAACTATACGAAATCAAAAAATTTATAATGGTACACTTAAAGGACGAAAAATCATCCCCATTGTACCAATTGCAAAAGTATTATCCAAAAATCTATACCTCACTTAAAGAAATACAATTTGAATGCACCCATCGTTGTATTGCCGAAAACGTGAAAAGAGGCATGGAACTGGGCATTTACAGAGACAACCTAAATGTTGAATTTGTATCCAGAATATACTTTACCGGTGTTACCAGCATCAAGGACAATAATTTGTTCCCAACAGAAATATTCAGCAAACCTGAATTATTGGACTATTATTTGGAATATCACCTTAGGGGGATTGTAACGCCCAAGGGACGAAATGTACTCAACTCAATCATCAATTCAAATCAAGAATAAATGCGAAAAACGTTAATCAGTCTACTACTCATACTGCCTTGGTTGGCATCGGCACAAGACACCATACCCAGTTTTAGCTTGGATCAGGCCATAATGTATGCTTTGGAACACAATTACAATGCTCAAAATGCAGAGAGGGATATTGTGGACGCCCAAAAACAAAAATGGGAAACCATTGCATCGGGACTTCCCCAGATCAATGGGGCCATAAGTTACCAAAACCAGTTAAAGCAACCTGTTTCACAAATTCCTGCCGAATTTTTTGGCGGGGAACCCGGAACATACCAAGAAGTGGTATTCGGACAGGCACAGTCCATGTCGGCCACGGCTACTTTGACCCAGCAAATATTTGACGGATCTTACATTGTGGGCGTACAGGCCACCAAAACCTTTTTGGACTATAGCCAGAACAATAAGGAAAAAACCGAATTGGATGTGCGAAAATCGGTGGTGGAAGCCTACGGCAATGTGCTTTTGGCACAGGAAAGTGTAAAGATTTCCGAAAAAAACAAAGCGACCCTGGAAGAAAACCTTTACGAGACCAAGCGTATTTACGAAAACGGCCTCGGTGATGAGGAAAGTGTGGACCAGTTGCAGATTACGCTCTCCACGGTGGACAACCAACTTAAAAATGCACGTCGTATGGAGAAGATAACCCTGCAAATGTTGAACTTGATGTTAGGGCTCCCCATTGAAACACCTACCGTTTTGACCGAGAATTTGGACGACCTTTCCCAAAGCCAAATTGATTTGGGATTGATCGATACCGAGTTCAATATAGAGAACAATGTGGATTACAAGTTGGCAGCCAACCTCAACGAGCAGCGTTACTTTGAATTAAAACTGGCCAAAAGCCGCGCTTTGCCAACACTTAATGCCTTTATCAATTACGGGGGAAATTCCTTCAGTAACAATTTCAACTTTTTGGACAGTGGGCAACAATGGTTCGGTTCCTCCATTTTGGGGGTCGACCTCAACATTCCAATTTTCAGCTCTTTAAAAAGAAGTGCCAGTACGCAACGTGCCAAGATTGCCCTGGAAAAGGCAAAAACCCAGTTCACCGAGGCACAGGAACAAATCCGCCTTCAGTTGGAAAGCGCCAAGAGCGATTACATCCTTGCCATAGAACAATACGGCACGTCCAAGGACAATTTGGAACTGGCGGAGCGCATCGAAAAAAAGAATCAAATCAAATATTCCGAAGGTTTGGCGACCAGTTTTGAATTGAGACAGGCCCAGACCCAATTATATACCAGTCAACAAGAATATTTACAATCCATGGTCGATGTGATCAACAAGAAAATAGCACTGGAAAACATTTTAAATCAATAATCTAAAGGAGAAAACCATTCCATCATGAAAAAAGCAATATATATATCACTAATAGCAGCAGTTCTTGCTTCATGCGGAGGCAGCGGCAGCAATTCTTTGGACGAAGTAATTGCCAGTAAGGATGTGGAAGCCATTCGAGCAAAACGAAATTCCGTTACCGAAGAACTTAAAACACTGGAGGATCAAGTTAAGAAGTTGGACGAAGCCATTGCAGAACTGGACGACAATTCAAAACTGCCATTGGTATCTACAATTACCGTAAATCCTGAAAAATTCCAGCACTTTTTAGAATTACAGGGCGATGTTAAAACAGACCAAAATGTACTGGTTTATCCAGAAATGGCGGGCACACTTTATCGTGTGTACGTTAAAGAGGGACAACGGGTGTCCAAAGGCCAGTTATTGGCTTCGATTGATGACGGCGGACTCTCAAGCCAGTTGGCTCAATTAAAAACCCAAGCGGAATTGAGCAAAACCACTTTTGAACGCCAAAAAAGGCTTTGGGAGCAAAATATCGGTTCCGAGATCCAATACCTACAGGCCAAAACCAATTACGAGGCCCAACAAAATGCGGTAAAACAATTGGAAAGCCAAGTTGAAAAATCTTCCATCCGGGCACCATTTTCGGGCATTGTGGACGATGTGATCAAAGATCAAGGAACGGTGGTAAGCCCAGGGCCAGGTTCCGAGGTTTTTAGAATAGTGAACCTGTCGGACATGTACATTGATGTGGAGGTGCCAGAAGCCCATTTGCCCAATGTAACCCCTGGTAAACTCGTAGACGCCTCTTTCCCCGTTTTGGGAGAAACCATTACTACCAAAGTACGCCAAACTGGAAATTTCATCAATCCCAGCAACCGCTCCTTTATTGCAGAAATACCCGTACCCAACAAGAATGGCCATATAAAACCGAATCTAACGGCACAGGTAAGGATCAACGATTATACCAATGAAAATGCCATCCTTATACCACAAAGTATAGTTTCGGAAAATGCAGAGGGTGAACAATATGTATATGCTATCACCGAAGATAATGGTGAGTTTACCGCCAAAAAATTAATTATCAAACCAGGTAAAAAACAAGGCGATTATCTAGAAGTTCTTGAAGGTATTTCGGCTGGAAACCAAGTAATAGTTGAAGGCGCCCGCAGCATAAGGGATGGGCAAACTGTTAAAGTACTGGACACAACCACAACTGCAAAAAACTAATTCACCAAAATGGAAAAAGCTAAAAAGAACGCAAACAAGGAATTCCGCCTTTCATCGTGGGCCATAGGCAATCCGTCTGTGATCTATGTAATGATCGGGTTGTTCTTTATCATAGGTTTATCCTCCTATTTTTCCATGCCCAGGGAAGATTTCCCTGAAGTGGAAGAAACCAAAATATATGTAAGTACCGTGTATCCCGGCAATACGGCTGAGGATATGGAGCGTTTGATCACCGACCCTCTCGAAGATGTGCTCAAAAATGTGAGCAACGTGGTGGAGATCACATCAACTTCACAAGAAGACTACTCCATGATCATTGTTGAGTTTGATGAAGAAATTTCGGTCGAAAACGCAAAACAAGAAGTAAAAGACGAAGTTGATACCGAAAAAGCCGGTGAAGACTGGCCCATTTTCAACGGGGCAAAGGTAGAGCCCAATGTTTTTGACCTGAACTTGGCGGAATCCTTTCCGATAATGAACGTGAACCTCACGGGAGATTATCCTGTGGAAAAGCTAAAAGAGTTTGCCGAGTATTTGGAAGATGAAATTGAAGACCTCCCCCTAATAAAAGAGGTAGATATAAGAGGTGCGCAGGAAAAAGAGGTTGAAATAGCGGTAGATGTTTATAAAATGATGGCTTCCAGGGTTAGTTTTGATGATGTGATCCAGGCCATATCCAACGGAAACATGACCATGTCCGCCGGTAACATGATCACCAGTGGCCAACGTAGGACCATACGCATTTTGGGCGAAGTCGAAAAACCTTCAGAACTGGAAAACTTTGTGGTCAAATCCGAAAACGGGGCCATTTATCTGCGTGATATTGCCACTGTATCGTTTACCGAGGAAGACAAGACCACTTACGCCAGGGAACATGGTAAGCCAGTGGTCATGTTGGACATTAAAAAAAGGTCCGGAAAAAATACTATTGAAGCATCTGAACTTATACGAGATTTGGTGGATGAGGCCAAGGAAAATTACTTTCCAAAAGACCTAACCGTTACCATTGCCAACGATTCCTCCAGCAGGACCCTGAACCAAGTGGATGATTTGGTAAACAACATCATATTCGGGATTATACTCGTTGTAACCGTATTAATGTTTTTCTTAGGCTTTAGAAACGCCCTTTTTGTTGGTTTTGCCATACCCATGTCCATGTTCATGTCTTTCATGATTCTTACGGCCTTGGGTTATACGCTGAATACCATGATCCTCTTTGGATTGATCATGGGACTTGGTATGTTGGTTGACAATGGGGTTGTTGTGGTCGAGAACGTATATCGACTCATGGAGCAAGAAGGCATGTCCCGCAAAGAAGCTGCCAAAAAAGGTATTGGTGAAATTGCCATACCTATCATCATATCCACAGCAACCACTGTTGCAGCTTTTGTTCCCTTGGGAATGTGGCCGGGCATTATGGGCGAATTCATGATTTTCTTCCCCATTACATTGTCCGTAGTACTAGGTTCTTCATTGTTCGTGGCCATATTCATGAACTCCATGTTGGTCTCGCAGTTTATGCAGATCGGTGAAAAAGAGCTCACAAAAAAGCAATTGATACGACTTAGTTTGATTTTAGGAGGCTTTGGACTATTTATCTTTATTGTGGGAGGTCCCGTACGCGGCCTTGGCACATTAATGATAGTCGTCGGCATCATGTTCTGGATATACAAATACTTCCTGAAGCCGTGGGCCCGAAATTTCCAGACCAAGAGTTTGGTGAAATTGGAGAACTTTTACGAACGCCAATTAAAAAAAGCACTTAAGGGCAAAAATGTGTATTGGTACTTTGGACTTACCTCCCTTCTCTTGATTTTATCATTTGTTTTCTTCGGGATGTCGTTGCAAACACAACGTACAAAAGTGGAGTTTTTTCCAGACAATACGCCCAACGAAATTTATGTGTACATCGAGTATCCACAGGGAACCGATATAGAAAAGACCAATGCCATCACAAAAAAAATTGAGGAAAGGGTCTATGGTGTAACCGGTAGGAACAAATACAACAAAGGGGACTTCAATTATCTGGTTCAATCCAGCGTATCCCAAGTAGGTAAGGGAGCCGAAAACCCATTTACCGAGGGTGGTTCTGCTGCAGAAATGCCCCATCGCGGTAAAATTACGCTCTCCATGCGCGAGTTTAAATACAGGAACGGGCTGGATACCGAAGAGCTTCGCCAACAAATTCAAGATACGTTGTCCGGTGTGTACCCAGGTGTAACCATTTCCGTAGAAAAAGATGCTGTTGGCCCTCCTGCCGGTTATCCCATCAATATAGAGATCGAAGGCCAAAATTATGATACCTTGATAAGCACCGCCGAACGCATGCGCAACTTTATCAACAGTAAGAACATTGCAGGTATCGAAGAGCTTAAAATAGATGTAAATAAAGGTAAGCCCGGCATACAGGTTACAGTGAACAGAGCCAAAGCAGGAGAACTTGGTGTTTCTGTAGCTCAAGTTGGGCAACAATTACGTAGATCTATTTTTGGTGATAAAGCTGGGATTTACAAAAAAGACGGTGAAGACTACGATATCAATGTTCGTTTTAACCAAGATCTTCGTTACAATACCAGTGCCTTATTCGACCAAAAAATCATTTTCAGGGATCCCTCCAACGGTCAAATAAAGGAAATTCCCATTTCTGCCGTGGCAAACCAAGAAAACACTTCATCGTTCAGTGCCATTAAGCACGTCGATACCAAACGGGTGGTTACGGTATACTCCGCTTTAAAACCCGGATTTACGGATGCCGGTGCCATTGTTGCGGAGATCCAGGAAGAAATGCAGGAGTTCAAAGCACTCCCTGAGGGGGTTAAAATTGATTTTACCGGTCAAATTGAGGAACAAGAAAAGCAAATGTCCTTTTTGGTAAGCGCATTCTTTTTGGGACTGGGATTGATCATGCTTCTTTTAATTTTCCAATTTGGTGGCATCTCCAAGCCCGCTATAATCATGATGGCCATATTCCTAAGTTTTATAGGAGTGTTTGGAGGATTGATCATAACAGGGTGGCCATTTGTTATTATGATGACCATGATGGGAATTATTTCCTTGGCAGGGATTGTGGTAAATAATGGTGTGGTATTACTTGATTATACCCAAATCCTTATTGATCGAAAAAAAGTGGAGCTAGGAATTTCCGATGATGAACTGCTGAATCGTGAAGATGTTACGGATGCCATAATCAAAGGAGGTAAAGCTCGTTTACGTCCAGTTATACTAACAGCCATTACAACCGTTTTAGGATTGATTCCATTGGCCATAGGATTAAACATTAACTTTGTTAGCCTGTTTTCCGATTTTGATGCACAGGTTTACATGGGGGGTGACAATGTTATATTTTGGGGGCCGTTGGCCTGGACGGTTATTTTTGGTTTGATTGTCGCCACATTCTTAACATTGATCATTGTGCCGGTACTGTTCAATATCAGTTACAGGCTTAAAATATGGATTCAAACATTGAAGGCCAAAAAAGTGGAGCCAAAGGCGATAGAGGAATAAAAGTTACTTCCCCAAAAAATAGAAAAGCCCGGCCAAATTGGCCGGGGCTTTTTCTTAAACACTGATTTATCTTATTGGTTTATCGTAACGGCATCGCCTTCGTTCCAATTTTTTACTTGCACTATGCGGTTGTCCGTAAAGTCCACTTCGCGTAATCCATCATTCTTCCAAAAAAACCATTTACCGGTTCTTTCTCCATTTTCGTATTGGCCAGTGGCAATTTTTTTACCTTCAACATTGAACATTACCCAATCACCATGTAATTTTCCGTTCAAAATATAACCTGTTTGGGCAATTTCACCATTGTCATGAAAATAGGTGGCTTTCACCATTTTTCCCATTTTTTCAAAGGTCGGCTTCATATCTTGAGCAGATACACTAACCGCAAATATCACCGCCAAAAATAATATTGCTTTTTTCATTCTTTATGGGATTTAATATTGTTTATTCCTAATGATAACGTATCAAATTTACTTAAATTTTACGTTAATCACACATTTACATAACTTTTAGTTTACATTAAATTAACTTTAAAATTTTAATTTATTGTTATTCAAATAGTTAAACTTTGTACAAATATTACTAATCTGTGCTTTTAGCGAATATTTTTACTCATAATCGTTCAATACTGGTTGATAAATCACTTTCAATGTTAATTTAACGTTAAGCAGGTCTCGAATATGCAATCACTTCTCCCTTAAAAAAAGAACAACAAACAGAAAATGGACATATCTCCTAAAAAATAGCCACATTCCTATTAAATTTGCGCTCTCATAACAAACATCATGTACAGAAGCAATACTTGTGGTGCATTAAGGGCATCGGATATAGGTTCAGAAGTTATTTTAAGTGGATGGGTGCACAAACTCCGCGACAAAGGTTTTGTAGTTTGGGTAGACCTCCGTGACCGCTACGGTATTACCCAATTGGTTTTTGACCAGGAACGCACTTCCCAAGAATTGCTTGAACAGGCTAGGGAACTTGGTCGCGAAACCGTTATCCAAGCCAAAGGCGAGGTTATTGAACGTACTTCCAAAAATCCAAATATTCCCACAGGAGAAATTGAGGTGCTCGTAACCGAACTCACCATCTTGAACAAGTCCCTGCTTCCTCCATTTACCATAGAGGATGAGACCGATGGCGGGGAAGACATCCGAATGAAGTACCGCTATTTGGATATCCGTAGAAATCCAGTAAAGAACAAACTCATCTTTAGGCATAAAGTAACCATGGAGGTTAGGAAATATCTATCCGACCAAGGCTTTATCGATATTGAAACTCCATATTTGATAAAATCCACTCCTGAAGGAGCTAGGGACTTTTTGGTGCCCAGCCGAATGAACGAAGGTCAGTTCTACGCCCTGCCCCAGTCCCCACAAACCTTTAAACAATTGTTGATGGTCGGAGGAATGGACAAATATTTTCAAATAGTGAAATGTTTTAGGGATGAAGACCTCCGTGCCGACCGCCAACCGGAGTTTACTCAAATTGACTGCGAAATGGCCTTTGTGGAACAAGAGGACATTTTGAACACTTTTGAAGGTTTGACCAAGCATCTTTTGAAAGAAATCAAAGGTGTGGAAATAGATGAGTTCCCGAGAATGACTTATGATGATGCCATGCGCCTGTACGGGAACGACAAACCCGACATTCGATTTGGCATGCAGTTCGGCGAGCTCAACCATGTGGCCCAGCACAAAGATTTTAACGTCTTCAACTCCGCCGAATTGGTGGTGGGAATCGCTGTTCCGGGAGCAGCTTCGTATACCAGAAAAGAAATAGACAAACTGGTAGACTGGGTAAAACGCCCACAAGTTGGCGCAAAAGGAATGGTCTATGTTAAGTGCAACGAAGATGGCTCCTATAAATCTTCCGTGGACAAATTTTACGACCAAGAAGACTTGGCCAAATGGGCTGAGGTAACCGGGGCCAAACCAGGCGACCTCATCTGTGTACTATCCGGAAACACCAACGAAACCCGTGCACAATTGAGCGCATTACGCATGGAATTGGCAACCCGTTTGGGACTTAGAAATCCAGATGAGTTTGCTCCATTGTGGGTAGTGGACTTCCCTTTATTGGAATTGGATGAGGAAACGGGGAAATACCATGCCATGCACCACCCCTTCACTTCCCCAAAACCAGGTCAATTGGAATTGCTGGACACAAAACCGGGGGAGGTAAAGGCCAATGCCTACGATTTGGTGCTCAATGGAAACGAGATCGGTGGCGGTTCCATAAGAATCTATGACAAGGAGACTCAAGCAACCATGTTCAAACATTTGGGCTTCACTCACGAAGAAGCGAAGGCCCAGTTTGGCTTTTTAATGGATGCTTTCCAATATGGCGCCCCTCCTCACGGTGGGATTGCTTTTGGCTTGGATAGATTGGTGGCCATTTTGGGCGGACAGGAAACCATTCGGGATTACATTGCGTTCCCCAAAAACAATAGCGGACGCGATGTTATGATCGATGCCCCAGCAAACATTGACGAAGAACAGTTGAAAGAGCTCCATTTAAAATTGGACTTGTGATATAAAGTAAATCCCGCTTTGTTAGCGGGATTTTTTAATACTTTTAATAGTATTATACACCTCGATGCCTTACAGCAACAAAAAACTGCTCACCCGATTTCTAAAATGGCGATATAGAAATATCTCCAACAGGACCTTTATTCAAATAATGAGCCTTATTGTGGGTTTTTTGGCAGGATTGGTTGCCGTTACCGTAAAAAACTCCACCTATTTTATCGAGTCACTTTTAAAAAAAGGCATTGTTTTTTCAGAGAATCAACTGTACTTTATACTCCCGACCATTGGGCTAACGTTGGTATATCTTTATGTAAAATTTGTGCATAAAGAACCTTTGCAGCATGCGATTTCATCCATCATCTTCTCGCTTTCCAAAAAAAGAGGACTACTCAAACTAAAAGATATTTACACCCCTTTGATCACCGCTCCTCTTACCGTAGGTTTTGGTGGTTCGGTAGGATTGTTGGGGCCAGCCGTAAAATCGGGATCCGCAGTAAGTTCAAATTTGAGCCGATTGTTCCATATAGATGCCAAGACCAGGACACTTTTGGTGGCATGCGCATCGGCCGGGGCAATTGCCTCCATTTTTCAGTCCCCCATTGCGGCCATTATTTTTGCCGTTGAGATTTTTACCCTAGATCTGACCATGATGTCCATGCTGCCCCTGCTTTTAGCATCCATTTCCGGGGTGCTGACATCCTATTTCTTTTTGGGAAACGAAGTATTGTTCAGCTTTTCCCTATCCGAAGGATTTAAATTGGAAGACACCCCCTTTTACATTTTATTAGGTGTCGGTACAGGGTTTGCCTCCATCTATTTTACCAAAATGTATTTCGCCATATTGTCCCTTTTTAAAAAGCTTAAAAGTCCAAAGTATAAACTTTTGGTCGGCGGTATTGCCATTGGGGTAATGTTATATGCCATTCCACCTCTTTATGGTGAAGGTTTTGGATTCATAAACAATCTATTGGATGGTAATCATCTAAAAGCGCTCGGCACCACTCCTTTTGATGATTATACACATAATATTTGGGTGGTCATCGCCCTCTTGTTCGGAATCACCATTTTTAAAGCTATTGCCATGACGACCACCATTGGTGCCGGGGGTGCTGGTGGAGTATTTATCCCCACCATGGTTATGGGAAGTGCATTGGGCAATGTGGTGGCCAAGGTAATCAACAACCTAGGATTCGGGTTCTCTGTTTCCGAAAGCAATTTCACCTTGATCGGTATGTCCGGTTTGATTGCCGGGGTGATCCACGCACCCTTGACCGCCATATTCTTGATTGCAGAAATAACGGGAGGCTATCAACTCTTTGTACCTTTAATGATTACTGCCGCCATCTCCTACTTAATCACCAAAAACGCGCTCGATTACACCATTTATACCAAAGAGCTGGCCAAAATAGGGGCACTTTTGTCCCACAACAAGGACCAAATGGTACTTGGGCTTATGGAAATGGACGATGTTATTGAAAAGAATTTTCGGCCTGTACACCCCCAAATGTCCTTGGGTGAAATGCTGCACCAATCCGTTTCCAAATCCAAAAGAAACCTTTTTCCGGTTTTGGATGATGAAAAAAAACTGATTGGAATAATTGTTCTGGACGATATTAGACCCATGATGTTCGATACCGAAATGTACGACACCGTTTTTGTTAAAAATTTGATGCATGCCCCCCCAGAGGTTATCTTTTACGAGACGGACAATATGAAACAGGTGATGAAAAAATTTCAAGATAGCGGGGCTTGGAATTTGCCCGTTATCAAAAATGGCAAATACGAAGGCTTTATATCCAAATCCAAAATGTTGACGGCCTATCGGAGAAAACTGATTAATTATTCCCAATGAAAATCAAACTAAAACATATCATTTTCCTTATCATGATAGCTTCTTTTGCTTCAATCTTCTATGGTCTTTCCCTGGATGAAGACCATCCGGAGGCCCAAAAATATATTGGAGGAGGTACCGTAGGCCTCTTTTTGGTAGCCATGCCTCTTTTTCTATGGAAAGAGAGCCAGGGCAAAAACATGAAAGATTATATGCTGACTAAGGAAAATATTAAGAAAATGCAAGAAAAAGAGCATAAAAAGTCAAAAAATCAATAATTTTCTTAAGATTTAAACTTCTTTTCATCCAATCAGCCACAAAAAAAGTTACATTCGTAATTTAACATTTATTTATTTTTTAATGACTGGTACAGTAAAATTTTTCAATGAATCCAAAGGTTATGGATTTATTACAAACGACGACACAGGAAAAGACATTTTTGTTCATGTTACGGCATTGAACGGTGTGGAATTGAACGAAGGCGACAAAGTAGAATACATTGAAGAAGAAGGAAGAAAAGGAGTGGTTGCTGCACAAGTGCAAGTAATCGGATAACAATATTTTATTTTGATTTTGATTTAAAAACCCTGGCGATGCCGGGGTTTTTTGTTTAATTCAGGTTTCTTCTTTGAATGAAGAATCGCTTTAACAGCTCGGAAGCTTCCTTTTCCATTACTCCACCAACAACTTCTGTCTTCGGATGCAAATGCCCTCCCATAACGCTAAACCCGCGCTCTAGGTCCGAAGCTCCATAGACCACTCTCGAAATTTGGCTCCAATACAAGCCGCCCGCACACATTTGACAGGGTTCCAAAGTAACGTACAACGTACAGCCCTGAAGGTATTTTCCGCCCAAAAAATTGGAAGCAGCGGTAATCGCCTGCATCTCGGCATGGGCCGTAACATCCTTTAATCGTTCCGTAAGGTTATGGGCCCTCCCAATGATTCGATTGTTTGTTACGATAACCGCTCCAACGGGAACTTCGCCATTTTCAAAGGCAATTTCTGCCTCTTGCATGGCTTTCTTCATAAAATAGTTGTCATCAAACGGGTTCTCCACGATTTTTATGTCATTTTTCAAGAGATTGCTAAGCTACACATAAAATAATCTTGGGGAGAATCAATACTTTTGTTTTTTATCCATTGAAAAGGCTGTTACCACATATCGAATCCCCCGAAGACCTCAAAAAAATACCTTTATATGAGCTGCCCAAACTCGCCCAAGAATTAAGGGAGTTTATTATTGATATTGTTTCCACCAAAGAAGGACATTTAGGCGCAAGTTTAGGGGCGGTGGAACTTACCATTGCCCTGCATTATGTGTTCAATACTCCCAACGACAAACTTATCTGGGATGTGGGCCACCAAGCCTACGGGCATAAAATTTTGACCGGACGAAAGGAAATCTTTGAAACCAATCGACAGTTGGGCGGAATTAGTGGTTTTCCAAAAAGAACCGAAAGCGAATACGACGATTTTGGAACGGGACATAGTTCCACCGCCATATCGGCCATATTGGGAATGGCAATGGCATCCAAATTAAAAGGCGATTATACCAAACAGCATATTGCCGTGGTGGGCGACGCCTCTATTGCCAGCGGAATGGCCTTTGAAGGATTGAACCATCTCGGAGTGACCCATGTAAACGCATTAATCGTGCTCAATGACAATGCCATTGGAATCGATCCCAGCGTTGGGGCCCTAAAAAAATATCTCACCAACGTAAAGGCAGGTACCGCCAAAGACGAAAATATTTTTGAATGTCTTAACCTCAACTATTCGGGTCCTATTGATGGACATGATATAAAAGCCTTGGTCAAGGAACTGGAACGCCTAAAACATGTGGAGGGACCAAAGTTGCTTCATATCATCACTACAAAGGGGAAAGGGCTGAAACAGGCTGAGGAAGATCAAGTGGTGTACCATGCTCCTGGAAAGTTTGACAAGCTTACCGGGGAACGTCTGAAAAAATCTGGGCAGAATGAACCTCCAAAATATCAAGATGTTTTTGGACACAGCATAGTGGAATTGGCCAAAAAAAATAAAAATATTGTTGGAATCACCCCTGCCATGCCCAGTGGCAGCTCGCTAAAATTTATGATGAACCAAATGCCCGACCGTGCCTTTGACGTAGGGATAGCCGAGCAACATGCCGTTACCTTGGCTGCAGGAATGGCCACACAAGGTTTAGTGCCTTTTTGTAATATTTATTCCACTTTTTTACAACGGGCCTATGACCAGGTGATACATGATGTGGCCCTACAAAAGCTTCCGGTTATTTTTTGTTTGGACCGTGCAGGACTTGTAGGACAGGACGGCCCGACCCATCACGGTGTTTTTGATATGGCCTATTTGCGTTGCATCCCAAACTTCATCGTTTTTGCTCCAATGAACGAAATGGAACTCCGAAATATAATGTACACCGCACAATTGGGGCTAAATAATCCCATTGCCATACGATACCCTAGAGGTCGGGGAACGAACATTGATTGGAGGAATGATTTTGAGCCTATTGAAATTGGTAAGTCCCGGTGTTTGAAAGAAGGTTCCGAAATTGCGGTACTTACCATAGGTCATATAGGTAACACTATCGCCGGCCTCATTAAAAATTTAGATGGTTCCGAAAAAGTTGGCCATTACGATATGCGTTTCGTAAAACCCTTGGACAAGAATGCACTACGCACTATTTTTACCAAATACAAGTACATTATTACTGTAGAGGATGGTACCAAAATAGGTGGTTTTGGTTCTGCTGTTTTGGAATTCGCCAATGAGGAGGGATTGTCAAAACCTGTTAAAATATTTGGAGTTCCCGATCAATTTGTTGAGCATGGCACCATACCCGAGACCCATCAATTGGCTGGTATAGATTTTGATACGATACATTCATACATACAATCAACCTTAGACCAATGCGAATAAATTGTTTTTTGATTCTATTCCTTACTGTTTTCCTGTCTGCCAATGCACAGATAACCCGTTTAAAGGTTTTTGAACCCGACAGTACCGATGCCGGTTTTAAAATTGTTCGCATCAAAGATGTTAAACTAAAATATCTTACAAGAAGTGCCAAGCTCACCGACCCACGTACTGTTCTTAACCGTGTAAAACCTTTGAGTATTTGGTACAACCGTTTTAAGCCCACATCATTCTGGAAAAAAGTGAACAAATTTGGACTTAATATTAGCGAAGTAGCTTTTGTGAACTGGAATGCAGGGGGCGACAACTCTGTTTCGGCACTTGCAAGTGCAGATTTTGCCAGAAATTATAAGTTCCGATATTTAAACTGGGACAACGAGGTTCAACTTAGATACGGCCTCAATGCACAAGAAGGGAGGAAACTAAGAAAAACGGACGACCAGATTCGATTGTCCACCACCCTAAGTTTTAGAAAAGATACCATCACAAACTGGTACTATTCCGTTAAGGCAAATTTACGGACCCAGTTTTCCAACGGTTATAAATATCCCGATAGAGAAAACCCGATTTCCAGGTTTATGGCCCCTGGATATCTGTTTGTCGGTGTCGGTACATCCTATATCCCCACTAAAGACAACTTCAACCTATATATTTCACCTGCTACCATGAAATCCACTTTTGTTCTGGACGAAGTGCTTTCCAATCAAGGTGCATTTGGTGTTGAAGAGGGCAAAAATGTTTTTTTGGAACTTGGTTTTTTGATCACCAATTCGTGGGAAACCGAAATCGCAAGAAATGTATTGATGAACCACCGGATCAATCTGTATACCGATTATATAAGTAGTTTTGGAAACATTGATGTAGACTGGGAATTGAATTTTAACCTTAAGGTGAACGAGTATCTCAATGCCAATATAGGTACCCATCTCATCTTTGATGATGACACAAAATTTGATGAGGAGATTGCCGAGGATGGCACGGTTATAAACCCTGGTATAGCCCGTATACAGTTTAAACAGTTACTGGGCGTGGGATTGCTCTATTCGTTTTAGAACCTGTTTTAGATTTTTCGCCCCGTTAATTTATCATGAATGTGTACCGCTGCACTATCGGATAAGCTAGCCACAAAACAACTGGTATCCAACAATATTTTATACATCGAAGTATTTGTATTCTGATAGTTTTTGGGTAAACTTTTGATTAGCAATCGGTCATAATTGGTGCCCTCCCCCTTTTTTACATTGATCAGTGCCGTAGTGTACATGTCCAACAGGTCCGAAATTATACGGTAACCTGCCAGTTCTTTATCGACCACTTCGGTAGATTGATAGATTTTTTCTACGCTCAACTTAATGATGTCCTCTACCTGAGCCCTGTATTTCCCCTTGTCCAACAGAGAAACATCAAACGCTCCATTAAGGATTTTATCCTCGTTCTTCACAAAAACATCCACAGCATCCCCGATCAAGGTGCTAATGGCAAGTGCCCTCAAATAACTCAACCGGTCGCTTGAGGTGGTCATGGCATTATATTTTTTGGTGTTGATGTTATCCTTCACCAAGTTGATCAAATACTCCAACGCATATTCTTCTGGAATGAGCCCCAGGTTGATTCCGTCCTCAAAATCGATGATGGTGTAACAGATATCGTCGGCAGCCTCGACCAAATAGGTAAGCGGGTGTCTCAAAAAACCTGTTTCGGGATGGTCGGGGTTGGGCAACAGGCCAATTTCTTCCACTAGCCCATTAAAAAATGATCTCTCCGATTGAAAAAACCCGAACTTTTTATCCACGATGCTTCTAGATGGCCTTTTGGGCAAGGAGGCTTTCGGATATTTTATAAATGCGCCCAAAGTGGCATAACTCAATCGGAGGCCTCCCGGAACGCCTTCGCGAGACTCGGTCAAAAGTTTAAAACCATTGGCATTGCCTTCAAAATCGATAAGGTCTTGGTATTCCTCTGCGGTAAGCATATCCTCGTATTGCTTTCCTTTGCCTTGTTTAAAATAATTTCCAATGGCCTTTTCCCCACTATGCCCAAATGGAGGATTGCCAATATCGTGGGCCAATGCAGCAGCGGCAACTATAGCACCAAAATCATTAAAATGGTGACCGTGCACTTCGGACAAAAACGGGTATTTGGTCAAAATTTGCTGTCCTGCAATACGTCCCAGGCTTCTTCCTACCACCGATACCTCCAAACTATGGGTAAGGCGGGTATGCACAAAATCTTTTTGGGAGCCAACGGCTATGGGCATTGGAAATACTTGGGTCTTGTCCTGCAAGCTCCTAAAGGCAGACGAAAAAATGATCCGGTCGTAATCCACCTCAAAACCCAAACGGGTCTCGTTCTGTTCCTTGCGTAATCGTTTACCTGTGTCGCCGTGACGTTTTAAAGAAAGTAATTGTTCCCAGTTCATACTCAACTATTGGCGCAATATACATTTAACCTAGGTTATACACCAAGAAAACTGGATATCACCTTAGTAAGCAATGCTTAATGATTACTTAAACTTAAAATTACAGTAAAGAAATTTGGATAGTTCAATTTTGACAAGGATTTCTATACGGATATTAGTTTTTGTCGACTATTCTCAGAAATCTGATGGCTACCTTTTAAAAGGTAGCCATTTTATTAAAAATAACATCCTTAAAATAACATAGAGGAAATGTTAACTTAACATTGAGTACGGTTATTTGCAGCGACAAAAACTAGTACCGTTATGAATACCAAAAAGTTAGCCTTAATAGGCTTCTTCTTTCTATTTACATGCGCACATTTTTCTTATTCCCAAGAGATATCCTCGACAAAGTTTGGCAAAGGCTTGCTCAACATCGTTGGCAAGGATAGTACTTGGTCCATGAAGGTGGGAACAAGAATGCAAATATTATCCAATTTTAGCTGGACAGACAATGGTGAAAATAAATTTGCCAGCCCAGAACAGAACTTTTTGGTAAGGCGGGCCCGGTTAAAATTCGATGGTTTTGCCTATTCCCCAAAACTCAAGTACAAAATAGAGCTTGGCCTTTCCAATAGGGATCTTTCTGGAGGCTCCGAATTTACAAGAAATACACCTCGATACATTTTAGATGCCGTTGTAATGTGGAATTTTTACCAAAACTTTGAGCTTTGGTTCGGACAAACAAAGTTGCCCGGTAATATTGAAAGGGTCATCTCATCCGGAAACCTTCAGCAAGTGGATAGATCTCTATTAAATAGCAGATTTACTATTGACAGGGATATGGGCTTTCAGCTCAGGCATCATTTTTATTTGGGCAACAAGTTCTTGGTACGCGAAAAATTCGCCCTATCCCAAGGCGATGGAAGAAATGTTACCGAAGGTAATTTAGGAGGGCATCAATACACCACAAGACTAGAGTTATTGCCCTTTGGAAGGTTCACGGCCAAAGGGGATTATAAAGGAGCTGACCTAAGCCGGGAAGCTACCCCAAAATTAATGGTCGCAGCCACATACGATCTAAATAACAATGCCGTAAAAACCCGAAGCAACATGGGAAACTTTATGTTCAATGATACCGGGCTCTACCAAACCAATATTTCCACCTTGTTTTTGGATTTCATGTTCAAGTACAATGGATTTTCCCTGATGGGCGAATATGCAAATCGTGATGCGGACAACCCGATAGCCGTAAACTCGGACAATACCGAAACAGGGGATGTTGTTCAAGTGGGAAGGGGGCTCAATCTTCAATCGGGTTACCTGTTTAAAAATAATTGGGAAGTATCTGCCAGATACACCAACATTAAATTGGATTACGGCATAACCGGTAAAACACCTGAAACACAATACACCTTAGGGCTCTCAAAATACATTGTGGGCCATAAGCTAAAGGTTCAAAGCGATTTAAGCTATTTAAATATAGATGATGGATTTGATACATTAATGTATCGTTTACAAGTAGAGGTACATTTTTAAAAAATAACCTTAACATAACTTATTAAAAGGTCATTTCTGTAGATATTTGAAAAATTTTTCTGAATTTTAATTATGGACAACATTTATTTTTTGATTCTGGTCGCTTTGGGCATTTTAGCTATAGCCGACCTTGTTGTTGGTGTAAGTAATGATGCGGTTAACTTTCTTAATTCCGCCATAGGCTCCAAGGCCATTTCATTTAAGACTATTATGATTGTTGCTAGCTTGGGAATTGCATGCGGTGCCATTTTCTCGAGCGGACTTATGGAAGTTGCCAGGAAAGGTATATTTAATCCTGGCGAGTTTTACTTTGACGAAATCATGTTCATTTTTATGGCCGTGATGATAACGGACATTCTGTTGTTGGATTTCTTCAACACATTGGGAATGCCCACCTCCACCACAGTTTCCATAGTTTTCAACCTCTTGGGTGCGGCCGTGGCCATGGCCATATTAAAAATAGCGGATGTAAACGGTAGTTTCTCCGATGTTGTCAATTATATCAACACCGATAAGGCCATCGAGATAATCATTGGCATACTGTCCTCAGTGGTAATAGCCTTTACCATTGGAGCCTTTGTACAATGGGTATCAAGGGTGCTGTTATCCTATCAATTTCAGAAAAAAGCAAAGTGGGTCGGAGCTATTTTTGCCGGAATAGCACTATCGGCGATATCCTATTTTATATTATTGAAAGGTATAAAAGGAACTCCTTTTGCCGACCAAACCTATGGTTTTATTGGAGGTATTACAATCAAAGACTTTTTGGAGACCGAAATTTACAAGGTAGCATTGATCAACTTTGCCTTTTGGGCCCTCCTATCCTATTTACTTATCCAGTTTGCTAAAGTCAATATGTACAAAGTAATCATTGGAGTGGGAACTTTTGCCTTGGCCCTAGCTTTTGCCGGAAACGACCTTGTTAACTTTATCGGTGTACCCATCGCGGCATGGCAATCGTACCAAGCATGGGTTGGTTCGGGAGTCGCGGCCTCTGAATTTAGTATGGGAATCTTGGCCACTAAAGTCGAAACCCCAACAATACTATTGTTCCTTTCCGGAATGATTATGGTGGTAACACTTTGGTTGTCCAAAAAAGCAAGATACGTGGCCGATACCGAAATAAACCTATCCCGTGAGGGTGAGGCCAAAGAAAAGTTTCAGCCCAATTTTTTATCCAGGGGGTTGGTTAGGTTCTCCATAGGTTTGTCCACTTGGGCATCCACAGCGGTACCAAAATCTATACAGAATAAAATTGATAAGCGTTTCGAAAAACCTACCGTAAACCTATCAAAGGACAAAGTACTCCAACTACCTGCTTTTGATATGATTAGGGCATCCGTAAACTTGATGGTTGCCGGTATCCTGATTTCGATTGCTACATCTTACAAATTGCCGCTTTCCACCACTTATGTAACCTTTATGGTGGCCATGGGTACTTCTTTGGCCGATAGGGCATGGGGTGCAGAAAGTGCCGTATACCGCGTAGCTGGCGTGCTCAACGTAATTGCTGGCTGGTTCAGTACCGCTATCATTGCTTTCTTGGCTTCTGGAGTAATTTTGGCACTTATAAGTTTTGGAAAAGGAGCAGCCATCTCCATACTATTGTTCGCCGCTATTCTACTTTTGGTGAGAAACTATATTTCCTATAACAAAAAATCAAAGGAAATAAAGGTTGAAGATCGCTTAAGAAGAGCTGAGAGCAGTTCCATCCAAGGAGTTATAGAAGAAAGCGCCGCCAATATTGCCAATGTAATAAAGCGAAGCAATAAAATCTATACCAACTCCATCAACGGGCTTGCCAAACAAGCACTGGATTCTTTAAAAAAGAACAAGAAACAGGGTAAAAAGCTTGCACTGGAAATAGAAGATTTAAGGGAACATACCTTCTATTTTATCAAAAACCTGGAGGAAGCCCATATTGGTGCCAGTAATTTTTATATCAATATTATGGGGTACTTAACCGATATGTCACAATCCCTGGAATACATTGGGAAGGTTAGCTACAACCATGTCAACAACAATCACAAAAAATTAAAATACAACCAAATCAAGGAGCTAAAGGAGATTGACCACAAACTGGAAGAAATTTTCAATAGCACCCAAAAAGCATTTGAAGAAAAGTCATTTGAGCAAATAGGTGTCATTTTGGACTCCAAACAAGAGCTGTATGATTTGGTTTCACAAAAAATTGATATCCAAGTCTCCAGAACAAGGACAGAGGAATCTAGCCCAAAGAATACGACGCTGTATTTCTCACTTTTGCTTGAAACAAGGGATTTAATTACTGCAATGATGAACCTTTTGGAACAGTATTATCGTGAACATGATAGTTCTGTTGAACCTGCTACAATTGAGATAAAATAAAATAGTACCTTTCTCATATCAACTATTAATTTTTTGGTATGAGAAGGTATTGCTTTGCTCTTTTATTGGTAAGTGTATTGTTCAGTGCGCCAAGTCATGCACAATCCCTTTCTGCAGATGAAGTTCTGGAAAAGGCCATTGTGTTCCACGACCCCAACGGAAATTGGGAAAACCTAAACACCACTTTTAAAGTGGTGATGGAAACCCCGAGCCGTCCAAAACGCACAAGCATCATTGGAGTGGACTTTCCCAAACAAGAGTTTAGCTTGAACGTTGAGCAAAAAGGCAATTCCTACGCCTATGAATTTAATAAGGGTTCCTGTGAAATCACCTTGAACGGAAGCGAAGACTTTTCTGAAGAAGAGGCCGAAGAATTCCAACTGAATTGTGAACGTGGCAACTTTATGAAAGATTACTACACCTACCTCTACGGACTTCCCATGAAGTTGAATGACCCGGGCACACACTTAGATCCCAAAGTTTACAATAGGACATTCAAGGACAAAAAATATGTGGTTTTAAAAGTTACCTACGATGCTGAAGTAGGCACCGATACATGGTATTTTTATTTTGACCCAACCACTTACGCCATGGAAGTCTATCAATTTTATCATGAAGAAAGTAAAAATGATGGTGAATATATCCTTTTGACTGGATTAGAGGAAATCAACGGTATAAAAATGCCCAAAACAAGAGCATGGTACCTTAATAAGGGTGATAAGTATTTAGGCACTGATACCTTAGAAAAAATTTAATATTGATGAGAACAACGTATTTTCAACTGTGCATTCTTTTATTTACATGCACTGGCCTGTTTTCCCAAACCAAAGAAAAAGATTGGATGTTGGGGCCATTTGAACGCCCCAAAAATGCCCAGCCTATTTTACAGAAAGATGGTACATCTACCTTTAAAGACCCCATAACGCAAAAAATAGTCCATTGGGAATCCATGGCCACGTTTAACCCAGCAGCTATCGCTAAAAACGATTCCATTTATGTGCTATACCGGGCCGAAGAAAAATTGGGGGAGAAAGAAATCGGTGGGCACCGTTCCCGAATTGGAATGGCCACTTCGGCGGATGGCACTTCCTACAACAAATGGCCAGAACCTGTATTTTACCCAAACGATGACAATCAAAAAATCAATGAATGGCCAGGCGGTATTGAAGACCCACGCATAGTTGAGACCGAAGATGGGCTTTATGTGCTAACCTATACACAATGGAACCGTAAAGTCCCCAAGCTAGCCGTTGCCACCTCAAAAGATTTAGTGCATTGGGAAAAGCATGGACCCGTTTTTCAGAATTATAAAAATGGTGTTTATCACGAAAAAGAAACCAAATCGGGAGCCATTGTAACAGCACTTAAGGATGGTAAACTGGTTGCTGCAAAGATTCATGGAAAATATTGGATGTACTATGGGGTGCCCCATATTTGGATGGCCACATCAACCAATATGATAGATTGGGAGCCCGTGGAAACCTACGAAGGCAAACTGGCGCCTGTTTTAAGCCCTAGGCCCGGTTATTTCGATTCTTGGCTAGTCGAAGTAGGCCCACCTCCACTACTAACAGATAATGGTATTGTGGTGCTCTACAACGCAGGGAATTCACAAAATATTGGAGTAAAGGAGCTTGGAAATCGAATCTATACAGGAGGGCAGGCCCTTTTTGATGCCCAAGAACCTTGGAAACTATTGGACCGTACCGAGAAACCTTTTATAAAACCCGAATTGCCTTTTGAAAAATCAGGCCAATATAAAGATGGTACTACCTTTCTGGAGGGCTTGGTACTCTTCAAAAATGTTTGGTATCTGTATTACGGAACGGCAGATAGCATGGTAGGGGTGGTTACCTCAAAAAAATAGCGCTACCTATAAAAATTCATCTCGTCCATATACTTCCAAACGGAATGTGGGAGCATGGGACGAACATTTTTACCTGCTTTGTGTGCTTTACGGATAAAAGTGGATGATATTTCCATGATGGGCGCATCCACCTTGGTAATTTTTGGGTGTCCCTTAAATTGATGCTCAATATTACCGTCCGAAACTCTAGGATACACATAAATGGAGTAATGTTCCAAAATAGCCTCGTAGTTCTTCCATTTATGGAAACTTTTTAGATTGTCCTCCCCCATGATAAGTGAAAATTGATGGTCTTTTCCGTATTTGTCATCCAAATGGGCCAGGGTATTGGTGGTATAATTGGGCTGGGGAAGATCAAACTCTATTTTACTGGGTTTTAACTTGGGGTAATCCTGAACCGCTTCGAACACCATTTGATAGCGATGGTTGTTGTCCAAAAGGGATTGCTTCACCTTAAACGGGCTTTGTGGCGTTATTACGAACCAAACCTCATCCAGATCGGAAAACTCCACCAGATGGTTCGCTATGACCAAATGGCCTATGTGTATAGGGTTAAAGGTCCCAAAAAAGAGCCCTACCTTTTTCATGTTCTAATCTTCTTTAGGGGGCATCTCGGCCCCAACAAATTCGGCGACCAATCTATGGGCCTCATTAAGAGCTACATCGAGGTCGTAGTTCTTGATGATTTTATCAAATTGAGGGGCTGTGGCCAGCTCCACGGATGCCTTGGCAATCCGCATATTGATTTTATCATCGCTTTCGGTACTTCTTTTTTTCAGTCTGATTTTAAGTTCATCAACACTGGGAGGTTTTACAAAAACGGCCAATGTTTTCTCCGGAAACTTCTTTTTAATTCTAAGTCCGCCAGAAACATCAATATCAAAAATCACGTTTTTCCCTTCGGCCCACAAACGCTCTACTTCGCTTTTGAGCGTGCCATAAAAATTATCCCGGTACACTTCTTCCCATTCCAAAAAATCACCGTCTTTGATGTGCCTTTTAAATTGGGAAACCGACATAAAATAGTAGTTGACCCCATTCTTTTCCTTTCCCCTTCGAGGGCGGGATGTTGCCGATATGGAAAACGCCAAGTTCAGTTCTGGTTGATCCAATAGATGCTTCACAATCGTGGTTTTACCACTGCCCGAGGGTGCCGAGAAAATGATAAGTTTACCGCCTTCTGTCATAACACATTGAGCATTTGTTCCTTTATTTTTTCCAGTTCATCCTTCATCTGTACCACCAATTGTTGCATGGGCGCATAATTGGCCTTGGAACCAATGGTATTGATCTCTCTCCCTATTTCTTGGGAAATGAAACCTAATTTTTTGCCATTGGAGTCATCGGAATTCAAGGTGGTCTCAAAATATTTTAGGTGGTTGGCCAAGCGAACCTTTTCTTCGGTGATGTCGTACTTCTCAAGATAATAGATCAGTTCCTGTTCAAATCTATTGGCATCCAATTCCACTTTAAGGTCGGCCACCGCTTTGTCCAATCGCTCCCTTACCGTTCCCAAACGTTCGGGGTCCATGGCTTTCACGGCTTCCAAAAGTTCGTTTAAATTCTTCAACCTGGCCACAAAATCCTCCTCCAGTACCTTTCCTTCTTCATTACGGAACTCAACAATTTTGGAAAGGGCTTCGTCCATGGCTTCTATTATGGCCTTGTACTCCTCTTCGTTAATATCGTCCTTATCGGTTTTGAGGGTATCCGGCATGCGCAATGCCATTTCCATCAATTTTATATCGTCGCCCTTGGCAATATCGGCCAATTGTTCCATATAATTCTTTACCACACCTTTGTTGACCTCTGCTGTAGTTTCCTCACCCGTAATTTCAACATAAAGGTTAAAGTCTACCTTGCCCCTGTTCAAGGCACCAGCGATCATTTTACGCAATTCCAGCTCCTTTTCCCTGTAGAATTGGGGAAGTCTGGCATTGATGTCCAAACTCTTGCTGTTGAGCGATTTGAGCTCAATGGTGATTTTTTTGGAAGGAAGCTGAACTACGTGCTTCCCATAGCCTGTCATGGATTGAATCATATATAAATGATAAATTTTGCCAAAGGTAACCAAAATAGGTTTTGGCTCTTGGAGATTCTGTATCAGTAAAATAGTAATAAGGGAGCTAATCCAGCTCCCTTACCCAAATATTTCTATAACTGACCCTACTGTTGTCGCCATGATCTTGAAGCCTAAGCGGCCCTTTGCCGTGTGGCGGGTTTTTGGGCCAACCAATGTAAGGAGTGGTTCCTTTTATCTCCACATGGTCTTGGATCAACACACCATTGTGAATTACTGTTAAGGTTCCAGATTTCACTTTTTGCCCCTTTTCAAACTCGGGAGCATGGTAAATTATATCGTAGGTGTTCCATTCTCCGGTAGGTACGGACGCCATGGCCAAGGGCACATGTTGTTTGTAAATAGAGCCTACTTGACCATTGACGTAAGTGTCGTTATCGTTGTTGTCCAGCACTTGCACTTCATACAGGCCATTCAAAAATACGCCACTATTACCTCTGTTTTGACCATCGCGTTGTACTTCTGCGGGTGATTTCCATTCGATATGAAGCTGGATACTTCCAAAATTTTGCTTGGTCTGAATATCCCCTGTCCTATCGTTCACCGTCATGCTGCCGTCCTTGTTCAATATCCATTTGGCGGCAGTACTGTCCACAGAACTGACCCACTTATCCAAGGAGGTGCCATCAAAAAGGACAATGGCATCACTTGGTGGGGCTCCATCTTCACCAGGGGTCACTTTTGGTGGTACGGGTTTATAAAATTCGGTTTCTTCTGGTGTAGTTGGTTCTACTTCTTGCCCAAATGTGAACAGCCCCATTGAAAATGTCAGCAACATAAGGGCAATCTTGATTCTATTCATTTTAAAGTTCTTTTATTTTGATATTTCTGTAGGCTACCACATCTCCATGGTCTTGTAATCCAATTTTGCCTGTTTTAAAGGCTGCAAAATCTTCCCAATCGGCAAATTTTGAATTGGCCACCAGCTTGTCCCATTCTGGGCCTTGCACTGGAAACTCAACTATCTTGGTCCCATTCAAAACTACATGGCCTTGGTTGGTTTTGTGATTGATCATCAATTCCACGGAATTCCATTCCCCTGCAGGCTTCACCACATTTTCCGATGGAGGGATTATATCGTACAAAGAACCTGCCAATCGGTCTTCCCCATTTTGTGCATCAGGATGTCTTTCATCGTCCAAAACCTGTATTTCTGGTCCGGTCAAGTAAGGTTGTCCGTATTTTTCATCTTCTTTCACTCCCCAAAAGAAACCGCTGTTTCCGCCTTCGGCAATTTTCCAATCCATGGTAAGCACAAAATCGGTAAACTCTTCATCCGTCACCAAGTTATAGTTGGCACCTTCGGGCCGCTCCTCTGGCGGATAAAAAACCATGGCGCCATCTTCGAGTTTCCAAGGTTCGGTAACTTCTCCTCCATTGTACATGTGCCAACCGTCAAAACTGGTTCCATCAAATAGAATATCCCACGATGGCTTTGGCTCTTCAGGAGTTTCAGTTTCCATGCCAGCCATTGGGTCAGAATCAACTTCCTGTTTGTTCTCTTTTGATTTGTCCTTACATGCAAAAGCAATGGCAAGGGCTACGAATAATATCGATTTTCTCATAATCCCAATATGTTTTTAAGTTTTTCTTTATCAGTTTCGGCACCTGCAAAATCATCAAAAGTTTTTGTGGTCGCCTCTATAATGTGATCTTGAATAAATTTTGCTCCCTCACGAGCACCTTGTTCTGGACTTTTTATGCAGCATTCCCACTCCATTACGGCCCAAACATCGCAACCGTACTGGGTCAATTTGGAGAAAATGGTCTTAAAATCTATCTGACCATCGCCTAAGGAACGGTACCTCCCTGCTCTATCGCCCCAATCGTTGTACCCGCCAAAGGCTCCTTTTTTGCCCGTTGGGTTAAATTCTGAATCCTTTACGTGGAACGATTTGATAAACTCGTGGTAATGATCGATATAGGTAATGTAATCCAATTGCTGCAATACAAAATGGCTTGGATCGTACAGAATGTTCACTCTTTTGTGATTGCCCGTTGCTTCCAAAAAACGCTCGAAGGTATCACCATCGTGCAGGTCCTCCCCAGGATGGATTTCGTAACATACATCCACACCTTCTTCGTCAAAATGGTTTAGGATGGGCATCCAGCGGTTCGCCAACTCCTCAAAACCCATTTCCACCAAGCCAGCAGGTCGTTGTGGCCATGGGTGAGCGGTGTGCCAAAGCAATGACCCAGAAAATGTGGCATGCACGTTAAGTCCCAACCTGCGGCTTGCGGTTGCGGCCTTTTTTACGGTGTCAACGGCCCATTTCGTACGTTCCTTTGGCTTTCCGTGCAATGCTTCGGGCGCAAAGTTGTCGAACATAATATCGTAAGCGGGATGCACCGCTACCAATTGCCCTTGCAAGTGGGTGGATAGTTCCGTGATTTCCAATCCGTAGGAATTGACTTTTCCTTTTAACTCGTCGCAATAATCTTGGCTTTCGGCCGCTTTGTCCAAGTCAATCAGGAAGGATTCCCAAGTTGGTATTTGAATTCCTTTGTACCCCAAATCCGAGGCCCATTTACACATACCGTCCAAGGTATTGAACGGAGCTTTACTGTCCACAAATTGCGCCAAGAACACGGCTGGTCCTTTAATTGTTTTCATTGAAATTAATTTTAAGAAATTTGGAAATCCCAATTTAATTGGGATTTATCTTCTATATTTAAGAAAAAAACTATGCTAATTTTATGTCTCATGTAGTAAGACATAAATATAGGGATTCATTAACAATTAAAACAGCTTAGAGTTTTTTTTTAAACACTACTTATGGAAAATGCTTCTGCCCGAAATCTGTGGGGCGACTTTTTGGATGCCCATTTGGAATTTGCTTCTGAAGATGCGCCCAAAGTGATTCATTTTTGTGATAATGAAAAAGATGCCGATCTGTGTGCCGATTTGGTTTGCAAAGAAATCAAAAGGGCCACTACCCATTCTTTAAAAGGGATTCAACTACGCAATGAAGCTTTGCCCAAAATCGGAGATTTTTACGTGGTTACCGATTGGGAGGGCAATGCCAAGTGCGTTATTCGTACCACTGCCGTTAAACTACTGCCCTTTTTTAGTATTCGGGAAGAGCATGCTCGCCTAGAGGGCGAGGGCGACAAAAGTTTGGAACACTGGAAAAAAACACATTGGGACCATTACACCCGTGAACTTTCTGAACTAGGCACCAAACCTACCGAGAGTATGATTGTGGTTTTTGAGGAATTTGAGATGCTTTATAAAAAATGATGGCCGCCCATAGGGCAGCCATCATGTCTAGTTTTTAGGTCCATAGACCAATATCAATCCATATCCACCCAAACATTTCCTTGTTTGTGAGAAGCTACGGTGTTCTCAATAAAATTAAGGCCTCTAACTCCATCCAACATGGTCGGGAACTCTCCGCTATTGTATTGTTCGCCGCGAATGGCCCTGGCCACGCCCAAATAAATATTGGCCATGGAATCAAAAATACCCTCGGGGTGTCCGGGAGGTAATTTGGTTCCATCCAAGGATAGGTCGGAATTATATTCATGGCCTGGTTTGTACACCTGCAATGGTTCTGGGTCGTTCAATTTGTAGAGGTAATTGGGGTTTTCCTGTTCCCATTTCAAGCCTCCCTTTTGACCATAAATGGCAATGGTGAGGTTGTTTTCCTCTCCTGTGGCCACTTGGCTTGCCCTAATGACCCCTTTTACGTTTTTGTCCATACGGATAAGGGCCGTACCATCCATGTCCATCACATTGTCATCGTACATATAATTAAAATCGCACAGCAATGATTGTACCTGCAAGCCGGTCGTATACTCAATCATATTGAAAGCATGTACCCCTATATCTCCCATACAAGAACTGATTCCCGCTTTTTTCGGGTCGAGCCTCCATACTGTTCCGCGTTTTTCCTTGTCATGGATGATAGGGTTCATCCAACCTTGATAATATTGTGCATCAACTTTATGTACTTTTCCAATGACTCCTTCCTTGATCATCTCACGCATTTGACGCACCATCGGATACCCTGTATAGGTATGGGTAACGGCAAATACAGTTCCCGCCTTTTTTAGGGTTTCCTGAAGAATTTTGGCTTCTTCATAGGTAGTGGTCATCGGTTTTTCACAGATAACGTGGAAACCATTGTCCAACAGCTTTTTTGCCATTGGAAAATGAAGGAAGTTTGGTGTAAGTATAGAGCACACCTGAATTCTTTCGTCTTCGGGGAGTTTCATCTCTTCTTCAACAAGCGTATCAAAATCTTTGTAGACGCGATTGGTAGGAATGTCAATTTCCTTGGCAAACGCTATACTGTCTTCCAAATCTGGGTTGAATACCGCCCCAACAATTTCATAATTGTCATTAATGAAAGAGGCTACTCTGTGTAAAACTCCGATAAGGGAATCCCCTCCTCCTCCAAGAATTCCAAGTCTAATCTTTTTAGGCATTTTCTGTTATTTTATTTTATAATTATACTACTTCTTCTGCGGTATGACCTTGTGGTACTCTTCGTTCTTCCAGTTTTTTTCTCAACAAGAACAAAATGAAAAACAAAATCAATACTGCCAGCGGAAAAAACATCATTTTTCCCAAGGTTGCCTTTCCTGCGGCCAACTCTGCGACCTGATCGGTCAATCCCGATGCTATGGCTGTTTCTTTTGCACTATCCAACCATCCGCCGATTACAGGCTGCCAAATGGCCGTGGAGAACATTCCTGCGCCTCCGACCAAGGACATTCCCAATGCCCCTGTTTTTGGAAGATATTCCGAGGTAAACCCGATCATGGTAGGCCAAAAATAACAAACTCCGAGGGCAAAAAGAATGGCCGCAAAATAAATCATCGACCCTTCTGCAACACTCATGCTGTAAACCGCAGCAGTGGTGACCAGAGCGGACATCACCAGCACTCCTATGGGGTTAAGCCTATGTACAATGGGGCCTGCAAAGTACCGGCCTATGGCCATAATACCCGTCACCATGGCCAACACCAGCATTGGACTTGCTCCTGAATTGCCCAATATACGCTCTACCCATTGTTGTGGTCCAAATTCGGATATCGCGGTTAGCGTCATACAGATCATTATAAAAATGAACAATGGGTCTGCCAGCCCTTTGATATTTTTTGTGGTGTCGGTTTCGATATGCTCGCTTTCCGGAAACTGTTGTTTAAAGAACATGTATCCGTAGATAAGTGTTGGTATCAGCATTACTGCTATCTGCAACTGCCATCCCATTCCAAAATCGGTCATGAACTTGGAGATAAGGGAGCCAATTACAATTCCTCCGGGGAACCATACGTGGAACCTGTTCAGCATAGCTGTCCGGTTCTTGGTGAACATATCGGCGATCATAGGGTTACAGGCCGCTTCGACCGAACCATTGGCAAAACCAATAAAGAAGGTGGATATAATTAGCGTCCAGAAACCTCCTGCCATAATAGTGAGCACCAATCCAAGCATGTGGCAGACAAATGCCGTTACCATGAGTTTACGTGCCCCTATTTTATTGTAGAGCAATCCACCGAAGATCATTGCAATAGGGAACCCAAAAAAGCCCATACTGTTTATCCAACCCAATTGTTGATTGGAAAGCATAAACTCTTCCCCTAATTGGGTCAAAATACCCGCCCTGATGGCAAAGGTCATGGATGTAACGACAAGCGATATACAGGCCGCTACAAATAGCTGATTTTTGTTTACGTTTTTCATGTTTGTATTAGTTGATTTTTGGTTGTATCTAAGATTTATATTCTACTTTTTCGTTTTTAAATATCAGTGCAAACAATATAAATACTACTGCTGCGAACGCTGCCGGATAAATCCAAATGGTATCCCAAGCGTGAGTTCCATCTTCCAAAGTAAGTGAATCGGTTATTAACCCAGCGATCCAGAACCCTATTAACATTCCTACACCGTAAGTGGCCAAGGTAATCAATCCTTGCGCGGCACTTTTGTATTTCTCCCCTGCTTTGGTATCGGTATAAATCTGTCCGGATACAAAGAAAAAGTCGTAACAAATACCGTGCAATGCAATTCCGATGATCAGCATAAATGATAGTTCGTCTGCATTACCGTAAGCGAACAGCAAATAACGAACGGTCCAGGCCAACATGCCTATCAAAATCGTCTTTTTAAATCCAAACTTGGTAAAGAAAAAGGGCAGCGCAAGAATAAACAGTGCTTCCGATATTTGTCCGATGGCCATTTTCCCCGTTGGATTGGGCAACCCTATTTCTGCCAGAAAAGGGTTGGCGTTTTGATAATAAAAGGCCAATGGGATACAAATCAATACGGATGAGATAAAGAACACCAAAAAGTTTTTGTCCTTTAAAAGCTTTAACGCATCCAGTCCCAACATATCGGAAATGGTCACCTTTTCATTTTTGTCTACTGTTGGAGGAGTTTTGGGCAATGTAAAGCTGAAAAGCCCCAACACGGCAGAAGCGATGCCCGCCATTAAAAATGTGTTTTTGAGCATTCCCGCTTTCAACGCTTCTGGCGAATCCCAAACAAAAAGATAACTAATGACCAGACCGGCAATAATCCAACCGATGGTCCCGAACACGCGGATGTTCGAAAATTCTTTTGCAGGGTCTTTCATTTGGTTGAATGAAATTGAATTTACCAATGCCAATGTGGGCATGTACAAGATCATGTAACCCAGCACATAGGGGTAAAAGGCCGTAAAATCTGTTGACTGATACATTTGGTACATTAAAAATGCACCTATTAAGTGCAGTACCCCTAAAATTCGTTCGGCATTAAAGTATCTGTCGGCAATCAATCCGATAATGAACGGAGCAATGATAGCTCCCCATGACTGTGTGGAAAAGGCCATTGACGATTGTCCCGCTGTGGCCTCCAAATTGTTGCCCAAAAAAGTACCCAAAGTAACAAACCAACCACCCCAGATAAAAAACTCGAGGAACATCATAAAGGACAGTTGGAGTTTGGTTTTAATATTCATGTAAAGTGTTAGTTAGTTGCTTGTTATCGTTTGTAATGTACGTAATCCAAAGGTTCTGGCGCTATTCCAGAATTTCTCATTTCCATCATAATTTGCCCACGATGGTGCGTGGAATGGTTAATAATATGAAAAAGAATATCCTTTATGTCATTGGAAAAACTTCTTCCTTGACTGTTCTCGTACTCCACCCGTTTTTCAAAAGTATCCGTATTGGAAACAATTTCAAAAGAGGTGCGCTGGTTTTCGTAATGGATATCTTCCCACTTGCTCAATTCGTGCTCGTCCCAAACACCGAATTCGGTTGGGATTCCCAACATGCGATGGTTCCAGATATGGTGCGCATTGAGTATATGGCTAAAAAGTCTAATGCAGTTGTCCGGAACCTGGCCCGGACCACTGCATTGTTCAATTATTTTTTTGTTACAATAAAAATTGTAATCGAAGAGTTGTTGCAAAAATCCCTTCATCTACCCATTCATATTAATTTGGTCTACTCCAATACTTTTTCCAAAAGTGCCTTGGTTGCCAAAATTCCTTCTTCTTCACTAAGTTCGGAGCCTTCATATTCCACCCCCACAAAACCCTCGTATCCGGATTCTAGAACAATGTCCATAATTCTTGGATAATCCACTCTTGTTTCATACCCCTCCTCATCAAAACTATAGGATTTGGCACTAACGCCCTTGGCGTAGGGCATTAACTCCTTTGTTCCTTTATAGCGGTCATATTCTTCCAAACATTTGGACGAATAGTAATCGCCTGCTTCTCTTTTGATGCAGAAATTGCCAAAATCGGGCAATGTTCCACAATTGTCCATGCCTACTTTTTCCATGACCTCCGCCAATAGTTGTGCATTGGAAGATGGTCCTCCGTGGTTTTCAACAATAATATTGATGTTTTTGTCCTTGGCATAAGTGGCCAGTTGCGTAAGCCCTGCAACAGAGGCCGGCATCCAAACTTCCGGGTCCATGCTCCCGTTCAGGTTTACACGGATGGAACTGCAGCCCAAAGCTGCGGCGGCATCTACCCACTTGTAATGGTTTTCAACGGCTTTTGTTCTTTCGGCCTCATCAGGAACGGCTATATCTCCTTGACCATCTACCATGATCAAAACATTCGTTAAGCCATATTTTTCACTTTCGGCCTTGCTTTTTTCCACCCAGTTGTTCATGGCCTCTTCCGAAAAATTAGCGGCCTGTAGCTCCTTATAATAAAGGGCGCTCACATATTCGAGACCTTCAAAGCCCCATTCACTTGCTTTTTCTGCAAAAGTGTAAGGGTCTACACCCTCTTCAAGAATCATTTTATGGATTGACCATTGTGCCAAAGAAAGTTTTAAATCCGGTTTGGATTCTTCAACGGCTACTTCTGTTGCAGTTTCTTCGGCCGATTCCTTTTTTGAATTCTGTTTACAGGAATAAAATCCTAAAAATGCCACCATAATCAAGGTAACAATACTTTTCTGTGCTAAATTACTTCTGTTCATATTTTTACGTTAGTTAATTTCGTTCGGAATCCAAAAACTACAACGTTATAGTGCTGAATTCTCAATAAACATAGGGATTAAATGTAGAAAATTAATTTAATAATTAATACATTTAGCAAATAAACAATCCGAATAAATGAGTAAATTTTATTACAATCAGGAGCAGGAATCCTATGATGCCATCGTGGTAGGTACGGGTATCAGCGGTGGTTGGGCTGCCAAAGAATTGTGCGAAAACGGCCTGAAGACCTTGGTCTTGGAACGTGGGCCCATGGTAAAGCACCGTGAAGATTACCCAACAGCCGATAAGGATCCTTGGGATTTCCCCCATGCGGGAACAGCAACCCGAGAAGACATTAAAAAGCAGGAGAAACAATCCAGAACAGGGTACACAACTGGAGCAGCATCCAAACATTGGTTTGTAAATGACCTGGACCACCCATACAACGAGACCAAGCGGTTCGATTGGATGCGTGGATACCATGTTGGTGGACGTTCCATTATGTGGGGACGGCACAGTTACCGTTGGAGCGACATCGACTTTACCGCAAACAAAAATGAAGGTATTGCGGTTGATTGGCCCGTACGTTACAAAGACATAGCTCCTTGGTACGATAAAGTGGAAAGCTACATTGGTGTGTCCGGTGAAAATTTAGGTTTGCCGCAGCTACCAGATGGAAAGTTCGAACCCATGATGGAGCTTAACTGTGTGGAAGACCATGTTAGGGGAAAAGTTGCAGAACATTTTAATGGCCGTGTAATTACTGCAGGTAGGGTGGCACACATTAATAGCGACAAGCAATTTGAAGGCGATGGCCGTGTTCGTTGCCAATTTAGAAACCGTTGTATTAGAGGATGTCCTTTCGGAGCATACTTTAGTAGTGTTTCTTCCACATTGCCCGCTGCCGAAGCAACAGGAAACATGACGCTAAGACCGGATTCCATTGTTCATGAAGTAATTTATGACCCTAACACCAAAAAGGCTACAGGAGTTAAGGTCATCGATAGGGAAACCAAAGAGGAATTCGAATTCAAGGCCAAAGTAATTTTCCTTTGCGCTTCTGCAGTAGCATCAACTTCTATTTTAATGCAGTCCAAATCCGATAGGTTCCCCAATGGTTTGGGCAACGATTCAGGAGAATTGGGCCATAACATTATGGACCACCATTTCTTGGTCGGCGCATCGGGTAAATTTGAAGGATACGAAGACAAGTATTATAAAGGAAGAAAACCCAATGGTACGTATATTCCAAGGTTTAGGAACCTCGGCGGGGATTCCAATATGAAAGATTTTGTTAGGGGCTATGGCTACCAAGGAGGTGCCAGTAGAGGCAATTATGAAGAAATGATCGCCGAGGCTTCTTTTGGTAAAGACTATAAGGATGCCGTACTTACACCCGGAGGTTGGACCATGAACATGCTTGCCTTTGGAGAAATTCTTCCATACCACGACAATAAGATGACCTTGGATTACGACAAAAAAGATCAGTGGGGCCTACCTACCGTTACTTTTGATGCGGAAATCAGACAAAACGAACTGAATATGCGTAAAGATATGCAGGATCAGGCCGTTCAAATGTTGGAAAAGTCAGGAGCCAAGGACATTACTCCTTACGATAGACCTTACGCTCTAGGACTTGGCATACACGAAATGGGAACAGCACGTATGGGCCGTGACCCAAAAACATCCGTGGTAAACGGACACAACCAAGTGCATGGATGTAAGAACGTATATGTAACCGATGGTGCCTTTATGACCTCTGCAAGCTGCGTTAACCCATCGTTGACCTACATGGCATTTACTGCAAGGGCCGCCAACCATGCTGCCCAAGAACTTAAAAAAGGAAATATATAATGGAAAGAAGATCAGCACTTAAAAATATGGGATTGGCCTTCGGTTATGCAGTGGCCACACCAACATTGTTCTCTTTGCTTCAGAGCTGCAAGAACAAGCCGGCCTACGCCGAATGGACACCCAGTTTCCTAAATAAAGAACAAGGATACGCCATGGCACAGACCTTGGACGTAATCCTTCCCAAAACGGACACTCCGTCAGCAACCGAGATGAACGTGCACGTTTTTATAGATGCATACCTGGATGAAGTGATGCCTTTGGACCAAAGAGACTTTGTAGTTATGAAAATGAACAAATTCTATGATAAGGTCCTTGCAGACTCCGGTAAGGAAAGCCTAATGGACATTGAGCCTGCTGATATTGAACCAGCATTGCAAATGTATCTTAAAAAACGTACCGACGAAGAAGAAGAGGCACATTCCGAAGCCATTATGAACTACATGGAGGCCATTTTGCAAGGAGGCGAAGCCAGCTTGGATGATGATATTGCCCGTTTTTCGTTTGCCAATGATTTAAGGGATTTGGCCACATGGGCCTATAAATCATCAGAATATATTGGTGAAGAAGTATTGGCCTATTTGCCAATACCCGGCGAGTATGTTCCTTGTGGAGACCTCAACACCCTGACCAGCGGCAAAGCATGGTCACTCTAAGGTTTACCGAGCTATAAAATCAAAAGCCTCCAAATTGGAGGCTTTTTTTATACTTTCTTTAAAAAAATACCTCGGAACGTTCTAATGTGGGGTGAACTTGTCCGAGGTATTAAATCAATAAACACTATCACACGTACTGTTTTTCAGTACAAATTAATGTACACCAGAGAGCATAAAATTTGGGATGCTTAATGTACAGTAAGTTTTTTGCATCATTCAAAATCAGCTTAAATGTTATCGCAACGGATACCACGTAAAAAGTTGAAACTTGAAGTTTGCGATGGCAAAGATTTAAAAACGCAATGAATTTTTAAAGGTCTCCTTTGCAAAACAGGCACAAAGTTTTTAACATAAAATGTTGAAAATCTAGGTTTGAGAGTCGAAATTCTCGGAAAGATGGGAATAAGCTTACACCAAATAAAAAAGACCAAGAAGCAATATTGTTTACTTACTTGGTCTCGCTTTTATGATGAACCAGCCAATGGCCAAATATTACCAAAGAGTACGGCCTCTTCAATCATGGCCTTCACAAACCTTTATTCGTCCTAGGTAGTTCCCCCGAAACCTAAAATCAAATTTAGATTTTGACCTAATTGAAGATTAATTGTGCAAGCGGTTTATACAATCAAGAGATTGGTTGCTGTGGCCGTACAATTATTTGGTAATACAAAATTTTTAAGAGCAACTGTTGGTCACAAGCTTATTTTATTTCTTTACAACTACCTTGTTCCAACTAGAATTTAATCCGGTATCTTTCTTATCTAACACCGCCGCAAAAATCAGAACCATTATTAAAATCAGAAACAATACTGCACATTTTCTCATTTCCAAAACTTTATAAACTGTCTTTCAATTTTTGACAAGCCGAATATAAATAACAATCCCCCATAAGTATAGGGTCTATGTATAAACTGTTCCTTTTTATGTATAATTGGTTTACACGGTTTTCTGATTGCGTTTGTTTTCCTCTTGCAGTTCTTTTGCGGTGTACCAAAAAAGACAGTTTTTCCCTTGATTTATCTTTTTATACCAGTTATACGTGCTAAATATCCATTAACACATAATTTTATTACTATGTAAAGAATAATTCTAAATTTGATATAACCTATTCTGTATTATGCTAGAAGCTGTAATAGTTGATGACGAAATAAAAGCCCTGCAAAGTTTAAGTTGGGAACTGACCAACTTGAGCGATGAGGTGGATATTATTGCATCTTTTACCGATGCCCGCGAGGCCTTGGATTATTTGGAACAAAATACGCCCGATTGCCTGTTCTTGGACATTGAGATGCCCGCCATGGACGGGTTTCAGTTTATTAAAAACCTAAAGAACAAGAATTTCCCGGTCGTTATTACTACAGCCTACAACCAATATGCGCTGCAAGCCTTAAAGAATGAGGCCATCGATTATCTTTTAAAGCCCATTGACTCCGATGATCTTGAAGAAACCATTGCCAAGATAAAAAAGTTCAACTCCAAGAACTTGAGCATTGATCGGTTGGAGAAAATTTTGCTCAACTTCAATGCGGAATCACAGAACAAAAAAATAACCATCAACACCGATGGCAAACTGGTTTTCTTGAACAGTGACGACATCCTGTATGCTGAATCGGATGGCAACTACAGTACCATTTTCTTGACGGATGGTCAAAAAATATTACTTACCAAAAAACTAAAAGAAGTAAACACACTTTTACCCCAGAGCATCTTCTTTAGAATACACAATTCGTACATTATCAATCTCAATAAAATAAAAGAGTTCCTCAAAACCGATGGTTATGTGGTTTTGGAATCCAATCATAAAATTCCTGTTTCCCGGCAAAAAAAATCCGACTTTTTGGATATGCTTTAATCCCACAATGTTCCCGTGCCTATCGTAAAGCTCCAATACTTTGAAAATCTATATCGGCCGCAAAGAACTACTTTGCTGATTCTATTATTGTTTTCGTTTTTTGGTTCCTTGATCGCCCAGGAAATCCCAAATGAATTTAAGGAAAAGGCCGAAACACTCGTCCAACTTCAGCCCAAAACGTATGAAGCCCTCGACAAAGAATTGCATTCAGAAAAAAGGGACACCTCGTTGTTAAGATATTTTGCCAATTTAAGCAAAGAGTATAATTATTTGGTAGGCAGAGCCTATGCCCTGAACCAATTGGGCATGAAATACAGAAATATTTCCCAATACGAAAAGGCGGTGACTCTCCATGAACAGGCCCTGTCAGCCTCCGAGGAGGCCAACAACACCGACTTTAGAATCCTTAGCCTTAATATGTTAGGAGTGGTGTACAGACGTACCGATGCCATTAAAACAGCCTTGGACTACAACCAAAAGGCCTTGGAATTGGCAGAGCAGGTTGAAAACCCCTCGAACCATATAAAAAGAAGCATCAATGTTGCGCTGAACGGCATAGGGAACCTGTACCAAACCTTGGAACAGTATGATTTGGCGATATTACAGTTTCGGAGAGCCCTTAAACTTGAAGAAGAACTTGGCAATAAACTGGGGTTGGCCATCAATCATCAAAATATAGGGCATTGCCTTGAAGAAAAAGGGGATTTGGAAGGTGCCCTGGAAAACTACAGAAAATCACTGGCCTATAATGAAGAGATCGATTCCGATATTGGCCGTTTGATATGCAAGAACAGCTTGGCCCAAATCTATCTTAAACAGGATATGCCCTACTTGGCATTGGTGCTTTTGGAGCCGCTACAAGAAGAGTCAAAAAGAATAGGCGACTTTTCCATAACCTCCCTGGTTTTTATCAATACAGGTTGGGCACAGACAAAATTGGGCAATTACATGGAAGCCGAGAACTTTATTAAAGAAGGTTTGCAAATGGCCCAAAACCGAAACATTCCCAGCAACATTCTGTATGCCTATGAAAAAATGTCGGAACTCCAAAATACCAAGGGCGACTTTAAAAAGGCATACGAGTATTACAAAAAAGCCGACGAATACGACAAACAGATTTCCAGTGCCACCAACTTAAGGTACATGAACGACATTATTGTTAAGTACGAAAATGACAAGAAGAACAACCAAATTGCCGTACTTGCCAAGGAAAATGAGATTGTTCGCCTTAGACTAAAGAAGAACCAAACAACGCTTCTTGTCAGTGCTTTAATTGTTGGACTGATTTTGTCCATTCTCTATATTCTCTATCGCCAATACCAAAGTAAAAACGAAAAAAGGGTACTAACCTTGGAACAACAGATGCTCCGCAGCCAGATGAACCCACACTTTTTGTTCAATTCGTTGAACTCCATTAAGCTCTACATTATAAACAACGAGCAAAAAAATGCCGTCCATTACCTAAACAAGTTTTCAAAACTGGTACGGAAGATTCTAGAGGCGTCATCCCAAAAGGAAATCCCGTTATCGGAGGAACTCGGAACCATGGAGCTTTATATGAACATCGAAAACATTAGGTTTTCCAACGAGATTGATTTTAAGATCGAAGTGGAAAAAGATATCAATATAGACAATATCAAAATTCCATCTTTGACCCTCCAGCCCTTCTTGGAAAACTCCTTGTGGCATGGATTATCACCAAAAGATGGTGAAAAGAAAATACAGATCAATGTTAAGCACAAGGACAGGGGCCATGTAACCATCGAAATTGTGGACAATGGTGTGGGCCGAACCATGGCAGAAGTGAACAAAGAAAACAGGGTACTAAAGAGAAAGTCCTTGGGCATTCGCATTACCAAGGAACGATTGGCCAATTTTGCCAAGGATTATCAAAACAAATTCGATGTGGATATTTTGGACCTGTTTGATGAAAATGGAGACCCGAACGGCACCAAAGTAGTGCTGGATATTCCTACTATCTAACGTTTTCTGCCGCTACTTCCTCCAATTCCCTGTACCAGTCCTCCCCAAATTTTTGGATCAAAGCATCTTTTACAAACTTATAGATCGGAACCTTTAATTCTTCGCCCAAGGCACAGGCAGGGTCACAGATTTCCCATTTATGGTAATTTACCGCCGTAAATTCGGAGTACTCCCTTGTTCTTACCGGGTATAAATAGCACGAAATTGGTTTTTTCCACTTGGTGGCGCCTGCCTCATAAGCGGCTTCGAGGCCACATTTTGCCATGCCATTATCGGAAAAAATAACGTAGGCACACTCGTTGTTGTTTACCAATGGGGTTTCCCATTCGCCATCCTCTCCTTTTACAAAAGAACCATGCTCCTCAATGGCAGCAATACCTTCGGGGCGCAAAAATGGTTTTACATCTTGATAAATATTTACGAGTTTATCGGTTTCGGAATCATCCAAGGGGGCTCCATACTCCCCTCCTACGCAACAAGCTCCTTTACAAGCATTTAGGTTGCACACAAAATCATTTTGCAATATCTCTTCGGATACTATGGTTTTTCCTATCTGGAACATACTAAGCGCTTAACTTTTTGGGCAAAGGTAATTCAAAACCGAAAATTTGATGATTTATAAACATTTTATGTAGTCCAAAAGTGTTTTTTACCCGTAAATTTGCCGTCCGAAAAAAATGATGCGATGAATTTTAACTTTAAGGAGATTGCTACCGCTGGAATGGTATTGTTTGCCGTAATCGATATTTTGGGAAGTATCCCCATTATTTTATCCCTAAGGAGCAAGGTTGGCCATGTGCAGTCGGAAAAGGCTTCCATTGTGGCCACATGTATAATGGTTGCCTTCTTGTTTGTTGGGGAAAGTATTCTCTCTTTGATCGGGATCGATGTAAATTCCTTCGCCGTTGCCGGTGCTTTTATCATATTTTTCTTGGCGATCGAAATGATCTTGGGCATATCGCTTTACAAGGATGATGAGCCGGAAACCGCCTCTATTGTACCTATTGCATTTCCGCTTATCGCAGGTGCTGGTACCTTGACCTCCATTCTGTCACTTAGGGCGGAATATCACGTGGAGAACATTATCGTCGCCATTATTATAAACGTTATCTTTGTATACATCGTGCTTAAGTCCAGTGCAAGAATCGAACGTATTTTGGGCAAAAACGGACTCAATATTATCCGAAAGGTGTTCGGTGTAATTCTTATGGCCATTGCGGTTAAGCTTTTTGCCACCAACATAAACGAGTTACTTACGCACGGTATTTAAACCATTGATATGAACAAGACCTTTGCTATAGTTTTAATTATACTGGCGTTGGGCCTTATTGCCTATAATGTAACCTTGGTAGATTTTGAAAACCCGCTTCAGGGCGATAGCACCATTGCTTTGATCGGGATAGTGGCCTCGCTGTGTGCCATAGTGCTTATGTTGATCTTTATTACTTCCAAAAAGATAGACAAAAAGCTAAAAGACTAAGAGCCTGTTTAGGAATTTGTGATTGGAATTGATATAGGCCTTTTTTGATGCAGTTTGAGACATAATTTTTAAGCATAGCCGCGGCTACGGTTCAAAATTATAACAGGACAGATGAAAAGGTCAACGATTTGACCTTTGAAAGAGTGGCCAGATAGTGCGTTGGCAACAAAAAGGGGCATAACAGAACAATTGAAAACTTCCTAAAAAGGTATAAATCAAGGTTTTACTTCTACAGCACCAATTTGGGATTGATCTATCCTTGCTTTATCCAATGCTTTTACCTTATTGAGCATGGAATCAAAATCTCCCTTGATCTGGGCAGATAGGTTGGGCGAGAACAATTGTTCGGCAATATTGGCCTTTATATACGCCTTTATCTTTTCCTCATGGGCATAGAAATCCAATTTTACCTTTCTATCCAGTACAAATTGTATGAAATTATCGAAAAGGATATCATCTACCTTGAATTCGTCCAAGAATTGGTTTTGGTCATAATCATCGTACATGGTCCTGTCCTTTTCCAAATGTTCAAAAACAAAACGGGCAAAAAACTGATAGGTATCGTCCATGCTCTCTATGGCTTCTTCTTGATTGCTCCCGATAGGAACAAAAACATCGGGGATAATCCCCCCACCACCGTAGACCACTTTGCCCTTTGGGGTTACAAACTTTAAGGAGTCGGCCACTTTAATGCTGTCCGCAGATATCAATTCGCCACTGGTGTAGCGTTCCATAAAGCTTTTGTAATAGTCGTGGTTACCGTTTTTATAGGTTTTTTGAATGGACCGCCCTGTTGGGGTGTAGTATCTGGAAACTGTTAGCCTAACCGCTGAGCCATCGCCCAAGTCCATTTCGCGTTGCACCAAGCCCTTTCCAAAGGAACGCCTACCTACAATAGTACCTATATCGTTATCCTGTAAGGCTCCTGCAATAATTTCACTGGCCGATGCAGAGCGTTCATTAATAAGCACATATACCGGTTTGTTCTCAAAATCCCCTTTTTTGGTGGCGTATGCTTTTTTAATGCGCCCTTTCTTGTTTTTAGTGAAAAGTATCAATTTGTCATCTTCCAAGAACTCGTCGGCCAATTTTTCGGCAATTCCCAAATAACCACCAGGATTATCCCTCAGATCCAAGGTCAGTTTCTCTGCACCTCTTAGTTTTAATTTTCTCAACGCATCTTTGAACTCATCAAAAGTGGATTCGGCAAAACGGTTGATTTTGATGTAACCCATCTCGTTGGTGAGCATGTAATACGCTTCAACACTTCTGATTGGAACACGGTCCCGAACCACGGGAACGTCCATTATTTTGTTTTCGGTTTTTCTAAAAACCTTCAAATTTACCTTTGTACCGATCTTGCCTTTTAAGGTAGAGACCACATCATCGTTGGCTATTCTTCTGCCGTAAAGCGTATCCGTGTCGGCCATCAAAATACGGTCGCCCGGTTTTATTCCACTGATGTAACTCGGTCCATTTTTGATGGTTCTTATTACGGTAATGGTATCCCTATACATGTAAAAACTTACGCCGATACCTGCAAAATCGCCTTTCATGCTTTCGGCCACGTCTTTCATCTCATCTCTTGGAATGTATACGGAGTGTGGGTCCAGTTTGCCCAAGATATTGTTAACGGTGACATCCACAATGCTATCGGTGTCCACATCGTCCACATATTCGTAGTCGATATAGTCAATAAGCCGATTGAGCTTGTCCTTTTTGGAATTGGTGGAGAACAATTTTTCCGGGGAATCGTTAAAATGGAGCTTTCCTCCTATAAAAATGCCTATGGCTACCGCTAGAGCAAGTAAGGTAGGCCAAATATATCCTTTGATCTTTTTCATATAGCAATTATGGTTTTAAACCATTTCTTCCAAAACGGGCAAATGGACGATTTCAACTCCTGCCCTTTCCAGAAATTTAATTCCGGAGTCGTCTTTGTACGCATTCTGGTATACCACACGTTTTATGCCAGCTTGGTGCACGAGCTTGCTACATTCCCTGCATGGCGATAGGGTAATGTAGAGCGTAGCACCTTCGCACGACTGTGTGGATGAGGCAACTTTAAGAATGGCGTTGGCTTCGGCGTGCAGCACATACCATTTGGTATACCCTTCATCGTCCTCGCAAAAATTCTCAAATCCCGTGGGTGTTCCGTTGTACCCATCGGAAATAATCATTCTATCCTTAACGATTATGGCTCCTACTTGCCTTCTTTTACAGTAGGATAGTTTGCCCCATTCTTGGGCCATTCGCAAATAGGCTTTATCGTATTTTTCTTGTTTGCTCGCCTTCATAAATCCAAAAAACGCTGATAATTAATTAAATATACCTGCTTTGACAGACCCAGACAACCTTATTCGATAAATTTTAACTAAGGTCCTATATGGGGAACGTAGCAATAAGCAAGGGTATTGTAATGGCTATGATCAAAATGGATGCAACGGCTATAAAAATGGATCGCTTTACCTTCAATAAGTCCAAAATCACATAGGCAATAATCAAAACCACCAATATGATGATGATTTGAGATAACTCAATTCCCGTAGCAAAACCCAATAAGGGCGTAATCTTATCCTCTTCTTCGGCCATCAACATCTTAAAATAGTTGGAAAAGCCAAAACCGTGGATCAACCCAAAGAAAGCGGTGGCCAAAATGTGAAGAAAAAGACCCACGTCCAAGGCCTCTTTGTAGACATAGGCAAAATTGAAAAGCGCCGTAAGCAAAATGGTAACGGGAATCAAGAATTCGATCAGACCAACATCTACAATGGCAACTTCATAAACGGATAGAGCCAAAGAGGTACAGTGCGCAATGGTGAAAATAGTGGCCAAAATCAATACCCGTTTCCAATGCTTAAAAGTAAACGGGACCGCTAAAGCCGATAAAAACAAGATATGATCATAGGCTCCAAAGTCCAATACATGGTCAAGTCCAAGTTTTATGTAGAACAGAAATTCCTCCATATGCTTTTGCTTTCAAATGTACCAATAATGTACATTCTCAATTGGTGCAAGTTCAATATTATCAGTTTATTTAAAATTAATCCAAATAATAATAGAATTTTTTTACCCAGCTATTATATTTGCGAAAATGTTTATCAAAACCAACTAAACTTTTATTGGTCAACCTAATATTGGAGCTTCTTGCGATTATGGGAAAAAAGAACACATACGGAATCCGAGCTTTTATCAACGATGTGCACCTTTGGTTAGGGCTTGTGAGCGGCATCATTATTTTCTTGGTTTGCCTTAGTGGCACCATTCTAACTTTTGAAAAAGAAATTGAACAATGGTTCAAAAAAGATTTGAAAGTAGAGGCTATGGGGGCGAAAAAATCACTTTCGAGCTTGGTGAACGACCCCAACATTAAAGCAAAAGGGCTCCTTACCTCCATAACTATACCTTCTGATGAAACTTCACCCTATAAATTATCCATTAAAGAAGATCCCAAGCAAAGAAGAGGCTCTACTTATGAAGTGAACCCGTATACCGCCGAAATTTTGGCCCCACAAGAAACGGGAATGGACAAATTTATGTTCAGTATGTTTAAAATGCACCGTTGGTTATTGATGGACATTAAATGGGGAAGACCTATTGTGGGCATTGCAACCATCATTTTTATGATATTGGCCTTATCTGGAATTGTACTTTGGTTCCCTAAAAAAGTAAAATGGAAAACCGTAAAAGCCGGTTTCAAAATCAAGACCAACGCCAATTGGAAGCGCATCAACCACGATTTGCACAACACCTTGGGCTTTTATGCCTGCATTTTGATATTGATCATGGGCATTACCGGGCTGTGTTGGTCCTTTGAGGGGTATCGCGATGGTTTGAGCGCCATTATGGGAACACGGGTGTTCGGAAACCGTGGTGGAGGCACAGATGTTGATTTGGAGCGTTTGGACAACGGCAAATCCATTAACTTGGAAGAAGCCATTGCCCTTGCCAATAAGGAGTTGAACTACGAAGGTGAACTAACGGTGAGTTTGCCCAACGAAAAAAATCCGATCTATGGTTTCCGTAAGATTCCGGACAATTCTTGGTCAACCGTGGCTCAGGACAGACTACAGATCCACGAATCGGGCGAAGTGGTCAGTAAAGAAATATATGCCGACAAACCGCTCAATGTAAAAATTGCTTCGGCCATAAAGCCGATTCACACCGGAACCATTTATGGCGGATTTAGCAAGTGGTTGTATTTCTTGGCCTGCTTGATCGGTACCAGCTTGCCCATTACGGGAACCATCATCTACATCAACAAACTAAAAAAGAAAAGCAAAAGAAGAAAGAAGAATAAATTGGCTACAGCTTAGGAAAGTCCTCTTTCCTTTTGAATGGTCTCATAGGCTTTTTGAACCTCTTTGAACTTTTCCTCAGCCCCATTTCGGATGGCTTCATTTTCGGTGACCACACGATCGGGATGGTACTTTTTGGCCATTTTTCGGTAAGCTTTTTTCACCTCTTCGTCGGTAGCGGTCTTCTCGATTTCCAAAATCTTGTACGAGTTGTCCGTCGATTTGATGAACATCGCCATGATACTTTCAAAATCGTGCTGGTTCACTCGAAAATAACCCGCTATCTCCCTTAATTTTTGAATTTCCGCCTTGCTTACCTGTCCATCGGACTGGGCAATCCCAAATAAAAAGTGAAGCATTTGCAAGCGTACCTCGTATCGGGTGCGCTGTACCATAAAATTGCAGATATGCTGTGCGGATATCTCCCGATTTTTTATAACATCGTTAAACGTCCGGAAAATCGCGTTCGCTTTTTCCTTGCCATAGGTGCTCAAAAAATACTGTCGCACATAATCCAACTCCCTTTGGTTTACCTGCCCATCAGCCTTAATAATTATGGAACAGAGCGAGAGCAGGTTCAATTCAAAATCGGCCGGAGAAACCGATTGCCGGGTAACATTTTCAAATATGGACCTGGGGTTATTTCCAGAACCTCCCATATTATCCAAAAAAGTCCCGACGATAAACCCTAAAATCGCACCCGGAAATCGAAATAAATAATAACCGATAAAGGCGGCTATCCACTTGATCATGTTTCAAAATTTAAACGGCAAAGATAACGGTTTGATAGAGAAACAAAGCTTTAAGCAATGTTAAGGGTGATGAAAAAACGCTAACAATACCGTATCTTTGTACTATAATCAAAAAGAAGTCTATGTATCCAGAAGAATTGGTTAAACCTATGCGCGAAGACTTGGCCAGTGCCGGGTTCGAAGAACTACATACAAGTGAAGCTGTAAATGAGGCCTTAAAAAAGGATGGAACCACCTTGGTAGTGGTAAATTCGGTTTGCGGTTGTGCCGCAGCCAATGCAAGGCCAGCTGCTAAATTGAGCCTGCAAAACAGTAAAACTCCAAATAATTTGGTTACCGTTTTTGCCGGTGTGGATATGGAAGCTGTTGAAACGGCCAGAGACCACATGGTTCCCTTTCCTCCTTCCTCACCAAGTATGGCCTTGTTCAAAAATGGAGAGTTGGTGCACATGATAGAAAGGCACCACATTGAAGGTAGACCTGCCGAACTTATTGCAGAAAACTTGATGGAAGCCTATAACGAGCATTGCTAAAATCTAGGAAATAAAACATGGAATAGCCACCCTAAAGGGTGGTTTTTTTATTTTTACGGCAACCAATAAAAATGTACACGTGCTAAAACTGCTTTCGTATCCCCTAACCGTTGTTTTCTTTCTGCTTTTTGGCCTGGTATTGGTTATTTTCCATCCCATACAGTGGATATGCCTAAAAGTGTTTGGGTACAATGCACATAAAAAAAGTGTTTCCATACTTAATTGGTTCATTATGCGGTGTACCAATGTACTGGGAACACGATACAGTTTCCGGAACAAACAAAACATCCCGACCAATCGTCCACTGATTATAGTGACCAACCACCAAAGTATGTACGATATACCCCCTATTATTTGGTATATGCGAAAGTACCACCCCAAATTTGTGAGCAAAATTGAATTGGGAAAAGGAATACCCAGTGTTTCATACAACTTAAGACATGGTGGTTCTGCCTTGATCGACAGAAAAGACCCGAAACAATCCATCGCCGAGCTTCAAAAGTTGGCCAAGTATATCGAGGCGAACAACCGAAGTGCCGTAATTTTTCCCGAAGGTACCCGAAGCAGGAACGGAGTGCCCAAACCTTTCAGGACCACGGGACTTAAAGTGATGTTGAAAAATGCACCCTCCGCTTTAATCGTTCCCATCAGCATCAATAACTCATGGAAACTATTGCGTTACGGTAAATTTCCTATGGGACTGGGTTCCCATGTTACTTTTGAAGTACATCCGCCCATAGCAAATCAAGGCAAGGCCGATGAACTCATTGTCCAGATAGAAAACCAAATTGTATCGGGAGTTAAAACCAAATGATGAAGGAAGACCAATTGGTGCAAGATACCATCAATTTTGTTAAAGAGGAACTCCAACATGCCGAAGGAGGACACGATTGGTTCCATATTGAACGTGTTTTCAACACCTCAAAATTACTATTGAAATACGAACAGGCAGATGCTTTGGTCGTGCAACTGGCAGCACTGCTTCATGATATTGCCGATCCAAAATTCCACGGTGGGGATGAAAGCATTGGTCCAAAAACCGCGGAAACATTTCTTACATCCAAATCCGTTGATGCGGAGACCATCCATCATGTTGTGAACATCATCAAGCACATGTCCTTTAAGAACAGTCTGGAAACGGAAACAGAAAAATTTACATCCAAAGAGCTTCAAATTGTGCAGGATGCCGATCGTTTGGATGCCATTGGCGCCATTGGGATTGCCAGAGCCTTCAATTACGGAGGTTTTAAAAACAGGGAACTTCACAACCCCACGATTCCGCCCAACCTCAACATGACCAAGGAGGAATACAAAAAATCAAAAGGACCCACAATCAACCATTTTTACGAAAAGCTATTATTGCTCAAGGAGAAAATGAACACGGCAAGCGGAAAAAAACTGGCTGAGGAACGCCATCAATTTATGCTGGACTATCTCAATCATTTTTACAAAGAGTGGAACGGGGATGAATAATCGCTAGGATTACTCTTTCAGTTTTTTGTATCTTGGGATTTCACTTAAATCAAACTAAACAAAATGCAAAGAAGAAAGTTCATCAAAAACACCGCGGCCGCTTCAGCTGCGTTTTCCATTGTCCCAAGCCATGTAATGGGCAGGACCCACATTCCCCCAAGTGACACGCTGTATGTAGCCGGTTTTGGTGTTGGCGGAAGGGGGAATTCCGTAATCAATGGCTTAAACGATACCGGAAGGGTAAAATTTGTGGCGTTCTGCGACGTGGATGACCGTCGCGCCCAACAAACCTACGAGCAATTCCCCGATGTAAAGCGTTTTAAGGATTTTAGAAAGGTTTTTGATGCACATATAAACGATATTGATGCCATTGCCGTGGCAACTCCAGATCATACACACGCCACCATTTCTTTACCGTTTATGCGTGAAAAAAAACATGCCTACGTGGAAAAACCGTTGACCCACAATATTCATGAGGCACGTTTAATGACCCAAGTTGCAAAAGAACAGGGAATCGTAACCCAAATGGGGAACCAGGGAGCATCCAGCGATGGCAGCCGAATAGCACGCGAATGGGTAGAATCGGGCATTATTGGAAAAGTACACACCATAGATTGTTGGACCAACCGACCCGTATGGCCACAAGGCGTTCCCTTGCCTACAAAAAAAGACCGTATTCCAAGAGGATTGGATTGGGACCTTTGGTTGGGACCGGCCAAAATGAGGGACTACAACGATGCTTACCTTCCCTTTAAATGGAGAGGCTTCTGGGACTTCGGAACTGGAGCTTTGGGAGATATGGGATGCCACATTATGGAAACACCTTTTAGCGTTCTTGACCTTGGTTATCCCAAAGAGGCAGAAGCAAGTTGCACTACAGTTTGGGTAGATGATTTTGTGGAAGCGGATTATAGCCATTCCTGTCCTCCTTCTTCCAAAATTCACTTGAAGTTTGAGCACGAAGAGCACGGCGATATCGCTTTAAACTGGTATGATGGTGGTATAAAACCAAACTTGCCCGATGAACTTAAAGATGATGAAACCATCGGTGATGATGGTGGCGGAACCGTTATGTACGGTGAAAAAGGCATATTGGTATGCGATACCTATTCCCGAAATGCAAGATTGTTGCCATCCGAAATGATGGACCTGTACAAATCCCCGGCCCCTAAATACGTTAGAGTGCCCGGTGGAATGAGTGGACACTTCGCCAATTTTGTGGATGGTTGCCAAAACGGTACGCCCACCTCTTCCAACTTTGAAAAAGCAGGAAGACTTACCGAAACCGTACTCATGGGCAACTTGGCCGTTAAAGCCTTTCAATACAAAGAGTTGCAAGAAGGGAAAACTCCGAGCGATTGGAGTCCTTACAACTCTCCTGGAAGAAGAAAACTTTTTTGGGATGGCGACAACATGAAGATTACCAATTACGAGAAGGCCAACGACTGGGTAACCCGCGATTACCGCAAAGGTTGGGAATTGAAATAGATTAAAGTTTTTTATATTGAAAATGGCCCGTTTTGGGCCATTTTTTTTGCTTATATCAATGCTTGCCCTACACGGATTCCATTAATCGGCACAGTTGAGGTTTACAGGTTTTGGGCACCCTAAAAATAGACTATGCTTATCTTAGTAATTGACCTGTCCGTTGAACCTAAAATGGACCAAAGTCTTACACCACGGCTCGGCCCGCCAATGGAAAACCTTTAATCAGCTTTTTAAAAGTTTACGGGGCAATTAAGCAAACACCAAGGATTATCTTGTTTTCTTTCTTAAAATAAACATCAAAAGTTTGCTTGCCAATGCCGATTCCTATAATTTTATGCATATATAGTTTTTAAATGCCCGTAGATTATCAATTCTAAGTCAGCCTTTTGGCCCGATGAACCGTTCAATCTTTAGGCATCTGCAGAAAGGGACGGATATTTCGAGCTGTTTTTAAACCAACAACAATAAACAGTCTGGCTCTTTCTCTTTTGTATTCATCTATTTTTAAAGATCAATATAATTCTAACCTCTAGCAAACATAGTTTAACAGTACATTTTAATTTCTATTGATTCCCGTTTTTGCGGGAAAGAAGATATGGAAGAACAAAAAATCCAAAAGACCGAACTCAAAAAAGCTTGTGTCAATTGTGGGGCAGAGCTAAAATACAAACCTGGCACCACCAGCATTAGTTGTGAATACTGCGGTCATGAAGAGAACATCTCCATAAAAGAAAGCGGTTTTGAAGAGTTGGAGCTGTACCCTTTTTTACAGGAAATGGGTTCACAAAAGCACAGTGAGGAAATTTCCATGCTGCATTGCAAAAATTGTGGGGCCGACCAACATGTTGAGGAAAACTACAAATCGCTCCATTGTGTGTATTGCGGGCAACCCTTGGTCATCGAAGATGCCCACAAGGAAAACTGGATCTTACCTGGTGCAGTCCTCCCCTTTCAAATTGACAAAAAACAATCCTTTGCCATTTTTAAGAAGTGGGTAAAGCACTTGTGGTTCGCCCCCAACAACTTAAAAAAAGCCGCTCTCGACCCTCAATTTACCAAAGGCCTGTATTTACCCTATTGGACTTTTGATGCGCAACTGTACGCCTCCTACACAGGTCAGCGGGGAGAATATTATTACGAGACCCGAAGAGTGCGCAATGCCAATGGCAAAATGGTGACCCAAAGGGTCAGGAAAACCAGATGGTACCCTGCATCGGGGGAGGTTTCCGGATTTGTGGACGATACGTTGATCAAAGCCTCGCACCAAAAAACCGGAAGAATTCCAAGTAAAATTGCCTTTTGGGATTTGAAAGAGCTTCAACCGTTCAACAGTGGATTTTTATCTGGATTTGTTACCGAAAAATATACCATCCCTTTAAAAGATGGCCATTTGCATTCCAAAGAGGTGGCAAAGGACATTGCAGATTCTTGGTGCAGGCGCGATATTGGTGGCGACACCCAGCGTGTGCTTTCTATGGATATGAAACTGTCCGAAGAAACCTTTAAACATATTTTGTTGCCTGTTTACGTTAGCGCGTATCGGTACAATGGAAAAGAGTACAACTTTTTCATCAATGGGGAAAATGGACAAATATCAGGCACTCGACCTTATAGTTTTTGGAAAATCTTTTTTACTGTTCTAGCGGCACTTGTGGTTATTGGGGTGATTGTGTTCCTTTCAAAAAAATAAATATTAAGTCAGTTCGAGTGGTTTCCAAAGGAAATTGTATCGAGAACTTAGAACATTAGCATCTCGATACAAAAACGCCTCGCGTTTTCACTCGATGTGACGATTTGTTTAAGCATCAGTCTACCATACTGAGGAGTCGCAAAGAACGACGAAGTATCTCTTCCCAAGACTTGAGATTCTTCGCTACGCTCAGAATGACACTTGATTCATTATTCGAACACCAAACAAACCGGATTAGGTTGCTTTACTTCGTTTAAAAATGTCAAGGTGCCATTTTCAGCATCTCTTTTGAATATGGCAATGTTGCTCGTCTTTTTGTTCGCCACCAGTAAAAATTCACCCGTTGGGTCCATGGAAAAATTTCGCGGCCAATCCCCATGCACCGATTCCCTTCCCACCAATTCCAATTGACCAGAGTTTTCATCAACTTCAAAAATTACGATGGTGTTTTCACCACGGTTGGAGCCGTACAAAAACTTTCCGTCCGGTGATAAATGAATATCGGCACAAAAGCTCTCTCCATCAAAATCGGCATCCAAAGTAGAGACCACTTGGATTTCTTGATAATTTCCATTCCCAGCTTTTTCAAAAACGGAAATGGTACTGTTCAATTCATTGATGACGTACAGTAATTGACCGTTTTTACCAAAGGTAAAGTGGCGTGGACCGGCTCCATCTTCAAAAGATATTGAACTTTGTTCGGCAGGAACAAACTCCCCGTCCTTTTGACTGTATCGTTTCACTGCATCCAGTCCCAAATCGGTTACCATAAGGCCACCCGCATTGAACTGGGCCATGTGCGCATGGGATGTTTTTACGGAATCCAATGGTTTATGATCAATCATCTGTGGATTATCCGCCAGAGAGCCATCATCATTTAAAGAAAATATCAAAACATTGCCCCCAGTATAGTTGGCAACGGCCAAATTTCCATCCCCTGAAAGGGAAACATGACAAGGATGTGCGCCTTGGGTTCCCATACTATTTTGAAGCTTCAAAACGTCCTTGTTTAAACTAAAGGCAGTAACACCACCGCCCAAACTATCAAAATCTGCCGTTTCCTGAACTGCATACAGATTCTTTTTATCATCAGAAATGGCCAAATAAGATGGGTTTGTCAGTTTGGCCGCTAATTTTTGGTTGGACAGTTCTCCTGTATTTGCATCAAAAGTGTAGGTGTAGATGCCCTCGCTGTCGCCATCGGTATAAGTTCCTACAAATAGGGTGTACATAGGTTTTTTTTCGGGTTTTTCGGCGCAGGCGATTGCCAAAACAGCAGCTATGCCCGCTAGAATATATTTTTTCATGGATGTTTAGTTAGGCCACCCAAATTAAACATTCTAAATCAAAGAAACAGTATTTAGGACAGTTCAGATTTGATTTCTTTTCGTAGAAAAACACCTGTGACCACGGTCGAAAGCACATCGGCAATACAGAAGGATAGCCACACCCCTATTTCTCCCATAAAATTGGGCAGCACCAAAATCAAAGGGATAAAAAAGAAACCTTGACGGGTCAAGGTAAGCAACAAAGCCGGAATGGCTTTACCGATGGCCTGAAAATAGGCGGCTCCTATCAACTGTATAGCAATAATCGGTGTAGCGGCAAAAACCAATCGCATGGCCAAGGGCGTATGTTGCAGTACAAAATTGTTGGTCGCTATTTCTTGTGCGGACAGTTCGGGCCTATTGCTCAAAAACAAGGATGCGATTTCCGAAGGGAAAACCATAAGCACCACAAAAACCAAGGTTGCGACCAAGGCTGCATATTTAATGGCCGTATATATAGATTCCTTTACTCGATCGTACTTAACCGCACCATAATTATAGCCTGCGATGGGCAAAAAGCCTTGGGTGACCCCAAATACAGGGAACAGGGCAAACATCAACATTCGGGCGATAATCGCATAGACCGCTACCATGGCCTCCCCACCTAGATTGAACAATATATTGTTCATCAACAAATACACAATGCTGGTTACGGCCTGGCGGGCCAAGGTAACAAAACCCAAGGAACCTATTTCACGTAAGATGGGCCGATCTAACCCGAAATGGGAGATATCAATCTTTAATTCCGAATTGTCCGATAGGAAAAAATAAAACACATAAAGGAAACAAAGCAAATAGCCTACCGTGGTGGCCCAAGCGGCTCCGTGCATGCCCCAATCAAACACATAAATAAAAATATAATCCATCAATAGGTTTCCCACAGATGGAATGATCATGGCAATCATCGCAAAACGAGGCTTGCCTTCGGCACGGATTACGGAGTTGCCCATCATACAGAGTGCCAAAAAGGGAACTCCGTACAAAATGATGGTGTAATAAATCTTGGCAGGTTCAAAAATGGAGCCTTTACCGCCAAAGGCTGGAATTAGGTTATCCACATAGTAAAGTCCCAAAGCCACCATGGTGATGGTAACCAATAAAGTCAATGTAATCTGGTTACCGAAAGTTTTAAGGGCCTTTTCCCGATTATTGGCACCCAGGGCCCTCGATATAATGCTAGATCCGCCAATACCAATGGCCATACCCAAAGCGGCAATAAAAAAGGAAACGGGCAACACCACATTAATGGCTGCAATGGCTATGGATCCTATCCAGTTTCCCACAAAAATAGAATCCACCAGTACGTTCAGGGACATTACCAAAATACCAATGGAAGCAGGAACGGCCTGTTTGACCAGTAATTTTCCTATGGGTTCCTGTCCAAGTTCATCTGAGGTTATTTTGGCCATGCCACGGTTGTTTGTTGCATTGAAATGGAATTATCGGATATGATATTCGGGCAAAACGGCTTTTTCGGCCCAAGTATTGATCCATTTTGCCATGAGTTCGGCCCAATCGTCACGATCGTTCAAACACGGAACGTGGATGTAATCACCTCCTCCGGCTTCTTGGAACTGCTCCTTTCCTTCCATGGCAATTTCTTCCAAGGTCTCCAGGCAATCGCTAACAAATGCCGGGGTAATGACGGCCAAGTTTTTAACACCTGCTTCACCAAATCGTTCAAATTCTTTGTCGGTAAAGGGTTGCAACCATGGGTCGCTGCCCAATCTGGATTGGAAAGAGGTACTCACCTTATCTTCTGGCAAGCCCAATTGTTTTTTTACCAATTCGGTGGTATCGTAACACTGGTGCCTGTAACAGGTATGGTGAGCAACCGAGTTGGTCTTGCAACACTTGCCATTTAGTTGACAGTGGAACTTGGTCGGGTCTGATTTTCTAACATGTCTTTCTGGAATACCGTGGTAGGAGAAAAGGATATGGTCATAATCAAAACCCTTTAGGCCTTCGGCTATGCTTTTTGATAATATTTTGATGTAATCCGGATTACTGTAAAAAGCCGGTAAAGTGGTCAGGTACATTTCTGGGAAATCCTGCTGTTGCACTTCCAATGCTTTTACCACCACCGTTTCGTAGGATGACATGGCATAGTGGGGGTACAAGGGCACCAATAAAACCTCATCGACCCCTTTGTCCTTCAACTCCTGCAATCCTTCTTTTATGGTGTTCGAACCATATCGCATGCCCAGGGCCACGGGAAGCTCGGTATGTTTTTGCACTTTTTCCGCGAATCTTTCGGAAATAACAATCAATGGAGAACCCTCATCCCACCAAATTTTGGAATAGGCTTCCGCAGATTTTTTGGGGCGGGTGTTCAAGATAATCCCTCGAACAATAATATTTCTGAGCACGGGGTTCACATCAATAACACGTTCGTCCATCAAAAATTCATCCAAATACGGTTTAACATCTTTGGCGGTTGGGCTATCTGGCGACCCCAAATTGACCAATAAAACTCCTTTTTTCACGGCTTTTCTATTTAGTCCGCTAAAATACAACACGAAGTGGACATCGCCTTTTCCTCATCAAAATACTTTCTTATGATGAAATAATGTTTTTCGATTTTGTTCAAGCATTCTTACTTGCTTGACCTTTTCTGTCTTATTTTTGAAATATGGAGTCTTTTTACGACAATGTTTCCAAAGAATCCCTCATTTATTTGGGCGTGGCCCTGCTTGTGCTCGTTATCCTTTATTGGGGTACTTCTATTATACTAAAACGCTTGGGGAAAAATCCAAAATACTTGCTGCCCAAAAGTGCCTTTAAACGGTTGGCGTTTCCCTTAATTTTAATTTTTATCTCCGTACTGCTCCGAATGAAGGCCCTACGAGACATTTTAAACCTCGAAAATGCCGAATACTGGTTTAAAAAAGCGAGTACTGTCCTCTTTATCTTCGCCATGGCCTGGGTTATGATCGCACTAATTAAAATTATAAAAAAGACTGTTATCCAGCATTACGATGTTGGTGCTGCCGACAACCTCAAGGCTCGAAAGGTGTACACCCAGTTTACCATTTTGGAGCGTATTTTTATTTTTATAATAGTTCTACTGGGAATTGGCTTTATGCTGATGAGTTTTGAAGAAATCCGGGAAGTGGGCATCAGTATTTTTGCCTCGGCGGGGGTTGCGGGAATCATCATCGGGTTTTCGGCTCAGCAATTTATCGGAACTATTTTGGCAGGAATCCAAATCGCCATTGCCCAACCCATAAAATTGGACGACGTGGTTATTGTGGAAGGTGAATGGGGCAGAATCGAAGAAATTACGCTCACTTATGTGGTAGTGGGTATTTGGGATAAAAGACGATTGATAGTTCCTACTCCCTACTTTATAAACCAACCCTTCCAAAACTGGACCAAGACCTCATCGGAACTTATGGGAACCATATTTTTATATGTGGATTATAACGTTCCGTTTGATAAAATTAGGGAAGAACAAACCCGTATATTAAAAAATACCGACCTCTGGAACGGCAAAGTGGATGTGGTTCAGGTTACGGACACCAAGCCCAATTATGTGGAAATCAGGTGCCTTGTAAGTGCCAAGGATTCTCCCACCGCTTGGGATTTACGCGTACATGTAAGAGAAAAGCTCATTGTATATTTGCAGGAAAATTATCCTGAGAGTATTGCAAGGACTACAAGATTAACGGTTGAACGTAAAGATGATAATCAAACCAACCCCTAAGTTCAACTTTGTTTTCTACTGTTTGACAGAATTTTCTTCGCTATTTTATCGAGATACTTATCTTTAGCGCAACTAAACTATGCACATGAAAAACCTATTTCCAATATTGTTGGGTATCTTTTTAATTTGTTATGGATGCTCCAAAGATGAATCCCAACAACCAAATCCAAATCCTACAGGAGGTGAAGAACCAACAAATGAGAACCCAGAAGAACAAGAGCCAGAAATGGTAACCTATTTTACATTTGAGGCTTTAACCAATACTGGTGATACTGATGATTGGATTATCATCCATGATGAAAATGGTCTTTTACTGGACTTTAAACCGTTCGAATTTGGAGATATGTTTGAATTTCAGGTTTCAGAAGAAGAAACACAACCCAATAATTTAACAATTACATTATTCAATTACAAAAATTCAGTTGAGGGTGAAATGTTGCATACGATCAAATCGTATCCAAATATATCGGCTGAATCACATTGGAAATACACACCAAATGCTGGAGCAAATAACGATCCTCCTAGAAACCCTTCAACGGGCAGTTTCAATGTAACAGTTGAGAATGTATCGCCAAAATACCGATGGATTTCTGATAGACAGGGGATTCTTGTTGCAACCAGTGGTCCAGACCTTCCAGGGTTTACCAGCAATTATACCCATGAGAACATTCCGATTTATGACAACCCTGATTTCTTTTTTACAATATATGATTCAAGCAATAATTTAAAATACCACTCCATAGAAAATGTGAGTGACGGGGATGATATTATTTTGGACTATTCGGACTTTAAATCATTTGACAGCTATTTGGAGGTTACGTTGCCCAACACAACTTCAACATATAAACTATCCTCTATTTCAGCCGTGTTCGATGATGACCAATCCGTCAGTTTGAGGGGCGGAAAATTCACATCCTATTTTTTCGCGGATGCTGAACCTCCTGTCCCTCTTAAACTTGGATACTTGGATGCTTACTCAAAATATTTAAGCATTATCAGTTATTATACCGATGAGTTCGCCTATGCTTACACAAAATTCGGCGATAAACCTGAGAGCATTATAATTCCCGAGAACAAATCAATAACTGTTTTAGATGAGTCCATTTATAATTATCAATTTGAAACCAACTTGGATTATCAAATGAAAGATGTTCTATGGGAAGTTAAAGAAGGTGAGAGATATGTAGACCTAATTCAAACCAACTGGAATGTTGTTTCTGCTCCTGATTTTTCTGGAACAATTGGTGAGATTCCGGAAGAAATACAGCAAGCATATCCAAATTTAAGAATTGAAGACCTAAATTTGACCTCAACATCCTTACATTTAGATTTCATCAATTATACTGACTTGATTCAGGTGGAATTTATCACTCCAGACTTAAAAACATACTACAAACCGCATGAATATTTCCAATTTAAGCATTAAGGCAGGTAACAACATTTTATGTCTGCTTTTCTTTCTAGGGCTTTTATCTACCACCTCAGCCCAAAAAATCACTTGCTCGCCTGAGGACAAATTATTGTTTGAAACCAAAATCAATGATTTAGAGCAAACAAAAGCTTCCAGTCTTGGCGATACCATAGCCTTGGTGGGCCAATCGTTTCTGGAAACCCCTTATGTGGAGAAAACCCTTGAGGTTGGCGATACGGAAACCTTGGTAGTCAATTTTGGTGGGCTGGACTGTACCACCTTTGTGGAGAATGTGCTGGCCTTCAGCTTGATGCTTCAAAACCAACAGAAAGACTTTGAAAGTTTTACTCAAAACTTGGAGACCGTTCGGTATAGAAATGGGAAGTTGGATGGGTATCCTTCTCGCTTACATTATTTTACCGAATGGATTCGCAACAACGAGAAAAAGAGATTGGTAAAAGATATCACTGCTGAACTGGGTGGTGTGGAGCTGGAAAAACCCATCAATTTTATGGGGACGCACCGCAATCTTTATCCATTTTTGGCCAGCGACGAGAATTTTGAAGCGATGTTGGCAGTAGAAAAAGAACTTGCCAAGGAAGAACTTTGTTATTTGCCACAGGACCAAATTGAAAGTAAGGAACACCTCATCAAATCAGGTGACATTCTTGCCTTGGCCACATCCATAAAAGGATTGGACGTAACCCACACGGGAATCGCCATCCATCAACCTGATGGAAGGTTGCATTTATTACACGCCTCCAGCAAAAATGGCGAAGTGGAAATGTCCGAATTGCCCTTGGCGGATTACCTTAAAAATATCAAAAGTAATATTGGAATCATAGTCGCAAGACCGACCTTACTTTCGCTTTAGGCACCACTCAATGGCTCCCAGCAAATGATTTCGGAACATGGGCTCGTCATAAGAGTCTTCGGTATGCCCTCCGCCTGTGTAAAAAGCTCTTCCCCCATCAAATTCGTGATACCACGCAATAGGATGATTGGAGCCGTTGGTTCCGCCTTCGTAAGTGGTCTCGTCCAAATTGAGCAAAACAGTAACTTCTGGATTTAAATCCTTAAAGTTGTACCATTCATCTGTTCTAGTCCAGGAATCTTGTAAGTGCTCCGTGGACGGATGCGCCTTGCTCACCACATCAATTTTTGCCTGCCGGACGTTGGGGTCGTTGGGATGGCTCACAAAATAACCCCCTACCAACTTTCCGTACCAAGGCCAATCATATTCGGTATCTGACGCTGCATGAACCCCTAAAAAAGCACCCCCTCCTTTGATGTACGCTTCAAATGCTCTTTGCTGTGCATCGTTCAATACGTCCAAGGTTGTATTCAAAAACACCACCAATTTATAGTTTTGAAGGTTTTGGGAAGTAAAGTCTTCACCTGACTCGGTTTGCAAAGCAACAAAGCCATTCTGCCTGCCAAGTTCCCTAAGGGTTTGCACTCCTTTTTCAATGGATTTATGTCTCCAGCCTTCGGTTTTGGTAAATACCATCACCAATTCTGGCATTTTTACATTTTCTTCTTCTTTTGCGGGTTCCTCTTGGGCACAAGCACAAACTACAAAGCAAAAAGTTAGTAACAGTACAGTAAATCTCATAGTCATAGTTTTAGACGTTTGAAGTTAAGTATTTTTTTGGTGTAGTGCCGAACTTCTTTTTAAAGGAAGCAATAAAATGACTGGCTGTGCTGTACCCCACTTTCAATCCTACTTCGTTCACATTGTGTTTGCCCGTTTCCAACATTTTTCGGGCATATTCCATTTTATAATCGAACAAGAATCCAAAAACGGAATCCCCATAGATTTGTTTGAAGCCTTCTTTTAGCTTTTTGAGGCCCAACCCCACTTCTTGTGATAATTCGGCCAAGGTTGGTGGCTCAGCCATTCGGGAAATCATGATTTCCTTGGCCATCCGAATCCGGCGCACATTGTCTTCGTCTGCCAAATAAGGGCATTGTTCCAAATCTGCATCTTCGGTTTTGTTGAAATACAGGGAAATCAATTCGTATACCTTGCCTTTCAAGTACAATTTTTTGATGGATGGGTGAAGGTTGAAATTCATCAACTGACTCAATACAACCGCGGTTGCCGGTGACACTATTTCTTGGGAATAATATTTCTTTTCCTTGTTATCATCACTTAAAAAAGGAATGTAATCCGCTTCGTCGGAAAACAAGGAGTGAAATTTTCTAATGGTCATAACAACAGAAAGCAACCAAGAACCAGGCGAAACAATAAGGTCCAAAGGCAGATTCTTTTGGGTATTGTATAGGAGCAAGGAGTTTTCTTCGTTCACCTCCAAATAATAGTTGCCCTCGTTAAAATTAAATTTTGACCTCCCCTTTAAACAAAAGTGGAATTGTATGTACGAACTGTCGATATCCCGTTCAATAAGCTTTGGTTCTTGGGCATCGTTTTGGATCTTGAGTATGTAAATCCCGTCCTCGACCAAAATTTCGTCATACGAACCTCTAGCGATATTTTTCATGTTTGTTTTCAATCTAACCTTGCTTTTTACTTAATTTAGAATCGCTCTAAATTGTGTTTCTTACCATCAAATTTATCAATAATAACAATGCTTTACATCATTTTCATTAAAAATATAACATAAAATAACAGCGACAGTTATTTATAGTTCCGCTAGCGTTATTTTTTGACCTATAACCCTATTATTTTTGTCCTGCGATTTATATCCTTTATGAGGAACTACCATATTTCAAAACATAATTCCTTCTACGCCATTGGGTTGAGTTATAAGAAGGCGGATGCAGAGGTGAGAGGAAAGTTCAGTCTGGATGTTCCTGCCATTGATCATATCTTGGGCAAGGCCAAGGAAATTGGTATTGATGGTCTTTTGGCCATTTCCACCTGCAATAGAACCGAGCTTTACGGTTTTGCTCAACATCCCTATCAATTGATCAAACTACTTTGCGACCAAACCAATGGTACCGTCGAAGAATTTCAAGAAGTAGCCTATGTGTACAAAAACCATGATGCGATTTCGCACATGTTTAAAGTAGGTACCGGTCTTGATAGTCAGATTTTGGGGGATTTTGAAATCATTAGCCAAATTAAGCAAGGATTTTATCGTTCCAAAAAGCTTGAGATGGCCAATCCGTTCTTGGAGCGTTTATGCAATGCTGTGATTCAGGCCAGCAAACGCATCAAAAACGAAACAGAACTATCATCAGGAGCCACATCGGTGGCATTTGCTTCGGTAAAATATATTCTGGACAATGTTGATGATATTTCCAACAAGAATATATTATTGTTCGGAACGGGAAAAATTGGAAGAAACACTTGCGAGAATCTGGTGAAACATTCCGACAATTCCCACATCACCTTGATCAACAGGACCAGGGAAAAAGCGGAAGACATTGCGGGCAAGTTCCAATTGACCGTAAAGGACTATGGCGACCTGCAAACCGAGATCAGAAAGGCCGATATTCTTGTAGTGGCCACTGGAGCGCAGTTGCCCACGGTTTCCAAAGCCTTGATCTATACTAAAAAACCGTTGTTGATCTTGGATTTATCCGTTCCCAAAAACGTGTCGGACGATGTAAAAGAGTTGAACAATGTATCCTTGGTGCATTTGGACCAACTTTCACAAATTACGGATGAGACCTTGACCAAAAGAAAAGAATACGTTCCCAAAGCAGAAGCTATCATAGAAAAGGTAAAAAAGGATTTCTTGAAATGGTTGGAAACCCGAAAGTTTGCTCCCGTGATCAATGCCCTCAAAGACAAACTGAACACCATGAAAACTGAGGAAATCGATTTTCAAACCAAGAAAATTGAGGGATTTGATCAAATACAAGCGGAAATTATCTCGGACCGAATCATCCAGAAAATCACCAAGCAGTTTGCCAACCACCTAAAGAGCAACGAGGTAGATACCGAAGACAGTCTGGAGCTTATCCAAAAAGTTTTTCAGCTAGAACTACATTCCAAATGAGCAAAATCATCCGCATTGGAACCCGCGACAGCGAACTCGCGCTGTGGCAAGCAACCACCGTGCAACAAAAGTTGGAGGCACTTGGCTACGATACCATCTTGGTGCCGACCAAATCTTTGGGAGACCAAGTGTTGGACAAGCCGCTTTACGAACTCGGTGTTACGGGAATCTTTACCAAGGCCCTGGATGTTGCTCTGCTCAAAGGAGATATTGATATTGCAGTACATTCCATGAAAGATGTGCCCACACAACTGCCAAAGGGAATTGTGAAGGTGGCCGTTTTGGAACGCGCCATCACTCACGATATTTTGGTGCACAAAGGGTCCAATTTTTTGGAAACCGATCAACCTGCCACCATAGCCACGGGAAGTTTACGCCGAAAAGCCCAATGGTTGAACAAATATCCCAACCACAAAGTGGTCGACCTTAGGGGAAACGTGAATACCCGACTACTCAAATTAATCGAAAACGATTGGCAAGGGGCCATTTTTGCCCAGGCCGGATTGGAACGGATAAAACTATTGCCCAAAGATGCCATTCAATTGGATTGGATGGTTCCCGCACCAGCTCAAGGTGCCATGTTGGTCGTAGCCAAAGAAGAAGATGATTTTACCAGAGAAGCATTGGGCAAACTCAACCATCCCGAAACCGAAATGTCCACAACCATTGAACGTGCATTTTTACGCACCTTGGAAGGTGGTTGTACCGCACCCATCGGTGCTTTGGCACAAATAAAAGACCAAACGGTTCATTTTGAAGGCGTTGTTTTCTCTTTGGATGGCAAACAGAAAATCGACATCAAAAAAGAAGTGAAATTGTCCGATGCCAAAGGCATTGGGAAATCTTCTGCCGAAGAGGTTTTGCAAAAAGGAGGTGATAAATTGATGCAAGAAATCAGAAATGAAAACAGTGCTCACCACTAAAATATTGACACCATCTCAAAAGGAGCTTTTTCTAAATTCTGGTTTGGGTTTGGTGGAGTACGATGCCTTGAAAATCGAGTCGCGGGACGTGAAGATTCCTTTCAACTACACCAACTATATTTTTACCAGCAAGAATGCCGTAAAGGTATTTTTGAATCAATCCGAAGGTATGGACAAATCAGAGTTCCGTGCCTATTGTGTTGGCGAAAAAACCAAAGCACTTTTGAAAGAAAATGGTGTAAAAGTGGTTAAAATGGCCGAATATGCATCAGAATTAGGTGAAATTTTGATTAAACGCTATAAAAATGAAGTGTTTTTGTTTCTCTGTGGCAATAAAAGAAGAGACGACCTTCCAGAGCTCTTATCAAAAAACAACGTTCAGTATAAAGAGTTGGAAGTGTACCGCACCCACTTGAACCCGAAAAAGTTTCAACGTGATTTTGATGGCATTCTCTTTTTTAGTCCAAGTGGCATCCGAAGCTATCTTTTGGAAAACACTCTGGGGAACAGCAAATTGCTCTGTATTGGGGAAACGACCGCCGCCGAAGCGCAAAATCATTCAAACCAAATTATTATAGCCAACAAACCGACCGTGGAAAATGTGTTGGTTCAGGCAATAAAAGAAATGTCGAAATAAACGGATGCTGAGCGCTCGCCTGCCGGACGGGCAGGAAGTCGAAGCATCTTTCAACATCGAAAAAACAATTAAAAGATTCCTGTCTTCACAGGAATAACAAATTAAAATTTATGATCAAAAACGACTTGTTCCTAAAAGCTTTAAAAGGCGAAACCGTTGAACGTCCACCCGTATGGATGATGCGGCAAGCAGGGCGCTATTTGCCCGAGTTTATGGAACTCCGTAAAAAATATGATTTCTTTACCCGTTGTCAGACCCCGGAATTGGCCTCGGAAATTACCGTGCAGCCCATCCGCCGATATGGCATGGATGCCGCTATTTTGTTCAGCGATATTCTGGTGATTCCGCAGGCCATGGACATCGAGGTTCAGATGAAGCCCAATTTTGGCCCTTATTTGCCCAACCCTATCCGCTCCCAAGCCGATGTGGACAAAGTGATTGTTCCCGATATCCAGGATTCGCTGGGTTATGTGTTGGATGCGATAACCATGACCAAGGAAAAATTGAACGACGAAGTTCCATTGATTGGTTTTGCAGGCTCCCCGTGGACACTTCTCTGCTATTGTATAGAAGGTCAAGGCAGTAAAAGCTTTGACAAGGCCAGAGGATTTTGCTTTACCCAGCCCGAAGCGGCGCATGAATTGCTCCAAAAAATAACGGATACTACCATCGCATACCTTAAAGCAAAGGTCAAAGCTGGTGTAAATGCCGTTCAGGTCTTTGATTCTTGGGGCGGAATGCTTTCACCGCAGGATTATCAAGAATTTTCTTGGAAATATATGCAGCAGATTGTGGATGCCTTAAAGGAAGAAGTGCCCGTAATCGTTTTTGGAAAAGGATGCTGGTTCGCTTTAAAGGAAATGGCAAATTCAGGGGCTTCGGCCGTTGGAGTTGATTGGACATGTTCCCCTCAAAATGCAAGATATTTAACCGGAGGAAACGTCACGCTGCAAGGTAATTTTGATCCGGCCCGCTTGCTTTCACCTCCTGCCACAATCAAGGAAATGGTAACACAAATGATCCGAGATTTTGGCAAGGACAAGTACATCGTAAACTTGGGTCACGGAATTTTGCCCCATATTCCCGTGGAGAACGCAAAAGCATTTATTGATGCCGTAAAAGAATACAAGGAGTGAACCTTTTTGCAGTACTAAAACGGGTAAATTTTAAAAATATACTGAAAGTTATAGGTATTGGACTAAGCCGTCCCCATTTTATTTGGCCAACCATAAAAGCTACGAAGGATTGCATATCCATATCGACCAAAAACTACGGCAAACTCCACCATAAAAATGGCCCTGCCAATGCGTTCAGACACGCTTTTTGGAATTATCTGATTGCAAAACGGTGTTTTAAATGGCAAGAAAATGAGGAAGTCGTATTAGCTTGGGCAAAAAAGGTGACGGATTGGCACGAGGCTTCATTTCCGAATAAAAGTTTGCCAAAGGCAATGGACTTGCACAATAACAAAGTGGGTCGTTTCATTTTTGAGCAAAACAGAGAAAAATCAGAACAAGAGGTCATCGAGGTATTAAAGCTAATGGCTCTGGAATCCATCAAAATTGATGAAAATTCAACACTTTCAGAATATAAAAACCGAATGGTACATATTTTAGAGCAATGAAGGATAAATTTTACACATACATTCAACAACTACAGGACAGCATCACTTCAAAACTGGAAGAACTCGACGGAAGCGCTACGTTTCAGCAGGACCTTTGGGAACGCGAAGAAGGCGGTGGCGGTAGAACCCGTGTCATTGAAAATGGTTCCGTTTTTGAAAAAGGAGGGGTCAATATTTCCAAAGTCCACGGGCCATTGCCAAAAAGTATGCAAAACTATTTCGAAGTTGGGGATGTCGACTTTTTTGCGTGTGGCCTCAGCTTGGTGATTCATCCAAAAAGTCCGATGGTGCCCACCGTGCATGCCAACTGGCGCTATTTTGAGATGTACGACAAGGAGGGTAACATCGTGGACCAATGGTTTGGTGGCGGACAGGACCTCACCCCTTACTATTTGTTCGAGGAAGATGCGACCCATTTTCATACGATTTGCAAAAAAGCCTGCGATGCCCACAACCCAGAATTTTATCCTGCGTACAAAAAGAAATGTGACGATTATTTCTGGAATACCCACCGGAATGAAGCTCGCGGGGTAGGTGGATTGTTCTTCGATTATTGCAAAGCAACCGAAGGAACAAGCATGGAGGACTGGTACAATTTTGTGACGGAGGTCGGAGACAGTTTTTTGGAGGCCTACACTCCTATTGTTGAAAAAAGGAAGGACTTACCGTACTCCAAGAATCAACGCGATTGGCAAGAAATTAGACGCGGACGCTATGTGGAGTTCAATTTGGTACACGACAAAGGCACCCTTTTTGGCCTGAAAACCAATGGCCGTATTGAAAGTATTTTGATGAGTCTGCCTCCACATGTGCAATGGCGATACGACCATCATCCCGAAAAGGGAAGTGAAGAAGATAAGTTGATAGAAGTACTACAAAGCCCAAAAGATTGGGTTTAATGCGTAGTTTTGCCTTGAAACCAAGCCTATGAGACAGAAAATTTACCAAATAGATGCATTTACCAGCCAGACTTTTGGCGGAAATCCCGCTGCGGTCTGCATTTTGGATTCGTGGTTGAATCCAGAATTAATGCAAAAAATAGCCCAAGAGAACAATTTGGCCGAGACCGCTTTTGCCGTCAAAAGAGATGACCAGTACGAATTGCGATGGTTCACCCCGGAAGTGGAGGTCGATCTCTGCGGACACGCAACCTTGGCGACCGCTTTTGTGTTGTTTCACTTTTATGAGTTTAAAAAAAATACCATTCAGTTTTATTCGCCCCGAAGCGGAGAACTTATTGTTAGCAAGGCAGATAATGGCTGGTTGACCATGGATTTTCCGACGGATAATCTAGTAGCCATTCAAAATATGGAAGCGTTGGACAATGCCATTGGGCAAAGCCCGATTAAAACCCTGAAGGGCAAAACGGATTACATGATGGTCTACCAATCCCAAAAAGAAATTGAAGCCCTTGAACCCAACCACCATCTGTTGGCACAATTGGATGTTCGGGGCGTTATCGTAACCGCGCCTGGGGACGAGGTGGATTTTGTATCCCGTTTTTTTGCCCCTGCCTGTGGCATTCCCGAAGACCCTGTGACAGGTTCCGCCCACACCTCATTATCGCCATATTGGGCCGAAATTTTGGACAAAACCAAAATGACGGCCAAACAACTTTCCCAACGAGGAGGTGACTTGGTCTGCGAATATTTGGGCGAGCGCGTTAAAATTTCAGGAAAGGCCGCACTTTATTTAACTGGAGAAATTGATATTTAAGCGATAAGCTTAAGGCTCACAACTTAAAACTAAATATATGTATCCACTCATACGAAACAGAAGACTCCGCGCATCCGAATCCATTAGAAGATTGGTTCGGGAAACCACCTTGACCCCAGATGACTTTCTGGTACCTTTATTTGTTACCGAAGGAAAAGAAGTCAAGGAAGAAATACCTTCCATGCCCAACTACTTTAGGTTGAGTTTGGACAATTTGGAGAAAGAAGTGAAGGAACTCTGGAAAATGGGACTTTGCTCCGTGCTTCTTTTTGTAAAGGTCGATGATAAACTGAAGGACAACAAAGGAACCGAGGCCCTGAATCCCAATGGCTTGATGCAGCGTGCCATAAAAACCGTAAAAAATGCCTGTCCACAAATGTTGGTGATGACCGATGTGGCTCTGGACCCATTTTCATCTTATGGACACGACGGTATTGTGGCCGAAGGGCAAATCCTGAACGACGAATCCGCAGAGGTGTTGGCCGAAATGAGTGTGTCCCACGCCAAAGCTGGGGCTGATTTTGTAGCCCCCAGTGATATGATGGACGGTAGAATATTGACCATCCGCGAAGCTTTGGAAGATGAAGGGTTCATCAACACGGGAATCATGGCCTATTCCGCCAAGTATGCCAGTGCATTTTATGGGCCCTTCCGTGATGCCCTGGATTCTGCACCTGTTGATATTGACAATGTTCCCAAGGACAAGAAAACCTATCAAATGGATTATGCCAATCGGTATGAAGCCATCAAGGAAACCCAAATGGATATTGACGAAGGGGCAGATATTGTGATGGTAAAGCCAGGGTTGTGTTATTTGGACATTGTTCGGGAAATCAAAAATGAAGTAGAAGTTCCCGTTGCCGTATATCAGGTTTCTGGAGAATACGCCATGGTAAAAGCCGCCGCCGAAAAAGGCTGGTTGGACCATGATGCTGTGGTCTTGGAGCAATTGACGGCCATAAAAAGAGCTGGTGCCAATATCATCGCTTCGTATTTTGCTAAAGATGTAGTAAAAATGATATGTTAATCCTTTTTCGTCGCCCTGAGCGCAGTCGAAGGGTTGCTAAGGATTTTATCCGAACTTTGGGATAAACCTTACACCAAAATGAAAAAACTAGCAGTTTCATTGTTCTTCATCACTTTAGTGATACCTTTTGGGTTTGCCCAACGGGAGCTCATCCATGCCTATCCCTCCAAATTAGGATTTGATGAAGCTTTCATCAACCAAAAAGTGGACTCCATTATGGAAATGGGTATCGATAGTTTGGCTTTTCCCGGGGCACAGCTCTTGGTGGCCAAAAACGATACTGTCATTTTTCATAAAGCGTACGGTTTCCACACCTACGACAGCATTCAACCCGTGGCCTTGAACGATCTATACGATTTGGCCTCGGTTACCAAAATTTCGGGGCCCTTGCCTGCCCTGATGAAGTTGGTGGACGAAGGCAAGCTAGACCTAGATAAACCATTCAGTACATATTGGGACCCATGGAAGCGAAGAAAGGACAAAAAAGACCTAACGCTTCGCGAGATTTTGGCGCATCAAGCTGGTTTGGTGCCCTACATCGTTTTTTTGCAGAAGGTGCTACGGAAGAATGGTAAAATCAAAAGACGCTTTGTTCGGAATTTTTCCCATAAAAGATTTGAAGGACAAGTGTATGATGGGCTCTACATCAACAATCGTTTTGAGCGAAAAATGAACCGAATCATTAACCGCTCCGAAGTTTCAGATGAGAAGAAATACAAATATTCCGGGCTTACGTTTCTCATCTTTCCAAGTTTGATAGAGCAGCTCACAGGAACCGACTATCAAACGTATTTGGATGAAAATTTCTATCAACCTTTAGGTTGTCATACCTTGGGATACCTGCCCAAAGAAAATAACTACGTGAACACCATTGTGCCTACCGAAGTGGATTCACTATTCCGAAAATCCTTGGTGCAAGGTTGGGTGCACGACGAAAATGCTTCGCTCAAAGGTGGAGTTTCGGGCAATGCAGGATTATTCGGAACAGCTGATGATCTGGCCAAATTGATGCTCTTTTATCAAAATTATGGCGAGGTAGATGGCCAACAGCTCATTTCGGCTGAAACGGTAAAGGAATTCACCAAAGTGCAATATCCCGAAAATGAAAATCGTCGGGGATTGGGCTTCGACAAACCTTTGCTGGATAATGCCGAACTCCCATTGGAAGAGGCCTACCCCTCTCCTTTGGCAAGTCCCAAAAGTTTTGGACACTCGGGTTTTACGGGAACTTTTGTGTGGGCCGACCCGGAAAACAAGTTGACCTTTATTTTTCTATCCAACAGAGTCTATCCTTCTAGGGACCATCGTCAATTGTACAATTTAAATATTCGAACGGCGCTTCAGGATATTTTCTATAAAGCTGGGGGATTAAACGTTCAAAATTGATTCCTATTCCCTATCTTGGTACTAAAGATTCTACCATTTTATGGGACTACTTATATTTTACGCCCTTATTTCCATTTTCTTCTCATTCCTTTGCTCCATTTTGGAGGCGGTTCTATTGAGCGTCACACCCACTTTTATCAATATAAAAAAGCAAGAGGGTAAAGATTATGCAAGCTCTCTGGAAAAACTTAAAAAGGATGTTGATAAACCTTTGATCGCCATTCTCACCCTAAACACCATTGCGCATACCGTTGGTGCCATTTTGGTAGGGGTACAGGCAAAAGTTGCTTATGCTGAAATGTATGGATCTACAAAACGAAGCTTTTTTGGGATGGCCTTTACCGAAGATCTTATGGTCGGTATTGTCTCTACCCTGATGACCATATTGATTTTGGTCGCCTCAGAAATCATTCCAAAGACCATTGGAGCGACCTTTTGGAAGCAACTGGCCAACTTTACCAGCAAAGCACTGAACATTATGGTATTTGTGCTTAAATGGACGGGGTTGCTATGGTTGTTGCAGCTTTTCACCAAATTGGTGGGTGCAAAAGCCGAACATGGCAGTGTGTTGAATCGGGAGGATTTTAGTGCTATGACCGAAATTGCCCATGAAGAAGGTGTGTTCAAGGAATCGGAATCGAAAATGATCAAAAACCTACTTTATTTTGATGAGATCTTGGCACGTGATGTAATGACCCCAAGAACTGTAATGAAAGTGGCATCCGAAGACACTACCATAAAGAAGTTTTTTGAAAAAAACAGACCCTTGCGCTTTTCAAGAATTCCGTTGTACAAAGATCGGATGGACAACATTACGGGCTTCTTTTTAAAAGATGAGTTGTTGGAAGCCATCATCAATAAAAAGGGGAATGAAAAATTATCTACAATCAGAAGAGAAATACTGGTAACAAATCGTAGTAAGTCCATTAATGATCTTTTCAAAAAGTTTGTACAGAAAAGAGAACATATTTCTTTGGTAGTGGACGAGTATGGTTCGGTAAGCGGGTTGGTCACCATGGAAGATGTAATCGAAACCCTCCTCGGATTGGAAATTATGGATGAAAGCGATAATGTGGAAAACCTACAAACACTGGCCAGAAAAAACTGGGAAGCTCGCGCAAAGCGATTGGGAATTATTGAAGGTAAAGATGACATAGAGTGATGGAAGTTGCTTATATACAGACTCCTATTGGAACAGCAGAGTTAAAAGGTGATGCAAATGGCCTTGCATCTATCTCTGTTTTGGACAAAAATAAACCAAAAGGTACAATTCCTGTGGTTTTACAGGATGCTGCCAAGCAATTTCAAGAATATTTTGATGGAGACCGAACGGTATTTGACCTTAAATTAAACCCTTCGGGCACCGAATTTCAGAAGAGAGTTTGGGATGCCCTTTTAAAAATACCTTTTGGAAAAACCATTTCTTATTTGGAACTTTCCAAACAACTAGGCGATGTAAAAGCCATTCGTGCAGTAGCCTCGGCCAATGGCAAAAATCCACTTTGGATTGTGGTTCCCTGTCATCGCGTTATCGGAACCAACGGAGACCTCACAGGATATGCAGGTGGACTGCATAGAAAAAAATGGTTATTGGAACACGAGAGCCCTGCAAAGCAGACGACTCTTTTTTAATTAGCTACCATGCTTTATAAACTTAACCTGGAGCATATCCTCTTTTTGGATATCGAGACCGTACCCCAACAGCAACATTTCACCGACTTGGATGAAACCGCCCAGCTTTTATGGGAACAAAAAACGCAATACCAGCGCAAAGACGAGTTTACCCCCGAAGAATTTTACGACCGAGCCGGTATTTGGGCAGAGTTTGGGAAAATTGTTTGTATTTCCGTGGGGTATTTTGCCCACAAAGGGGAGAATCGAAATTTTAGGGTCACTTCCTTTCACGGCAAAGAAATCGAAATCCTTAAACAATTCAAACAACTTCTTAAAGATCATTTTAGCCAAGTTAAGCATCTTTTGTGCGCCCATAATGGCAAAGAGTTCGATTTCCCCTATATCGCCCGCAGAATGGTGATAAACGGCATCAATCTACCCTATAAACTGGATCTCTTCGGTAAAAAGCCTTGGGAGGTTCCCCATTTGGATACCATGGAACTCTGGAAGTTTGGTGATTATAAACATTACACCTCTTTAAAACTATTGGCACATGTATTGGGCATTCCATCTCCCAAAGATGATATGGATGGCAGCATGGTAAAAGATGTATTCTACAAGGAAAACGATATTGATAGAATCATCACGTATTGCGAATTGGACGTGGTGACGACTGCACAAGTATTCTTACGATTGCGAAATGAGGAGCTCTTGACCGATAGCGAGATTAAGAAGGTGTAAATTAGAAGTAAGAGAGTTAAAAAGCATGGGGTCAGAGTTGGCCAAGGCTATCATGTCATTCTTGTACTTCGTCTTGGTTCAGCATTCGTGCGGAAGGCATCAATAACTAGTTCTTATAAAACTTAGTGCTTTTGATTCCCGAGTAATCCTGAACCACCAGTACATATAAACCAGAAGACAAAGAAGACACATTAATGGAACCTTCGGTCTTGCCTTTTTTAATAACGTTGCCAGAAGTAGTGACAATAGAAAACTCGGCATCTTTGGACAAATCCGCATTCACGTTTAAATAATCAACAGCGGGATTCGGATAAATGGTTATGTTCAATTCCTGGGGAACAAACATCGGGGTATTCTGTATCAGTACTGTTTCTTCACCTTTAAACTCAAACGCAATGGTCTCAGAGAATTCGGACACGACATTCTCGGTACAGATGGAACGAACACGGGCTTCGTACACTTTGCCTTCTTCCAAAGCGGTAAGTTCAAAGTTATTTTCCCAAATCAATTCACTTTCCCAATTGTCCGTATCAACACTCTTGTATTGCACCTCAAATAAAGTTTCTTCAGCATCGCCCCAAGAAATGGTTGTGCCCTCGCTGGAGGAACCTTCCAAATCCACATCCGAAGGAGTCTCTATGGAACAATTGGACACTTGGGCCCCTGAAACTATCAAGGAAAAATCTTGAAGACCATTTTTTAACCCACCCTTGTGCGAAATAGTAATGGTGTAAGCACCTGTTGCATTTTCTACTTCAATACGTTCAAAAGGATCAACCGTATTATCCCCTTTAGTGGCGGCGTCGTTGGCCTTGGCAGGGTTCAATTTCCATGGAAAATGGGTTTCTCCGTCCTTGGTTACTCTAATATCCAAATCGTTCATCAAAGCGGCTCGGGTACTGTTAAGCTCTCCTCGGTTTATGTATTCCGATTCAGGGTCTGTCCAAGATATGGAAGCCATCAATGGTTCATTTTCCATGGCCAAAACCGTTATGGAGTAGGTTTCTCCGTCTGATAGCGTTTCTTCGTTTATCAAGGTGGTGTATTCTTTATTCTGAAGCACCTCTGCCGCAGATTTGGCATTCATTATACCCCAACCCATTTTATAATCCGGTCCTTTGGCATCCACATCATCGGCAGTATGAAGCGCAAGTCCTTTTAAGGTAGCCGCTTTCATATAGGAACCAAAAAGCTCTTCGTGATACTGTTGCAACAACAAAAGTGAGCCTGTAACCCCAGGGGCCGCCATGGAAGTCCCGGCAGACACCTGATAACTACTATTGGTGGCCGAACTTGTGGAAAGAATATCCCCTCCATCTCCTGCCAAGTCTGGCTTTACGCGGCCATCATCCACTGGGCCAAAACTACTGTACCCGGCTACCGAAGCTTTTTTTAAATCCCCGTTGCCATCAATTTCCGTGTTGGCACCGGCAATTGTCAATCCGTTTTTGGTTGTGGTAAAGCCCAATAAAAGATCAAAGCCATCGGCGGTCTTGCCAAAATTTGGTGTTTCGTTATCATAAGATTTTTGTGCGTTCCCCGCTGCTGTCACCATTAGGTAATAAGGAGCATTGTACATGATCCTATCCCAGTCTTGGGTTACTTTAATATAGGCGCCAAAATACCAATCTGGCACCCTATCGGACAAAATTCCGTAGGAATGATTGCTCAACAAAAGTCCATTGGCGGCGGCTTCTGCCACTTCAATTTTATCGCGGCTCCAATCGTGGGTCAAGGCTTGTGCCCCATAGGCAGCACCTTTGGCACTGGGTTCCACACCGGCAGAAATAAGGTTGCCTGTTACCAAAGTGGCATGCAGACTTATCTCATCGGCATTATCGGCATTCTTTGCCCTGGTATCAAACTCCTGGTGAGAGGACAAAGCTACGCCGGAATCCCAAACACCCACTTCCATGCCCCTACCTGTTAAGCCTAAATTTAGCAGCCCTTTATCATAAAGCGTATGAGCCCTTGAAGTTTGGGATGCGTAATCGTTTAAGGTAGTATAGTAAAGTGGTGTTCCATCGGTACCAATATCCTTTAAAGCTATTTGTGTACCATTGTTGCTTTTTGAAGCTGTAAGTCCTTTGGTTTTTATAAGCTCGCCTATTTTTTTAAGCTTGGACTGGTGATCAATTTCCATTTCGGAAATAAAAGAGGATATTTTCCCTTGATCGTAGGAAAAACGAATTTGCTCTTTTGCACTTTTGGATTGGGCAAATATGGAAACTACGCCTAGAAGCGAAAATAAAAAGGAGAAAATCACTCCCTTAACCCCTATAGGAAAACGATAGTCCATAATTGAGTTTATGGTAAGATTTGGACTACGAATATATGTTGATATGTATTATTTATCGATAAAATTCCTACTTTATTCGATGAAATGCATGGCGTTTTACTTCTTTATGTTGTGAAAATTCACTTTTACGTGGTGTAAATTTTTTCTCACAATCATTTCTTGCTTTCATCCAATACAATATATACAGGAAAATGATCACTATAGCCCCCCAAATATTTCTTTCCGGCAAAAGTTCTGAAAGGATTTCCTTTGTATTTGCCCTTCCATTCTTTTAAAGATCTTGGTGAAAATATTTTTGCTTCTACAAAATTGTGGGTGTCCTTTTCGTAGTTCAAAAAACTGTGCGAGAGCAATATTTGATCGAACAAACTCCATTCCCCTTTGTAATTGGCGCTGCCCGATACAGGGGATAACAGTTTTTTCATAGGGTTGATGAACTTTCCTGTGTCCATAAGTGTTTGGATGCTTTGTGAATTGGGGTCGTCATTAAAATCGCCCATAACAATAATGTTTGAACTATTCCCTTGTATAGCATCAAGTTTTTGAAGAATGGTATCCGCTGCCTTGATACGCTTATAGCTGGTTTCCTCAGCTCCTTCCCTACGGGATGGCCAATGGTTCACAAAAACGTGGATTTCTTCTTGATGCAACTTGCCGTGTACATATAAAATATCTCGGGTAAGGTCTCTATCGCCATTTGTATTTTGTACCATCAAAGGAATGGTCTCGGCATCGAGCACCTCAAAATGTTCTTTATGGTAAATCAGGGCCGTATCTATTCCCCGCTCATCGGGGGAATCAAAATGTATGACTCCATAATCAATATCCCGTAATTGTTTTGATCGTAAAAGCGATTTAATTACACCTTTATTTTCAACTTCGGCCATACCTACCAAAATCGGGGAATGATTACTTTCTTCCAATCCAATTCTAGAAATAGCCCTGGAAATTTTATTGGCTTTGTTCCAAAATTTAGCTTTGTTCCACCTTTTAAACCCCTTTGGGGTAAAATCATCATCCAACAGATACGGGTCATCTTTGGTGTCAAAGAAATTTTCGAGATTATAAAATGCTATCGTATATCTGTTTTCCTTTTTATGCAAGATCCCTGTTTCTTTTTCCAATGATTCAATAGAAATGCCAAAGTACAAAATAGCTTCCAAAACATTGCGTAAATTTGTACCCTAAACCTGTTCGATGCTAGAAAAGAAGTCAATTGAATATGAAAAGGCGGTACTTATCGGTGTAATGAATCAGCACCAAGACGAAGCCAAGGTAAAAGAGTACTTGGACGAGCTTGAATTTTTGACATACACTGCCGGTGGCGAAGTTGAGAAAAGATTTGTGCAGCGCATTGATGTACCCAATCCCAAAACTTACATTGGAAGCGGTAAAATGGAAGAGGTACGCCAATTTGTAAAGGAAAATGAAATAGGTTCCGTAATCTTTGATGATGAACTATCGCCTGCACAACAGAACAATGTTGAAAAACTACTGCGCTGTAAAGTGCTGGATAGAACCAGTTTGATTCTGGACATATTTGCCCAAAGGGCCAAGACAAGTTATGCCAGAACCCAAGTAGAGCTTGCCCAATACGAATATCTTTTACCAAGATTGACCGGTCTTTGGACGCACTTGGAGCGGCAACGGGGTGGTATTGGTATGCGTGGTCCCGGTGAAACGGAAATTGAAACGGATAGACGTATTGTTCGTGACCGCATTGCCTTGCTCAAAAAGAAACTTGCCAAAATAGACCGCCAAATGGAAACCCAGCGCGGTAACCGTGGCTCTTTGGTTCGGGTTGCTTTGGTGGGATATACCAACGTTGGCAAATCTACCTTAATGAACGTGATCAGCAAAAGCGATGTGTTTGCAGAGAACAAACTTTTTGCTACGCTGGACACCACTGTTCGCAAAGTGGTACTGGGAAACCTTCCTTTTCTATTGAGTGATACGGTGGGATTCATCAGAAAATTACCGACCCAATTGGTAGAGAGTTTTAAAAGTACCTTGGACGAGGTTCGCGAGGCTGATCTACTGCTGCATGTGGTAGATATTTCGCATCCTAATTTTGAAGAGCATATTGCCTCGGTAAATCAAATTTTGGACGAAATTGATAGTTCTGGAAAACCCTGCATCATGGTCTTTAACAAAATAGACCAATACCACCCGGAAACTATTGATGAAGACGATTTGGTTACGGAACGCACAACTGCCCATTTTACATTGGAGGAATGGAAGAAAACCTATTTTAATAAGCTCGGGGACAAAGCACTGTTTATCTCTGCATTGAACAAGGAAAACATGGACGAATTCAGAAAGCGCGTCTACGATGCGGTGCGCGATATCCATGTCACCCGTTTCCCATACAACAACTTTTTATATCCGGAACATTTGGATGAGTATTAAAAGCAGTCCCAATTAAGTACTTACTTCTTGGGCAAACAGCAAAACATCAATTGCTTCACAACATTTTTCGGACAGTTCACAACAAAAATTTAGGGGGTCGCCACATTAGGCCTACTTTCACATTGTTTTTAAGTCATTTTAGTGTCGAACGCAGATTTTACAGATCTTAACCTACTTAGACCATGGTCTTAAAAACACGGAAAACATAATTTTCACCCCACAAAAAAGCCCTCAAATTGAGGGCTTTTTTTGTCAACTTAAATTGCTCCTTAAAACTTATAACTAAGTCCAAGTGTCCAATAGGTCTGAAGCTCATTGTCAATCGTATCGAACGTAGCATCTGGATTAGGAGTTGGCGCATTGTTTACAATGTAATTCAATGTTTCCTGTTTGTTGTTTCGCAATCCAAAGTCAAAACCTACACCGATCATTTTCCATAACTTATAGCTAAAAGAATTGGTCCATGTCCAGTTGCTCAAATTGCTGCTTTCATAACTTTGGAACAAGGACAGGTTACTCTTAAAGCTTATTGCACCAATTTGCTTAGTATAGTCCGCTACAATTTTTGCACCCATGGAAGATTCAAAAATGGTATCCTCACTGCTGAACACAAAGTTGTAGTTGAGTGGATGCATTACCACCACCAAATCCGGAATTGGGGTCCATGTGGCACCGACACCAAGGTCAAGATAACCAGGGTCGTTAAAATTGCTCAAAATTGTGGTTCGATATTCCGCCAAAGTAGATATAGCGAATTTCTCACTCAGTTTTCTACCGTACAAAGATGAAATATTGAACACATCGGTGGCCTGACGAAAGCTATCATCGTCGGTAGGATCATCCTTATCGTCCAGTTTGACCCAGGACAGGTTGAGATTGGCAGCATTTCTCCAAAAGAATTTTTCTTCTTGAAGATTGGCATAGGCATTAACGGTAAATCCAATATTTCCTGATGAGTTATTGGGAATTCCTTGGGCAAACCAATTATTGAACTGGGATATACTGCCACCAATAGTTCCGAATGCGCCAATTTTCCAACCCGGAAGCGCATCCAGTTTTGCTTGAAGTGCATTGACCCGCGACTGGATAGCGGCAATAGAATCTTTTTTTGGGGCAATCTGGGCTTTTAATTCTTCCTCGGTCTGTGCAGTTGCTGAGAACAGAGCAAAGAAAGCCATAGTAGTAAAAAGTAGTTTTTTCATAGTATGGAGTTTTCTGTTTAGAACCGTAAAAGTAAGAAATGTCACACCTATTTTCCTTAACCGATGGCAATAAACAATTTTCTATTACTGACAAATTGGTGGGGACTTATGAATTGAGTACTTACCAAAAACGCCCCTCAACTGTCTCATTTTACCTCTTGATGGTTAGCATCACAGGTAAAAATTTCCTTAAAACCCTTATCCATCAATTCAAATGGGGCATTTGTCAATTGGCCGTTTCCCGAACCAATATTATTTCCTTTCTTGTAGGTTTTCAATTCAATTTGAATCAAATATGAAAAAATCAGCAGGTATTGCTGTAGTTATTGTTATAGCCAGTACTTTATTTGTAAATGCCCAAGAAAAGAAGTTTGGCGTTTTGGGAGGATTAAATTATGCCAATATTAGGGGAGATAGAGCAGAATCCATCAACAATAGTTGGCGTCTTGCTTATCATTTGGGCGTGTTTTCAAACTTTTCTTTGAGTGATAAGATAGCTTTGGAACCCAGAGTACTCTTTTCTTCTAAAGGCTTTAATGATGAAATGGACTTAGGCGCTTTCGATAATCATTCAAGAATCCCAGTAAAACCAGTAAAATATGCCACTAGAAATAGCTATCTGTCAATACCCATGTTATTCAAATATAAGTTGATGAATAATCTTAGTTTGGATTTGGGACCAGAAATTGCTTTCTTACTTTATTCAAAAGATGTGGTTACGAAGGTTGATGGGGAAGGCTATTTCGCGAAAGGAGATGTGTTACATGAGAGATCAGGTGATTTCTTTGTGGATTACGGAGCTATGGCCGGTGTAACTTTTTATTTTACTACTAAAGCATTCGTTCAGCTTAATTATTTTCATGGGCTATCCAATTTGCGTAGAGAAATAACCATAATTGAATCAACGGAAAATAATTCTGTATTGCAACTTTCTTTAGGTTACCTTATTTTTTAATGGTTGTCAAGACATTAAAAAAAGTGAAAAAGTCCCTTTTTGGGGACTTTTTATTTTCTCTTGTAAAGCGGCACAGATGAACAAGCCTCCCCGTACATGACACTTTTGGCCACTTCTTGGATTTTTGTAACGGCCATAAGGTAGGCATTTTCGGGAACGGGTTTGTTGGAACACCCTTTTATGATTACGGGTTTATCTGTAAATTCAGCAACATCCAATTGATCCAATACAGTTTGATAAAGTGCAGTTTCTAAATCCTCAAGACTACCCTGAACCACCTTTTTGGCATAAGGCTGTAACTTGGAGGCAATCAACATAAAGGCCCAGCCAGGTACAATGGCATCCGAAGAGCATTGCAGGGCCACATAGGTATCTTGATACCCTGTCCAGTCGTGTTCTTCCACATGGGCACGGAACTCCTTTTCGCGCAAGATAAAGCCTTCGTACAACCAATCTTTAATGTCCAATACCTTTCGCTCTCCTTTGGGGTAATAATCCTCTAGGTCGAAGGTAATCAACTTACTTTGGGCTACTCTATTTACGATTTCCTTTTCCATAATTGATTGTCATTCCTGCTTTCGCAGGAATCTTTTTCAAATTAAGTAGATTCCGCATCTAGTGCGGAATGACAAGTTAAACCCCTACAGGAGTCCCAACTCCAATTTCGCCTCTTCGCTCATCAGCTCTTGGGTCCAAGGGGGGTCAAACGTGATTTCCACCTCTACATCCTTCAACATATCAATGGATTTTACTTTCTCTTCTACCTCAACGGGCAGGGTTTCGGCAACAGGGCAATTGGGCGATGTAAGGGTCATGAGAATTTTTACTTCGTATTCTTCATTGACAAATACATCGTAGATCAAGCCCAGTTCGTAAATGTCCACAGGAATCTCTGGATCATAAATGGTCTTGAGCACCTTTACGATCTTTTCGCCCAGTTCTTGTGTATCTATGGTGGTTTCTTCGCTCATCTTATGCTATTTTAACTGTGTTTGATAGGCAACTGCGTACAATTTTAGTTGCTTGATCATGCTTACCAATCCGTTGGCCCGGGTTGGCGACAAATGTTCTTTAAGACCAATTTCATCAATAAACCCTGTGTCGGCATCGATAATATCCTGTGGTTTCTGGTTGCTGAACGCCCTGACCAAAATGGCTATGATCCCTTTGGTGATAATGGCATCGCTATCGGCAGTAAAAACCAATCTGTCTCCATCCAGTTCGGCATGCACCCAAACCTTGCTCTGGCAACCTTTGATCAGGTTATCATCGGTCTTGTATTGTTCTTCTATCAATGGAAGTGATTTTCCGAGTTCGATCATGTATTCGTAACGCTGCATCCAGTCGTCGAACATGGAAAACTCGTCTATTATCTCTTCCTGTATTTCTTTTATGGTCATGCTGTGGTTTTGTTCAAAAGTACAACTCGGCGGACTGCAATTCAAGTCTTTATGATAAAGATAACGCTTTGGCTAAAGCAACATATTCCTGGCCCGCTTTACGGCTCCGACCAATTTATCCACTTCTTCTTTGGTATTGTAAAAGCTAAAACTGGCCCTTACCGTACCCGGAATCTTGTAAAAATCCATGATAGGTTGCGCGCAATGGTGCCCTGTACGCACGGCGATGCCCAATTTATCCACAATGGTGCCGATGTCGTAGGGATGGATTCCATCAATATTGAAAGATATCACCGAAGTTTTGTGCGCTGCGGTTCCATAAATCTTTAATCCATCAATGGTGAGCAATTGTTCGGTGGCATATTCCACCAGCTCATCTTCATATTGGGCGATGGCATCGAAACCAATATTGTTCATATAATCCAAAGCAGCGCCAAAGGCTATACCTCCGCAGATGTTGGGCGTGCCCGCTTCAAATTTATGGGGCAGATCGGCATAGGTGGTCTTTTCAAAGGTTACCTCGGCAATCATTTCGCCCCCGCCTTGATAGGGTGGTAATTTTTTAAGCCATTCCTCTTTGCCATACAACATTCCAACACCCGTTGGTCCACACATTTTATGGGCAGAAACTGTGTAAAAATCCACATCCAATGCCTGTAAATCAGCTTTGATGTGTGCTGCAGCCTGTGCCCCATCCACCAAAACCGCGGCTCCCACTTTGTGGGCAGCTTGGATGATTTCTTCGATGGGGTTGATGGTTCCCAAGGCATTGGACACGTGGTTACAGAAGACCAGTTTCGTCTTGTCCGACAGTAGGTTGTGATACTCCTCCATTACCAACTCCCCATCCAGGTTCATTGGAATCACTTTGAGGGTTGCCCCCGTGCGTTCGCAAAGCATTTGCCAGGGCACAATATTGGAATGATGTTCCATGGCGGACACCAAAATATCGTTCCCTTCTTTTAAAAATGAAGTGAATCCGTTGGCGACCAAATTGATACCGTCAGTGGTTCCCGAAGTGAAAATCACCTCGTAAGGATGGGCAATGTTAAAGTGCTTTTGGATTTTTTGACGTGCTGCTTCATACGCATCGGTTGCCTCTTGTGATAGGGTATGCACCCCACGATGGATATTGGCATTGTAGCCTTGGTAATAATCGACAATCGTATCAATTACCTGCTGTGGCGTCTGCGAGGTAGCTGCATTGTCCAAATACACCAAAGGATGCCCATTGACCTCTCTTTGGAGGATGGGAAAGTCTTTGCGAATGGTATTTACATCAAACTTCTCTATTGGAATGCTTTTTTCTGTCATTTTGAACGAAGTGAAAAATCTAAACTATAAGGAGATTTCTCGCCCATCCGATTCACTCTCAGGACTAAAGCTCGAAATGACACCTCATAAACTACAGGTCAAAACCCATACGAACTCCCAATTTATTGGCTATGATTTTGTTGATTCGCGCCTTTAGTTCGGGAATACGAACACTTTCTAACACATTGTTGGCAAAAGCGTACATCAATAGGGCCTTGGCCTCTTTCTTTGGAATTCCCCTTGATCTAAGGTAAAAAAGTGCTTCTTCATCCAATTGACCAATGGTACATCCGTGCGAACATTTTACATCATCTGCAAAAATCTCCAATTGGGGCTTTGAGTTGATGGTCGACCTGTCGCTCAACAAAATATTGTTGTTCTGCTGAAAGGCATCCGTTTTTTGGGCAATTTTGTCCACAATGATCTTACCATTGAAAACTCCCGTGGAACTGTCACCAAATATTCCTTTGTAATCTTGATGGCTCTCGCAATTGGGCTGTGCGTGGTGCACCAACGTATGATGGTCCACGTGCTGTTTATCCCCAAGGATGGTAATTCCTTTCAAGGTAGAATCGATGCGCTCCCCGTTCTGATAAAAGTTCAGGTTGTTACGAATCAGTTTTCCGCCCAAGGAGAAGGTATGCACCCTCACAACACTGCTATCTTTTTGCGAAATATAGGTATTGTCCACCAAAGAAGCGGTAGGCTCATCGTTCTGAACCTTGTAATAGTCCACAATGGCGTCCTTGCCTGCAAAAATCTCGGTCACGGAGTTGGTGAAGACTTCGTTGCCGGTCAAACTTTGGTGACGTTCTATAATTTGCACCTCAGCATTGTCCTCAGCAACAATCAGGTTACGGGGCTGTAGCATCAAGGCTGCCTCGTTGCCCGTGGCCAAATGCAGGATTTGGATAGGCTTTTTGGGCATTTTGTTCTTTGGAATGTAAATGTATGCTCCTTCTTTACAAAATGCGGTGTTCAAAGAGGTCAAAGACTCATCTTTAGAGGCCGCTTTGTTGAAATATACTTCAATGACCGGTTGGAACATCGGTTTGCTGAAGGCGGAGCTCATTAAACAGACATCTACTCCATCGTGGGTCGTTTCCGATAGATATGAACTGTACACACCATCCACAAAAACAATTTTATAAGTATCTATTTCGTGAAGGAAATATTTCTTTACGTCCTTATACTCCAATGTGGTTTCCTGCTTTGGAAAGATGCTGAAGTCTACCTTTTGCAAACCTTTCAACGAGGTATATTTCCAAGCTTCGTCCTTTTTGGTGGGAAAGCCCTTTGTCTCAAAGTTCTTAATGGCATTATTTCGCTCTTCATGTACTGGATGATCTAAATCCAAGCCATCTTCAAAAGCCAAAAAAGAGGAGACCAATTTATCCTTTAAATCCATTCGTTTTTAATTGTCATTCCTGCACTTAGTTTAACTCAGCATAAACTCTGCCAGGAATCTAATTAATGATTCTTTTTCATTTGGATTCCCATTTTCATGGGAATGACAAAAACTGTTTATACCGCGGCTTCTTCTTTTAGCCAATCGTACCCCTTCTCTTCGAGTTCCAAGGCCAATTCCTTGGTTCCCGATTTTACGATCTTGCCATCGTGCAATACGTGCACAAAATCGGGAACAATGTATTCCAACAATCTTTGGTAGTGGGTAATTACAATGATGGCGTTGTCCTTGCCGCGCAATTTGTTTACGCCATTGGCCACAATCCGAAGGGCATCAATATCCAAACCTGAATCGGTTTCGTCCAAAATGGCCAATTTGGGTTCCATCATTGCCATTTGGAAGATTTCGTTACGCTTCTTTTCCCCTCCAGAAAAGCCTTCGTTCAGGGAACGAGAAAGGAATTTTCTATCAATTTCCAACATTTCGGACTTCTCACGTATCTTTTTAAGCATTTCGTTGGCTGGCATATCTTCCAGACCTTGTGCTTTTCTGGATTCGTTGATGGCGGTCTTCATAAAATTGGTTACCGATACCCCTGGAATCTCAACAGGGTATTGGAACGAAAGAAAAACACCCTTGTGAGCTCTTTCCTCTGGGGAAAGTTCTTCCAAATCCTCTCCTTCCAAGAGGATGCTTCCTTCACCTACCTCAAATTCCTCTTGACCTGCGATTACTTCGGCCAAGGTACTTTTTCCTGAACCGTTGGGGCCCATAATGGCATGTACCTCTCCTGCGTTTACCTTTAGGTTGATTCCTTTCAGGATTTCTTTATCGTCTACGCTTGCGTGTAAATTTTTGATTTCTAGCATTTTGTAAAATTGTATTCTTACTTAATAATTGTGATTTCTACTTCGCTCAATCACCAACTTAAATGAGGTAGCTGAGCGTAGTCGAAGCTATCCTACGGAACCTTCCAAACTGATTTCCAATAGTTTTTGAGCTTCCACGGCAAATTCCATCGGCAGCTTGTTCAATACTTCCTTGCTAAATCCGTTAACAATCAATGCAATGGCTTTTTCGGTATCGATACCACGTTGGTTACAATAGAAAATCTGGTCTTCCCCAATCTTACTGGTGGTGGCCTCGTGTTCTATCTGTGCCGTTTTGTTCTTTACTTCAATATAGGGGAAGGTGTGTGCTCCGCAACGGTTACCCATCAACAGGGAATCACATTGTGAGAAATTCCTGGCGTTTTCCGCCCTGCTGTTCACCTGCACCAATCCACGGTAGCTGTTTTGCGACTTACCTGCAGAAATACCTTTGGAAATGATGGTACTCTTGGTATTCTTGCCCAAGTGAACCATTTTGGTCCCTGTATCTGCTTGTTGGAAATTGTTGGTCACGGCAATGGAATAAAATTCACCAATGGAATAATCGCCTTTCAAGATACATGATGGATATTTCCATGTTACCGCAGAACCTGTCTCGACCTGTGTCCAAGAAATTTTGGCGTGCTTTTCGCAAAGTCCACGTTTGGTCACAAAGTTGTAAACACCCCCTTTTCCTTCCTTGTTGCCAGGGAACCAGTTCTGAACTGTAGAATATTTGATCTCCGCATTGTCCATGGCAATCAATTCCACAACGGCCGCGTGCAATTGGTTCTCGTCCCGCATCGGGGCGGTACATCCTTCCAAATAGCTCACATAACTGCCTTCTTCGGCAATGACCAAGGTTCTCTCGAACTGTCCAGTTCCCGCTTGGTTGATTCGGAAGTAGGTGGAAAGTTCCATGGGACATCTTACCCCTTTTGGAATGTAGCAGAAAGATCCATCCGAAAATACCGCTGAATTCAATGCTGCATAAAAGTTGTCCTTTTTCGGCACTACGGTTCCGAGGTATTTTTTTACCAATTCCGGATGTTCTTTGATAGCTTCGGAAATGGAGCAGAAAATAATGCCCTTTTCAGCCAATGTTTTTTTGAAAGTAGTGGCAACGGAAACAGAATCCATCACGATATCCACCGCAACACCTGCCAACTTTTTCTGCTCATCCACGGAAATACCCAGCTTTTTGAAGGTTTCCAACAATTCTGGATCCACTTCGTCCAAACTATCGTACTTCGGTTTTTTATTGGGAGCCGAGTAATAAGAAATATCCTGAAAGTCAGGTTTTTTGTAAGTCACGTTAGCCCACTCTGGTTCTTCCATTTCTTTCCAAGCACGAAAAGCTTCCAATCGCCACTCCGTCATCCAATCGGGTTCTTCCTTCTTTTTGGAAATGGCAATAACAATATCCTCGTTCAACCCTTTGGGAAGGGTGTCCGATTCAATATCCGTATAGAAACCGTACTCGTACTCTTTGGTCTCCAGTTCTTTTTTTAATTCTTCCTCTGTATAAGCCATATATCTTTAAGTTAGCCAATTACAGGCTTTTTGTCAATGTTTATAGTGAAAAACTTTCTCCACATCCGCAGGTTCGTTGCGCATTGGGGTTGTTGAACACAAAACCCTTACCGTTCAAACCTCCAGAATATTCCAATGTGGTGCCCACCAAATACAAAAAGCTTTTTTTGTCCACAATGATTCTCACATCATTGTCTTCAAAAACTTTATCTGTATCTGTTGCAGCATTGTCAAACGTCAATTCATAAGACAATCCACTGCACCCTCCGCTCTTTACGCCAACACGCACATAATCCGTGGCCGCATTAAAACCTTCCTCGGTCATGAGCGACACCACCTTGTGCCTTGCTGATTCTGAAACCTTAATCATCTTACTTGAATTTAATCTAAATAGCCCACAAATATACTGTATATGTAGGGTTTTACCATGGCAACTAACATTATTATAACGAATGATTCCATAGGTGTTTCTTATGGAAAACCGACCTGTTTGGCCACAAAGCCTGTATAGCTTGAAATCCCATGGTTTTCCTTGTTTTTTTAACTTGATTTCCCATGAAAAAATTTTATGTTCCTTTCGACACCAGATTTTACGATTATCCTCATTATTTTTGCAAAATGCTAGAAGACAAGAATCAAGAACGTACCTCTTTGGAAGAATTGGGTGAATTTGGCCTGATCGACCACCTTACCAAAAACTTTAAACTCAATCAACCCTCATCCTTGATCGGGGTTGGTGATGATGCTGCGGTAATGGACTACAATGGAAAAAAAACCATTGTATCCACCGATATGTTGGTTGAGGGTGTTCATTTTGATTTGAGCTATATGCCTCTAAAGCATTTGGGGTACAAATCCGTGATGGTGAACCTATCGGACATTTATGCCATGAACGCCTTGGCCACACAGCTTACCGTTTCACTGGCCATTTCCAATAGGTTTCCTTTGGAGGCACTGGAAGAATTTTATGAAGGTGTGGCCTTGGCCTGCAAACTGTACAATGTTGATCTGGTCGGTGGAGACACAACCTCTTCCACCAGGGGAATGATTGTTAGCGTTACTGCCCTTGGAGCTGCCAATGAAAGCGACATCGTTTACCGAAAAGGAAGCAAGCCTAATGATTTGCTAGTAGTTACCGGTGATTTGGGCGGCGCTTATTTGGGGCTACAAGTACTGGAACGCGAAAAAGAAGTCTTTAAAGTTAACCCCAACAGTCAACCCGACCTGGAGCCTTATTCCTATATTGTGGAACGACAGTTGAAGCCCGAAGCCCGAAAGGATATTGTGGATTTGCTCAAAAAGCTGGAAGTAAAACCAACCTCTATGATCGACATTAGTGATGGACTATCTTCCGAAGTAATGCATTTGTGCAAGCACAGTGACATTGGCTGTAATGTTTTTGAGGAAAAAATTCCGTTGGATCCCACGGTGATTTCCGCGTCCGAAGAGTTTAAAATGGACAGCACCATGATTGCCATGAGCGGCGGGGAAGATTACGAACTATTGTTCACCATAGATCAAGCAGATTTTCCAAAAATAAAAGGGAACCCGAACCTAACGGTAATCGGCCACATGACCGAAAAGAGCGAAGGCGTCCACCTGATTACAAGGGCAGAGACCAAAATTCTGATTACGGCTCAGGGATGGAATTCATTCCATGAACCAAAATAAAACACCATAGCTAGAAAATTGTTGGTTTTGAAAAAACGGCTTGTCATTCCTGCGAAAGCTGGAATCCATTAAACGCAGATATATTTTTATGGTTTCCGCATCGTACTTCGACTGCCTGCCCGTCCGGCAGGCGGGCGCTCAACATACGTGCGGAATGACAATACAATCTCAAAAATCTCGGAAACTGATTTTAATCTTTCACTGGATAATAAAAAAATCCCGAAAATCAAGGGCATCCCTACATCATGGCATTGGGGCACGCAACCATTAGCAGTAGGCAATTACTTAAGTTTCCGGGATAAGACTTGGGCCTTTTCTAAAATAAAAAAGGGTTATGCCACTTGGTGCACTACCCTACTTTTTCGTTTTCGGTACATATCTTCCAATGTACTGTTGATCTCTTGCATTTGCGGAGTCAGCGCAGAAAGTTTGCCAGTAACATCTGTAGTAACCTGTTTTTGGCAATGAATACATTTGTATTCTTTTATGTGTTGGGTCACTTTTTTGGAAACCGTGTAATGGTGCCCGAACAGACTGCAAAAGAAAGAAGAGAATTTGTTGCCATGCTGTGTAGTAGTTGTTTTCATAAGCTGGTTTTGTTTGGAGAAAAGCAATGATTTACGATATGGAGCTTCGAAAATGCTTAAATTGGTGAATAGTAATTTTGTGTTATAAAAATATTTTTAAGTGGTTCAACTTTTAATAGGAACGAGTGTTGATAACTTTTTATTTTACGATTGCGTCGACAAAGTATTTTTTTCGATGAAATGCAATAAAATCGACAAAAAGCTATCTTTTTTCGCTCAAAAACGCTTTTGTAATATACCATATTGAAAACAAATTATCAACAATCTACCGGCAAGAAATCTTTAATAATTACATCTTTTGCCCTTTTTTCGCTCTTTTTTGGTGCGGGAAACCTTGTCTTGCCTCCATTATTGGGATTTAAATCAGGGGATTTATGGTGGTTGGTCACCTTGGGATTTTGCATTTCGGGTGTTCTTATCCCAATTTTGGGTATTATTGCCCATGCCAAATTACAGGGTACATTATTCGATTTTGCCAAAAAAGTTTCTCCCACATTTAGTGTGGTGTACTGTTATTTAATTTATGCCATCGCCATCGCTTTGCCATCGCCCAGGACTGCATCGGTAACACATGAAATGGCCATTCAGCCTTTTTGGGATTCTCCATCGTTGCTAACCAGCCTAATCTATTTTATGTTGGTATTTGTTTTTGTCATCAATCGTTCCAAAGTTTTGGATGCATTGGGCAAGCTATTAACCCCAGGCATCTTGATTATTTTATTAATAATGATAGCAACGGCAGTCTTTGCATTGGACTTTGATTTTGTACCATCAACAATGGAGCAAGCTTTTAGTTCTGGAATTTTGGAAGGTTATCAAACGTTTGATGCCATCGGAGCTGTAGTAGTGGGCGCGGTAATCATCATATCCATCAACCTAAAGGAAAAATCCGCTACGTTTGAAGAAAAAAAGAGACTTATTGGGAGAGCAGGTCTTTGGGCGGGCATTGGGCTGTTCTTCGTGTACGGAGGCCTTATCCTTACAGGTGCATTGTTCGGGGATGCTTTTGATACCGATATTTCCAGAACCGCTCTTCTAAGAGGAATCAGTACAAAAACCTTGGGGCAAACAGCCAATATATTGCTCAGTATTTTGGTAAGCTTGGCCTGCTTTACCACAGCGGTAGGAATCGTAACGGGAACTTCTGATTTTATCAAAGGAAGGTTCAACGATTCAATTTTAGCATACCGAATCACCGCATTTTTGGGTTGCCTTTTGGGTGTGTTGGTGGGTCAGTTTGATGTTGGCTACATTATTACCGTAGCCGTTCCGTCGCTCATGTTTATTTACCCCATCACCATTATTTTGATTTTACTCAACGTAGTCCCTGAAAAATGGGGTTCGCCCAAGGTGTTTCAACGGGTAATTGGAGTGACCATTCTGTTCAGTATCCCCGATTTTTTGGGGGGCATCGGCCTTGGTGGGTTTATTTCTCCTTATGTTGATTGGATTCCGTTGAGCCAGCATCAAATGGGCTGGGTGCTTCCAGCGTTGATTGCCTTTATTGTTTCGAACATCATCAACAGTAAAGAAACAGCTGCTTCAAGCTAATCTTGTTTTCTTTTAAAACTGCAAAAAATAAAATGCTGTGTAGTGCCAAAAGGCGTGGTATGGTCTTCGGTTCTACATTCCAATTTCTCAAAATGTTTGAAAACAGTTTCCATTTGCTCTTCATTATATTGTTTGATGTCGAGACCACTACATTTTTTTGGTCCATTTTCGGAGAAGGTTCCCAGAATCATATAGCTGGCAACAGCTTTTTGGGTCAATTCCACATAGGTTTGTATCTGCTCAGGGGATGTCAAAAAATGAAAGGCTGCGCGATCGTGCCAAAGATCATAAGTTTCCTTGGATTCAAATTCGGTGATGTCACTTTCAATCCATTTTACCTTTTGCGCCCTATTTCCCAACCTTTTTTTGGCTCTTTCCATGGCTTTGCCCGAAATATCGAGCACGGTAATGTTTTCGAAACCTTCATCCAACAGAAAATCCACCAATTTACTATCACCACCGCCCACATCAATAATTTTGGCAGTTTTGTCCAGTTTAAAAAAATGAATAAAATCCAGAGAGGTCTGCGGTACTTCCTGGGTCCAACTTACCTGATCTGGATTCTTGGTTTCGTAAACGGTTTCCCAATGATTTTTTCTATCCATATAACCTATTTAAATTTTTGCTCTTTATCACCCAACAGAGACTGTTACCTCAATCCTGTAAAAATCACGTTTTTTTAAATTATCAGGGGCAATCCAAAAATGGAGGTAATTGTCACCAAAACAATAGTCGTATAACAAAATATAGTCGTCCAAATAATATGGATTTTCATATTCGTCATCATCTAACAAAAATGTGGGCTTTCCTAAAATATTGCCGGATATTTCCTTTTCAAAATTATGGCGTAATGGATTTAACAGTGGAAAACCAAAGATATTGGTAAGCATTTCATTCAATCCATTTGGCATAACTTTAGTTATTTCATGCCTCTCATCCCAATTGCCATATGTAAATCCAGCCTCAAAAGTTATTTTTGATAACCCTTTTTTATCACCAACCGTTTCCAACAATTGTAACTGGTTAACCTCTCCTTTAAAATATAAAGCCTTGGCAGAAACATTATCCGAATCAAAAAATAGATATAAAATGCCTGTTTGGGGGAAAAGACCAAAAATATCATAAGGTTTTAATTCCTCAAAATTAAATTGAACCAAAAACTGGTAGCCCTCAAAAATAGCTGTATTTATATTTTTTGGCAGGTGAGGAATCCCTTTACTCTTTGATGAACCTATGGGGATATCGAATTCATCAACTACTTTATCATGTACCACATCAATGCAGAATTGCAAACCTTCTGAAATATTTTCCTTCGAAAATATATAGTCTGAAGCGTCTATACCAATAGTGTCAAAATACTCCTCGAGCGGATAATCTAAAATTGCTTGTCTTGCTTTTTCAAGTTTATTCATGGTTAGGTGGATTTGGGTTCTGCGTAAAGAAAAATATTTTTTTGGATAGCCTCCAAAAAAGTATTTTTAAATGTTCTATTTGGAATTTAATAGGACAGTTAAAAACAAATGATTTATTACATTTCTTAACGACATTCCAAAAAGGATTGTCAGATAAGTTTTATATCTTCAAGGTGTTTCACAAATTGAAATACTTTTCTAATCGCAGGCACAGTGTTTATTACTGCGTGCCTTTTCAAAACATTCCTTTCCTTCGGAAAAAGCAAAATAGGCCAATCCCAAAGTACCGATACTATCAATATAAGGAATCTTAAAAAGTTCGTAGATCCCACTGCTCACCAGTAAGATGATGGACATATACACGCAGACCAGTGTGCAATTGGCATCGGCCAAGATAGGTGCTGAATTCAGTTTACGACCCACTTTGCGTTTCCACCAAACCAAAATCCACATTACAAGAATGGATATTGCTGAAATGATGACGCCCCAAAAGGTCGTCAGCGGTTTATGCCCCGTCCAAATATTATAACTGCTGGAAATAACCAATCCAACCACCAAAAGATAAAAAGCCACCCCTGTAACCCTTAGGGCGGTTCGCTCAAAATTGTCGCGATTGCTGTCCGGATTCTTTTGGATGCGCAAAACCATGTGGGCAATGCCCAGTCCAGAAATCACCTCGATAAAGCTATCGGTTCCAAACCCAAATAGCGCAAGGCTTTCATCTTCAAAACCCAAATAGGTGGAAATAATCCCCTCGGCAATGTTGTAAAAGATAGTGAACAGGGCCAGGGCAAAGGCGGTCCGGTAGAGTTTTTTATCCTGAATCTTTGGAAACGTCTTAGGCATGCTTTCTTTTTAGACTTCTCCAATTTCCGAGATTTCGGGATAAAAATCAAACAAATTGGCAATCACCTACCAAAATCGTTGTTGTTCAAAATCATTTCAGCTATTTCACGTGTGATTTTTGTGGGTGAGTTACAATCGCAATTACTTAGGCCTATTACATAAATATCCTCTTCGGGCAAATAAACCCCCATGGATTTAAACCCAAAAATAGAGCCTCCGTGTTCAAGACTCTTGCTGCCATTCATGGTTTTGACATGCCACCCATAGCCATAATTGGTCAGTTCCCCATTGTTCAAGGTATAATTCGTAAAAACCTTTCTTGTGCTTTCCTTACTGAGCAATATATGGTTCTTGATCGCTTGTTCCCACTTTAACATATCATCCACAGTGGACATTAAGGATCCCGATGCAAAAGGAATGGAATAATTGATATGCCTAGCGTTGATATAGTCTTCTCTTTTATGATAGCCGGAAGCTCTGTTCGGTATCACTTTTGAACGTCTTGCATAATAGGACGACGACATTCCCAGCTTTTTGAAAATATGCTTTTCCACAAAATCGGCATACTCCATACCCGATGTTTTTTCAATGATATAGCCTAAAATGATATAGCCCGAATTGTTGTATTTAAATTTTTCTCCGGGATGAAAGTCCATGGGCTCGTTCTTAAAAAAATCAATCATCTCCAACGGTTCCATGTTATTGTTCGCTATGGCGTTGAGCCCTTTTACGCTTGTAAAGCTTTTTATTCCTGAAGTATGGTTCAATAAGTGGTGAATGGTGATTACATGGCCGCGTGTGGGATAATCGGGAATGTATTCGGTTACCTCATCATCCAATTGCAACTTTCCCTCTTCCATCAACATTAAAATGGAAACAGCAGTAAATTGTTTGGTCATGGAACCGATTTCGAAGACATTGTTGGTTTCCATTGGCACTTGAAGTTCAAGGTTGGCCAAACCAAACGCTTTTTTGTAAATGACATTGCCCTTTTTTGCCACCAAAAAAACAGAACCAGGTCCGTTTTCGGCAAATTTTTCTTTAAGCTTATCGTCTATCTGGATTTCTAAGTCCTGTGCGTTCAGCAAGGGTTGAAGCCCTACTATAAAAGCAATCAACAGAAACCGTCGAAGCCTCGTATTTAGTCCGTTTTTCATTTTACCTTACATTTTTTGATTTGTAAGGTATGACGGTACTTTATTGAAACAGGTTACACGGTCCGAGGAAATTATTCCGAACCCTTGTTCTTTTTAGTGTAGTAGAAAATGGCATAAGCGATGGCGGCCAATACCACAAAAGGGAGATAGCTCCCGATAACCACGCCAATTTCGTAGGCACTGTCGGGAGCTTCCTCCATCTTTTTTTCAATGTTTGATTGTTGTACTAAAAACAGTAAAACCTTCATCTGGTCTATTTATTCATCAACTCCTCTATCTCTTCAATCTCAATGGGAATGTTTCTCATTAAGTTAAAAGGTTCTCCCTTTTCTTGAATTACAACATCATCTTCCAGACGAACACCCATTCCTTCGGCTGGAATATAAATCCCGGGTTCTACCGTAAATACCATATTGGCTTTCATCGGTTTTTTCAACTCACCATAATCGTGGGTGTTCAGGCCTATGTGATGACTGGTTCCGTGCATAAAGTATTTTTTGTATGCTGGCCAATCAGGGTTTTCGTTCTGCACATCGGCTTTGTCCAGCAAGCCCAAACCTATAAGTTCGGAGGTCATGAGCTTGCCCACTTCTTTATGGAACTCGGCCCAAATAGTTCCGGGCACCAACATTTTTGTCGCCTCGTTCTTAACGCGAAGCACCGCGCTGTACACTTGTTTCTGCCTGTCGGTAAATTTCCCGTTTACAGGAATGGTACGGGTCATATCACTGGAATAGTTGGCGTACTCGGCAGCAAGGTCCAACAAAATCATGTCCCCGTCATTCACCTCTTTGTTGTTTTCCAAATAGTGGAGTACATTGGCGTTGCTGCCCGCTGCGATAATAGGGGGATATGCAAAACCTCTGGAACGGTTGCGAACAAATTCGTGCAAAAATTCTGCTTCAATTTCGTGCTCCCAAACCCCTGGCTTAACAAACTCCAAGATTCTTCTGAACCCTTTTTCGGTAATATCGCAGGCGGTTTGCATCAACTCGATTTCCTCTGGTTCTTTTACACCACGAATATTTTGCAAAATAGGGTTGCTCTTGGCCCATTGGTGCGCTGGATATTCTTTTTTGCATTTTTCGATAAACCGTGCTTCCCGTGTTTGGGTTTCCACTGCTTGGCGGTAATGCTCGTTGGTATTGAAATAAATCGTGTCCGCCTCCGTCATCAAATCAAAAAAGATTTTATCAAACTCCGTGAGCCAATAAACGGTCTCGATGCCCGATACTTCGGTTGCTTTTTCCTTGGTGAGCTTTGCTCCTTCCCAAACCGCAATATGATCGTTGGTTTCCCTCACAAAAAGGATTTCCCTATGCTTTGGATCCATGGCATCGGGGAACAACAATAAAATTGTCTCCTCTTGGTCCGCTCCGCTCAGGTAAAAAATATCACGGTCCTGCTCAAAGGGTAAAGTGCTGTCAGCACCGATCGGATAAATATCATTGGAATTGAAAACCGCAATGCTTTTCGGCTTCATTTGAGCCATGAATTTCTTACGGTTCTTTACAAAAAGATTGCTGTCTATTTGGGCGTATTTCATAAATTTAATTTGATTTGCCCAAATGTAGCCAATTGCGTTACCGAAGACAAATCCTTACCTTCAATTTCAAATTGAAAACATGCAGCTCAACCTAAGTATTCCCGCACTCCTTTTTCCTGCCATTTCATTGACCATGTTGGCCTATAACGCACGTTATTTGGCCATTGCGGCTTTGATCAGACAATTGCACAAACAGTTTGAAGAAACCGCCGCCCAGCCCTTAAAACAACAGATCAATCAATTGCGCACCCGTTTGGGCATTATAAAAAACATGCAGGCAACTGCAATTATCAGTTTTTTGTTGGCTGCGGTAACCATGTTCTTGATCTATGTGGAAATGCGTGTCTGGGCCAATGTTATTTTTGGTATTAGTTTGGTGTTCCTTATGGTTTCCTTGGTACTCTCTCTTTTAGAGGTACAATTATCCACAAAGGCATTGGGAATCCAATTAAAGAACATGGAAAAATAATCAGTTTTTATACTGGCTTATGTAGGAATACTTCTTTTTGGTTGAAATGTGAAAAATGAGTTGTCAATTGAAAAGCCAGTTGCACCAATCCTACAGGGGCATTGGTAAAATCAGCTCAAAAATAACCGTTGCTTGCTTCTACTTTTGATGAATACAATTTGATTCATCTTACTGAAAGGATATATGCAGCGAGTTAAGGATTTGGAGTTTTTTAAAACCATACGGGAAATACGGGAATACGAATTTGGAATTTTCTACTTTTTTGATGGATTGGTCATATCGGAAATAAAAGAAGGTGAAGTTTTTAACTGGTCCATTGCCGAAAAAATAATATCCGTGGCCTACGAGGTCTTGGGAAAAGACAAACCTATTGCCTACATCAGCAATCGCATTCATAACTACTCGGTAGTCCCCACCGATTGGCTAAAGTTTTACAAACACCGACACCAATTGGAGTTTTATTCGGTTGTTGCTTACAACAAAAGCGGGTTGGCCAGTCTTGTTCTGGAAAAAATGTTCTTTAGAAACAAAATACGCCAATTTGCAAACTTGGAAGATGCCATAAAGTGGAGTTTGGCCAAGGTCAACGAAAAAAAAATTGACTTGTCGGCTTGAACTTCACCACTCAAGACGAGTTCATTTTCTGTTCCTTCCACTGTGCTTTTCTACATATTGAACAATGTGCTTGGCCACATTTACCCCCGTTACCGCCTCAATGCCCTTTAACCCCGGCGATGCATTTACCTCTATCAGTAAAGGCCCGTTTTTGGACCGGATCAAATCCACTCCGGCCACACCAAGACCCAAATGTTTGGTGGCATTTATAGCTATAAATTTTTCCCTTGGCGTTAGCTGTACTTTTTGGGTTTCGGCCCCTCGGTGCACGTTGGATCTAAAATCGTCCAGTCCACTGGTCCGCTTCATGCTGGCCACAATTTTGTTCCCCACCACCACTATTCTCAAATCTTCACCGTTGGCTTCCTCTATATATTGTTGCAGCAAAATGCTCGTGTTCATATTATACAAAGTATCTATCACTGATTTTGCCGATTTTTTGCTTTCCGCCAAAATAACCCCCTTGCCCTGGGTTCCTTCTTGCAGTTTGATGATAACAGGGGCACCACCCAACAACTCTATTTGATCGGCTACATTGTTCGGATTGATGGAGAACACGGTTTTTGGCACAGGTATTCCCTTCTTGGACATCATTTGTAGGGTAGAAACCTTGTTTCTGGCCCTGATGATTCCAAGTGACTTCGCCGTGCTGAAGACATGGTTCATTTCAAACTGCTTTACAATGGCCGCGCCGTGGCGGGTCACCGTTGTGCCGATTCTCGGGACTATGGCATCAAATTCATCGGTAATGTTCTCCGTTCCAAAAAAAATCTGCGGCTTATCGTCGCCCAACTGCACCGAACATTTGGTGTGGTCAATATGCTCCACATAATGACCTGCCTTTTCAAATTCCTCTGCAATCCTAGCTGTGGAATATACATTGAGGCTTACGGATAAAATGGCAATGTCCATGTTTTTTGCATTGGTTTGAAAATCAATTGTAATATCGGTTAAAATTCCCAAAATAGAATCCTGAAGGATTAAATCCCAGTAGCTTAAAATGAATCTAAATAACCTGTTTTACGATGTTGAAAGCTTGTTAAAAACTCATCCGTGCCGTAAATTTGTTGAAAAACCAGCACTAATGAGTGGAATGATAAAGTCATCGCTTGCCCGAAAAGTGATAATGGCACTTTCGGGTCTTTTTTTGGTTGTTTTTCTTACACAACATTTTACCATTAATTTTGCTTCGGTAGTAGATCCCGAAACTTTTAATTCCTGGTCCCATTTTATGGGATACAATCCTTTGGTACAGTTTGCCCTACAACCTATTTTGATTGCTGGCGTAATTGTACACTTTGTAATGGGTTTTGTTTTGGAGATCCAGAACAGAAAAGCCAGGGGCACAGCCTATGTAAAGTACAAGGGCAGCGCCAATGCTCCATGGGTGTCCCGCAATATGATCTATTCCGGATTGGTTATCCTTGCTTTTTTGGCATTGCACTTCTACGATTTTTGGGTACACGAAATGGCCTATAAATATATTGAGGCCAACCCTGAGGACCCAACACGTTACTACGCAGAAACCGTAGAAAAGTTTGCTCCCATTTGGAGAACCATCATTTATGTGGTGGCATTCTTCTTACTGAGCCTTCACTTATGGCACGGGTTTGCTTCATCTTTCCAATCCATGGGCGTAAACAACAAGTATACTCCAGCCATCAAAACTTTCACTAAAATATTTTCGGTGGTCATTCCATTGGGCTTTGCTTTTATCGCCCTTTATCACCACCTTAACCCAATAACACATTAAGTATGGGCATATTGGATTCCAAAATTCCATCTGGGCCGTTGGCCGATAAATGGACCAAACATAAAAACGACATCAATCTGGTTAACCCTGCCAACAAAAGGAACATCGACATCATTGTTGTAGGTACAGGACTTGCAGGGGGTGCCGCAGCAGCCACTTTGGCCGAGTTGGGTTATAACGTAAAAACATTCTGCTATCAAGATTCACCGCGTAGGGCGCACTCCATTGCGGCCCAAGGGGGAATAAACGCTGCAAAAAACTATCAAGGAGATGGCGATAGTAACTACCGTCTTTTCTACGATACCATAAAAGGTGGTGATTACCGCTCCCGCGAAGCCAACGTTTACCGTTTGGCGGAGGTGTCGGGGAACATCATCGACCAATGTGTGGCGCAAGGGGTTCCCTTTGCCCGTGAGTATGGGGGAATGTTGGACAATCGCTCTTTTGGTGGGGTACTGGTATCCAGAACCTTCTATGCCAAAGGACAGACCGGTCAGCAATTGTTGCTCGGTGCATATTCCGCAATGAACCGCCAAATAAACCGCGGTAAAATACAGGCCTTTAACCGTCACGAAATGATGGATTTGGTATTGGTAGACGGTAAGGCTCGTGGAATAATCGCCAGAAACTTGGTGACCGGAGAAATTGAAAGACACAGTGCACATGCCGTAGTTTTGGCTACTGGAGGGTACGGAAATGTGTTCTTCCTTTCCACCAACGCTATGGGAAGTAACGTAATGGCTGCTTGGAGAGCGCACCGTAAGGGGGCTTTCTTCGCCAATCCATGTTTTACACAGATCCACCCAACTTGTATTCCTGTTTCAGGCGACCATCAATCCAAATTGACATTGATGTCCGAATCACTTCGTAACGACGGACGAATCTGGGTGCCTGCGAAAAAAGAAGATGCTATTGCCATACGCGAAGGCAAATTGAAGCCAACGGAAATTGCTGAAGAGGACAGAGATTATTATTTGGAAAGAAGGTATCCCGCCTTTGGTAACCTAGTGCCCCGTGATGTGGCTTCGAGAGCTGCCAAGGAACGTTGCGATGCAGGATTTGGGGTAAACAAAACCGGGGAAGCGGTATTCTTGGATTTTGCCTCCGCCATTGAACGTTACGGAAAAGAAAAAGCGTTGACCTCTGGACTTAAAAATCCAGATAAAGCGACTATCACAAAATTAGGTGAAGAGGTTGTTGAGGCCAAGTATGGTAACCTGTTCCAGATGTACGAAAAAATCGTAGACCAAAATCCATATAAAACCCCAATGATGATCTATCCTGCGGTACATTACACCATGGGAGGTCTTTGGGTAGATTATAACTTGCAGACCACAATCCCTGGTTGCTACGCAGCCGGAGAGGCCAACTTTAGCGACCACGGTGCCAACCGATTGGGCGCTTCCGCTTTGATGCAAGGTCTGGCAGATGGATATTTTGTACTGCCATACACAATTGGCGACTACCTATCACATGATATTAGAACAGGGGCCATTCCAACCGATACCAAGGAATTCGACGAAGCCGAACAACAGGTCCGTGATAGAATGGAAAAGTTGATGGGTGGCTCTGGAATCCATTCCGTGGACTACTATCACAAAAAACTGGGCAAGATCATGTGGAACAAATGTGGTATGGCCCGGAACGAAAAGGAACTGAAAGAAGCCATCAAGGAAATTTCGGCGCTAAGGAAAGATTTCTGGGAGAACGTAAAAATTCCCGGAAGCATCGACTCTAAAAACCAAGAGCTGGAAAAAGCTGGACGCGTTGCCGATTTCTTGGAACTGGGCGAGCTTTTCGCGAAGGATGCATTGCACAGAAACGAATCCTGTGGCGGACACTTCCGTGAAGAGTACCAAACGGAAGAAGGCGAAGCACTACGTGACGACGAGAACTTTAAATATGTGGCCGCTTGGGAATATAAGGGCGAGCCCAAAGATGCCGAATTGCACAAAGAGGATTTGGTATATGAAAACATTGAACTGAAGACAAGATCCTACAAATAATTATTGTGTTATTTGTTATTTAAGTTATTGGATAAAGAACAGCAGTAGAATTATTAGTGGGAAGTTTTAAATCTTTTGAAGAGTTGGCCTGTTGGAAAGAGTCGAGAATTCTAAGAAATTATGTTAAAGATGAAATCATTCCTCTTTTGCCCAATTCTGAAAAATTTGAGCTTGTTAGCCAAATAAAGCGTTCTTCCCGGTCAGTTGGGAACAATATTGCAGAAGGGTTTGGAAGGTTCAACTATCAAGAGAACATTCAATTCTGCCCCATGGCAAGAGGCTCTTTGAATGAAACTTTGGACCATATGATTATAGCGTTTGATGAAAACTATATCACAAAGGAAAAACTTAATAACTTTAGAGAGTTACATAACAGAACATTAAAAATACTAAACGGTTATATCAAATATTTAAAGGATGCTAAACTAAAACACAGTTTAAACCAATAACCGATTAACTTAATAATTAGCGAAGCAATGAAGCTACATTTAAAAATATGGCGTCAAAAGGACGCATCCTCACCTGGGAAAATAGTTGATTATACCCTTGATGGTGTAGAAGGAGATATGTCTTTCCTAGAGATGCTGGACATCTTAAATGAAGAATTGGTCTCCAAAGGAGAGGAACCCGTAGAGTTTGACCATGATTGTAGGGAAGGTATCTGCGGAACGTGTTCCCTGCAAATCAACGGAGAGCCCCACGGACCGGATAGATTGGTAACCACTTGCCAATTGCACATGCGAAAGTTCAACGATGGGGACACCATTGTAATTGAGCCTTTCCGTGCCAAGGCATTCCCTGTGATCAAGGATTTGATCGTGGACCGAAGCTCATTTGATCGCATTCAGCAAGCTGGTGGATACATCTCGGTGAACACATCCGGAAACACAATTGATGCCAACTCAATTCCAATCAACAAATACGATGCGGACGAAGCTATGGATGCCGCTACCTGTATTGGTTGTGGGGCTTGTGTGGCCGCTTGCAAAAACGCAAGTGCCATGTTGTTCACCTCAGCCAAAGTTTCCCAATTTGCCTTGTTGCCGCAAGGAAGAATCGAAGCTACGGAACGTGTTCAAAATATGGTTCGCCAAATGGATTTGGAAGGTTTTGGCAATTGTACCAATACGGGAGCATGTGAGGTTGAATGCCCAAAAGGTATTTCCTTGACCAATATTGCCCGTATGAATCGCGAGTACTTATCCGCTACTTTAAAGGGGTGAAATCTTATAAAATTTCAATATACGAAACCCAAATTTCCAATAGGAGTTTGGGTTTTTTGTTTTTAGGAAGAAATCTAAGTAGTGTTAGGTCGAGCGCAGTCGGAACCTAATTTAAATGGGGAAATCAACCGAAACCTCTCGACTGCGCTCGAGGTGATATATTCTTGAAAATCAGCATTTTTTGTATCAAGATTACTTGCCTTGTGTAGGACAAACCAAAATATCTTTTATTCGCTCTGGGCCCTTAGCATAACGATCAATCCAAAAATCGAACAATGGGGTATTCGTTCTTTGTTGGGCAAAGGATATTCTATGATAAATAATAAATGTAATTTTTTAATATGCTCGCCTTCCACCTTTAGGCAGGAATTTCATGAAACAGCTACAATACTTTTCGTAAAGCGTCAATGTAAATGAAATTCTTGAGCTTCATTTTTGCTCTTGCACTTTATTTGGCTCGATAATTGCTTAAATTTAAGGCTAAATCAAGCGAGCTTGTTAAGAAAATTTTCCTTACGGTCACGCATATTTGTTGCCATGATTACCTTGGTAGTACTCGCCTCTGTATTGATTGCCGGGGTTACGGTTTATCAGTACAAGGAACAAGGCAACGACTATCATAACGAAAGGTTGGAGCGAAAGGAAGAACAGCTCATAAAAAGCATTAACTATACGCTTAAGGAGACGACCTACCCCATAACCACAGAGAATCTTCACCTTATATTCAGCGAAGAAATTTATGAGATAGCCAACATACAAAATGTAAACTTCAATATTTACGACCTGGAGGGCAATTTGATCAAAAGCTCTCGCCCAACTTTTGAGTCCAACTCAATCGCCACTTGTCTCGACCCTGAAGTGCTGAATTTTCTCAGGGAAAGCGGAGAAACCCGGTTTGTGGAGGAAAAAAGGACGGCCGGAGATAATTATCAATCCACCTACACCTACATTTATGACCTGAGATTTAAGCCCATAGGCATCATGAACCTTCCTTATTTTGAAGACAACACCTTCAATAACATGGAATTGAGGGAATTTCTCTTCAGGTTGGGGATGGTTTATGTTTTAATGCTGGTCGTTGCCATTATTTTGGCATATTTTATTTCAAAATACATTACAAGGTCACTCCAGACCATATCGGACAAAATCAACAGAACCAACTTGACCCATCAAAACGAAAAAATTTATTTGGAAAGTCCTGGAGAGGAAATCGGAAAATTGGTGGACTCCTACAACCGAATGATAGATGAGTTAGAAGAAAGTGCCGTAAAATTGGCACGTAGCGAACGAGAACAGGCATGGCGTGAAATGGCAAAACAGGTAGCCCACGAAATTAAAAATCCTCTAACGCCTTTACGGCTAACTGTGCAGAGTTTTGAGCGGAAATTCGACCCAAATGACCCTGATATTCAGAAAAAGGTAAAAGAGTTTTCCAAAACCTTGATACAACAAATAGATACCATGAGCAATATAGCCACAGCATTTTCCAGTTTTGCCGATATGCCCGCTCAGCAGAACGAAACTTTGAATGTGGTTAAGGTGGTAAAATTGGCCATGGAGATTTTTAATGAAGACTATATTCATTTTATAGCCGACGAAAAAGAAATTGTGGCCAAGCTGGATCGGACACAACTCATAAGGGTAATCACCAATTTGGTGAAGAATGCCATTCAAGCTGTGCCCGATGTAGACTCCCCGAGAATCTTGGTAACAGTGGCCTCCGTAGGCGATCGTGTTAAAATTTCGATTGCGGACAACGGCCTTGGAATATCGGACGAGCACAAACACCAAATTTTTGAGCCCAAGTTTACTACCAAGTCCAGCGGAACGGGCTTGGGGCTAGGTATGGTAAAGAACATTGTGGAAAACTATGGCGGAACCATTAACTTTACTTCTAAAGTTGGAAAAGGAACCGTTTTTACCATTGATTTTCCAAAAGAACATAAATAATAATGGCGGACATTGTACAGCCCGTCTCAAACATCAGTATACATGGATTTCGAAAACATTTACATTGAAGAAGAGAACAATTTGGCCACCATAACCATAAACAGACCAAAAAAGCTCAATGCCCTCAACAAAAGAACAATTGAAGAGTTGCACGTAGCCTTTAAGGAGCTGGACGAAGACAGGGATATAAAAGTGATCATTATAACAGGAAGTGGTGAAAAAGCCTTTGTTGCGGGTGCCGATATTTCCGAATTTGCCAATTTCTCGGTAAAGGAAGGTCGCCAGTTGGCGGCAGTCGGGCAGCAGCAACTGTTCGATTTTGTGGAAAACCTGTCCACACCGGTAATAGCTGCAATTAATGGCTTTGCCCTTGGCGGCGGATTGGAGCTTGCCATGGCATGCCACTTTAGAGTAGCCAGTAGCAATGCTAGAATGGGCTTGCCCGAAGTATCGTTGGGAGTAATTCCCGGTTATGGTGGAACCCAGCGCTTACCACAGTTGGTAGGCAAGGGAAGGGCCATGGAAATGATCATGACCGCAGGAATGATCGATTCCGACAAAGCATTTGGATATGGGTTGGTGAACCATGTGGTATCCTCTGAAGAATTGTTGCCGTTTTGTATGAAAATTGCGAGCAGGATATCGAATAATTCCAGTGTCGCCATAAAACATGCAATAAAAGCGATAAATGCTGGTTTTAAATATGACGCTGATGGCTATTCGGTGGAAATTGATGCCTTTGGCAATTGCTTTGGAACGGACGACTTTAAAGAAGGAACCTCCGCGTTTTTGGACAAACGAAAAGCAGATTTCCCCGGATCGTGACCATTGGCTTAACCAAGCCAGATCATGAAAAAACACCTACTTCCATTATTTTGCCTTGTATTGACAGGCATGGCCGTCAATGCCCAAAAAATGCCCGTTTCCTACGATTTTGGAGAGAAATATAGAGACAGGTACCGCTATTCCAACCTCGTGGCCATTAATGAAGATGATTCGGGAGGTTACGTTTTGGTGCGCGCCTATTACCAAGGATTGGTGCTTAAGCCCAAGGGATACCTTATAGAACAGTACAACAGCGATTTGGAACTGGTTTCCGAGTACAACTATAAACTCAAAGGGTTGGACTTTGTGAACGGATTCCTGAAAAATGGCCAGTTGAACCTCTTGTTCCTAAATTATAATCCCAATAAAGAGGAATATGAATACTGGGTGCATACCAGCCCCATAATAGATTTTAATTTCAGGCCAAAAAAACTGCTCTCCATTGCTTCCGAAGAAGTAAAAGACCCCGTTGGGAAAAACTATTATAACCGAGACTTTTCCCGTGGCTTTACCACAGCCATTCTTTTTAATGAGGAGAAGACAGGGTTCGTAATAAGCACACATCATAAAAAAGGGAAGAGCAACAAACACATGATCCATTTGTTCGATACCGCGCTCAACAAAAAGTTCGAATATGATTTTTCCGATGAGATTGAGGAAAAAAACTACGCTTTTGAGAACGTAGCTTTTTCGCCAGACCTACAAACAGCCTATATTGTTGGGAAGGCCTATTTTAAGAAGAGACGTTTTAGGGTCGATGAAAGAAAGTTTCAATACGAATTGATCAAAGTCTCGCAATACGGGAGCAAAACACAATCTTTTGTAGATCCTGGCAAGTACCCGGAAGCATTGTATCCGATCTTGGTTAAAAACAGACTGGTCTGTATAGGCTTTTATGCAGATAGAAAAGACAACCGATACAACGGTATTGCTTATTTTGATGTAAACCAAAGCACATTGGATATCCAATCCCAAAAATACAATGCTTTTTCACAGCAGTTTATGGAAGACAAGTTTGGACGTGCAGGAGATCACGATATAAAAAACTTGGTTTTTAAAGGAGTTGAGGTAACCGATGACCAAGATATCTTGTTCAATGCAGAAGAATATTTTGTGACTTCAGGTTTAGAGGTTACCGGAGCTGGACAACGTGTAAAGATTGAGCGTTATCACTATAATGACATTGTTAGCGTTAAATTAGGAGCTAATGGTGATATGAAATGGGCCAGAAACATCAACAAGACCGAAGTTACCCAAGGTGATGGAGCCTATGCCTCCTACAGTTCGTACTGCAAAAATGGCAAAACGTATTTCTTTATCTGTACTTCTTCGGAGCACCCACAACTCATAAACAACGAGCGATTGATCTTTAAGCAAGGTTTTAGCAGAAACCGAAACGTTTTCCTGATTTCTTTGGATGAAAACGGAGTTATGGATTATGAAAAAATCATCGACCAGCAAGAAGCCAGATTACCACTCATGGTTTCCAAACCACTTAAGGACGAAGAGGAGGACAAAATGCTCTTCTACGCCAAGCAAGGAAGCAGAAAACAACTGGTAAAAGTTGATTTTAAATAAGAACCAAGACCCAAGTTAGAAGTTCAGGGTTCGGAGTTACGAAGTTATTCAGTTATTACGCTTTGACACTAATTTCTCGAATGGCCACGAATTGTTTCATTGTCATTTCGAACCGACCAGCGGGAGGGTGAGAAATCCCGTCACCCTGAACTGGCCTTCCTACCGGCAAAAGGCAGGTTTCAGGGTCTCACTCCTATGGGATTCCGAAACGAGTTCGGAATAACGGTTGGCTACATTTGACACGGATTTCACAAATGATCACGGATGCTTTTAAACTTCGTACTTCGAGCATCCGACTCCCGATAATCTCAAGAACATTTGTCCGCTTTATGGCTATCTGCCTGTCCGCACGGAAGAACAACAGTGGTGAAACAAAAAAATTCGAGGGAATCTGTGCAATTCCTGCCTAAAGGCGGCAGGCAGGCGTGTCAAACTTTACAGGGTTGAAACAATTCTTCACCCTCCATAGAATGTCAGGAGAAGTGATGTCATTTCGAAATGATGAGGGTAACAACGATCGAGAAATCTATTCTATACCAATACTTTAAATTTCTCGCACTCCAGCCAATCAAGATTGGGTTCCCGTTCGAAAATGATGGATTGACTTAATGTAAATTCGTGGAACTACTAGTTTCAATCTTCTCATTACAAAAATAATGAAAGAAAAAACTTACAATTTAATTTTTATATCAATTCATTTGTGCCATCCGTCAAACCAAACCGTCCATAGGTTAGTTAGGCACTAAAACACCCATTTTTACAACATACTTTTGGTTTCATATAACCCTAATTAAAAACAAAATTATTATGAAATCAATTAGATTATTTAGTATGGCCGTGCTTGGCATGGCAATGGTTTTGATCTCCTGTTCAGGCGAAGATGGAGAGCAAGGACCACAAGGAAAACAAGGACCTGCTGGGGAAAATGGTGTAAATGGAGCCGATGGTGCAGATGGAATCAGTTGTTGGGACCTTAACGGCAATGGAACGGGCGACGCCGAGGAAGACATTAACGAAGACGGCAACTTTGATGCGCTGGACTGCCAAGGTGCTAATGGTACAGATGGAAATGCCAATGTACAAGAACACACCTTTAATTTGGATGTATTTGTTAATTATGATGTACTTAATCTTGACTTGAACAATATTGTTGATAATCCATCAAACTATGCTTATCTCTATTATATTGATCATAAAAATGGTTTCAGGTATTCCATTCCAGGTTCGTTGATTGGAAATACATATTATACACGAGTATATACCGAAATTGAAACGGGAGTACTTAGGATTGAGTTCTATGAGACTTCAGATGATTCTTCTTATGTAATACCTGGAGGAGAATATACTCAAGTGGTTGTAGTAGCTATTGAACTTACAAACACGTCTAAAAACAGCGAAAACCTTATGGCAGAGCTAAAGGCTGCCGGAGTGGATACCAGCGATTACAATGCTGTGGCCGAATATTTTGGTTTGGAATAGTAAAGGATATTTCCCCGTTGGGGCACCTAACCAAAACGGAGAAGCCGGGCGAAAACTCGGCTTTTCTTATTCCATGCCCCGACATGGAATCTTATTCAATTTATCTCAAACCTTACCTTTTACCCTATACCAAAAACAAGAGATTCTGAACAGAGCGAAGAATCGCAAGCAAGGTTTGGTGTCATTTCGAGCGCAGTCGAGAAATCTATAAAGTGCGTTCATCCATTGGTGAGCATCCGTGAAATTCGTGTCAGCTTTTTTTAATAAGAGAAGTGCTTAGTCTATTGCTGGTGCGAACCTGCCTTTGTCGGCAAATAGGCGTCACGCTCGTTCCAATCATTTACAGCATTTTGTGTACTTGGCACGAGCCAAGAGGCTCGTTCTAGCGTGAAAGAGGGGAGAAATCCCGTCACCCTGAACTTGTTTCAGGGTCTCACTCCTATGGGATTCCGAAACAAATCCGGAATGACGACCTGAAACAAATTTGCACGAATTAAGTTTGGAGTTATTGTATTGCTGTAAACTGCCACTGCCTACTGCCAACTGACTTCGTGCATCGTGCTTCGGACATCCGACTCCCGACAAGCTCAAGAACAATTGTACCCCTGATGGTTATCTGCCCGTCCGCACGGAATGACAACAGTGGTGAAACAAAATAAATTCGAGGGAATCCGTGCAATTCCTACCTAAAGTCGGCAGGCAGGCGTGTCAAACTATTAGTCTAAAATTATTGTGTGGGAAATAATCCATATATTTGGAATAAATCCAAAACAATGTCATCCGAAGAATTTTTAAAAGGGAGGGGAGCACAGCAAAATACAAGCAATCGGTTTTTGCAACATGTGTATGAGATGCGGGAGGATTTTTTGGAATTCTGCCGTTTGGAAGGAGAGGAAGCCGAAAGCAACAAAACAAAGTACATTCCTATTTTTCCAAAAACAATTGTCAACAAAGTGGATAGTCCCGATGTAGGGATGGGATATTCCATGAACCCTTACCAAGGCTGTGAGCACGGTTGTATTTATTGTTATGCCAGAAACACCCACGAATATTGGGGCTATAGTGCAGGTTTGGATTTTGAACGTCGAATTTTGGTGAAAGAATCGGCACCAGAACTTTTAGAAACCAAAATAAAGCATAAAAAATGGAAGGCACAGACCATTGTGCTGTCCGGCAACACTGATTGTTACCAGCCCGCGGAGCAAAAGTTTAAAATTACCCGAAAATGTCTTGAGGTTTTTTTAAAATACCGCCATCCAGTGGGTATCATCACAAAAAACGCATTGGTGTTGCGCGACCTCGATATTTTAAAAGAGTTGAACAAACATCAATTGGTCGGGGTCAATATCTCTGTTACTTCATTATCAGAAAAAACAAGACGAAAACTGGAGCCCAGAACGGCATCCATTCAAAAACGATTAAAGACCATTCAGGTATTATCCGAGAACAATATACCCGTTAATGCTATGCTAGCACCCATGATTCCCGGAATCAATTCACATGAATTGTTGCCGTTGGCCAAGGCGGTTACAGAGCATGGGGCTCTCTCTTTTGGGTTAACGGTGGTGCGGCTCAATGGGGCCATAGGGCAAATATTTTCGGACTGGATCAAAAAGGCGATGCCAGATAGGGCTGAAAAGGTTCTACATCAAATACAGGATTGCCATGGAGGAACCTTAAATGATAGCCGATTTGGCACAAGAACAAAAGGAGAGGGCAAAATCGCGGAGCAAATACACGAAATGGCCCATTTGGCCAGAAAGCGATATTTTAAAGATAAAACCTTTCCTCGTTTGAATATGGAGCTTCACGAAGAATACAAAGATGGACAGATGAAATTGTTTTAATTACAATTTGCCAATCATCAATTGAAAAGTTGACAACTTTCAATTAGTGTTCGTTCATTCAGAGCTAATATCCCGGGGGCTTGCAGGAATTTCCCAGTTAATCTTTGTTGCCTTTTTGTGCAAAGTCAAAAAACCAAAATGCTATTATTGGATTCCCGTTTTCACGGAAATGACAGTTGCAATGGAAACTCCGATGCAAACATGCGGGGTAGTTCTTTTTGATAAAACAACTTAATACCCCAACTTTTCACGAACTCTTGTCAGCACCTCATCAGCTACTTTACGGGCTTTTGCTGCACCAAAAGCCAAAGCTTCGTCTACTTCGTTCTTGTGGTGCATGTAGTATTCGAACTTTTCGCGGGGCTCTTCAAATTTTTCCAAAATGAGTTCGTACAAGGCTTGTTTAGCGTGTCCGTAACCATAATTTCCTGCCAAATAATTAGCGCTCATTTCCTCAATCTGTTCCGTAGAAGCCAATAATTTGTATAGAGCAAATACATTATCCTTGCTAGGGTCTTTAGGGTCTTCCATTGGCGTGCTGTCCGTAACAATACCCATAATCTGCTTACGGAGTTTTTTGTCCGGTTGAAACAGGTTGATGAGGTTGCCTCGGCTTTTGCTCATTTTTTCACCATCCGTACCGGGCACATACATGGTTTGCTCGTGCACTTTGGCTTCGGGCATCACAAAGGTTTCGCCCATCTGGTTGTGAAAGCGGGAGGCTACATCGCGGGTCATTTCCAAATGCTGGAGCTGGTCTTTCCCTACTGGAACAATATCAGCATCATAAAGTAAAATATCGGCGGCCATGAGCATTGGGTAGGTAAACAAGCCTGCGTTCACATCTTCCAACCTATCGGCCTTGTCTTTAAAGGAGTGTGCCAACGTTAATCGCTGGTACGGAAAAAAACAGCTAAGGTACCACGCCAATTCAGCCGTTTGTGGAACATCGCTCTGTCTGTAAAAAACAGTTTTTTCAATATCCAGACCAAAGGCCAGCCAAGCTGCAGCTATGGCATAGGTGTTGTTTCGTAACAGCTCACCATCCTTAATTTGGGTAAGCGAGTGCATATCGGCAATAAACAGAAAGGAATCGTTTTTGGGGTCTTCCGCCATTTTAATGGCAGGTGCAATTGCTCCCAAAATGTTACCCAAGTGCGGTGTGCCTGTACTTTGTATTCCGGTCAGAATTCGGGCCATGCTAAATTTTTGCCCGTAAAAGTAAGCATCCCTCACCTATAAAAAAAGTGGCGGTGCCTCTTCACACAAAATTGATTTAATCAGGGTTTATTTCTTGAACAGCCCGGCAACGAAAAGAATCACTACGGCGCCAATAACCCCTGTGATGAGGTGACCGATAATTCCCGACCCTATGTGGATTCCAAGTGCGCCAAAAAGCCAATTGCCCACAATTCCACCAACAATTCCCAAAATAATATTTAAAAGAAGGCCAAAGCCACCCCCTTTCATAATTTTGCCCGCAAGCCATCCGGCTAGGGCTCCGATCAATAAAGCATATAAAATACCCATGTCCTAAATTTTAATGGTTAGTCTTATAAAGATATTCAAAAATTTTACTTTTGATGAATGCTTGGAATAATCAAAAATGCGGGACATTTAGTATATAGGGTTTGGTTCTATATCTTGGTTACCGTTCCCATTCTTATATTTTTTCCGTTTTTACTCCTACTGACCATTTCCGAAAAAACCTATCCTCAATTTTTTTGGCTTGCCCGAAACTTATGGGCCCGTCCTATTTTATATGGTATGGGCTGTTTTCCCAAGATTGTTTGCGAGCAGCGTATGAAGAAAGGAAAAAGCTATATGCTAGTGGCCAACCACACCAGCATGCTTGATATTATGCTGATGCTGGTAATCAGTAGCAACCCTTTTGTTTTTGTGGGCAAAAAGGAATTGGAGAATCTCCCCATTTTTGGATTTTTCTATAAGCGGGTCTGCATAATGGTGGATAGAGAAAACGTTCGTAGTAGAACCGGGGTTTACCGTCGCGCACAAAGAAGACTAGATCAAGGGCTGAGCATTTGTATTTTTCCCGAAGGTGGCGTGCCCGAGGAGGACATTGTTCTGGACAAGTTTAAGGATGGCGCTTTTAAAATGGCGATTGCCCATAAAATTCCTGTGGTACCCATGACTTTTTTGGATAATAAAACACGTTTTTCGTTTACCTTTTTTAGTGGCGGACCAGGACGGTTAAGGGCCAAAGTGCACGAGTTTTTCGAGACTGGAATTTTGAGTGCCTCGGATACCTCTACTTTAAGGGAAGAGGTAAGGGACGTAATTTTAAAAGAACTGACCAAACAGTAAAAATTCTATATCGGTATTTTTATAATCACCGTGGTGCCCAAAGGGCGATTATCTTCATCAAACTTATCTATTATTTGGATAGGATTCTGGGCAACCCCCAAGGATTCCAACCGTTGTTTTGTGACCTCCAATCCTCTTGATTTTTTTTCTTTTGGATATATGTGGGTCTTGTTTTTGGCCGATTGTCTGCCCACACCCGAATCATCTACTATACACCAGAGTTGTTGTTCTTTTGCCTTAAACTGGATAACGAGCTCCTTTGGCCCTTCCTTTTTGGGCAACAGACCGTGGATCAGGGCATTTTCCACAAAGGGTTGCAGAACCATGGAGGGCACTTCAATTTCAGTTTCATCCAAATTTTCATCGACCTGAATGTTGTATGTAAAAGAATTGTTGAATCTAAGGGACTCCAGTTCCAGATAATCTTTGAGCATTTCAATCTCTTCATCGAGAGTTATGTTGGTCACTACGGAACTCTCCAATACGTTGCGCATCAATCTGCTGAATTTGGTCAGGTATTTAAGTGCACTTGTATTCTTCTTGTCCAGTATAAGATGTTGAATGGAACCAAGTGCATTAAATATAAAATGTGGATTGATCTGTGCCCGTAGCGCCTTTATTTTGTTGATGAGTACTTCCTCGCGCAATCTATAGTTTTCCCTAAATTCCAGATAGGCTTTATAGTTTAATCCAAAAGCAAATATAATCACCTCAATGGAACATCCTAAAATCAAGTATGGGAGGCTGTCCATATAAAGCCCGTCGTTTGGGACTGCCAAATAATAACGAGCCAAACCGCCGAGGCAGAGAACCATCGTTGCGGATAGGGCAATATACATAAGTGTATCCCTGTATATTAAAAACAAGAACGTGCAAGCAAGCCATAAAGGTTGAGGGTTTTTTGGCTATGCCCCACAAGAAATGTAAGTCCATCAATATAGTTTAAGGAGTAAAAAACTCCCATCAGAATTATAATTGCGATGTTGCCTACAATTGCTGCCAAACAAGCATAATGGATGATGGGATAATCTTTTTTGGTGTTGAGGTAGGCAATCAAAAAATAACCATAAGCAATATTGGAAGAAAAAATAAAGCCTTGGGATGCCCAATGTTGTAACGGAGAATCATTAAGTACAAACTGAAAAAAGCCGAAATACCTTCCAGTCAAATAGATGAAGAGCAATAGCAAATATGTGGAATAATAGAGGAACTCCCGTTTTTGCTGCAACAGGTACATGGACGTTGTGGAAAACCAGATTATAAGACATATCCCTGCAAAAACACCATAAAAAATCTGTTGGTAAAAATCATCGGGTGTGCCGTACTTATCGGGCGATAGGGTACTGTAATTAAAATGCCAATTGGAAATATCTTCCTTAAAGGTAATGCGCTGAACCTTAAGTATCAAATAGCGATCATTAATCAGGTCTTGGATATTGAACTCAAGGTAAGAGTAGTAATTGGAACCCCTGATTCTTTTGGCAATGGGGTCTTTATCAAATTGTCCGATGTTTTTTTTGACAATGCCACTTTTGTTTTTGTGGTAAATGGCCCCATGGTCAAACGTGTTGTGTTTTAGGTAAAAAGTAGCATCTGATTCCTTGGAAGCAATGTTGTCCTCAAAATCCAACCTAATCCAATAAATATCCTTTGGGTCTGTTTTTTGTTCAAATTGACGGGGAAGTTTAAATTCCTCGGTCTGGTTTAGGATATCTTTTATGGACAAACTGGTATCCGTTGCCTTAATTATTTTAAAAGAAACCTCTTTTTCAAAAGTGGCTTCTTGGGCAAAACAGGGGTGCCATAACCAACAGACAAGCAAAATGGATAGGTTTCGTGCAAGTCTTAGCATAGGTTAAATCAGATTGGGGAGTTTTAGGGAAATGCTCCTTTTCAGGATGTCATTGTCAAAACTATGAGTGATTGTAGTGGTAATTTTAAAGTCTTTTACAGCATTTAAGAGGTTGATTTGGTCTTGCCATTGCAAAATGCTTTCGCGGTAACCCGATTGATTGTTGTTGTATTTACCCGTCTGGAGCGATTGGTGAAGGACCTTGAGCGTTACAACGGAGTCGGCAACTTTTAGCAGTACATCAAAATGTTGTCCTTTTTGTTGGTTGTACATGGCGTTTTCAATAATATTCTCAAAAAGCGTTTGCACTACAAGGGAAGGAATAGTCGCCTCTTCCATCTTTTTTGAGTTTTCGTGGAGAGATATGTTATAATCGAACAAACCATCATAACGTAGCTTTTGAAGTTTTAGGTACGAATGGAGCATGTCTATTTCATCTTTTAAGTGAACTGTTTCCTGCCCTAATTGATTCAGGTAAAACCGGATGAGCTTGCTGAACATGGACAAATACTCCAAGGCCAGTCTTTTTTTCTCCGAGGTAATAAAATATTGGATGGAATTGAGCGAATTGAAAACAAAATGTGGATTTAATTGTGAACTCAGGCTTTTTAGCTTCAACTCGACCATCTCTTCTTTGATCTTTATCAAGCGGTCGTGTTCTTCCATCAACGCTTCGTGGGTGCGAACGCTTCTAATTTTTATGCCACAGATGGCGGCAAAGGCCGAGAGCATTTTAAGATGATGGTCCGTAAAAAAGCCCTTTTCGGGATGCTCGCAATCAATAACGCCATACACAATATCCTCGCAGGTAATGGGCACACAAATTTCCGATAGTCTTGCCTCATCGTCCTCAATATACCTTGGGTCTTTAGAGGCATCGTTAATAATTTCCGCTTGGGCCGTTTGGGCCACATAACCCGATATTCCTTGGCCCATAGGAATTTTAACTGGATTGTAAATAGTCTTGTCTTTTGGGTTTTTTGGGCCGTACGCAGCTTTTTGGATCAAGTGCTCTTTTTTGTCGTCTACTAGATAGATCACACAATCCACAAACCCCAACTGGCCAATACAGTTCTTGGCCACGTCCCAGAGAATATCATCTTCATTTTCCTTTCCCATAAGCGATTTTGAAAAGTAAATGAGGACATCTTCAAACTGATTATTTTTCACATTGTCAAAAGGTTGGTTAGTTTTATAAGTCTGAAAGTAAGAAAAATATGTGAATGTCTTTGGCACAAAAAAGCACCCTTTTTAATAGGGCGCTTAATTGATTGCTTAAAGGAGCAATCTTCCTAACCAACTTCTTACATATTAAAACTTAAAACTTATGCCGCTATAAACTCCAATGGAATAAGGTTTAAAATTGCCGGACACATTGGAAAAAGTGTTTAATTGATACTTGAATACAGGTTCAATATTAAACCTGACCTTGGGTGTAAATTTATAATTGAGGCCCATACCCACATTGGCGCTAAAGTTTAAAGCGTTTATGTTGTTCGCCTCGCCCATTTCGGTAACCAGTTCATTGGATTCCAACAACACTGAATTGTCCACAAGGAAAAGTGAGCTTACACCTCCTATAAGATCAACGCCTAACTTTTTGTCCAAAACGGCGTAATTTACTTCCAATGGGACTTCAATATATCCCAATTGTTGAACCATTTTACCATCAAGGGAGGGGGCTTCGTTGAATAGAACCTCTTTGGAGTTGATCGCAGGTGCATTTTTGGCGCTTTCCCTACTTTGTACAATTATGGATTCGGAATTTGGGTTATAATCAATATTTGCTATTTTGTTGGCCGATGCAGCCCGTAAAGTAGAGGAAAAAACCACATCGTTGGTATTGTAACCATAATTTACCCTGTGCACTCCGGAGCGGATTTTTAATTTTTTCCCCACTTCATACGCTACCGTAAGACCATAGCTTAAATTAAACTTCCCCGATTTTGAGTTGGAGGAAAAATCGGCTCCAACAGGAGAGCCATCTCCAGTAGCATCAAAATATACAGGTGCCAAAGAAGGACCAACGGACCATTTTCCCGTTTTGTTTTCTGCCACCGCTTCTTCTATTTCCTTTTGCTCTTCAATCGCATCGTAAATGGATTTTTTTTCAGCCTCTACTTTTTCTTCTGTATGCTGTGCAACTTGGTTGTTATCCCTGTCTGTTTCAGTGGTTCGCCTTTGGCCTTCATCACCGTTCATCGCAATGGCACTGTTTTTTTCTGCTCCATCTTTTTCAGAAGAAAGTGCTTCAGATTCGATCAAACCATTGTTTTTGGCCTGAGTTTTACCCGCTGGGTCATTTATTTTTGAATTGGTGGAAGCAACATTTTCGGCAATTGCCGAAACCTCATTTTTGTGTAAGCCGTTATCGGTTGTTGGATGGTTTCCTTCCTCCGAGTTTTCACTATCGGATGTATTTGCCAAGCCATCCCCTTGTTTTTCTGAAGTAGTCACTGGACTATTAAAGCCTTTACTCTTCTTTTCTTCTGAATTACTGGTTTCGTCTGGAACAGCAATGTTTTCCCGGTCGGTAATAATTTGTTCTTCTTTTGGTTCTTCCGCAAACGGATTGATTGCCAACAGGAGTATTACCAAGGCTGCGGCTGCGCCGCCCAAGCTCCACCAAATAGGTATTACCCGCTTTTTTTGTTTCTTTTTGTCCAAAGAGGCTTCAATGGAGTTCCAGACTTTTTTGTCCGGGACTTCATGAAAGTCTTGAAAACTTTCTTTGAACAATTGCTCTAAATTCTTTTTCCCCATCGTTAGTTCTATTTAAGCAATGTTTATTTTGGCTTTTTCTATTTTGTCCCTCAAAATGGCCTTGGCCCTAGCTAAATTGGATTTTGAGGTTCCGGTGGATGTCCCCAGCATCTCACCGATTTCTTTGTGACTGTAGCCGTCCAATACGTAAAGGTTAAAGGTTAGCCTATACTTATGTGGCAGCTCTTGTATGTAACCTAATAAGGTTGAAAGGCTTATGTCCGTGTCTTCCGTTTCTACTTCTACCTCGTCTTCAATATTTTCTGAAACGACGTTGAGGTATTGGTCTTTTCTGTATTTCTGAAGTACCGTGTTTACGGTTATCCGTTTAATCCAACCTTCAAAGGATCCTTTAAAACCAAACTGGTCGACCTTGTCGAATATGGTCATAAAACTGTCGTGCAGATTGTCCTCCGCTTCCGTTTTGTTACGGGAATATTTGAGGCACATACCGAAAAGAATACCGGAGTATCTCCGGTATAGCTCGGCTTGGGCCTTTCGATTTCCGTTTTTACAGTTATGTATCAGTTCTTCAAGATCCAAATGTTGGTCAATTTTGGATAGTTGCTATTTAATTTGTTTGTTCCCCTTCCGCTACTGGGATTGTATATTCCAAATAAGTTGCATTGCCTTCGGCGTCATCACCCGCATAAAACCGGAAGGTATAGTCTTTGGTGTAAATTACATTGAATTTTAACGTGGCCACAACTTCTTCCACGGCTTCGGTGCAAGCTCGGTCTTCATCGGTTAGCACAGAGCCGACCACAACTACATCACGGCCCGTTTCCGCAGTGTCTGTTACATCAAATCCTTCAAAAAAGGTGCATCCGTTTGGTCTTTGGTAGGTTACTTCAATGTCGTAGGTTTTCCCATACTCAAATGATTCGGGCACATCGGCCTCAACTGTTTTTAAGGCTGTAAAGTAAAAATTGGGGGAATCATCATCCACCTCACAAGAGACGAACCATGAGCATGCCACAATCAACATAAAGGGCACTAATACTTTTTTCATAATAAAAATCCTTTTATTCCCTAGATGTGCAGCACAGACAAGGGTTGCGTAGGATTTTCACAACTAAAAGTTAATCTCTCATAAAAATCGATAAAAGGGTTATTCGCTTACCGCTGCAATGGCCTCCCTGATTTTGCTTTCCAATTCTTCGGATAGTTCAGGATTGTCCATTAGGAGTGATTTTACGGCATCCCTTCCCTGTCCCAATTTGGTGTCGCCATAACTGAACCAAGAGCCACTCTTTTTTACAATTTCGTAGGCGACTCCCAAATCAAGTATTTCTCCTATTTTGGAAATTCCCTCACCGTACATAATATCAAATTCCGCAGTTTTAAATGGCGGTGCCACTTTGTTTTTCACCACTTTTACTCGGGTCTTGTTTCCTTGTACATCACCATCGGTGCTTTTGATCTGTGTGGAACGCCTAATATCCAATCGTACGGATGCATAAAATTTAAGGGCGTTGCCCCCGGTGGTTGTTTCTGGATTTCCGAACATTACCCCGATTTTTTCCCGCAACTGGTTAATAAATATTACGGTACATTTTGTTTTGCTGATGGTGGAAGTCAATTTTCGCAGTGCTTGAGACATTAAACGCGCATGCAATCCCATTTTGGAATCTCCCATTTCACCCTCGATCTCACTTTTTGGTGTAAGGGCTGCCACGGAATCCACGATTACAATGTCAATAGCACCGGAACGAATCAAGTTTTCGGTAATTTCCAAAGCTTGCTCTCCGTGATCGGGCTGGGAGATGATCAAGTTGTCAATATCAACCCCTAACTTTTTGGCATAAAATCGGTCAAAAGCATGTTCTGCATCAATAAAAGCGGCAATGCCACCAGCTTTTTGGGCTTCGGCAATCGCATGCAGTGTCAATGTAGTTTTACCTGAGGATTCAGGACCGTATATTTCAATCACCCGTCCTCTCGGGTAACCCCCTACGCCGAGGGCAATATCCAATCCCAATGAGCCGGAAGGAATCACTTCAACATCTTCAACAACACTGTCCCCCATTTTCATGACAGCACCTTTGCCGTAGGTCTTGTCAAGCTTGTCCAATGTAAGTTTAAGGGCTTTTAATTTTGCTTCTTTCTCTTTGCTCATGGTAAAAAATGTTAGGAAGGCTAAAATACCATTTCTTTCAACATGCCACAAAGGCCACGCAACCTTTTTAATAACAATACATCTTAAGGGTACTAACTCATCTACATAGAGCTAATTATAGCTCGCATTGCTAGGAGGAAGAAAATTTAGCTATGAAAAGGAAGTAGTAGATCAAGGGGCCCTTAACAGGCCCTTTTGATTTACTTGCCCTTTAATTCTTATCTTTGCCCCACATTTTAAGAACCATTCTTTAACCTGTCTGCCGACAGGCAGGCTTAATCAAGTATAGCATGCAACTGTACAACACATTAAGTGCAAAAGAAAGGGAGGCCCTTATTGAGGAAGCTGGAAAAGAACGGCTTACCATCTCTTTCTATAAATATGCACACATAGGTAATCCCCAAATTTTAAGGAACCATCTTTTTTTGGCTTGGAACGATATGGAAGTTCTGGGTCGGATTTATGTGGCCCACGAAGGAATAAACGCCCAACTTTCGGTTCCTGCGGACAATTTTATCGTTTTTAAGGAACATCTGGACAGCATTACATTTTTGGAAAATGTGCGGTTGAACATCGCCATTGAGCAGGACAACAAATCATTTTTGAAATTGAAAGTGAAGGTCCGCAAAAAAATTGTGGCGGATGGGCTGAACGACAACACGTTTGATGTCACCAACAAAGGAATCCACGTAGACGCGGAACAGTTTAACGAACTTATTGAAGACGAGAATACCGTTCTGGTAGATATGCGAAACCATTACGAAAGCGAGATAGGCCATTTTAAAAATGCCGTCACACCCGATGTGGACACTTTTCGCGATTCCCTTGATATTATAGAACAAGATCTTGCCGAGCACAAGGAAGACAAAAAACTGGTGATGTATTGCACTGGTGGTATCCGCTGCGAAAAGGCCAGTGCCTATTACAAACACAAAGGTTTCAAAAATGTGTACCAGCTAGAAGGGGGCATCATCGAATACACCCGACAAGTAAGGGAAAAGCAATTGGAGAATAAATTCTTGGGAAAAAACTTTGTTTTTGACCACAGGAGGGGGGAACGTATATCGGACGAAGTGATAGCGCATTGCCATCAATGCGGTAAACCTTGCGATACCCATGTGAACTGTGCCAACGAAGCCTGCCATTTACTGTTTATCCAATGCGAGGAGTGCGCTGAAAAAATGAACAATTGCTGCTCTGTGGATTGCATGGAAATACACGCGTTGCCCTACGAAGAACAAAAACGTTTGCGCAAAGGCAAGGGGGCCAGCAACAAAATATTCAAAAAAGGACGTTCTCCCGTGCTGAAATACAAGAAGTAGCATTTCACTACTGCAACAAATTGTACTATATTTACAATTAGTAATTTTTATGAACCCTATTGAGGTTGTTTAAACGGATAGGAAGGAATTTCATGTCACATCGAGCACAGTCGTGATGAGTTTTTAAATTTCTCAATGCTTGAGGGAGTTTGTGACTGTAATCCAACCGACAACGTTTTATCGGCACCTCAATCAAGATATTAAATATGGCGTGTAGCAGTTGTTCAACCGGCAAGGATGGACAACCGCGTGGTTGCAAGAACAATGGTACTTGCGGCACTGATGGTTGTAACAAGCTAACAGTCTTTGACTGGCTTTCCAATATGTCGTTGCCCAACGGTCAAAAACCTTTTGATTGCGTTGAGGTACGTTTTAAAAATAGTAGAAAGGAATTTTTTAGGAATACGGAGAATCTCACATTGTCCATAGGCGATGTAGTGGCCACCCAGGCCAAATCCGGTCATGATGTCGGCGTTGTTACCCTTACCGGTGAATTGGTGCGGATACAGATGAAAAAGAAAAAGGTGGCACCTGATGATAAGACCATCCCAAAAATTTACAGAAAAGCCACCCAACGGGACATTGATATTTGGCAAAAATGTAGGGATAGGGAAGAAGAAATAAAAAAGCGTTCCCGAGAAATCGCCATTTCCCTAAAACTTGAAATGAAGCTTAGCGACGTGGAATTCCAAGGAGATGGTTCCAAGGCCACATTTTACTATACGGCCGAAGATCGCGTGGATTTTAGGCAATTGATCAAGGACATGGCCAAAGCCTTCGGCATTCGAATTGAGATGCGCCAAATCGGCTACCGGCAAGAAGCACAGCGCTTGGGAGGCATCGGTTCTTGCGGTCGTGAACTTTGTTGCTCTACCTGGTTGACAGATTTTAGGTCGGTGAGCACAGCATCTGCCCGTTACCAACAATTGGCCTTGAACCCTCAAAAATTGGCAGGTCAGTGCGGTAAATTGAAGTGCTGCCTCAATTACGAGTTGGATATGTATCTGGAGGCACTCAAAAACTTCCCCCCCTCCGATTGTAAGCTCAAAACCCAGAAAGGGATAGCTTTTTGTCAAAAAGCGGATATTTTTAAGGAAACACTATGGTTCTCTTACAAAGATGAACCCGCTACATGGCATACCTTGTCCAAAGACCAAGTTTTGGAAATCCTGGAACTTAACAAGAAAGGTGATAAAGTTGCCAGTCTTGAGGAGTATGCCGCAGATAATATAGCGGAAGAAAAGACTACTTTCGAAAATGTAGTGGGCCAAGACAGCCTTACCCGTTTTGATAGGCCCAAGAATAAAAAGCGAAGAAAGAAAAAACGTAGAAAACCAAAATCCAAAGCATCCAATGCGAAATAAATTTTTGTTTCTACTTATCGCAGTCCTTGCCCTATCATCCTGTAATGAGCTGTTGGTCTATTCGGATTACAGACCCATCAAAGAAGGAAAGTGGGAAATGGATCAAGGGGTGGACTTTCAATTTTCCGAACTGGATTCCACGGAAACATACAATATGTTCATCAATATCAGAAATGATGATACTTTTGCCTTTAGCAATTTATTCTTGATTACCGAGTTAGAATATCCAAGCGGCAATACCGTTAAGGATACATTGGAATATAAAATGGCAGAACCCAGTGGAGAATGGTTGGGGAAAGGAATGGGAAGCATTAAGGAAAACAAACTTTGGTACAAGGAAAACATCGGTTTTCCCGATTCTGGCGTATATAAAGTGAATATTTCCCACGCCATGCGCAAAAATGGCGATGTGGAAGGCCTTCATATTTTAGAAGGAGTAACAGATGTTGGTTTGGAAATAGAAAAAGCACCCAAATTATAATGGCAAAGAAGCGTCAAAAAAAACAGCAGCAAAACTTTTTTCCTTTCATTAAGTGGTTTTGGATCTTATTTGGAGCAGGGGTACTCTCCGTTGTTCTGATCTTTCTTTTGGCTTCGTGGGGAGCCCTTGGAGAAATGCCCACCTTTGAACGTTTGGAAAACCCAGAGACCAACTTGGCCACCGAGTTTATCTCTTCGGACGGGGAAACTTTGGGGAAACTCTATTTGGACGACAACAGAACTTGGGTAGACTACGAGACCCTTCCGCAAAACATTGTAGATGCCTTGGTAGCTACCGAGGACGCCCGGTATTATGATCACTCAGGTATTGACGCCCGGGGCTTTGCAAGAGCCTTGGCCTATTTGGGAACCAAAGGAGGTGCAAGTACCATTTCCCAACAGCTGGCACGCCAACTTTTTGTTGGTGTACGATCCAGAAACTTGTTAGAGGCAGTTACACAAAAAATAAAGGAGTGGGTAATAGCCACACGTTTGGAACGCAACTACACAAAGGAAGAGATTATCGCCATGTACCTCAATATTTATGATTTTGGGTACAATGCAGACGGTATCCGTTCTGCATCTAGAATTTACTTTGGAAAAGAACCCGCCGAACTTAAAACCGAAGAGTCCGCCGTATTGGTAGGTATGCTAAAAAACTCGTCCCTTTACAATCCCATACGCCGTGAAGAGTTGGTTTTTAACAGACGAAACACCGTTCTCGGGCAAATGGCCAAATATGGATATATCTCTGAAAAGGAGAAAGATTCGTTGCAAAGCAGGGAGATGAAAATCAACTTTAACCCAGAATCCCACAGAGAAGGGTTGGCCACCTATTTTAGAATGTACATGCAACGCTATTTGAACAACTGGGTGCGTGAAAACCCAAAACCTGATGGCGAAAAGTATAATATTTATTTGGATGGGCTAAAAGTCTACACCACCATAGATTCCAGAATGCAACAAAATGCAGAAGAGGCCGTGCAAGAACATATGAAAAACCTTCAAGCTGAGTTCTTTCACCAAAATACGCCCGACCGTAACCCTACAGCTCCATTTCTGGATGTGACAAGCGGGGCTATTGATACCATTATGGAGCGCGCCATGAAACGATCGGCCAGATGGCGCCATCTTAAACGTGAAGGATTGGATGAAAAGGACATTGAAGCAACTTTCCACAAGAAAACCGAAATGACCGTTTTTGATTGGAACAGCGATTCCTTTGAAAAAGATACTATAATGACACCTATGGATTCCATACGGTACTACAAAACATTCCTACGTACTGCCATGATGTCCATGGAACCACAGACTGGTCATGTAAAAGCATGGGTCGGAGGAATAGATTACAAGCATTTTCAATATGACAATGTAATTCAAGGATCAAGACAAGCGGGTTCATTGTTTAAACCTTTCGTGTATGCTGCGGCGATTGACCAGTTGCGCTATTCCCCATGTTACACATTACCGGACAACCAATACTGTATTGAACCTGGAAAACATGGGAACATGGAGGCATGGTGCCCAAAGAATTCGGATGGAAAGTACTCGGGAGAGGATATGTCCCTGAAAAGTGCGTTGGCCAATTCCGTAAACACCATCACAGCGCAATTGATTGATAGGGTAGGCCCGGGTTCCGTGGCTTCCATAGCAAAAAGTATGGGTGTTACAAAGGATATTGCAGAAGTGCCGTCCATTGCACTGGGCACACCCGATGTTAGTGTCTATGAAATGGTGGGTGCCTTTGGGACCTTTGCTAACCAAGGGGTGTATGTAAAACCCGTGATGGTCACCCGTATAGAAGATAAAAATGGTACCGTACTATTCGAATACAAACCCGAAACAAAAGATGTCTTGAGCAAGGATGTTGCCTATGCGATGATCAATCTTTTGGAAGGTGTGACCCAATACGGTTCTGGGGGACGTTTAAGGCACACCTATGGCAAGAACAACACCGTTTATAAGGAGATTATAACCGGATACCCTTATGAGTTGACAAATCCGATAGCCGGAAAAACTGGAACCACACAAAATCAAAGTGATGGATGGTTCATGGGGATGGTTCCCAATCTAGTAACCGGCGTTTGGGTAGGCGGAGACAATAGGTCCATACACTTTAATCGATTGGCTTATGGCCAGGGAGCATCTATGGCATTGCCGATTTGGGCCCTTTATATGAAGAAGAACTACGCCAACGAAGAAATAGGCGTTTCCAAAGATGCTTTTGAAGTGCCAGAGGAGATGTCGATCAATATAGACTGTACCAAACAACAACAGGAAGAAGAGGAAGATATTGATACTGGAGACGATTTGGACGACTTGGATTTCTAGCCCAAACCCACATTGATAAAATAAAGCCCCAAGCATATCGTAATTTGCTTGGGGCTTTTTTATTTAAATCGTAATTTCAGGCAATATAAATACGAATGCTATGATCAATAAAACAGTTGCCAATGTTACAGAAGCTTTGGAGGGTGTAAAGAATGGAATGACCTTTATGTTGGGCGGATTTGGCCTATGCGGAATACCCGAAAATGCCATAGACGAATTGGTACGATTGGGCGTCAAGGACATTACCTGTATATCCAATAATGCCGGGGTCGATGATTTTGGCCTAGGACTCCTTTTGCAGAAGCATCAAATAAAAAAAATGATTTCCTCCTATGTAGGTGAGAACGACGAGTTTGAACGCCAAATGCTGAGCGGGGAACTGGAAGTGGAACTCACACCACAAGGAACTTTGGCCGAGAAATGCAGGGCGGCACAAGCAGGATTTCCCGCTTTTTACACCCCGGCAGGTTACGGGACCGAGGTCGCAGAAGGAAAAGAGACCCGTGAATTCGATGGAAAAATGTACGTGTTGGAGCCAGCGTTCAAGGCTGATTTTGCTTTTGTAAAAGCATGGAAAGGGGACGAAGCCGGCAACCTCATTTTTAAGGGTACGGCACGGAATTTTAATCCGTGTATGTGCGGAGCGGCCACGATAACCGTAGCGGAAGTCGAAGAACTACTTCCGGCGGGCAGTCTGGACCCCAACCAGATCCATATTCCCGGAATATTTGTACAGCGCATTTTCCAAGGAAAATCATTTGAGAAAAGAATAGAGCAGCGAACGGTGAGAACGAGATAATAAGCCGATGTGCCAATATGCCAATGAATCAATGTGACAATGGGTCGATTAGGCTGGATCAATTAACGGATTGCGATATATTCAAAAAGTATGATGATAACTTTTAGTGAAAAGTATAGTGACAACACTATTTTGGTAAAATCATTTGAATTTGCCAAAAACGTTGTTGAATATGGCGAAAAACTTGAAAGTATTCGAAAGTTCGTGGTAGCTAACCAAGTTTTAAAGTCAGGAACATCCATAGGAGCAAATATTAAGGAAGCCCAAAATGCGGAGAGCAAGGCTGACTTTGTGCACAAGATGAAAATTGCAATGAAGGAAGCTGAAGAAACTGAGTTTTGGCTTTTCTTGTGCAACGAACTGAATAATTATCCAAGTGCTGAAAAGTTATTGGCGGAATTGTTTGACATCATCAAAATTTTGAACAAAATAATTTCGACCTCAAAAAGAAATACATAACTAGAAGTAATTGGCATATTGTCTAATTACTTAATTGACACATTAACAACATGTTAGATAAGAACGGAATAGCAAAACGGATAGCAAAAGAGGTCAAGGACGGATATTACGTCAACCTCGGTATTGGTATACCCACCTTGGTTGCCAATTTTGTACGGGACGATATTAGTGTGGAATTTCAAAGCGAAAACGGTGTTTTGGGCATGGGCCCCTTCCCATTCGAGGGGGAAGAGGATGCCGACATCATCAATGCTGGTAAACAGACCATAACCACTTTGCCAGGTGCTTCTTTTTTTGATTCTGCCCTAAGTTTTGGAATGATACGGGGCCAGCATGTGGATTTAACCATTTTAGGGGCAATGGAAGTAGCGGAGAACGGAGATATTGCCAACTGGAAGATACCCGGAAAAATGGTAAAAGGAATGGGAGGAGCTATGGATTTGGTGGCATCCGCAGAAAACATCATCGTTGCCATGATGCATACCAACCGGGCCGGGGAATCAAAATTGTTGAAACGATGCACCTTGCCCTTGACCGGTGTAGGGTGCGTAAAAAAAATTGTCACCAACCTTGCCGTATTGGAAGTCACATCCGAAGGATTCAAATTGATGGAAAGAGCACCCGGGGTTACCGTTGAGGAAATCGTAGAAGCAACCGAAGGAAAACTTGTTGTGGAAGGAGATATTCCCGAAATGAATATTTGATAAATATCCATACAATTTTTACAACAAAATCAAGCCATTACACAACAATAGTTTTAAATTACCGTTCATCGATTATATATTTGGTTATATCGAAATTTTTACCCAAATTAACACCACAAACCAAATTAACCATGGCACTAAAATCAAAAACCACGATGGACGAAAATGTCCAAGTCTACAGAAACGATTTTTTCACAGGTTTTATGCTTTTGATCAAAAAGCTTTTCATGCTATAGATCAGTTGTAATCCCCCTGAAAAATATAGAGCCAACATCTTGTTAGGCTCTTTTTTTGTGATAATTTTGGGCATAATTCTTCGCCATGGCCTTGCACTATCTAAAATGTACTACTGCGGACTTAAAAACTTTGGTGCACATATCCAAAGAAACCTTTAGAGCCGCCTTTGAAAAAGACAATGACCCAAAGGATTTTGAAGCCTATATCCAAGAAGCGTTCCATCCTGATAAACTAGCCAAAGAACTTGCCCACAAGGACTGCCTTTTTTATTTTGTGTATGACGATGAAACATTGGTAGGGTATTTTAAATTGAATATTGGAACGGCGCAGACCGATGTGCACGACCCCAATGCCTTGGAAATTGAACGTATTTATGTGCTTGGGGAGCATCAAGGCAAAAAGATAGGTGCTTGGATGCTCCAAGAGATCATCACAAAAGCCAAGGAGTTGGGTAAGGATTATATTTGGCTAGGGGTATGGGAACACAACCCCAAGGCCATACGTTTTTATCAAAAACATGGTTTTACAAAGTTTAACGAACACCCTTATTATATTGGTACCGATAAACAAACCGATTGGTTGTTGCGATTAGAGCTTCAATAAATTTCCCAGATAAAGAATATCGCCCTCCGCCTGTAGTTTGTATGCAAAAGAGTTTTCGTAAGCGGCATGAATCAGCAAAGAAATGGCATTTGCGTTCAATTTGGTCAAACTATTGGTGCGGTACACTACATCGCGGATCGTGGAAAAACTCACATTGCTCTGTATGGCAATGTTGGCAAAATCGTTTTTAGATGTATTTCTTCGTAGTATTTCGGACAGCTTTTCATTGATCGGCTTTCCATAATCCTCTTCCCTAAAAATCAATTCGCCTTTTACAATTGGCCCAAGGCCTTTAATGGAACCCATTTATAATTCGTGTTTAAATAATTATATGTCGGGGTCAAATCCTATTTTCTATATTTGGCTTGTAACCCAATTACAGAAAATTAGATGAATTGCTGCGTTGATTGCTTGTTGCGTAACAATATTACACAATATAGAAATAAATGTATATAATTAAGCAGTTAAGACGAAAAAATAATATTAGCCAATCACAATTGGGCAAAGAAATTGGGGTTAGCCTTCGCACCATTCAGCTTTACGAACGCAAGGATGCCAATATCCCCATAAAAAATCTCACCAAAATAGCAGAGTACTTTGGGCTTACCATTGCCGAACTGTATATGCACGAGGTCAACGATATGGGAGAGGCCTACACCAAACGACAGCCTTTTACCAAGCATGGCAGTGTGTTTTACCCGTTGGAGCATGGAAAATACTTGGTAATGGCCCCTTTGGTATTGGTCGAATGGCACAAAAAATACATTCAAAGTTTACAGAAGAACAACCTGAGCAATCCTTTTCAAGGAGGTTTTATAATTGATTTTTTAGCGGATGAGCCCCACCGCATATTTGAGGTGTCCGGCGATTCCATGAACGATTCCAGCTTAGATGCAATCCCAAACAAGGCCTATGTACTTGGGTTGGAAATTAAAAAAGAATCGTTAACGCGCAATAACGAAACCTTTTGGAACCAATCATATATATTGGTTTGTGCGAATAGGATTATCTGTAAACAGCTTACAGGGTATAACAGGGAAAATAAGACGGTTTTGTGCCATAATTTGAATACATCGCCCGAATTTCAGGACTTTGAGTTGCCTTTGGATGATGTGTTACAAGTCTTCAAGATTGTGAAAAAGCAGCTTTGACTTTATCCAGGTGCATTAAGACTGCCTCTAAACATTCATCTAAGTTTTTCTTCACCTCTGTTTCCCAAAAACGAAATACAGTGTACCCTTTTTCTTTCAGAGCTTGATTCACCTCTTGATCCCGTTGCATGTTACGCTCAATTTTGGGAATCCAGAATTCTCGGTTGTTCTTGATTTTTTGTTTGCGCTCCTCCCAATTATAACCGTGCCAGTACTCACCATCAATAAATATAACGGTCTTGTACTTTTTTAGGGCGATATCCGGCTTTCCTATGAGCTTCTTGTAATCAATACGGTAACGGTAGCCCGATTGCCACAGTGCTTTTCTAAAGGCAAGTTCTGGCTTGGTGTTCTTGCCCTTTATTTTTCCCATGATCTTGGAACGTTGCGGTGTAGTATAAAAACCCGAATCCTCACTAAATCGAGGTACTTTGATGCGATCTTTCGGGTATTTTTTGGGCATACGTTAAAATACACAAGTTTGAATCAAAAAACAACGCAGCATAACACTCCGCCTTTTATACCCCAACTTAAGCCTAAATGGGTGTTCTAAGCATTCGGGTTTTTGTCACGGATACGTTTGTACAACCTGATTCCCAGCATCAGCAATAGGGCCAGCACAAAAATCCCTATCACCCCATAGATCCAGTTAAAGGCATTTTTAAGGATGACCAAAAATACCACGGCAAACAGGATAAGGGTCGCCACCTCGTTCCAAATACGCATAAATTTAGAAGTGTATTTTACCTCATCGCGCTGCAATTGTTGAAAGATTTGATGACATTTAAAATGATACACGAAAAGTAACGCTACAAAGGCCAGTTTAACGTGCATCCAAGGTTGCTGCAACCAAGCGGGCATCAAAATCAACAACCATATCGCGAACAACGTACACAAAATTGCCGATGGCCATGTAATGATGTACCACAATCGTTTCGTCATCAACTTTAGTTGTTCGGAAAGGATTTCCTTGTCCGGTGATGGTTTTTGCCAGGCTTCAATATGGTAGATGAACAGCCGGGGAATATAGAACAAACCGGCAAACCAGGTCACCACGAATATTAAGTGCAACGATTTTATGTACTGGTACAGCAATTATTTTGTTTTAAGTGTTACATTCTAATGGCTCCAATGCCATGCTCCCATAGTTTGGCGTTAAATTTAGGTATTTCTGTTTTCATCAAGGTCTCAGCACGCTGTTTTAGTCCAACCCATTGCGCATCCAGTTCTGCCTTTCTATCTTTTGATGGTTGATTGATCTGTGGCAATGCACTGTTGCTATGGTTCATCACAAAAAGATATTCTGCGGTAAACTTGTTGGGAAAGTTCTCTACATCGTCATACGCTTGGGATTTCCGCTGCACCATTTCGCCATCCCATGTTTTTAATGTATCGAGTAAAGCTTGACCTTCTTTCTTCAGCTCATCATTATCCAAATCCTTCAACAGCTTCTCCAGTTGATCTTGCACTTCTTTCAACTTGTTCACTTTGTTGTGCATCTCGGTGAGTTTGGTCTCGAAATCCGTCATAATGGCATCGTGTTCCTCAAAACGCTCTTGATCAACATTGGTATTGGGTGTAGCAATGATGGTTCCCTTGGTGGAAACTGTCTCCCCTCCTGCTTTTAATTTTATGGTATACTCCCCGGGTGGCACTTTGTGACCTGTAAAATCTGCTTCGATATACACGCCTGGGATACCTGGCAATATTGGGGTTTTTAAATCCCAAACAAAGCGATTCAACCCTTTGTCGGTTCCCAAAACAGGAGCTGGTGGAGCTCCACCGCCATTATGCGGTATATAACTTTCATCTTTTTTGGAAGTAAAGTTGCGAACTACTTTACCCTGGCCATTCAAAATTTCCATGGTCACCTCCGTAGAATCCATTTTTTCGGGAAGATTATAGTAGATCACCATACCGTTTGCCGGGTTTACTCCTTCAAAAGAATGGGTCCCCGTTACACTTTTAGAAGAACTGTTTAGCTGACTTCCCCAATTACCGTGAACGGCTTCTTCGGGCTTGTAAATTTTTAATGCTTTGTTGCTTCCTTCGTACTGAGCAAGTGTGGTGATGTTGTCCAAAATCCAGAAACTTCTTCCGGATGTAGCCACGATCAAATCTCCTTGGTGCACTTTCAAATCAGTAACCGGCGTTTTGGGCAGATTCAGTTGCAAGGGTTCCCATTTTTTTCCATCGTTCCAAGAAACATAAAGCCCCTTCTCGGTACCCGCATACAATAGTCCTTTTTGCTCTTCGTCTTCCCGTACTACCCTTGTAAATGCTCCATAAGGAATTCCTTCGCTTATGTTCGTCCACGATTTACCGTAGTCGCTGCTTTTGTATATGGCAGGGGTATAATCGTTGAACTTATATCGGGTGGTGGCAATGTAGATGGTACTTGGGTTATGTGGCGATACCTCAATGGCGTTTACCAAACATTCCTTTAACCCCTTTGGGGTTATGTTCTCCCATGACTCCCCGCCGTTTTTGGTGATATGCACCAAGCCATCATCACTTCCCGTAATCAAAATTCCTTTTTCGTGCGGTGATTCAATAATGTAAGCTAAAGTTCCATAGTTTTCAGCACCAACGGCTTCGTTGGTGTAGGGGCCCCCTCCTTTTCCTTGTAATTCATCTTGATCTCTGGTAAGGTCCGGGGATATTTCTTCCCAAGTGACTCCATTGTTCTTAGTTCTTAGCACCAATTGCGCACCGTGATAAAACGTACCAGGTTCGTGCTTGGACCAAATCACAGGGGCATTCCAGTTGTACAGGTATTTCATATCCCGCGCATCACGACCCAAATATTGGATAGGAGCCGCCATGACGTTACTGGACATTTTGGATTCCATGTCCAACAACTCAATAGTCCCCAAATAACTTCCACCCATCACATAACGGGGATTATCGGGATCAAAGGCCAAAAAAGCACTCTCCCCACCTGCGGAATAGTGCCAATCCTCCCGACCAATGCTCCATCGACCTACTGAAAGACTCGCAATCTTGACCGAAGTATTGTCCTGCTGGCCTCCGTAAATATTATACGGAAAGAGATTATCGGTATTGATTCGGTAAAACTGTGCCGTAGGCATATTGTCCTGTAAGGTCCAGTTTTCGCCGTAATCAAAAGTAATGGTAGCCCCGCCATCATCTGCCAAAACCATATTGTTGGAGTTGTTGGGGTTAATCCACAAATCGTGGGTATCGCCATGGGGCACTGAGATGGTTTCCCATGTTTTCCCCCCATCTTCGGAACGGAACATGGAAGCACTCAGCACATACACGGTATCTTCATCATTGGGATCGGAAAACACTTCAATATAATACCAGGCACGTTGCACCAATCGGTTATCACCACTTACCATCTGCCAGCTATCACCTGCATCATTCGAAACAAATAAACCGCCCTTGTCTTGATTGGAATCACTTTCGATTACGGCATAGACTTTATCGGAATTGGCAGCACTTACCGCTATGGCCATTTTTCCTTTTTCCTCGGGAAGACCCTTCGTCATTTCCGTCCAAGTATCCCCGCCATCGGTACTTTTGTACAATCCACTTCCAGGCCCACCACTGATCACTTTATTGGGTTTGCGCTGGTGTTCCCACATTGCTGCATACAAGACCAGAGGATTATTTGCATCCATGGAAAGCTCGGCAGCTCCTGTACCTTCATCCACATACAGAATGTTCTCCCACGTCTTTCCTCCATCCGTGGAACGATATACCCCTCTCTCCGGATTTGGGGCATACAATGCTCCTTGGGCTGCCACATAAACAATATCGGGGTTGGTGGGGTGGATGATGATTCGTGAAATGTGCTGCGTTTTTTCCAAGCCTAGCTTGACCCATGTTTTCCCTGCATCGTTGGATTTATACATACCATCTCCATAAGAAGTCATTACGCCTCTTGGGGCATGCTCTCCCATACCACAATACACAATATTGGGGTTGGATGGTGAAACAGAAACGGCCCCAACGGAACCCATTTCAAAAAATCCGTCGGAAATGTTTTCCCATTGGCCTCCTGCATTGGTGGTCTTCCAAAGTCCTCCGCCTGTGGTTCCCATATAATAGGTAATCGGGTCGCCCACAACACCACTTGCAGTTACGGAACGTCCGCCCCTAAATGGGCCAATGTTCCTAAATTTCATGGGTTCAAAATAATCGTTGGCGGTCTGTGCAAAAGCCAGCGTTCCAAATAAAGCGCCTAACAGAAGAAATACTCTTTTTTTCATGGTGATGGTTGGTTTATATAATAGAATATGTGCTGTTCACAATGAAAAGAGGGTGTCTGAAAAGCTCGTTATCTGTCAGTTCGATCGTAGTCGAGAACCTAAAGTAATTTGATAATCAATGGGTTTCGACTGCGCTCAACCTGACAAATTCAATCTTTTGTTGCTTTTTATACACCCTCATTCTGTTTATTCCTCGATACTCAAATAATTCAATTTAAGCTGATTGAACTCTGCATTAAAAGCGGAAATCTCTTCATCGACCAAATTATCGAATTCCCTTAATTGCTCGTTTATTTTGCCTGACATTTCATTTTTAACGGCGATGTCCTGCTCCGTCGGCGGGAAATCATCAATGGAAACCAAACTGTTCAAGTGTGCCAGTTTGTTGGTCAGTTTGATGGGAAAGTTCAATGGGTCTTGGTTACTTCTGTTCTTGGTCTGATACAGTTCTTTTTCAATGGAACTGAATTGCTCTTTCATTTTTTTGGCTTTTTCCACCAAAGCTTTGGTCGCTTCATCATTTTTATACTTTTTGATGAATTCGTCCAACTTGCCATTGATCTCCCTGATTTTTTTAATGGATTGATGCGCTCTGTCCACGGTTTCGTTCACCTCGGTGATGAAATCGTACTGTTTTTGCATATCGGCCACCGTAACTTCTGCCCTTGGATCGGGAAGAATGGTGAAGTTCTCCGTTTGGGCATTTCCGTTGACATTCAAACTAACTTTGTATGTTCCAGGAACGGCTTTAGGCCCGCTTAGGTTGGCCCACCACAAAATCATGCCGTCCAATCTTTCAGCTCCTTTGCCGCGGGTGTCCCAAACATAGGTGTTTCCACCTTTTTTGGCCTCCAATTTTTTATCCTTCTCCTTGGCATAAGTACTATAGGTTGCCAAAGTATCGCCGTTCATTTTGGTATAGGTTAATGAAACACTGTCCTTCTCGGAAAAATCTTTCAAGTAAAAATGAGTAATGACTCCGTTGGCCAAGTTTTCGCCTTCTGTTTTTGATGGTTTTCTAGCTGCCCTTCCTTTGGTTCTGTAACTATCTCTTGGCTTGTACAAAATAGCATCTGCAGATTTTGTGGCATCATCCAATTGGTGCAAAACTGTCAAGTCATCAATCACCCAAACACTTCTACCTTGGGTCGCTACGATCAAGTTATCGTCTTTAATGGTCAAATCCGTAATGGGAACAATGGGCAAGTTCAACTGAAACTTTTCCCAATCGGCCCCATCATTAAAGGAGATATACATACCCGTTTCCGTGCCTGCATACAACAAGCCTTTTCTTTTAGGGTCTTCCCTTACCACACGGGTAAAATGCTCATCCTCGATTCCGTTGGTGATTTTGGTCCAAGTTTTTCCGTAATCGGTAGTTTTGTAGAGATATGGTGCAAAGTCACCCAATTTGTAACGCGTAGCGGCCACGTAGCAGGTACCTTCGTCAAAAGCCGATGGCTCAATACTGTTGATCATGTTCCACTCGGGCATATTTGGTGGTGTAACATTTTCCCAAGTTTGACCACCGTCTTTGGTCACATGAATCAATCCATCATCACTGCCCACCCACAATAATCCTTCTTTTAAAGGACTTTCGTTCGCTGCGAATATGGTACAATAATATTCCACACTGGTGTTATCCTGTGTGATCGGTCCGCCACTGGACACTAATTTTGTAGGATCATTTCTAGTTAAATCTCCACTCAACAACTCCCAGCTCTGACCTTCGTTGGTGGTCATGTGCACATGGTTGGAAAAGGTGTACAATTTGTTCGGGTCATGTTTGCTGAACATGATTGGGAAGTTCCACTGAAAACGATACTTCATCCCTTCGGCTCCATGGCCCATGGGGTTGTCCGGCCATACGTTAACTGCCCTAGCTGTATTTTTTGCATGGTTCACCCTGGTCAATAATCCACCGTAGCTGCCTCCATAAACAATATCATCATTGGTTGGGTCCACGGCAATGTGAGCGGATTCACCACCGGCAGTTTCTTCCCAATCATCCTCTCCAATGGAACCATCATCACTCCTGTAATTGATTCTTAGGGTGGAGTTATCTTGTTGTGCCACATAGATTCTGTAAGGGAATGCATTATCTGTAGTAACCCTGTAAAATTGTGCTGTGGGTTGGTTATGATAGGTACTCCAGGTTTCACCACCATCATAACTTACTTGAGCGCCTCCATCATCAGCCATGATCATGCGATTGGAATCTTCCGGAGCGATCCAAAGGTCGTGGTGATCACCGTGCGGGGCATTGGAAGATTCAAAAGTTTTTCCTCCATCCGTACTTTTATGATAGCTTACATTAAGCACATAAACTACATCTTCATCATTGGTGTCGGCATAAACTCGGGTATAGTACCAAGCACGCTGTCTTAAACTTCTGTCGCTGTTAACAAGAGCCCAAGTTTTACCTGCATCATCGGAACGGTACAGACCTCCTTTTTCCTTGTTCTCTACCATGGCCCAGACCCTATTGCTGTTTTGGGGCGAAACGGCCACACCGATAATTCCTAAAGTATCGGTCGCGAAACCTTCGTTGTTGGAAATCTCTGTCCATGTTTCTCCGCTATCGGTACTTTTCCATAACGCAGAACCTTCTCCGCCACTGTTCAAACTATAGGGAGTTCGTTCAATTCTCCAGGTTGATGCATACAAAATCCGTGGGTTGTTCGGGTCAAATGTCAAATCGACCGCTCCAGCCATATCATTGGCAAAAAGCACTTTTTTCCATGACTCTCCCCCATCGGTACTTTTGTAAACGCCCCTTTCTTCGGTAGGCTTGTACAAATTGCCCATTACAGCGGCATACACAATATTGGCATCATCGGGGTGTACCCGCATTCGGGAAATATGACGGCTTTTGTCAAGGCCCAATGATTTCCAGGTTTTTCCAGCATCCTCTGTTTTCCAAACGCCATAGCCCGATGAAACATTGCCGCGAACGGTTTGTTCTCCTCCACCTACGTAAATCACATTGTGGTCACTTTGTGCCACCTCAACGGCACCGATACTCCCTCCAAAATAACCGTCGGAAATATTTTCCCAGGTACGGCCTCCATCGGTGGTTCTCCATACACCACCACCTGTAGCTCCGAAATAATATAAATTAGGTTCTCCCGGTACTCCGGCAACAGTTCCGGAACGGCCTCCACGGAAAGGACCGATCAATCGGTATTCCAAACTTGAGTATAATTTTTCGGGGTATTCCGGTGCGCTTTGTTTTTTGTTCCTGCGCTGGGAATGCATTGGGGCAATAAACAATGTTGCGGTTAGCAAAAGCATACCAATTTTGAAAAAGCAAGTCTTCATTTTTAAAGTGTTGAGTTAGTCTGCCTTAAAAGTAGTGAAAAAGGCACAAAAAAATTATCCAATTATTTTGTACTTTAACCTCGCAGATAAAAAATCAAAAACTAAACCATGCTCAAATTTTTAAGGCTCGCCGTTTTAATCTTGGCGATAGCTGCTTGTAAAAACCAATCCAACAACAAAAAAGAAGAAACAACAACTTCCCAGCCGGAAGAAAAGAAATCCGAATGGGTCCATCTTTTTGATGGCACCAGCTTGGAAGGCTGGCGCGGTTACGGTATGGATTCCCTTCCACCTGGATGGACGATAAAAGACAGTGTCCTCACTTTTGACACCGAACTGGGGCTGGAACAGGATTATACTGGTGGAAAAGATATTATTTACGGAGCCGAAGAGTTCGATAATTTTGAACTCTATCTGGAATGGAAAATACCCGAAGGGGCCAACAGCGGCATTTTTTACCATGTAAAAGAAGGATATGATGGTCCTCCCGTAGTTGCCCCGGAATATCAGATCATCGATGATGAAAACTATGCGGACATACACGATTTGACAGGGTACAACTCGCAATTTGGTGCAGAACACCCAGAGCTTCTTCAAGATTGGCAAAAAACAGGTGCCGATTATGCCATGCATACCGCGGACGAATCTCAAAAACAACTGAATCCGGTAGGAGAATGGAATTCCTCAAAAATCGTGTTCACCCCCGAAAAGGTGGAACACTGGCTCAACGGTAAAAAATTATTGGAATTTGTGCCTTGGTCCGATGACTGGAAAGCCAAAAAGAATTCGGGCAAATGGGACAATGCGCCCGACTACGGAAAATACAAAACTGGCTACATTGCCCTTCAAGATCATGCGAGCCCTATTTGGTTCAGAAACATAAAAATTAAAAAACTATAACCTCCAACCATGAACAAAAGAGAATTTATCAAGAAAAGTAGTGTGGGAGCACTCGGAATTATGTTTGCCCCTTCCATTTTAAAGGCAGGCTTCCCAAAAGAAAAACTAAGAACAGCCCACATTGGAGTCGGTAATATGGGGATGGAGGACCTAAAGGCCGTCTCATCCCACGAAGCAGTTGAGGTAATCGCTCTTTGCGATGTAGATGCCATCAACCTATCCACCGCCCATAAAATGCATCCGGGGGCACGTATCTTTTTTGATTACCGTGCCATGCTGGAAGAAATGGGCGACGAAATTGATGCCGTTATCGTTTCCACTCCCGACCATACGCATGCACCAGCTTCGTTGATGGCGATGAACATGGACAAGCCCGTTTACTGTCAAAAACCATTGACGCACTACGTTTCCGAATCTAGGGAAATGAAAAAATTGGCAGCCGAAAAAGGATTGGTCACGCAAATGGGTATTCAGGTACATTCATTTTACGATTACAAACTGGCCACCCTTTTGATCCAGTCCGGTATTATCGGAAAAGTGCACACCGTACATGCCTGGTCTCCCAAAAACTGGGGCTATGATGGGCCATTACCTGAAGGAAAAGACCCCGTTCCTGACCAATTGGATTGGAACCTTTGGTTAGGCACCTCCAAAGAAAGGCCCTATAAAGATGGAATGTACCACCCCGGAAACTGGAGAAAACTCATGGATTATGGCTGTGGCACCTTGGGCGACATGGGTGTGCATATTTTTGATACCCCATACAACGCTTTGGAACTGGATGTTCCAAGAACCATTATGACACAGTGCAGACCCACCAATGGATTTGGTTTCCCAGAAAAAAATACGGTTACCTATGAATTCCCAGGCACCAAATACACGGGCAAATCCCTAAAATGGATTTGGTACGATGGGCCTGGCGTTCCAGAAATGCACGAAGACCTTATGTTGCCGGGCATGGACATGAAAAAGAACAAAAAGTCCACCGATAAGAATAATGAAAACAGTATTTCCTTGGATGCAGGAGTAGCAGGTGAGAACGAATTACCGGAACAGGGAGCTATGTTCGTAGGTGAAAAGGGACGTTTGTTGCTACCTCACTTTATGCAATTGCCAAAGAAAATTCGAAGGGGAAAATACGTGGACATCTCCAAAGAAATCGCCAAGGTTTCCGAAGAGCACAACTTGGGGGAACCCATCCGGAATTATGCCACTGAAGGACCTAAACATTACCACCAATTTGTAGATGCTTGTTTGGGCAAGGGTACCACTACCGCACCTTTTGATTATGCGGCAAGATTGACCGAAACCATTTTATTGGGCACCATTGCAGGGCGCTTCCCAGGAGAAACCTTGCATTGGGATGCAGAAACCGCCCAATTCAAAGAAGAAAAAGCCAACAAATATTTGGCCGGTGATTACAGGGATTTTTAAAAAGTAAAATTTTTATGTCATCCACCCAGGAGTATTGGCTAAGTGGTCCTATACCAGAGGTACCCGCACTTTTGCAACCTGCAGCACATGCCTTGTTGCAATCTGTGCGGGAAATAAAGGAATATTTGTCCGAGTTCCCCGAAAACAAGCTTTGGGAAAAGCCATTTGGAAGGGCTTCGGTCGGGTTTCACCTAAAACATTTGACAGGCGTGTTAGATCGATTACTGACCTACGCCAAGGAAGAAAGTTTGACGGATGCACAATTCCAATACTTAAAGAACGAAGGGAATGGAGAAAATGCTCCAACATCCCAGCAACTGATAGTGGATTTTGAGACAAAGGTGGGCCAAGCTTTGGACTATTTTAAAACTATCCCGGAAACGACGCTTACAAACGAACGCTTTGTGGGAAGAAAGAAGCTTCCCACCACCGTGATAGGATTACTTTTCCATGCGGCCGAACACAGCCAGCGCCATGTTGGGCAATTGTTGGTTACGGTAAGTGTTTTGAAAGGTTAATGGATCAGTATGAATAAGCGAAATCACAGTTTTTGTTATTTATTTTTGATATTGCCCTTGTTGATGCTATCCCAAAACCGTCTTCGGGACCATGGGGTCGAGATTGGTGTCCTAAAACCCGGAGCCTTGAATGCCATCACCGATGTGCCCGGGGCACAAGTAGGGCATTCCACACTAATTAAGGGTGATAACGTTAGAACAGGAGTCACCGCCATTCTTCCCCATTCTGGAAATATTTTTCAGGAAAAAGTACCCGCCGCTATTTATGTGGGCAATGGTTTTGGCAAAATCGCTGGTTATACCCAAGTGAAGGAATTGGGCAATTTGGAAACGCCCATCATTTTGACCAATACCTTAAGTGTTTCCACAGCGATGAATGCCGTTATTGGTTACACGCTCAATCAGCCTGAAAACGAAGATGTCCGTTCCGTTAATGCCGTGGTCGGTGAGACCAATGATGGTTACCTCAACGATATCAGAGGTCGCCATATTACGGAAGAACATGTGCTTGAAGCTATCGAAAATGCAAAATCGGGCCCTGTTGCCGAAGGTAATGTAGGGGCCGGAACAGGAACCATTTGTTTTGGGTTCAAGGGTGGCATAGGAACATCATCCAGAGTGTTGCCCAAAAAATTGGGCGGTTATACCGTGGGCGTAATGGTCCAAACCAATTTTGGGGGTGTTTTGCAGATTGCCGGAGTAGAGGTGGACAAGCAACTCGACCGCTATTCGGACGCTCTCAAATATTCTGCGGATGGTTCCTGCATGATGGTTGTGCTCACCGATGCTCCGCTGGATTCCCGAAACTTGGAACGCTTGGCCAAAAGGGCCATGTTGGGTCTTTCACGAACGGGAGGTATTGCCAGTAATGGAAGCGGCGATTATGTGATTGCGGTTTCCACTGCAAAAGCATGTCGAATACCGTATCAAAGTGAAAACCCGACACAAACCGTGACAACCTTGCGAAATAACGCCATGACACCTTTGTTTCTCGCTACCATTGAAGCGACCGAGGAAGCCATCTTGAATTCCCTTTTTGCCGGGGAGACGATGATTGGGCGGGATGGACACAAAATCGAGGCCCTTCCGAAACAACAAGTCTTGAAAATGCTGAAAGAGGCTGTAAAAATGGACTGATTGTGAGCCAACTGTAACAATACCTTGGCATTTCATACTAACCCAACGGAAGTAATCTTCTTTTTTCATAAATTAAGCATCATTAAAACTAAAAACACTACCATGGATATTTTTGGAAAAATCAAGGAAAAACTCAGCAACGAGTTTATCGACATTGTCGAATGGCTCGATTACACCGACAACACCATTGCATATCGGTTTGAGCGCTATCAAAATGAAATAAAAAACGGCGCCAAACTTATTGTTCGCGAAGGGCAGACCGCCGTTTTTATCAATGAAGGGCAGTTGGCCGATGTATTCGGACCGGGCACTTACGACCTTACCACACAAAACCTGCCTATTTTAGCCACCTTGAAGGGTTGGAAATATGGCTTCAACTCTCCTTTTAAGGCCGAAGTGTATTTTGTGAACACCCATTTGTTTACCGATGAAAAATGGGGCACCAAAAGCCCTATCACCTTAAGTGATGACCGTTTTGGTTTGGTAGAAATAAGAGCGTTTGGAACATACGCCTTTAAAATTTCCGATGCAGGAAAGTTCATCAAGGATATTGTGGGGACGGACAGCAATTTCACCAATTTTGAAATCAATGAGCACTTAAAAAGTTTGATTGCCACCCGATTTACAAATACCGTCGGCCAAGCCAATCTGCCCATTGAGCTCTATGCCGCCAACACTACCGAACTTTCGGACACCTGTCGGGAAGTAATGGCACCCGAGTTTGAAAGTGTGGGCATTTCCTTGGAAAAATTCTATATCGAGAACGTTTCCATGCCCGAAGATCTTAAAAAGGAAATCTTTGAATATAGCCGAATCGATAAACTGGATTTGGATAAATTGACCAAATTCAAGACTGCAAAAGCCATTGAGGCCGCTGCTCAAAATGAAGGGGGTACTGCTGGTGCCGGCATGGGCATGGGTATGGGATTTGCACTGGCCCAACAAATGGGCGGCATGATGGGCGGAAACACCCAAACTGCACCACAGCAAGCTGCGCAACCTTCGGCTGGGGCCGTTCCTCCACCACTGCCTGCACAAACCATGTACCATTATGCAACGAATGGAACCCAACACGGTCCAGTGACCTTTGAGCAAATGCGTTCCCTATTCGCCTCACGAACCATTAACCGTGACAGTTTGGTATGGAAACAAGGTATGACTGCTTGGACCGCATTGAAAGAGGTAGAGGAATTGAAATCGTTCTTGGGAGGCAATACGCCCCCGCCTTTGCCAACCGAGTAATACATTTGTTGTCATTTATGTAAAGGAACTTGTGACCGAGAAATCTAATCGGAATGATTAATTTTTGAGATTTTCCATATTGACCGATCATATCGCCTCGAACATTTTACCGGGCAATGGTCGGATCACGCCTTTCATTTCCATATTCAGCAAAGTGGACGAAACCTTAAAAATGGGCAGATTACACTCCAAAGCCACGGTGTCTAGCAGTTGTTTTCCGTTCACTTGCAAATAAGAGTAGATTGACTGTTCTGTTTCATCCAACTCGATGAACAGCTGTTTTTGTACCGTCTTCTCTTGCTTTTCTTCCTCAATTTTCCATCCTAAAAGATACACAAGCTCGGCTGCTGAGGTCAACAAATGGGCTTTTTGGTATTTGATGAGGTCGTTACAGCCTTTGCTCCACTTATCCGTGGCCCTTCCGGGAACCGCAAACACCTCTCTGTGATATCCGTGAGCCAAATCCGCCGTTACCAAACTGCCTCCTTTTTCAGCGGATTCTATTACAATGGTTGCTTCGCTGATTCCGGCAATAATTCGGTTTCGTTTTAGGAAATTCTCCCGATTGTGTTGGCTTGTACTCCAAAATTCGGTCATAAAACCTCCATTTGCTTCTATTTTGGATTTGTATTTGGCATGCACTTTGGGATAAATTTGATTGAGCCCGTGCGCCATACAGGCAATGGTCTGCAATCCATGATCCATTGCTGCTTTTTGAATGGCAATATCAACGCCATAGGCCAAACCACTAACAATAATCGGGTTTAGATGGGCTATCTCCTCAATAAATTGATTACAAAACGATGTGCCATATTTGGTTACGTTCCTTGTTCCAACAACGCTGATGATTTTTTGGTCATTCAAATTGATATTACCTCGTTGGAACAACAAAATAGGGCCATCAACACAATGCTTCAAACGGGTGGGGTACCCATCATCCATAAAATAGGACATGGTGATGTCTTCTTTGGTCAAAAACTCAAACTCTTTTTGGGCCTCTTCAAGATGAATGGAATCATGGAGACCTTTCAAAGTCATCTTACCAATGCCATCAATTTTTAAAAGATGGTGCAGTTTGTCCTCAAAAACGGCTATTGGACTTCCGCAATGGGCAATTAATTTTTTGGCCGTAACATCCCCTATATTGGGAATATTTTGCAGCCGCAAAGCCGCAATAATTTCAGGTTCAGTCATTTGATTTGGGCGTCAAAGTTGTCCACAAAATACAGCTTTTCAAATGTTAATAAAAAGTTATCCTGCATATTTTGTACTGTCCCTTTTTTTGCAATATTTGTGCTTATGCGGATTGATTCATACATAGAAAAGCTCTTGTTCGATTATAACTGTGTCGTAGTGCCTGGTTTTGGTGCTTTTTTGACACAAGGCAAGTCCGCTGAAATTGATTTGGCCACCAATACTTTGGTGCCGCCGAGCAAGACCATTTCCTTTAACGCCCAACTTTCCAAAAATGATGGTCTGTTGGTGTCCCATATTGCCAAAGAAAAGAATTTGGGATATGAAGAAATGCTTCGGGAAGTGGAGAGTATTGCACAGGAATGGAACAATAAGTTGGTTCAGGGCGATAGCATTGAACTTTTTGGAATCGGCAAACTTTGGCACAATAGCGAACAACGCATCCAGTTTCAACCAGAGGAAAAAATCAATTTTTTAACATCTTCCTTTGGCCTGTCCACATTTGCAGCCACCCCTATTCAACGTGAGGTAATCAAAGAAGAGGTGGAAGAATTGGAAGAACGTATTCCATTTATCATCACTCCAGAGAAAAGGGAGCAAACTTCTTTTAGGCCTTGGTTAAAGTATGCCGCCGTCTTTTTATTGGCTGTTTCTTTAGGGGTTACTTCGTACCGCACCTATGGTGACCTTCAGCAAAAGAAAGTGGCAGCCCGTCAAGATGCCCAACAAGAAGTGTCCCGCTTGATCCAAGAGGCTACTTTTTTTGAAAGTGCTCCGTTGGAACTGCCCGCCATCAACATAAAAGTGACCAAGAAAAAGTTGGGTAAGCACCATGTAATTGCCGGGGCCTTCCGTGAAGAGCAAAATGCCGAGAAAAAGGTAAATCAACTCAAAGAAAAGGGATATAATGCTTTTTATTTGGGCGTGAACAAATATGGGCTGCACCAAGTGGCCTACGATAGCTTTGACGAGCCCAAAGAAGCACTTGCCTTTTTGAGGAAGGTAAAAGCCGAGGATTCAAGAGATGCTTGGTTACTTTCCGAGAAATAATCACGCTTTCCTTTAAAACCATTCCACACTTCAATATCTTTGCGCAAAATTTAAAGGTATGCGCGCTAAAACTCCTAGTGAATCCCGCACGGTAATGACCGATTTGGTGTTACCCAGTGAAACCAACCCCCTCAACAATCTTTTTGGTGGGGAACTCTTGGCCCGTATGGACCGAGCCGCCAGCATTGCTGCCCGTAGACACAGCCGTAGGATCACGGTGACCGCTTCCGTAAACCACGTAGCTTTTAACAGGGCTGTTCCGCTAGGCAGTGTGGTAACTGTGGAGGCAGCAGTTTCCCGAGCATTCAATACCTCCATGGAAATTTTTATAGATGTTTGGATAGAGGATCGCTTTACCGGTGAGCGTACCAAGGCCAATGAGGCCATTTATACCTTTGTTGCGGTAGATGATACCGGAAAACCAACGGAAGTTCCTCCATTGAAGCCTGAAACCGATTTGGAAAAGGAACGCTATGCTGCCGCGCTTCGCCGCAAGCAACTGAGTTTGGTACTTGCCGGTAAAATGAAAGCTGCCGATGCCACGGAACTTAAAGCGCTGTTTACTTCTTAGGAACCAGCCTTTGTACAATCAACATGATGGCTGTGGAATGAAAATTGTACCTTTACTATAACAAACACAGAACAGTATGGCAACCTTGGATTTAAGACAAAGTGTACTGGAATACGTCAAGAAGGCCGATCACAGGTTCTTGAGGCTCGTCAAGGCCATGGCCGACAACTACAATGACGATAACGACGAACGTATCGGTCTGGAGCAATATAACAAGGAACTGAACGAATCCATTGCCCAAATAGAGAAAGGGGAACTATACTCCCATAAGGAAGTGGCAGAGCACATCAAAAAATGGGCAGAAAAATAATCTGGACACACAAGGCCGAAGCAGACTTGAACCAAGCCTTTTTATCTTTACTGGAAGAGTCAAAGTCCATTGAAACAACCATTAGGGTCATTACAGAAATCCATGCTTCCACCAATATTTTGGCAACCGATCCCGAAATCTATAAAGTAGATGCGCTAAAACAAAACAATACTGGAAATGTCAGGGCCAATGAAAAACACCGTTATCGAATCTCTTATCTTATTGAGGAAAACACAGTCTATATTTTGAGGGTGAGGTATGCAAGAAAAGAACCTTTGGAATTCTAATTTGAATAAATTCCCGTGCTAAAAACCATCCTATTAGTAGAGGCCGCCGTTTGGAAGGAATCAAAAATCAAAATTATCGGGGTCTGGGCCAAACCGTTTGCCTTTGTCCAAACCATCAAGTAATTGTACGTCCTCTTCGGAAAGTTCAAAATCGAAAAGGTCGGAATTGGCAATGATGCGCTCTTTTTTGGATGATTTTGGAATGGTGACCACTCCTTTTTGAAGATCCCATCGCAAAACAATCTGGGCAATCGTCTTGTTGTATTTGGAGGCCAAATCCTTCATGATATCGAGGTCAAATATATTGCCCTGCATCAATGGGGACCATGCTTCGTATTGGATGCCTTTGGAGCTGCAGAAATCCACTAAATCTTGTTGTACCAAATAGGGGTGGAACTCCATTTGATTCACCATCGGTACAATTTCCACCGAGCTCAATAAATCTTCCAAATGATGTTGCAGAAAATTGCTCACGCCAATGGCCCTCACCCGTTTTTCTTTGTACAGTTTTTCAAGTGCCTTCCAAGTTTCTTTAGAAATTTCCCCTTTGGGCCAATGCACCAAGTACAGGTCCAGATAATCGGTGCCTAAGCGTTTCAAACTGGCATCAAAAGCTTTTAGGGTGGCATCGTAGCCTTGATCGGTGTTCCAGACTTTGCTCGTTAAAAAAACGTCCTTCCGGGCCACATTGCTTTCTCGGATTCCTGTGCCAACGCCCTCTTCATTGTAGTAAATGGCGGCGGTATCAATATGTCTGTAGCCATGGTTCAATGCAGTTTTTACCGCGTTAATAACTTCGCTTCCGTCTTCGGATTGATATACCCCCAATCCAAAATAGGGCATCTGGACCCCATTGTGCAGTTCAAAGGAGCCTTGTAAATCTGTTATTCGCTTCATAGTGTTAAAGTTGATAGATCCAATCTTCGGGATTCAAGCGATTGGAGTCCTTGTAAAGATAAAACTTCAATTTTGTGGTGCCATCCAACCGATTGGTATTTATTTCGCCGAGCACTTCTTTGGCGGCGACCCTATCCCCTTTTTTAACGTAGAGATTGGATAGGTTGTAATATGTACTGATGTAGTTTCCATGTTTTATCTGTACGCCTTTTTTTCCACCGGGCACAGTTAAAATGGCTATCACCTCACCCTCAAAAATGGCTCTTGCCTTACTCCCCGCATCGGTAGTAATGGTGACACCGTTGTTTCGGTGCTTGATTCCGGGATACAATTTATCCGCATACACCCCATATCCCTGGCTTTTCACTCCCTTTTCCACAGGCCAAATCAACCTTCCTTTATTGGATGAAAAGTTATCCGCCAACAGCTTGGCCTCGGGCGTCAAGGCAAAGGTTGCGCTACTGGTAGATTTCCCTGAACTTCTATTGGAACTTGCGATAGCACTTTTAATCATTCTTTCTATCTCACGATCAATTTTACGGGCCTCCTTTTGCTTTTCGGCTATGGCGGCAGTGTATTTGGCCTCGTTTTGTTTAATGCTCCTTAAAAGGTTTCTTTGGGACTCGATCTCTTTGGATAATTCGGCCTTTGCTTTTTGATTTTCGGCTATGAGCTGGTCTTTTTCCTTTCGTTGACGCACCAAATCTTGATTCAGGGTTTTAAGTTCTTCGGTTTTCTTAACGATTCCCTCTCCTTGCTTTTTACGATGCTTTGCATATTGCTGCATGTACTGAAGCCGTTTGAATGCCTGATAGAAATTCTCGGCAGACAACAGGAACATTAACCGATTGCTTTGCGATTTGTTCTGATAGGTTTTTTGAATGAGCTCGGCATAATCCTCTTTCAGTATTTTTAAATCTTCCCGAAGCTTACTGATGTTCCTTATGTTGACATTGATTTGCCTGTTGAGCAAATTCGACTGTTGATTGGTGACCTGAATGAGCTCTTGGCGAACGTTTATTTTATTGTCCAAGGCTTCCATTTGATCCAAAACAGTGCCTTTTTCTTTCCTTTCGGCAAAGAGCAACCTATTGATTTCCTTGATTTCCTTTTGCAATCGCTCCCGTTTGGCCTCTAACACCTTTTGCTCGCTAGTTTGGGCATGGGAACTTACTGAAGTGAAAAATATAACTATCAGACAATAAATACAATATGAAATTCTATCTTTCATATTACTTTAATGTAATTTTATCATATCCCTTTGGTACTTTGTAGGGGAAATTCATGGATTTATTGATTTCTAAGTTGCGAAAGCTCAAATCTATCGTGGTTAAATCCCCAGCTTCTTCCGCTACGATCTTCACTTCATTGGGCAACACGTTTCCAGAAATATTCTGATAGGTATAATTTGCCTGCAATTGTCTCATTTTTTCTGGTTGGGAGATTTCTTGAGTTGCTATTTTAAAGTTTTTTGGCTCCAGTTGAAATAAAATTTTGAACAACTCCCTGGCCTTTTTTGGCTTTAGTTGGTAGTTGCCATTGTACACTTCAGAATTGAATCTTTCCTTTCTTAAATCCAAGACCGCATTTCCTAGAAGCAGGTTCTGTACTTTTTCAAAATCGAGTTCCGTTCCCAGCAAGTCACTTAAGTAACTAAAATCCCCATCAAAGTATTCGTTTTGCAATTTGTTGTAAAAGGAAACCTTGTTCGGGGTAATATGGGCTTTGACCACACCCAAGGGCGCGCTCATCCAGATGACGTTGTCTTTTTCCATACGGAGGCTGACGTTTACGCCCTGCGAATCATCTCCATTGGCATAATCAATCTTGACCCTGCCTCTCAATGTTTTAAATTTTGGCTGATTGGAGTAATGGGCATTGATGATATTCCTCGCCGACATTCTTGAATCCACTTCCCCTCCTGTAATTGACTTGGTACTCTTGCAGGATCCAAGGGTGAGAAGGAAAGCTATCAGCAAGGCGATTTTAGTTATGTTTTTATATGGGTGCATTATAATCCTGAATTGATTTTGTTCAAATATTCGTTTGCCTTTTGGGGATTTCCAATTTTGGAGTACCCTTCGGAAAGCTGTTTGTAGATTTTATTCTTCAACCCTTCATCATCCAATAGATAATCGAGTCCACTTTCCAAAACCTCTATGCCTTTGTTCGGATCTGCCGTGTTGTTCAATGCTGTCCCGTAGGCAAAATAAAAATAGGGCTGTAATGGATACCTGTCCAAAGCTTCTTTCGAAACATTCAATAACTCCTTAAAATCTGCTGCAGCAATCAGTTTTTCCATCTGTGATTTTAACTGGGCTACAGGGTCATCCAAAACTTCCACTTCTTTCTGGGGAATTGAAGTAATTTGTTCCTGTTTTCCTTTTTGGAGGGAGTCGTTTATTTTTTGGTTCAAGTCTGATTTTAATGGAGAGCTTTCCAGATCATCAAGCACTTTTAAGGCTTCCTCGTATTTCTTCATTTTAAAGAATGAGACGGCCATATTTTGCTTAAGTTTATTGTTTCCATAAGGTATTTGCTGTTTTACGTTTTCGATAGGGCTTCCCTGCTTGTCCAAAATAGTGAGCAAATTATCCAAATACCAATAATCGGTTGGTTCTGAAAGCAAGGCCTCAATAGCATAATCCTGCGCTTGTACATATTTCTTGTCGAGCATATAGGCCTTGGCCAGTTCATAGGCCACTACACTATTGTTCGGCTCCAGTTGTTTGCATTTTAGGAGCAAATCCACGGCCCTATCGTAGTTTTGGATACCTTTTTGCTTTAAGGCCTCAAAGAAGTTCTCTTGAAACTCATCGGTATATTCTTCGAGATAGACTTCGGCGCTTTCCTGTTCTTCTTGGGCAATGGCAATGCTCTGCGTAACCAAGAACACAGCCAAAATCAGCCTAAAAAGAAACTCTTTTTTCATTTTAACTCTACCTAATTAAAAACCTCATCCAACAATTGGAGCTTTAAATAGTTATGGTTCAAACTAACTATTTTATAAATACTGGCATATATTGGGCTTTGATTGTTTCCAAAATAGTATCCTCTGGTAAGTTGGTTACCCTCATAGTTTAAGGACCAAACCTCCTTTTTGGGTGAATCATTCCCAGAACTTATAGGTTCTGAACCACAAATCCAACCAGAATAGTTTTTTATCTGACTTGTACAGACCACAGAATCCAGACCTATTTTGAAAGTGTAAATTGTCTTCAAATCTTCTTTTGACAATGTTTTGGTAAAGCCTGGTTTTCTAAGTATTATTTGCTTTAAAGTAGATTCCTTATCGGAAATGACCCAATCATCAAAAAGAAAGTTCAGATTCACTTTTTCTTGGGCATAGGTATCACAATACATCACCATTGATGCTCCCAAAACCATCCAAACAAGAAGTTTCTTTTTCATAGTAATATCCTAAGTCCCCATCCAACTAAAAATCCATTCTAAAGTTATTCCAAAACGGAATAATCTCCAATACTAATGGTCTCAAAATTACCATTATAAACAACGTGATTGCCAATCATTGCATTGTCCAAGTTGGCGTTGCTTATTTTACTATTGCTCTGGATCAAACTATTTTTTACGGTTGAATTCTCTAAAACGGTATTCGCTCCAACCGAAACATAAGGTCCGACCGTTGTGTTTTTAAGCACTACGTTCTCGCCAATAAAACAAGGCTCTATAATATTCGCATTTTCCTGTTTTACGGAATCGGCAATCATGTTTTCACCCTCATTTTCCAGAAAGCCCAGCATACGCTGATTGGTTTCCACGGTCACATTTTTATTGCCACAGTCCATCCACTCATCCACTTTACCAGGAACAAATTTCATGCCCTTTTCCATCATCCGTTTTATGCCATCATTGATTTGGTATTCGCCACCATGGGTAATGTCGTTGTCCAACACATGTTGTAATTCATTTTTTAGCACACCAACGTCCTTAAAGTAATAAATACCGATTACAGCAAGGTCGGAAACAAACTCTTGTGGTTTCTCGACCAACTCGACGATTTCCTTGCTTCCATTTAGTTTTACCACTCCATAAGCTTCCGGTTGCTCCACTTGTTTTACCCAAATAACACTGTCGGCCGATTTATCCAAATCAAAATCGGCTCGAATCAAGGTGTCGGCATAGGCAATTACGGCAGGTCCACTCAAAGATTCTTTGGCACTCATTATGGCGTGTCCCGTTCCAAGCGGTTTGTCCTGTCTGTAAATGGAACCTTTGGCCCCCAATTCACTTGCCAGTTCCATTAAGCTTTCCACAACATCATCGCCAAAAAAGGCCGGGTCGCCGAGAATAAAAGCGACTTCCTCAATGGGTTCTCCCAATACCTTGGCAATATCGCTCACCAATCGGTGCACAATCGGCTTGCCCGCAACGGGAATCAATGGTTTTGGAACTGTTAATGTATGCGGTCTTAATCGGGATCCTCTTCCCGCCATGGGTACGATTATTTTCATATGTCACACACCTGCCTACGCAGGTGTCTTTTAAAGGTTATAATTTATTCAACAGGGTCTCGACTGCGCTCGACCTGACATTCTTCTCTATTTGGTGCCAGTGCTTCCAAATCCGCCCTCGCCCCTATCGGTATCCGAAAGGGTTTCGACTTCTTCCCACTCGGCACGTTCGTGCTTTGCGATAACCAATTGGGCGATACGTTCCCCATTTTCGATGGTAAAGTCTTCATTGGACAGGTTCACCAAGATTACCCCAACGTTTCCACGATAATCGGCATCAATAGTGCCTGGAGCATTTAAAACGGTGACGCCTTTTTTGGCGGCGAGTCCGCTACGTGGCCGTACTTGTGCTTCGTAACCCACGGGAAGCTCCATAAAAAGTCCTGTTGGGACAATGGCCCTTTCCAAGGGTTTTAAAGTTATGGGTGATTCAATATCCGCTCGTAAATCCATACCTGCCGAAGCAAGCGTCTCGTAATGTGGCAACTTGTGGCCCGATTTGTTGATGATCTTAATCTTCACGTCTTAATAATATGCTTCGTAATTTATCTCCTTCCATCTTATACACTAACCCCAAAAATAACAAAAACAGTATGCTGCCGGCTATTAAATTTCTATTAAAAACATAGAATGATAGTATTGAAAATATGAGTGATACGGAAAGGTAGAAGACTATCTTCCGCATGTTGTAGGGAACGGGGTAGTATTTTTTTCCAAAATGATAGGACAAAAGCATCATACTACCATAGGCCGCCAAAGTGGCCAGAGCGGATGCCATATACCCAATTTTTGGAATAAGGCTTATATTGATGACCAAGGTAATGATTGCCCCCACGGATGAAATATAGGCCCCGAACTTGGTCCGGTCGGTTACCTTGTACCAAACGGACAGGTTGTGGTAGATGCCCAAACAGAAACTGGCCAAAAGTATAATGGGAACCACGTCCAAGGCTTCCCAAAAAGCGGCATCGCGCACCAATAGTTTTTTCAAGGGATCTATAAATACCATCACTCCCAAAAAGATAAGGCTGCCCATAATCACAAAATAGTTGGTAATCTGGGCATAGGCTTTCTTTGGATTTTCAGTGTTCGCATGACTAAAAAAGAAAGGCTCCACCCCTAATCGGAAGGCGGTGCCGAACAGCGTCATGAACACGGCCAATTTATAGCAAGCGGAATACTTTCCGATTTCTGCCTTGGCAACGTTTTCGGGCAATAATCGATCTAAAAGAATACGGTCAAAAACCTCGTTTACCGTAAATGCAAGCCCAGCTACCATAATGGGGAGGGAATATTTGAGCATTTCCTTCCATAAACGTTTATCAAAGCTATATTTAGTGTCAAAATAAATACCGCTCACCCACAAAAAGGCCACGCCGCTGGAAATCACGTTGGCGATAAATACATATTCAATCTGAAAATTTTCTTTGTAGATTTCCGCCCAAAACGACGACCCATTTTCCGCCAATCTCGGCAATATGGTCAAGAAAAAAATATTCAACAGCAAATTCATCGCCACACTGTTCACTTTTACAATTGAATATCGAAGTGGTCGCTCCTTTGCCCTGAGCCAAGCAAAGGGAACAATGGCCAATGCATCTAGAACGAGAATTAAGATGATATAAATTATCAGTGACGCTTTAACATCTATTAGCGAAGCAAAGGTTTCTTTGAAAATCAGCGATCCTGCAAAAAAGGCCAAGGAGGATATCAGCAATGAAATCAACGAAGTTGAAATCACGTTCTCCTTATTGGAATACTTATTGAAAAAACGGAAAAAAGCCGTTTCCATACCGTAAGCAAGCACCACATTAAAAATGGCAAACCACGAGAAGATAACTGAAATCTCACCATAGGTTTCGGGGTTCATTACCGATGTATATAAGGGCACCAACAAAAAAGAGAGCACCCGCGGCAATACCGTGGCCAAACCATAGATAAATGTTTGTTTAAAAAGCCTTTTTAATGGGTTCAATAGGTGTTGCTTCTTTAAAAACCTTGATTAGGTGGCTACAAGTTACGCAAAAGCCTTTAGTCGTAATGTCAAGAAAAACAAAAAGGCCACCGAAATGGTGGCCTCCAATTATATAGAAATATTGTAATTCTAATTGTTCAACGCTTGAGCTATTGAATATGTAGCACTAGGCGAGCTACGAAGCCTGTATGTACTAACTAATATTTAATATACGCTAATATAATATTCACAATTCAATATCCACTTTCCATCTTCCTTATTTAGAAAATGGTGTTTTTCACCTTCCCTGCTTATGTTTATAAGTATTACTGCATTAACCAAACTCTTATCATAAATCGGGTTTGAGAAACTAAAAATTTGTTTGCCCATAAGTTCATTGGCCTCTTTCATAGATATGTTTTTACCCAGCTTTTCACGACTAATATAACTTACTTCATTATAAGTGATTTTTGATCTATCCCACGTTTTTAATCTAAAGGTGGTTTTGTTTAATTTCACTTTGCCTTCAATATAGCGCATTGCACACGGGTCAGAATTGTAGCCCTCATCATTCAATACTTTTTGGCCGTTCATGTGACTGTTGAAGTCTTCTATTGCCAGTCCTACTGTTTCTTCTATTATAACATAAGGTTTGTTGGGATTTTTATAATCATTAAGAGTTGTGTTAATGATTCCATATGTTTCATTTACCAAAATTTCTTCTTTGGGCAATGCCTTGCAAGCAATAAATAAGAATAGACTAATCACAAGGAGTACCAAGTGGATTTGCCTAGTTTTCATAAGGTGAAGATTCAGAATATATTAATTGAATAATTTAATTCAGCTAATGAAAAGCAATATAGACTTCACACTTTACCTCCCAACCATAAGGCCTCTTCTCCAAATAGTAGATGATTTGCCCCGTATTAATATGATTTAATAGTACCAAAGCTTTATCAATTTTTTTGTTAAAAACCGGGACTGACAATTTTAAACGATGGTCTAATCTTTTAATCTCTGAGGTTTCTTTTTTGATTACTTTTTTTGTTTCCAATTTACTAATATCCCATTCTAAAATTCCTTTTATCTCTTTTTGAGTATTAGCAAAATCAAAATTTTTATAAATCGAATCAGCACATTCTGGTATGTTTAAATTAGCCTCTTTTTGAATTTGGAAATTATCAATATGCTTTTTAAAATCTTTAATTTCGAAAGTATCTACCTTTTGATATAGAATTATGGTGTCTTTATCTTGCCTTTTTAAATATTCAAGTTTAGTTTCAATTAAATAGTTTATAGAAACTTTAGCTACTTTATATGCCTCACCTACAATATAGGTGTTAGGCTTAATCGCCTTGCAACTAAAACAAACTATAATGATACTAATCACATATAGTCCCTTTGGGATTTGCCGAGTTTTCATAAGGCAAAGATTCTGAATTAATTAATTGTATTATATTTTGTCTTTCCAGAGTTCCTTCTGGATATAGTAGCTCAAAAGTACCTGTGTCAGTTAACCCATTCCAAGCAAGTTTGTCTAAATATTCTCTAAGTCCATCATAATTATTGTTATCAATTGTATTGAAACTAAGAAAATCACTTGGAGAATAACCGCTGTTAATTGCCCATTCATATAAGGCATCAGCGATATAGCCTACTAAGTTTTGCATATACTCATGGTGGTCGCCTCCAAAAGAAGCTTGGTGAATTGTAAAATCTTCAACCAGTTGAGCATACGATTCATTTTCGGATTGAAACGAACCTGCTTGATAAAAATAAAACAACAAGGCATGGACACTTTCGTGAATGGTTATAGATGCAATATCAATATCAGTAGAAACATCTAAGCGTTCTGTATTTATAGTTATTAAATAATGAAATGGGGTGCCATTCTGTACAGTTGTGTATCCTCCCCAAAAAATGTCATCTAAATCATCTGCTTGGATTGTAATACTTGGCTTAACATCGCTATTAAATATATCCATTACCAAATCAGTAACTGGTGAATTGGCCGCAAGGGCATCTTTAATTATGTCAGCCTGACATGGATAGTCCTCCAAAAGATAAATAATCTTCTCCTCAAAATCCACTTCATTGTCGCCGTGCTGTAGGGCATTAATTGCTTCAGATACAAATGGGTCATTACAACTGTTCTCGTAGATGTATTTTCCCAAGTCTTCCATGGTATCTTGGGGAATGTTGTAATTGTTTCCAAAAAGGCCCAAACAAAGTTCGGCGGTCTGTACATAGTCTACAGGAGGGTTTACGGGAACTATTTCCTCTTCAACATCATTGTTGGGTGTTCCCCCTCCATTTACGGGACCATCATTGATCGGCCCATCTTCGATGCCCCAGTTATCATCAACATCCCCATCATAGTTTTCATTGTTTCCCCCATCGTTGCCACCTCCGTTTTCTCCGTGCACAACATTGCCAGAACACTGAACATTATATTCAGTTATGGAATACACATTGCCATTGGAGTCAACGCACCCTCTTGTCCTTACACATTTTCCAATACCATCTGGGTTAAAGTACACCCAATCCTCACATCCAGAAATAGGACTTGAGGATCCGTTCCCTTCCATTCCAAAATTTCCGTTATTGGATCCAAAACACCATACAAGACTTATCTCATATCCGACTATATTCCATAAACAATTGTTGGCCAATAGCATTTTGGATGTAAAATTCTCTACTAAATTTTCCAGCCCCAATGCTTCCGCATCTATAGGAACTATGGAAATAATATAATTTTGCCATTCCCCTTCAAAAAAGATGTACTTGTAACTATAAAGATAAAATTTGAACGTCTCCCCGTCTTTTTTATAGATTACTAGATTTTCAAAATCCGCTTCTGGATACACAGGAGTTTCAGTTCTAAAGCTGTACGATTTTGAGTTGCTCGTGGTCAATTCAACAATATCCTTGGTCAAAACTGTGAAAGAGCCGTCGGTAGTTTTGAGTTTGGATGTGTGATTTGTTGTTTTGTTGACATCCAGCAACTTGTCTATCTTTCCTAAAGGTTTTTTTAAGGATTCTTTTTGATTAAGCTCCTCCAGGGTCAATGTCTGTATATTCACAACATTTTTATGGTGAGGGGGGCTCAATGGAGCATCATCCTTTTCGCAGTTCCATGCCAAGAGGGCCAATAGCATTACGGGCAGTAGGTTTTTCAGTTGTTTCATTCTTGTCAAGTTTTAGATATTAAAAGATTTGGGGAAATCTTTAAAAAATTAATGCAACACACCGCATACGGCCGCTCTGGACGTACACTTTTGCTGCACTCGACAAGTAATGGGGATTGCGTTGGGCTAAACTAATAACTTTATTCGACTTAGGGCTGGACAAAAACCTTAAAAAAACTGGAGTTTTTCCACAATTACTTTGAAAATCGGCTAAAAAAGGCACAAAAAAAGGCCACCGAATTTGGTAGCCTTTCATTATATAAAAATATTGTAATCTAATTGTTCAACGCTTCCGTTATTGAATATTTAGCCTCACTTTAGTTCGGCTTAATTGTTCAACGTCTCTGTTGGAAAATTTGACCTCATCTTCATTCGGTTTAATTGTTCAACGCTTCCGCTCCACCAACAATCTCAAGGATTTCGTTGGTAATCGCTGCTTGACGGGCTTTGTTATAGGTCAATTTCAACTCATCCCTAAGTTCGGCGGCATTATCGGTTGCTTTGTGCATCGCCGTCATACGCGCACCGTGCTCACTCGCAAAAGAATCCCTAAGAGCTTTGAACAATTGTGTCTTCAAGGATTTAGGAATCAATTCCTTAACGATTTCTTCTTTGGACGGCTCAAAAATATAATCCGCCGCAATGGCTTCCTCTCCTTCTGCGCCAACGATGGGCAAAAACTGTTCGGTCATCACAATTTGCGTAGCGGCATTCTTGAACTTGTTGTACACCAATTCAATTTTGTCGTAATCACCTTTGGTGAACAAACGCATCAACAATTCAGCGATTTCCGCAACGTTGTCAAAGGTCAAATCATCGTACACCTTGCTTTGGTCACCCAATATGGTATGTCTTTTACGAAGGATGTCGTTTCCCTTTTTGCCAATGGTGTAGAAATCAACTTGTTTTCCCGGATACTTGTTGGACACCAAATTGTTGCTCTGCTTGATGATGTTGGAGTTGAATCCACCACAAAGACCTCTATTCGAAGTGATGGCAACAACCAAAACTTTGTTCACGGGTCTTTTGTCAGCGTATTCGCTTCCTCCGTCTCCTTCCAAACTGGCACTAAGCCCTTGCAAAAGCTCGGTAAGCTTGTCCGAATAGGGACGCATGGCCGTGATGGCATCCTGGGCTTTTTTCAACTTTGCAGCGGAAACCATTTTCATGGCACTGGTAATCTGCATCGTTGAAGAGATGGATGTTATCCTGTTCCGTATTTCCTTTAGATTCGCCATATGCTTCTTTGTCATTCCGCACTTGATGCGGAATCTTTTTGGTTATGGATTCCCGTTTTCACGGGAATGACAATTGTTATGCCTTGTATTTACTTGAAAGATCCTTGCAAACAGCCGTCAATGTTTCGGTCACCTCGTCGGTCAATTTACCTGCTTTAAGGGTATCCAACACATCTCTGTGCTTTGCGTTCAAGAATTCCAAGTAATCCTTTTCAAACTCCTTTATCTTGTTCACAGGAACATCGCGCAACAGGTTTTTGGAACCTGCAAAGATGATGGCAACCTGATCCTCAACTGTAAATGGGTCGTTCTGGCCCTGTTTCAAGATCTCTACGTTCCTACGTCCTTTTTCAATAACGTTCAAGGTAGCGGCATCCAAATCAGAACCGAACTTGGCAAAAGCTTCCAATTCACGGAACTGGGCTTGGTCCAGTTTCAAAGTACCTGCTACTTTCTTCATCGACTTGATCTGGGCATTACCTCCAACACGTGATACGGAGATACCTACGTTGATCGCAGGACGAACCCCTTGGTTGAACAAGTCCTGCTCCAAGAATATCTGACCATCGGTAATGGAAATTACATTGGTCGGGATATAGGCGGATACGTCACCTGCCTGTGTTTCAATAATTGGTAGAGCTGTCAAAGAACCTCCTCCTTTTACCATGGGTTTCAACACCTCTGGTAGGTCGTTCATGTTCTTTGCGATTTCATCGTCGGCAATGACCTTGGCGGCGCGCTCCAATAATCTTGAGTGCAAGAAGAAAACGTCACCAGGATATGCTTCACGTCCCGGGGGTCTTCTCAAAAGCAAGGATACCTCACGATAAGCAACGGCTTGTTTTGATAAATCATCATAGATGATCAAGGCCGGACGACCTGTATCCCTAAAATACTCCCCGATAGCTGCACCGGCAAACGGAGCATATACCTGCATTGGAGCAGGGTCGGAAGCGTTGGCTGCCACAATGGTGGTATAGGCCAATGCCCCTTTTTCTTCCAAAGTATTGGCGATGGCGGCTACGGTTGATGCTTTTTGTCCTATGGCCACATAGATACAATACACCGGTTCACCGGCATCGTAAAATTCTTTTTGGTTTAGGATGGTATCGATACAAACGGTGGTTTTACCGGTTTGCTTATCACCGATTACCAACTCCCTTTGTCCACGACCAACCGGAATCATGGCATCGATTGCCTTGATACCTGTTTGCAATGGCTCGTTTACAGGCTGTCTAAAAATTACTCCAGGAGCTTTGCGTTCCAAGGGCATTTCGTAGGTTTCACCAGAAATAGGTCCTTTACCATCAATAGGTTTGCCCAAGGTGTCCACCACACGGCCAACAATTCCTTCACCTACGTTGATGGAGGCTATACGCTCGGTTCTCTTAACGGTGGCGCCTTCCACGACCTCTTTCGATGGGCCCAACAATACAACACCTACGTTGTCCTCCTCTAGGTTCAAAACGATTCCCTGCATTCCGCCGTCAAACTCCACCAATTCCCCGTATTGAACATTGGCAAGTCCATACACACGGGCAATACCATCACCTACTTGTAATACGGTGCCTACTTCATCCAAAGAAGCGGATGCTTCGAAACCTGATAACTGTTTTTTCAAAATTGCTGATACCTCAGCGGCTTTTACTCCTGCCATTTTTATAGACTATTTGTAAATTCTCTTTTTAATCCGTTCAATTTGTTAGCGATGCTCGCATCGTATTGGGTATCTCCCACCCTTAGTACAAATCCTCCGATGATGCTCTCATCGATTTTATTTTCCAGGGTAATCGTATTGCCCGTTGCCTTGGTAATGGTAGCCAAGATTTTCTTTTCCAGCTCAGCGGTCAATGGAACTGCCGTGGTCACATAAGCTACTTCTTCACCCTTCAATTTCTCGTGAAGAATGATGTATTTGAAGGCAACTTCCTGTAGCATGGCAATACGCTTGTTGCTTATCAAGGTTTGAAGAAGGCCTTTGGTAATCTCGTTGGCATCTTTAAAGATTTCCAACAAACTGTTCTTCTTCACTTCTGATTTTATGATGGGGCTTTCCAAAAGGTGCTGAAGCTCCTCACTCCCGGAAATGGTCGCAGCTATCTCCCGCATGTTTTTTTCAACGGCATCTGCCGCTTTCTTTTCCAATGCGAAATCCAAGGTTGCTTTTGCGTAGCGTATGGCTGCCCTGTTCTGGTTCATGCTCTTAGTTCAGTTTAATGTCTCCCAACATGTCCTCAACCAACTTTTGTTGTTTGCCTTTTTGGGAAAGTTCTTCTTTAATCACTTTTTCTGCAATTTCAAGGGAAAGGCTAGCTACCTGTGCCTTAATATCGGCAACGGCGGCTTTCTTTTCACTTTCTATAGTGGCTTGTGCCTGCTTGATCATCTTATCGCCTTCGACTTGCGCTTGTTCTTTGGCTTCGGAAATAATGCTGGCCTTTATATCCCTTGCCTCTTTTAGCAAAACATCTCTTTCAGCTCTGGCTTCTTTTAAAAGTCTTTCGCTGTCTGCAGTAACGTTCTGCATTTCTTTTTTTGCAGCTTCGGCAGCTTCAAGAGCATCTTTAATACCTTCTTCACGCTTTTCAACAGCACCAAGAATTGGTTTCCAAGCATATTTCCTCAACAAGAACAAAAGGGCCACAAAAAGCAACAATTGCCAGAAAAACAACCCAAATGAAAACTGTTCGATTAACTTTTCCATTTATCTTAACTATTAAATCTTTTAACTATATCATTTTAAATCAATGAAGGGCCATAGCCAACCGCTATGGCCTTCATCAATACTGTTACGGTTATTAAGCTGCAAAAAGAGCGGCGAAACCGATACCTTCAATAAGGGCTGCTGCAATCAACATTGCTGTTTGGATCTTACCAGAAGCTTCAGGTTGACGAGCAATGGCTTCCATTGCCTGACCACCGATTCTACCGATACCCAATCCTGCTCCGATTACGATCAAACCAGCACCTACGATGTTTGGAATTGTCATGATATATGAATTTAAATATTAAACGTTCTACTCTTAATTAATGATGATCTTCTTCTACCGCCATACCAAAATATAGGGCGGACAACATGGTAAAAATATATGCCTGTAATGCGGCCACCAGCAATTCCAACAAAGAAAGTGCAAAGGCCAATAAAAAGGACAACGGGCTTCCTATCCAGTTCTTAAAAATGAACATAAGTCCGATAATACTCATCAATACTACGTGACCCGCAGTAATGTTGGCGTACAAACGAATCATCAATGAAAATGGCTTGATGAACGTTCCCAACAATTCGATGGGTGCCAATATAATTTTCATGGGAACGGGTACACCTGGCATCCAGAAAATGTGTTTCCAGTAATTCTTGTTCCCTGTAAATGTTGTGATAAGATAAGTGATCATTGCCAAGGCAAAAGTAACGGCAATGTTGTTGGTGACATTCACTCCTAACGGCGTCAACCCCAACAGGTTGATGATCCACACAAAAAAGAATACCGTCAACAAGTAACTCATGTACTTTTTGTGTTTGTGCTCACCTATGTTTGGAATTGCAATCTCATCGCGAACAAAAAGTACCAAAGGCTCCAAAAATCTTCCCAAGCCTCTTGGCATAGTACTCTTTTGGTACCTTTTAGCCATTGATCGGAATACCAAAAACATTAAAAGTGATACGGCAATAATAAAGACAACATTCTTGGTAATCGAAAAATCCAATGGTTTCTCATTGGTAGGGTGTGCGTCATCCACCACTAAATCTTCTCCAAAAGCATCTTCCGTGTGGGTTTCGTCACCGTGGTGTCCACCAAAATTGATAGTCCCCTCGGCATCCGTCTTATAAATTTTATTGTGATAAAGTGCGTAATAATTTCCATCTACCTCGGCCACGGCTTCCCCGTGCTCGAACTCCGAAGAAAGAAAAACTTTAAGTCCATTGTCCCAAAGAATCACAGGAAGCGGAAATCCAATATATTTATGCTCTCCCTCATCTGTTGTATATGACAAAAGGTTGAAATCATGAGAATCCAGAAGGTGGTGGTCTATGTATTCCTTAATCTGGGTCTTTAAATCGTGGGCACCGGTTTCAACTTCTTCTCCCTCATGGTTTTGGGCCGATACAAATCCCGCAATCAAAAAAATTACGGCAACTAATTTTTTACTGAAAAAAGAATATCGCATATGATCCGACTATGGGTCCTCAAAAATTGGTGCAAAAATACATTCCTCCTTCAAAAGAAAAAAGCTTTTTTGAGTATTATTTTTTTCTTTGCTTTTTCGGGTTGATTTCACCGCTTTGTTACACAGTATTAAGCAGTTTCACCAAAAAGAAGGTTTCCAGGGCAAGTGCATATCCGTACGGAACAAAAAACGCAAGGAACTCCAAACGCTCCAATGCACCGTCTTGATTAAAGGCAGGGTATAGAAAAATGAAGAAAAGTGCAAATTTTAAAAGACTGCCTCCCAAAAAAAAGAAACCAAGCAAATCCCGGTATTTGTTCCTAAAGATGTAAATGGCAAAAAATACGATCAAGGCCATTATTGCGTTGAGCACATAGTTCTTTGCAAGTTGAAAAGAAGAAGGGTCATGACCATTGTTTTCCAAAAGCCAAGATTGGGAAAAGAAAGAAACAAATAACCCCACAAACAGAGTTAAAATAAAAACAATCGGGTAAGACCTGATTTTCAATCGTTGATTTTTTTCAGTTGTTGAGTCACCAAATATATGGAAATCGCAACGGCCACTATTGTACAGATGGGCAAGAACACTTTTTCGGTATCAAAATGGCCGTCGAGCCACTTTCCGCCCCACACGCCCAAATAAATAACAACGCCCATTTGAATGGCCGAACCAGACAAACGGGCTGCTGTGTTTATTGTTTTTTTATGTTTGTTAGGAGGCTTTTGCTGGCTCATTTTTCTTTATGGACTCCGGTTTGGTAGCTGTAGCACCTGCTTTGCCCATGGTACAGGCAGCATTAAATGTAGCTCCGGGCTCCACTGCCAATTTTGCCACGCTTACGGTACCCTCAATAGTTGCAGAGGATTTTAAGGAAAGTAAATCCTTCACAATAAGTTCTCCATTAAACCGCCCTTCAATATCTGCATTCACACATTCTACTTTTCCGTTGATGTAGCCATCTTTTCCTATAACCACTTTGCCGGATGTGGTAACATCGCCTTCCAATTTGCCATCTATCCTAAAATCGGCTTCGGAGGTAATCTCGCCCTTAATTTTGGTGTTTTTTTCAATTCTATTGGGCTGTCCGCCAAATTCATTCATAGGTCGAGGTTTTTTGTTGTCAGAAAACATTGTGTTCTAGGGTTTTGGGGATTAAAATTGTGCTTTGTATGATTCTAAGTTCTTATGGACTTGGATGATTTTGTAATTATCTGATAAAATTACAAAATTCTCATCTTTAATAAGGTAGTCCCTATTGTTTTTTATAAGCTCGGCAAAGCCTAGGGCAAAATCTTTGGAGGGAAAACCATGTACCACCACAAATTCATCTTCCAGATTATAGATATCCTTGGAAACAATGTTCTTGTAATTCAATTCTTCGATTACTTCTGCCAAACGCTCTTTAAGTTTGGTGGCCTTTTCATCATTTCTAATGGTAAAGGGAAAGACTACCTTCCAGTTTCCTGCGCCCGTGGAACCTGTTTCTGGTGAGAATTCTTTGTTCTCCAGTTTGGGCAGTTGCTCGTCTATCATTTGCTGGGCCTTTTTCCCTTCGGGGTTGTTGGGGTAGGTGAGCGCCACATAGTTCAAGGCTTCCTTAAAGGGCTCAAATCCTTGCAAACGACCAATGGCATTCGCTTTCAGCATTTCAAACTTGGGCACAATGGGGTCGCCCGTAAATTTGTTGATGTATTCCTCGGATTGCGTGATCACCCTTAAAAATTCTTGCTTTTGGTATTGTTTGAACAAAGCTGCATATCTGGCATCGGGGCTGTCCGAATCTCCGTCGAGAACTGCTTGCGGGTTTAATAAAATCTCGGCATAGCGTGTATCGGGATGGTTGGTGATGATGTTCTGCTTCATATCCATAACCAAAGGGCTGCCCGATTCTTCGTAAATCTTGTATAGGTTGTATTTTGATGGGAGTATCAAACGTTCTTCGGGGTTTGAGGAAAGTACGCGTTCCAACTTGGCGGCTGCCAGCATATTGTCCTTAAATTTCTCCTTATAAATCAACCCTAATTGATAGTTGGCAAAGTTGCGTTCTCCCTTTAAACTATCAATAACGGTCATATCGGTCGGTACTTGTTCCAAATAATAATCTACGGAATACTTTTGGTCTTCCGTCAAGACCTCATCATTGCCTGCAACCTCTTCGCCCGTTGCCTCGGAAACCAAGGTTTTTGATCTATTGCTCCATCGCCAATCATCTTCAAGAGACCTTGTACCCCAACGGGTTTTAAAATCGTTTCTGCCATGGCCCAAACTGGTAATGTTATAAAAATAGAACTTGCCCTGATTTTCTTTTCCTCCCTTGCTGTCAGCAAACGTAGCAAACCCAGCATTGGTACGTTCTTGTTGTTTCTCTGCTTCGGCCTCTTCCTTACGCTTCATTTCAGCGATAAAATCCTCAAAATAGGCCTTGCGTTCCGCTACGGGCATCTGGTATAAGGTAATTACGCTATCGGCATGCTGTACAATATCTTCGTATTTGATAACATCCTCGAGGTTGTCCAACTTTTTACTAATACTCCGGTACTTCCGTGTGTTTTCGTTCAGGTTGGTCAAGGTGCTGTCATAATAAGAACCTGCCATCCTGTACGCGTCCTCATCAAAATAATAATCCGCCAAACTCTGATAGTTCAGTGCATTCAATTTGCGCTCTCCCTGCGTAGCTTGTATCGATTTGTTGTAATAGGCCAAGGCCAAACTATCCGATTCGTAGGCCATGTGGTACTGGGCCACTTGACGGTAAATTTTGTCCAGAAATGGTCTGTTCTCCCTATTCTCCTCCAAATCCGTAAGGTATTCCAGCATTTCTTCCCTATTGGCCTCCGTAAGTTCGGTGTTCTGGATTTTTTTTAGGTGTGCGTTGATCATGTACACCCTTGGTGATTTACGGTTGAGTTCAATCACCTTGTTGTAAGCGTAGTTGGCGCTATCCTTATGGCCCAATTGATCGTACAACTGTCCGATTATAAAAAGGTACCTTCCCTTCTCTGGGTTCTTTTTGGTGTAGGCCTGGGATAGCTTCAATTTTTGAATGGCCGTATCGGGAGCGTTCAAGTTGATGTAGCACTGGGCGAGAACCGCATTGGCGTCGGCATATTCCTGGTCCTTCAGTTTTTCGTATTTAAAGAGGCGCTTCAGGTTTTTAATGGCCACTTCGGGATTGTCCAGCCGCATGTTGGTTTTTTCCCTCCAAATGGTTGCCTCGTTCAGCTTATCGCTCTCCACATATTTTCTTAGGATATAATTGAAGGATTCCAAAGCCGGTATGTAGCGTTGGTCAAAATAGCGGGACTTCCCGAGCAGAAGGAATGCTTCATCAATTTGAGGGTTTCGTTCCTCGTCCTTAATGTCCATGCTGTGCTTTTGGATGGCCTTGGTGGCCTTTTCCTCGGCAATAAGGAAGTTGGGGTTGTTGTCCTCTGAGTCTAGTTTTATCTCGTCGGTGACCTTTAAGCGCTCCACGGGAAGAATTTCCCAATAATCGTCACGATACGTGGCATTGATTTCTTCCAATCCTTGTTGAAAGGCCAAATTACCGTTGTACAAGGTGTTGTACTCGGTGTTGAGTGCGTGCCAATTTCGGTTGATGAATTTATCTTTTTTGGTGGAACATGCATTGAATGCAAGTCCTCCCAAAACCATGGCGCCTAAAAATGTGTGATGAAGCTTCAAAATTATCGATAATCTTGTGTAACCTTAAACTCAAAAATGAGCGGATTATTATAAGGCTTATCGATAAAATGCAAGAATTTTTGGCGATGCTTTTCAAACATCAACCGGCAAAGAAAGCTTCGAGCTCCTTCATGGTTTCCGCAGAGGTATGGATGTCTTTCACGATTTCGCCTTTGTTGAGCACCACGATACGTTCGCAGACTTCGGTAACATGAATCAAATCGTGACTGGAAACCAATACCGTGACCCCTTCTTTGGCCGCCAAATCCTTGATGATTCCCTTTAACCGAATTTGGGTGGTCGGGTCCAAATTGGCAAAGGGTTCGTCCAAGACCACTACTTCGGGGTTGCCAATAAAGCTGGCCACAATGCCCACTTTCTTTTGGTTTCCTTTGGAAAGATCTCTCAAATACTTTTTCTGGCCCAATATTTCCCCATGGAAGAAATCGTCGAAATTGGCCAGTAGGGCATCCACATCGGCCTTGTTTCTGCCGCGCAGTTCCCCGATAAAGTAAAAATACTCTTCGGGAGTTAGGTAGCCTATCAAAAAGGTCTCATCAATAAATGCCGAAGTAAACGGTTTCCAAGCTTCGCTTTGGTCTACTTGCACATCTTTGTTGACAATGTGCCCGGTTGAGGGCTGAATCAAATCCAACAACAGACTGAAAAGGGTTGTTTTTCCCGCTCCGTTGTTCCCGACCAGACCAAAACTTTGGCCTTTGGGGATTTCCAGTTGTTCAATGTTCAAAACGGTCTGCTCTCCGTAAATCTTGGTTAAATTATGAACTGTGATCATGTATTTTTTTATTAATGGTGTGTTATTTCTGTTTGTATGCTTGCAATGTTTTGTACTTTTCTTTTTTGTAGATGCCCTCGATCATGGTGAACACCTTTTTCTTGAACACAAATCCAAGTAAACCGAAAACGGCCACAAAAACGTATCCTGCGGTCGGGTTGATCAAAAAATGACCAATGGCATAAATCCCCATCGGCAATACCAATTTGGGCAAAGTGAGCAGGAGTGTCTTGGCATTGAATGCCTGTTTATCGCCAAATGCCTTTTTGTTGGAGGTGAGATCGATCGGGGTTTTTACATAGGCCCCGCCCCAAAGTACCAAGTAACTGTTTATTCCAACATTGTAAATGGCACCTACCAATACCGCAGCATAGGCCTCCCATCCAAAATAGATATAAAAGGTGGCCAAAATGGTGGAGATGATGGTCGCAATGATCACCAAATACCATTTGGATGACAAGTACTCGCGGTACTTGATGTTCTGGCTCATCATCAAAGGATAATAGCTACTGTCCCAACTGGGCACATACTGCCCAAAACTAAAGAGGAACCCTCCTGTAACAAAAATCCCCGCAAAAATTTTCCAAAAAGGCCCGTCGTATACTTCGAGGGCACCCGTAAAAAAGAGCAATCCATAAAATATAAAGAAGAAGCCCATGAGCACCGCCGTTCGCGATCTTTTGTTCCGCTTGATCAGTTTGATGTCGTTCTTTAAAAAGGTGCCCAGATTGCCAAAGCGATCTAGCCATTCCAAGTTCTCTGTTTTGGCCTCGGTCTGTTTTTTGGCCAGACCACCATCCAGATACATATGCTTTTTAAAATAGGAGAAAGCACCGTAGTACATTCCCAACAAAACCGACCAAGGAATTATGGCCGTCCATGGCATGTCATAGAAAAAATCGAATATGGGTTGGGTATAAACGGTAATATCAAACCATTGGTAGTACTGGGAGGCTCCGGCCAGAATAAACAATACGGCAAACACATAAAAAACAGCATTTTTGTTGTTTACCATAACATTGAGGAAGTTGTTACAGTAAAAAAGGGCCATTAAAGCCAAATGCCATCCGATAACCTGTATTGGTGGATATCCCTCAACCAGCAACACAATACTAAAGGGAATAAAAAAGAACGCGTGGGCTATGTTAAAAAACGAGATTACGGTTTTACCCAGCGAAAAATTGACAACCTTGGTTTTGTTAATGGGCAAATACAACAAAGGTTTAATATTGGTTACTGGCATTTTTTGCAGCATGTACCTAAATACAAGATCAAAGGCAAAATAGTAAACCATAAACCGATTGACCACCCGCAACGGATCGCCGATTTCCATGTCCTCGATAATAAAATAGGCCCCAACGCCCATTCCCAGGAACACAACAATAAAGTATAGTGCTCCCAAGGCCATTAAAATCTTAAACCAAATCTCTGTCTTAAAACTTGCTGACCTAAAAAATGACTTCCACTGGAGTCCAATAAAATGTTTGAGCATGGTTGGCGTTTTTTTAGTTGGTGTCCAATTTATTGGATTTGTTACAGAAGAGGTACGCTTTTTATAAAAATAGCTGCTCAAAAGGAGTGTAATGCTTAATTTTGCAGCAAAATTCTTTACATGAGCCATTTTCATGCTTTAACCATAGCCGCGGTGGACCAATTGACTCCCAATGCCGTGGCCCTTACTTTTGATGTTCCAGAAAATCTTAAAGAAGCTTATCGTTTCAAAGCTGGACAGTATATTACCTTAAAACATAAATTGAACGGACAGGAACTACGCCGGGCCTATTCCATTTCCACACCGCCATCCTCTGGAAAATTAACGGTAGGCATCAAAAAGATGGAAGGCGGCACCTTTTCCGTATATGCCAACGAGAATTTAAAGGTCGGTGATACCATAGAGGTAATGGTTCCAGAAGGCCGTTTTGTTTTTGATGAAACCTCTCCAAAAAAAATTGCCGCGTTCGCTGCCGGCAGTGGTATTACGCCGATCATGAGCATTGCCCAAACCGTTTTGGAAAACAACCCGGAAAATACCTTTGTATTGGTATTTGGTAACCAATCGCCCGAAGAGACCATGTATTTTAAAACAATACAGTCGCTAAAGGAACAATATGGCGACCGCTTTTTTGTGCAATATGTATACAGTAGGTCCCATGAGGAAGACGCCCTTTTTGGTAGGATTGAACGATCTACCGTAAACTTTGTGCTCAAAAACAAGTTCAAGGGGACTGAGTTTGATGCTTTCTACCTCTGCGGACCCGAAGATATGATCCAACAAGTATCCGCTACACTTAAAGAAAACAGTGTTTCCGAAGAAAAAATCCATTTTGAGCTTTTCACGAGCGATGATACCGAAGATGAACTTGCCGGAACATTAGAAGGCAAGACCCAGGTGGAGGTAATCTTGGATGATGAGACCTTCACTTTTGTGATGGATAAAAAAGAATTGGTCCTCGATGCTGTTTTAAAACAGGATATAGACGCTCCTTATTCTTGCCAAGGTGGTGTTTGCAGTAGCTGCATTGCCCGCTTGACCGAAGGAAAAGTGGAAATGGTAAAGAATCAAATCCTTACCGATGGTGAAATCGAAGAAGGTTTTGTTTTGACCTGTCAGTCGCATCCCATCACATCAAAAATCAAGGTGGATTACGACGATGTTTGATGCTCGATGTCAGAAGCCCGATGTCGGGTGTCCGTTTCGGGTTGCTGGACCAATAACTTAGTCCGAAATGTCACGTTGAGCCCTTCGGCTATGCTCAGGATAAACTAAAGTCGAAACGTCCGAAGTCGGAAGTACGCAGTCGGCAGTGGCAGTTTGCAGTAACTCAATAACTTTGTAACTCATAACTCTTAACTCTGAACTTGAACTTGAGCTTGATGCTTGATGCACGATGTCCGAAGTCGGAAGTACGCAGTCGGCAGTGGCAGTTTGCAGTAACTCAATAATCCAATAACTCTTAACTCTGAACTCTGAACTTAATACTTGACACTTGAACCTTGTCAACAGCACAGTGGGCGAAATACGGGATGTACTAATTCAACAACTGAGCAGCTGAACAACAAAATCGGGGAATAGGGGGCTTACAAAAATTTTTCCAAGGCCCTACTGCCATGCTCATACCCAATGTTGAAGGCGTTTTCGATACCTTTTTTGTCCAATACCCCAATCGAATCCAATTCCTTTGGTTCGATAAAAAGGTCGCATTGGTGCAATTTTTCATTGTTTGAAGCATGGATCATTAAACTGGTGACCCTTCCCGTAAGCTGAAAGGAGTTTCGCAAATCTTTCTTTTCCAGAGGTGCGGTTATAGATACGTTGCTCCCTATAATAAAATCCGTTAGGTGATCCACGTATTCCTTTGGAAAATTGTTCATGATGCCCCCGTCTGCATAAAGCACATTATCAATCTCCACCGGACTAAAAACGGGTGGCAAAGCTGCCGATGCCAAAAGGGGTTTTATGAGTTCCCCATCGTAAAACACTTTTTCATTTCCTTTTAATAGATCCGTGGCCACCACAAAAAGCGGCCGCTTCAAGCTTTTAAAATTATTCTCCGGGAAAAATTCTTTAAAAATATTAAAATAGCGTTCCGTGTCTATAAAGCCGGGCTTTTTTATGGCAAAGAAGCTATATTGAAACAAAGGTGTTTCTTTAAAAAAGGCGAGCATTTCCTCCACAGAGTTGTCGTTGGCGTAAAGTGCGCCCACCAAGGCTCCTACACTTGTGCCCGCCACTACTTTGGCTTCAAGATTGTGTTCGCGCATGGCCTTGATCAGACCTATGTGCGCCATTCCGCGAACACCTCCCCCAGAAAGCACGAGGCCTATGGATTTGTTTTCAAGCATTTGGGTAAATCAATAAGGAGCAAAGTTAACATATTGCAGCTTGGGACACATTGTTCCTACATCGTATTTAGATTAAATAATCATCAATCTTACCAAAAACCAAACCCCCTCCGCAAAAACTCCGTAAGTGATTATATAAACTAAAATTCAAATCACATGAAATCTTTAAAAACATTGACGCTGATATTATCCTGCGTTGGATTTATGACAATTACAACCGGATTCTCTCAAACTAAAATGGTGGGAGGCGCTCCCATGTACCCGAGCAAGGACATTGTTTCCAATGCCGTAAACTCCAAAGACCACACTACTTTGGTCGCTGCCGTAAAAGCCGCCGGTTTGGTAGAGACGTTGCAAGGCGAGGGACCTTTTACGGTATTTGCACCCACCAACAGTGCATTCGAAAAATCACCGGAAGGAACCGTGGCAACCTTGCTCAAGCCAGAAAATAAGTCAAAATTACAAAGTGTACTTACCTATCACGTAGTGGCTGGAAAGTACAATGCCGACGATTTAATGAAATGGATAAAAAAAGGGGATGGAATGACAGAGCTTACGACGGTAAACGGGGGCAAATTGACTGCTATGATGGGTGATGGCACCATTATGATCAAGGATGGTGCTGGTAATGTATCCACCGTAACGATTGCCGATGTAAATCAATCCAATGGGGTGATCCATGTTGTGGATACCGTAGTACTTCCTTCGTCTAAATAGTTTTGGTTGGTTTATATTTGAATGAGTACAAGAGCGGCATTTGTCGCTCTTTTTCATTTTAAAAGTCTCATAATCAGATGCAACCTTGTTTATTTTGACAAAACCAACAATTTATCGATCAAAACATGTAATCCATCCCATATCGTTTCGACCAAAATGAATAGTGATATTTGTTGTATGTTTAGGTGAAACATTAAATAAAGAGACATGGCCAAATCATATTACGACCCTGCTGACTTGAGAAAATTTGGTAAGATTACCGAATGGAGCGAAGAGCTGGGCAACAAGTTTTTTGACTACTACGGAAAAGTTTTTGAGGAGGGAGCGCTGAGCGCCAGAGAAAAGTCCTTGATCGCCCTGGCCGTATCGCACGTGGTTAAATGCCCGTACTGTATTGATGCATATACCAAAGATGGCCTGCAACGGGGAATCACCAAAGAAGAAATGATGGAAGCCGTACACGCAGGGGCCGCCATAGAAAGTGGTGCCACCTTGGTACATGGGGTACAGATGATGAACAAGTACGACAAACTTTCCATGTAAACCTATTTTAGATTAATGGCACAAAGCATACTTACAGACCTAAAAAAAGCAGCGAAAAAATCCTTAAAGGCACAGAAAGACGCACTTGCCAATACCCAAACACAGCTAGAAGTTCTAAATGGGGAGCTTTTTGCGGATGGTGAGCTGCCCTACTTTAAAGATAAAATTGCAGAAACAGGCCATTTTCCATTACGGCCCAAAACACTGGAGGTGCTCCAGATCAATGTGGGATACATGTGCAACCAGGTTTGTGGGCACTGCCATGTGGATGCCGGTCCGGACCGGAAGGAAATCATGACCCGGGAGACCATGGAGCAATGTCTGGAGGTGATTCGGAATACTGGGGCCCATACTTTGGACCTGACAGGCGGCGCGCCTGAAATGAACCCCGATTTTCGATGGTTTGTAGAGGAAGCATCCAAAGCAGGCATCCAAGATTTTATTGTGCGTTCCAATCTCACCATTATTTTGGCCAACAAAAAGTACCACGACCTGCCTGAATTCTTTAAAAAGCACAATGTCCATGTGGTATCGTCCATGCCGCACTATACCCGTGGAAAAACCGACAAACAGCGTGGGGACGGTGTTTTTGATAAATCTATAAAGGCCCTGCAAATGCTCAACGAAGTGGGCTATGGGAGGCCAGGTAGCGGTTTGCGTTTGGATTTGGTGTACAATCCTTCGGGGGCATTTTTGCCTGCCGACCAAGCTGCCATGGAACACGATTTTAAAAAAGCACTGAAAGCCGATTTTGACATTGATTTCCACAACCTTTTTGCCATTACCAATTTGCCGATTTCAAGGTTTTTGGATTATCTCATCGCTTCGGACAATTATGAGGATTATATGTACTCCTTGGTGGAAGCCTATAACCCGGCTGCGGTAGAAAATGTAATGTGTACCAACACCATTTCCGTAAGTTGGGACGGTTGGCTCTACGATTGCGATTTTAACCAAATGTTGGACCTAAAGGTAGCGAGCAAGGTAAAGCACATTAAGGATTATAATGATGACGTGCTAAACAATCGGGACATTGTTATCTCACAGCATTGCTATGGCTGTACCGCGGGAGCGGGAAGTAGTTGCCAAGGTTCGGTGGCTTAAGACCGTCTTGTACGTCAGAACGACCGCGCTCGCACTAGCGGGACGTTACTTTCCATAATGATATCGGCAAGCTGCAATCAATAACCTATCATTATCATATTTGTAGACCAATCGGTGTTCCGATGTTATCCGTCTTGACCAATAGCCCTGTAAATCCCCTTTTAAGGCTTCGGGTTTTCCAATGCCCTCAAAAGGGGTGCGCATACAGCTTTTGATAAGCTCGTTTATTCGTTTTACTATTTTCTTGTCGACTTTCTGCCAATACAGATAATCTTCCCATGAAGATGTGGACCAGGTCAGTTTCATCTACTCGATCATATCTCTTTCAATACCGTTTCCCGCTTCCAGTTCTTTGATGGAGTTCAAGAGGATATCTCTGTTTTTGCCCGTCAACAAATAGGTGGTTTCCTTTAATGAATTGTATTCGTCCAATGATATCAAAACAAGATCCTTGCCGCCCTTGCGCTTGATGATGACCTCGCTTACATCGTTGACAACCTTATCGAACCAATGTTTTAGGTTTGATCTAAAGCCTGTATAGTTTACTGTTTCCATAGTGCAAATATACCATAAAAGTACTTAAACACGTACTTTTTAACTAAATGAACGTGGCGTACCTATGATTTGCCGTTGGTGCGAGCCAAGAGACTGGCTTAACAGGGGTTATTTTTTCCTCTTTACTGGATCTTGCCAAGTGTTGAACACGGAGTAAACGATTACCTTGTTCTTTATGACCTCGTAAACGATAAGGAACGGAAAACGCCTTATGAATGCTTCCCGGTAAGGTTTGCGCTTTTGTGGGAAGTGTTTCGGGTTTGTGGTGATTCTATCAAAATAACTGTCCAAGTGTTCCAAAAATTCTTCGCCCAGTCCCGTTCGTTTTTCCTCATAATTAAAGATAGGCCTCGATGATTTCCAGATTGGCTTCGTCCTTGACCTCTAAAATATATGTCATCTACTGACCGGCGTTTCTTGCGTTCTGTTTGACCTGTTCCCAAGTAAGGGATTTGCTTTCCCCCTTTAAATGGGCTTCCCTCCGCTTGTCGATTATTTGATATTGTTCTTCGGTCAAGGCAAGTTCTTGCTCATCTTTTTGGTAACTTTCGGCCAAAGCCTTTATCATTTTCAAAAGTCTTATATCTGCTGTTTCCACGTACCCCTTTACAGTATCCCTTAAATCCATCGTTGCCATAATAGCTTCGTTTTTCTTATAATAAAGGTACAAATTCTGTTCCATAGGGATTTGTCTTTTTCAATTTAAAGGATGGGACGCGCCTATTTTTCAAGTCTCTCGCAGGTAAAAGCGTGTCTTTGTCGATAGATGGGTATCGTACTTATATCACTAAAATACTCTATTGCATATTCCTGTAAAGTCGAGCTAACAAGTAGGGGGATCATATTATTCAATAATCAAGGTTTCTAAAACTTGTTTTGCTTGAATTTATCATGTAGTAAGATGTAAGCGGTATGTATTGCTCATATTGTCGCTTCTCCTCATCTGATATGTTTCTTTTACCAAAGTATTCTTCATAATCCCTGAATTCAACATAGCTAATGCTGTTTGAATCTTCCTTTGATAATAAACTACCATTTGTTTTGTTCAATTTCTGAAATCCTCCGAATTCATTGATTAAAAAGTCCATTAGAAAATACAGCCCATCAATATCTTTGTCATCTTTGCACATTGCGCAGCCTGTCCAACTCCATTGAGGAACAAAACCTAAATTGTCGGTCAAACTTCTTTTTTCGGCATTGCTTATATATTCAAATTCGTTTTGCGATGAATGACTTAACAGTATCATTCCTGTCAAGCCCCTGGATTTTCTTCTTTTGGATGAAGGATGCATTGAAATAAGCGACATGTCGAGAAATAATTCCCAACCATTGTCCAGTTCACGCACCCTATTATGCTTATGAAGTGTTTGCCTTGCAGAGAATAAATTGTTCAATTTGTTCCGAACAGCTTCAATAGGGACAAAATTTGAGTTTTTATAGTATAGTGTGAAGCAAGGACCTGCCATTTTTATTGTTTTAACTCTTATTCTACGTTATTCCCGCGTTTATAATCAAGCTACCCTATTACAATTGATGGATGGCCCTAACCAATTAGCCAATTTGTTTTTTGGAACGTTTGTGAGAGCAAACTTTAGAAGAAAATAAAGAATTTCTTGAAACCAACTACCCCCAGGGCAAGCCACAGGGGTATTTCGCTGGTTTCATTTTGACACCAGGATCAAAAACCGAAATTCTATTATTGGATTCCCGTTTTCACGGGAATGACAGTTGCGATGGAAACCCCGATGCAAACATATGGGGAATTCTTTTTCGGTTAAAAAATCTTTAATTCGTCTCTTCCACAATATCAAAGTTTATCTTGTAGATTTCACCATTATCCACAACATGAACATATCCTGTTTTGTCCATGCTTATTGTATTATAGTCCTCTGCTGAAAAAATTCCACTGGAAATAGATGTGGGGTAAAAAATAAAGCTGTCAATGGAAATATTGCCCGCACTAAACTTTGATATGTTTATGTTTTCAATATTTTCTGAAAATTTAACAAAAAGCTGACCGGCAAAGAATTCACTCTCTGGTGTATACAAAACTGCTTCCGTAACTTGCAAAGTAGGGTGTTCTGCATAGTCTGTTGTGAATACGATTTCTTTTTCCAGGGTTTTGGTGAAATGTTCCTCTTCCATCACGGCAACAACAACCACCTCGTATTGAGTACTTGGTTCAAGACCTTCAATAAGATAATTTGTCTCCAAAATAAAGGTGTTGGACGGTTGCTGCTGCACCCCATCAAGATAAACACTATAAACCACCTCCTTGTCTTCAGGATAGGTGGAGGGTGTCCATTCTATAGATGCAGATGTACTGTCAAAACTTGTGATTTCAACATCAAAATTTGTAAGTTCGGGGTGTGTCAGGGTGGTAAAAGTAATGGTTTCTACGGTCTCTGTCTCATTTAAGGCTTTAGCTACTATTTCGACTGTATAGGTTTCTCCTTCATTTAAACCATCAAACATATATGAGTCTGCTGTACTAGCAAGGTTATCCAATACAAGTAAACCATCTAAGTAAATATCGTAATAGTAATCATAATCGCCCTCAACTGTAGGCGGAATCCATGTGACTTGTAGGCCGTAGGGGTCTAAATCTTCCAGTCCATTAATTGAGTTTCCTACAGACAATGGAAAACTTGAAGGCGGAACACCAAGTGTTTTAAAAGAGCTTTGTGCACTTTTTGTCTTTCCATTAGAGCCAACAGCAACAACTTCTATTGCGTATTCCTTAAAAGACTCCAATTCTTCCAACAAAAGTGAAGTTCCACTAAAATTCTCTTGCAAAAGGTCATCGTTTAAATACACTTCGTAACTAATTTCAGAATCGCCTTCAATGGTTGAAGATGTCCATGTTAACTCTGCACTATTGCTTGTTATTTCATTTACGTTTATCTCAAAACCTGTTGGGCTAGGTGCCTGAACTGTGGTGAACGAGTACGCCTTCTCGCTAGTTTTTCCCTTATTGCTAGATGCAACAACTTTTCCGGAATATTTTGTCAACTCTTCCAAATTTTCCAATTTCAAAAAACTTGATGTAACATTATCGGCCACTAAAGAACCTTCCAAAAATATTTTAAAACTCAATTTGGATTTATCAGAAATAGATGCAGTCCATTTCAACATAGCGGAAGAGCTTGTTATTTCAGTTGCCGTGATTTCGGAAACCACAGGTACTATTGATTCCTGAACGGAACTTTCTTCATCTTTAGAGCAGGAGAGTATCAACAAAGAGAAAAGGAATAAAAAATATTTTTTCATAATAACGAATTTGGTTTAATCGAGTCAGATTGAATATCTAACATACAAGTGGCCAAATTCAGAAATTAATCCTTATTTGTTTTGACGCAATTGATGGGTGCCGTATTACAATTGATGGATGGCCCTAACTAATTGACCAATTTATTTTTGGAAATTTTGCGAGAACAAACTCCAGAAGCAATTAAAAATAAATTAGTGGCTACAAAATGGTTTAAACCTCCAAAACCCCCAACAATTTTTCCAAAACCTTTTGGGGCTGAATGGTTTTCATGGCATTTTCGTAGCCTTCGGGTACTTTGTTGCCATAAACTGAGGTTGGTATCAAAGGATAGGCTTCGCGGTCGGCCATAAGTGCGTTTTCCAAAGGCTGCCCAAACGGATAAAAGCCAGCATAAGGGTGGGTAACACCCCAAAGCGTCACTACTGGAATACCATAGTTGGCTGCCATGTGCGCGTTACCGCTATCCATGGACAACATTACATCCAAATTGGAAATGAGTTGCAATTCTTCGGATAGATTTAACTTGCCCGCCATGCACAAGGTATTTTTGTAGGTAGCTGCAAGCCGTTCCAGTACCTCCACTTCATTGGTTCCACCTCCAAACAACAAGATTTTATACTTATCGGTATCGTTAAGGGTTTTGATTATCTCTTCTGTGGATTTCAACGGATACATTTTGCCTTCGTGGGCGGCAAAAGGTGCTATCCCAACCCATTTTTTGGTGCCCTGCTGCACAAGTTCCAATACTTTCTCTGAGAGTTGAACACGTTCCAATGGTTTGGCATTGGATAAATCAATGGGAAAACCGAGTTCGGCAAAAACATCGGCATATCGCTGGTGTGTGCTCTTTAATTGCTCAAAAACTTTGTTCTTGGGGCGGGTGAGTGCTTTTTTATCCATTCGGCCCTTGTCAATCTGAGCAAACGGAATGCTTTCCAAGACAAAATACTTTTTGAGCACACGACTTCGCAGCACATTATGCAAGTCGGCAACGGCATCAAATTTTAAGGGTTTTAGTTCTTGGTACAATCGCCAAAGCCCAATAAGGCCTTTGTGCCGTTTTTTAACATCGGCTTCTTTTACCTGAACGTTCTCCAACCCATTAAAAATGGGCATGAACGGTTTTTTGGTAAGTACGGTAAGTTGTACTTGTGGATATTGTTCGGTTAGTGCGCGGATAATGGGCACGGTCATTGCCACATCGCCCATCGCCGATAACCGAATCAATAAAATATGGGTGTTTTTACCCTTTTTGACCACGAAGTACAGGATTTAGTTCATCGTCGTTGTACATTTTCATCTGTTTGTAGACTTTCATGTACTTGTTTCCAGCTTCAATATCGGCCAATAATTGGTCAATGGCTGTGGAAAGATCTTTTTTCTGCTCCAAAAGCACGGCAAGTTTATCGCTACATTTTTGGAGGTGCTCTGGTGAGGCATCCGTTCGGTTCACCTCTTCTTGCATGTGATAAATTTTCAATGCCAAAATGGAAAGTCGGTCAATGGCCCATGCAGGACTCTCGGTGTTGATCGTGGCATCATCCTGTACTTGTACCGACTGGTATTTATTCAAAAAATAACTGTCGATATATTCCACCAAATCCGTACGGTTCTGGTTGCTCGCGTCGATTTTTCGTTTAAGATCCAACGCAGCCACCGGGTTGATGTCAGGATCACGAATGATGTCTTCGTAGTGCCATTGTACGGTATCGATCCAGTTTTTTCTATAAAGCAGGTGCTCTACTTTATCCTTTGGATAAGGGTTGATGAATTCTTGGTACACATCGTCCTTAATGTGATAGGCATCTATACTTTCCTGAAATATCTTGAGGGCAAAATCGCTGAACATTGCTTACATAAATTTGTTCAAAGATATTGCTTTATGCCATAATTAGTTAAGATGAATGGCAAAAAGCGAGCAGGCCACGACCATGCTTAGGATCAAGACCATTTCTTGAAGCCTAGGCTTTTTTATACCCTCGAAATAGTTGGTAACAAAAACGGCTGCGGGGAAAAAAGTAATCAACACGGGAGAAGCATCGGCCGGGGTAAAAAGAATAATGCCCGTTCCCAAAACAAAGATCAAGAATACTATCCTGAGCAAAAGCAATTTGCCGCCGCTCACATTGCGCAGGCGCACAAACACCAAAATGGAAACAACAATCGTTAAAATAAGGTAAATCAAGGTCTTTATGTTAAGTACCTGGAAGAATGATTTGGTGGTAAAAAGCCCCAATGAGAACTGATAGTGTTCCTTAAAAAAGCCCAAAGAGCCCTTCAGTTTTAGCACGGTAAATGTCAAAATAAAAATAGCGGCAAGCCCTAATAACGGTACCAACCAATTTTTCAGGGTCTTTCTGTCATAAACCAAGATTACGAAAAATACAAGAAACATAAATGCCAAGGCCCAATCGTAAAATAAACTTGCAAGGGCAATCAGTAGGGAGGCATCAAAGATTTTGTGCTTTACATTTTTTATGGATTTGATGGACAGTATCCTCCAAAAAGCCAAAAGCAAAAAAAAGTTGGCGAAAATCACATTTTGAAGGACGAACTCATCAGAAAATGTGATAATCAAAAGCAAAAAAAACAGCATGGCATAGGAATTGGATTCCGTGGCCTTTTCGGTTCTTACAATTTGATTGACAATAAAAATGGAAAACAACAAGGCTGCAAACAACAAGATTTCCAAGGCAATAACCTCATTGATTCTTTGTTCCCCGGACTGATAAAAGACATTGGTGAAGTAAAAAAGAAATAAAATGATGGCAAGGACAATGTAATTTATAGGTTTAGTTTTTCCGAAAAAGCTTGAAATCATCTTATCTTTTGCTACTTTTGTAAAGTAAATATAGCCAACATGAGCAAGTTTTTTTACGGTATAGAAGACTTATTTGTAAACTACCTTTTCGCACCATTGGATTTTTTCCGTTTTATGGACAGCTGGTGGGGTGCCAACTCCATTAACTGGATTTTTATGATCATAGGCTTTGTAGCCATGGTTTATTGGATGGGCCAATTGAAAATTTTCAATGAAAGTGGTGAGGAAGACAAGAGCATCAGCTCTCACTCCTACCTATAGATCGAATCCTAAATCCTTTCGGTAATACATGCCATCAAAATGGAGCTTTTCCATATTTTGATAGGATTTCTGTAGTGCTTCCTTAAAGTCTTTTCCAAAGGAAGTAACCGCTATTACGCGTCCTCCATTGGTTACAACTTTTCCGTTGGACAGTTTTGTGCCTGCGTGGAACACAATGGAATCTTCAATGGTTTCGGCTCCCGATATTTCCTTGCCTTTCTCATAAGCTTCAGGATAACCGCCCGATACTGCCATAACGGTTGTTGCCGCCCTTTCGTCAACTTGAAGGTCTACTTGATCCAGGGTTCCGTTAGCCATGGCCAAAAGCACCTCAACCAAATCCGTTTTTAGTCTTGGGATTACCACTTCGGTCTCGGGGTCGCCCATTCTAACGTTATACTCGATTACCTTGGGTTCGTTACCGACTTTTATCAAACCAATAAAAATAAACCCGACATAGGGCAGATTATCCTTTTTAAGGCCGTCTACGGTAGGTTTTACAATTTTACGCTCTATCTTGTCCATAAAGGCTTTATCGGCAAATGGAACCGGGGAAATGGCCCCCATGCCCCCTGTGTTGAGGCCAGTATCTCCCTCGCCTATTCTTTTGTAATCCTTGGCTGTTGGAAGAATTTTATAGTTGGTGCCATCAGTAAGTACAAAGCAGCTCAATTCAATGCCGTCCAAGAATTCCTCGATGACCACCGTGGCGCTTGCGTTGCCGAATTTGGAATCCACCAGCATGGATTTTAACTCGTCCTTGGCTTCTTGTAAATCCTGAAGAATCAACACACCTTTGCCAGCGGCAAGTCCGTCTGCCTTAAGGACGTAGGGCGGTTTTAGGGTTTCCAAAAAACTATACCCTTCTTCCAAGGTCTCACTGGTAAAACTTTGGTAGGCTGCCGTTGGAATATTGTGCCGCATCATAAACTCTTTGGCAAATTCCTTGCTTCCTTCGAGTTCTGCTGCTGCTTTCTCCGGTCCGATTACTGGAACGGATTTTAGTACTTCGTCATTCAAGAAAAAATCGTGTACCCCTTTTACCAAGGGGTCTTCTGGTCCAACCACCACCAAATTGATGCTTTCTTTCAACACCAATTGTTTAATGGCTTCAAAATCGTTCACACCTACCTCAACATTTGTGGCGATTTGGGAAGTTCCCGCATTACCGGGCGCTACAAATAGTTTGGATGTTTTGGGGCTTTGTGAAATTTTAAGGGAAATGGCGTGTTCGCGACCACCAGAACCCAGGACCAGGATGTTCATGATTCAAGTTTTGGCAAAAATAACGCAATTCAAATATAATTTGGGCCTTATTTGTGAATGATCTGCGCTTACTTTTTTATACGCCTGCACGCCGCAGGCAGGAATTGCATGAATTCCGCTATGCCATTATTAATCAATCCGTTGGACACGAATGCCACTAATTTCCACGAATGTTTTTAGGCAACTCTTTATTTCTCACCTACCTGCCCGTCCGGCAATCGGGCGTTCGAAATAAAAAGAAAAATTACTTTTTGTTATGGTTTGAAAAGTCCCTGTGTTCCGTTTTTTTGAGTTCTTCTTTGGATAACCCTTTGAAAAATTCAAACGTTTTGCGCATGCCTTCTTCACGTCCCACTTTGGGTTCCCATCCCAGAATTTCCTTTGCTTTGGTAATATCGGGTTGGCGCTGCATGGGGTCATCTTTGGGCAACGGCTTATAAATGATTTTTTGGTCGGTTCCAGTAAGCTTGATAATTTCCTCGGCAAAATCCTTAATGGTGATTTCATTGGGGTTGCCAATGTTTACTGGAAGTGTGTAGTCGCTCATCAGTAAGCGATAGATTCCTTCGATTTCATCATCTACATAACAAAAAGAACGGGTTTGTGAACCATCGCCAAAAACGGTCAGATCCTCACCACGGAGTGCTTGTCCCATAAAAGCTGGGATTACACGACCATCGTTCAGTCGCATTCTTGGTCCATAAGTGTTGAATATCCGTACAATCCTTGTATCCAACCCATGGAACCGGTGGTATGCCATGGTGATGGATTCTTGAAAGCGTTTGGCCTCATCGTATACGCCTCTTGGGCCTATGGTGTTTACGTTACCGTAGTACTCCTCAGTTTGTGGGTGTACCAAGGGGTCTCCATATATTTCTGATGTGGAGGCTATCATGAAACGAGCGTTCTTTTCCTTGGCAAGACCCAACAGGTTATGGGTTCCCAATGCCCCTACTTTTAGCGTTTGAATGGGAATCTTTAAATAATCAATGGGGCTTGCAGGCGAAGCAAAGTGGAGGATATAATCCAAATCTCCCGGTACATGTACAAAGTTGGTTACATCGTGATTATAGAACTTAAAGCGTTCCAAAGGGAATAGGTGTTCTATGTTTTTAAGGTCTCCGGTAATAAGGTTATCCATTCCAATAACCTCATGCCCTTCTGCAATAAATCTGTCACAAAGATGGGAACCAAGAAAACCTGCCGCTCCGGTAATTAGAGTTCTTTTCATTTATTTATATTGTAATCTTCAACTTTACAAACATAGTCTTTACAAACACAGAATAAAAGTTTTATCCTCAAGCATTCAAAATATCAGGTTTAATAAGCTTTCTCCTCACCTTTGAGAATGTTTATAAACGTCTGAAATATAATTTTCAAATCCAGTAACATAGACCAGTTTTCTATATAAAAAAAATCATATCTAGTTCTGTTAACAATATCTTCATTCGTTTCAATTTCACCCCTATAACCTTTAGCTTGGGCCAAACCGGTTATTCCGGGCTTTACGTAGTGCCTAAGCATATACTTTTGAATTGTGGTATTATACTCCTTGTTCTGCCTCCATAAATGAGGTCTAGGACCAACAACGGACATTTGTCCAAACAACACATTTATAAATTGTGGCAATTCATCAATACTTGTTCTTCTCAAAAAGGCACCAACTCGCGTTACCCTAGGGTCGTTTCTTGTTGCCGATTTCTCAGTTTCATTATTAATGGTCATTGTTCTGAATTTATAGCAACCAAATCCTTCTTCCTTAAACCCTGGTCTATTCTGTTTGAAATAAATAGGCCCTTTGGAATCGAGCTTAATCAATATCCCAATTATCGGCATTAACCATGACAATAAAAAAATAATTATAGCAGAAGAAAAAATAAAATCAAAAACTCGTTTGGACAATCTATTGAAGGAATCATCCAATGGAAGTTCTCTTAGTGAAAGTATTGGGAAATATTCATAATAATCTAACCTCAAATTTTTAGTGAAAATCTCTCTGTTGTCAGGTATGAATTTGAGTTTTATCAAGTTATTGTCCGCGTAATTAACATATCTACTAATGTCAGAGTTGGACAATTCTTTTACGGAGCAATAAATTTCGTCTATTCCTGCTTTTTTGATAAACGAAAGTGACTCCTTCAAATCAAAATCCTTTGATTTGGGTGAGAATTGCTTAATCACATGGTATCCATACTCTCCATGCTTTTCAAACATGTTAATTAATTGGTCTGTCATTCTATTTTTTCCAATTACGACAATATCCCGTAAGCTCCCTTTCACTTTTGTCCTGTATTGCATCAAAAGGTAATAATTGAGAAATTTTAAAGTGAAAATCGAGAAAAAGACAGATAAAAAGAAAACTCCCAGATAAAACCTGCTTATGTTAGGTTGCTTAAAAAATCCGATAAAGGCATATAATATTAGAAAGAAAAAAATGAATTGTCTGAATAACAATTTCAATATGTAAGTGACTTTGGTAAATCTAAAAATAACATAAAACTTATTTTTAAACGAAACAATAATCCACATCAAAGTTATGTAGCCATGAAAAAGTAATGGAAACCTAAATAAAATTGGAAAATAGTATACCAGAATGTTAATAGCCAACAAATCTAAAAAGAGAGAAATCGGATAAATAAAACCAGAAAGATTGTTCTTCTTAAAAAACATTGTTAAATTTTATAATTGCGGCTGACTTTTAACAAGCACATTTTTATTAAAAGTTCAAAAATAAGTAAAGAAATCTTCTTAATTACTTTTTATCTCACTAGGATTCAATTAAGCCATTTGGTCTTTTTGAATTATATCAAAAAGACAGATCAAAACCCATATTGTCTATTTAAAATACCTGTCCAAAAACAATAATGACAAACCCTTGGGATAATTTATTGAGTATCTTTTAAATAATTTAGGCTCCTTATAAATCCTGTAGGCCCACCTTAGATGCAATCTGTTAATATAACTTGGAAAATAATCCCTGCCCTTATTTGCTGTTTGACTCATAAATGCCCCACAGCAAAAAGATGATCCTTCATAGCCTTTTTTGCGAGCCTTTACAATAAAACTTTCTTGTTTTGGGGTGCCCATTCCAACGATGGTACAATCAACTTCCTTAGAAATTAGACCATTGATTACATGATCTTCATCCAAATCAAAGCCATTGTAGGTGTCAATAATATTCATTTGAGGATAATTCTCCTTGACCGTCTTTATAAAAGAAGACATATCATTTTCTGAGCCTCCTATAAATACCACCCTTTTATTGTTTCTTTCGAGGTAACCAAAAAATTCGGCAAAGTAGGAAGAAAAATCAGGGGCCATACGGTTAAATCTTTTACCCATAAAAATTTGAATGAAAAGCAGCAGCATAATACCATCCAAAGTGAAGTAATCAATTTTTTCAATGATTTTTGGAGTCTTCCGTAGAATCTGATAATTATAAATGTTCAAGTACGAAACAGTTTGAGACCTCTTTTCGAAATCAATATCATCTATTATTTTATCGCAAATCTGATTAATCATCTTTAATGTTTAAATTCATTATTGTAGCGAAGCAATTTATTGGAAAAAACTTCATTTAGGTAAAGCTCTTGCACCCATTTATTGCCATAATCATTAAACTCCCCCAACCTTAATTTTTCGAAGGACCCCAAATCCTGAAGTACAACCCTGTAAACAATTAGCTCACCTTCTTCCGAATTAGCGCATTTACAATACCATTTATTGCTAAAAAGTCCAGAGAGGTTATCAAAATCACCATTTTCCTTTATTAGATGAACCATCATCTTATTCTTAGCTGCCACCTCTTTTGGTGTTATCATAAACAATTCATTTTTTGACAATAAAACATAAAACCCAAAAGTATTTCTGTAAAATGATCCGGTATGTAACCTCATTGCAAAATGGTTCCTTAGACTGTTCATGCCTATGGTTTTCAAGAATTTTTCTTTGGCCGGGTTATTGCTATTAGTAGATATTTCAGAAAATTGAATTTGTTTAGCCCAAATGTTTTTACTGCCGCCATTTTCAGTTCTCTTGAATTGCCCTGTCCGGATACCAACAAACCCCTTGCTTTCAAACTTTATGGATATTGTATCAAAATCACCGAACCCTGTTTTTGTTAATTGGGATATTCTTTGATGGTTTGGAAAGAAATCCAAATTGTCAAACGTATTATCCTTTTTAATCATGTGCAGCATAACCTTATACCTCAGAAACTCTTCTCTTTCCTTGAAAAAATAATATATGGATTTTTTATTAATTAACACGTACGTTTCATCCTGTCCCTTTTCAAAATACCCATTGACAAAGGCTTCGTCAAGTTCAGTCTGAACAATTTTATGGTTGACTTCACTTTTCTTTTCTGGACTTTGGCAGGAAAGAAACAGGCATACTAAAGCAAATAAAAAACAGCTCTTGCTCATCGTCTTGTTTTTGATTCCCAAAATAGCAATGGGGGTATTAAAGCATAAAAGTATATTCCCATTTGTCTATTTAGTGCAACTTCAACAAAAAGAAGTGCCAATACTAGTGCATAAATCGATAAGAATAACGCCTTTGATTTTAAAATGGCAAGTCTTATACATGTTATAATTGAGACTAAAAAGCAAATTAACCCTACTACTCCAAACTCATAACAAATCTGCAAGTAATTATTGTGCAAGTTCCAAGTTGAAATCAACTTCATGGCTCTAATGGTGGGCCAATCGTAATTGTTCATCAAAATGTCTTTCTCAACCTTCCATTTAAACATATCTTTCTTCGAACCCAGACCAAAACCCGTGAAAGGCTCTTCCTTCAACTGAATAATAGCTGTTTTCCAAAGCCAGATTCTTTGAGAAACCCCATCCTCTTTAATTGTGCCAAGTTCCATTCTTTCCCTACTTAAAAAAAGTTCATTCAGCCGATTGTCATCAAACGCAAAAGCAGAAAAAAAGATTAAACACAGAGATAAAAGGCCAATAGAAAGATACATGTACTGTTTCTTTTTGACGCTTATAAAAACGAAGTGTCCCAATAAAAAAACCAACATTAAAATTCCAAGTTTAGACTGCAACAAAAGAAGGGAGCTTCCAAAAACAAGATATCCAAAAGCCTTGTAGCTTGTTTTTATCACGATTTTGTTAATAAATACAATGGCAGTAATGATATAAATTGAATAGTATAAAGGATGTAAATCTAAAAGCTCTGCAAACTCGAAATATAAAACCCGTTGTAAATCACCATCTCGCAAAACCCTAAAAACACCATAAATGATGGAGATAAGGCATGAGACAAATACTCCTGAAATAAAGCTAAGCTTTAATTTAAAATAATTGGTTTTTGCAGGGGCCTTTGTAAACAAAAGCAAAAATGGAACAAATAAGATTGGTGAAGCCCTTACAATCAACTCTATTGCCCGATTTTGAAAATTTGTAAAAATCATACCAGCCAAATACATCAAAAAAATAAAGCAATATGATAGTAAAAATAATAAATCGCTTCTTCTAGGCGACTTGATTTTCAGATAAAACAGGGAGGTTGCCGAAAACAGAAGTAAGGATAAGGACGAAAAAAACGGTGTTAAAGAAAAAGAAAACGCAAATAAATAAATTGCAAAAGGCAATGCATTTTTTTTAAACTGTGATTTTGAATCAAATTCCATTATCCGCTCTACAATAGACATTTAACACTCATTTCCGTATCCTAGCGCCACCCATATTTTCGTGATAAAAAGATGATATAATCAAGATGGAAACCAAGTATAAATTGAAAATCATATTTGAATACCACAAAACAATATAGAGCAGGGCAATTAAAAGCGAAGTTATGTTTTTCAGTGCAAGTCTGTAAAGCAAAACGAAAAAAATTCCTGCGCCAAGAATGCCCCAGTCATTAATCAATCGAATAAAATCATTATGAGGGAATATATCCAATCCGATTTTTTCAATAATTAAATTCCTAGAATATTCATTTCCTTTTCCAAATAGAATTTCCCATTTATTTCCCAAGAAAAAATTCTCTTCAACTATCTGGTACAATCTGTATCTGAGCCCAAAAGATGCATCCCTGGCATCTTTGTACCGTAAGGTAATCAACTCAGGGTAATTTTCCACAACGATTCCATAGAGGGAGTACACGAAAAATAAAATCAGAAAGAATATAAGAAAGACCCCTCCTCTATTAAGTGCTTTTTTATTGATAACATACCTTAAGACGGGGTACCCGATCAAAAAAATAATTACTAACCTAGTTTTTGATAAACCCACGAAAAAGAGCACAAAAAGAAACGTTAATACCCTAATCCATCTCTTTTGGTCGGTCATCGTGTCAAATAATATGAAAAGAGCCGCTAAAAGGCCAGCAAAAGTTGTAGGGGAACCTGTAAATCCGATATATCTTTCCCCAACTTCCATATATGCATGGCTAACAAAAAGAAACATTACAGCCATTAATAAGTAAATAACCAAATATCTTCTTACTATTTTGTTCTTAAGTATAAATCCAGATTCTACAGTAGTTAGATACAAAAAAAGAATGAAGGAATATGTTGCAAATAAGATTGGAATACTATATCGAACCGTGGTGAAATTGATTGCTGAAACCAAGACCACTAGTAAGATGATTAGAAGGTTAGATGAGTCTTGCTTGGAAATCATAAACTTCCTCTGCCTAACAATTTTAATTGAAAGAAAAAGTAAGATTATAAAAAAGTATGGTGCAGTAACTCTGAATGGCTCAAGGTCAAAAAAAAAGATTGCTCCCAAAAGAACCGGATAGCTTAAAATTGATGCCAAAAAAAATCCATTTCCAAACTTAATCTTCAAAATCCTTGTGATTTAGGTTAGATAGCTTCAAACACTTGGTTTCCTTTAAAAAGGAAATTTTTGGGCTCTTATCAAAAAATATGGTATATACCTTCTCTTTAGGGTAACCTGCCATTAGAATATCAATTACGATTGAAGATGAAAAATTTATGATTTTCTCAAATTCAAAATAATCAAATGCTTCTCCAATCAACCTTTTATCCAACAAGGTAACATTGTTATTTATAAATTCATTATTAAAAAATTCCATATTCTCCCTAGGGTGTGGCTTTATAACAATCTGTTTTTGCGCAAAGGCATCTATTAAAACTTGAAATATTTTCTTTTTTTCACGGTCTTTTATACCATAGTCCTCACTTGGGAACGAGTAAATAAGAATTTTTCCCGTGGAGGCAGAATAAGACCCTTTATTTTTTTTAGAAGGGCCCGGAAGCTGCCGATACTCCACTTTATTTCTTTTTTTTGGCAACAGTTTCGGCATTCTTGCATAAACAATGTTGATATTAGAATCCAAGCCCAAAGTATATACATAATCTATCCTTTCTCCAAATAGTAGAGGTGTAAGGAATTTGTATGCAACCTTTGTCAGTTTTGTATTGAATGTCCTACCTGTTTTATAATATCCAACACCCTCTTCCACTGCAATCAAATTCGATATTTTACGGTACATTGAAGGAGTGGCCAACAACATTTGGGAAAAAACATCTTTTTCACTCCCTATGTAAAGATTAAGCCCGTCCTTTAATGAGTACTTCATTTGACATCCAGTTATTTTTCCTCGAATTCTTTGAATCGCCTGCTTTGCCTCTTTAAAATAACTAATGTCCAATCTAAACAATCTTCTTTTAGAGAACTCGAAACCATCTATTCTCTCCAAAGCGCAATTACAATTTTCAAAAGAGACATGTTTACTATGAAAGACCAAAGTTGTTTCTGAATCAAAGAGGTTCTTATCAACAGCCCCAATCATATGTTTTTGAAAGGGTGTAAGTACTATTGCTATGTTTTCTACCTCCATTGATCCATTAGGTTTTTACCAAATTTTCTCTTAACAAGAAAAAGCACGAAATTTCCTGTCAATAGCGCAACTGCTGCACCATAAATTCCAAACAATGGGATTAGAAGGATATTCATAAAAATATTAAATACACAGGCTAAAAAAGTAGCTTTCAAAATAAGAGCTTCCTTTTCAAAACCTATTATAGCAAAATGATATGAAAAGTTAAGGTTCAAAAATAAAAAGGCTGTAAGCAGTATATAAAATATGGGTATGTTAGGATACAATTCGCTCCGACCTATATATTTCAAAAAAATCGGAATTAAAACAACTGATAAAAGCGCATATGAAATTACAATAAAAAGCGTTTTTCTTTGAATATTCTTCATTGCGCCAAGTGTACTATCCCTGCTTTTTTCGTGCACTCCCTGAATTATATCGGGATAAATGAATGAAATGTACATTGTGAAAATTATAACATTTATGAGGTTGGCCAATTGAAAATAGAGTGCATATATTCCCAACTCGGTTTTGTCAAGAAAAAAGGTAATTAGGTATCTATCGGAGTATTCTATAACTTTTAAGCATATTGTGGACATAAACATTGTTAGGCCAACCCCTATACCCTTTTTGATCCATTTAAAATCAATTCTTTCCCTTGTGAATGATTTTATATTAGGATAAAACGCAATGCCCAATACACAAGTTATAAACGCGAAAAGCAACCATAGTTCTAATATGCCGGGTATGCTTATTTGAAAATCTTTGATGAAAACAAGACCAAAAACTATGATTCCTGCCCAACTACCCGTTCTGAGAAGGAGTAATACATTGGCAAACAGTGGTTTTCTGAGCGCAATGTAAGACCTGAACAATTCTTGACCAAGATGTTCAAAAACTATTAAAAAGTAAAGTATCCAAAATGGACCGACATCAACTACATCAAAATTCTTAGTTGTATACCAAATAAAAGGAAGCAAAAGCAAGTATGAAAAAGAGTAAAAAACCAAGGAGTTTTTAAAAAAAAACACTTCATTTTTTTTTTGTTTTATCAACAGCCTATTTGCATATACATAAAAATCGAACCCAAAAAGAATAATCAACAAGGCCACGGTAGTGCTCATTAAAGTATATTCACCTTGAAATTCGAGCGATATTTCCTTTGTCAACAAAAATGTAAGCAAAAATCGCGAGCCAAGGCCCAGCAACCTGCATGAAACCGTAAGTAACTTGTTATATAAATCTTTATTTAGCAAAGCATTCTCCATGTTAATGCTGTACCAGCCTTGTAGGTATTGTTGACCTTTCTGCCTAAAACATCATTAAGGTATTTCGGGTGTAACCCATAACCAGGTCTTACCGAGCGAAGGTTTTCCTCTGTGACCACATCCCCTGCCTTAACATCCTTGGATAGAAACAATGATCTTCTTCTCAACTTATTTCTTTCGGTCAAAGAATAGTCTATTTGTCCAAGACATTTTTCCGCTTCCCTTACGGCCCTGACCATTTCCTTAAACTCATCAGGGTTCATTGAAAATGCCGAGTCAACACCTCCAAATTCTCTATCCAGTATAAAATGCTTTTCAATAACTCTTGCCCCCAATGCTACCGAAACAATAGGAACCGTTGCTCCCATTGTATGGTCAGAGAGGCCAACTTTGACATTGAAGGTGCTTTTGAGGTTTGGAATAGTTTTTAAATTAGCCATCTCAGGAACTGCAGGATATTCCGAAGTACATTTTAATAGAGTAATATCGTTGTTCCCCACTTTGCGACAAGTATTTACCGCCAGTTCTATATCTGCAAGCGATGCCATCCCGGTTGAAATGATAACCGGTTTATTCTTAGATGCAACATATTCAATAAGTGGAATGTCGGTAATTTCCGGGGATGCGACCTTATACATCTGAACGCACAAAGATTCCAGAAGGTCAACTCCTGCTTTATCAAAAGGTGAAGAAAAAAATATCATCCCCAATTCTTCTGCTTTTTTCTTTAGAACGGGATGCCATTCGTATAGTAAACTGCCCTCGGTAAAAAGTTCGTACAATGTTCTCCCTTTCCATAAGCCATCCTTTCTGGGCCCAAAAATGTCATTGTTTACATTTAGGGTTAATGAGTCTGCTGTGTAGGTCTGCACTTTTATCGCATCCGCACCAGATTTTGCCGCTGCTTCAATGGTCCTGACCGCGAGTTCCAAATCATTGTTGTGGTTTGCGGAAAGTTCAGCGATTATGAACACGCCATTTTCAGTCTCTTCATTCATAATATTTCTTCAATTATTTTTATAACTCTGTTCACTCCTTTATTGTCAACTATTTCTTTTGCCCTATTTCCCAGTTTTTCTCTAATCTCTACATCCAAAAATTGGCTAATTGCTTGATTGATCTGATCTTTGTTTATGTTGTCTATTAGTCCCAGATGGTAAAGGGCACCTGTCTTATTAGCTAGAAAGTCTGAGGCCTCCGTGTTTGATTTTTGGTGCCCAATACTCATTACAGGCATTCCTATGCTTAATAACTCATAGGTGCTAACTCCAAAAGTTGCTATTACAACATCTGATTCAATTACTGTATCGAAATCAAACTCCTTAAAGCTAACGTTACTAGGCAAATAAGTTGGAACACTCCCACGGTGCAAATAATTTTCTCCAAAATAAAAAACAAACATTATTTCTTGCCATCTATTAAAATCCAGCAAATTATACACAGACCCCAATACATTTCTGGGATCGCTTCCGCCACTAATTATTCCAATTTCATTGACTTTTAGACTATAATTCTTGCTTAATTGTTTGAACTCATTCATCCTTTCATTTAAAATCGAATACTCTAGGCCCTGGTATACCTTTGTTCCACTACTAACAAAACCCTCAAAAAAAGAGTCTTTCTGGTGAATTGATGGTAAAATGAAAATGTCTGCCAAAAACCTCGATTCAGTTAAATTTTGGTAGAACACAACTTTTGCCTTTGGTTTTACTTTATTCAATTTTTCCTCTCTAAAAGAACAAATTGCGTCTACATAGAGAAGGTCAAAATTACCGCTAATACATATTTCAACGGTTTGGTCCTCTTCGCTCCCGCTTTCCAGGTTGTAGTGCTCAAACTCAAAACTTGGCAATTGACTCCAGAATAAAGAATCTGCATGAACAAATGATACGTAAAAACCCCTATTTCTTAAAGCTTTTCCTAAATGATAACTTCTAAAAAAGTGTCCTAGGCCTATTTGTTCACCAGCATCTACTCTAAAAAGTATCTTCTTGCCTTCTATCATTCTAAATTTAATTCACCGTTCCAATTTGTCTGGCTGGATTTCCTACCATTTTAGCATAATCTGGCACATCTTTCAATACTACCGCCCCAATTCCTGTTACAGACCATTTTCCCAATGTTACAAACTCCAATGTAGTTGCATTAGTACCTAAATAGGCCCCTTCTTTTAAAACTACATCGGCACCAATGCAAGCATTATTGGCAACATAACTGTAATCATTCAGTTTTGCTCCATGACCAATCAAGGATTGGGCAAAAATTTGTACGTGATTACCTATCTCGGTATTTGGGCCTATTGATACGAAAGGTTGAATACAGGTGCCATATCCTATTTCACTAAACTTGGAAATAACAGCCGTTGGGTGTATTAATGTGGCAAATCTCTCTTTAGGAATTTCAAGTTCGTTCAGTTTTGAAAGAAACTTAAAGTTAAGTTTTACGGAAATTAAAGAGTAGAAAAAATAGACGTCAGGTTTTTCAATATATTTTTGGACGTTGGGTTTGTTTATTTTACCGAGTATTGGGTAACCATTAATGGGTGCCGTTTCATTGTCGTTTAAAAACCCCAAGACTTCCCATGTCTTTTCATTTTTGTTAATGTCTTCAATTGTTGATAAAGCCACTGTTCCGTTACCATATCCTCCAATGATTATAATTTTTTTCATTGCTTTTTTCTTTGAATCAACTTATCCTTTTCAAGAATCTTTTTTGCTTTTGCCACAAATGGCGGACCAATAAACTTGCCATTGATTATAGCGACTCCTAACCCTTCTTTTCTCGCTAGTTGGTCTGAAATTAAAATCTCTTTGGAATGCTGTACGTCCTCCTTTGAAGGGGAATAGTATTTATGGACAAGAGGGATTTCAATAGGGTTTAAAACCAGCATTCCTTCAAAACCTAATTTAACGGACAATTGGAGATTTTTTTCCAAATCTGTAAGGTCTTTGACTCTGACATGAACAGTGTCTATTGGAATTACATTCTGTGCCCTAGCCCCCATTGCAATCAGTGCCCTTGGACTAAAAAGACTCATGTGCTCTTGGTCATGTATTCCTTCTAAGTCCGTTATAAAATCTTCAGAGCCGAAAGCTATGGCCACCACCCTTTCAGAAGCTGCACATATCTCCTGAACATTCATTACCGCAGAGGCCGTTTCAATCAATGCTATAATTTTAAAAGACCCTATCTTATATCCCTTTTCGAACTCTATTGTTTCCAAGAGTTTGTCAAAAAAATATATGTCCTCTCCTCTTTTCGCTTTCGGATACATAAAACCTGCAATACCCGGTATGGTCAATTGGCTAACATCTTTTAGTAATTGGCCACTTTCTCTGTCATTAATTCTAGGAAAGATTGTCCGGCCTTTAAACATACCCTTTTCCAAGTACTCTATAATTTTATTTCTGGCGACTTGTTTATTTGCTACTGGCTGCACCGAGTCTTCGATATCAAGAAGCAATATGTCTGCGTCTACCTTCATAGCGCTTTGCATAAGCTTGTCACTGTGGGCGGGAACAAACATTAAGCTCCTCATTAAAACATCTTTCATAGAGTTCTACTTAGGCATTCTAGGAACTAAAACTTTTCTTTTAAAACTAATGACATTCTGTTTATGTTGATTATATCCAATTGTTTCAACATGAACTATTCCTCTATCACTTTTGGATTTGGATTCTCTCTTCGCTAGTATTTTGGTTTTCGCATAGAGCGTATCATTAATAAAAACAGGGTTTAAATGCTTAATATCTTCATATTCCAAATTGGCTATCGCCTTTCCACTTATATCAGGAACAGATATTCCAACTATTAAGCTGAAAACCAATGTCCCTACGACAAGCAGCTGTTTATGCTGCTTCTTTTCTGCATAGTCCAAGTTAATATGCACTGGATGATGATTCATCGTCAGCAAACTGAAAAAATTATTGTCACTTTCAAAAATAGTCTTGGATCCTTCGTGCAAAACCTCCTCGCCTATAATAAAATCCTCAAAGTATCTTCCAAATTTTGTTACAGCCATGTTATTTTCTAAATTCATTAATTATTCTTATTGCTAGTTTTATATGGGGCTTTTCCACAACTTTACCATTTATCAAGATAGGGTCAAATTCATTTGCTCCACCATGTTTGTTTAATTTTTGTTCCACTTGTAGTGCCCACTCGTATTCTAAATCACTGTAGAACTTGGTTCCATTTACAATTTCCAATTGATTTGGGTGAATAATAAACTTTCCATCATAGCCCTTATCAAATCCGTCCATCAACTCTTCTCTAAAGCTTTCTCCATCCATAATGTTCATTGAGGCAATATCAATGGCTAGAATGTCATATGCTTTAGAAAAATACAAAATTTGTTGTCTCAAAACCTCTAGGTTTTGTAAAGTATGCTTTGCTTGTATGGCAGATATAAAATCATGGCTTCCCAAAGCCAATCCATATACATGTTGATGATAATTGGAAATATGATTAAAGCTTTCCATATATAATCTTGGAGTCTCAATGAGCAAAATAACTTTAAGTGTTGATTTTGTTCTTTTTAAACAAAGCTCAAAATCGTTAAAGCCCGTTAATTTTGGAAAAACAAACCGGGTAAAACCATTTTCAAGTAACCTGTCAAAAATTTTAAAATCAAAGTTTCCCTTAGAATCCATTAATGGAACTCTGAAAAAGCAGTTACGGATATCCTCATTTGGATATTTCAGAATTCGTTCTAACAGATTATTCTTTTCTGAAGTTTTTACAGCATCCTCTAAATCAATGACTATTTCAGTTGCTCCCTTTTCTTTAATATGAGCAATTTTATGTAGCTTATTTGCAGGAATAAAGAAAAAAGATTGCATGGTACCTGTTGCTTTTTATTTTCTTTCGTACTGATTTCCTTTTTGCTGATTGAATTTATACTTCAATTCCGCTAGCTCCCAATCTTTCTCTGTATCAATGTCCTGAGCCTGGTTGCCGTTAATGACTACAACTCCCTTTTTGGCGCCATGGAGTCTCTCCTTGCTGGTCATCCAATAAAATTGTCCCGCATCATGGTATGAAGGCTCTAAATCCTGTGATCTTGATTTATAATGCTCCGGAAAGAAAAAGTGCATCCTATTATCAGAATCAATTTTTATTGCTCTTTGTATTGGGTAGGAAAATTCTACGACCGGCCTAACCGAATCATATTGATTTTTCTGGAGTACACTTAGCCCTTCATTCAACGCCTCCAGACTTGCTAGTGGAGCTGTTGGTAAAATACAGCAGATAAAATCAAACTGTGTTTTATACGTTGATAGTACTTCGTCGATTACCTCAGATAGGGTTGCAAAATCATCTGAATTCTTTTTTGACCTTAAAAATGGCACACTTGCGCCAAATTTTTTAGCAATCGCTGCTATTTCCTCGTCTTCAGTTGAAACCATTACTTCTGTGAAGAGATTACTCTGAATTGCCAATTCAATCGAATAGGCAATTATTGGCTTCCCTAAAAAATGTTTTAAATTTTTTCTCGGAATCCTTTTGCTTCCTCCCCTTGCTGGTATGATTGCCAAATTATTCATTAAACTCTAGCATTTTTTCTATCACAAAATTCTGTTCGTTATCTTTCAAGGAAGGATACATTGGTAAGCTAATACATTTGCTATAATATCTAAGTGCGTTGTTTAAATCAGCATTATCATAACCTATTCTCTTGTAATAAGGCAAGGTATGTACGGGGATATAATGAATTTGAGCAAATATGTTGTTCTCTTTTAAAAAATCATACAATCCCTTCCTGTTTTCTACTTCTACAACAAAAAGGTGATGGGCATTCCAGCTTTCATCTGGTAATGCTTGGTATTTTAATTTTCCTTTAAATGCAGTTTTATACCTCTCGGCTATTTCATTCCTTCTTAAAACCCCCTCGTTGTTCTTCACAAGTTGTGTTATTCCGAGGGCAGACTGGATATCGGTAAGTCTGTAGTTGAATCCAAGTTCTTGCATCTCATAGTACCACCCTCCATGATTCTCCTCCATGCCATCCTTGGTTATCCCATGAGTTCTTAATAGCAGTAGTCTGTTGTATAGCTTCTCATCATTTGTGGTCAACATTCCTCCTTCCCCACAAGCAATATGTTTTACTGGATGAAACGAAAAAACACCAATATCTGCATAGTTTCCGTTTCCACAGAACTGTTTTTCCCCATTTGAATCCGTAAAAAACCCTCCTGGTGCATGACAAGCATCCTCAATAATCCATAACCCGTGTTCCTTGGCCAATCGCCTGAATTTTTCAAGATTTATAGGCAATCCAGCAAAATCTACAGGAATAATTCCTTTAAAAAAGCCTTTGGACTTACTTTCAATTAATTCTTTTGTTTTTTCAAACGAAATGAGGTAAGTCTCTGGGTCTATATCCGCAAACCAAACTTCACCTTGAGCATATCTTACGCAATTAGCTGTGGCGGCGAATGTTATTGGGGTAGTTATTACTCTGTCGCCAGGTTTTAGACCCATTGCCAAAACCGCTAAATGCAATCCAGCTGTTGCGTTACTAACTGCAACGGCATATTTTGAGCCAACATATTCGGCAAAATTTTCTTCAAACTCTGCAACTTTTGGGCCTTGGGTTAAAAAGTCAGAGGTCAATGTTTCTATAACTGATTGTATATCAGTTTCATCTATCGACTGACGACCATAGGGTATTATTGGGCTCAAGCTCATACCTTAAAAGTTTCATCAACATGCTTAACAATAAGTGAACGAAGGTTTTCAACAGTTTCCCATTCGGTATTTTCTCCAGAATTATATCTAAACCCTTCTGGCACTTTGGCGGCATCAAAAGCTTCTATAAAATCATCCAGTTTCCAGCTATGCGTTGCCGGTAAAATGACATAATACCTACCAAGATCATACGTGTAAAAGGAATCGGAGCTTGTAATCATTTCTTCATGCAGTTTTTCCCCAGGCCTTATCCCAATCACAGGTTTGTCGCATTCGGGACCAATAGCTTCAGCAACATCCATTATTCGATACGAGGGGATTTTAGGCACAAAAAGTTCACCTCCCCAGGCATGTTCAAGAGCATGCATTACCATATCAACACCACCTTGCAACGATATATTAAACCTAGTCATGTTGGAATCAGTAATAGGAAGTACTCCTTCAGATTTTTTTTTATTGATGAAAAATGGAATCACAGATCCATTTGAACCCATGACGTTTCCATATCTTACTACCGAAAATCTAATTGGTCTGTCTCCTTTAATATTGTTTGCCGCTATAAAAAGTTTGTCAGAAGTTAATTTAGTTGCACCATAGAGGTTTATAGGTGCACATGCTTTATCTGTTGATAATGCAACAACTCGTTCTACCTTGGTTTCAAAACAGGCATCCACCACATTTTGTGCCCCTCCAATGTTTGTTTTGATACATTCTTCAGGGTTATATTCTGCCAAATGAACATGCTTCATTGCAGCTGCATGAATCACATAATCAACCCCTTTAAAAGCCCTTACCAATCTATCCTTATCTCGTACATCACCAATAAAAAAACGTATCTGTGGATATTCTTTATGAGGATATTCCTGAGCCATTTGAAATTGCTTTTGCTCATCCCTAGAGAAAATAATCAACCTCCTTACTTCTGGGTGTTTAGAAAATATATGAGAGGTTAAAGCCTTACCCAATGAACCTGTGCCTCCAGTGATTAAAACTGATTTTCCTTCAAAAGTCATTCTGTTGTAGTTTTATTATAATCCTGCTAAGTTTAATACCCTTTTCTTTTTCTATTGCCCTTCAAACCCTTGCACATTTCAAAACATTGACAAAACTAGAATAAATATTCTGTTTAACTCCAATCAATATGATTGAAGTTTTTTTCATGCACCAAAGTTGAATCCTTTTTTGAAAGAACTATTTCTTTTTTATTCAGCTTCCATTTTATATTTAGGTCTGGGCAATCAAAACGAAGTCCTCCCTCCGCTTTGTGGTTATAGTAATTATCGCACTTGTACATTACTTTTGCCGTATCGCTCAACGTTAAAAACCCATGGGCGAAACCTCTAGGCACAAATAACTGTTTTTTGTTCTTGTCGCTCAGCTCCATGGAGAAATGCCGCGCAAAGGTAGGAGAATCTTTACGAAAGTCAACTACAACATCTTGGATTGTCCCTTCAAGAATCTGGATTAGCTTAGCTTGAGCATGCTCTCCTTTTTGAAAATGCAACCCCCGGAGTACCCCTTTCTTGGAAAAGGATTGGTTATCCTGCACAAAGTTTACTTCTCGTCCAATCGCTTCACAAAAATCCTTGTGGTTATAGCTTTCAAAAAAATAGCCCCGCTCATCTTCAAAAACTGTGGGCTCAATTATAAAGCACCCTTTTAACTTGGTCTCCGTTGCCTTGATCATGCCTCTTTGCTCAATATGCCCAACAATCTTTTTCCGTAACCACTCTTCATCAATGGTTTTGCCAGCTCTTTTAATGCTTCTTGGCCGATATAGCCCATTTCATACGCCGCTGCTTCTATCGACCCAGTTATCAAGCCTTGTCGCTCCTCGATCACTTCTACAAATTTTGAGGCTTGCATCAAGGCTTGGAACGTGCCGGTATCCAACCAAGCCGTTCCTCTATCTAGAATACTTACATTGAGTTTACCTCTTTTTAAGTATGCCTTGTTCACATCAGTAATCTCCAATTCCCCCCTTACACTGGGTTGTATGCTTTTGGCAATGGAGATGACCTCATTATCATAAAAATAAATCCCTGGCACTACATAATTGGATTTGGGTTCCTTTGGCTTCTCTTCAATACTGATGGCTTTTCCTGCTTCATCAAATTCTACCACACCATATCGCTGTGGGTCGTTGACTCGGTATGCATAAATGATTCCTCCGTCGGGGTCATTGTTTGCTTGCAACAGTTTGGACAAGCCTGCGCCGTAAAAAATGTTGTCCCCCAAAATGAGGGCTACTTTGTCCTCCCCAATAAAATCTTCACCTATAATGAAGGCTTCCGCCAATCCATTTGGGGATTCTTGCACCGCGTAGGAAAAGGAACAGCCGTACTTTTGTCCGTCACCCAACAGTTCCTGGAACAACGGGAGGTCCTTTGGTGTGGATATAATCAATATATCCTTGATTCCCGCATACATTAAGGTGGACAATGGATAATAAATCATTGGCTTGTCGTAAATGGGCATCAACTGCTTGCTCACCGAAAGGGTAAGTGGGTGCAGCCTACTGCCGGTTCCTCCTGCCAAGATGATTCCCTTCATTGTGTTTTATGCTTGATATTGCTTTTTATAATATTCCAAATAGTCTCCCGAGGTAACATGATCCAGCCACTCCTGATTGTCAAAATACCAATCTATGGTCTTTTCAAGACCTTCCTCAAATGTTACGGATGGCTCCCATCCCAATTCTTGGTTTATTTTGATGGCATCAATGGCGTACCTTAAATCGTGTCCCGGACGATCCTTTACAAAGGTTATCAGTTTTTCTGAGGAGCCTTCTTGTCTTTTGAGTTTTTTGTCTATCAATCGGCATAACAATTTGGTCAAATCAATGTTCTTCCACTCATTAAATCCCCCAATATTGTAGGTCTCTCCCTTTTTCCCTTTGTGAAATACCAAATCAATTGCCTTGGCATGGTCTTTTACGTACAACCAATCACGGGTATAATTTCCATCACCATAAACAGGCAACGGCTTGTTTTGTATGATATTGTTAATGAACAAAGGAATCAATTTCTCCGGGAATTGATTAGGACCATAATTGTTGGAGCAATTGGAAATAACATACGGTAATTTATAGGTTGCTCCATAAGCTCGCACAAAATGGTCGGAGCTCGCCTTTGAGGCGGAGTAAGGCGAGTTTGGATCATACGCTGTGCTTTCGGTAAAAAACCCCTCTTTTCCCAAGCTTCCATACACCTCATCGGTGCTTATGTGATAAAACAAGAAGTTTGGGTTGTTCTTGGCCAACTCCAACGAAGCGTTCAATAAGTTGACCGTGCCCAAAACATTGGTTCGCACAAAAGATAAGGGGTCCGAAATGGAACGGTCCACATGGGATTCTGCGGCCAGATGGATTACACCATCAAACTTATGTTTAGAGAAAAGTTCATTGATAAAATCGGAATGGGCGATATCCCCTTTTTCAAATGAGTAGTTCGGGGCTTCTTCAATAGCTATTAAGTTTTCCAGGTTTCCCGCATAGGTCAGCGCATCCAGATTAAAGATTTTGTAGTGATCGTACTTGGTTACGAACCGTCGAACTACATGGGAACCGATAAACCCGGCTCCACCAGTGATTAAAATATTTTTTGGAATACCCTTGTCCATGTAAGCTCCTTTATAACCCTATGTGCCTGTTTCCTAAAAAAGAAAACTCTTTGTTAATCATGAAAGAACACTGTTCTTTGGCCGCTTTGCGAAAGTACGATAATTCGGGTCCAAAACAAGCTTGACCTGGTCTGTTAACCCGTTTTCATCCAGTATTTGCTTGGCAAATTCATACCACGTCATTGGCTTCCCATCCGTAAAATGATATATGCCGAAGGCCTTTTTTTCCAACACGATTTCATTTAAAATGAATTTTGCCAATGCCTCCGTGTTGGTCGGACATCCTTTTTGGGTATCTGTAATGTACAAATCTTCTCCCGCCAGAGCCTTTTTTAAAATTGAACGATAGAAATTATGACCGTATTTTTTGCTGTACAACCAAGATGAACGAATTATATAGTGGTTCGGTAAAATCTCTTGAATAAACTTTTCTCCCCTTAGTTTGGACCTACCATATTCGTTGATAGGGTTGGTTTTATCATCAACAGTATATGGGCCTTCTTTTTCCCCATCAAAAACATAATCCGTAGAAATATGGATCAATGTGGTGTTATGGTCTCTACATACCTCGGCCAAATTTTTCACCCCTTCCGCATTGACCTCAAAAGCCTTTTCGGAGTACTTCTCTGCATCCTCTACATGGGTATATGCAGCGCAATTGATACACAAATCATAGTTTTCTTTTGAGAAAAATTTCTCCAGTTCTTTTGGTTTGGTGATGTCCAGTTTTTTGGATGTTTTGAAATCAAAGGAAACCTCTGGAAAATCATGGGCCTGTTCTTGTAATGTGAGGCCCAATTGACCCCCGGCTCCTGTTACCAAGATTCGCCTCATACCATTTTTTATTTTGATTGGCCCAATGTCAAAAACTACTTAACTCTCTAAATATTGGTCTATTTTTGGTTATATGTTTTGAGGTACCTGTTCAACGCAAGTAAGGCCAAAACTCCAAACACCAAGACCAACAACAATATGGGAAGTTTAAACTTATAACTGTTCCAAATTCCCTTTAGTTCCACCCCTCTTGTGGGAAAATCACTTATTACATTGATAATCGTGGATTTATTGGCCCGTTCTTTGTTCAAGGCAACTAATTTTTCTTTGAGAACATCTTTTTCTTGCACCAACTCCAACTCCCTGCCTTGTGAATCTGAACTTTCCGCAAGATTAATATTGGTCCCTTGCATAGGTTTGTCTGCCTCCTTAACCATTACTATTTTGTACAGGCTCTGTAGCGAGTCAATCTCGGCAAGCTGTTTTTTGTAGATTTCTTCCTGGAGGTCCAAGTTCTCATCGTTGATTCTTTTCTGAAGCTTAAAATATTGATTGACAGAAATCGAATTGATAATGGCCGGTTGCGCCTTTTTGGCCACCTTATTATCCGTACTTATTACAGAGATTTGATGGAACCGAGCATCCATCGAATTGAAATTTTTTAAATAGTTTTCATAATCAATTGCCTTAACCGTAGTAGTGTCCAAACCACGAATAAATTCATCAAAGAGCTTTATTTTCTGGTTCTCATCGGAATATGAATCGGTGAAAATTTCCTTAACACTGGCCGCTTCGTGCTCGGTAATGTTCAATGCCGTGGCCAAAGCTACGGAATCCTGCGCCTCTGCTAAATCATTATAAAAGGCTATATTATTGTACAGCTGCTGAACACTGTTGAAATTGGGTTCCACAACCATTCTGGAAATATACTTTTCCGGTAGGGTTTTGTCCAAAATAAATCCTCCAACCCCGCCAATGATAACGGCTGCCCCTATGACGATGATGTTTTTCTGTACAAAAATGAGGAACAGCATTGCCAAGTGGAAAACTCCTTTGAAAATGCTACCGATGAAATTGAAGAACTTCTGAAAACCCCTCCCGATCATCTGGAACAATTGTCCCAAATCTATTTCATCTGAATTATTCTGATTTACTGGTTGGTCTGCCATTTCCTATGAATTGAATATTTGTTTTAAAATCCTGTCCGTAATTAAATATGTGGGCTTGACCCCTGTTGTTCCCAGTCCACCAGAAGCCAAGGTACTTCCAGTTTCCAAGGGATTGTCCGACGCATAATAGGCGTAACGTACCTTAACATCCTTTTTTATGCTTTTTCGGATTTGGGATGCCGATTGTATCGCTTTTTGATAGTGCACCCCCTCCATTTCCAAACCTATCACGTTCCATGTGGATTCATGGAAAAATTGGAGGATGTCCCTATTCTGCAAGGATGTCCCCAAAACGGTAACCATGGTGCCTTCCATTACTTTTAGGCCATGGCCCTCAAAATCCGAGCCGTTAAGTTCGTTTTTAAAGGGGTAATTGTCAGCCGTTCCTTCAAAAATATGTGCCGAGGGAATCATTAAATCGCCTTTACCGCCTTCCAAAATACCAGCCTTTCCCATAATGGAAACCGAATCAACATTCAGGAAAACCTTTTCCTCCCCATACTCCATAGGTTTTAACAACTCATCTATGGTTTCATAGGCTTGTTCCCCAAAGGCATAGTCCATCACAAATATAACGGGTTTTTCTTCCTCCGAAATATCCTCTGGCAACTTATAGCAGCAACTCTGCTTTCCGAACTTGGCCGTATCAAAGATTTGAACGTCAATGTTTGCTCCGGATTCGTCGTCCAAAAAGATCATACCGTTCTTTTCGGCAAGATTTTTTACTTTTTTATTGAGGTTTTTATGCTTCTCGGAGCCCAATGCCTCATAAATGTCCAATGATTCGTTATCGGGAAACTCTTGGGCCAATGCCTTTTTGGCAAAAAGCGAGTTCATAACACTGTGCATGTTGGCACTGATGATATGTAGCGGCCTATCCAATAAGTTATGCTTTTGTAAGGTGCGTTTGATTTTATCGGCCCATTTTTCTCCATGGATGTGGTGCCCCAAACGCTCCCGCAACAAAGGGCTGAAGGTAATCGTTCTTTTATTGCCCGTAGTCTCTTCTTCGATGGCCAGCTTGCCCAACCAATACATCACGTTTAAGAAACGATCGGGATCCTTCGCGGTCTTTAATTTGTTTTGGATATCGACCACCTCATCAAAGGTCCTTCCCAAAATATTGGCACAGTGGATCAGGGCCACCTCTCGCTGGTCATTATCCTTTTCCTCGCTCAGCACAAACTCGGTAAGCTTGTCCCAATCACGAATGGTGGCATTGCCATCATCGACCAACACCCTTCTTGAGATTTTGCCCGACTCCACGAACAAAAAGGTAAGGTGGGTCAAAATATCATAGATATCGCTTCTGCCGCGTGTGATTTCGATGTTCATCTGCTCATCGTCTATTCGGTAGCAGTTTCTTCGCCTTTTGGGCGGTACAATGGGTTTTAAGTGTGATTTGGCAAAGCCCTCATCGGAAGTCAGATTGATGAAACGGCACTCCTCAATGCCTTCGGGCAAGCGTTCCAAGACATAGATAAGTCCGTTGAGTTCCGCCTTGTCCTCTGCAATGGTGCCGTAAATTTCTGGCCTTAGCAATAAAAGTGCATTTCGAAGTGCGTTGCCCGAAACGCCCGATGGTTTATAAAACCCACGGTTGAGCAAATGACGCATAGTGATGTACAAACGCTCGATTGCATTCGTGGACTCTTGTGCCCTGGTTGTCTGTTTTACTTCTGTTGCCATCATAACTTCTGGCAAAATAAGTGATTTCCTATAAAAATTAAACAGTTCTGGGTCAACTAATTTTAAAGGGATGCAATCCATCGGCCACTTTACGGTCGTTGGCAAGGCGCTGCACCTTGTTCTGTCCGCCCAATTTGCCTATGGATTTCATATAGTCTTGAAACCCATTTGGTTTGATGCTGCTGATTTTTAGGGGTTGAAGGATGTTCCCTTCGATCAGATCAAAATAGTAGCTGTTCTGTTTTTTCATGCTTTCTTCGATGATTTCAGAAAATTTCGTCCAATCTGATGGTTCTTTCTGAAATTCGATAAACCATTCGTGATAGGGAAGTTCTCCCTCTTTCGGGTTGGTCTGGGGTGCTACGGTAAATTCGTTTACCACCGCATCCGTTTGTTTCACGGCCAATTGCAGTGCCTCTTCAACTTCTTTTGCAATTACGTGTTCCCCGAAAGCGGAAATAAAATGCTTGATTCTCCCCGACACCACAATTTTGTACGGGGCTTTGGAAACAAACCGAACGGTATCGCCTAGATTATAGCCCCACAGTCCCGCATTGGTAGAAATTACCATGGCATAATCCACATCCAATTCCACATCCGCAATGGTCAATCGTTTCGGGTTTTCATCAAAAAACTCATCCGCCTTTACAAATTCATAAAAGATTCCTGCATCCAAAAGCAGCAACATTCCCTTTTGCTCTTGGGAATTTTGATAGGCGAAAAAGCCTTCACTCGCGGGAAAAAGCTCGATACTATCCACTTTTTTTCCGATCAGGTCCTCGAACTTGGCCCGGTATGGTTCGTAGTTGACCCCTCCATAAATGAACAATTGGAACTCTTTGAAGAGATCGCCCACTTTTTTACCCGTCTTGGCGTTGAGCCTTTCAAAATACATCTGCACCCAAGAGGGTATTCCCGCAATAACGGTCATGTTCTCCCTTTCGGTCTCCTCAACAATTTTGTCCACCTTGGTCTCCCAATCCTCAATGCAATTGGTCTCCCAGCTCGGCAATCGGTTTTTTTGGAGATAGTTGGGCACGTAATGGGCGGATATGCCGGAGAGTCTGCCCAATTTGATTCCATTTTTCTCCTCCAAAATGGGGCTTCCCTGTAAAAAAATCATTTTTCCATCCACAAAATCGGCGTTTCCGGTTTCGTGAATGTAGTTGAGGATGGCATTCCTTGAGGCTTCGACCTGGTTTTTTATAGATGGTTTGGTAATGGGGATATACTTCGCTCCGGAAGTGGTGCCCGAAGTTTTGGCAAAATAAATGGGTTTTCCCGGCCAAAGCACATCACTCTTGCCATCAATAATTTGTTGGATGTATCCTTTTAGTTCCTCATAATCCCGAATGGGGACCCGTTCCACAAAATCTTGGTGCGATTTTATACTTTCGAACTGATGGTCCTTGCCAAATACAGTGCTCTTGGCTTGGGCAACCAGTTGATTAAACACCTTTTGTTGGGTTTTTACGGGCCGGTTTACCCATTTATCGGTTTTTTTGGCTATCCGATTCGCAAATATTTTTGCTGCAAACGCTTTTAGGGACATTTAGTTGAAATCAATATAGTTTTGTGGATCAACAGGCTTTCCTTTTCTCCAAAGCTCAAAATGTAGGTGGGGCCCTGTTGTGAGCTCTCCCGTATTTCCAATGGATGCGATTACTTCCCCTGCTTTTACCAAATCGCCTTGGGATTTGCTCAAGGAACCATTGTGCTTGTATACGGAGGTTATTCCCTCTTGATGCTCGATAATGATTACATACCCTGTTTCCGTTGTCCATTCTGCAAATAAAACCGTGCCATCTGCAATGGATTTTACAGGTGTTTCCCTTGGTGCTACCAAATCAACGGCATAGTGTTTGGTCTTTTGGTCAAACTCTTGCGAGATAGTTCCGTTGACGGGCGAAAAGAACAGAGTTCCCAAGTTCTCGATATCTCTTTCAAAAAGATTGTATTTATCTTCCAGTTCCACTTCTTCCCTCAACAACAAATCTTGTTTGATCGGGGTAAGGTCCACGGAAGTTGGATCTAATTTATATTGTTCAAAAAGTGAGTCGCGATTTACTTGATTATTCTCGATATCTCCCCGCAGCACCTTTCTTACATTATCTAAATACCTGTTGGTATAATTAAGTACGGTGACTAACGAGTCCGTTTTATAGGTAAGCTCGGTGGCCTGTCGTTTTAACCTTGTGGAAGAATAGCCTGGAATATATTCCCTTAGCGGGGTAAGGGCAATGATCAAGGTGGTGACCCCTATCAAGACAATAATAAACAAAGTTCCAGTAACAAAAACATTAAGCCTGTTGAGCTTAAAGGATATCTTTTCCTCAAAGGTACTTTCGTTAAGAATTACCAAGCGATACTTGTGCAACAGCTTTCGCTTTATCTCTTTTCTTTTCTTTTTGTCCTTTGCCATGGTGAACAAAGATAGGCTTAGATTTTAATATGCATGTTAAGCTTTTTTAAAAAGCGTAGGGGATAAATTCCTAAAAATCATTTTCAAATGCTAATTTTCGTTAATCGAATGTGCTCTTCAACATCTTTTTAGTACTTTTACATTTCTAATCAAAGCATTTGAAGATATGATTTCTCAAACTATATTTCTTGGTATGTTAGGTCCCTGGCAGATTGTTTTGATCGTTGCCGTGGTAGTTTTGCTTTTTGGAGGCAGAAAGATTCCAGAACTTATGAAGGGCCTTGGAAGCGGAATCAAAGAATTCAAAAACGCTACCAAGGAAGACGAAAAACTGGAAGGCGAAACAAACGAGTCGAAATCCTAAATTGATTCTTGTGGCCTGAAATGCACTGTGTTTTTAATGGTTTTCAACCATCAACAACATCTTTTCTGCATTCAACGCCGCATATTCCCCCTTTCACAACAAAAAATTATCACCCCACTTACCATATCCTATTTTAGCGGTTGAAAATAAACTGTTAAGCCCCCTATGCTTAACCTCCAAATGAACCCAATCGTTCATTTGTGCAGATGGAGTGGTAATGAAAAGACTTATCTTACTTTTATTCTTCCTATGCTCTTTTGGGGTGTTTTCCCAAGAGATTGCCCTGTCCGAAATTGATGGGTCGTCCTCCTCTTCCAATAGATTTGCCCCTTCAGAAAACAGCGACTCCAATTTAGCAAACCATCAAGGTGGTCTGGGTGATAAAGGAAAGACCGAAAAACTTATTGCCTTAGGCAACGATTACTTTGATAAAATGTGGTACGCCAGAGCAGCTCGCGTTTTCGACATTGTTCTTGAAAAAACAGAGACCGAGCACACCTCAGCTTTGCTGTGGAAAGCAGGTGATTCACATTACTACACAGGAAATCTTGAAAAGGCTTACGAATGGTACCACGAGCTTTACCGACAACATCAAGAGGAAATGCATGAGGATGCTTATTTAAAATATGCCCAAACTTTAAAGGGAACAGGAAAGTATCGCAGGGCTGCAACCCTAACAAAAATCTTGCGGCAAAAAAGGGACGAGCCCTTAAATGAGCTTAATAAAATAGACCCTCGTACATGGGAAGGCGCCTACACCGTTAAAATCAAAAATTTGGGCATTAACTCCCGATATTCTGATTTTTCTCCCATGTTCCACAACGGTTCCGATATTGTTTATGCCTCTGCAAAGGACACCTTGTTTTTGACAAGTCGGCGTTACCGTCGTACCAATCAACCTTTCCTCGACCTTTACGTTGCAAAAAGCAAGAACAAGGAAGGTGACCTTTCCTCCCCGCGAAAATTTTCAAAAAAAATAAATACCAAGTACCATGAGGCCTCCATGGCATTTTCTCCTGACCAAAAAACCATTTATTTTACAAGGAACAACTATGGCAAACGTTTAAAAAGGGGCAAAAACGGTATAAACCACCTAAAAATATATCGTTCTCAATTTACCAATGGTGAATGGGGCAAGGCAGAAGAGCTTCCCTTTAACAGCGAAGATTATTCGACAGGCCACCCGACCATTAGTCCAGATGGAACAAAAATGTATTTTGTGTCCGATAGGCCAGGTGGTTTTGGAGAAACAGATATTTATGTTGTTGATATTATCGAAAACGGGGGCTTTTCTGAGCCAAAAAACCTTGGAAGGGCCATCAACACCGAAGACAAGGAAATGTTCCCATACGTTATAGAAAACGCCCTTTATTTTTCTTCCAACAGACCCATGGGCTTTGGTGGTTTGGATGTGTACAGATCTGATGGGGCAAATGGGGAGTTCGGCATAGGGGTCAACCTAGGCAAACCCATCAATAGTAACAAAGATGATTTCTCCTATATTGTTGATGCTACGGGCGAGCGAGGCTATTTTGCATCCAATCGCAAAGGTGGCAAGGGTGATGACGATATTTACTCCTTTAAATACATACTCAACCTAAATGCCATTGTCGGCACCGTTGAAAACGAGTCAACAGGTGAAGCCGTGAACAAAGCCAATATATCCTTGTACAGCAACGAAGGCAAGCTGATAAATGAAACCGTCTCGGACACAACTGGCAACTATTTGTTCAAAAACCTTGATTCAATAACAAACTACACCGTTGTGGCCAAGAAAAAAGGGTTTGTTAGGGACAGTATGACCGTGGAAACCAAGAAAAACGAAAATATTTCGGTAACCCAATACTTAAAGAAACTTGTTGAGGAAAAACCAATAGTTGATCTGTTTGAGCCCAGCGATGTATACTTTGATTTTGATAGTTTTAAAATCACCCCGCGTTCCGCTCAAGAATTGGATAAGCTCGTTGCCTTATTAAAAGAGAACGAAAACCTGTCCTTAAAAATCGCATCCCATACCGATGCCATTGGCCCAGAAGTCTACAACAAATATCTGTCCGACAAGCGCGCCAAATCTACTCGTGATTACCTTGTTTCCCATGGAATCGACCCTTCAAGGATCATTAGTGCCATTGGTTATGGCGAAGAACGTTTGTTGAACGATTGTTCCAACGGAACACCCTGTGCTCCGGACCAACATCGTTTAAACAGAAGGTCAGAATTTATTCTGGTCTCTGAATAAACCGGCCCAACCATTTTGATCAATCCGTTATTTTTCTTTTTCGCTTTCAAATGCAGTTTGTCGATATTTCTGTCCTCTTGACTGCTTATGGCAATATGCGTTTTATCGATCAAAGCGCCGTACTTGTGGATTCTGGAGCTTTACCTAAGGCTTTCAACCTGTTTTTACCGCCTTTTGTCCTTTAGTTTTCCTCCCTCCTACACAAAATCAAACCTTTGGCTTGTCTTTAAACCTTAAATCATACTTATGAAAAAACTACTACTTGTCAAAGAAATTTATGTTGAAGGGTTCCGCAACTTGGGACACTTTATCGTAGAAAAATATTTTAAAATTTTCGCTTGGTTCAGTTTTATCTTGTTCTTTATAGTGCTTTATGCCTTTATTTACAGGATATCCACAGGCTTTGCATTTGATTAACCCCCCTAAGCTTTAAAAGAACAAAAAAGGCCCGAACTATAAAAGTTCTGGCCTTTTTGCTTTGTGTTAACTATGTTTTTCTAGTCAGCCGCAGGAGTAGCTGGCTCAAAGTCCACCGTTTTCAATATCGCCTCCAGCTCAAACATATAATCTCTTTTGGCTTCTGAAGGGGCAAAGGTGAACCCCTCGATAATCATTTTGCGATTGTTTTCCTTATCGTTGATGATATAGGTTAAAAACGGGCCTGCCATCGGATATCCGTGGATTTCCCAGACTCCTTTTACCTCAGCGGCCTTTTTGCCTCCAATCTCAGCTGGAAACACATAGGGCGCAAAAGCTTTCTCCGTAATCATGTAGGTGTTTTCATAAGGTCCAGGAATGTACTTTTCACCTATGGAATCTCTCATTTTTACAATGTCCTCAACAAAAGTGGAATCGTTGCTGAAGTAATCCCACGGCATTTCGTAAGCAATGATGTTCATGGTGCCTTTCGGAATCTGAATATCCATCCAAACAAAGTTGTCCTCTCTTTTCCCAACCTTATAAAGTGACGGGACGTCGAGTTGAATTCCAAACTCTTCTTCCAATGCTTTGTCCTTGCTTAAGGAGCGTTCAAAACGCCTTTGCGCTTCGGCAATCTCGTTTGCCTTGAATTCTTTTATGGCCCTATCGGCCAAGGAATCCAAGTTTTTGATCATCACTTCCTCGGTTGGCCCGGTTACCACGGCTACTTTTTGTGGCTTTGCGTATGCATCGTCCTTTATGTGCGCCAAAGAAGTTGAATCTTGCTCTACATATAGAATGGACCTGGAATGTGTGGTTGTGCCCTTAAAAACTTGGGGGGGCACTTGGGTAAGGGTAAATTTGGGCTCTATTTGTGGCAAACCAACAATTTGTGCGGCAAATTCGTCCCTTATTTTTTCTCCTACGGGACCTCTCCAAAGCTCGGTGTCCATTATAACCATTAAGGAGTTGATGCCTCCTGTGGATGGCGGAAGAAATTTTTTCTTTGAACCTGAGTTCTTACAAGCTCCCAATGCCAACAAAGCTGTGGCAATCAATAGTATTCCTAATTTTTTCATCTTGTGTTAAATTTACGAAGAACAATCACACAATTTAAGTTTTGTGCCCGGTTTTAGGTTATTCCCACTAATACCGTTCCATTCTCGTAAATTCTCTATAGAAACTCCAGGATATTTTTTGGAAATCGTCCAAAGGGAATCTCCCGAGCGTACCGTATGAATTTTAGATCCGCTTACAACAGCTCCCGAAGACTTTGAGCTACTACTCTTTGAATCATTTTTGGCGATATACGGCTTTCTTGGATAAATGGTCAAACGTTGGCCAATACGAAGATTGTTGCTTCGCAATCCGTTCCATCTTTTAATTTGACTGACCCCGACGCCGTAACGCTCTGCTATCTTGCCCAAATAATCTCCGCTCTTCACCCGATAACGAATCTGGTCTTTGGCCGTAACCATATTGGGCAATGGTTTTTCCAAAGAGTCCAATTCCTTCTTCACATAGGCATAGATTTCTTCTTCATTGGATACAAACTTGCCGATTTTGGATTTTGGTAAGCGCAACGCATAATCTTTTCCCTCAACTTTTGGTATGATGTTGAGTTTATAAGCAGGATTCAACATTTCAAGTTCCTCCGTGCTAATGTCCACCAGCTTGGAGATTTGATCAAAGGTGATCAAGTTTTTTACATGAACGGTATCTGTCTCAAAATAGGGGCGCTCCGCTTTTTTGTATTGCAACCCATGCTCCTCGGCATATTCAAAAATGTACATGGTGGCCAAGAAAGCTGGAAGATACCCTGCCGTTTCACGTGGAAGAAAGGGCCTGATGTTCCAATAGTTTTCATATCCACCGGAACGGCGTATGGCCTTGTTTACATTTCCCGGGCCCGAGTTGTATGCTGCCAATGCCAAATCCCAGTCCCCAAAAATACCGTACAATCTGGAAAGGTATTTGCTCGCGGCTTTGGTGGCCATTATGGGGTCGTGTCTTTCGTCCACATAGCTGCTTACATCCAGTCCGTACATTTTGCCCGTGCTGTACATAAACTGCCAAAGCCCCTTGGCGCCCACTCTGGATCTTGCCTTTGGATTAAGGGCGGATTCCACGATCGCCAAATATTTAATTTCCAAAGGAATGTTCTGGTTGTCGAGCTCTTGTTCGAACAGAGGAAAGTAAAATTGAGAGGCCGTAATCATGCGCTGCATCAAATCCCTTCTTCGTGTCAAAAAAGATTTGATCACACTCTCCAAAGATGAATTATAGGTAATGTTGAACGGTGTTTTTGCATCCAATCGAGCCAATCGAGCCTTTAAGGTATCCGTTGGCAAATCCACAACAACAATGGAATCGTGTTCAGGGCCTTTCTGAATTTCCAACAACATATCGCTGAACAAATCCGCATTGCTGTGAAGCTCGTTCAACCAAAGGCTGTCGTATTTCCATGCCTCTTCTAGGTCATGCAACCTAAACTTTCCATCCTCGTGGGTTTCCAAGGCCATGAGCTGGCCATCAATTTTAATATGGGATACTTGAACAGCCGGATTTTCATCCTTTTGAAGTGCTGTGGAATCCTGCTCCGTTCCCGTGGTGTTCGCTTTTTGTTGCGCACTTAAAAATGGAGCTGCGGACATGATGGCCGCAAAAACAACTATTTTCAATTTCTGGCTCATTTGGACAAGGTTTGATTTTGGGACTAACGAAAATGGCTTTTTTTTCTGAAACAATAAAGTCCAGAGACAAAAATCCCTCGTCTTTTAACGTTTCCCCCAATAACTCACAACGTGAGACTTAGCCCAATATTGCAGCGATACCCGGCAAGGTTTTCCCTTCCAAGCTTTCCAACATGGCCCCACCCCCGGTGGATACGTAGCTTACTTTGTCCTCGAAACCAAACTGTTTCACGGCTGCAACGGAATCTCCGCCACCAACCAAGGAAAAGGCTCCACTTTGGGTGGCCTGATCAATATAGTTGCCCACGGCAATGGTTCCCTTGGCAAAGTTCTCCATTTCAAAAACACCTACGGGCCCGTTCCACAAGATTGTCTTGGAGGCCAAAATCACTTGCTTGAAGATTTCCAAGGTTTTTGGACCAGCGTCCAGTCCTTGCCATCCATCAGGGATTTTATCTACATCCACAAATTGTGTATTGGCACCATTGTCAAAGTCGTCGGCAGCCAAAACGTCTACAGGCAGGTATACTTTCACGTTTTTGGCCTCGGCTTGTTTAAGAATCTCCAAAGCCAATTCCATTTTATCATCCTCACAAATGGAATCCCCTACTTTGCCACCCTTTGCCTTCACAAAAGTGTAGGTCATACCGCCGCCAATGATAAGGTTGTCAACTTTGTCCAATATGTTTTCGATAATCGTGATTTTGGAAGATACTTTTGCTCCGCCCAAAATGGCGGTAACCGGTTTTTCTCCAGTTTCCATCACTTTGTCTATCGCTTTTATTTCTTTAGCCAACAGATATCCGAAGCATTTGTTCTCGGGGAAAAATTTAGCCACAATGGTTGTTGATGCATGTGCGCGGTGGGCTGTTCCGAAAGCATCGTTCACATATACATCTCCGTGCTTTGACAATGCTTCAGCAAAAGACTCATCTCCTGCTTCCTCTTCGGCGTGAAAACGAAGGTTTTCCAACAAAAGCACCTCTCCGCTTTGCAATCCAGCGACGGCTTCATCTGCTTTTGTTCCAACACAGTCTTCTGTAAATTTTACCTGTACCCCAATGATATCGGATACGGTTTCGGTGATGTGGGAAAGTGACATGTCCGGGTTTGCTTTTCCTTTGGGTCTTCCCAAGTGGCTCATCAAAATTGGAGATCCGCCATCTTCCAAAACTTTAAGAATGGTAGGTTTGGCTGCATCAATTCGGCTGGTGTCGGTTACATTAAAATCGCCATCCAACGGCACGTTGAAATCTACCCTGATCAATACTTTTTTTCCCTTGAAATTAAAATCGTCTATCGTCTTCATGTAGTGTGGTCTTTTTTGAGAGTCTCAAATGTAAAGATTTCCTGCTTTTTCAATGGACAGACCGGCCCCATAATTTTAAAGTTTCTCAATTTTTAACCATTTTAATTTGATATGTTACACTGGCTCCTGCTTGCGCAAGGGTTCCTAGCGGGATTCCTTGTTGTTCGTTTTGGCCGATAACCAAAGAAGGGTTTTCGGTCCAAGTGTGGCCTTAAAAGCCAATTTACAAGGCCAAAGATATGGACAATGGAACACCATGGAAGGGTCAAAACATAAACCAATTCCGTTTTATAAGAGTGAAGCTGTATTTGACATGTATCTCTTGGAAGCTGTCCGATCAAAAGTAGGGTTATACCATTTTTAATTGTTATAAGGTAAAGTGATTATTAACCCCAAAACCTCAAATTTTATGCAACCTTTTTTGAAAAATGTAGGATTTGCTATTGGAATAGCCGTATTGGCTTTTTCTTGTAGCGATGACAATGGTAATGACAATGTAGAGAAAGAATCGTATAACACAACCTTTAAAATCACAGATGCCCCAGTGGACAACGCAGCAATTGAATCCGTTTTTGTTACGGTTTCCGATGTAAAGGTCAATGGCACATCACTGGAGGGCTTTAACAAAACTACTTTTGATTTGGCCGCCCTTGTCAATGGTCAGACTAAAACCTTGGGCAACCTGCAATTGGAGGCTGGAGCATATTCCGACCTTGAACTGGTGCTGGACTACGAAACCGATATGGACGGAAATTCCCCGGGCTGTTACGTAGAAATGGCAGATGGTTCCAAGGACAAGATAACATCCTCTGCGAGCAGCATTGACATTGTGGATACTTTTGAGGTGTTTGCCTCGAATACCAATGAGGTCGTTATCGATTTTGATTTGCGAAAGACCATAAAGGAAAATCAAGGTACGTTGGAAACGGATTTTGATTTTGTGACGACGTCCGAACTCTCCGCAGGAATACGGGCCGTAAACCAGGAAACTACTGGAGAAATTGAAGGAACCATAAACGATGCAGAAAACACATCGGACAAAATTGTGGTATATGCCTATGAAAAAGGCACCTATAATGCAGAAGTTGAAACTCAGGGGCAAGGAGAAAGCAATGTGCGCTTTGCCAATGCCATTACAAGTGCCGAGGCCAGTGGGCTTAACAATTCCTTCAGCCTTAACTTTCTATCGGCTGGGGAATACGAATTGATTTTTGTGTCCTACGCCCAAGATGGCAATCAATTTTACTTTAATTCAACATTAGAGGTGGAATCGACCACTGGGCTCGACCTATCTGCTTTACAAATTACATCCGCTTTACAGTTAAGCGCCAATGTAACAGTGACCGGAACCACATCATCCTAAACAAATATATTGATCTGTTGAGAAAAGCCCCGGTTCGGGGCTTTTTTTATGTACTCACTTTACTTTCCTCCATTGGTCTGCAGGTCTGCCAAGCAGGTGGCGTCCAATTCAGGGATATTACCGCCACTGATTATATTGATCGGCAACCATAACACTCCTCTTTTAAATCAAACACGTAAGGGGTTCAACACTTAAAAATGTATCTTTGGAACATGCTTTTTAAAAATGTTTTAGGACTCGAGCATATCAAAAACCATTTGGTGACCACTGCGGAAACCGGCAGGGTCGCACACGCACAACTTTTTGTTGGCCCCGAAGGTTCCGGGGTGCTGCCCATGGCACTGGCATATGCCCAATATTTGCTCTGTGGCAATACAGGTGGAGAAAATGACGGGGAAAACACCGTATGCAATACTAAATGCAACTCATTGACACATCCCGACCTTCATTTTGCATTTCCTGTTTCCAATTCGGACAAGGTAAAGTCGCATGCCGTGAGCGATCATTATTTGGAAGAATGGCGACAGTTTGTAAAAGACCAGCCCTATGGCAATTTGTTTGATTGGTACCGCCACATCGGCATTGAAAAAAAGCAGGGACAAATCGGGGTGGATGAAGCTCAGGACATGGTTAAGAAGCTTTCCTTAAAGTCTTACGAAGGAGGTTACAAGGTCCTTATTGTTTGGATGGCCGAAAAAATGAACGTTTCCGCGGCCAACAAACTTTTGAAGTTAATCGAGGAGCCCCCGAACAAGACCATATTACTCCTTTTGGCAGAAGATGAGGAACAAATCATCAACACCATTCGTTCCCGTTGCCAAATTTTAAATTTCCCTCCCTTGGCCGAACAAGTAATTACCGATGAACTTATACAGCGGGGAGTGGCACAAACCGAAGCACTTACCATTGCACTGGAAGCGAACGGTAATTTTAACAAGGCTCTTGATCTATTGAACAAAGACTCTGAAGATTTGGTGTTCGAACGTTGGTTTGTGCAATGGGTGCGGAGCGCCTTTAAAGCCAAGGGCAACAAAGGTGCCGTACAGGAACTGATCTTATGGAGCGAGGAGGTCGCCAAAACAGGGCGCGAAGTCCAAAAAAAATTCCTGAACTACTGCTTAACCATAATGCGGCAAGCGCTTATGCTCAACTACAAGGCAAACGAACTTGTTTATGCCAAAGTGCACATGGAGGGTTTTGACCTGAACAAGTTTGCCCCTTTTGTACATGAAAACAATATTTTGGATATTGTAAAGGAGTTGGAGCAAGCAATTTTTCACGTGGAACGCAACGGAAATTCCAAGTTGATTTTCACAGATCTCTCCATTAAACTTACTCGGCTTTTGCATGCAAAGGCCGCCTAAATAAAACTAATCATGGATGATTTATTTTCAAATGCCACAGAAATACTACTGCTGGTGTTCTTGACCATTACTTTTCTACAGAGCGGGATTGACAAACTTTTAGATTGGAAAGGCAATCTGGGTTGGCTAACGGGCCATTTTTCCAAATCCATTTTTAAAGGAACGGTGCCCGTACTGCTAAGCATTGTTCTGGTATTCGAAATGTTTTCCGGAATACTTTGCGGCGTGGGTGTTTTTCAATTTGCCGTTGATGGAGAAAGTGTTTTTGGTTTTTATGGGGCCGTTCTTTCTGCCATAACTTTGTTGATGCTTTTGTTGGGGCAACGTGTTGCCAAAGATTATGTTGGGGCCCAAACCATTGTTGTGTACTTGATTCCCACGGTTTTTTTGGTGTATTTGATGCAATAATAAAGTTCTTCCATGATCGTTGAACCCGTTCAAAGACCAAATCTATCGAAAAAGACCGAGGCATATTACGGGCAATTTGAACGTTTGATCGTCCAAATCAGGAAAAAGAAACTACCCGAAGAAATCATGTTGGTCATCAATAAGCAGATTACGGCACTGAACGCAGTAACGGATTCCGATAAAATTCTAAGAAATGAAATCCGCAAAGTACAATCAAAAATTATAGGCACCCTGGCCCAAAAACTTAAAATTGTACCCATTAATTACTACCGAAAGACTTGGTTTGTTCTGGGTATGACTGTTTTTGGCCTGCCCATTGGAGCGGCCTTGGGCCTTAGTTTGGGGAATATGGCGTTTTTGGGCATTGGTCTGCCCGTGGGAATGTCGATCGGACTTGCCATGGGATCCCGAATGGACAACAAGGCAAAGGAAGAAGGCCGACAACTGGATATTGAACTTTAAATGTAACTGTAATCATGTTTGGGAAAAAAGCGATTGCTCCTGTACTTCTTATTGTGATTAGTTTAGCGCTTTTGGTTATCAACCTGATAGAATTGAAAAAAGGCAATAGTGCACTATGGGGAATCGTCTCCAACATTTTATTGATTGTGGCAATGGTTGCCGTGATTCGAGAGAAAAAGTCAAAAAGGTAACTATAACTCATCATCAAAAATGAACAAACAAACACAAAATATAGAGGAAACTTCTATTGATTCCATTTCAAGTGCACAAGCTGATTTACGTGAAGGCTATGCTGATGGCGCGTTGGGGGTTTTAGCTTCTGGAACGGTATGGATGGTAGCGGCTTTAGTAGCTTTTTTGGTTTCTTCACAAACCGCTATTTGGACCTTGTTTTTTGGCGGTATGCTCATTCATCCCCTAGGATTGTTAATGGCCAAACTAATAGGGGTTCCCGGAAGCCATTCTAAACAAAACCCTTTGGGCAAGCTTATTATGGAAGGCACTATTTTTATGCTGATGTGCATTCCCTTGGCCCTGCTCCTCTCTCTACAGGACCATGCTTGGTTTTTTCAGGGCATGTTATTGATCATTGGGGGAAGATATTTAACGTTCACTACGCTTTATGGCATCAAAACGTATTGGATTTTGGGCGGTATATTGGGCGCAGCGTCTTTTGCGCTGTTTCTTTTGAAGGCTTCTCCTGCCATTTCTGCCTTTACAGGATCGATCATAGAAATTGGTTTGGGGGCTTTTATGTTTTTCTCGTACAAAAAGAGTCAACCCTAAAGTAAAGGCGGTTTGGAACAGATCAGGCACTATTTTGAATCGGAATATGGGATTTCATCAAACGATTGGAAGGTTTTTTCATCAAAATTAAGCCGACATGTATTCCCCAAAAAAAGTAAGCTGGTTGAAGCGGGCAAGGTGGAGAACCATCTGTCCTTTATAGAAAAAGGAATTGTCCGCCTCTATATTCCACAAGAGGACGGTGAGCTTACATTTGGCTTTGTTTTTGGCGGGGCCTTTGTAAGTGCTTATGACTCTTTCCTGACCCAAAAACCATCCGAATATGTGGTAGAAACGATAACGGATACGGTACTTTGGCGCCTGGACTATAAAGAGCTTCAGGAGGTATATGCATCTTCCAAAATCGGAAACTTGATCGGGAGAAGGGCCAGCGAGGAGCTTTTCTTGAAAAAATCGAAAAGAGAGCTTTCCCTTTTACGTGATAGCGCGGAACAGCGTTATCTCAATCTTTTTGATGAACGGCCAGAACTCATCCGTGAGATTCCCCTCAAATATATTGCTTCGTACATTGGTATTACCCCGCAAGCGTTGAGCCGTATCCGAAAGCGTATTTCTTAACCTGGGTTCATTGCTATTGAAGCGGTAATGCTGGAATTTTGACAAAAAAGTATGAAACCACTCATTGTACTTATTGCCGCCTTTATTATTTCTTCATCAATCTTAAAATTTACCCGCGAACAATGGGATTATCAGCTTGCCGGTAGCATTGCCATGGCCGCTATGTTGGTGTTCACTGCCATTGGACATTTTGTTTTTATAAGGGGTATGGCCGAGATTATTCCCTCGTTTATGCCGTTTAAAAAGGAGTTGGTAGTGGTAACGGGTGTTATTGAAATCATCTTTGCCGTTGCCCTTCTGTTTCCCCAATATCAGGTTCAAGTGGGTTGGCTCCTTATTGCGTTTTTTATTTTGATTTTACCCGCGAACGTAAAGGCATCAATACATCAAATCAATTATCAAACAGGGCAATTGAACGGCCCAGGAACTGCTTACCTTTGGTTCCGAATTCCGTTACAGTTGTTTTTTATCCTCTGGGTTTATTTTGCATCCATCCGATAAAACAAAAAGCCCACTCCAAATGAGTGGGCCTTCTTAACCTATTTTTTATCGCGTTTAGTTCTCGTACTTATCGTTCAAAATGGTAAGAATGGCATCCGTTACATCTTTGGCTTCATCGCCGTAAATTACCGAGCCTCCGTCGCCACCTCCCAAAATGTAGGTGTATCCGTTGGCCTTGCCGTATGCCCTGATCTCTTTTTTTACCTTTTTCACCAAGCTGTCCATTTCGGCCTGGCTTTTTTGTTGCAACTGTTGCTCTTCTTGCTGCAACTGCTGACCTATTTGCTGACCTCTTTGCTGCAATTGGGAATATTCTTCTTGCGCATTTTTCTGGGACATGCTCTGCGCCTTGCTCTGAAATTCTTGTAACTCCATTTGGAACGTTTGGGAAATACTGTCCCTTTTTTTGGTCAATGCCTCGGCTTTTGTTTGGAATCTGGCATCGACATCAATTTTTTCTTGATAATCGTCCATGATCCTTATACTGTCCACATAGGCAATTTTGTTTTGCTGACATGCCATGGCGGTGATGGCAATAGCAAGCACTACTAATTTTTTCATCATTTACTTTTTATAGATGCGCAAAAATAGAAAAGCTTTTGGAATGCTGGTCATTAAGTTTTTTTAATCGTTTGTTTGGCTCAAAACATTATATAAGAAATTTTTATGGAACCCAGTGCGCTTAATTGTTAACCCTTATTTTGATGGCTTTTAGAAACAGGTCGATTTAAGCGCTTCTTTTTTGTTGAATACAATTCCACATACAGCCCGTGTTTTGGACAGCAGGGGCCTTTAAAATGGCTTATTCCTCCTTTTTAAGGATGTAAATCAACGAAGAATGCTCTTTGGTGAAGATGGCGGCAAGATTGGACCACAACCCAACAAAAAATGCGCTGACCAAATACAATCTATTGCCTCGATATTTTTCAGAAAGCATGGAAACATAAAAAGCATCAAACCACATGGGTTTAATTTTGATGACTTCCAGTTTGTGACGAGCAAAAAGTTTGGAAATGGATTTTTTTGAAAAATGCCAAAGGTGTCTTGGCACATCATAAGCTGCCCAATATGATTTGAAATGTTTGGCATCAAATGATTTAAAATTGGGAACTGCAACGACCAAAACTCCGTCATCTTTCAAAAGATCTACCAATGTCTTTATCTGTTCTTCCAAATTGGGCAGGTGCTCCAAAACATGCCACAGCGTAATGGCTTGAAATTTTTGGCCCGACAGATATTCCAAACTTTGATGAAGTTCAATTCCTTTTTCCTTGGCCAACTGCCTAGCTTTTTCGTTTGGTTCAACTCCAACAGCCTTAAATCCTGATTTTTGGGCTGTAATCAAAAAATCGCCTGTCCCAGCACCTAAATCCAGCAGCGAATTCGGCTTATCTATTTGATTTTCAATTATTTGAACCTTGTTTTTGAGGTTTTTTCCCTTAACCAGTTGGTACATCCTATCTGTAAACGAAGATTTGGAGTCCGTGTGAGAAATGTAGCCCTCACTTTCGTAATAAGGAGCTAGGTTTTTGGGTTGGGGTCGGGTCACCAGCATATCCAGATCCTTGTCCCAATGCAACTCAAATGATTCGCCCGAAACGGAAAAGTCTTTAGTTTTTAAAAACAACTTCATTGTAATTATCTATATCCAAACATTCGCTTTTCAAATCCCGAAGATAGCATAAAACTACATCTCTTTGAACCGAACTTTACAATCACCCATCTAAAACCAAAATCCTTTTGTTTGGATTCCTGTTTTCACAGGAATGACAGTTTTACCTGAACCTAAAACAAACCACTTTGGACTTGAAATCATTAGTTTTAAAGAAAAGAATGAAATTCTTTATTATTTATGGAAAACGGATGGTAAGATTTATGTTGTTTGCTCTTACGACCAATCTGAAAAATAAAAATTAGACCCTTTACGAATTCCTTGAAACAAAGAACACTGTTCCACGTGGAACAGTGTTCTGGATTACCTGCCCAAATACACTAACAATACACTAATATCTGCCGGTGATACGCCGCTAATTCGTGAAGCCTGAGATATGGTAACGGGCCGAATTGATTCCAACTTTTCTCGTGCTTCGTAGGACAGGGATTTTAGTTTGGAGTAATCAAAATTGTCTGGGATTCGAACGTTTTCCAATCGCTGTAATTTATCTGCATTAGTTTTTTCCTTTGCTATATAACCTGAATATTTGACTTGTATTTCGGCTTGCTCCAATACCTCGGAATCCAATTCATTTTCTTTTACAAATTCAGAAACTGTATCCAATTGAAGCATGTGGTCCATAGTTACCTTTGGTCTGGAAAACACCTTGAAAAGTTTATCCGATTGCTTTACCAAAGCAGAATCCAAAGACGCTAAAATCGGGTTTACCTCTTCCGTAGTGAAGCTTGTCTTTTTGAAGAAATTGACAAAGTTTTCGGATTTGCTCATCTTCTCCTCCATTCTTTTGAGGCGTTCTTCTTTGGCCAAACCAATTTCATACCCCTTGGGCGTAAGTCTTAAATCGGCATTGTCTTGGCGCAACAAGGTTCTATATTCTGCTCGTGAAGTAAACATTCGATAGGGTTCCTCGGTGCCTTTGGTAATCAAATCATCCACCAAAACTCCAATGTAAGCTTCGTCCCTTTTAAGAATAAACGGCTCCTTCCCATTTATTTTAAGGTGCGCATTAATGCCCGCCATTAAACCTTGGGAGGCTGCTTCTTCATACCCCGTGGTTCCGTTGATCTGACCAGCAAAATATAAGTTCTTTACCAACTTGGTTTCGAGCGTATGCTTTAATTGCGTTGGAGGAAAATAATCGTATTCAATGGCATAACCTGGTCTAAAAAATTTGACGTTTTCAAAACCTTTTACGGATTTGAGCGCTTTGTACTGAACATCCTCTGGCAATGAAGTTGAGAAACCATTGACATACATTTCTACCGTATCCCACCCTTCGGGCTCCACAAAAATTTGGTGTGAATCTTTATCTGCAAACCGATTGATTTTATCTTCGATAGAAGGACAATATCTTGGTCCAACACTTTTAATTCTTCCATTGAACATTGGAGACCTTTCGAACCCTTCACGCAGTAAATCATGAACCAATTTGCTGGTATGGGTCATGTGGCAATCGCGTTGTGTTTTAAGAATCGGGGTGTTTAAATAAGAAAATTTTTCAGGTACATCGTCCCCGGGTTGCGGTATCATTTTGGAATAATCCAAGGACCTTCCATCTACTCGGGGAGGTGTTCCGGTTTTCATTCTTCCACTATCAAAACCTAAATCAACCAATTGTTCCGTGATTCCAGTTGCGGCTTTTTCCCCTGCCCTACCTCCACCCAATTGCTTCTCCCCAATATGGATCAGGCCATTCAAAAAAGTACCGTTTGTAAGCACTACGGATTTGGCTCTAATCTCCAAACCAAGACTCGTTTTTACACCAACAACTTTATCCCCTTCAATCAACAAGCCATTGACCATTTCTTGATAGAAATCTGCATTTGGAGTGTTCTCCAAAGCCATCCTCCACTCCTCTGCAAATCGCATACGGTCGTTCTGAGCTCGGGGGCTCCACATGGCCGGTCCTTTGGATTTGTTGAGCATCTTAAACTGTATGGCAGATTTATCGGTAACAATTCCACTATACCCTCCCAGGGCGTCAATTTCTCGTACAATTTGTCCTTTAGCTATTCCTCCCATTGCGGGATTACATGACATCTGACCAATAGTTTGAAGATTCATTGTCACCAACAAAGTGCTTGAACCCATGTTGGCGGCAGCGGCCGTAGCCTCCGCACCAGCATGTCCTCCTCCCACAACAATAACATCATATTCCTTTTCAAACATACCTATGGTTCCACGTGGAACATTTTAATTTTTTCTTCTTCCTTTTCACGCATCATCAATTTCTCCTCTTTGGTCTTATCCCCAAAACCAGCTAGATGAAGAATACCATGGCTCATTACCCTGCGAAGCTCATTTAAAAACTCAACATCAAACTTTACAGCGTTCTCTTGCACCCTGTCCGTGGATATAAAAATATCTCCCGAAAGCGTGTTTCCATCCTTATAATCGAATGTGATAATATCCGTAAAAGTATCATGGTTTAAATACTCCTTGTTGAGTTCTAAAAGGTAATCGTCGGTACAGAATATATAATCTATTTGACCAACAACAAAACCTTCGGAAACTATAACCCTATTTATCCAATCGGCATACTCGGATTTGTCAGGGATTGTGAATTCACTTTTAAAATGAAACTCAATCATTATCGAAATAAACCTTTACCTTCTTCTCAAAATTTTGCCGCAAAGGTAAAGCTTGTCTGTTTAATATTTCAATGTTGTTCTGGTATTCTTGAAGTAACTCGGGTTTGGTAGTGATAGGATTAGTAAATTGATTCACATTTGTTTTGCTTTCGCGCTCCTTCTTTTCCCCTTGTTCCATAGATGCGTTTTCCAACTTCATTAATTGGTGTTGAATATTGTTGGCCTTGCTTCGGGTGCGTTCGGTGATTCCGTTCTCCAACAGATCATTCTCAAAGTCTTCCATTTGTTGCATCAATTTTTTTGCCAGATTCTTGTCAGATTCACGCATCATATCCTCCAATTGTTTTTCTAGGCTTTCCCGTAAAAACTGCTGCTCCTTGTAGATCTCGTATACTTCGTCAAGATTCATTTCTCCTAAACCATTTCCATTGGATTGGGAGCTATTTCCTTGCTTTGAACCTTTGTTGCCTCCTTCTCCTTGCTCACCATCTTGTCCTTCCTTTCCTTGTTTTTGACTGCCCTTATCACCTTCTTGCTGTCCTCCCACGTTATCACCTTGCTGTTCACCTTTACCTTCGGATTCTTTTCCCTCTTTTCCGGAACCGTTCATTTTCTCTTGGATACCTTGTTGTCCTTTAATAATGTCGGGCAATTGAAAATCTTGCCCTTCTCCACTACCTTGACCCGGCATCATGTTCTGCTGCATGTTGTCCAAAATATTTGCCAAGAAATCGGCCAAGGCATTTGTAGCATTTATTACGTACTGCTGATACGATGCTCCCTGATAAATTTGATTCTCGGCGATGCTTTCCAAAGATTTATCAATGTTGTAGTATACTTCGGTTATTTGCTCGTTCACAAATTCAGAAAGTTCAGCCCTACGCAAAGAAAGTGCAAAGAGGCTATCGTCTACATGCTCGAACAATCTTTTTAGGTTTTGTTGGTCTTTGACGGTTTTGGAAAACTGGGACATATCAACATCCGCTCGCTGTATGTTGTCAAACAAATTTTCTTGCTTGAAAGAAAAAGTGACCAAATTATCTAAAATCTGGCGTAACATTTCGGCATCCTCGGCATCGGAGGAACCACCACCCATGGAACTAGATTGCATGGATTGGCTCATTTCCCGCATCTTCTGTGCTGCGGACTTTTGCTTTTTGGAAGCGTTATTGCCTGCTTCTTGCTTTTCCTTGGCTTGGGAAGATTCTTCTAGGCCCTGGTGCTTATTGATTTCTTCAAGAGCATCTTTTTGATCCAGCTTTACCCCATCTGTCTTTTTCTTATCAGTGTCAAGTTCTAATGGCTTTTGGAGCTTCTGATTATCTTTTTCCAATTCACGAATGTCTTTTTCCAACTCGTTGAAATCTTCATTCAATTTCCTCTGCTCCTTGTCACTAAAATCCTGTCCCAGTTTTAATTCGGACAGTATCTCTTGTTTAGTGGCCAACTCCTCCAGTTCCTTAGAAATCTGGGAAGCTTTTTCAGTAACATAATAACGCTTCGTCAATTCCAAAATCTGTTCAAGGTTCCTCGTGTTCTTGCCCTGGTTCTTTCCTAATTCTTCCAATCGCTTTTGAAGGTCTTCTTTATCAATTTTATCAGCAATCTTGTTGAGTTCCTCAAGCAATTCAGCATTCTTTCTGGCTTCAGCTTCTTGACGCTCCAAACGTTCTTGAAGCATCTTCTTCATCTTAGTGTCTTCGGAATTCTTATCAATGCTTTTATTTAAATCCTGACTAAACTTCTGCATCAATTGTTCTTGCATTTGCTGCTGCTGCAAAAAGTTCTTTATCTGGCTCTTGTCTTCAAAGCTTAGCGACTTTTCCTCCTTTTGTAGCTTGTTAATCTGCGAGAATTCTTCTTGCTGTTGTTTTAAATGCTGCAAAGATTCTCCCATTTTGTTCAAGGTGGAGTTCTGAAATTCCAACTCTCTGTTATTCAATTCATTATCATCATAAAGAGATGCATTAAAAACAGCGCTTTTGGTAACTTTACCACCCCTAACCCCGTCATTATCAACTACTTCAAAATATAACTTATACTTTTTTCCAGGCTGAAGCGACAATCCCGAAGGAAACGTATAGTAAAACTGATACACATTGGTATTGGGAGATTCGAGCGAAAGCCGCTGAACATTATTTATATCATCCGAAGGATAGCAAACCAACCGGATTTCCTTTAAACCATGATCATCGGCAGCCTGCCCCGTATAATAGGATTGGTTTGGATGCAAAGAATCCAGCACTTGATTTACCTGAACGGTTGCCTTTTGATCCTTGACGACATTTAACCGATAAGCCAATTTTTCAAAATCCTGTACTCGTTCATTTGATGTACTCAGCTCATAATCCAAATCATTGAACAATCGCCTTGTGTTTGAAAATAAGTTGTTGGATTTTTCAAAGGAAACAGTGGTGTCCTTTGTCATCATTTGTATATCATCCACATGGTTCCCCTGTATTCTCCAAGTGACTTTGGTTCCTTCGGGAACTTCGGCATTTCCCGTGCCCGTAATCAGTTCGGAAGACAAGTTGAGATATTTGGGGTAGTCCAATTCCATGGCAAAATCGACCAAGGCCGGGGTGCGATAACTTTTTATGGAATAAGTTCTGGATTCCCATCCATTGGCTGTTAGGTAAAAATTGGTTTCAGGAACGGGTGCTTGAAATGTATACTCAAAAAACTCCCCGCTGTTCTGCATGAGCAACTGTTCGCCATTTACAACTATTTGAACATTGTCTGGTCGAATTTCCCCAACTGTTTTAACTTTTATGGTCAATAATTGATTGTCTAATACTTCCAATTTATCGTTCATCAGCTGGAAAGAAAATGGTGCCGGTCTTTCATAGGCCAAATCGTAATGCATTACCCTTTGGTGCGAGTTAAAGAAAGAAACGATATCACCCGTGATCCAGATAAAACAGAACAGGGCCAAAGGAATAAAAATGTACTTCGCGTACTTATAACTGTCCTTAAAACTGACCGCTTCGGCAAAAGGAACCGGACCTAAATTTTTGGCCCTTTGCTCAATGCTGGCCATTAAAAGATCTGACTTGTGTTGGTTCTCGGATAATTCAAGCAGATTGAGCAGCTTGTCATCCACATGAGGAAAATGTTTTCCAATTAATAAAGAGGCCTCCCTATTACCAATACCATGTTTAATCCTAAAAAGATATAACAAAGGCATCGCGATGTATCTATACAATAGGTAAAGTTCTACTACAACAAAGAGAAGGAACAAAGTAAGCCTCCATGACTCGTTCAGCCACAAAACGTATTCAAAATACGTAATGGCCATCCAGAACAGGGTTCCTAAAGTTAAAAACAAGAAGACTCCCTTTATCAATTGTTTGGTATAAATCCGCTTGATAAAGTCTTCCAGCTTAACGAGAATGTCTTGATATGCGTTCAAAATCGATACTAATTACAACCAAATTACCTGATCCTTGGTAAATCAAAAGAAAAAATTTGTTAAACCTTTATACTATAAGTCCACATGGGTCAGAAAAAGACAGAATAAATTCACTTTCCCATTCATTGGCGGGAATGTATCTTTGCGACACAATCATACCCAATTATGAGTCAAAACGTACGTGTTCGATTTGCGCCCAGCCCAACTGGGCCATTACATATTGGTGGTCTGCGCACCGCCTTGTTCAATTATTTATTTGCCAAAAAACATGGTGGCGATTTTGTGCTTCGTATTGAAGATACGGACCAAAACCGATTTGTTGAAGGCGCAGAGGAATATATTATCAAGGCCTTGAACTGGTGTGGAATTCCTTTTGATGAAGGTCCGGGCAAAGAAGGTGATTTTGGCCCATACCGACAAAGTGAGCGCAAGGACCTGTACAAAGCCTACGCTTTGGAACTTATTGAAAAAGGTAAGGCCTATTATGCTTTTGATACTGCTGAAACTTTGGACCACCATAGAAAAGACCATGAGGCGAAAGGAAAAACATTTATATACAATTGGCACAACCGTTTAAAGTTGACAAACTCACTTTCGCTATCCGAGGAAGAAGTGAAAGCTAAATTGGAGGCCGGTGAGGATTACGTAATCCGGTTTAAATGTCCAGAGAATGAAACGTTGTTTTTGAACGACATCATCCGAGGTGAAATTAAAATTGATACCAGTATTTTAGATGATAAGGTTTTGTTTAAAAGCGATGGTATGCCAACCTACCATTTGGCCAATATTGTGGACGACCATTTAATGCAAATTACCCATGTAATCCGTGGTGAAGAATGGTTGCCGTCCTTGGCACTTCACACGCTATTGTACGATGCCTTTGGCTGGGAGGCTCCAAAATTTGCACACCTGCCCTTGATCATGAAACCCGTTGGAAAGGGAAAATTGAGCAAACGTGATGGCGAAAAAGGAGGCTTCCCCGTTTTTCCGCTCACGTGGAACCAATCGGAAGGATACCGCGAGGCAGGTTTTTTCCCAGAAGCGGTAATCAACTTCTTGGCCCTGTTAGGCTGGAATCCCGGCACCGAGCAAGAAATTTTTAGTTTGGAAGAATTGGTCGAGACTTTTACCTTGGAACGTGTAAACAAATCGGGCGCTCGGTTCGACCCAGAAAAAAACAATTGGTATAATCAGCAGTGGTTACAGAGGAAGTCTGATAAAGAACTAGCCGAACTGTTCGCTGCCGAACTGGCAAAAAAACAAATTTCGTCGGAACAGGATTACGTTCAAAAAGTAGTGTCCTTGATTAAGGAGCGCGCAAGTTTTGTAAAGGATTTTTGGGAACTGGGAGACTATTTTTTTGAGGCACCGTCTTCATACAACGAGAAAGCCGTCAAAAAGCAATGGAAAGAGGGTACTCCGGAAATCATGGAACAGGTCGCATCGGTCCTGAATAATGTTCAAAATTTTGAATCGTCCATAATAGAAGAAAAAGTGAAAGGATGGATATCCGACAGTGAACTTTCCTTTGGAAAAGTGATGCCTCCCCTCCGCTTGATCATCGTTGGGGACATGAAAGGCCCTCATTTGTTCGATATCATGGAACTTATTGGCAAAGAGGAGTGTATAAACCGTATAAAAACCGCCATCGCCCAGCTATAGAATTGATGGATCTGTAACATTAATTGACGAATGGCTACCAATACTATGGCCAAGTTTCGTAATTTCCATTTCTAACATAAAATCATAAACACTATGGGCAACTATCTTTTCATACCTATTGCTTTTGTAGCGCTTGTCATTCTGTTCAAGTTCTTCTTTATTGTAAAACAACAAACGGCCGTGGCCGTGGAACGCTTTGGAAGATTCCATAGCATACGGAATTCCGGGCTACAATTGAAAATTCCGATTATAGACCGTATTGCCGGTCGCTTGAGTTTAAAGATTCAACAGCTTGATGTGATCGTCGAGACCAAAACCTTGGACGATGTTTTTGTAAAGTTGAAAGTTTCCGTTCAATACGTGGTTCTCCGCGATAAAGTTTATGAAGCATTTTACCAATTGGAATATCCACACGATCAAATTACCTCTTATGTTTTTGATGTAGTACGTGCCGAAGTTCCAAAAATGAAACTGGATGATGTCTTTGTAAAAAAAGATGATATTGCCAACGCCGTTAAATCCGAATTGCAAGATGCTATGTTCGACTATGGTTTTGATATCATAAAGACATTGGTCACCGATATTGACCCAGATGCCCAGGTAAAGGCAGCCATGAACCGCATCAATGCATCGGAACGAGAAAAAATAGCGGCCCAGTTCGAGGGTGATGCCCAACGCATTCTTATTGTTGAAAAAGCGAAAGCCGAGGCAGAAAGCAAAAGATTACAGGGACAAGGTATTGCCGATCAACGTAGGGAAATTGCCCGTGGACTAGAAGAATCCGTGGAGGTTTTGAACAAAGTGGGCATCAATTCGCAGGAGGCATCTGCCCTTATTGTGGTAACCCAACATTATGATACCCTACAGGCCATCGGGGAAGAAACGGACACCAATTTAATATTGTTGCCGAATTCTCCACAGGCAGGCAGCGATATGCTGAACAATATGGTAGCTTCCTTTACGGCAAGTAATCAAATTGGCGAGGCCATGAAGCGCAAACAAATCGAAAAAGATTCATCATCTGACTCTTAAATGTTATTTTAATAAAAAAGAAGAGGTTGCCTAAAAAGCTCGCTATCTGTCTGTTCGAGCGCAGTCGAGAACCTAAATTATGTTGATAATCAATGGGTTTCGACTGCGCTCAACCTGACAAAGTCAAAATTTATGCTTTTTAGACCTTCTTCTATACAAAGTTTGAGGAGCATATACTAATCTAACCTGTAGTGCATTTTGAACATAAAACTTGGTTCTGGGCGTCAGTTCGAGTGATTTTGAGGAACGAAAAATCGTATCGAGAACTTTTTTAGACAAAATTCTTTTTCTCGATACAAATTTCACTCATGCCGTCGTGAAATCCACTCGAAATGACGAATTTTATCAAAAAGCACAATGGGTCAATCCAATTTTTTAAGCAGCTTTTTCGCAATAAAGGATATCGCAATTTTTTGTAATAAGGGTGCCATTCCACCAAGAATATTGGTTGGGTAAAGTTCTTTTTTGGTGTTTTGAACCGCAAGCTTCACTTTTTCCTCCTCAATCTGTCTTTGTAACTGTAAGATTTTAAGGTCGCGATCAATTTCTTTGAATGATGTGTATTGTGTGTGAATCATAATTCATCAAAATAAAATTTAGAAAACTCTTTTAAAAGCGGCTTTTCGATTTTGCTTCTCAACAGGAATATGATTATACCTATCAGTACATAAAATCCGCCAACTATTAAAAAGCCCTCTGCTGTATTGCCAAGCATACTGCCTAGCCAAAATGCAGCACTCAATGAAAGAAACAGTAGAGCAATAGAAGCTATTCCGCCAATTAACAGCACTTTGGTCGCCATCGTAATGCCCTTCATCATGGACCGAAAACTTTGGAGTCGATAAAAATCCAGGCTGTTCTTTACGTAAGACCTAACGCCATCCTCTACATCATCTATCTGTTCTTTAATATCTTCGAATGCCATATATTACTTCTGTAGTTGGGCGTTCTTCTTTTTTAGGTCTTCCAATTTATTCTCCAACGCTACGAGAATATCATCGGCTTTATAGCTCATATTGGAAAGTGTGTCCTCTAGCTTTTCCTCAAACTCTTCCTTTTTGGCATCGGCTGTCTTGCTGAATTCCTCTTTCGCATGTGTTATACTTTGGGCAATATCATCTTTTGCCTTTACTGCACTTTTCTTAATTTTTTTTCTGGTCTTTTTTCCTTTGTCCGGTGCATACAAAATTCCTATTCCAGCTCCAACAACGGCTCCAGTTAATAATGCAGTTAATACGTTTCCAGTGTTATTTGACATACTATTGTAACTTTTTAATTAAACATCAGTGAAAAATGATCAAGTCTCGTTTGAAAGGTGAAAACTTCCTGACCCAATCGATTTATTCTAAAATTAAGTTACATCCTAAACAGAAATTGATTCAATCGCTGCAAACCTTGACGCGTTAGCTAAATTTTGAAGAAAAATGAGAATAAGGCCTTTTCTGCGCAGATTACAGCCTCATCCAAGCAATTAACCATGATAATAAAAAAATGCAGGCATACCTCTCCTGAAGCATCTGTTCTTAATAAGAATCTTCAATGGACGGACTAATTAAAATAAGGAAAAATTATGCTAGCTTTTTTGCTCCAATTTGGCCCAAGTATCCCTTAAGGTTACCGTTCTGTTGAATACCAAATTCTCTGGAGTGGAATCTTTGTCCACATTAAAATATCCCAATCGTTGAAATTGTACTCGATCACCTATTTTTAAGTTCTTTAGGCTTGGCTCCAAATAACCCGTTACTTTCTCTAAAGAATCCGGATTAACAAAATCCATAAAATCTTTATCCTTATGGCTATCGGGCGTTGGGTCGGAGAATAAACGGTCGTACAGCCTTACTTCGGCGGTTATGGCGTGTGGTATGGAAACCCAGTGCAGGGTTCCTTTAACTTTTCGTAAACTCTCCTCGGTTCCGGAACCACTTTTACTTTTGGGGTCGTAAGTACACTGCACCTCTATAATGTTGCCATCTTCGTCCTTGGTACAACTTTCTGCTTTTATGATGTATCCATTTTTTAAACGGACCTCACCACCAAGCTTTAGTCTAAAAAACTTACGGTTCGCTTCTTCCCTAAAATCTTCTTTTTCTATATACAATTCCCTCGAAAATGGTACTTTTCTACTACCTGCTGATAGATCTTCGGGATTGTTTTCCGCGTCCAACCATTCCTCCTCTCCCTCCTTATAATTGGTGAGTACCACCTTTAATGGGTTGAGCACCCCCATTACACGGGGAGCTATTTTATTGAGATGCTCCCTTACATGAAAATCAAGTAGGGCAACATCAACAACATTGTCCCGCTTGGCAATGCCAATCGTATCCGCAAAATTTCTAATGGACTCCGGAGTAAAACCCCTTCTTCGCAAACCGGAAATTGTGGGCATTCTGGGATCATCCCAGCCTGATACAACACCCTTTTCCACCAATTGCAGCAATTTACGCTTGCTCACAACGGTATGGCTCAGGTTCCTACGTGCAAACTCCCGTTGTTTGGGGCGCAATTTATCAGAAGATACCACTTGGTCTAAAAACCAATCGTACAACTCTCTGTGAGGTAAAAACTCCAGTGTGCACAAGGAGTGCGAAACCTGTTCGATGTAATCGCTTTCACCGTGTGTCCAATCGTACATCGGGTAAATACACCAATCGGTATTTGTTCGGTGGTGCGCCTTATGTAGGATTCGGTACATTACGGGATCACGCATCAACATATTGGAAGAGGCCATATTGATTTTGGCGCGTAGCACATGCGCTCCGTCCTTGAACTCCCCTTCTTTCATCCCCTTGAAAAGCTTTAAATTCTCTTCAACAGAACGATTTCTATAAGGGCTTTCCTTTCCCGGTTCGGTCGGTGTCCCTTTTTGGCTGGCAATTTCCTCCGAAGATTGGCTATCAACGTAGGCCTTGCCATCCTTGATCAACTTTACGGCCCAATCGTACAACTGCTGAAAATAATCGGAGGCATAGCATTCCGTGGCCCATTCAAAACCCAGCCAACTTACGTCCTCTTTAATGGCCTCCACATACTCCTTCTCTTCCTTTGCCGGGTTGGTATCATCAAAACGTAGGTTTACAGGTGCATTATAGCGCAATCCCAAGCCAAAATTGAGGCAAATGGAACTTGCATGCCCAATGTGTAAATATCCATTGGGTTCGGGAGGAAAACGAAACCTCAAGTCTTTCTGTGTGTAACCCTTTGTAAGGTCCTCCTCAACAATGTGTTCTATAAAATTGAGCGATCGAGCTTCTTCTGCCATACCAATAATTTGATGCGCAAATGTAGTAAAATCCCGTGTTGATAGCTATTATTCGTTCATCTGTGTATACAAAATAGGCGATTTCACAACACTTTGGGTATAGCCTACAACAATATCTTTCCTTTCGTCGAAATTAGAGACATATTTGTTATTGAATACTATATGAAAAAGGGACGCCTGAACAACGTCTTTTTGAACGAATTACAATTAAGGGGCACAAACTAACAGGGCTTATGGCCCATAACCTCTTAAATACTAACGGTGATGAAAAAAAGTAATTCAACGTATAGCATTCTTGTTCTGGCCTTGGCTTTTATGCTGCTTGGTGCTTTTGGTGCGCAAGCTCAAATACTCTACAAACCCGAGCCAGCAGCCAACCCCAACCTTGGGGGAAATACAGCATGGACAGCTGTTTGCGCTTCCAATGGTTTCAATGAATACTTTGTAAGTTTTAATTGGGACCCACCTATGGTGGATAGCAACAACGAGTTTGTGCTAGAGCTATCGGATGCAGACGGATACTTTTCTTCACCCATTGAACTGGCCCGAGTTAGCGACAAGAACACAATTTTCGATTTTGAATTCAAGTTTGCCCTTCCTACTGATATGAGGGGGGATAACTTTAAAATGAGAGTACGGAGTACCTCTCCCGCAAAAACAAGCCCGGCTTCTGAAACATTTTCCATGTACTATATCGACTACAATTCACCGTTATTGATCAGTCAAAATGGAAGTGGAAACATTCCTTCAGGAGGCCTTATTCAATTATGCGGCGGAGGTTCCGTAACCTTAAAGCCACATAACATCCCCAATGCCGCGAACTACATTTACAATTGGTACCGTAGCGGTACGTTGCTTGCGGAAAAATCAGAAGGCATCACCGTTTCTGAACCGGGCATATATTATGTGGAACTGGATTATGGTGATTGCTCAGGCACAGCCAATACCTTATCCAACACCATTGAAATTTCTACAGGCACAAGTTCTGGGTTGGCCATAAATGGCGAAAGCAATGTGGAAATATGTCCTGGGGAAACACATATACTGGAGTCCAACATAAGTGGACAAGGGCTTACCTATACTTGGTACAAAGACGGAAGCATTGTAAGCGGACCAACCGTAGATGCTAGCACATTTACCGTTGATGCAGGAATTAGCGGTTTTGAAGGTTCTTATGAGGTGGAAGTATCCGGTTACGGGATCTGTACAGAACTATCCGACCCTGTAACTATTTCGGGTACAGGTTCTTTTGATATTACCCTGAACAATGAAGAAAACATTGTGCTGCTTCCTTCGCAGACCAAAACATTGTCCGTTAGCACTACTGCATCAAGTGCAACATTCCAATGGTTCAAGAATGGTACTGCCATCGCGGAGGCGACGAGTAACGAATTGACGATTAATGAGATAGGTGAATACTACGTAGAGGTTACGGAAAATGGCGGTTCTTGTAGCCCTGCTCCAGTAGCTTCAACAAAAATTACAATTGTATCGCCCGATGCATTCGAATTTGTGGTAGACTATATTGGAACATATTCCTCTTGCGAAAATACCGATGCTACTTTAAGCCTTACCACTATTAATGCCGTAAGTGATAACGGCACCACTACCAACGTGACCGCAGATTTACAAAACGCTTTTGATTATCAATGGAAGTTGAACGGTATCGATATTTCTGGTGAAACATCAAAAACCATCACTATATCCAACCAAGAGGACAATGGCGAATACACTTTGTTTGGTTCTATTGATGCTTTTGAGGCATTGTCCAACAACCTACAGGTAAAGTTGGCATCCAACGAAACACTCCAAATAACGGCCAATGGCACTGTGCTGTGTGAAGGAGGCGAAGCCATAGTACTTGAGAGCACTTCAGACCTAACCAATGAATCTTTTAAATGGAAGAAAGATGGTAATACAATTGATTCATCTTCCCAGAGTTTAACCGTTACGGAAACAGGTGTTTACCAACTTGTTATTACTTCCAACGAATGTGCATTGATATCCAACGAAGTAACCATTAGTGCCTTTGATGAATCACTATTGGTTTTGGATAAATCCAAAGACCTCATCATTATTGAGGGAGAGACCCAAACTCTTACCGCAAGCGGTGCAGATTCCTATGAATGGTATGATGCGGGTAACAACCTAATTTCTTCGAGCAGTTATTATGACTTTACCGAAGAAGGGGAGTACCTGTTGATTGCCAGCTTCGGAACGTGTACCATAAGCAAAGTGATTACTGTGACCTACAGGGATATGTTCGCCATACCCAATGTTATTACCACCAATGGCGATGGTATTAACGATTTATGGGTGTTGCCCAACTCATATTCCAGAGACCCCAACGTTCTTGTCACCATTTTTAATGAGCGGGGAGAACAGGTATTTAGCCAATCTGGCTATGAAAACAATTGGCCACAATCCACCACATCGTTCAACAAACAAAGCATGATTTTCTATTACAAGATTACACGTGGTGGCAAAAGCCTGAAACAAGGAACTATCACTGTTATTAAATAAGCAGCAATGCAAACCAAGAAACCTCTACTAATACTTGCCATCTTGCTACTTGCCTTCTCTGGAATGAGAGGACAGGAAGAAGGAAACTATGTGCCTTATAACGTCCCTTCCCAAAACCTTTTAAAGTTTAATAGGTTCTTATTGAACCCAACTTTTTCCACGGTTAGGGAGGACAAATCGTACATCAACCTTTTCCACAGAAACCAATCGGTATCTTTTGATGACAACAACCAGGTTTACTTCTTGAGCTATAGTGGTAGGGTGAGTGATAGAAGTGGTGTCGGTCTTAGCTTGTTTACCAACCGCGAAGGCCTTTTTAACAACTTTGGTGTACACGCCAATTATGCCTATGGTGTGCGATTGAGCCCTAAAAGCACATTCACCTTTGGTGCCAATGTTAGCTACTATCAAAGCTCATTTAATCAGGACAGGGTAAATTCCGTAGAGGTAGACCCGTTTTTGAATACTTTGGAGAGCAGTTCCCTGGTAAGCTTTCAACCCGGCTTTAATTTTTCCCTGGGCCGTTTTGACATTGGTGGTTTTGCAGAAAACCTATTTGATTACAACTTAAAAACAAGTGAATCTGTAACCGATTTTAACGAGAAAACATACTCCGGACACCTACAATATACCCATCAGTTTGAAAACGGAAGGGGTATTATGGAAAGTGCCCGTTTAATGCCCTTGGCCAGAGTGCGCAAAGTAGGTGAAGAAAACATCACACTAGGTGGAAACTTAATTCTTGACCTACCTAAATTAGGCTGGGTGCAAGCAGGGTACGACGACTTTTATGGGGCATCGGCAGGACTTGGTTTTAATCTAACTAAAAACATATCTCTGGGTTATACCGTAGAAAAAGGCCTCTCCAACGAATTTGAAAATTTTGGTGTTACCCACGAAATCTCCTTGGCATACTCCTTTACGCCCAACCTTACCGAAGATCGTGTAATGCTCGAAACAGAGGGGGAAGAATTGGTTTCCAATGATGAGGAAGTACCACAGGACAGTCTTAATATTACCGATAAGGATCTTGAAATTGCCCGGCTAAAAGACAAACTGGCCGAAAACGACGCCATACTGGATGAGTTGTTGATGCGTCAAGATTCCATAGAATCAACGCGCAAACAAGACTTGGAAAGACGTTTTGAAACCGTAATGAAAATGGTCCAACGCGAAACCCGGGGTCAAAACCCCGCCTTGGAGCAAAAAGCCAAGGAAGTATACTTTGCCAATATGGACAGCGCCGATATCGTGACCCAAAGAAAACAACCTTTGGCCAACCACGGACTATCCAACAACACCTCAACCAAAAAGGTCATCAAGATCAACAAAACAAAAGGCATTGCCAGGGCAACTTACGCATCAAACCCAAGTGCAAAAAAGGATAATACCTATAGGCCTTCAAAAAGCAAAAAACCTGGTTTCAAGTCCCATGCCGTACCCAATGTGGAAAGCGGTCATTATTTGATTGCCAATGTTTTTAGAGACCCCAACAACGTAAATGCTTTTATTGAAAAACTAAGGGCTCAGGGAATTGATGCTGACTATTTCCAAAACCCAAAAAACGGTCTTAACTACGTTTACATTGGGGACTTTGGCAACAAAACGGATGTTTTGGAAGCTTACCACAGCAAAATGAACGGCACATACCAAGGTGATGCCTGGGTAATGAACGTGAACAATGGTAACTCTCAAATAGCGGGGTATTCGGGAGTGGTCAACAAACGCAGCTCCAAATACGAAAACAATCTATTGTCCAAAAATGTAGCCAACAGTTCCAAAGGAAAACGCAATGTTGTGATCAGATCCCAATCCGTTGACGGACTGCCAGAAGGCTTTTACATCATCGCCAATGTTTTTGAAAGCTCCTCAAGCGCCAAAGAATTTGTAAAGGAACTGAATGCAAGAGGGTTACATGCAAGCTATTTTATAAGCCCAGAGGACAAGCACAGGTACGTGTATTTGAAAAAGCACGAAACATGGAACAACGCCTTAACATCTTACTATACCAAACTTAACGCTTCGTATAACGACGATATGTGGATTATGCGAATCAAGTCAAACACAACCATTTAAAAACCACCATCCTATGAAAAAATCACTACTCAGGTGGGGCACATTAATCTGTATACTCTTGTTTTCGTATACAGGTATATCACAAGTAAAAAACACCTTTGACGCTCGTTATAAGAACAAACTCAAAGGAGACATAACGTTTATTGCGAACAATATAGTAAACAGGGATACCTCGTCAGAAGATCCTGAAGACCCTTATAATACCACTGGTTGGTGGTCTGCATACAACGACGACCTCAATATGCAATACATTGATATTGATGGGGACCCATCAACATTCAGTTCCAGTAGTGCAACATTGTCCGTACCAGACCCCAGTTGTTCCAAGATTAGGTATGCCGGGCTGTATTGGTCCGCCGTATATACAGATAGTGATCGAAGTGATTTCAACCAAGTAAAATTTAGGGTTCCCGGTGGTTCCTATGTTGATTTGACCGCGGACGAAATCCTATTTGATGGTTATAATGATGGCGATTTTGGGTACTATGCCCCTTACGCATGTTATAAGGATGTGACTTCCATTGTTACTGGACTCACCGATCCACAAGGTGATTATTTTGTTGGCAACGTAAGGGCCAGCTCCGGCAGCTCCATCCAAGGTGGTGTTTCTGGGGGATGGACCATGGTCGTCGTCTATGAAAACCCGACCTATCCAGGAAAATTCATCACTACTTTTGATGGTTATGCGGGTGTTAAGTCCGGAGAAACCGTGGACATTCCCTTTAGTGGGTTTACCACCCTGCCCCCTCCTTTTCCTGTGCGTGCAAAATTGGGCGTGGCAACCTTGGAGGGCGACAATAGAATTACTGGAGATCAACTCGCCTTTAAGGCGGATAGCAATGGTTCTTTTACAACATTGTCCAACAGCGCTAACCCCTCCAATAACTTTTTCAACAGTAATATTACCAACGAAGGAAGTATTGTTACCACCCGAAATCCCAATAGTGTAAACACTTTAGGATGGGATGTGGATATGTTTACCATTCCCAACCCGAGCAATTCCGTTATTCCCAATGATGAAACAGGAGCCACATTTAGGGCTTCGTCCACGCAAGATAAGTACGACATTTTCTTCACCTCAATGGATGTAGAAATTATAGAGCCCAAGATAAACTTGGCCAAAACGGTCGAGGATATTGCGGGCAACGATATTACCGGACAAGGGGTACATCTTGGACAATATTTGGATTATGTGCTTGCGTTTGAAAATGTGGGCAACGATGATGCAGTCGGCTATACCATCAGGGACGTACTGCCCATCAATGTAACCCTCGACGAGTCCAGTATAACCATGCCAACAGGTACAACCTATACTTTTGACCCGGCAACCCGAACCATTGTTTTTACTATCCCCGATAATATTGTTGAAGAGGATGATCCAGCTGCCTCCATTCGCATGCGGGTACAAGTGGCCGAAAACTGTTTTGACTTCATCGATGCCTGTACCGACATCATCGAAAACTTGGCTTATTCAACTTATAGTGGTGCAATAAATACCGCTCCAATAACCGACGACCCCAGTGTGTACGATTTTGACGGCTGTGGTTTTCCCTATCCCGGGGCCACCAATTTCCTTTTGGACGACCTTAGTGCCTGTAACTTTACACGAACCGTTCAGCTCTGCGGCGAAAACGTGCTTTTAGATGCAGGTGACAATTTCGACAATTATATCTGGTATCGCGACGAAAACGGGAACAACACTATCGACATTGGTACCGATACGGTGATCACGGACAGTGATTCCGACAACGACCCAAGCACCATATTGGTTGATGAAACCGGAACTTACATTGTGGATAAGCAAGTTGCCGACCCCTGTAAGGATTTTGCTGAAATAATCGTTGTTGAGCTTTTTGGTGAAACACAGAGCAACCCCATTACGGCTTTGATCAACGATACCTCCAATACCATAGACGGAGATATTCTCGTATGTCCCAACGATGGCAGCGAACTGCCGGAAATTTTCTTGTGCGGATTAAATGATACCGAACTCATTCAAATCAATATTCCAGATGCCCAGAGCATAGTTTGGGAAAAGTTGGATGAATCCAGCTGTACGGAAGCTACCGATGGATGCGCCAACACCAATGCCAGTTGTACTTGGAACACGGTTGATACGGGCAATGACTTTTTAGCCTCGGATTCCGGTCAGTACCGATTGGTCATCAATTATCAGAACGGATGTTTTAGTCGATTCTATTTCAATATCTACAAAAACCCGTTAGACCCACAATACACTTCCAGAGATATTATCTGTGATACTCCCGGGAACATTACGGTAACCAATATGCCTTTGAGCTATGAGTACCAACTTGTAGACCAAACCACGGGCAATGTATTGGTTCCCTACGGACCAAGCCCAAGCTTCGATATTACCACAAATGGAGCTTATATGGTAGAAATGAGACAAGAGGGCGTAACCGATGGTTGCGTATTTGTACTCGACAACATTGGTATTCTCGAAAGGGATTTTCAAGTGGACATTACCGCCCAAAATACAAGTTGTAACGATTTGGGTGCAATTTCCATTTCCGTTTTGGATGTGGAGCCACAATACTATTACACCATTTCCCAAGGCGGCGTAGAGGTGGATACCCATGGTCCGTCCATAGACAATAATTATACCTTTGAAAACCTAAATAGTGGGGTTTACGATGTTGCTGTTTCCACTGATGATGGATGTGTCTATACGGAACAGGTCACAATTCTTGATCAATCAAACCTGAAACTGACCGCAAGGGTCTCTCAGCACATTACCTGTAAGGAAGGAAACATTCAGCTTCACTGGGATGGTGGACAACCACCTTTCAGTTATGCCATTTGGTCCTTTGTGGATGAAGACGGCAATGCTGTTATCTCCTATCCAACCGTTGAGGATATTCCGCCTTCCGAGTTTCTAAGCGATAATGATCGTATTTTTGATATTTGGGAACCAGGCGATTATACCTTTATTGTAGTTGATAAAAACAATTGCTATGCCCTATCCAACACGGTTTCCATTGAATTCAGACCTGGTGCTGATTTTGACCCCACCACGGTCATCGATGTGCTCTGTAATGGCGAATCCTCGGGGTCCATTACATTCAACCTTGTAAAAGCCAATGGCTACCAACTCACCTACCATTTGTTCGATGCCACAGGTTTTGATGAAGAAAATTACGACTATGCCAACGCCTTGGCCACCAACTCATCAGGAAACTTTCCTGGTTTGGCCAATGGTGATTATGCCATAGTAATCGAACAGAGCAATGGATCTGCTTCCTGTGATTATTTTGAATACCAAACTATCGATGCCCCTGCAGCTGCCTTGGATTTAGATGCCGTTATAGTACAAGAGTACAGTTGTTTACAAGACGGCATTATCGAAGCCCAAAATGTAACAGGTGGTGCCGCTCCCTACCAATACAGCATAGACGGGGTGACTTTTGACAGTTCCCCTACTTTCTCCAATCTAACAGATGGCACCTACACCATAACTGTTAGGGACGCCAATGGTTGTACCTTTTCCGATGCTATTACAATAGCCCCATTGGACCCACCAACAGACTTGGTCTTCAATTCCACGGTTCCAGGATGTCCCGATCAAACTTCGGATGTAACAGTAACCGTTGCTGGGGGAACAGCTGCCTTTGTTTACGAAATTATTGCCCCCTCTCCCATAGCGCCAAATACCACTTCCGGAGATACAGCTACTTTTAATGATCTAGACCCGGACACTTATACCTTCAGGGTTACCGATGCCACTGGATGTGTTTACACGGAAAGCTATACCATTGCCCCAACAACACCTATTGGCGTTGTGGGCCAAGCAATGGCCAATATAAGCTGTATTGATGCTGAAGATGGGGAAGCCCTTTTCACGGTTTCCGGATTTAATACCTCATACGATTACACCATAACCGGGCCTTCGGCATATTCCAATACAGGAACAGCCCAAACCAATGCTTCCGTTTCAATAAGTAATTTGGAGGCAGGCACTTACAACATTGCAGTAACAGACAATGAAACCAATTGTACCGATACGGCAACAGTAACTATTGACGCTCCACCTTCACCCATTGATGCAACACCAACAATTGAACAGCCTACATGTATAGTAGATGGATCGGTGAATATTACGGCCACAGGCGGATGGGGAAGCTATACTTACGAAATTATTTCCGGCCCTACAGGTTATACTCCTCCAGCACCACAATCCAACGGCTTGTTCGGGAATTTGACCATTGTGGGGGACTATACCTTTGAAGTTACGGACGCTAACGGTTGTGAATTCACGGATATATTCACCATTAATGAGGCTGTTGAACCCGTTCTAGAAATTGTCCCCAACGATATTTGCTATGACGATGCCGTAGGATTGACCTTGACCGCCAATGTAACTACTGGTGGCGACGGAAATTATCAGTACAGCTTAAACGGAGGTCCCTTTGGAACAAACAATGTGTTTACCGGGCTTGCACCAGGAGATTACACGATTGAGGTTAGGGACGGTAACGATTGTACCGATACCGCTTCCATAACCATAGATCCGGAACTTAGCGTTGTGGCTTCTGCCCCAAATATTGCTGCCTGCGAAACAGATACCGATGTAACCATTACCGCTGCCGGTGGAGATGGAAATTATGTGTATGCCTTGGTAGCCGCCGGAGCAACGCCAGCCGATGCAGACTTTGCCCCAACAAACCCGATTACAGGTGTTGTTGCAGGCGATTATGATGTCTATGTAAGGGACAATGCTGGTGGAACAGATTATTGTGAAGCTGTTTATCCCATTACCATTGTCCAAGATGATCCGTTGGCCATTTCAGTGACCAATACCGATATTCTTTGTAGTGGTGAGTCACAAGCACAAATTACCATAACAGCAAGTGGTGGAGAAGCACCATACACTTACAGTATCGACAATGGTGCTACATATCAAACCTCCAATACATTTTATAATCAACCAGCTGGCAGTTATAATATTCGCGTAAGGGATGCCAACAATTGTGAAATAACCGAAATATACTCCATTACAGAGCCTATTACCCTTTCAGCTTCTGCGGCAGTAACGGCCTTGGCAGAATGTAACCCTGGTATGGGAGCTGAGGTAAGGATCACCAATGCCATTGGAGGAACAGCTCCATACGAATATAGTTTTGATGGAGGCTCGACATACGATACAACATCAATTGGCTATTTGCTTCCGGGAACACACACCCTTTATATAAGGGATGCCAACTTGTGTACATATCCAATGACGGTTACTATAGACCCAGAACCAACACCGCCTAGTGCAACAGCTACTATTGATTATGAGTGTGATGGCGAAGGAACGATTACAGTAACACCTGATAGCCCAGATTTTGACTACACTTACGAAATTGATGGAATTGCGAACACACCAAGTACGTCCAATACATTTAGCGATGTAGCTGTGGGAAGCCACACTATAACCGTAAATTACGTAAGTAATTCGGCACCAAGTCCAAGTATTTTGCTTTCCGAAAACTTTGGGGTAGGACCAAATACAAGTATTTCTGAAATAGATCCCGTTTATTGTTATGAACCACAAAACGGAACTTTAAACTCGTGTGGTTGGACGCCCATCGATACCCATATTCAAGATGGGGAATACTCTGTAACACAAGATATCGCCAATCCTTATGGAACCTGGGAAAGCCCTAATGACCATTCTGGGTTGTCCAACGGAAGGTTCTTGGCCATCAATGTGGGAGGAGTAGCCGGTGTAGGTGGTATTGTATATCAAAAAACAGGTGTAGAGGTAATTCCAAACAGAGATATTACCGTATCGCTTTGGGCTTTCAACCTATTACGTAATGGGGAAAATGGAGGAGATCCATCCATAGAAATCCAATTGGTAGATGGAGGAGGAAACGTAATTCAAAGTACAACTACTGGAAGCATTCCAAAAAATACTGGCGCCACCGATTGGCACGACTATAGTGTAACACTTAACCCTGGTGCCTATTCCAATTTGGATATCGTAATCCGTACAAACTCTTCCGTTACAAATGGAAATGATATCGCCATAGATGACATCGAGGCATATCAAATTCCGGAAGTTTGTGGTGGATCTATCACATTGGATGTAAATGTTGAGGATGGCCATGCTTTTGATGGAGCCATTACCGCCCACACGGACATTACTTGTAACGGCGATGCCGATGGTACCATCACTTTTGAAGCCGAAAACTTTGATTCAGGTATTGGTTTTGAATATGAAATTAACAATAGTGGTGTGTTTACCACTTCTACCACAAGTCCGATAACCATTACTGGATTAGCAGCAGGAACACATACCATCAACATAAGAGATTTAAGAGACCCTACATGTTCCGTTGTCCTGACCCAAGATCTTACACAACCCGATGTGGTTGATGTTTCTGCTTCGGTTACTACAGAGTTAACCTGTACCAATGGTGGGGCAACCATAACCGCCACTGCTACGGGAGGTACACCGGCCTATCAATATCAATTGGAAGATACGAGTGGTACGCCTATCGTAACCTACCAATCTTCCAATGAGTTCCCTGGACTTGCCGCAGGCGATTATGTGGTAAGGGTACAGGATGCCAATATGTGTGAGGATGTAACCGGAACCATAACCGTAGTACCCCCTGCCGATATTACGTTTGATGTAACACCAACCTTATGTTATAGTGGCAACAACGATGGGAGCATCCAAGTAGATGTAACCAGCGGGAACGGAAACTATCAGTTCAGTATAAATGGTGGCGCTTGGATGACACCTTCTACTCCAACCGATACAACCTATACTTTTGAGAACTTAACAGCAGGAACTTACACCATTGATGTTCGTGATGGGTATGGGTGTGATGAGCAGGCTACAGCAACAATCAACCCTGCCTTGACTGCCTCGGCCTTCCTCGACAGCGATTTGACTTGTTTGGACGATGCAACTATTACCATAACTGCAAATGGAGGTGCAACTCCTTACTCCTATCAATGGTCCAACGATGGCGGAACTACCTATAATTCAACTGGATTTACTGGCAACGTGTTCAACACAAATACAGATGGAACCTATACGTTCCTTGTAACCGATTCTGCTGGTTGTACAACAACGACCAACAGTATTGTGGTAACACCTGCCTCTCAACCTGTGATAAGCAGTGTTACGCCAACCGACATATTGTGTAATGGGGAAAGTACCGGTGCTTTGGATATTGTTATTGACACCTCCGTGGGGGTTCCGCCTTATACAATCAATGTCGTAGAAACCATTAGTGGTGCAGTTTACGGCACCCAGACTACAGGATTACCTGCCGGTTCTTACGAAGTAACTGTAACCGATGCCAAAGGTTGTGTATCAGATCCATTCCCAGTAGTTATTTCTGAGCCGACAGCCATCATTCCAAACACAACACATACAAATTTAACCTGTGCGGCAAGTGGTACAGAACTAGGAACCATTACAGTAGATGCCTCGGGAGGATCACCAACTTATATATACGAGGTATTTAACAATGATTATAATGTAAATCTAACCTATGATACCTCTACTGGTACCAATGACCACACATTCACTGGATTGGATTTTGGTGATTATACTGTTGTAGTTACTGACTCCAATGGATGTCAAAATATCTCAACGGTGACCATAACCACTGGCCCCGATGTGTTGATAACCACACAAGGCACTGCTGGTTGTACTCCTGGTAGTGGTGAAATGTTAGTTGAGGCAGATGCTTTAAATGGAACACTTGGAACAGGGACTTTTTATTTTGCCCTATATCCAGCTCCTACATTTAACGCATCGGATCCTGCATGGTTTCCTGAGGATGTATCCCCTGCACCTGATAACTCCCATTTGTTCACTGGTTTAACACCCGGAGTTACCTATACATTTATCGTTTATGATGAGGATACGGAATGTGAATACCTTCAAGAAGCCACTGTTCCTGTTTCAACAACTTCTAGCTTAGATTCATCAATTGACACTGTTACTGATATTACTTGTACTGGTGCAGCCGATGGTAGTGTTGAATTTACTGTTTGGGATTATGTTGGAACCAATGTGAACTATGAAATTTTCTATGCTACAACCAACATTGCTACTGGAATCACAGGATCGATTTCTGGAGCTGTTGGTGGTCCAGAAACCGATACGGCAACAGGATTAAGTCCAGGTGAATATTATATTCTTTATGAAGATGAGAATGGTTGTGTTTCAGCATCTGACTCCTTTGTAATACAACAATCACCAACATTGCTTGAGGTAATCGCTGAATCTCCAACCAATGACAATTGTACCCCAAATGCTGGGGTAATAACAGCAAATGCTCAATTTGGTACAGCTCCTTATGAGTACCTATACCTACCTGCTTTAGACCCTGCTCCAACCGCCTCTACAACTGGTTGGACAAGCAGCACAACAGCAAATGTTGAGGCGGGAGATTACATTGTTTACGTAAAAGATGCCAACGATTGTATACAGAGCGATCCTGTAACTGTTCTTCTCGACCCAAGCCCGGAAATATCCATTGCAGTAGTGGATGAATGTGTGGATGAAGGTTTATTTGAAGTAATGGTTACTTTGGACAATCCAGCTGATGCCATGGCTCCTTTCCAAATCAGTGTAAATGGTGCTGCCTTCCAGAACTTTACTTTTGATGGAAGCAACCAATATCTGATTTCCGGATTGAGTTCAGGCGATAACCAGACTATCGAGGTAAGAGACTTAAACGGTTGTATTGATTCCGAAACATTCGACATCCATCCACCACTTGAATTCAACGTAATTCAAACCGTGGCTTTAGATTGCGAGTCTGGCACCAATGCTTATGCAGAATTGGAAATCGAAGTGATTTCTGGATCAGGAAATTATGAATTTATCATAGATGGACCGGGAACGGCATACGATATGCCCCAAAGCACCTTGACCCTTGACGCTTCCAACAAGTTTGTTTGGGACGGTGCAGGAGCTGCCGGAAGTTATGACGTTATCGTCTTTGATATGGGCACAGCACCGCCAAACTGTCCAAAAACAGTTACCATAGATGTGCCCGAAGCTCCCTATCCATCATTTACTTACACTTATACAGATGTTAGCTGTTATGGCGCCGATGATGGAACCATTTCCGTACAGGCTGTGGACAACGGTATTGGACCTTATACTTTCGAAATCATTGCAGCTTCGGATGGCTCTATCAGTACTCCGATTGCTCCTACTAGTTCAACAGCCACAACAGCTATCTTTGAAAATCTACCTGGTTCCGTAGCAGGAATTACCTATGATATTCAGGTTACCGCAGCAAATAATTGTGCCGATACTGAAACGGTAACCATTACCGAACCAGACCCTGTTGTAATCTCTGATGTAGATGTCGTTCAGTTTGGTTGTGTTGCGGGCAACAATATGAACAACGCCACGATCACAGTAGATCCGGCCGACATATCCGGTGGAACCGGAACCTATGTCCGCTACCAGTTCAGGGATAACATATTTGGTACTGTCCTACAAGATGGTTCCAACAACGTCTATGTTGAAACGGATACCAATGGTAGGGATATAAGGGTTACTGTATACGACGAAAACGGTTGTTCAGGTTATATAGATGCCTTGATAAATCCCTTTGACGAGATAATTGATGCTGAAGCTAACATTACAAATGACTTAAGCTGCGCCCCTGGTGGGGATGGGGAAATTACCATTACGGTAACATCGACCTTAGGCGACACATCCCGTTTTGAATACAGTGACGACAACGGTAGTACTTGGCAAGATTCCAATGTGTTCGGTGGTTTGGATGCGGATACCCACAATTTCTTAATACGTCACAAGGATACAGGTTGTATGGTTTCAACTTCCGAAACCATTACCGACCCCAACACATTCGATATAGATCTAAATGTGGTAAGCAATGTCATCTGTTATGGTACAGCTACAGGCGAAGTAACCTTTGAACTTGTGGACGCCACATATACAGGAGGATTTAATTGGACCATTTACAACACCAATGGTACACCTGTCAACACAGCTGATGATATTCCTGTAACCAACGGTATTTCAGCGACCACTGGCCCTGAAACATATAGTGGCCTGCCCACAGGCAGTTACCGCTTGGTCATTTCACAAGATGCATTCCCGGAATGTACCAATGAGGAAGCCTTCAACATTGCAGGACCTAATGCGGCAATTACAGGAAATAGGGTTGTAACTCCGATAACCTGTAATCCTGGAAACGATGGTATTATTGAAATAACAGCTTCTGGTGGATGGGGAGGATACTCCTATTATGTAGGTGTTTCTTCTCCAACAGGATCTACAGATTATGACTCTAATCCTAAGATTGAAAACCTTACGGCAGGTACTTATGAGGTTTGGATCATAGATCAAGAAGGATGTGCTTTACAATTACCCGATGTTGACTTGAGCGTTCCAGACCCCATCGTGGCAGATTTGAGAATCAATAACGACAATTGTGTTGCCTTTGAAGGGGAAATAGAAGTTGTCGGCATACCTGCCAGTAATCCTGTTACGGGAGGCCAAGGTAGTAACTATAGCTATCAATTGATCAAGGATGGAAGCAACTTTGGGTCTCCCCAATCAAGTAACATTTTCCGTGGATTGGGTGCTGGTTCTTACGAAGTTCTGATTACTGATCAATGGGGCTGTTCTGAAACCGTTGGTCCCGTGGAACTATATGATGTAATGACCCTTACCAATACTACGGTGGTCAAGCCTATAACCTGTGATCCTAGCAATCCAGGAGGTGAGGTCAGACTAACCGTCTCAGGGGGTTCCTCGGATTATTCCTATGAAGTGTTGTTCCCCGATAATAGTACAGCCACCAGTCCAAATGGGGTGTTTACTGGGCTCGACCAAGTGGGAACATATACTTTCACCATTACGGATAACAATACCACATCCTCCAATTGTGAAATCATTGTTACCCAACAGCTGGATGCCCCGGTAGTTCCTGAATTAGTGGATGCAACTATTATAGATGTAAGTTGTGCTGGAGGAAGTGATGGTAGTATTTTAGCCCAACTAGATTCCGCCACAGCACTGAATCCACCATACCAATACGAATTGATTGGCTTGAGTCCTGGTGCACCGAGCAGACCGCTTCAAGATGAGCCATTGTTCGAAAATCTACCAGAAGGAGATTACCAAGTGCGCGTAGTATCTGAAAGGGAGTGTGAGGCTGTCAAAACCGAAACCGTTGGGGAGCCTGATCCATTGGCCGCTACGGCTACAACTACACAATTAGCTTGTGATACCAATAATGGAACGCAACAAGCCGAAATAGAAGTAACCATCGACCCAACTAGTGGTACACCAAACTACTTTTACAGTGTAAATGGTGGCACGTTTATGCCAACTGGTGGAAATGTCTTCACTTATTACACTTCCGTGGCCGATGATTATGATATAGTTATAAGGGACAGCAATGGATGTACTTTTGCATTGCCTACTCAAACAATAGATCCATTACCTCAAATGGATTTGAACATAACCAATGTGGTTGATATAAGTTGTGCCAATAGTGGAGAAGAAATCACGGTAATTGCGAGCGGACAATCATCTCCCTATAATCTGACCTTTGAGGTTTTGGAAACCGGGGATATACAAACAGTTTCAACTGATAGATATACATTTACGCTTCCTAACCATGGAAACTATACCATTCAGGTAACGGATAATGGTACTGGATGCTACGAGTTTATCACCCATACCGTCGAACCTTATGACCTTATAGATGTAACGGCCACCGCCACATCACCGGCAGTTTGTTTTGATGATGCCGGAGAATTGACAATTGATGTAACGGGCTATACAGGAGCTTACAATTATGAAGTGTTCAGAAATGATGGTACCCTAATTGTATCAGATAATGCAAACACGTCAACAGGATCATTGGCAATAACCCATCCTGATTTGGTAGGTGGTAACTATTATGTTGAAGTAGAAGCTACCGAAGCGCCATTCTGTCATGCTAGATCTGGTTCCGTTACCATTATATCACCAAGCAGTGAATTGGCGGTTGTCCCAGAGCAGGTGGCCAGCGTTACCTGTACCGATAATATGGGCGAAGTACTCATTGCTCCGACAGGTGGTTATGCTCCTTACGATATAGTATTGACCAATATTACCACAACACAATCCTACACCATGAACGATGTACATAGTTATGTGTTCACTGGTCTTTCCGCTGGTTCTTATGAAGTAAGGGTAACCGATAGTGAAGGTTGTGAAATTATTGATAATACTTCTTTAACCTTAAATCCTGTAGATCCAATTACTGCAGACATTGATGCTGCTCCAATTGACCTATTGTGCTTTGGAGATGAAAGTGCATCCGTATGGGCGTACAATGTTGCTGGAGGGGAAGGTTCTTACAACTACCTGTTGAACTATTATGATGAAACCGGAACAAACATTGTGTTTACTTCTGGTGAACAAGGAAGCCCAAGATTCAACAATCTGGGTGCCGGAACCTACAGCATCACCATTACCGATGGTTGGAACTGTAGTTTTACAACAGATCCAGTAACCATAACTGAACCATCCGAAGTAATGGCATCTTTGGTACAATTGAGCGGAATGACCTGCAACGATGATGCTCAACTGGAATTAACGGCATCTGGCGGTACTGCACCTTATTTTTATAGTACAGATGGTGTTACCTTTAACCCAATGAGCGGTGGGGACACCCATACATTCAATGTAGGTGCAGGTACTTATCAATATTATGTGCGTGATGCCAATGGTTGTGATGCCATGATATCAAACCAAATAACTGTTGACGAAGTTCCGGAATTGATGCTGGAAATCGACGAGTCTGCGGCCATTATCAACTGTATGGGAGAAGCATCCGCTACCATTATTGCACAAGCAACAGGTGGTTTGGGCAATTACAGTTATGAGTTGTTCACCGATGCAGCCTTGACCAACTTGGTTGATGGACCGCAAACCAATGGAACATTCAACGAATTGGTCGCTGGCGAATACTATGTAAGAGTAACCAGCGAGGACTGTGTTGAGGTATCTTCTGTAATTACTATAGTTGATCCAGCACCACTACAGATAGATAGAGAAGAATTTACCAATATTACATGTTCAGGAATGAACGACGGTACAATTACTGTTGAAGTGTCGGGGGGAACAGGTGAAATCCAATACGCTATTTCACCCAATCTAGATCAGTTTGATACGACGAACACATTTACTGATCTAGAACCCGGCATCTATGATGTAATCGCTCAGGATGCGAACGGATGTTTCATTACCTTCCAGTTTGAGATTACACAACCAGAACCTGTCGTGGCCGAAGCCATCAACATTATGGATGAGGTATGTTTTGAAAGTGGGGATGGTTCGTTCGAAATTCAAATATCCGGAGGTACTGCCCCGTATCAAACAAGCCTGAATTCCAGTGCCGATGCAAACTTTGTTCAAGATCAGGTCTTGTTCCAAGATTTGCCCGCAGGAACGCATGTAGTATTTGTAAGGGATGCCCAAGGTTGCGAAACCAACGTAATTGTGGAAATTGATCCAGGAGTAAACTTGGCGGCTACCGTAACGCCTGTTTACGAGTGTACCGAAAATATTCCTGATAATTACTTGGACATCGTACTGGAAGATGAATCCATTGCAGGAGACCTAATGTATGCCCTGGATTCGACAGATCCAGCAGATATGCGACTATCCGCTGATTTTACCAACATGACACCGGGCGACCATTACATTACCATTGCACATACCAATGGATGTATGACCACTTATGACTTTACCATTGAAACATTCGAACCACTTGTCCTAAGCTTGGAGAACAGCACCATTAACCAAATTACAGCAATTGCAGAAGGTGGTGTGGAGGATTATACCTTCTACTTCAATGGCATTGATAACGGAACCGATAATACGTTCTATATCAACAGAACCGATACCTATACCGTTACTGTGGTAGATCAGAACGGTTGTGAAGCCACTGCTGAAATTTTTATGGAATTCATAGATATCGAGTTCCCTAACTTCTTCACCCCAGATGGCGATGGCCGTAATGATATATGGATACCCGATAATCTTGAAGGCTTCCCAGATGTACTAATTAAGATTTACGATCGTTATGGTAGAGTAGTGGAAGAGATGACCCGAAACGTTAAAGGTTGGGACGGTAATTACGACGGAAAACCATTGCCTACCGGAGATTACTGGTATGTTGTTAAACTTGAAGGAGAACAAGACTTTAGAGAGTTTGTAGGCCACTTTACATTATACAGAGAATAACATAACCTACTACTTAGACCCCATGCTAAAAAAAGTATATTCAACTATTTTATTTGTTTCCTTGGCACTTTGTGCCAAGGGACAAGAGTTGACCGTACCCCAATTATCTCAATACATCGCGGACAATCCCTTTTTAATGTCCCCGACATATGCAGGTATAGGAGATCATATAAAAGTGCGTTTAAACGGCTTAACGCAATGGGTAGGCATCGAAGACGCCCCGGATACCCAGACCTTGGCCGCTGACGCCAGAATTGGAAACAGGTCTGGAATAGGAATGATGCTCTATAACGATAGTAATGGATATACCAGACAAAGAGGTGCCAAAGTAGCCTTTGCCCACCACTTAACGTTGGACAGGTACGACGATATTTTCCTTTCCTTCGGTATCTCCTATAACTTTAACCAGTTTAGGGTAGATGTTGAACAGTTTGAAGAAAACAACAATGAATTGCCCGCTGATGACAAAGCCACCACCAACCATAACTTTGATTTGGGCGTACTTTACAGGTACGACAAGTTCTTTTTTAGTTTGAATGCAGGAAACGTCCTTAACAAGGATCTATCCAATTTTAATACCGATATCATCCGTATTGAACCCAACAAACTAAGAAATTATTATGCTTATACGGGCTACAGTTTTTCCAAGAGCAAAAACAGCAAATTGGAAATAGAACCTTCCGTTTTCTTTCAATGGTTCGAAAGTGATGGCCGTTCCGTTACCGATCTGAACACCAAGTTCCGTTTTCGCGACTTTGAAGATTACTATTACGTAGGCCTTACCTATCGTTTTTTGAACGACCAATTGGGAGAACCTTTATACATAGCTCCTATTGCAGGTTTTAAAAAGAGTAACTTCTATTTTGGGTATTCCTATCAGGTAATTACCAACGAAATTTTGGGATACAGTGCAGGAACACACGTGCTTACGGTGGGAATGGATCTCTTTCAGGGTATAAGTAACTGTCGATGTATGTATTGATTTTATACGTTTTGCCCTATTTTTGCCCTTTCGTAATTCACAGCTTTGGGAAAAATCAGGTTAAAAAACGTTAGAATACATTCCAATCATGGATGTTTAAAGGAAGAAATGCTCATTGGAAGCGATTACAGGGTAGACCTTGAAATTACTGCCGACCTTTCACAACCTGCCGCTTCCGATCAACTTAACGAAACGGTGGACTATGTCCATCTCAACAACATCATAAAAGAAGAAATGACGGTACGTTCCAATTTATTGGAACATGTGGCCAAAAGAATTATTGATCGTATATTCGGAGAAATTAAAGAAGTAACCGAAGTGGAAGTCGAAGTTTCCAAAATAAACCCGCCCATTGGGGGCGATGTAGAAAGTGTTTCGGTGATACTTACATCCAAGCGATAAGTTATTTAGAAGATTACACGATAAAAATTCGCAAAATATTTTTAGCTTTGCGATCCAATTGGCATCGTGGCCGAGTGGCTAGGCAGAGCTCTGCAAAAGCTTGTACAGCGGTTCGAATCCGCTCGATGCCTCAAAACCCAGTACTTTGTGCTGGGTTTTTTTGTTTACAGGTCTTCAAGTTTCTCTATTTTTTCTTGGATATCAAACTTATCCTTGGGCAAAAAACCTTTGGTAATCAATATAATCCCGCAAATAATCAAAATAATCCCCAATCCTTTTTTTATGAGCACAATGCGCTCTTGGGTCAAATAGCGTTTCAGTTGTTTCGCTAAAAGTATTTTGATTAAATCCGTTATAAAGTAAACGATCAATACGGTACTGAAGAATACCATCATCCTATTGGGATTGTTTTCCAAACTAGGTCCAACAACAATAATCAAACCTAACCAAAAAGCCAGTACGCCTATGTTTATGAAGTTTAAAAGAAAACCTTTTACCAATAAACCAAGATAAGTTCCCTTGGAGGCCTTTACGTTGGATTTTTTCTTTGCCTTCTTCACAAATAGAAATATCCCGTAAACCAACAAAATCATTCCTCCGAATACAAAAAGACCCGGTTCGTTGCTCAGGTTCTCCAACAACTGAAAACTACTGAAATAGGCAATCAACAAAAAAACAATGTCGGCGAAAATCACTCCAATATCCAAACTTACTCCAGCCCTAAAGCCTTTGGTGGCACTTGTTTCCAACAAAACAAAGAAAACAGGACCAATCATAAAGCTCAATAAAAATCCCAAAGGGATTGCAGCTTGGATATCGTCAATCATTTTTTAGTTTACTCTTTTTATTTTTCCACCGAAAAGGGTGTGTTCGTCCATGGTTTTTGGGTCTCCATATACCAAAACCTCGCCCCCGGCCTTCACATTGGCCTTAACGTAGTCCGTTGCATGTATTTCGGCATTTCCCCCCGCGTTTACACTTATGGTTGTAAATTTTGTTTTAAAGGTTCTTCCACTGTAAGCACCACCAGTGTTAATGATCACATCCTGGGTATTGGAAAATCCACCTGCAAAGATCTTTCCACCGGAAACCGCCTTTATCAACAACTGGTCCACTTCGCAATTTATCTCCAGCTCACCACCTTCCTGTGCCTTAAGTTCCAAAATATCTTGTACATAGGTATCATCCGATGATATTCGGGCATCCTCATTAACATCTATAACCACTAATTTTTCAGAGTGATATAAATCTACATACGTTCTGTAGCCACTGAATATTTTGACGATTTCCATCCGGATTTTCAATACCCCTTCATTATTGACAATGGCAACATTTGTGGTATTTGCCCCGGTGATCACCGCTTTGTTTTCGTTGGATTTGATAAGATTGATGGCAATACCATCAAATCCCTTTACTTCGGTAAACTTTTGTAGGTCTTGGGTTACGGTTGCATCCTGGGCCTCAAGTAATTGAAGCGATAGGAACATAAGAACAATCGTAATTACTTTCATGTTATAAAAATTTGGTTCTCAATAGGATAACAAATTTTATTCCAAAATAGTATTATTTCTTTTTACCGATCAACGAAAAGTCCAAATGGCGTTTGATCAAATCAGTGCTCTTCACCATCACATAAACCTCGTCGCCCAGTTGGTACATCCGTTTGGTTCGCTCGCCTATTATGGCGTACTGGCGTTCATCAAACACATAGTAGTCATCTTTAATGTCGCGGATACGAACCATGCCCTCACATTTGTTCTCGATAATTTCTACATAAATGCCCCATTCGGTAACCCCGGAAATCACGCCCAAGAATTCTTGATCCTTGTGGTCTTCCATAAATTTTATCTGCATGTACTTGATGGAATCACGTTCTGCATTGGCCGCCAATAGTTCCATATCCGAGGAATGTTTGCACTTTTCCTCGTACAAGGTAGCTTTTGGTGTTTTTTCCTTATCCAAATAATGCTGCAGCAATCGGTGCACCATTACATCGGGATATCTTCGAATGGGTGAGGTAAAATGTGTGTAATATTCAAATCCAAGACCATAGTGGCCAATATTCTCCGTAGTATAAATTGCTTTGCTCATACTACGAATGGCCAGGGTATCTACCAAGTTTTGTTCTTTTTTGCCCTTTACATCTTCCAACAACTTGTTTAGGGACTGGTTGATGGACTTTGGATCCTTTAGATTAATACTATGTCCAAATCTGGAAATAACGCCGTTCAAGGCCATCAATTTATCCTCATCGGGCTTATCGTGTACACGGTATACAAATGTTTTCTTCTGTTTGCCGATAAACTCTGCCACTTTTCTATTGGCCAAGAGCATAAACTCCTCGATCAGCTTATTGGCGTCCTTGGCTTCTTTAAAAAAAACGCCAACAGGTTCATTATTTTCGGACAGGTGAAATTTCACCTCAATTTTATCAAAAGAGATGGCCCCGGCATCCATACGGGCCTGTCGCATAATTTTGGCCAATCTATCAAAAGTGAGCACGGCTTCTACTACATCATCCGAAACGGAATACGCTTCTTCCCTAATGGATATTTCCTTCGGAATTTTGTTTTGTTCGGTCTCAATAATGTGTTGTGCCTCTTCGTAAGCAAATCGCTCGTTGGAATTAATGGCGGTTCTACCAAACCATTGTTTTACCAACTTGGCGTTATCATCCATTTCAAATACGGCGGAAAAGGTATATTTTTCTTCATTTGGGCGCAGCGAACATGCTTTATTGGACAGTACTTCGGGCAACATGGGAACCACACGGTCCACCAAATACACCGAAGTGGCCCTATTATAAGCTTCTTCTTCCAGAATGCTATCGGGTTGCACATAATGCGAAACATCCGCTATATGAATACCTATTTCATAGTTGCCATTCTCCAATTTTTGAAAGGAAAGCGCATCATCAAAATCCTTGGCATCCTTGGGATCTATGGTAAAAGTGAGCACATCGCGCATATCCCTGCGCTTCGCAATTTCCGATTCCTTTATACTGGTATCCAAGGTTTTGGCAAACTGTTCCACTTCATAGGGGAACTCATGCGGTAATCCGTATTCGGCCAATATGGCGTGTATTTCTGTATGGTGTTCACCTGGTCTCCCCAGTACCTCGATTACTTCACCATAGGGAGAATCGGCATCGCCCGGCCAATCTCCAAGGCTAACCAATACTTTATCACCATCATTCGCTTTTTTAAGCTTTTCCAAGGGAACAAAAATATCGGTGTACATTCTCGAATCCGTAGGCCGAACAAATGCAAACCGAGCTTGCTTGTCCACAATGCCCACATAAGATGTTTTTTTACGTTCGAGTACCTTGGAAACCTCACCCTCCATTTTTTTGCTCTTACGCCTTGGTTTGATAAATACTTCGACCGTATCGCCATGGAAGGCCCTGTTCAAATTATTGCTCTGAACAAAAATGTCATCTTCCAACTCATCCACCACAATATAGGCATTGCCACTTGTGGTAAGATCTACCCTACCTATAAAATATGTATGCAGTGATGGTTTCTTTTGATACTTGCCCCTTTCTGGCTCTACAATTCGTTCGCTGGCCTTTAACTGCCCCAAACGCTTGATCAAAAGGTTTCTATCTTGGGTATCGGAAATACCTAATTTTGAAGCTATTTGCTTGTAATTGAAGGTTTTTGATGGCTCTTTTTCAAGTACGGTAAAAATGCCCTTCGTAATTTCATTCTTTCGCTGACTCCCAGCTCTCTTCTTTTTCTTTGACATTAACGTCCTTATTTTTTTGAAAAATACGAATTATAATCCTTGAGCAACAAGGAAAGGAAGAGTATTCCAAAACAATGTCAACTTTATCAACAATTATCAATATTATATTTTTTCTTCTTTTTTAAATTTAATTAAAATGATGATGATGATTGATCGTTGAAATGTGGAATAAAATTTTAGGGAAAAAGTTGCTTTGAACGATCAAAATATGTTGTTCACAATTTGTCAGAACATAATAAAATTAAAAATCAATGGATTAGATTTTTTATCCACGATTTTTAATAACCCTTATCAACATCAATTTATTGAAAAGTTAATGTGTTTTTAATGTTAACTACCCACAAAAAAAGGTTTATATCGGTTGATTAATTTTTAATGGAATATTACCTCAACATTAAATAATTATCCTTACTGATCAATTTTATTGAAAAACAAAATTTCGTTACCAATAGTTTTTTGCAAATAGTTAACAAAACGGGGTTATTGTTAATTGATTGTATGTGAACCCAATGAAAATATCTCCTCAATTTTATGAACAGCACAACATTAAAAGATATTGTACCTTTGTTACGTACCCATTTTAATACAAATACCATGAAAATTGCCATAGGAAACGACCACGCAGGAACCGATTATAAACTTGCTATTATAGGTCTTTTAAAGTCAAAAGGAATAGAAATTATAAATTACGGCACTGACGGCACCGATAGTGTAGATTATCCAGATTTCACACATCCCGTAGCCACTGACGTGGCCGAAGGAAAAGTAGATTTTGGTATAGTGCTTTGTGGTAGTGGCAATGGTGCCACCATGACCATTAACAAACACAAAAATATTCGTGGCGCACTTTGCTGGAACAAAGAAATAACCCAATTGGCCAGAGAACACAACGACGCCAATATTTTGAGCTTGCCAGCCCGATTTATATCGCTTCCCCAGGCATTGGATATGGTAGAAACCTTTTTAAACACAGAGTTTCAGGGCGGAAGGCACGAACGTAGAATCGAAAAAATTCCTTGTAGATAAACCCTATGGGTCACCACCATCATCACAATCATGGAAATTCGCATGCGCATCCCGACCTAAAAGGGAGAAACTTGCTCATATCCATCGTCCTTAACATAGGTATTACATTGGCCCAAATTATTGGGGGATTGCTCTCGGGGAGTTTGGCGCTCCTATCCGATGCACTTCACAACTTTAGCGATGTACTCTCTTTAATGATTAGTTATGGTGCCAGGAGATTGGGAAAAAGACAAGCATCCAGCCACAAAACCTTTGGGTATAAACGAGCCGAAATTTTGGCGGCTTTCATTAATGCGGCAACCCTAGTGGTCGTAGCCATTATTTTAATAAGAGAAGCTGTTGAACGGTTGATGGAGCCACAAGAAATAGAATCCAACTTAGTAATTTGGTTGGCACTTATTGCCATTTTGGGCAACGGCTTTAGCGTGTTGTTATTGAAAAAGGATTCCCAGCACAACATGAACATGAAATCCGCCTACTTGCATTTACTTACGGATATGATGGCATCCGTAGCCGTATTGATCGGCGGTATTTTGATGAAATATTTTCAGATTTATTGGGTAGATGCCATATTGACCATGATTATTGGTGTTTATTTGATCTATATGGGGTATGACCTTTTGAAGGAATCGACCAAGGTATTAATGCTTTTTACTCCAAAATCGGTGGTTATACAAGATATTGTAGAATCTATATGTACCATAGAACCGGTAAAAAACGTGCACCATGTGCACATTTGGCAACTCAATGAAGACGAAGTCCACATGGAGGCCCACATCGATTTTAAGGACGATATTCGCCTTTCCGAGTTCGATGTAATTTTAGAAAAAATAGAGGAGCACGTCTATCACAAACACGGTATCAACCATGTAAATATTCAACCCGAGTTTGATAAGTGCGATTCCAAAAACGTAATAGTTCAGGATTAATGGAAGTATTGGTAAAAACCTTTGAAGAACTCTCCACCAAAGAACTCTATCAAATTTTACGCCTTCGCAGTGAGGTTTTTGTGGTGGAGCAGGACTGTGTGTACCAAGATGTGGACAATAAAGACCAAAAAGCACTACATGTTATCGGTATTAAAAATGATGAAGTAGTGGCTTACACACGAATTTTTAAACCTGGGTATTATTTTGATAATGTAAGCATTGGCAGGGTAGTGGTAAGCCAAGACCAACGTAAATATGGACTGGGCAAACAAATCATGCAAGCCACCTTGGCAGCTATTGATCAAAGATTTCCGGATAAAGCGATAGAAATTTCCGCGCAATCCTATCTATTAAAATTCTACACGGAATTAGGTTTTAATGCCTTCGGCGAGGAATACTTGGAAGACGGTATTCCGCATAGGAGGATGTTGAAAGAGTAATTCAAACCAACCTTTTCGCCACCCCGATCAGTTCCAAATAATCCAACTTAAGAATAAGGTTTACAGGCTTTTCCGCTTTGTTTTTAGTGGAAAAGAACAAATAGCCTTCAGTTTTGGCATCAAGTTGATTCACATTTATTTTGCCATGCTTGCCGCGATTTTCAAAAATGAGTTGCTCTAGATGTTTTCGCGATAAACCTATTTCTTCCAAACGCAGAATTAATTTTTCCCGATTCACAAAAGTGATGTTGCAAGAGGTAAAAACACCATCTTCATCCGAATAAATGCTGGTGACCAAAGCATAAAACTGTGTTTTTTTGGAAGCATCGAACAACCACCCCTGTTTTTGAATTCCATTCTTTTGATAGAACAACTCAAAGGCAAATGTGGGCAAACTTTCATTTACATAATCCAGTTGTGCTTTTTCATCCACTAAAAATTGCTTTTCTGACTGCTTATCCTTTAGGATAAGATCTATGCCCTGTAGTTGTTTTTTAAGATGAGAAATCCGCTCAAAACAATATTGCTTTAAGTGTTTTTGGTAATACGAATCCAGTAAAGGGGTTAATTGTTTTTCTTTGGATAGGTCAGCTTTGAACTTGCTTTTCAATCTCGGATATTTTCCGGAACAGTGAAGCACCAAGTTTCTCCACAATGCCCACCACAAGAGCATTGCCCATAAAAAAGGCACGCTTGGCATCAGAAATGCCCTCCAATTGTGTATGGTTATCCGGAAACATGTTCAACCGTTCCAATTCAACAGGTAAAAGTCTTCGCAGTCCCTTGGAGGTTTGGACCACGTGCTTAAACCGAGAAGGAGATTTTCCGCCCTCGCCGGTTATTATTGTTCTGGAAGGTTGATCAAGAGCATCAGGAAACACCATGCTTCCCTCGCTGTAATTGTACTCAAAACCAGCTTTGGTCTTGCGTATTTCTTTTTTGGAGCCCTTTAAATATTCCCATTTGGGCAAATCGGCAGCATCAATATAATATTCCGAAGGAATGGAACCTTTTTCCAAAATATCGGAGAGCACCGTTCTTTTTGCATCGTAAGAAGGAATTGTTTTTAGGGTAGATACTTTACCATTAACACAAACCCCGGAGTTTAAAAATGGGGAAAGGCCTTTTTCTGGGTTGAAGTTATGGGACAAAGCCACTAAATCTTTTTCCAAATCAAAGGAAACCACATTTTGAGCTGTTTGGTCGACTGGAAAAGCAGCAGAAATAGTTCCTTCTTTCAAAATCCAATCTTTTGGGCGGGATTTTAGGAGCTTTTTAAAAACAGGAGAACCCTTAAAATACGCCATAAAAAAAACGCGCCTTCGGCGCTGTGGCATTCCATATTCCGCCGCATTTATTACTCGCCATTCCACAGCATAGCCCAAATCTGACAAACTACGGAGCATCACGGCAAAATCTCGACCCCTTTGGGAAGAAGGGGATTTTAACAGGCGATCTACATTTTCCAAAAAAAGATATTTTGGTTTGTTCTTTTTCTCGGAAAGAATACGATGGATGGACCACCACAGCACACCCTTTTTACCAATAAGGCCCTTGGAGTTTTTCAAAGATGTGGCCACGGAATAATCTTGACAGGGAAACCCGCCTACGAGTATATCGTGGTCGGGAATTTCCGAGGTTTCTACATTTTCAATATTGGTGTTGGAGTGATTCCCTGTTCCAAACCGCGCTTCATAAACCAAAGAAGCATGCTGCATTTTGGTAGAGGGCTCCCATTGATTGCTCCACACAACGGAATAGTGCCCTGTATTTTCCAATCCCAGACGAAAACCGCCCACACCCGCAAAAAGTTCACAGACCTTGAGTTGTTGCATGCCCAAAAATAGAATTTATTCTATCTTTTTTAGTGTATCATCATATAAACCTATCAAGATGCTATTTCCTTCAGCATCTATCTTTAGGCCGCCGTATTTGGCGTTTTCATACTTTTCCGCTTCCCCTTCTTGAAAAAAATAAGATTCTGCACCAATGCGTATGCCCCACCATTTTTTTGCGGAGTATTTAATGATATGTTCATTTTTGCCAATAACATTTTTATCATGCAAAACCCTGATTTTTTGTGCTACCCCGTCAGCATTGGGTTCAATGGCACATAAACCACGTGGTGGAATACTGTCGTGGACCATTTCGCTTGCCAATTTATATTGCAGGCGCATGTAATCACCTTGAATCAAAGACCGGGGGTCGACTGGGGCCAGTTCCATGAGCACCAATGTTCCATTGTCCAATAGCTTTTCCTTTTTGAAGATGGAATAATTGAAAAACCCCAAAAAAAGAAAAAGGTTTAGGAGTATAATGATCCAGCTATACTTTTTCATGGGTTTTGGTTTTTTTGGTGAAGAACAGATAAAAAACAAGGAACACCACTCCTGATGAAAACAGAACAATGGATTTTGTCAATAAACTTAGGTTAAGGTCATAGTAATATTGCGACACAAAGTAAACCAAGGCTACGATTCCCACCCCAAAACCAGTTTTATGGTTTACCAAAAAGCTTAAAAGAACTATAAGCATGGCCCCGGAAATAGCGGGAGCAAAAAGTGTGGGCAAAAGTATAAGAAAGCACAGTACATAGGCGACCAATTTGTTCTTTGTCGACCGGACCTGTAGCGTTCTTAGAACGTAAGAGGCCAAGTATAAGATAAAGAAAAAGGAAGCAACGGAAGACATCCAAATCAGGTTTTTGGATATGGGAACCAGCCCGTTCTTGCCAATGGCAACAAGACCAAAAAGCAAGGAAAAAACAAGCCCAATGCGTAAGGGGCCATATAATTTTGCCAATTTGGGATGATCGGTCAAAAGGGAGGCCTCGTTCAAAAAGCAATACGAAAGGGCGGTCGCGTAAAACAGTATATAGCCGTGTATGGCATCGGGAATGTCGTATGAAATGATCAAGAACAAAAAAGCAGCGCCAATGGCGAGGACAGAAATAAAAGAGATAACATAGTTTTGGGTAAAGAACAGGCTGCTCAGGGCAATTAGAACTATTAAAAACGCAATATGTTCTTGCTGCACGTTATGATGCATTGCCATACCCAAAATAAAAAGGACAAGCCCGAGCACATAAATGGATACACTAAACGTATCAATAATCAATGTTTCATATTTTTTGTTGATGCCAATGGCCGTTCCAATAAGCACGATACCCAAGACCACTGAGCTCCATTCAGAATCCAAAACATCAAGAATAAACAAAACCACGATAAACGCAGCGGAGGCCAAAATACCTCCAAGAACCGAAAGGATTTTTATGGCCAAACTGGCTTTCTCCCCTTTTTTATTGTGATAATTGGCAAGGATTTTATCTTCATCACAAGTAAATCCACTTCCTTCGGAGGAACGTATGGTATTCAACAAATTTTTTATGTTTTCTATCCTGTCCATTTTTTTTGAAGGTTCAATAAGGTTTTTATCAATACGGATATGCTGGCGATAATGAACAGACCAATGACAAATAGCATGCCCGCATCTTCAGAAATATTGAGGAGAAAAGCACAAAAAACAATGATGGCCCCAAAGGGAATGACGGACAGATAGAATAGGTTTCGCGTTATTTTCCCATACCACAGACCTGCACAAAAAAATAAAAGAACAAAGACCAACAGTACATAAAAGGAAGCATCTTTCTTATCCATGATACCGCCAGATACTCCAATTGTGCCAATGGTTGTTGCCGCCAAAATCAAAACATTGGTAAACCAAGTTGGATATGCTTTTAGCCTTGTTAGTTTGGGCAGTGCAATAAAAAGTACAGAAAACAGGGCGTTTACACCAAAAAGCAAGATGGTGAGAAACATGGCATCCCAATTAAGGGACACCTGTTCGGCATAAAGCACAATGGTTATGTTGATGAGCGCAATATAAACCAACCACAAAAGTGAAAAATTGGAAACAACCGCCCAAACAGTAATAAACAAGGTCCAAACAAGAAAAAGATCGTATGCATTGGCCCCCGTTTGGTATACTTGCCCAAAAACAGCGTAAAGAACACCAACAAGAACCGAGGCCACGGTAAGCAATGATTTTTTGATAAAAGGTTTTGCCCTAAAAAAATAGATGGACAAAAAAACCAAAACAATAAGCGCTTCAACGAGGCCAAGTTTAAAAAACTTGTGCATCTGCGACCAGTTAAAGGCAAAGAAGAAAATAATACCAGCAATACAAAAGGAAAGGCCCAAGCCCAGGAACAGCAGCGATAAAAAACGTTGCCAAGCGGTCTTATCGGGATAAATATGGTGGAGCAAGGCCTTAGAGACCCCACTTTTTGACCAATTGCTGTGCTGACTTATGGTCTGTATATCTTCCCGTTCAATTTTTGCCATAGGCATTATTTGCTAAAATGAGCTGTAACAGCTATCCAAAGGAAAATTAGTGAATATCGGACGATTAATGTGGGGACATTTGATAATTGCCGTATTTGGTTTGATGAATGCGGCATATGGATTGAAAGACGAACCGAAGAAACAATGCCCTACTTTAAAATTGCAGCGTATTTGGAACTATCGGCCAACAATTCTTTTGCGGTCAATATGGCATCGTCGTGGGTCAAATAGTATTTGTAAAGCCCATCCCGGTAAAAATATCGGGCTATAATCTCATCTTCCAACTTCTTTTGGATTTCCTTTTTAAAGGTGTCCAAAGCGGTTATTTTACCTTTATTTACGGCCAAAAGAAGGTCTTTGTACTTTTCTTGGACATCACCTCCCAATAAGGTGTCATCACCATTAATGGATTCTTCCAAAAGCTTTTCCGTTTTGGTCTGATAGGAGAAGTTCTGCTCTTGGGCATAGGTTTTAAATGCGCTATAATCATCATCGGAAAAATTAAAATTTTCTACCGAATCAAAATTGTGGTCGTAGAAATAATCCGTGGCAAAATCAAAAACGATATTGTTTTCCTCCAACGCATCAATAAGGGAGTTGGTTTTTAAAGATTCAATGGTAATGTCTGGCATTACTCCTCCACCATCCCATACTTTTCGCCCGTTTCTGGTGGTGAATTCTTTAAAATCAGTGTTTCGAACGGCATTGCCCTGTGCATCGCGGTTCCAATAATCCAAGGATTGTATACATCTGCCCGAAGGGGTGTAATATCTGGAAATGGTTACCTTTAATTGCGTACCATAAGTTAGTTTGAGGGGGCGTTGTACCAATCCTTTGCCAAAACTCCTTGCCCCGACGATAACGGCACGGTCCAAATCCTGAAGCCCTCCGGAAACAATTTCACTGGCCGAAGCACTTTTTCCATCTATCAGGACAACAAGGGGAATGGCTTCATCCTCTGGCTTGTTTTTGGTTCTGTATTCCTGATTGAACTTTTTTACCTTGGATTTCGTGGTAACGATCAACTCTCCTTTGGGCACAAAAAGGTTGGTTACATTGATGGCTTCGGATAGCAACCCTCCGGGGTTTCCCCTTAAATCCAGCACCAATCTTTCTGCACCCTGGCCTTTAAGGTCCTGCATGGCCAATTGGGTTTGTTTGGAAGCTTTTCTGTTGAATCTAGACAATACGATATACCCCGTTTTGTCATCGATCATATCGTAAAAGGGAACAGCGTCTACCTCTACACCTTCGCGGGTAATGGTTGCGGTCTTGGTTTCTCCTTGTCTTAAAAAGGTGACATCAACCGAGGAGTTGTTGGCCCCTTTTAGGAGTTCTCCGGCATTATCATCGAAATCGGCAACCAAGGTTTCTCCAATTTTAATAATTTCATCTCCGGCCTTTAGGCCTGCTTTGTCGGCGGCATACCCTTGATAGGGCTCAACCACCACCAATTTATTTTCATAAGAGCGAACAAGGGCACCAATGCCCGAATACTCGCCCGAATTATTGATTTTGTACGATTCAACATCCTGCTCGTTCAAAAACTGGGTATAGGGATCCAGTTCACCCAACATGTTTTTTATGGCGGAATCCATCAGCTCTGCCGGATTGGTCTCGTCCACATAATTCATGTTGAGTTCTTTAAAGAGCGTAGTAAAGATTTCTATTTGTTTGGCAATCTCAAAAAAGTCACTTTTAAAACTGCTGGCACCAACCAAAACGGCAAGTGCCAAAACGGGAATCAAAACCTGTTTTTTAATCAATCTTTTCATGGAATTCTTTATTTATAAAGGCCTCTAACAGCTTTTTCATGGCTGCATCAACTTCATTAAAACTTGGGGTCTTCTTGCCAAGGTATAAAAATATGAACGCAAAATTTCCCTCAATGTTGTTAAAAATGAGGGGCTTGTTGCGCCGGTAAGCCTCCCTTAAAAGCCGCTTGATGCGGTTACGGTCTACTGCGGATTTGAATTGCCTTTTGGGGGCGACCACAGCAACTTTTACAGGCACCTCATCCTTAAAATTGGTGTTGAGGTAAATCAGCTTTAAAGGGAATTCACGCAGATTTTTACCTTCCGCAAAAAGCGCTTCGAACATTTTTTTGTTGGTGAGCTTTTCTTTTTTGGGAAAGGATAAATCAAAATTGTCCCCTTGAGGGGACTTCAGGGGAGCATCTGTCTTTTTTGAATCTGTATTTTCTTCTAGCATTTAGAGACAGTTCCTTTTAGAAGGTAAATTACTTGAATAACTCGTGGTGCATTTTGATAAAATTCGTCATTTCGAGTGGATTTCACGACAGCATGAGAGGAGTTTGTATCGAAAAAAAGAATTTTTATCTAAAAAAGGGTTCTCGATACGATTTTTTGTTCCTCAAAATCACTCGAACTGACGCCTGGAACTAAGTTTTATGTTCAAAATACATAATTTTTACCTAGAACAAGCAAGGGCCGCCCAATCGGCCGCCCTTAATAATCTAGTTAAAGGTTAAAATCCTAGAATTTAATTGTTTCTATAAATTTTATAGATGGTCCCCTCTCCAGTCTCTCCAAGGGGAGAGGTTTCCCTCCTTTGGAGGGATTAAGGGAGGACTTATTCCTCTGCCTGATATACGTTGTTTTCCCCATCCACATCGGCCATCAATTGCGATGGGTCTATCATAATGGCCTGAACATTGTCCAAAGGCATATCCAACGTAAACTCGTAAGTTGGGTAAGCCCAGGGCCAATCTTCCAAAACAGTACGATTTAGATTAGGGTAGGGGTTGTCTTTTTCCCCGTACATCATGCGCAATGGCACATAGTACGTTTCTTGTGTTCCATCGGCGCCCACGACCAAAATATCCAAAGGCATGGGCATTTCACCGATGCGCTCCATGGTTACCTTGGTCTTGTCCCCATCGGCCTCAACACTTTTAATACCGTAATCAATGGTATTGGTTGTCTGTGTCCAATCGGTCAAGTACCAATCAAGTTCCATTCCCGATACTTTTTCCGCTGTTCTTTTAATGTCGTTGGGCACAGGGTGCTTAAACTTGAATTCTTTGAAATATTTTTGAATGGTTTCCATCAGTTTATCTTGACCAATTATGTACCCCAGTTGAGAAAGGAATATGGATCCTTTGCTGTAAGCCGAAACACCATAAGCAAAATTCGTAGGGTATCTATCGGCATGGGTGGACTGTGGCATTTCCAAACCGGAGTTGACCAGGGCATAATAGCCCCTATACGATCCCTCGAAAGGGTTTTGCTTGTTCTGTTCCATAATTTGATTCATGCACAGGCTACTGATAAAGGAAGTGAAACCCTCGTCCATCCACTCGTGTTTGGACTCGTTGGTCGCCAGTACATGTTGGAACCAAGAGTGCGCCATTTCGTGCACCATTACCCCGACCAAACTACCAAATTCGCGTTCGCCAGTGATTAAAGTGCTCATGGCATACTCCATTCCGCCATCGCCTCCTTGAATTACTGAATATTGTTCGTAAGGGTATTTCCCTATGTTTTTGCTAAAAAAGGTCATCGCTTCGGCCGTTTTGGGCTGAAGTTTTTTCCAGTTTTCATTGAATTCTGGGTTGTCTTTGTACAGGAAATGAAGCGTTGGCCCATCTTCCATTTTATAAGTATCGTGAATATATTCCGGGTCGGCCGCCCACATAAAATCGTGTACTTTGGGTGCTTTAAAGTGCCAAGTCAATGTTTTGCCTTTGGTTTTTACTTTGGTGCCGGGCGTTTCATAACCATGTCCAATTTCTTGCGGGTTTTGAAGATATCCAGAGCCTCCGACCGTGTAATCTTTGTCCAAAGTGATCTTCACATCAAAATCGCCCCACACGCCATGGAACTCACGGGCTATGTATGGGTTTGGATGCCACCCTTCAAAATCGTATTCCGAAAGTTTGGGGTACCATTGGCTCATGGAAAGGGCAACACCTTCTTTACTGTTTCTTCCCGAACGTCTTATTTGAAGGGGAACTTGACCTTCAAAAGACATTTCCAAGGTCGTTTTTCCTCCTGGGGGAATAGGTTTCACCAAATCCACCACAAGAATGGTTCCTTCTTCGGCAAAAGAAACGGGTTGACCGTCCTGCGTTAGGGATTTGGCATGCAAATACCCCATTTCACTTTCCGAAAGCGATGCGATCCTGCTTTTCCCGTCTTCCATCATCCTTTTATCCGGGTCTTTGATGTTTTGGAGCCTGATATCCATTTCACTACCGGGCTGAAAGGCATTGTAGTACAAATGATAAAAAACACGGCTCAATTCATCCGGAGAATTGTTGGTATAGACCAATTTTTGGGTGCCGGTGTACTGGTATGTTTTCACATCCATTTGTACATCCATGGTATAGTCCACGTGCTGTTGCCAGTCACTTGATTGCGCACTTAAAAAAAGAGTGGCGCCGAAAAAGGCTGTAAAAAAGAGGGATTGTAAACGCTTCATATATTATTTTGAATTACTTTCCAAGGTCATTTTACCTTTTGAGATATTGTTTGCCAAAATTAAGGCATTATAGGCATTGACCATTTTGCCGGATTTAGAAATTTTATCGAAAGTGGTGGCTTTGGTCTCGTCACCCGCTACAATAACCGACCGTTTTGTTCTAAGACCGGACTGCATGATGATGTTTTTTACCTGTGAAGCGGATAGGTCTGGATGATAGGAACGAATAAGCGCCGCAACACCGGCAACCGCGGGAGCGGCCATGGAGGTTCCACCTTGAAACTCATATTCACTATTGGGCATGGTAGAGTAAATCTCGGCACCGGGAGCAAAAACATCAACACGTTGGTTTCCATAATTGGAAAAAGAGGCCACCATCTCAGACCCATAGTTGCTGGAAAGTGCTCCAACAGTAATCATATTATCCACAAACTCCTGACTTTCATCCATATCATCGTTTGGATAATTTCTGTTTTCAGGGTTTTCTAAATCCTCACCGTCGTTACCTGCTGCGTGAACAATTAAAACATCTTTGGAAGCCGCATATTTTATGGCATCGTAAACCCATTCCGCTTTAGGGGAAAAGGACTTCCCAAAGCTACAGTTGATGATGGACGCACCGTTGTCCACAGCGTAGCGAATACCAAGAGCGATATCTTTATCGTATTCATCACCATTGGGAACGGCCCTGATGCTCATGATTTCCACATTCTGGGCTACACCGTCCATCCCAATACCGTTGTTGCGCTTGGCAGCGATAATTCCAGCTACGTGGGTTCCGTGGCTTTCGGTGTCCACAATGTTTTTTGGGTTGCCATTACCGTAGGGAACGTCCGTAATATCATAAGGATCATCACCCACGGGGGTTCTTCCATTAAAATCTTTGTTGAGGTTGTAATTGGCCTGTTCAGAAAAGTATTTAATGCCTTCTTGGAGTTCGTCCAATACTTCAGGAATACTATCGCCATAGGTGAACATTTGGGTCAACACCGCAACACTCTGTTCCATTTGCGTGGTTTTGGGCTCAATGGAAAGCAAATCCTCTTTGGTGTAGTCTTCTTTGCCCAATTCGGTTTTAACCAATTGGTCAGCTCCTTTTACCACTTGGAATATTTGCTCATATTGCTGTTTGTTCTGAACAGCTTCAGGGTATTCTTTATCAAGCAAAAGCCTTGCTTCGGCCCTTTCAGAAGCATCTCCGATGCCCAAACGAAGCATTCGAACGTATTCCAATTGCTCGTTGTAGGAATCTCCTAAAAAGTTATAGCCGTGTATATCGTCCACATAACCATTGCCATCATCATCCTTGCCGTTGTTGGGGACTTCATCGGTGTTTGTCCAAAGAACACTCTTTAGATCTTCGTGCTCCAAATCCATGCCCGAATCCAAAACGGCCACTACAACGGTTTTCCCCTTTTTGTTCTTTATGATTTCGTTATAGGCTTTGTCCACGCTCATGCCGGGAATGGTGTCCGCAATAAGGTCGAGGTGGCCCCAATTTTTTTTCTCCGCTTCGGTAAGCTCAGAAATTTTTAAGGGAACGGCATCAATGTTCTCCACAGGGGTAGAGACCAAGGCGGTGGACCCGCAACCCATTAAAAATAGGGCGGCAGATAGGGATAAAAATGATAGTTTGCTATATGTGCGATTCATAGAATGTATTTGTAAAAAGTGTAAGGTTATTGCATTTTGAATAGTTCGTTATAGGAAAACAACTGATCCAAACGAGCTCCTTTTTCGGTTTGCTTAAGAGAACATATTTGGTTGTGGGCATCGTGCTCAAACAGCAAGAGCCAATCGTTTTCAACGGCAGCATTTAAAAAATCTGATTTTTCTTTTAAGGTCAGTAAAGGGCGGGTATCGTACCCCATTACATAAGGTAGGGGAATATGGCCCACGGTCGGAATTAGATCGGCCACAAAAACCAAGGATTTGCCCTTATAGTTTATGTGAGGGAGCATTTGCTTATCGGTATGACCATCCACAAAGTGGATGCCGAAACCGAGTTCGGACTTTTCCAAAAAGGAACCATCTTTTCTGTCCACAAAATGAAGCTGTCCGCTTTCCTGCATGGGCAATAGGTTCTCTTTTAAAAATGAAGCTTTTTCCCGGGCATTGGGTTTGGTGGCCCATTCCCAGTGGTCCTTGTTGGTCCAAAAACGGGCATTTTTAAAGGCCGGTTCATACCCGGTGCGGTCTTTGTTCCATTGGATGCTGCCTCCACAATGATCAAAATGTAGATGGGTCAAAAAAACATCGGTAACATCATCACGATGAAAACCTGCATTTTTTAAGGATTTGTCCAAGGAATGATCGCCCCAGAGGTAGTAATAGCTAAAAAACTTTTCGGATTGTTTGTTGCCCAGACCATTATCAATCAAAATAAGCCTGTCGCCATCTTCGATCAAAAGGCAACGGGCTGCAAGATCGATCATATTATTGCTGTCTGCAGGGTTGGTTCTGTTCCAAATAGATTTGGGAACCACGCCGAACATCGCACCTCCATCTAATTTAAAATTACCGGTCTCTATGGGATAAATTGTCATTTAGAAAATAAAATGGGGTGCAAAATAATAAAAGCACAGTCCAAATGCCGAAAAATTAAGGACATATTGGCCGTATTTTAACAAAATATGGGATGAGTGCTGTTAAATCTGGGAAGGTTTTCTCCCCAAAAGCTTCTATAATGTAGTTGGCGACCCAGGCCAAGAACGATTATCTAAAAGAAAAACATTAAATTTCCACAAAACTTAGACTATGCTCGAACTTGCGGGAATTATAATTCTTGGCATTATTGCACAGTGGGTGGCTTGGCGATTTAAATTGCCAGCCATTTTACCTTTAATTTTGATCGGTTTATTGGTAGGCCCCATCGCAACCTTATATACAGATGATGGGTCAAAACTAATAGAGCCCATCTGGAACGGCGAAAAAGGGCTGTTCCCGGGAGAGGGGCTTTATTATTTTGTGTCCTTGGCCATTAGCGTTATTCTTTTTGAAGGCGGCCTTACCCTTAAACGGGCAGAAATATCCAACGTGGGACCTGTAATCACCAAGTTGATTACCATTGGGACGATCGTAACGTTTTTTGGGGCCGGTGTTGCGGCGCACTATATTTTTGGGTTGTCGTGGCAAATTTCATTTTTGTTCTCTGGGCTGATTATAGTTACCGGACCTACGGTTATTACACCTATTTTGAGAAACATTCCCCTCAAAAAAGACGTGTCGGCCGTTTTAAAGTGGGAAGGAATCCTGATCGATCCCATCGGAGCATTGGTTGCCGTATTGGTTTTTGAATTCATCAGTGTAGGGGAAGGGCAGGCGTTTACACAAACAGCGCTCATCGAGTTTGGTAAAATTATTCTGTTCGGGACCACTTTTGGGTTTACGTTTGCCCACGCACTGGCTTTCGCCATAAAAAAGAACTTTATTCCACATTATCTGTTGAACGTGGTTTCCCTTTCCACCGTACTCCTTGTTTATGTGGAGTCGGATCTGTTTGCTCACGAATCCGGTCTGTTGGCCGTGGTGGTTATGGGTATGGTCATGGGCAACATGAATCTTCCCAATCTTAAAGAACTGCTTTATTTTAAGGAATCCCTTAGTGTGTTGTTGATTTCGATTCTATTTATCTTATTGGCGGCCAACATCAATATTAGCGACATGGAGCTGATCTACAACTGGAACACGGTCGCTCTTTTTGCAGTAATCGTATTTATAATACGGCCCTTGGGGGTATTTTTAAGTTCTCAGGGATCCAATTTAAAACTCAACGAGAAACTTTTTATTGGCTGGGTCGGTCCACGAGGGATCGTTGCTGCGGGCATTGCTTCGCTTTTTGGCTCTAAATTGATGTTAAGGGGAGAACCGGGGGCCGAATATATTACCCCTCTGGTTTTTATGATTGTTTTGGGCACGGTATTGTTAAACGCTACCACGGCACGTTTGTTCGCCAAACTGGTTGGTGTGTTCTTAAAAAAGTCCGAAGGCATTTTAATTATTGGTGCATCCAAACTATCGCGGCTCATTGGCAATTATTTGAGAAAGAACAATAGACACGTAGTGCTTATAGACAATAACCAAAATAATGTTGATAAAGCAAAGAAACTAGGTTTGGAAGCCCTTTCTGCCAATATTTTTTCTGACACGCTTGTAGATAATATTGAGTTGAACGACATGGGTTATTTAATGGCACTTACAGGGAACTCCGATATCAACAAGTTTGCCATCGATAAGTTCCAAAAACAATTTGGCGAGAACGGAGCGTTTCGTTTGGTAAATACCGAAGAGGTGAATGACCCGGATAACAATCCAAAAGAAGGGCTCTTTTCCCATACGGATGATTTTATCCAACTGATGGATACCGTGCGAAAGCATCCGGTCATCCACGAAATTGAATTGGAGGATAAGGAACACTACGACAAGTTGATCGACATTACCTACGAAGAACGTGACATTGTTCCATTGTTCACAAAATCGCCCGATGGAAGCATTGAAATCATTCCAGCAAACAGCAAGGACTTTACTCCAAAGGGTGAAGGCTACAAGCTAGTTTATTTAGGCAAAGAGATAGAAGTGGCAAAAAAGGAAGAGAATTCCAAAACGGATTAAGATAGTTTTCTGTAGAAGAGGCGAAAATGGTTCAGTTTACGGATTTACTCATCATTGACCGAACCGGGATAGAAAAAAGGTGGCCAAACAAAGAACGGAATTGTAAATTAGGGGCACCATGGGCAGCGATTTAATTATTACCATCGTTATCATCTGCATAGGCATTGTCCTTTTTGTAAAGGACTATTTTTCTATTGATACCACATCCATCATCATTATGGCCCTGTTCATAGTGGCGGGCGTCCTTAGTCCCAAAGAAGGTTTTTCGGGCTTTAACCACCCTGCCACCTTAACACTTGGGTGCATGTTCGTGGTAAGTGCAGGGGTGTTCAATTCAGGAATTTTGGACGGTCTTAGCCATAGGATCATAAAGCTGGCCAAAATACATTACAGCATTGCCCTGATCACATTTTGCCTTATTGCGGGTATGTTTTCCGCTTTTGTGAACGATTCCGCAGTAGTGGCCCTGCTTTTGCCCATAGCGCTTACCGTTTGTAGGGAAACCAAAATAACCCCGGGCATGTTGTTGATCCCAATATCGTTTTCGGCACTTTTTGGCGGCACCTGTACCTTGATCGGTACTTCCACCAATATTTTGGTGAGCAGTTATGCCGAAGAATATGGGCTGGAGGGGTTTGGGATGTTCGAATTCAGTTTGGCGGCACTTTGTTTGGCCGTAATTGGTTTTGCCTACATCTTTTTTGTGGCACCCCTTCTGTTGCCCAAGGCAGAAAAGGAGCAGAAAGCACTTTCCAAAGAAGCAGAAAAGTACATAACCGAATTACTGGTGGAAAAGGATTGTCCCGACAGCAAAAAAACGTTGCATAAATCCAGATTGGTCAATGATCACAATGTACAGGTTCTGGCCATATTGAGGGCGGGTTCGCTCAAGCACGACATTGGCCCCGAAACATTTATATTGGAAGGAGACGTAATGAAAGTTATGATTCCCCCGAAAGCACTTAACGGCATCCGAAGCCTTAAAGGATATAAAATCACAGGGGACAGACAGTTGGACGAAGCAGAACTTGAGAAACACATTTATGAAGTCATTATTCCCTTTGGTTCCAAACTAACGGAGGGGTCCCTTCGCTCCCTTAATTTTAGGAGGCAATACAATGGCTCGGTCCTGGCCATAAGACAACGTGGCGAGATTTTATATGAAAAGCTCGCTGATGTAAAGTTGACAGAAGGAGACATGTTACTGATTTTGGGCACCGAGGCCGATGTGGATGCATTGGTTGACCAGAACTTGGTGGTGGCCCTTTCCGAGCACAAGCATGGGAAAGTCAATTTAAAAAAAGCCATTCCTGCCCTTGTTATTGCCGTGGGGGTAGTGCTTGCGGCTTCACTAAACCTCACCTCTATTTTGATTAGTAGTATGGTTGGCGCTCTGTTATTGGTGGCCACGTCCACGTTAAAACCAAAGGAAGCTTACGAAGCAGTGGAATGGAAGGTTATTTTCATGATGGCAGGTGTGCTTTCCATGGGAACGGCCCTTGAAAAAACCGGAGGGGCCGAAAAAATAGCCCTTTTTATAGAACAGACCTTAGGAAGTTATGATGCCCAAGTTACCTTAAGCATTTTGTACTTGGTCACTTTTTTGAGCACCAATGTGCTCTCCAGCAAGGCCACAGCGGCCCTTATGACTCCGATAGTAATTAGTCTTGCCGCGGCAATGGAGGTGAGTGAACGGCCTTTTTTGGTGGCGGTGATGTTTGCTTGCTCCCTTACTTTTATGACGCCCGTAAGCTATCCCACCAATACCATGGTCTATGCGCCGGGAAATTACAAGTTCAACGATTTTTTAAAGGTAGGGACACCGCTTAATATCATTATCTGGATTGCCGCCACTTTTGTAATCCCTTACTTTTTTCCTTTTAAATAATTTAAGAAGGACACGCTTTTTTTCGCATCCGTCAATTCATATAGGGCATCTGTCAATTGAGGGCATATTAAATGATGGAGTACAAGTATTTTGGTGTTTTATTAACCAATATTTTAAAAATGAAAAAGTTTGTACTTACGGTAGTTGTCGCTACCGCATTAATGACCGCCTGTTCCAAAGATGACGGACCAACAAATGAATGTGAATCCTGTACCCTTGACGGAGGAAAAGTGGAAGTTTGTGATAACGGAGATGGTACTTGGACAGTATCAGCGGCCGGGTCTACAACAACTATGGATGCAAAGTTTTTTGGCGGAGAGGATTTAACGCCTAAACAATTTGCAGAATCATTATGTGCAGCTGGAGATGCATCATTATAATCTGCAAAAGGCCGAGAAAACTATTTTCTTGGCCTTTTTAATCGTTCAACTTAAGAACGGCCATAAAGGCTTGCTGAGGAATTTCCACATTGCCTACTTGGCGCATCCGTTTTTTACCTTTTTTCTGCTTTTCCAACAACTTACGCTTACGGGAAATATCCCCACCATAACATTTGGCGGTAACATCTTTTCGTAACGCTTTAATGGTTTCCCTAGAAATAATTTTGGAGCCAATGGCAGCCTGGATCGGAATATCGAACTGCTGTCTTGGGATAAGCTCTTTTAGCTTTTCGCACATTTTCTTACCGATATGGTAAGCATTGTCAAAGTGTACCAGGGCAGAAAGTGCATCAACAGGCTGGGCATTTAAAAGAATGTCCACACGAACCAGTTTTGAGGTGCGCATTCCTATTGGGGAATAATCAAAAGAGGCATATCCTTTGGAAACGGTTTTTAAACGGTCGTAAAAGTCAAAAACAATTTCTGCCAAAGGCATATCAAAAACCAGCTCCACCCGCTCCGTGGTTAAATAGGTCTGGTTAACAATTTGCCCACGCTTTTCAATACAGAGCGACATTACGTTGCCCACAAAATCAGCTTTTGTGATGATTGTTGCCTTAATATAAGGTTCCTCTACGCGGTCTATAGTGGAAGGATCTGGTAAATCCGTTGGGTTATTGACAATTATGGGTTCTGGATCACCTTTGGTGGTATACGCATGGTAGCTAACATTGGGCACCGTGGTAATCACGGTCATGTCGAACTCGCGCTCCAAACGTTCTTGGATGATCTCCATGTGCAACATTCCCAAGAAGCCACATCGAAACCCAAAGCCCAATGCAGCACTGCTTTCAGGCGTAAATACCAAGGAAGCATCATTGAGTTGCAATTTTTCCATCGAGGAACGTAAATCCTCAAAATCTTCCGTGTCCACAGGGTAAATACCCGCAAAAACCATAGGTTTTACATCCTCAAAACCACCAATGGGGTTTTTGGTCGGGTTTGCGGAATCCGTTATGGTATCCCCTACTTTTACCTCGCGGGCATCTTTTATTCCGGTGATCAAATAGCCCACATCGCCCGTCGAAATCTTGTTTTTAGGGAGCTGGGTCAATTTTAAGGTGCCAATTTCATCTGCATAGTAAGACTTTCCGGTGGCCACAAATTTTATTTTTTGCCCTTTTGTGATTTCACCATTTACCACCCTAAAATAAGTTTCAACACCTCTAAACGGATTGTAAACGGAATCAAATACAAGAGCTTGGAGAGACTCATCGGGGTTTCCTTTGGGAGGAGGTATGCGTTCAATAATCGCTGTAAGAATCTCTTCGATACCAATTCCTGTTTTAGCACTTGCCGGGATTACCTCTTCCGGTTTACAGCCCAATAGGTCCACAATATCATCGGTAACCTCTTCTGGATTTGCACTGGGAAGGTCCACTTTGTTGAGCACGGGAATAATTTCCAAATCGTTTTCCAATGCCAGATACAAGTTGGATATGGTCTGCGCCTGAATGCTCTGTGCGGCATCCACTACCAAAAGTGCACCCTCACAAGCAGCAATGGAACGCGATACTTCGTATGAAAAATCAACGTGTCCGGGAGTATCGATCAGGTTGAGCACATACTTTTCGCCATTGTGGACATAGTCCATTTGAATGGCATGGCTCTTAATGGTAATGCCCCGTTCACGCTCCAAGTCCATATTGTCCAGCAACTGATCCTGTTTTTCGCGCTCGGTAACCGAGCCGGTAAAGTCCAACAAACGGTCTGCCAAGGTGCTTTTACCGTGGTCTATATGTGCAATAATGCAAAAATTCCTGATCTTCTCCATATCAACAATAACATACCCTAAAAAAGGGACATAATCAACTGCAAATATAATTGTTTTAAATACCTGCCAACGGTTTTTATCAATAAGAAAATTACCGCCCATCCCGCTCAAAAATTATTTCATAGATTTGACAATCAACCCAAACCTCTAATGAAGAACTACACCGCTACTTTTTTATTGGTGTTTTTTGCAGTATGCGACGCATATGGGCAAACCTATACAATTTCTGGTAAGGTCGTGGACGAACAGAATCAGGTTATTCCCTACGCCAACATTTTGCTGCTTCAGGCTACAGATTCCACATTTGTTCAAGGGACATCTGCCAACGAGAAAGGCTTTTTTGTCCTGTCAGAAGTGGAACCAGACCTCTATTTGTTACAGGCAAGCTATGTGGGCAGGGGCTCCGAGCCCAGACCTTTGGACATTGCCAAGGATGTTTCCTTGGGCGCTTTGATCATTCCTTTGGAAAACAACGAACTGGATGAGGTAGTGGTATCGGCTCAGCGTCCTAAATTGCAAAGATTGCCAGACAGACTGGTCTTTTCAGTAGAAAATACAGTCGTTTCCCAAGGAACCTCATGGGATATTCTAAAAAACACCCCTGGAGTAATCGTAAACCAAGATGATTTAATGATTCGTGGTCAAAATGCGACCGTTTACCTTAATGATAGGAAAGTGCAACTTTCAGGGCAAGAGGTTCAGGATTTGCTTCAGGGACTTTCGGGAAACAATATAAAATCAGTGGAAGTAATCGCGAACCCTCCCGCAAGTTATGATGCTGAAGGAGGTCCTATTCTGAACATTGTTACCAGTAAGAACATTGTGCCCGGTTATAAAGGGAGCGTCAACGGAACCATCACTCAGGCTGTTTTTCCAAAATTCAGTATAGGAACCAGTCATTATTACAAAACGGACAAGCTCAACCTGTTTGCCAACTATACCATCAACCCAAAAAAGGATGTGAACAAAACGAAAAAAGGTATCCATTTTATGGATGATATCAATGATGTTTTTTCCGTTTGGGATACGGATTATAATCAAACGGATAGGTCGCAGTCGCAAAATGCAAGTTTTATTCTGGATTATGATTTTGATGACAAAAACAGTTTGAATGTGACCTCCAACCTGCTTTTTAATGTAGATCAAGAACAACAAACATTGCTCAGTAACGAAATCAGGGATGCCCAAGCCCAGTTGGATTCCACATTTACCACCCAGAACAACGCCAATATGGACAACACCAACTTGGCGTTCGACCTCACCTATGTTCACAAATTGAAAAAGGAAGGGGCACAGATACGGGCCAATGGGCATTACACCTATTTTAACGGGGAGACGTTCCAACGCCTTGCATCCAATTATTTTGATGCCGATGGTACTTTTTTGCGGGACTTTGGTTTTGATACCGATTCGGATCAAGAAATCAAGATTTTTACGGGACAACTGGACTATTCCACTCCAATTGGGAGCGCTTCTTTTGAATCCGGGGCCAAGATTTCAACGATTACCTCGGAAAATACGATGAACTTTTTCAATTTTAATGGATCTAGCAATACGGTCGACGCATCACAGTCGGACAGGTATATTTACGATGAAGATGTATATGCCGCTTATATGAGCTTTGTGAAAAACTGGGAAAAATGGTCCATGAAACTGGGTGTCCGAGGGGAATTGACCAAGGCCGAAGGGAATTCCATCACGTTGGGAGAGACAAACACCCAGGACTTTTTTGAACCCTTTCCGTCCGTATACTTGCTCTACTCGCCATCGGATAAGCATAGCTTTTCTTTTGATTACGGGCGAAATATCAACAGGCCAAAATATAACGACCTGAACCCCTTCCGCTTTTTTTACAACGAAAACGATTATGAGGAAGGAAACCCTCGGTTGCTACCAAGTTTCAGCAACAATTTCAATTTCAACTATACCCTCAACAGCGAATATTTCTTTGATGTCTATTATCGTGACAATGGCAGCAACATTGCCTATTTGGTATTTCAGGACAACGACAACCAAACCTTGGTGGAGCTTAAGCAGAATGTGTTGGAGAGTCAATCCTACGGCTTGGATTTTACCTTGAGCAAATCCATTGCCCCCGCATGGTTTATGTATGCCTACACCTCCTTGTTCCACGAAGAAGAGACCTTTTTGGCCGAAGAGAGTGGCAATGTGCCCTATACGAACGAAGTAAATGGGGTTTATGCCTATTTGGGCAATTACTTAACGTTATCAAGTGATGGAACGTTCACGGCAGAGGTGGCCGCAACGTACATTTCCCAGTTTCTTTTTGGTTCTTACGTATCCGACGAGCAGTTTAATTTAACGATCGGGCTCCGAAAAAACCTTTTTGATAATAAAATAACCCTATCGCTGGCAGCAGAGGATATTTTGGAGCAATATGTGCCCACCTACCGTTCGCAGTACCTTAATCAAGACAACTTTTACCGAAGACGTCCCGAAACACAGTTTATTCGCTTTGGTTTCACCTATAATTTTGGGAATTTTAGATTGGAGGATAACCAAAGGGGCATCGACAAAAATGAACGCGACCGACTTCAATCGCAGAACTAGCTTTTGATTCTAAGCTATTTTGTACTTTTGCAGTCCAAAAAACTGTAGGATTTGCCAAAAATTGGAAACATAGAACTCCCTGATTTTCCGCTTCTTCTAGCTCCAATGGAAGATGTGAGCGACCCTCCTTTCCGTAAATTGTGCAAGGAGCAGGGCGCCGATGTGGTGTATACCGAGTTTATTTCTTCCGAAGGATTGATCAGAGATGCCGCCAAAAGTGTCATCAAACTGGACATTTATGAAAAAGAGCGTCCCGTAGGCATCCAAATTTTCGGTGCCGAACTGGATTCTATGTTACAGGCGGTGGATATTGTGGAAAAATCCAATCCTGATATCATCGACATCAATTTTGGCTGTCCGGTAAAAAAGGTGGTCTGTAAAAATGCCGGTGCAGGTATTTTGCGGGATATTCCTTTGATGGTCAAGTTGACGGAAGAAATCGTAAAACGTACTAAATTACCCGTTACCGTTAAAACACGTTTGGGGTGGGACAACAATTCCATTAAGATAGTTGAGGTTGCCGAGCGATTACAAGATGTTGGGATACAGGCCATTTCCATCCACGGTCGTACACGTGTACAGATGTACAAAGGCGAAGCTGACTGGAGGCCCATTGCCGAGGTAAAGAACAACCAACGGATGCATATTTCTGTATTTGGAAACGGTGATGTGGACACGCCCGAAGCTGCCGTAAAAATGCGTGACGAATATGGATTGGACGGAGCCATGATCGGCAGGGCAAGCATTGGATACCCTTGGTTTTTCAATGAGGTAAAACACTACATAAAAACCGGCGAACACTTAGCACCGCCTACCATGCAGGAACGCGTGGAAGCTGCCCGCAGACATTTGCAAATGGCCATAGATTGGAAAGGCGAAAAACTGGGGGTTTTTGAGACCAGAAGACATTACACCAATTACTTTAAAGGTATACCCCATTTTAAGGAATACCGGATGAAAATGGTGACCAACGATGATGCTGCGGATGTTTTTGCCGCTTTTGATGAAGTAGAGGAAAAATTTGGGGATTACCAGTTTGCTTAGGCGGAAATCAATTTTTTGGTGATTCGGCTGCTCGCAATTTTTGAAGAAATAACCCCCAGAACCACAATTGTTCCGATTACAATCAGCAAGTTGATGATATTGAATTCCACGGGATAGGCCAGAGATGGCGTGATTTTTAACCATCCGAAGGCAAGTTGGGAACCGATTAATAAAGACCCTATCAGTACACCTATCAACCCGCCAAAAGAGGTGACCAATAAGCCTTGGATAAAATAAATACGGCGCAATTCCTTGATTGTTGTACCTAGACTGAACAATGTTTTTGAGTTCTGTTGTTTGTCCAAGATCATCATAATAATTGCCCCGACAACGTTAAATAGGGCAATAATCAATACCAAAGTAAAAATCAAATAGGTCGCTAAGTTTTCGGTATTCAACATGCGGTAGAGCGAGGTATTTTGCTCACGACGGGTCAAAACCGATGCTTTTTCTCCTAAAACTCCGACAATGGAGCTCCTTACATCATCTGCGGAGGCATTCTCCATTAATTTAAAATTGATGCCGGAGACCTCTGTACTGTCTTTCTGCAATAGCTCTTGAACCAACGGAAGCCGGGCAAACACGTATTTTTTGTCCAAACTTTCTTCAACGGCATAAACGCCGCTTACCACCAAAGCGAGTTCATCATAGGGTTTGGCATTAAATCCCTGTTGCGAAAAAGAGCCCTCACCAGGTTTGGGAACCAAAACCTCCATGGCCGTTCTATTGTTCATGGGCACTCCAAGCAAATTGTATATCCCGATGCCGATGACCCCATTGTATTGATCAGATCCCCAATTGCCAAAAATTAGCGTGCTGTCCACTCCCGTAACAGCCCGGTAGTTTTTATCCACCCCTTTTATATAGGCAATGGTGCTTTTTTCTTTATAGGTAAGATAGGCGCGCTCTTCCAATTCCTTGGAAAAATTGGCCAGTCCCTCTATTTGACTAAGCTCCAATTCTTCATCTGGAGAGATGGTAAAATGTTTGCCAATGGAGGGTGAAGCCTTCAAATCGGGATCAAATGTGTTTGAGAATGATAAGCTGAACGTCTTTAGACCGGCAAAAGCAGAAAGTACGATAAAAAGCGCAGCAGAACCTATCACAATCACCAAAAAAGTAATGAAATTGATAATATTTACCGCATTTTGGCTGCTTTTGGACCGTAAGTAACGTTTTGCGATATAAAGCGGAAAGTTCAAAATCAGGATTTCTTACGTTTGTCGAGCAAGTCCCTGTTCTCGATAGGGTTTTCTTCTCTTTTCAATGATTTTTCAATCTTTTCGATGTATTCCAACGAATCATCCAGATAAAAATTAAGCTCGGGCACACGCCTTAATTGGTGTTTGGTACGCTGTGCCAGTTCGTATCGAATGGCCACTTGGCTCTCTTTGATGCCTTCCAACAATTCTTGGGCACCCTTGTTCGGAAAAATGCTCACATACACCTTGGCCAAGGATAGATCTACGGTTACGGAAACCTTGGACACAGAGATCAAAGTTCCCTTAAGGCCACCATCGGTAGCGGCACGTTGTAAGATATCGGCCAGATCTTTTTGAATGATTCCCGCTATTTTTTTCTGTCTTTGTGTTTCCTCCATACTGCAAAAATAAGTGAATTAATGACTAACCTCACACTATTAACCATTTACAGTGCGTAATTTTGAAAAAAGGTGAACATTTTAACGCATATTACATCTCCTATGGATAAAATTGAACACATTGGAATCGCGGTAAAAGATTTGGAGGCATCCAATGCCTTGTTTGAAAAGCTGTTGGGCGTGCCCCATTATAAAATTGAGGAAGTGGCCTCGGAAGGGGTAAAGACATCATTCTTTAAATCGGGCCCCAATAAAATTGAATTGTTGGAGGCGACAAATCCAGACAGTCCCATTGCCAAATATTTGGAAAAGAAAGGCGAGGGTATTCACCATGTTGCTTTTGCGGTGGATGATATTGTATCGGAAATGGAACGATTAAAGGGCGAAGGTTTTGTTGTTTTGAACGAAACACCCAAAAAAGGAGCGGACAACAAACTGGTGGCATTTTTACACCCAAAGGGTACCAATGGCGTGCTGGTGGAGCTTTGCCAAGAAATAAAAGAAGGGAAGGGGCGTTAAAACCTTGCGCTGAAGAAAAATAAACACTAATATTGCATCCGCAAAATGCGGGTCCTATAGCTCAGCTGGTTAGAGCACCTGACTCATAATCAGGGGGTCCCTGGTTCGAGCCCAGGTGGGACCACCTCAACAAAGATAAACCTTTCAAGCAATTGGGAGGTTTTTCTTTTTTATACGGGTACAACATAGGTACAACATTTCTATTACACTGGTTATTTTAATTAGTGGCTAAAGAAAAAACAGCCCGCTCAGGCTGTTTTCTTAAGTCTAACCTTCTTTTATCGAAGAGTAAACTAAACGCTTGTGTGTGAACTCCCTAAGGAATCAGTTATTTGAGCGGAGCGTGTAACCATTACTTAATAAACTTCTTCACTCTTTTTTGCCTCCAATTCTTTGCCAAAATTAAAATCATCCCATTTTACAAACCAATACTTTTTAAAATTTATAATTTTTGTTCTAAGTATACCCTGTGTTGAAGGAATATTGAATAACAGGAACAATTTGTTTTTAAATTTTCTATCGAGATAAGGACAGCTTATTAGATCAAAAAATAGTAGTACCAATTCAGTGGTTTTAGTCCTATTCTCAAATGAAACATTTGATATTTTAGATAAAATATATATTTCAAGTATCTTCTTAGTTTGCTTATACCTTATTTTATCACCAATGTAAAACAACAAGACTGTTATTGTAAAATAATTCAACTCAAATTTACATTTTTGACTCGCTATATCAATACCTAAATAATGACAAAGAACTTCCTCTTCCAACCTGTAATCCCTTCCTAAATCACGTAAGGTTATTAAAAGATATAAAGTTTCAATTTGCACATGCTCTTTGATTCTTGATTTTTTCAAAACTAAAAAAACCTCATCATAAATCTTTTTAAAAATTCTATCTGTTAAATCTGCCTCTAATTTTAAATTTGAAAAAGTGATAATCTTGGTTAAAATTGAACATAATTTAATTGTACTATTGACACGTGGATTAACGGCATATATAAAAAAAATAAAGTCAAGTATTTCCAGGAAGACCTTGGTCAAAGAGTTTTGGCTGTATAGCGTTTCAGAGCAATGTTCTATTAGCTTTATAACTTTATTGTCTACACATCCCAGAGTAAAGCTTTGTATGTCTTTATACTGAACATCTGATGTTTTTAGAATAATTTTTAATTCAGTTATTAAGCCATTTGAACTTACATAAAATGTTTCTTTCTTTTCTTCCGGTTCTTCAGATATTAATAATGGTTCTATATTAGATTTTAACGATAGTTTTGCGTCAAGTAATTTAACAATGCCAATTTTAGCCTTTGATATTCCTGTTAAAATAGGTTTGTCATATAATTCTGATTTTTGTTCATTGAGACCTAATTTGAAATCTCGTAAGTTTAATCTGAAAAGCTTAAGAACTTCATCTTTTACAAACTCGTCATTATAGAAGACAAAATAATCATCTACATACCTAAAGACTTCATAATCTTTTTTATGAACCAATGACTCTTCACTTTCGTAAAGAGCTATTTCCACGCTTTTATCTATTTTTTGAAGAATGAGCTCAGCAAAAATCCTTGAGAATTCTGGGCCTATTACTATTCCATTTGTCTCGCCATAGTTTAAATCCTGCATTAAACGGTCAAACTTTCCTCCAAAAGTTGTTTTTGAAGTTGGAATATTATCTTTTACAAGACCTTTATCCAATAGTGCCCAAGTAATAGAATGTGAATATATGCTATCGAAACACTTAGATATGTCAAACTTAAAGAGGTGTTTATATTTTTTTTCACAGCGGTGATACTTATAGGATTCGTAAAATTTATGAATAAAGTTTATTTCTTTATATGAGAAAAAGGTTTTTAGATTCTCATATTCTTTGTCAAATTCTTCAGCCCCTTTAATTTCATGGTCATGGGCTAATTTTTCATAATGTAGCCTATCCTTAAAATATGTGAATTGTGCAGTTTTGAAAGGTCTTCTGATTGAAAAATTACTTTCATTGCTATAATACAAAATCAGCTCTTTAAACAAGTTGTAAAATTCTGTAACTGCTATTTGGTTTTTAGGATGAACAATGGTTAACTCCCTAAATTCATGTTTTTTATGTGAGATTTTATATTGAAAGGGAATAGCTTTTAGCGCATCATTTTTGATAACAATCTCGCTATCTTTTTCTGTTTCTATTTCTTTTGAGTTGAGACTGAAAATCAACTTGATGATTGTACTTAAGGCTTTTCCATCTTTTTTCCATGTCAATCTTTTTCCATTAAGTTCAATCTTATTGTCGACTAGGAACTCATAAAAGTGACGGTTAGAAAATGTGGCAGGAGTTTCAAAAGGTAAAATATCTGATAAAACAACCCTTTCTTTTTTGTTTGTGATATTTTTTTTACTTCTCCTCATTATTTCCAGATATTCATTATTTCTTTTAACTCTGAGGCTAAAAAGGATGAGAATCGTTTTTCTGTAAAACCTTTTGTGAAACTATATTTTTTTAACCTCCTTTTTAAAGAAGCAGAAGGAACCCTATTTATATTAGAGTTTAAAATATTGTCAAGATGCCTGATATCTCCTAATTCAGTGAGAAAACTATTAGAGTAATAAACACCAACCAGTATGTTGGATTTGTTATTTGCTAATCGTGTATTTCCAGTTAAGAAACGGATTCTTTTTACAAGGATTTTTCTGGCCTCTTTTTCATTTACTTTTGAATAATGAGTATAGTGATTGAATGATTTATTGATTCGACTTACCAGTTTCTGACTCTTTTTTGTTGTCAATTTGGTTTTTACAGTTCCATTTTGAACAATAAATTGATAGCCTAAAAATTCAAAAGTATGTCTTTTTTTATCCGTGATCTCAACTGAGAATGTTTTAGTGGGATTTACTTTGACCGTGCTATTTTGTTCAATGATATTCTTCACTTCATCTAGATAGGACCTATTTGGGTTATTAGGATTCGGTGTGAAGATTATTACTATGTCATCAACATATCTTGCATAATAACTAACACTTGGAGTGTTTTTAATAATGCTATCTATTTTACGCATAAATAGTTCTGCTAAATATGCGCTTACACCAATTCCTCTAGGAATACCATTATTTGAACCAGATAATTTTTTATAATCTCGAAGAATACTATTAACAATTTTTCGAGATTTTGGATTCAATAAGTTATCTTGATTAATTATCCGTGATAAAGATTGGTGGTCAATAGATTCATAAAAACTGGAGATGTCCGTTCTAATGACAACCTTAGGAAACTTATTATTTAATAATTTTATTAGTTGATCAACAATACTATGCCGATTAGATTGCTTCACACCATAAAGTCTAGAAATGTTATATTGAACCTGTTTTATTGCAAAGAAATATTCGGCTTTATTGTCGATTGTATATAAATCACTACCTCCAGGAATTTTGATTTGTTTAAGCCTAATACCAAAACTGCTTTCCAATATTTTGACGCTAATTGCTTCAAGCGCATTGTCGACTTCTTCACTCCTTGATTTTCTCGTAACTTCTTTAACTTCATTGAAAAACTTCGTTAAACGCTCATCCCCACTCTTTTTATACTTTTTGGCTAGATTTCCATAAACTTTAATGTCGTTTGTTAATTTTCTTACTGAGCTAAAACCAAATTTATCTTCTACGAAAAAGCCTTTTCTATTTTCTATATCAAATATGATTCTGAAGTTTTTCTTCGAAAAAGATTGGTCCAACATTGGTGGTGAATGGTTAGGGTTTCTTAAAAATAGTTAGTTTTCCTAAGCTGAAAGAAAATTCCGCAATGATTTTAATAAAAATTGTAATCTAGATTGTCCGTAAATCACAACTAATTGTTTTTTATGATCAGATAACATTTTATAAAACCACCATTTAATCATTATCTTGGGATATGGAAAAGTTGGGCAACATTTTAGCTTTATGGATTCATAAGCAAAGAACGCTGTCCAGAAAAATGGAATCCAAGGCTAGACATCTTTCCCTTAATGGGCTCTCCATTTTAATTGTCATTATAAGCTTTATTCCCTTAACCCTTCTTTTTTTTATCAGCGGAAAGAATTATTCTTGGTTACAGATATCGGCTTACTATATTTTTCAGTTGCTCCTATTATTAATAGTTCTTGTGTTTGTAATTGGCTGGTTTAAGGCCAAAGAAATGGCAAATGCCGATGTAGAAGGCTTCTCATTTGTAGAGCTATCATCTAAAAAGATAGACAAGGAATATTTTGGGTTTGATGAATCCGATATTGAAAATTTAGAGCTTTTGACAAATCTTTTGCCCTGCAAAGAAAAGATAGTTATGAGGGAAGTGCCAAAGAACAAGCAATCGGGGAATCTTAGGTTTCTTTTCTCGTTTTTGGACCACATTATTGAAGATGGCATTCAAGGACTTGGAAAGGAATCGAGAGACTCACTTTCCAGATTGGTTCAAAAACGATTTTCCTTCGATGGTTCCGAAATCAACCCAAACACTTTTGCATCCAGCTACTCCAAATGGTCGCAGAAGACCAAAGAAGGGGACTATGACGATACACGAAAAGCAATAGCCAAAGCACTTGGAATTTCTTAATTATTGATGATTTTTTGCCTAACCCCGAAAACAAAAGACAATTATAGCGCAATCTTCATTTCCCTATTTTTCACTTGCATCAGGTGATATATGTTTGTCGTGTACAAAAAAAGTGAGCGGCCGTTTACATATTCTTTAATTCCAAAAATAAAAAGCTATGGAAGAGCAACAGAATGTGTTGACAATACTCAAAGAAATCAAAACCATCCTTGGTCATCAGAAGAAGGTTATGAATGTGGAAGACCTTGCAGCTTATACGGGACTTTCCAAAAGCAAGATTTACAAGCTTACCTCGTTAAAGCTTATTCCTATGAGCAACAATAAGCATATCCGGCAAATATTTTTTGACAAGGATACTATTGACAAATGGCTTATGGGCGATCCAAACCTATCCGATGAATTTCTGGAAGAGAAGTTCAGTCAACAGCTTCAAAGGAACAAAAACCACTGAATTTATTGAAGCCCTTTACTCCAAAGAAAAGTATTTCGGTTTTCACGCTTGCGTGAAAAAAGGAATAGCAAGAGGGTGATGCGCAAATTGCGCCATCACGGTTGTTTTCGGGTCTTCAACAATTTGAAAATCAGTTGATTGAATAGATTTTGGAATACTGTACAAAATCAGGGCCTACAGTAGACTTTTCCGAAATCTACAGTAAACCCTTTGGGAAGCCCAATAAACACTGGAAATTTTTGACGCAAAAATTGACGCAATTTCACTAAAAAACAAAATCGCACCTATGGAAAAACAATCAAAAAATGCCAGAACAAAGAAAGTAACTGGTGGTTATTCCAATATCACCGTAAAGAAGGAAACGGCTTTGCGCTTTCGCACTTATTCCAAAAAGTTCAACAAATCACATAGTGAGGTACTTGATGGAATGATACAATACTTCAAGGAGAACCACCTTGACCCTTTTGGAGAGGGAACAAAGGTCATTCTTGATAGCATCAAAAAGTTGCAATTGGAGATGATGAAAAAATTCGATAGGCTCATCGCCATTATCAAGAACATGGAAAAGACCAGTATCCGGCCCACCTATGAAATGGTGCTCATTCTTTATGAGGCCTATGTAAAAGATGGGAGGAAACCCAGACGTGAACCAGTCCAATTGCAGGAAGAACGAAAGGACTTTTTGGAGCCAAGAAACACCGTTCCGAAAGTGGAGCATGATAGAATGCTACAAGAATTCAAAGAATATAAAAATCGCTGCAATGAAATCCTCAGCAGCGTTGAAAAGGTGGAGCCCATGATTGGGAAACCCTATCTCAAGATCAATATGGGCATCGGGGATTTTGAAAGCTTGAAACATCTATTAAGATAACGCCTATGTACCTTACCATCTCAGCACAGAAAATGGGCAGTACCTACAACTCCAGTGTGGGTAACTATGTGGACTATCTGGAAAAGGAAAACGAGGACAGATTGCCCGAACAAAGGGAGGAATTCTTTGACCAAGAGAACGACAGCGTAAGCCCTCAAACGGTCATCGATGAAATAGATGCCAATACCGCCAAACTTAGGCAGAAAGACCCTAAATTCTATTCCATAGTGGTCAGTCCCAATAAAAGGGAGCTAGAGACCATAGGCAACGACCCAAATCTGCTAAGGGAATATACAAGGAAACTCATGGAGGACTATGCCAAGAGTTTCCATCGCAACCAAGAGGTAAAGGCCGAGAACTTGAAATATTATGCCAAGATAGAGCATGAACGCACCTATCGGGGCTTTGACAAACAGGTACAGGAGAATGCACCTTACCGAGGGGAGATAGCAAGGCTAAGGAATGAGATACGAAAAGTGGAACGGGGCGAATCCATAGGGAATGTCAAGGAGCTTAAAAAAAGAATCAAAGAGCAAGAAAGATTGGCCCCACACAAACAGAACGGGCAACTAGTGGCAGCCGGAATGCAAAAAGAGGGGCCACAGACCCATATCCATATCATTGTCAGTAGAAGGGACGTGACCAACACCTATACACTTTCCCCGATGGCCAAGCACAAGGCTTCCGAAGTGGAACTAAACGGAAAGATGGTCAAAAGAGGGTTTGATCGGGACAGTTTTTACCAAGCAGCAGAAAAGACCTTTGACAGGACAACGGGGTTCAAGAGAAACTATGTGGAATCCTATGTTGGGAGAAAGGCCCATGCCAAAGAACCGGGGAAGTTCTTTGCAAAGGTGATGGGACTGCCCACCAAGGAAAAGGATATGGCCTTTAAACTTCTTAAGACAATGGGTGTAAAGGCACCCAGTATACCGACCAATAAAATACAGATGGCGGCCAAGATCATCAAGGCACTTGGAAGGGGAATCGATAAGGCTAGGGGCACGGGTGAAGATATGGGCTACTGAAATCCAAGAAGTGTCAATTAAATACTATTATTAATTAATCAAGTCATATTTAAAATGCTCATAGACCATCACCATAGCCAAAGTATCCAGTTCGCAATATTTTAATAGGGCACTGGTAATTTCATCCCGTTCTTTTTGCCCCATGTCTACGTATTGTAGTTTCGCGTAGGCAGTAAGCGCCGCTCCACCATCTGCAATACCATCCAATTCTGAGATAGTGTCATCCAAGTCCAACATACTCCACCCTTCAAAAAGAGATGGTAGCATTACATATGGATTAATAATTTCATCACCAATTTTTTCTATCCAAATTTGATTTGCCCCAAAATTAGAACTACCTACATTTATTTCACCAATGGGTTGGGAGTATTTTTGCAGTAAATAGGGGCTGGAATGAAGACTTGCTGGAAGTATTGCCTTGATACTATTGGAGCCCTTAGTTAAGGGGTTATAATAATAACCCTTGACCACTTTGTTTAAATCTATCATACTTCGCTCGCCATTCCATTGATTCACATTGTCTTTTGTAGCGGTTGAAATGGATTTTAAAAATGAAATTAATTCTTTGGCATCAGTTTCATAGCTTGATTGTAATTGCGAAATAATGGCATTTACAATGGTATTTTCGTGGGCTGCAAATCTAAAAATAGTTCCTTCATCTTTAGAGAGTGCTCTTTTCAAAGCCCGGGCAAATTCAAAATTGGGAAATTCTCCAGGTGTATTATTGATGTATTCACTTTTATGCTCAATGCTGCCATCCTCATTTAATTGGTGGTGCGAAAATTGAAAGGCGACTTGTTCATAAGGCCGTCTGCCTTTTGTGAAGGGTAAGGCAACCGTACTGGTTTCAAAATCGATAAAATGTAATGGGAACTTCCATTTTACAATTTCTTCTTTAAGTTCATCCTTCAATACAAAAATAGATTCATCGTTTTGCTGGGCTTTTTCAACTTGAATCCATTGCCTTTCTGATGCAGATAATCTTCCTGCTTCTGGTTTTACCTTGATATCTTCTTCGGTAAGGTCTTGCATTAACAATCGATTCTCTTCAACCAAATTCTTTCCTCTGAAATTCCATATCTCAAAGGCGTTAGGTTTATCAAAATCTGAAGGCTTCCACGAATGCTGTTTTTCAAAACAGTATTTAAATCCAGACTTTAAACCTTCTTTCTCCTGTTCAGGTGTTGTCTTAAATTCACAGCTTCTGCAAGCACCAAATTGTGTCGGCCAATTTAAATAGTCATTGTTTTGATAAGATGTTTTAAATAGCGTAATAGTTTCCTCAAAAGAGAGATTGTCAAAATAGGGGTATTCATTGGCTATTATTCCATTGATAATGCCATCTACATTGATTTCCGAGAGCACAGATGTACCAATTTCATCCAAAGAATCAATATTTGATGATAGATCTGTTCTTGGATTGCCATCTTTAGGAATCCGGAACAATTGGTTAAGGCCATCCACTTTAGCGGTTTTGGTTTTATCCGCCATCAAAAGATGAGCTTCAAAGGTAAATTGAGGATAAGCTTTTTGAGCTACATATTTTTGGAAAGCCAAATCGAACAGATATGATTTCCAACCACTGTTTATACCTCCTCGTTTACCTATGAATAGAAATTCATCATTAGGGTCAAATGACTTTGCCTTGACCTCTATGAGTTTAATATGGCTTTCTTTTTTTGAAAGAATGTCTGTACGTATGAAAAGACCATGATGCTCAAAGGCAGCTTCATATATTGAAACCGCATCTTTCTCTAATTGTTCTTGGGTAAGATTTGTAGCAAGGTCATATTCATAATTTTCAGTATCTATAAAAATACCTTTTGGGTAATGCAACCTAGCCAAGGCCTCTACCTGAAACCCACCATCGGCTAAGGCTTGTAAGAAGTTATCATCCAAACTTTGATTCGCATATTCCTTTTTTGAAGTGAAATACAGTTTATTTGGACATTCTAGCCCTAGTTTGAAACGGGATTTGGTTAAGGGTTTCATATAGATTTAAATTAAACTAGGTATTCATCAGGTTATTGGAATACAGAGTTTATTTTTTATTTTACTCGACCAATCTTTAAACATATAATCATATTTTTTCGTTCCTTTTGGTACTCTTGCGGCCATACTTGGGGACGTGAGATTAATAATTGATCCAATTCTATCAATTTCAATATTCCAATTTTTAATCTTAGGCCCCTTGCCCCATGTGGAATAAACCCTAACACCAGGATTTTTTTTAATTACATCTATTATATTGGCTGTGTTATGTTCTCTTTCATTTACATTGTTAATGAGTTTTGAGTCAGAATAACCTTTGCCTGTTACAAAAGAAATGTCTTCCTCCCTAACCTTTACTGATTTGATCATGTCCATACAGGCTAGTTGATGTTTTTTTAATTTAGTTAAAAAAATATCAAACTCTTCTGGGTTAAATTCTTCCTTAAAAATTTCGCTTAACAGTTTCCATGTCTGATTTCTTTTTCGACCATAAAAATAACTGACATCATCCCCCCCTTCAGGGTTAAAAGTGCCTAAAAACAAATGATTTATTTCCCATTTAGGAACAAAAAAATTCTGATTTAATAATTGATGATTAATCCTTGTCATATTTATTTCATTTATTGATTAAACTCTCCAACACTTCTTGTAATTGACTGCTCCAAAAGAATTGCTCTCCATCTTCTGGTCTATATAAACAGAAACCTATTAAAAGGTGTTTTTTGTAATATAATTTGGTTACTTTAAAATCTTTCATGGCAACTATGGTATCCCATTTCTTGGAAAACTCATTTTTGATTTGCTTAAAGTATGGAGCAGCACATAAATGATATAACGTTAATTCGGAAAAATCAGTAGTATGGATACAATAGGTGTTTCCAGTGTATTGTATGTCATTAATATTTAGGGCAGACGTTCTCAAAATTTCAAATTCCTTAGGGGAGATGATGGAATTCTTCTCTTTAACGATTCTGTTTATAATTCTTTCAACCGTTGTATTATAAATATCATCTAGAGACGGAAGAGGAACTACTTTTTTTTGAATCAGTTCTTTATAGAACGGTTGCATTTGTAAATGTAGTATATGGTTTCCGAATAAAACCCCAAGTAATTTATCTTCCTCAACTAGGGCATAGCCTCTTTGAATTTCACTTTCGTCAATTTTATACTGTGTTCCTATTAAGTTAATCAGTGACTTTTTAAGCTCTTGGTTTTCTTCTTCAATTTGTTCGATAATACCTAAAGCCTTCACTTGAGGAATATCTAGTAGATCAATTACCTCTATACTATTAATAGAGTCATATAACAATTGCCACATAGCGTTACTTTTTAAGTCTGTAAATAACATAAATGATGATTGCTGGCTAGAGGAAAATGTAAACTATCCGTTCAGGATTTGAGGTGCTAATATCATCATACGATGGTATTTTATTCATTTCTGAGTTAGCAATGGCTAGTACTAAACTTATAATTAGGTAAAAAGAGAAGATTTGCATGTTAGTAAGAATTATGGAAACAACATTTTTGTAAGGAAAAACGCTGCTTGTTAAAAAAGAATATACTACGAGATTTTTTTGATGCCAAAACATTATTTAAATAGAAGCTCAAAAAAATTAGTTGTGTTAAATTTTATGCCGATACATCGATAGTTTAATGATTTCGGGCATTCCTAGAGTAAAATGACGTGTATGAACAGGTCAAGGCCGAAAACCTGAAATACTATGCCAATATTGAATATGAACGTACCTAGAGGACATGGGCTATTGAAATCCAACAAGTAGGTTGCGCCCTATCGTGTTTTTGTTTTACGCTTATCTTCCCGAACGCTACAAAAACCCGACAGGATCCATGCGCAAAAGTTGGGGTAAGAATTTGGGACGCTTGCTGCATTTCGCTTCGCTGCATTTGCCCTTCCAGTCACACATGTGTTTTGGAAGGTAGACTCCTTAAAGTTTCTGGGGATTCATATGCTTTAAGAATAAAACCTCTTATACTATGTGAAGTTATGTTTCAATAATGGCTTATTGTGGGCAAATAAATGAACGACAAGTTTTGACGTTGTCCTACTGTATATTTACCACATGGAGTCTATATTTGAAAAATGGAGCAATTCATTAAACGAATTTCTCTACCACGAGAAAAATTCAACTAATTCAAGAGAACACGTGAGGTTTGAAGAAATTACTATACGGCAACAAAAAATAGTACAGTGTCTGCGAACAAGACCCAGAACTTTTGATGAAATAGCTGATTACTTGGATTCACAATCAATTTTATTGGACAGGGACCTTCGGCTCTCATTAAGGACGTTTCAGCGGGACATAAAGAATATTGATTCGATTTACCAAATATCTATTGAATATGACAAATCAACCTTAAAGTATAATATTGTCGATGAATCGGATGCTAGAAAGCCCACACAATACATATTGGGCCACCTTGATGTGTTAATGGCATTGAGCGCCTCGGGCACTCTTCCTGATTATATCATTCCACAAGAAAAGAATAAGGCATCCTCAAAATATCTTTCTCTTGTTTTGGAGGCAATTGAAACAAAAAAATGTCTCTCATTTGTTCATTATAAAAATTATATAGAAAAACCTCAGAGAAGGAAACTAAACCCTTACGGCATTAAGGAGCATGATCAACGCTGGTATGTTTTTGGGCACGATATGGAAAAAAAATCTTTTAGGATTTTCAGCCTGGACCGAATAAATCACATTGAATTGCTAAATGAAACTTATCCAGAAGATAAAAATGAAATTCAAGACTATTTTAAACATTCCTATGGTGTTGAACCAAGTCTTGATGAGGAACCTGTGGAAACAATAATTACGCTATCAAAATTTCAGGCCAGCTTCTTGGAAGCTGTACCTTTGCACCATAGTCAAACCATTATCAGTAAGGCCAAGGACTCAACGTCTTTTGGGTTTTTACTTGTTCCCAAACATAATTTTATCATGAAGTTGGTTTCCTATGGTGGCAGTTTAATATCTGTCGAGCCTCCTTCAGTAAAAAAAGCCATATTGAACCAAACCATTAAACTGACAAAAAACCTTACAAAAGATTATGATTGATTTGAACAAACACAAAACAGAGCTGAAACAATTGTATGTCCCAATGCTCCAAAAAGTCAAAGAATCCAATTTTACCAATGATAGCTGTGCTTTCTGTGCCCAATGGGGCGAACACTATTTTGATTTAGAGCCTAAGCAGCGTATTATGTTTGTCGGACGATCGGTAAATGGCTGGATAAACAACTCTCTGGATGCCGATGTACTTTTTGGTGAGGGAAACGATAGAATTTTCAATCGAGGGGATCAAATGCGCTGGGTACATGAGCGAGAGCATGATAAAAATAAATATAATACCAAGCGTTCAGCTTTTTGGAGAGTTGTTAAAAAAACAACAGAGGCTCATCTCCCAAAAATAAATGACGATTGGTTTTCGCATGTTGTTTGGAGCAATCTTTTCAAAGTATCACCGAATAACACTGGAATGAATCCAAATCCCAAATTGCGGAACTTACAAAGGGAGGATTGCATAAGTATATTCCGTAAGGAACTGGAAATTTTCAAACCTGAGACCGTAATCATGTTTACCGGTGGTTGGGAGGGTTTTTTTCTGAAAAACCTAATGGGCTTGGATAAACAAAGCAACCTACCCGAGCCAGATATGGTTATTCCGTGGTCCAAATATGAAACCAAACAGTACTTTGTGGATAATTTGAATATAATTGTCACCGAGCACCCTATGGGGAAAAAGGAAGAACTACATATTAATGCACTTTTAGAATTGATTGCATAGAGTACTTTAAAAAGGTGTAATATCTCTAAACTCGGTACATGGGTTATTAAATTCCAATAAACATTTTCCAGAGAAAGATTCCTTTTGATGCAGAGATATTTCTAAGCAATTACGAGTAGACAGTCTTTCTTTTTTATTACCAAAAATATCCCATTGTTTGATGCCATAAAATTCGGGACGATAGACAAGCATAATATTATCAACACAATCAAATGGCTTTTCAATGTTGATATCATCAATTTCTGGTCGCTTTTCATGATACGGTCTTATATCAACATAATTGCTTAGTACACTTGTTATAATAATGTGAACATCAAGCTCACGGGCAATGGCCTTTAGTTTTTTTAGCTCAATACTTTTCTTTTTCTCAATGGGCATTGACTTATTCTTTGAAAGCTCAATTGAACCACAAAGCTCTAGGTAGTCTATTACGACTAATCTTATTTTATGATTTTCAACCCTTTTTCTAAGGAGGTCTATCAAACTTTCAATACAGGTGTATTCCTTTCGGGTCTCTATCCAATATGGAGACTGTTCAAACAATTTAAAGGCATTATCAATTGCCTCTGAATTTACAAGTTCTTCAGAGTATGAATCTGATGACAGAAACCTAGTGTCCAAGGTCAAGCACCAAAGAAAATGGTCAATGGTTTCCTTGACAGATCTTTCAAAGCTAAAATGGGCTAAAGGATTTTTGTTTTGTATACACACCCTTAAAATTAACTGATCTATCAAACGTTTGGCAAACATTCCTGGGCGTGCAGCTAACAATGTTGTTTTTCCCTGCTCAAATGTGCTATTATCGTCTAGTGCAGGTATGCCAGACTCGATAAGCCCCCATGTCTTTAAAGTGTACATACTCGCGAGCCTTTCTTTTAATATCATGTCATTATATTTGACCCTAAAAATAGCGTTTGACAAAGACAAAACTTGGCGCTGGACCTTTCCCTTTAAAGTGTTTGGATATTTTACGAGATGTTCTTTTTAATTTTAATAATAAAGACCCCGAAGACCAATCCCGTTTTGTGCCTAGAAATTGCGTATACGACTAACTGATGTATAGAATTGTTCAATAATGAAGTAACCCGCTTTTTTAGTGAACTATGTTATTAAATCTATCAATATGTCCGTAGATCAAACCATTAAACGTTATACCAAAATTATCTCACTTCTAAGAAGAAGGCCAATGAGCTATGAGGAGATTCAAGATGAAATGTCATCGGACCCAGATGCCATTGAATATAAACTGCTCACCTCCCAACGCACTTTACAACGGGATATTCTGGCAATCGCATCCATCTATGAAATTGAGATAGCTTCCGATAAAAGTCAAAATCGATATTATATCAAAGAAGACGTAGAGGACATAGAGACCAAACGTTTGCGTGAAAGTTATGAACTTGTAAATGCAATCAAAATGTCAAAGGGGCTTGGAGACATTCTAACCTTTGAGGAAAGAGGAAGTTTGGGCACCAACCATATGGCAGGGTTAATCCACGCCATACAGAAAAAACTAATCGTAGAATTCAACTACATAAAATACTGGGATTCATCAAAAAGTACTCGGAAGGTCAAACCTATTTCTTTAAAAGAATCCAGAAACCGTTGGTATTTGATAGGCGAAGATGGGAGAGATGGAAAAATCAAAAATTTCTCCTTGGACCGCATTAGTAATTTAAGCATTACCTCTGACAAGTTTAAACCGGTTACTTATGACGTCAATAAGGAATTCAAAGATTGCTTCGGGATTATCAATGGTTCGGATGAAGAGCCGATTGAAGTCATCCTTTCATTTACCCTAGAACAGGGCAGATATATACAATCTCTACCCATCCATCACAGTCAGCAAGTTGTTGTTGAGAATAGGGATGAAATCCGCTTTGGCTATTTCATAAAACCGACCCTCGATTTTAAAATGGAGATACTTTCTTATGGAAATCAAGTGAAGGTGATTTCTCCAGAGTCACTTCAAGATCAAATTAAAAATCAGTTAATGAATGCATTTAAAAGATATTAAGCGACAGCTTTTGGCGCCATCTTAAAATACTTTTGAATCAATTAAAGACCGTTAGGAAAAAGGTCATCCAATAACTTATTGAAAGTACCGTATTTGAACTGAAAAACTTTAACAACAAAACCATACTATGAATCAACTTACGCTTAAAAATTTTTCTTTTCTCGAAAGCGGTATAATTGAGAACCCAGAGATACTTTATTTCAGCTATTTTGAAAAAATACCTAACGAAGTTGGTCATTTTGACATTGAAACATCAAATCTCTTACCGGAATTCCGTCAGGAATTTGAAAATAGAATTTTGGCCTATCATTATAAGACTGATAGAAGCAATTATTGTGTTACAGAACATGGCCATGTCTTTATTTTAAAAAATGAAATCTTGGTGCGGATTAACTATAGAGGCTTGAGCGTGCTTTTTTCAGAAGAGACACTTCAAGTGCAACTTATTGAGGAATTCTGCGTGAAATTTAGACAGAAAGAAAAGAAATCCAATTTAGCTCAGATTAACCTAATAACTTCAGGAAAAGGCAACTTTGAAAACAGAATAATTGAATTCAAAAAACCTGAAGTCGATTTATATCATCTATACAATGATGACTTTGATGCCTTCCATCGCCAAATACTATCGGTTCTTTCAGAAGAGGATACTAGCGGACTCCATCTACTACACGGAATACCCGGAACAGGTAAAAGCACTTACATTAGATATTTGTGCGGATTGCTCAAAAAGAAAGTGATTTTTCTACCAGGAGAGATTGCCAGAAACATGGACAATGTATACATGATGCGCTATCTCCTTTCGAATTCAAATTCAATATTAATCATTGAGGATGCAGAAGAGCTAATTGTTTCCCGGAATCACCAAAGAAATTCCAATCTCGCCATGATCTTAAATTTAACTGATGGCATTCTTGGTGAATCCTTGGGCATTCAAATTATCGCAACTTTTAATACTGATCTTAAAAAAATCGATCCCGCATTAAAAAGGAAAGGCCGCTTAAAAAGCAGCTATGAATTTAAAGCCCTAACTTCTCAAAAAGCTAATGCCCTATTGAAAATAGAAGGAGTGGAAGAAACCACCAATGATTCCCTCACATTGGCCGAAATCTTTAATTTTAAGGAAAACCAACAAATGGAGGAGCCACAAAGAAAAGCAATTGGTTTTTGATGAGATATAGTGGTATCATGTCATTAAAATTTGGAAAACCATATAATTTGAAAAAGCGGATTCTACCTATTTCAATATTAATTTTTAAAAACCAAAGTAGGAGCGCAATATATCATCTTCCTCAAAGTTGATAAGGAATACTAAAAAGAAGTCTTATGGATGTAACATATCGAGATTTAGAAAATTTCAAAAAGGAATGTGAGAATGTATCAGATATGATAACGCCATACTTAAACGGATTTAATGTTTTCAACGTTTTGGGTATTCAATACAGAGAAATTCGCCACAGTAATTTCATTGGATGGTTGTTAAATCCCAATGGGTCTCATGGATTTGGGAGTTCTATTTTAAAAGAGCTATTAGGACATTTAAACAAAATGGGGCTAATAATTGATTCATATCATAGTGATTTTTCACATCAAGCTTGGGCAAAGACTGAGGTAATTCGTGAATGTGAGGAAGATATTGATTTATTTTTTATCAATGAAGAGCTAGGATTCACCATCGTTATTGAAAACAAAATTTATTCAGACTTTTCCAAGCACCAATTGGACAAATACTATAAGCATGTTATAACGCACTATGGACATATCAAATCGAAAATATTTTTGACATTGACCCCTTTGGAAAACAATCGTCATAAAGACAAGGAAATTGTTTCTGGCAAGGAATACACTAATATTACATATAAGGACATTCTCAGGTTTTTAAAAAGCAATGAAGAGATTATCAACAATTCAACACCATCAATTAAAGAAAGTATCCAACAATATATATCCATGGTAGAAAAAAACCTCACCAAAACAAGTAAAGAAATTGCCAGGGCAAAGGAAATTTATAAAGAGTATGGGCATGTAATTAATTTCATAATTAACAACCAGCAAGATTTCTCCATTTACAAGGAGTTGATTGAGAGATATTTCGAAGAATCGAAAGTTTATGAATTTACTCCAAAAACTTCCCGTAGAAATGTGATTTTCCTATTACCCACTGAGGTTAAAGATTTGTTCAAGTATCCTGCGGCTAAATCCCGAGGAGGAGAACATATCTTTAGCTATGTACTTCATATTGATAAAGATCGTGTTTGGCTGAAACTAGGATTTGGAGACATTGTGGAATCTGAACAGCAGGAATCCATAAAAAAGGTAAGGACTGAATATCACACTCAAATGAAAAACTTCGACAGTTTAAAGGAAATCAAAAACGAAACCTTTGTACGATATAATGATGATCTAAAGGATGAATTTGTCCGGGAGTGCAGCGTAACACTTTTCAATTATGATGATTTATTATTAATATCTAAAGCCGAAGCAATAGAGAAGTTCAAAGGAAAAAACGGAGACGATTTAGAAACAACTGAAGACCTATACTTTATGGAATTATTCAAGTCTAAATTTGAAGAAATCAACAATATCCTTTTGAAACCATTTGCAGAGGAATGTTGTAAGAAACTGAAAAAAATAGAAGTCTAACACATATCCTATTTGAACCTACAGTGTTTAGTATTTAGAAATGGTCCATTCAATTTCACCCAAGTAAATCGTGTTTAACATTTTCATTTCTAAGGTTGCCGGTATTACATCGGGACTGCCGATATGTAAACACAAACTGTAACTCCCTAACGTTTCCTCATTCAAATTTACCCTCTTGCCATAGTCCCGTTCTGCAATCATATGTTGATATTGATCTTCGGTGATTAAAATTTCTAGTTTTCTCATTTTGAATGCAAGATTAAAAAATAAATACGACAAAATAGTTCGCGCTGTTAAAACTGTAGAAAAATGTTAAGCCAGATTAGGTGTTTATTGAAATAATCCAAAACAATAACAATATAGAATAGGAACGTCAATCTAGCGATAATAATATTAACCTATAAAGGTTGTTTTTTTGGTGTAATAAGCATAACTTCGCATCGTTATCTCATATATGAGATAACGTAATTAAGATCTCACGTTTTTCTATTCTGGTCTTCTACAAAACAAATAACATTTGACTTTTTCAAAAAAAATGTATACCTTTGTAGTATAGTATCGTATACGATACTATACTTTTAAATAATATGCCGAAAGAATCATTTGACAGAGCAGCTTCCGATATTGCTACTTTCTTTGAAAAACACCCTTTCAAGGCTTATACAACTCATGACATCCAACAGATATTTGATTCAAAAAAAGATAAATGGAGAATAGCTAATTATCGCAACTACAAACACTTCATCACTTTCTTGAACGATCGTAAAATACTATTGTTGGACGTTCAAAATCATGAGGGCCATACCTCCGAAAAACGAATTTTAAGGAAAAAAGAGGCAACACCTTTTCATGTCGGCTTGACCGTTAAAAAGGATGGATACTTAAGCTACTATTCAGCCATGCAAATCCACCAACTTACCCTTCAGTTGCCAAAAACCGTTTATGTCAGTGAAGAAAAATATGAGGATGCCTATGCATTGAAACCAAAAGATGTCGAGTTGGAGCAGGATGCAGTGGACAGGGCATTTTCCAAACCACAACGTGTGGCGAGGGAATCCTATAAATCAACTTTTGATGGCTTTCGCTATGTCTATCTTCAGCGAAAGCATACTTCTGTCAATATAGGCATAATAAAAAGAGGGGATTTAACCGTGACAGATCTTGAGCGCACTTTAATTGACATTGCCGTCCGTCCCGTATATTCTGGTGGAGCCTTTGAGGTATTGGAAGCTTATAAAAGTGCAAGGCCAAATATTGATGTGACAAAACTGAACGAATATCTTATTCAACTAGACTATATCTATCCTTACCACCAACTCATTGGATTTTACCTGGACCTAACAGGCTTTTCGAAAAAGGACCTACAAATCTTTTTGGATAAAAAAACAAACATCAATTTCTATCAGGCCTATAATCTATCCAATAAAAAGCTGAATGAAAAATGGGGTATATATCACCCTATTGGGATTGAAGCTCTTTGATTCGTTCCTGTACGAAATCAAAGTAAAAATCATACTCCTCACTTTTAGCGGTGATGGTATCCTTTACATTTAGCCAGTCTTGGGCGTGGGTATCTTTATATTTTTCTATTAAATCCAAAAACTTTAATGGCACCTTCTTCGCATCGAAGATATGTTGAAGAATTTCTTTATTTTCAGAAGAGGTACAATCAATCTGAAAATTTTGAAACAAGTTCCAAATGTCATAAAAATCCCGGGCCCTAAGCTTCATTTTGGCAGTGGGCACAATATCCCTGTACTCGGGCATTGACTGACATAGCGCCCTCAATTTCTCAAATACGATCATTTCTGGGGTATACACATAAAAAATGGCACCTTCTACATCCACCAACCTTTTAGGCTCTGTATATTCATAAGAACTGATATCGACCGTAAAAACCGTCGAATTATTTTCTTGGATAACATGAGCCTCTCTTCTGTTTTTGTCCTCGTCTTCAGGGGTGTAATTTTCGTAATCGATTACTTTGAATGCTAGCTGATACCCCTTCCATTCCTTCACCTTATTCTGCCTTGGCTTTTCGTAAAATTTTACGTCAAAAACCACCAAATCGTGTTTTTCAAATTCCTGGGTCAAAAGTCCATGCATTTTGTCATTGATTCTTTTGTATTCCTCATTGGTGAAATCTCCGGAAATTGAGAAGTCAACGTCTTTGGAAGCCCTGTCTGTTATCTTATAAGCCAACTCCAAAGCGTTTCCACCTTTAAGGACAAGACCATACATTAGTTCTTCATCACTTACTAAAGCACGAAGGGTTAACATTTTTATAGTTTCGAGAATGGAACTCATAATTTGAAAAGTAGTCTTTAGCGTGAAAATAATTAAAATATAACTCTAAACTGAATAGTCAAAAATGGATTAATCTATTTCCTTGCCTAGCTTTTTTAAGGATATAGAATCTTTTCTAGGAATACTTCAATGAAAGGAATCAATTTGTGCATATCAGGTTAATAATAAGTTTTCATTCCCGCAAAAATCAAGATATTGCTCTTGAGAAACAGAATAGACCAAAAATAAGCTCAATATTGCACTAGAATGAAAACGTTATAAGACAACGGAAAAAATTAAGTTAGCCATAGGTGACTCACATTATAAAAGAACTTCTATGGCTTTATCAACAACAGATGTATCCAATTCCTTCAAATAGGCTTGGGTTATGGCCATGTTTTGATGGCCCAATGATTCGCTGATTACATCTGTCGCAACACCTTTTTGTTTAAGGCAATTGGCAAAACTATGCCGGGCCACATAACTGGTCACAGATTTTTCGATTTCGGCCAATTCAGCGATAGCCTTTAAATCCTTATTATAGTTTTTGAGCACTTTTGTTTTGCGGTTTTCTATCTGGTTCGGGGTAAGCTCGTCATGGAGCAAAATGGGAAAGACATATTTCGTGCCCAATGAATTTTTACGATAATGATCCAGTATTTCCTGAACAGGAGGCAGGATTTTAATGGTAAAGTTCCCCTTGGTCTTAGAGCGGGTATAATATATATTGCCACCTTTGATGTCCTTCCATTTCAATTTCATCATATCGGCAAAGTTCATTCCTCGGGTGTAAAAACTAAAAACAAAATAGTTTTTGCTGTTCAAAAGCTCTGGGTTTTCAGAAAGGTCAACATTGATTATTTGTTTTACCTCCTCAAAGGTAAGGGCCCTTTTGGCGCCCCTTCCTTTCAATCTGGATACTTTGTATACGCGAAAGGGATAAAGTGATTCCTTTACGATGTTCCTTCTGATGGCATGGTTGTACAACGCCCTTATGGAGCGCATCCTTACGCCAATACCGCCATCCGTACCGCCACGTGAACGCAGATAGGCCTCATATTTTTCAAGAAAGGCTGGGGTAATGTCCGTAAAGGAAAGGTCTTTGTCAAACTTTAAATATCTCTGGACGGATTTACTGGTATCGTTGTGGAAACGGGCATTCCCCATTCTACCTGCGAGTTTCAACTCCTCCACTATTTCATCCCAAAAGTCAAAAACGTTTCTTCTGACCGGATTGAATGCCAGCCTAAAATTATGTTCAAATTCCCTCAAAGAGAAATCGTCTTTCTCCATTTCCAACTCTGCGATAACTTTTAAAGCCCTGTCCCGAAACTTCAACAATAACCGATTGTCCTGAATAAAATTACTATGGTTTTTATTGAAGGAGCCAGTTCGTTCGTCCCACTCCTTTGGAAATGCATTGTAGATGGTCTTGAAGTATTTGGATCGCCTACCTTTGGTCACACGAAGGCATACCGGATAAGTTCCATCGGAAAGCTGTTTTTTTCTTAAAACCGTTCGTACATTGATCATTTTCAGCGGTATTTTGGGTACAACATAGGTACAACAAATGGTCATTTAAAGGTAGTATTGATGCATCTAAATGAAAAGAAAAATTTCATAAAATATTGATAATCAACACATAAGAAACCAAATGAAAATTTATGACAACTAAAAAAAGCTGCTCATAATCAGGGGGTCCCTGGTTCGAGCCCAGGTGGGACCACTTTTAAAATCCGTAATACATTGATAAAAAAATGTTTACGGATTTTTTCTTTCTATATGATAATTTTCACAAACGTTTTCAACAGCAAGTCAAAGTAGAATAAAGAACATATTTAATGTTGTTACCTATTCGTTTAATTGAACCATTCCTGTTTTAAGCAATTCGAGCGCCCATTCAGAAAAGGCTTCATTTTTAATCCCAAATCTTTATTGTTACAAAATGTTACAATAAAGAAAAATACCATATCTTAGTGATATCATCCACAGTGATAATTTGATTTTTCCAGGGGTAACCGTAACCTATGCAAGGTTTCCAATCTTTTGAAAACAACACACTGACAGTAGCGCATAAAAAACAACTAAACAGAATTAGAATGAAAAAAATGTTAAAAAAACTAAGTAAGTTCCGCATTAAATTGATGCTTGTGGTCTTGACCTTGCCCTTGGCGGCCATTGGTCAAGAAGTTGGTTCAATGGAGCGACTGGTCTCTCCTGAAATTGCCGATGACAACACGGTAACTGTTAGAATTAAGGCACCAAAAGCAGAAAAGGTAGTCTTATCCGGCAATTGGATGCCAATGGTACCCAGTGAGGGAATGGGAATGACTCGAAAAACCGTAGCGCTGAGCAAAGATGAAAATGGTGTTTGGTCCACCACGGTTGGTCCATTGGAACCAGAGCTTTACGGGTACAGTTTTGTCATAGACGGAGTTAACACCTTGGACACCGCCAATTTATTGGTTGCTCGCGACGGAGCATTTAGAACAGAAAGTGTGCTGTACATTCCTGGCGAAGCTTCCGAACTCTATTGGGCCAAAACAGGACCAAAAGGGACCGTTCACAAAATTTGGTACGAGTCCCCGACCTTGGACTTAACCCGTAGAATGTATGTATACACCCCACCGGGGTATGCCGATAGCAATGAAAACTATCCTGTGCTGTACCTATTGCACGGTGGAGGTGGAGACGAAGAGGCATGGCCAACCCTTGGGGTTGCAAACCATATCTTGGACAATCTTATTAATTCAGGAAAAGCCAAACCCATGATCGTGGTGATGACCAATGGTAACCCAGGTCAAGCCGCCGCTTTAACGGTAAGCCCCAAACTGGAACCTTCAACACAACCCGCAGGGGGCATGGCAAATATGTTGTTCGAAAAGAGTTTGGTCAATGACGTGATTCCTTACATTGAATCGCACTTTCGAGTGAAAGCCAACAAAGAGAATCGTGCTTTGACCGGCTTGAGCATGGGCGGCCTGCAGACCATGAACACCTCTTTTGAAAACCCCGAGCTGTTCGATTATATTGGTGTTATGAGCATGGGATTTGCCGACCTCAGTCGTTTTGGAATTGAGGTGGACCATTCTAAAAGAGGTGAGCAAATAGAAGCTTTAAAAGCTGCCGACCCTGAACTTTATTGGATTGCTTGCGGAACGGACGATTTCTTGTACCAAAGTGTAGTTGATATGCGAAATGAGCTGGACAAACACGATTTTGACTACACCTATCGAGAAAGCACCGGCGGACATACATGGTCCAATTGGAGAATCTATCTATCGGAATTCGCACCGATGTTGTTTAAATAATAGGGTAAAAGGTATCTTGTATTCCCACTAAATCAAAATATAGACCTTTTTACTTTTTAAACCCTTTCAAGTCTTGGATTTGGAAGGGTTTTTTAATGAATTGAACATTTATCAAGAAAAAGCACCATTTTTCCGACATCAATTGAATCCCCAGAATTCACTAATTTGCTACAAAGGATAATTCTATGCTCACTGCCGAACAAAAACTCAAGGAGCGCATCAAGGAACTTACCTGTCTGTACGAGGTAACTTCACTGATTGTCAATTGTGATTACGACGATATGGAAACCGCATTGCTTGGCATTGTGCAATGTTTGGAGCGCGCTTGGCAATTCGACAAGGAAACTTATGTGGTCCTGTCCACCCCCGATTATTCTATAAAAACAGAGGAAAAGGGCGATGCCTATGTTTTTTTGGAATCCGTTATTACCGTGTTCAATAAGCCCAAGGGTGAGATTAAGGTTGGGTATCCGTTCCCCAAATACCAGCTAAAGGATTTTTTAGAAGAAGAACAGCAACTGTTGGACAATGTCTGCCTAAAAGTGGGCAATTTGTTGGAACGTAAGGAAATCAAAGAAAAGGAAGAACATATCCGCAGACAGGTGGAGCAATCCGACAGGCTCCGAATCTTGGGAGAAATCACAGCAGGTATTGCTCACGAGCTCAATACACCACTGGCTAACATTTTAGGTTTTACCGAACTCTTAAAAGAGCGGATAAGTAATGATGAACAAGCGCTCAAAGATTTGGACAAAATTATTACCAACACCATATTTTCACGGGAAGTAGTAAAAAAACTGATGTTCTTTGCCTGCGAAATGCCAGAGACCCGGGAGGTCATCAATGTGGTCGAGGTGATGGAGGAGGCCATCAATATGCTGCGGACCACCTTGCGGCAGAATGATGTCTCTTGCGAATTTGAGCATTCCGAAGACACCATCGAACTTCGTATTGATAAAATCCAGTTGACCCAAGTGGTCTTTAACCTTATTGTAAACGCCATCTATTTTGCACCGCCCAAAAGCACTATTTCCGTTTCTCTTGGAATCGAAAAGGAAAACATCATCCTAAAAATTGCCGATCAAGGCCCTGGCATTCCCGAAGAATCCATAGCGCATATTTTCGACCCGTTCTTTACCACCAAACCTGTTGGGGAAGGCTCCGGTTTGGGACTTAGTGTGGTGCACGGTATTGTACAGAGCCATCAAGGAAGCATCGCGGTTAGGCCAAATACTCCAACAGGCACTATCTTTACATTGAAATTCCCAAAAAAGTAAACGCCTTGTTGAAAAAGGAGAACATATTGCTGGTCGATGACGACATCGATATTCTTGAACTGTTGCAACGGCATTTAAAGTCGATGGACTACCATACCTACAAGGCGGTTTCGGTCAAGGAGGCGCTCTATATTTTGAAGGATACAGAGATTGACCTATTGGTGACGGACATCAATATGCCGGAGATAGATGGCTTGGAATTGGTAAAGTATGCTGCCGAACATTACCCAGATATGCCCAAATTGGTGGTAACGGGCTTTCCTTCGGTGGAAGATGCATCAAAAGTTATTCAGCATGGTGTAACGGACTACCTTACCAAACCCTTTACCAAAGTAGAGCTGGAAGATGCCGTAAAAAAAGCCTTTGCCAGCAAAGATGCCAAGGAGGCCGTTAAAACATCATCCAAAGAAAATATTGCCAAGGGCTATGCGGACATGATAGGAACCTCCGAAGCGTTCCAAAAGGTCACGGAAATTATAGACCGGGTAAAGGATAACCGAGCCACAGTTTTGGTTCGCGGGGAAAGCGGAACTGGAAAGGAACTTGTGGCAAGGGCTGTCCATTATTCGGGCAAGTTTGCCAGGGCGCCCTTTATCGCGGTAAACTGTGGTGCCATTCCAGAAAACCTTTTGGAAGCAGAACTTTTCGGTTACACCAAAGGTGCGTTTACGGGTGCCAACGAAAATCGTAATGGTTTTTTTCAGGCAGCGCACAAGGGAACTATTTTTTTGGATGAAATAGGAAACGCCACCCTGCCCGTTCAAAATAGATTGCTGCGGGTGCTTCAGGAGAAAGAAGTGACCAAAATAGGCTCGCAAAAGGCCGAAAAATTGGACGTAAGGGTTATTGCGGCGACCAATAGTGATTTGGAAGAACTTATTCAAAAAAAAACATTCAGGGAAGACCTTTATTACCGCCTTTCCGTGGTTACGATTGATGTGCCACCTCTAAGGGAACGTTCCTCCGACATTCCTTTGTTGGTCGACAAGTTTATGCAGAAGTATGGCATTGAGTACAAAGATCGCTTTGTCCGTATTGCTAATGATGCCCTTGACGTATTGGAACGCTATTCTTGGCCTGGCAATATCCGAGAACTGGAAAACGTGGTGCAGCGCGCCGTAATTATGTGCGATGGTAAAATTACTTTGGAACACTTGCCCAATGAATTAAAGTATAAAATTGACTTCCCCCAAAAAGGCTTTAAAACGCTTCAAGAAAAGGAAAAAGAGTATATCCAAGAAGTACTCCTGTCCACCCAAGGAAACAAAACCAAAGCAGCTGAAATTTTAGGCATCAACCGGAAAACACTTCGCGAAAAACTGAAATAACTACCGGGGCATTTTACCCCGATCGGGTAAAAAATACCCACCGTTGTTTTTCTTTCATAGAATCAAATAAAAGTTAAGCATCTTATAATCATATATTTATGATTTATGATATGCCCGTATTACTGTAAATGGCACAAGGTTTGCGCTTATATGGGCAAAATGCTGGGATGCTGTTGAGGTGCCCCGTCCGTTAAGAACTGGAAATGAAATACGGAAGCCTAATCATGGAGAAAAAGGATTATGTAACGCTTAAACGAATACTGAACTTTCATAGGTATTATGAGGACTATGCCCACAAAGATGCCTTGGAACAGTTGAGCGACAGAATTGACAAGGCTTTGGTGGAGGATGAGTTGGATATTCCAGATGATGTGGTTCGGTTAAACTCAAAAGTTACCGTCGAATTTGTAAATGGGGCACGTCAAATGTTTCAATTGGTTCCATCGACACGGGGTAATCTTAAAAACAATATGATATCCGTTGTGAGCGCCATGGGAGCAAGTTTGGTCGGGCTTGCAGTTGATGATACTGTTCAAATCGGCACTCCTTCGGATTCGAGATCCTTTAGGATAGTGGACGTGGAGCAATCACACCAATTATCGTCCAGTTTTGATTTTTAAAAATACAATGCGAAAATAATTTGTAAACCTTAAATATATATAGTTATGAGAATAATAGTTTTAGCAATTCTGTTCGTGGTAGCAACCACAAATATCAACGCACAAAATGTAAATCCCCAAGAAGTAAAAGTTGGCGATATATTGGAAATTGGCCGTCCCGATGCACCCCAGTACAAGCACATTGATTTCCCCCGTGCCAACTTCATTATTAAAAAAGGAGGCATTGCCAATTATAAAAGAGTTGAGGGAAACAAAGTGGTGGTAACCGCCATAAAGGAAAAAAAGAATGGCACCGTGGAGGTGAGAATAAAAAAGACCGACGGTAAAAGATTCTTTAACAGCCACCCTGTGGTTAAGGCTGATTTGAAAAATGCACTTGAGTCGGGAGAATTAAGTGCACTGTAGTTGATTGATGATTTCCGCTCAGCCCAAAGCATTTAGGTTTGCTCAATTAGATGGTTAGCTAATGGCTGGGCGGATTTATTCAAAATAAATCCAAGTTCGATTCGATAGAAACAAAAAAACAAAGAATGCCAAAAAAAATGTCCATAAAACAGCGAATAAATGCAGGTTTCATACTTGCTGCGGCATTTTTACTGGTGCTTGCTTCCAACCGATTGAACCAACGTAATTTTTCTACCGTAGAACAAAGTGTAAACTCAGTTTTTGAAGATCGTTTGGTGGTTCAGGAATACATTTATAGGCTCAATAACCTATTTCATAAGAAAGAACTGGCCTTGGCCAAAAATGAGTTAAACACGAACACGCTTGCGGAATCTTCCGATATTGAAAAAATACTTTCAGATTTTGCAGAAACAGAATTAACGGTCAAGGAATCGAGGTATTTATCGGATTTGAGGAGCAGCTATTCCGAGCTTCAAGAGATGGAGAAAAACCTATCGGTCAAGAATGCATCCGGAAGCGCAGAAATGAAGCGTGATATCTCATCAAAGCTGACCAGAATTAACAATGACCTTGATGAACTTTCCGAGGTCCAACTTTCAGAAGGAAGACAATTGACCCAACGATCCCAGAGGTCTCTTGGCATGAACCAATTATTGTCACGTTTGGAAATAGTGTTCTTGGTCATTATCGGAATACTTTTTCTTCTTATTGTATTCCATCGTGAAAAGCCTAGCATGAAACTGGTGGAAAAGGATTCTTAGGGTTTTCCAAGCTTCAAATAACCCCCAAAATGGATTGGGCATTCCCATTAAAAACAAAGTTTTCACCCTTTTCCTTTCCTAGCAACAATCTGGCTATGGGAGCATTGGCCGAAATACAGTAAACAACACCATCAGTATACTTAAAAGCACCTGCGGAGATGGCTATAAAATAATCGGCCACACTCGTTTTTACCAGAGAACCCAAACGTATTTTATCTGGGGGTGTATCAATATTGATTTTATTCAAGATGCTTCGGGTTGCATCGAGTTCCAACAATTGCTGACCTAGTTTTTCCTGTTCCAACTGCATCATGGCCCTTCCTGTTTCGTGCTTGTCCCCAGCAGAACTTTTGGTTTCGGAACCCAAAGATTCTTGGAGTTCATCGCCCTGTTTTTTGAGACGGGCGGTTCGCTCGTCCAAATGGCTCCAGCAGAAGTCTAAAAGTGCTTTTTTCATAGTTTGATTAAGCAAAGGTAAGTCGGAAAACGGTTTCAACATTAGGAACAGAACGTACCTGAATACCTCCTCCGTGAAGTTGCATCACCCTTTTGGAAAGACTTAGTCCAATACCCGTGCCTTCGCTTTTGGTGGTAAAAAAAGGAACAAATATTTCGTCCATTACCTCGGGGGGTATCCCAGGACCGTTGTCCTTAATATCAATATATTTTGAGCCGTTTTCATCGACTCCAGCAACCATTTGCACTTTTCCACCGCTGGTGGACTCAACAGATTGCAGTCCGTTTTTCGCCAAATTGATCAACACTTGGGAAATTTGCTTTTCATCAATATAAAACTCCAGATCCTCTGGGTGGCAAAGTATATTGAACTCGCTTTCTCCTTCAAGCAGCCGGGCGGACATGAGCACATCTATCTTTTCCAGCAAGTCCTTTCCTTTCACAAGGGTTTTGTTCGGGTCCGGTACGTGCAATAGGCTTCGGTAAGATTGCACAAAATCCATTAGATCTCCACCCTGTTCTTTGATGACTTCCAATCCTTTCAACGTATTTTTTATCTGGCTTTCCTCCAGCTCTTCCATTGGGGTGATTTTGCCTCCTTTTCGGTAGTATTTAATAATGGAATCCGATATGGAAGCAATGGGGGTAATGGTATTCATAATTTCATGCGTAAGCACACGGATGAGGCGTACCCAAGACTCGGTTTCTTTTTCGTCCAGTTCCTTATGGATGTCTTGGACCACCACTAGCAGTAAAGATTGGCCGTCCAACCTTAAAGGGGTGGACTTTAGGGCCAATTGTGTTTGTTCGCGCTCATTGGACAATTGGAACAACTTGCGTTGAAAAGGCCGAAAGTCTTTAAAGATTTCGTACAGATTTTCATCCACTTGCTTTAACTGTTTGATGTGGTTCAAGGGAGTATAATCCAACAACTGCTCTAAAGTGGGATTGGCGAAAAGAATATGCCCCTTCTCATTGTAGGTCATGATGCCGATACTGGCCTGTTTCAAAATTTCTTGATAGTACTGCTCCCGTATCTGGAGTTGCATGTGGACTTCTTGGATAAGGCCATTTACACGGTTTAGGCTCTTGTTCAGTTCTTTAAAAGATTCAATCGTAACACCTTCTGGAAAGCGTAGGGTAAAATCCTCATTTTTAATGGCATCAAAAAAGTATGAGATTTTTCTATTGGTCCGATTTATAAAAGTAATCAGAGAAAATACTTGGACCACCATTAAAATGGCACAAAACCCCGATGTAAAATACCATTTATAGGCCAGTGAAAAGACCATTACAATGGCTGTTAGGGTGAGGAGAACTACCCGGACAATAAGCTGAATATAAAAGTTTCTGCTTGCCATCAGTCGTTCTTTTTCTTCAACTTGTTATAAAGCGTTTGTCTGGAAATGCCCAATTGTTCGGCCGCGGCACTGTAATTGCCCTCATTTTGTTCCAAAGCCCTAAGTATCATTTGTTGCTCCATTTCGTTGAGGGTCATGGGTTCGCTGTCAAAAGACTGCATGGGTTTGGCATGCAACAGAAAATCGGAGGGTTTTAAAACATTGCCATCAGAAAGGATAACGGCCCGTTCCATGGTATGCTGCAACTCCCTAATATTGCCCGGCCACGGGTATTCCATCAGTTTTTCCTGTGCCAACTGATTGATTCGCAAGCCGCTCTTATCATATTTATGGGCAAATTTTTTGAGGAAAAAATCCGCCAGCACCAGAATGTCTTCATCCCGTTCCCTTAGCGGAGGCACTTCAATATGGATGGTGTTGATGCGGTACAGGAGATCTTCCCGAAACAATCCATCCGCGACCATTTGCTCCAAATTGCAATTGGTGGCACATATTAACCGAATATCTACATCAATGGATTTATTGGAACCCACCCGAACTACGGATTTGTTTTGGATGGAAGACAATAATTTGGCCTGCATTTGAAGCGAAAGATTCCCGATTTCATCCAAAAACAGGCTGCCTTGATGTGCGGCCTCAAACTTCCCGGCCCTATCTTCTTTGGCATCGGTAAAGGCCCCTTTGGCGTGTCCAAAAAGCTCGCTTTCAAACAAGTTTTCGGCGATGGAACCCATGTCTACCCCTATAAAAACCTCATTTTTTCGAGTTGATAATCGATGCAGCTCCCGGGCAATCAATTCTTTTCCGGTACCATTTTCTCCTGTGATGAGGACGTTAACATCGGTTTTGGCCACTTTGGCCACGAGGTTCAGAACAGAAGTCAATGCCTTGGACTGGCCAATGATATAATTTCGTCCTTCGTTGATGACCTGCTTTAGGTTGTTCTCTTTTTTCTTGAGGTTGTGTATTTCTTGTTTTGATTTTCTCAGCTCGTAGGCCGATTTCACCGTGGTCATCAACCGTTCGTTGTTCCAAGGCTTCAGCACAAAGTCGGATGCCCCTTGCTTGAGGGCCTTGACCGCTAAATCCACGGCACCGTATGCCGTCATCATGATCACCGAGGTATTGGGCGATCTCTTTTTAATCTCGTTGAGCCAATATAATCCTTCGTTGCCCGTGTTTACCCCAGCGGAAAAGTTCATGTCCAAGAGCACAATGTCAATATCATGTAAGTTAGGAAAAGAGGAAATCTGGTTGGGATTAAAAATGGTTTGGACGCTTTTGTACTCAAACTGCAAAAGAATTTCCAAAGCACTCAACACGCTCTTGTTGTCGTCAACCACTAAAATTTTGGCATCAACCATAGGGCTTTTAGGTTCATATTGAAAGCTAAAGCTACTAATTGCTTTGATATGTTTTATATAACTGTAAAATATTTGGACATTTTTTGTACAAAATTTTTACACTTACTTATTGATAATTGTTCGTTTTTGATTGTAAATACCTGATAATCAGATTAAATTTATTTTGGCACAAGAATAGACAGTAATTTGGCACAGGATAAAACTATGAGCCTAAAAACATACATTACAACTTTATTATTATTTGCATCCTTGATCGGGTTTTCGCAGGAAGTTTGGACGCTGGAGGAGTGTGTGGATTATGCCATTGAACACAATCTTCAGGTTAAGAATACGTCTTTTGGCAACGAATCCAGCAGGGAATCTTATAGACAGTCCATCAGGGATCTATTGCCGACTGTAAGTGGTTCCACCAATTATACCATTAGATATGGTAGGTCCGCCGACCCACAAACCAACGATTATGTGAACACGGATTTCTTCAGTAACAATTATTCGCTCAATGCCAATTTGGACCTGTTCCGTGGTTTTCAAAAATTGAATACCATAAGAGCCTCCAAATTTATTTATAAGGCAACCCAAGAAGATATTCTGCAAGAAAAGTTCTTATTGGCCTTTAGGGTAATGAGTGCTTTCTACGACATCAAATTTTACGAAGGTTTAGTGGCCAACTCCTTGGAGCAACTGGAAATTTCCCAAGGAAACTACGATTTGGTTGAAAAACAGGTGGAACTTGGGTTAATGGCGGGTGCCGATCTTTATGAAGCGGAATCCAATCTTTTGGGCGACAAACTTTTATTGACCCAGAACAGAAACCTGCTTACCAATGCCAAATTGATATTGATACAGGAAATGAATTTAACCGAAGCTTCGGATATAAAACTACAGGAAAACCTGGAACAAGCCTCGGTGAACGAAACTGTTGCTTTGGACTCCCTGTACCAATCTGCAAGAGGATTTGTGCCTTTGGTAAAATCGCAAGAGTATAGGGTAACAGCGGCCAAAAAGCAGTTACAGGCTACAAGGGGAACCCTATTTCCCTCTTTATCGCTTGTTGCAGGGTATGGGACCAGCTATTTTGAGACCAATGTGGATGAAAACGGCAATGTTATCCCGTTTAAAACACAGTTCAACGACAACTCTTCAAAATTTGTGGGCGCACAATTGAACATCCCCATAAGCAACGGATGGGCGAACCACTCTCAAGTAAAACAGCAAAAAATTGCCTATATGCAGGCCAAGAACAACTTGGAGATCCAGGAGCAGGAACTCTTTAAGCTATTGCAGCAATTGGTTCAGGATAATCGGGCACTAATTGCAGAATATGAACAAAGCACCAAAAAGGTAGAAGCCCAGCAACTGGCCTTCACCATAGCCCAAAAAAGATATGAGAAAGGACTGATCAATGCATTGGAGCTTTTTCAGGCAAAGAACCTGTACGGTGTTGCACAGAACGAGAATTTGCAGGCAGGTCTAAGATTAAAAGTCAACCAAAGCACCATAGATTTTTATAGCGGGCTGCCCATTTTTAATATCAACTAAAAACAACCATGGATATACAATTAGAAAAAAAGAAAGGACTTAAACTAAAACACTACGGCTATATCGCATTGGGGATATTGCTCTTGTTTGTTGGCTATAAATTGATTTTTGCCAGTTCCATGTCCACCTTTAGAACAGAAAAGGAACGTCTGTCCATTGCCACCGTAACCAATGGTAAGTTCGATGATTATATTACCATAAATGGTAATGTTGCCCCTATTGCCACAATTTATATGGATGCCTACGAAGGAGGACGTGTTTCCGAAAAGTTGATTGAGGAAGGGTCCATGGTAAAAAAAGGGGACATTATCCTAAAACTGGAAAACATGGCCCTGTACGAGCAGATTTTGGCCAGCGAAAGCAACTTGGCATTAAAGCAAAACGACCTGCGCTCCACCAAACTCACCTTCGATTCCAGGCAGGTCGAAGGCAGAAAATCTTTGGCCACCGCACAATACGATGTTCAAAGATTGAAACGTGCATACGAGCAAAACAAGGAATTGTACGAGGAGGAATTGGTTTCCAAGGAAGTATTTCTAAAATCCAAAGAAGATTATCAATTGGCCGAAAAGCAGTTGGAGATTGTAAAATTACAAACGGAACAAGATGATGAACTTCGGGAGACCTCCCTAAAAGGACTGGACACCGACCTAGAGCGCATGCAAAAAACGCTTTCCATGGTTTACGAACGTTTGGATCACCTTAATGTGCGGGCCCCTGCGGACGGACAATTGGGATTTTTGGACGCAGAAATTGGCCAGAATATTTCACAGGGACAACGTATAGGACAAATTAATGTGCTTACCGATTTTAAGATTGAAGCAGATATTGACGAGCATTATATTGATCGTGTAAAAAGAGACCTTTCCGCAACCTTGGAACGTAACGGCAACGAGTACAAACTTCGTTTGCGCAAGGTGTATCCAGAGGTTAGGAACGGTAGGTTCCGTGTGGATTTGGTTTTTGTGGATGACAGACCGGAAACCATACGTGCCGGACAGAGCTATAACATACGGTTGCAGTTGGGCGAATCCAATGATGCTTTATTGTTGCCAAAAGGAGGGTTCTTCCAGAGCACTGGCGGACAATGGGTATTTGTGATAAACCCCGATGGAAACGAAGCCATCAAGCGAAATGTGCGATTGGGAAAACAAAATTCCAGATACTACGAGGTCCTAGAAGGGCTTCAACCAGGGGAACAGGTCATTACCAGCAACTACGACAGTTTTGGTGATGCAGAACGGATTGTGTTAAAGTAATCCGTGGAAATGTAACAATCATCAAAAACGAACAGTCTTTATAATAAAACAAAAAACAACCATCAAAAAATGATAAAGATAACAGACCTTAAAAAAAGTTTCCGAACGGAGGAGGTAGAGACCTTGGCCTTGAACGGAGTAAACCTAAAAGTGGAAGAAGGTGAGTTTGTGGCGATCATGGGTCCGTCCGGATGCGGAAAATCCACTTTGCTGAACATCATCGGGATGCTGGACAACCCAACCGAGGGTAGCTACAATTTTGCAGGGCACGAAGTGGGCGGACTAAAGGAAAGCCAACGCACCCAGCTTAGAAAAGGGAACCTTGGTTTTGTGTTCCAAAGTTTCAACCTGATCGACGAACTCACAGTGTTTGAAAATGTGGAACTTCCCTTGATCTATCTTAAAATGAACAAGGCAGAACGCAAGGAAAAAGTGCTAAAGGTATTGGAACGGATGAAGATTGCGCACAGGGAAAAACACTTTCCGCAGCAGCTTTCCGGGGGGCAACAGCAAAGAGTGGCCATTGCCCGTGCCGTGGTTACCAACCCAAAACTGATCTTGGCGGATGAGCCTACGGGTAATCTGGATTCCAAAAACGGTATCGAGGTAATGAACCTGTTAACGGAACTGAACCAAGAGGGCACCACCATTGTTATGGTAACGCACTCCGATCGCGATTCGCATTACGCGCACAGGGTCATTAACCTTTTCGATGGCCAAATTGTGACCGAAAGCCAGAACAAGCCAATGAAAAGCATGGTATAGGAGTTTGTTCACTTGCCCTGAGCGAGTTTATGCTGAGCGTAGTCGAAGTAATGGGTCAATCAAAAAACAATCAAATCAATCACATGTTCAAAAATCACTTAAATATTGCTTGGAGGACCATCAAAAAAGATAAACTCTTTACGTTTATCAAAATAGGTGGTTTTGCCGTAGGTATAGCCGCCTGCCTATTAATTGCGTTATTTATTCGTAACGAGGTCAGCTACGACCAGCACTATGCCAAGAAAAATCAAATTTACAGAGTAGTTTTTCAGGGAGAGATCCAAGGGGAGGTCATGAAAAGCACGCATTTTCAGCTGCCTTTTGCCGATGCGCTTCAATCCGATTTTCCCGAAATAATCAAAGCGGGAAAAGTAAACACCATAGAGATATTTGGTGCCGGCAAACGCGGGTTTAGGTTAACAGGAAAAAAGGAGAACACCTTTGAGGAGAACTTTATTCTTGCCGATCAAGAAGCATTCGATATTTTGGAAATACAATTGGAGCAGGGCGACCCTGCAACAGCTTTAACGGAACCCAAAAGCATTGTTATTTCCAAATCCAAGGCCGAAAAGTACTTTCCTAATGGCAATGTTTTGGAGCAAACCATATTTTTGGACAACGACACCTCAACCCCGTATACCGTAACAGGGGTAATGGAGGATGTACCCGAGAGCTCCCATCTTGATTTCGATTTCCTTCTTCCCATTGAAGATACCAACCAGAGCTGGACCAACCAGAATTATTTTACCTACGTCTTGGTAAATCCCAATACCAATATTCAAGAGTTGGAGCAAAAAATGACTTTGATCGTTGAAAAATATATCATCCCGGCACAAATAAAGCGGGGGCGATCGGCCAGTTTTATAGACGTGTTGCGAACAGCGGAGTACAAATTGCAGCCCGTAACGGACATCTATTTAAAATCGGACCTAAAAATGCAGGATGGACTCAAGCATGGCGATGTTAAGTTTGTTTGGCTTTTTGCTGCCATTGCCATTTTTGTACTGCTCTTGGCCATTATCAATTTTATCAATCTTTCCACGGCTAAATCGGCCAATAGGGCCAAAGAGGTTGGGCTTAGAAAAACCATTGGGGCATTTAGGAACAATCTGGTAAACCAATTCCTAACAGAATCAGTGGTTTTTAGCGTTATCTCCTTTGTTCTGGGAGTTGTACTAGCTTGGGTGTTGTTACCTACTTTTAATGAAATTGCTTCCAAAAACATGGAGCTTCCCTGGTCCGCATGGTGGTTTGCCCCTATGTTGTTGGTGTCAGCTTTACTGGTCGGAGTTTTGGCAGGGTTATATCCAGCGTTCTATTTATCAGCTTTTAGACCTGCGAATGTCTTAAAAGGAAAGTTGAGTGTAGGAAGTAAAAGCGGAAGGTTAAGGAGCGGCTTGGTGGTTTTTCAATTCACAACTTCGGTGATTTTGATTATCGGGACTTTGATCATTTACCGTCAGATGGATTTTATCGTAAGCAAGGAATTGGGGTATGACAAAGAACGTGTTGTAGTGCTTGAAGGAACCAATATTCTGGGAAACAAAATAGAATCTTTTAAAGAACAGCTCGCGTCATTATCACAAGTAAAGAGTGTTACATCCACCAATTATTTGCCCATAGATGGTGGAAGCAGAAACGGAAACACCTTTAATGTAGATGGGCAAGATGATGGCGGAAGGGGTATTCCCGCCCAAATTTGGAGGGTGGATTACGATTATATGGAAACCTTGGGTATTCGATTGGAAAAAGGAAGAGGTTTCTCCAAAGAGTTTGCCTACGACTCCATCAATTCCATTATTATAAATACCAAAATGGCCTTGGAACTGGGTTTACAAGACCCAGTTGGGAAAAAATTGGACAATAACAGTCAAGTTTTTGAGGTTATAGGTGTCATAGAGGATTTTCACTTTAAATCCTTGAAAGAGGATATCTCTTCACTTTCGTTGGTCATAGGAGAGGATGTTGGTGCCGTTTCCGTAAAATTGGAAAAAGGAGACCCGACAGAAGCTTTGGCCTCCATTGAACAAGTTTGGAACAGAAATGTACCAAATCAGGCACTCAATTATTCTTTTCTGGAACAGGAGTTTGCCCAAATGCACGAAGACGTTCAACGCATGGGCAAAATATTCAACAGTTTTGCACTTTTTGCCATTCTTGTGGCCTGTTTGGGCCTGTTTGCACTTTCAGCCTTTATGGTGGAGCAGCGCAGAAAGGAAATAAGCATCAGGCGGGTTCTGGGCGCTCCCTTCAAAAACATTTACAAACTGCTCACACTCGACTTTTTAAAATTGATCATCATTTCTATATGTATTGCTATCCCTATTGGTTGGTATTTAATGAATAGATGGCTGGAAGGTTTTGCTTACCGCATCAGTATTGGCTGGGAAATATTTTTAACCGCAGGGCTCATAGCACTTGGTATTGCGATAGTTACCATCAGTTATCAATCTATTGGAGCTGCCTTGTTAAAACCTACCAAAGGTTTACGTTCGGAATAATCAATCAAAAACCCAAGAAATCATGTTCAAGAATTATCTAAAAATAGCCTGGAGGAACCTTATCAAGAACAAGGCCTATACCATTATCAATGTAGGGGGGCTTGCCCTAGGTATGGCCGTAGCCCTTATTATTGGTTTGTGGATTACGGACGAATTGAGCCATAACAGCTATTTTGTCAATAAAGAGCGAATAGCACAGGTTTTTCAATCGCAGACCATGAATGGGGAAACAGGGACCGGACCCGCTATTCCCCGCCCGTTGGAAAAAGCTTTCAGGGATGGGTATATGGACAATTTCAAGCATTTGGTAATGTCCTCATGGAACACTTCGCAATATCTTAAATACAAGGAGACCAGTATATCGAGGAGCGGGAATTTTATGCAGCGTGAGGCCCCCGAGATGTTGGAAATCAATATCCTAAAAGGAGAAAAGGACGGGATTCGGGAAATCAATTCCATTATGTTGAACGAATCGACAGCCAATGCCCTTTTTGGCGGTGAAGACCCTATTGGAAAGACCATAGAGGTCAATAGTCAATACGACATGATGGTATCAGCAGTTTATGAGGACATACCCTTCAACAATTCGTTCAACGATACTGAGTTTATTATGCCTTGGGATAAATATGTTTCCATAAATGAATGGATTAAAAATGCTGAAGATCAGTGGGGTAATAACTCCTTTCAAATGTTTGTACAAATAGCGGACAACACAACCATGGAATCCGTTACCTCAAAAATCATAAAGGTAAAACAAGAGCTTAACGAAAACTCAAGAGAGTTCAACACGGAATTGTTCTTGTTGCCGATGGAAGATTGGCATTTACGATCGCGCTTTGAAAACGGTAAACAGGTGGGCGGTAGAATCAAATACGTATGGCTATTTGGGATTATCGGGGCTTTTGTACTGTTGCTGGCCTGTATAAACTTTATGAACTTGAGCACGGCCCGTTCTGAAAAGAGGGCAAAAGAAGTTGGTATTAGAAAGTCCATTGGTTCGCAACGCGGCCAACTCATCAATCAATTTTTGGGAGAATCCTTTTTAGTGGTTTTATTTGCCTATGCACTGTCCATCTTTATTGTAGTCCTATCCTTGAGCGGGTTCAATGATCTAGCTAGAAAGGAAATCGACTTCCCTTGGTCGTCTATAGGTTTTTGGCTTGCCTCATTGACCTTTATTTTGTTTACAGCACTTTTGGCGGGCAGCTATCCGGCACTTTACTTATCTTCATTTAGACCGGTAGATGTTTTAAAGGGCACCTTTAAATCAGGAAAACATTCAGGCCTGCCTCGTAAGATATTGGTGGTGGTACAATTTACGGTTTCAGTGGCCTTTATTATAGGAACGGTAATCGTGATGCAACAAATCAACCATGCCAAAAACAGACCTGTGGGTTACGATAAAGAAGGCTTGGTACAAGTGCCGACCATGAGTCAAGATTTTACCGGAAAGTTTGAATTGATGCGGGAAGAATTTATCAATTCGGGAGCGGTCATCGAAATGTCGACCTCCAGTAGCCCAACAACAAATATATGGTCCAACCGTAGTGGTTGGACATGGGAAGGCAAACCCGAAGGTTTTCAAGAAGACCTGGCTTGGACCGAAGTATCCCCGGAATATGCCAAAAGTCTCAATTTAAAGATTGTGGCCGGAAGAAATTTTTCGCGGGACTTTGCTTCCGATTCAACGGCCGTACTTCTTAATGAAACAGCCGTAAAATATATGGGACTCAAAGACCCCATTGGGAAACTCCTTATAGATGAGGATGCTGAAAATCCAAGTGATCCCTTGAAAATCGTTGGAGTGGTTCAGGATATGATTGCCCAATCTCCATATGAGCCCGTTAAACAAGGCATGTATGTATTCGATAGATATGGTAACGGCTCCTATTACAATATGAGATTGAACCCAGAGCAAAGTGCGAGCCAGAATATCGCTGTCATCGAAAAAGTTTTCAAAGAGCATTTTCCAAGCATTCCTTTTCAATACGACTTTGTGGACGATGAATATGGTGAAAAATTTGCCGCCGAAGAACGCATTGGTCAATTATCGGGAATTTTTACGGCTCTTGCCATTCTGATCAGTTGTTTGGGGCTGTTTGGCTTGACTTCCTTTGTGGCGGAACAGCGAACCAAGGAAATAGGGGTGCGTAAGGTTTTAGGGGCTTCGGTGTTCAATGTATGGAATATGTTGTCCAAGGATTTTTTGAAACTCGTCATTATCTCTTGCTTCATTGCAGTGCCCATCGCCTATTATGTGATGAACGGTTGGTTACAGGAGTATCCGTACCGTGTGATTTTGAAATGGTGGATTTTTGCCCTGGCTATGATCGGCGCTATGGCAGTGACCATTTTGACAGTTAGTTTTCAGGCAATTAGAGCTGCCAAATCCAACCCTGCACGAAGTTTGAGAACGGAATAGATCAACCTGTACTGAACTCGTTTCAGTATCAAAAAACAACAATTATGTTTAAGAACAATATTAAAATAGCCTGGAGAAGCCTTAAAAAACAGCCATTCTTTACCTTCCTTAACATATTTGGATTAGCTATAGGAATGGCTGGTGGGCTTTTGCTGGGTCTTTACATTTATGACGAGTTGAGCTATGACAAAATGTTTGCGGACGTTGATAGAATTCATCGTATAAACGCCGATATAAAATTTGGTGGTGAGTTAAATACCCAGCCCGAAGTGTCCGCACCTATGGCCGAAGCCGTTTTGAATGACATTTCACAGGTTGAGGAAGTTACCCGATTTAGAAATACAGGGGCTGTACTGATCAAAAAGAACGGAGATGTCAATAGCTTTAAAGAGCCGCGGACAGCGTATGCAGAGACGAGCATGTTTAGTTTGTTGGGGTTAAAGTTATTGTATGGCGATACCTCTACAGCTTTGGACGAACCTAATACTGCAGTGATTTCCAAGAGCCTTGCCCAAAAACTTTTTTCTACCGAAAACGCCATTGGCCAAGTCATTGATGTAGAAGTTTATGGCAAGTATACAGTGTCCGGGGTGATTGAGGATCTTCCCAAAAATTCTTTTTTACAAAATAGAAATCTTTTTCTGTCCATGGTTGGATACCCAGATGCAAGTGCTGGTGCCTGGGGCAGCCATAATTATTACACTCTTGTTAAACTTAGGGAAGGCGTACAGCCCAATGATATTCACCAAGGCCTAAACGCTATGGTGGGGAAATATGTAATTCCCTATGTGCAACGCTATTTTCCAGGTATCACCTTAAAAGAATTTGAGGAAAGCGGCAACTATATAAAATATAGCACCATACCCTTGGCAGATATTCATTTATATTCAGATCGCAGTCCGGAGTTCAGTCCAAACGGTACAATTCAGAATATTTATGTTTTGGGAGCCATAGGAGTATTCTTGCTTGTTTTGGCCAGCATCAATTTTATGAACCTGTCCACGGCCCAATCTTTGAAAAGGGCGAAAGAAGTAGGGGTTAGAAAAACTTTGGGTTCGGATAGGTCTAGTCTCATCTGCCAATTTTTAACGGAATCGGGACTTATTTCATTTGGGTCTTTGGTGTTGGCTGTAGGCATCGCCTTTGCGGTTTTGCCTTTGTTTAATCAACTATCCGGAAAATCAATGGTGATTCCGTTTACCAATCCCGTCTTCTTGGTTATTTTGGTTGTAGCGACCGTTTTTTTAGGATTTTTTTCAGGGAGTTATCCAGCCCTTTTTATGTCGCGCTTTGTGCCTGTAAAAGTACTTAAGGGAGGCAGCGTACAAAGTTTGGGTGGGGGCAAGACCCGTAGTATTTTGGTCATCTTCCAGTTTGCTGTTTCGGTCTTGTTGATTATTTCCACCCTAGTAGTGTATCAACAAATAAGTTATATAAAAAGCAAGGACCTTGGTTACGCCAAGGACCAAGTTCTTGTAGTGGAGGACGTTTATCTTTTAGGGAATAAAAGGAAGGTCTTCAAGGAACAGGTAAAAGCCATACCCCAAACTAAACAAGCTACATTGAGTAGTTTTCTGCCCACCCCGTCCAGCCGGAATGACAATTCATTTTTATTGAACGAGAACCGAAGCCAAGAAAGAGCCGTCCAAATGCAGGAGTGGCAGGCAGATTTTGACTATGTCAATACGATGGGACTAGAACTGGTCGCAGGAAGGGATTTTGACTCTCGTTACGGTACGGACTCCATGGCAATCATTGTAAACGAAACTACTGTTAAAAAGATGAACAGTACCCTAAACGAGGTGTTGGGTAAAAAGCTGGTGGATATCAACCAAGGCAATGGAGAACTAATTTACACAATTATAGGTGTTGTTAAAGACTTTAATTTTGAGACACTTCATAGCGAAGTTGCAGCTTTGGGGATATTTCCCAGTGATAATGCGGGAAGGATGGCGGTTAAAATGGGCAATGGAAACCTGGATGGTACGTTAGCGCAAATTGAGCAGCTTTGGAAGCAAATGGCACCAGGTAAACCTTTTTCGTATTATTTTATGGACGACTCCTTTAATCAAAGCTACGATGCCGAACAGCGCTTGGGGCAAATCTTTATGATTTTCACCCTGCTTTCCATTTGTATTGCCTGTTTGGGCCTTTTTGGATTGGCAGCATTTAATGCCCAAAAAAGGGTTAAGGAGATTGGAGTACGAAAGGTTTTGGGGGCCAGTGTGAGCCAAATTACCTACCGTTTGTCGATGGATTTCTTAAAGCTGGTTTTTATTTCCATTGCTGTTGCGTTGCCCTTGGGCTGGTTTGTTATGAACAGGTGGTTGGAGGATTTTGCTTACAGGATTGATATCCCTTGGTGGTCCTTTCCGCTGGCGGCCATGATAGCCGTGATCATTGCAGTGCTTACGGTAAGTTATCAAAGTATAAAAGCTGCCATAGTAAATCCGGTGAAGAGTCTAAGAACAGAGTAGATCAACTTTACGCCACACAATCAAAAAAAAGAAAGACCATGTTCAAGAACTATCTAAAAATTGCTTGGAGAAACCTAGTCAAGAATATGCTCAGTTCTTTTATCAATGTTATTGGACTGTCCATTGGAATAAGTGCTTGCATGGTCATCCTGATTTTTGTTAGGTACGAATCAACTTTTGACGACTATCACTCGAAATCGGAAAATATATATAGAGTGGTACAACATAACAAGTTACCAGACCAGACCTTGTATTGGAACATTACTCCCTATCCTTTGGCAGAGGCACTTAGGAACGATTTTCCTGAAATTGAAACAGTAACCCAAACACAGGGTCCGGTAAGTCAGGAATTTAGTATTACCGAGGGGGCGGAGTTAAAAAGATTCGAAGAGCCAAGGGTTCTTTTTGTAGACCAATTCTATCCGAAAACATTCGATTTTGAATGGTTGTCTGGAAATCCTGATACCGCTTTGGACGGTATAAATTCCATAGTGCTTACTGAAGATATTGCAAAAAAGTACTTTGGTATTAGTGGCGGAGCTTACGAATCAATCTTGGGCAAGACAATACTTTTAAAAGGTAATGAACCCCTTACAGTTACCGGAATAATCAAAAATATCCCGGGGAACTCCAGCCAGCGTTTCGATATGCTAATTCCGTATGGGTTCTTCAAAACAAAAAATCCCGGTCTAGCACAAAACTGGTCAGGAAATCATCAAGGAACAACTTTTGTAGTCCTGCAAAATCCCGGTCTTTTAAAACAACTTGAATCCAAGATTGCATCATGGAAGAAGAAGTATCTCAAGCCCAAGGATGATAAGCGTATTTCATATTTTCTCCAACCCCTTACCGACATACATAACGAGACCCTTTACGGAAGTAGCCCTGGTGGATATATAATGCCTTCAAACATCCTTTACACCCTTTCTGTTGTAGCATTGTTCATTTTGGTCATAGCTATTGTAAACTTCATCAATTTGCTGACAGCGCAATCAACTTCACGATCCAAAGAGGTAGGTATACGCAAAGTTCTTGGTGGTAAACGGTTGGATCTCATATTCCAGTTTATCTTCGAAAACAGCTTGGTTATCCTTGGGTCTTTGGCCCTTTCTGTTGTGTTTCTGAACATTTTGTTATCGCAACTCAATGAAAATTTGTCCGTAATCGACCTTCAACTGGGATTGGATTTGAATCATATCGGTCTAATACTTGTAATTGGCATTTCAACCATTATTTTGGCCGCATTCTATCCAGCCTTGATTCTGTCCGCTTTTAAACCGATAAGGGCACTTAGGAACAAAGTTCAATTTTCAAAAAGGGACGGAGTAAGTGTACGTAAGTCTTTAGTTACTTTTCAATTCGTGATAGTACAACTTTTTGTAATATCAGCTATCGTTGTTTCATTGCAAATGAATTATTTCAAGAACGAACCTATGGGATTTTCGTCCGATGCCGTAGTGATGACCCCTGCCCCCGATTTTGGAAAATTGGAAGTTTATAGACAGTCACTGCTGGAGAACAATAATATTACCAACGTCACTATTGCTTCAGGGCCTCCCATGGCCGTGGACGGTCTTCAATTGGGAACAAGGTTCCGTTTGCCCGAACAATCTTCTGAAGAAGCTTTGGATGCTGAAGTAAAAATAGGGGATTCACACTATCTTGATTTTTATGAGCTGGAACTTTTGGCAGGTAGAAGCTTTACCACAAATAAGGAAGCTTTTGATGAATTTATTGTTAACGAGACTCTATTAAAACCTTTTGGTTGGAGCCCAGAAGAAGCAATTGGTAAAAGAATTCAGATTAATGAGGGGCCAGGTACCATTGTTGGGGTCGTTAAGGATTATCATAATAATTCTTTTCAAAGGGAAATAACACCTTGTATTATTATGAACTGGACATTTTTTCAAAATCAGGCGTTTATAAAAATTGGTAGCAACAAAGCGGAGACTATTGATAAGATAAAGGACATATGGAAGAACACGTTTACTGGTTCAACCTATAGTCTTAGTTTTTTGAATGATTCTATTGGGAAGGAATATGTTCTAGAACAACTTATTTTTAAGGGCTTTACCATACTTTCGATACTTGCGATATGCATAGGGTGTTTGGGGCTTTTGGGATTGATGTCCTTTATAGTATCCCGAAAGAAAAAGGAAATTGGAGTTCGAAAAGTTTTGGGGGCTGATGTATTACAGCTTTTTTCTTTTTTCACCAAAGAATTCATTGGCTTGATAGCATTGGCATTCTTTATAGCGGCACCTCTTGTATATTACTTTGGCAATTTGTGGCTTGAAACTTTTGCCTATCGTATTGATTTATCCGTTTGGATTTTTTTGAGTGGAGGATGCATAACATTAATCATTGCAATTTTTACTTGTAGCTTTCAATCGTTCCATGCGGCGACAGCCAATCCCGTAAAAAGTTTAAGAACCGAATAAAATCAGAACATGCTTTTACAACTCAACAACATATTCAAATGGGTCAACTCGGGTGGCCAGCGTATTTTTCTATTGAAAGACATCAATCTCGAAGTAGAGCAAGGAGAGTTCATATCCATTATGGGACCATCAGGTTCTGGAAAATCGACTTTGCTCAACGTTATCGGGATGCTGGATGGGTTTGATGAGGGCGAGTACAATTTTTTGGATGAATCCGTCCATTCGCTCAAAGAAAAGCACCGATCCAACCTGTACAAACAATACATTGGCTTTGTATTTCAATCCTATCACTTGTTGGATGAGCTTACGGTAAAGGAAAACCTGGAAATGCCGCTGATCTATAAAAAGATTAAAGGTTCGGAACGAAAGGCGATGGTAGCCGATATGCTGGACCGTTTTAACATTGTGGGCAAAAAGGACCTTTTTCCAGCTCAACTAAGCGGAGGACAACAGCAATTGGTAGGGGTGGCAAGAGCTTTGATCGCCAATCCAAAATTGATTTTGGCCGATGAGCCCACAGGCAATCTAAACTCCAAACAGGGAGAGGAAATCATGGAGCTGTTCAAGCAATTAAATGAAGAGGGGGTAACCATCATTCAAGTGACACACTCGGAAAAAAATGCGGAGTATGGTTCCAGAATCATCAATTTGTTGGACGGCAGGATGGTTTGACCGTTAAATCTCCCCTTAAGCTTTGCATCTATAACCAAAGAAACAAGTCCGCTTCGCTTTTAGAATCAAGAAACTAGACCTGATTAACCATTTGTGGCATTGGTGAAATTCGTGTCAAAAAGTTATAGGAAGTCGGGAGTCCGAAGTCCGAAGTTTTGGAATTTGTTGCTTGATGCCCAAAGTCGGGAGTCAGTTTGCAGTACGGAGTAAATCAACAATTTAGTCCAAAGTCTGGTGTCTTGGTTCTTGAAGTTGAGCTTATTTAGCCAAATCGGCAAGTTCTTTGCCCGCCAAACTGCCCAGGGCAACCCCCATTCCACCTAGACGCACCCCACAATAAATAGAGTTGGAAACTTGCTTGACAATAGGCGATTTTTGGGCGCCCACACCCATGATGCCGCTCCATCTACGTTCAATTTTAACGGGGTGGTTGGGCAAAATCATATTGCGGAGCAATGTTTCAAGCTTATCTTGAATGATTTGAGTTTCCCCAAACTCTGTGGTTTCCTCAGTCTTAAAATCGAGGTTTCTGCCCCCGCCAAATAAAATACGGTCATCAATATTTCTAAAATAATAATAACCCTCATCAAAATGGAATGTCCCTTTGATAGATAGATTTTTGATGGGTTCCGTAATCAAAACCTGAGCTCTTGCTGGTTTTACAGTTTCTGACTTCAGCAAAGAGGAAGCAAAACCATTAGTGGCAACGAACACTTTTTTGGATAAAAATTCGAAGTCTGAGGTTTTGATAGTCGCACATTCATTGGATTCAATTACCTCTTCGACCATAACCCCATTTAAAATAGGTATTTCCATGGACACGCACTTTTGGATCAGGGAACGCATCATCTTACCCGTATCCAGTTGCCCTTCCAACTGATGCGTGATATATTTTTCTTGAATATTGGCAAAGTTGAAGCAATTATTGCTGGTATCGAAAGGTTTTTGTCCGAATATGGGTTCCATCAAACTGTTTAGATATGGAATGGATTCCAAGCAATTTTTATAAAGCTGGGGTTTTTCCAAAGGAAAAAGTTCGTGACTTCCATGTAATTCAAAACCGATGGCTTCATCGCCCAATAGATTGCGTAATCTTTGAATCCCATCCCACCGCTTTTGGACGAGTTGCACCACTTCTTCCTCGGTATGATGGTCTAGATCCGATAAAATTTCCGAGACGCTCCCAAAACAGGCAAAACCGGCATTTTTGGTGCTTGCGCCTTGGGGCAGACTGCCTTTTTCCAAAATTAAAATGTGGCTATTGGGATATTTTTCCTTCAACCGGATAGCACAATTGATTCCTACTATACCACTGCCAACAATGGTAAAATCAACATTAGAAAACCAGCTTTTATGTTCCCAATAACTTAATTCCATAAAAGAAAACCCCGATATTATCGGGGTCTGTATTAATGATGGTCTTGATATTTTGGATCCATTTCAAAATCCTCCATAAATTTGGTGGTGTAATTACCTGCCAAATAATCTGGATGATCCATCAGTTGACGATGGAATGGAATGGTGGTTTTAACGCCCTCGATCACAAATTCGTCCAAGGCCCTTCTCATTTTGTTGATGGCCTCTTCCCTTGTTTGTGCTGTGGTTATCAACTTGGCAATCATGGAATCGTAATTCGGAGGAATCATGTAACCACTGTACACATGGGTGTCCAAACGAACACCATGTCCGCCAGGAGTATGAAGTGTTGTGATTTTCCCAGGGGAAGGCCTAAAGTCGTTATAGGGATCTTCTGCATTGATCCGGCACTCAATGGAATGCAATTTGGGATAATAGTTTTTTCCCGAGATCGGTACTCCACCAGCAACCAAAATTTGCTCACGGATCAAATCGTAATCCACCACCTGTTCTGTAATCGGATGCTCTACTTGGATACGGGTGTTCATTTCCATAAAGTAGAAATTTCGGTGTTTGTCCACCAAAAATTCAATGGTGCCCGCCCCTTCGTATTTTATGTATTCGGCTGCTTTTACGGCCGCTTTCCCCATATCTTCACGGAGTTTGTCCGTCATAAAAGGGGAAGGCGTTTCTTCGGTAAGCTTTTGGTGTCTACGCTGTACGGAACAATCCCTTTCGGACAAGTGACAGGCTTTGCCATACTGGTCGCCCACAATTTGGATTTCGATATGCCGGGGTTCTTCAATCAGCTTTTCCATGTACATGCCACCATTGCCAAAGGCAGCGGTTGCTTCGTTTACGGCACTGTTGAAATTTTTCTCCATTTGCTCCTCGGACCAAATGGCGCGCATTCCTTTACCACCACCACCGGCAGTAGCTTTGATCATTACCGGATAGCCCATTTTTTTGGCTTCTTTTCTGGCATGATCAACATCTTTTAATAAACCTTCGGAACCGGGAACCGTGGGAACACCTGCTTTTTTCATGGTTTCCTTGGCGGTTGCCTTATCTCCCATTTTCTCAATTTGCTCGCCCGAAGCACCGATGAATTTGATATCGTGCTCGGCACATATTTTGGAGAATTTGGCATTTTCGGAAAGGAATCCGTAACCAGGGTGAATGGCATCGGCGTTGGTGATTTCCGCTGCGGCTATAATATTTGGAATCTTTAAATAGGATTCGCTACTGGGCGCTGGCCCAATACAAACAGCTTCGTCGGCAAAGCGGACATGGAGGCTTTCCTCGTCGGCCTTGGAGTAAACGGCAACGGTCTTGATGCCCATTTCCTTACAGGTTCTTATAATCCGCAAGGCAATTTCACCCCTATTTGCAATCAATATTTTTTTAAACATAGAACACAATCTTAAATTCTGAATTCTAAATCTTAAATGGTTTTAGGTGACGAAACGCCCCCAAAATTTATCATTTAAAACTCACTACGATGGGTCTACCAAGAACAAAGGTTGGTCAAACTCAACAGGAGAGGAATCATCAACCAATATCTTAACTATTTTACCTGAAACCTCCGATTCAATATCGTTAAAAAGTTTCATTGCTTCGATCACACATAGAACATCTCCTTTATTGATGGAACTGCCAACCTCAACGAATGGCGGTTTGTCCGGGGATGGTTTTCTATAGAATGTTCCTATGATGGGCGATTTGATGGTTATGTATTTTGAGTCATCATCTCCTTTTTTAGAATCCGATGGTGCTGGCGACGCAGCTTCTTGGGTTGTTGCAGGTGCTTGCGCAGCTGGGGCAGCGGCGCTCGGGGCTTGGGCTACGGGTATTTGCTGAACAATGGTGGTCTCTGGTGTGCTGGAGCTAGTGCTTCCCGTTCGAATGGTAATCTTAATGTCCTCCATTTCCAGCTTCACCTCGCTGGCACCCGATTTGGCGACAAACTTGATTAAACTTTGAATTTCCTTAATGTCCATGGAATATAATTTAGTTAGTTGTGTGATTAAGAATTATAGGCCCACTTTAAGTAAATGGAACCCCATGTAAAACCACCACCAAAGGCGGCGAATATGATATTGTCTCCTTTTTTCAACTGCTTCTCGAAGTCATAGAGCAACAAGGGCAGTGTGGCGGATGTCGTGTTTCCGTATCTGTCAATGTTAATAAGAACCTTCTCGGCCTCAAGACCCATTCTGTTGGCCGTGGCATCAATAATACGTTTGTTGGCTTGGTGTGGCGCCAACCATTGTACATCGTCTTTTGTTAGGTTGTTCCGCTCCATGATCAAAGCTGAAACATCGGCCATGTTAGAGACAGCAAATTTAAAAACAGACTTCCCATCTTGAAAGACGTAGTGCTGTTTGTTTTTTACCGTTTCTTCTGATGCCGGCAAAATAGAACCTCCTGCATCAATCTTTAAGAACTGGCGGCCAATCCCATCCGAGCGCAAAAACTCATCTTGTAAACCTAAGCCTTCTTCATTGGGTTCAAAAAGAACCGCTCCAGCTCCATCCCCAAAAATAATACAAGTTGTTCTATCGGTATAATCTATTATGGACGACATCTTATCGGCCCCAATGACCAATACTTTTTTGTACCTGCCGGATTCTATATAACTGGCCGCGGTGGACATCCCGTACAAAAAACTGGAACATGCAGCTTGTAAATCGTAAGCAAAAGCGTTAACCGCACCAATTTCTGAAGCTACATAGGCCGCTGTGGAAGCAACAGGCATATCGGGGGTGGCGGTGGCAACGAGTACAAAATCTATTTCGGAAGCCTCAATGCCTCTTTTTTGAAGCAAATCTTCCGCAGCTTTGATGGCCATGAAAGATGTTCCCGCGTTCTCTTCTTTTAAGATTCTTCGTTCCTTGATCCCTGTTCTTGTGGTAATCCACTCATCGTTGGTGTCCACCATGGTTTCCAATACTTTATTGGAAAGAACAAAATCTGGAACATACCCTCCTACAGCTGTTATTGCTGCTGTTGTTTTTTTCATTTTAGCCTCTCTTTACTGTCAAAAAGATTGAAATTTGACCCAAAAGCGGTGAAAATTAGTCATTTTATATGACTTTATTGGTAAAATTAACCGTTTTTGGGTGTTAAGACGGGTCCATAAAAAAACTCCCGTCAAAAATTCAACGGGAGTTGCTTTATTACAAGGGATTTGCGGTTAGGCCGCAGTTTCCTCTTCTGTTTTGTCAATCAAAACCTGACCTCTGTAGTACAATTTGCCTTCGTGCCAGTGAGCTCTGTGGAACAAGTGCATTTCACCTGTAGTAGAGTCCTTGGCAATCGTTGGCGCAACTGCTTTGTAGTGGGTTCTTCTTTTGTCCCTTCTGGTTTTTGATGTTTTTCTTTTAGGATGTGCCATTATAAACCTATTTATCCGTTAGTAACTTTTTTAAATCGTCCCATCTGGGATCTGTTTTTTCTGATGATTTCGTATGCTCTTTTGGCTGTAATTCTTCCAGCTTGTCCAAGATGTCCGATTGCAACGTTCCGTCCTCAACTCCGGGATGAACCCTTTTTTGGGGAACGGCAAGCACTAACATTTCGTATATGTACTGTGCTATATTGAACTGGTGCTCTCCATGTGGTATGATCAAGATTTCATCGTCTTCATCGTTGTACTCTTCGCCAAACTTGACGACTAGTTTTAAACTGGAGTCGATAGGTTGGTCAAAAGGCTCGCCTGTCAAATCACAATCCACATTTATGGTACCCTTCGCTTCAATCTGAAGTTCCATCATGGTGCTCATTTTTTCCAAAACGGCACTTATTTGAACGGAAGCTCCGTTAAATTCTTGGTAGTCAAAAGATTCAAAGAACGCATCATCAATCTCGTACACAAATTTATGTTTCCCCAACTTCAGACCTGAAAAAGGGATAAAAAACTCTTTCAGCTTCATCATTTCTACACTTAAGGTTTGTGTACCAGCCTTTAAAGGCGGGTGCAAAGATACTACTAATTTACAAAACTGCAATTCTAGCTACAACAAATATCCAAAATGCAGTCAACTTTTTATCCCCCGCGCTTAATTTTCTGCTTTTGCAGGGGGTTTTTGGTCAATTCCAGATACTCCGTTCTGTTCTTGAACACTTGCATTGCGGTAAATACGGCTTCTTTAAAAGAACTCTCGTCCGCTTTGCCCTTTCCTGCGATTTCGTAAGCGGTTCCGTGGTCGGGAGATGTACGTACTTTGTTCAATCCTGCCGTATAATTTACTCCTTTTCCAAAGGAAAGGGTCTTAAAGGGAATAAGACCTTGATCGTGATAGGCCGCCAAGATGGCATCAAAATTCTGATGACTGTTGGAGCCAAAAAAACTATCTGCCGAATAAGGTCCGTATACCAAAGTGCCCTTGTTGAACAGTTCTTCTATGGTAGGTTTTAGAATTTTATCATCCTCTTCGCCAATGGTGCCACTGTCACCACTATGGGGATTAATTCCCAGCATGGCAATTTTGGGTCTGCGGATACCAAAATCCATTTTAAGGGATTTTTCCATGGTGGCGACCTTGTTCCGAATCAATTTGGGGGTAATGGCCTTGGCCACATCTTTTACGGCGATATGGTCGGTGAGCAATCCAACACGCAAGGAGTTCGTTACCATAAACATCAAGCTTTCACCCTCCAGTTCTTGGGCAAGGAAATCGGTATGGCCGGGAAATTTAAAATTTTCGGACTGTATATTGTTTTTGTTGATGGGTGCCGTGACCAAGACATCAATTTTGTCTTCTTTTAATGCAGAAACTGCAGCCCTCAGGGAGCGAATAGCAAAATCGCCTCCTTCTTTGGTGGCGTGACCGTATTCAATTTTCGGTGTTTCTTTCCATACATTCACAATATTGACCTTGCCTTCCAGAGCCTGGCCCGCATCCCGAACACCATTGAATTTGAGGTCAATCCCCAAATCTTTGATTTGTTGTGAAATGATTTTGTTCGATGCAAATATCACTGGGGTGCAAAACTCCAACATTCTTGGGTCTTCGAATGTTTTGAGCGCTACCTCGCACCCAATGCCGTTAATGTCCCCTATGGAAATCCCTAACTTTATTTTTTGATTTTCCTTCATAAAATGAATGCCGTTATGGCTACTTTTGCATTACAAATCTAGTCAATTAATAAGACACATGTTCACAGGGATTATAGAGACTTTGGGTAAGGTTGAAAAGCTGGAAAAAGAGGGCGGAAATCTACACATTACCGTTGCTTCCGATATTACTTCAGAATTAAAAATAGACCAAAGTGTATCGCACAATGGGGTATGTTTAACCGTGGTTTCTCTTGACGGCAACAACTATACGGTAACGGCCATTGAAGAAACCCTGAACAAAACCAACTTGAGCGATTTGGAATTGGGGGATGTAGTGAACTTGGAACGTGCCATGGTTTTGGGTGCCCGTTTGGACGGTCACATTGTTCAAGGGCACGTGGACCAAACCGCTACCTGCAAATCCATCGAGGAAAAAGACGGCAGTTGGATTTACACTTTTGAATACGACCCCAAACTCAATAATGTAACCATTGAAAAAGGCTCCATTACGGTGGATGGGGTGAGCTTGACCGTGGTTGACTCACAAAAAAATAGTTTCAGCGTAGCGATTATTCCCTACACCCACGAACACACCCGTTTCCATATCTACAAAGTGGGGACAACGGTAAACTTGGAGTTTGATGTGGTCGGGAAGTATGTTTCCAGGTTATTGGAGTTGAGGGGTTAATACCCATCAAAGCACACTCCGCATTCCGCGCCATATTTTTATCAAGAAAAATGTTGCGACCAATACCAAACCAGTGAGCCCCATGGCCAACGGATAATTGCCATAGATCCAGTTTCCTGTGGCAAAAAGGCAACCGTACACCAAAATACAGCCCACGATCATGGCCAATACACCTGATGGAACTGTCCATTTTTCATTACCGTCGTCTAAAGAAACCCCTTCGGCTTTAGCTTCTTCATGAATCTTTTTCCAGCCAGGACCTCCCGGTTTTGTGATTTTGTAGAATCGGTACAATACCTTGTTTTCTTCAGGTTTGGTTAAAAAGGTCGTTGCCAACCAAAGTATAGTGGTTATAAGCACGACCAGTGGAAATTTGCTCCAGCCTGGAAATGGTGCCGCTTCTGACAAAAAGAGCACGTCTTCGTACTTCCAGAACAAAATAGAGATAATACCCGAGGAGAACATGGCAACGATCTCGCTCCAGGCATTGATGCGCCACCAGAACCATCGCAATAAAAAGATAAGCCCGGTTCCGGCTCCGAACATGATGATAATGTCAAACAATTGGGTGGCATTGTTAAGTTCCAAAGCAAACAAGCTACTCAAGACCATCAAAATAACAGTGGAAATCCTTCCCACGTTGACCAATTCTTTTTCTGAAGCGTTTTTGTTGACTTGTTGTTTGTAAAAATCATTCACAATATATGAGGAACCCCAGTTAAGGTGGGTTGATATGGTTGACATGTAGGCCGCTCCCAAAGAAGCCATTACCAGGCCCAATAGGCCAGTGGGCAACATGGTTAGCATGGCGGAATAGGCCAAATCATTTTTGAGGATGTTTTCGGGCACATTGGGAAATGCTTGACGAATACTCTCCAAATCCGGAAATACCACAATGGAGGCCAATGCCACTAAAATCCATGGCCAAGGTCTTAGTGCATAATGCAGAATATTAAAGAAAAAAGTGGCCCCGATGGCATGATTTTCATTTTTGGCTGCCAGCATTCGTTGGGCTATGTAACCGCCCCCACCTGGTTCACCACCAGGATACCACGCACTCCACCACTGCACCGCCAAGGGTATGATCAACAGACCAATTAAGGCTTCGGTATCTGAAAAATCGGGTAGGATGGACATTTTTTCCTGCACCTGTGCATTGGCCAAAATATTGTCCAAACCACCAACTTCGGGCATGTTTACCAAATAGACCGCAGCTCCAATAGCACCGCCCATGGCAACAAAAAATAACAGGAAATCGGTATAAACTACCCCCCTAAAGCCACCTACGGCGCTAAATATTACAGTAATGGTACCACCTAGAAGCACAGTTTCAACAGGTTCCAGACCCAGCATTACCTGTCCGATTTTGATGGCGGCCAAAGTTACGGCCGACATGGCCATCACATTAAATACCACACCCAAGTACAATGATCTAAATCCGCGGAGAAAATGTGCGGGTTTTCCACCATATCTTAGATCATAAAATTCCATATCGGTGGAGACGTTGGATTTTCTCCAAAGCTTGGCATATACAAAAACGGTAAGCAAACCAGTGAGCAAAAAGGCCCACCAGCCCCAGTTTCCGGAAACCCCGTCGGTACGGACAAAATCCGTGACCAAATTGGGGGTGTCGGTAGAGAATGTGGTGGCCACCATGGAGAACCCCAAAAGCCACCAAGGCATGCTACGGCCAGATAAAAAGTATTCTGCTGTGTTTTTTCCTGATTTTTTGGAGACATAGATTCCGATGAAAAGGACTATGGCGAAGAATCCAAAAATGATGATGTAATCTAAAAGTTCTAGTTTCATTTGTTTAGTTTGGCTGGAGCTAAAGATAGGTTTTTTGAGTTACTTTTGTAAACCAGAAAAAAGTCTTCATGTTTCTTTCCACATTCTCAGATATTTCCGTTGCTGCATGGACAATGGCCGCTACTGCTGTTTTCTTAATGGGAGTTTCCAAAGCAGGGCTCAAGGGAATGTCCATTTTTAATGTAACGCTCATGGCATTGGCATTTGGTTCCAAGGCATCCACGGGGCTTTTTATTCCCTTGTTGATCGTGGGCGATACGTTTGCCGTGATTTATTACAATCGACACACGCAGTGGAAGTACATTATAAAATTTCTTCCATGGATGATTTTGGGAATTCTACTGGGTGTTTTGATTGGAAAAGACCTACCCGAACAGGAATTTAAATGGGCCATGGTGGTGGTGATATTTATTAGTTTGGGCATGTTGGTTTTTTGGGACCGAAGAAAGTCCAAAACAGTACCCACCCATTGGTTGTTTTCTGGCTCCATGGGGGTATTCGCAGGTGTTTGCACCATGATTGGAAATTTGGCCGGGGCTTTTACCAATATTTTCTTTTTGGCGATGCGCTTGCCCAAAAATGAATTTGTAGGCACGGCTGCTTGGTTGTTTTTTATCACCAATCTGTTTAAGATGCCTTTTCATGTTTTTGTTTGGAAGACCATTACGGTGGAAAGTCTTTTGATCAATCTACGATTGCTCCCAGCTATTTTTGTTGGTTTGGTTTTGGGTGTTTTTTTAGTGAAGAAAATCAACGAAAAAAACTACAAACGCTTTATTTTGATTGTGACGGCGATTGGTGCGGTGGCGATTTTGTTTAGATAGACCAGAATACAATTCAATAAAAAACCGCATCAACTTGATGCGGCTTTCTTTTATACATTAATAGATTTTGAGCTATTCCGAAGCACCTTCGTAAATCGCGTTAAAGATCAATTTGTAAGTTCCGCGCGGTTGCGCCCTAAACTGTGGACGGAACGCAAACAAAATGGCCGATCCTTTTCCGTATTTAGCTTTTACCATCGCAGGCTTTTTGGCAATATATTTATCTTCTCCCATGGCCCAACCGCTCATTAATAGATCTTTGGCGGCATAGGTAGCGATTACTTCGACATCGGGTGCGGGTGCGTCTTTTATATCTTCTACACCACCTTCACCTTTTTTGCTTTGTTTGTTAATGGTGAAGGCCCTACTTCTGTTAAATGAAACGGCAACCGTGTCTTTCATGCCAAAAGCCAATGGGTGCGAAGTATCCACACCAGCTTTGATCAAAGATCCCGGAATAAAAAAATCTTTGCTGTCGGCACCCGCTACGGCATCGCGCAATGGCAATCCGAATTGTTCGATCACAAAATTGCTGGCAGCATCAAAAGCGATCAAGGTTCCGCCTTCTTCCACATAGTCACTAAGGGCCACTGATCCTTTAAGGCCGATTCCGCCCGTGAATTTTTCGGGCATGCTCAAATTACTGTGTCCGTGCAAAATGGAACTTGGCCTTTGCGACGGGATAATGATGGCATCATACTGGGAAAGATCTTTGGTTTTAATATCGGTATCGTGCAGGGTGTCCATATCAAACTCATATTCGTCCATTACAAAACGCGTCCATCCTTCATCCATATTGGCCACCCAAGACTTGTACAAGCCTACTTTGGGCAAATGGATTTTTTTCAATTGTACCTCTGGTTTGGCGGACAAACCTGTAAATTCAAGACCGTACTCATCGGCCAAGGATTCCATCATCTCTTTTTCTCCAGAAACAATATAGGATCCTGCGGGAAAAGTTTGCTTGCCAGCTTTGAACTCGGTCATGCTTTTGTATGCGGTTCCCCCGGCTTTCAGCACTTTGTTTGTGGCCACTACCGAGGCGTTGGTGTTAACGCTAAGGGCATATCCAAATGCACCATTTCTGTTTACTTCACCTTCGTAATAGTTTACAAGGTCTGTGATTTTTTCGGTCGGGGCCTTGAACGATTCGGAAATTTTATCCACATCGATGCCCATTTGCATGGGCAAGGTCCATCCGGCCAAATCGTAAGGGGTATCTGGAGGGCCTCCTGGGTATTGGAAACGCGTTGGATAGTTTTGTTTTTCCATGAGGTCCATCAAGTAAGGTCTAAAGGCTTGTGCAGTGTAGATTACATAAGATCCCTCTTCGTATTCTTTACCGTTAACCGTAAAATCTCTGGTCGCTTTTTCAATTTCGATGCCACCTCGGAGCAATACGTTGACCAAGTTTACGGCCTCAAAAGAATCCCATTGTTCTTTACTAATGATGTAGGCAAACAAACCTTCGGTTGTACCTTTTTCAACAGCAGATTTACCCATTTTATAAATATTGTGCAGGTAGTTGCTCTTTCGGTCGGCAGCTAGGTCCAATGTGGCCCAAGTTGCCGTTAACATATAATCTACGGCATCCCTAAAATGGGATTCGCCCCCTTTCCATGGGTCTGGGTACATAATGTCCGTGCCATCGGTCGGTGTTCCCCCAGCGACGGTTTTGGGTAATTTTTCGGGATCATAATACCTTGGGGTCGGGGAGGTATGTCCTGTTTCGGTTAAAATACCGATCATGTTGTGGTAATAGGGCACGGTACGTCCTCCACCGTTCCAGAACATGGTATAAAAGTTATCGGCAATGGCTCCTGGCATATTTTCAAGGGAAAAACGCTTGGTCATGGCGGAACCTACCTCGCTAACACCTGCTGTAATGGCTGGGTGAATTCTTGGGTTCACCGGGTCGGCGTATGGAGGAAGTGAAATCTTTGTCCAAGAAGGAGAAGATTGGTGATGGTTGTACACAATTTGTGGATACCACTCGTTGTACAGTATTTTGGTAACATTGTAGGTTTCCGGCATTATGTTCATAAACCAGTCCCTGTTGTTGTCGTGGCCCATATAGTAATGGTACAAAATCGGGGGACGTGAAGTCTCATAAGCAGTGCCTTGGTTTTTTCGGTACCAATCCACAACAATGTCCAGACCATCAGGGTTCATTACCGGCATTAAAAGGGTAATCACATTTTCCCTGATTTTTTGCATTTCTGCTGTTTCAGATGTCGCTAGGGTATAAGCCAGTTCGGAGGTCATTTGTCCGTGAGCCAGCTCCGTGGAGTGCATTCCACCATCTACCCAAACAATGGCTTTTCCTTCTTGCGAAAGCTTTACGGCCTCTTCGTCGTCAACTTGAACACGGGCAAGTTTGGTGCTGATGTCTTTCCACTTATCAAGCTGAGCTAAGTTTTCTTCTGTGGAGATGAACAATAGGTACATTTTACGACCTAGAACGGTTTCTCCAATTTCGATTTTTTTTACCCTATTGGAAGCGGCGTCCAATTGGGACAGATAATCTTCAATTTGTGAATAATCGGCCAGTTTGTAATCGGCTCCTACCCTAAATCCATATACATCTTCGGGGGAGGGGACTGTTTGTGCTACGGAAAAAGCAGCACAAGACAAAGCCATTGCCACGGAGAGCAGCAATGTTTTGAGGTTTGTAGTTTTAGAAATCATTTTTTTGAGTTAGTTATAATTTGACTGAAATTTAAGCATTTGTAGCGAGGATATTAAATTCAGTCGATTAGAATTGTTGTGGATGAGGTTTTTTGATGGATTTGCAATAAGATGGACAGATTATTATTGTCCCAAATCAGGCGGTTTTCTTTTGGCCTTCTTCTCTGCAGTTTTCTTTTTGGACCGCAACCGTTTTTCTATGGACGATTTGGTGCGTTTGGTGGGCTTTCGCTTTTTGGGTATGGTGAGCGCTTTTCTCAAAAGCTCAAAAAAACGTTTCACCACTAAGTCTTTGTTTCTGTGCTGACTTCGGGCTTCATCACATTGAAGAACCAAAGCACCGTCATTAGTGAGTCGAGATTGGAGCTTTAGTTGAATCCGTTGTTTTTCTCTGTCGGAAAGTCCTTCGGAAGCAGGAATATTGAAAGTAAGTTCCACTTTGGAGGAAACCTTGTTTACATGTTGCCCTCCGGCCCCGCTGCTGCGCATGGCCTTAAACTGTAACTCCCTATTTATTTGTTTTTTGTCCAACCTGAAGTCTCATGTTGATGGTGTCCAAAGATACATTAAGAAACATAGGAACGCCATTCGCTTGTTTTTTCTGTGTATTGAAAAAAATAACGGTTCCGTCTTCTGTTTTACCTTCGTTAAGGTAGTGGCTTCCTTTAAAAAACGAGTTTGTAACCTCAACTTTTAGCCCAGAGGCATCGGAAAATTTGAACTCGTGGGGATACACCAGTACCGACCTATCGATTTGTGCGTAGGACTTTAAAAGTTTCATGGGAACTTTATTTACTTGTCCAAACAATGAGGCCGTGTAGTAATTGGGCGGGTTTTTATATAAATCTTGGGTGTTCTGGTTGGCAATAATGTTGCCTTTTTCCAAAATTAGGGTGCGTTCTGCAAAGGGCAGCACATCATTTGGGTCGTGACTTGCGGTTAGTACAGTTATCCCCTGTTTTTTGAGGTACAAAAAGAGATTTCTTCGGAGGGAATTGCGCTTAAAGTTATCAATATGGCCAAAAGGCTCGTCCAAAAGGAGAATCTCGGGTTCCTGCGCTAAAACCCGAGCTAGGGCCACCCGTTGTTGCTGTCCACCGCTAAGGTATTTTACCTTGGTCTTTGCATAGGGCTTCATTTCAATCAACTCCAAAAGTTCGTTGATGCGTTCTTCATGTGTTTCGCGTTCGAACACGGAAAGGAACTGACCAATGTTCTCCTCAACGGAAATGAAAGGCATCAAATCAAAATCCTGAGCCAGATATTTCATGTACGGTTCACCGGGAACCAGATTAAAGTTGGGACCTAATGCTTCGATATCACCCCAAAAAACCGAACCTTCTTCTATGTGAAGGAGACCATAGATAATTTTTAGCAAGGTGCTTTTGCCCGAACCACTTTCGCCCATTAAGGCCACATGTTCCCCTGGGGCCACTTCAAAAGAAATGTCCTTTAAAATATTTTGGTCTTGATAACCGAAAGAATCTACTTGGACTTTTAGCATAAATATAAAGGGCGTGTATATCTAAAATATGTCAGGTTGAGCGCAGTCAAAACCTAAATTGGTTTACACGTGTTTTGTTCTCGACTGCGCTTGAACTGACATTATAGTGTTTGAGCAATTGTTTATGGATTTGATCAATCTTTAAACTCCTTGAGCACGGCTTGGTTGGGCAATTCATCGTATCCCATATTATAAAAAGTAAACCCAAAGATATCAGCATATTGCTCAATGGTTTTGCTCACCGGTGTTCCGGCTCCATGTCCTGCATTGGTCTCGATTCGGATAAGGGTAGGTTGCTCACCAGCTTGTTTTTCCTGTAATTCTGCAGCAAATTTAAAGCTATGCGCAGGAACCACACGGTCGTCGTGGTCTCCTGTGGTAACCAAGGTTGCTGGATATTCCGTGCCTTCCTTTACATTGTGCACAGGGGAGTATCCTTTAATATATTTAAACATTTCTTCGTTATCCTCGGAAGTCCCATAATCGTAGGCCCATCCTGCTCCTGCGGTAAAGGTATGGTAGCGCAGCATATCCAATACACCCACGGCTGGCAATGCCACTTGCATTAGGTCGGGACGCTGGGTCATGGTTGCACCTACCAACAAACCTCCGTTGGAACCGCCACGGATGGCCAAATATTCTTTGGAAGTGTACTTGTTGTCAATCAAATATTCAGCAGCGGCGATAAAGTCATCAAAAACGTTCTGCTTTTGAAGTTTGGTGCCTGCAATGTGCCATTTTTTACCGTATTCTCCACCTCCCCTAAGGTTGGGAACGGCATATACACCGCCTTGCTCCATCCAAACGGCATTTACAATGCTAAAGGACGGTGTTAAACTAACATTGAAACCGCCATAACCATAAAGGATGGTGGGGTTTTTACCGTTAAGCTCGGTTCCTTTTTTATAGGTGATGATCATGGGCACTTTGGTGCCATCTTTTGAGGTATAAAAAACCTGTTTTGATTCGTAATCATCTGGATTAAAATCAATTTGAGGTTTCCAGTATTGCTCGTATTCGCCAGTTTCCACATCATACTTATACAAAGAACCTGGGGTGTTGTAATTGGTAAAGGAAAAATAAAATTCTTTGTCTTCTTTTTTGCCACCAAAACCTCCTGCGCTTCCCACGCCGGGAAGTTCCACTTCGCGGACCAAATTTCCTTCATAATCATACTGAAGCACTTTGGAAATGGCATCCACCATATATTCGGTAAAGAGATAACCTCCACCCGTTCCAGCGGTCAATACGTTTTCGGTTTCTGGAATTAGGTCTTCCCAATTATCGGGGGTTGGGTTTGCAGCATCGACCACCACCACTTTTTTGTTGGGAGCCTCTCGGTTGGTTACCAAATAAAGTTTGGACCCTTCGTTGTCGATAACGTAAGTGTCGGAATCCGTATCATCCAAAATGGTGATGAGTTCAGGATTGGTTTTGGAAAGATCTATCATAAATAATTTGTTCCCAGAAGTGGAAACGGATGCAGAGATGAACAGATATTTTTGATCTTCGGAAACAGAACCACCTACGTAACGGTGTTTTTCTTCCGGAGTACCGCCAAAAATGATTTTATCTTCGGATTGAGGTGTGCCCAGTTTGTGGTAATACAATTTATGCTGGTCCGTTTTTGCGGAAAGTTCGCTTCCCTCTGGTTTGTCGTAGCTGGAGTAGAAAAAACCATCGTTTCCTTTCCAAGAAATTCCACTGAACTTGATGTCGACCAAGGTGTCCTCCACAATTTCCTTGGATTCGGCATCGATAACGATGCCCTTGCGCCAATCGCTTCCGCCCTCGGAAATAAGATAAGCGGCTTTGGAACCGTCCTTGGTGAAACTAAGGCCCATTAAAGATGTGGTGCCATCTTCGGAAAAGGTATTGGGATCCAAAAAGACCTCTTCTTCGCCATCATCCTTTTTTCGGTAAACGACATATTGATTTTGCAGGCCGTTGTTTTTGTAGTAATAGGTATAGTCACCCTCTTTAAACGGGGACCCCACTTTTTCGTAGTTCCAGAGTTTTTCCAATCGGTTTTTGAGGTCTTCACGGAACGGGATTTTGTCCAAATACCCAAAAGTGACCGTATTTTGCTCTTTTACCCAAGCTTCGGTTTCTTTGCTTCGATCATCTTCCAACCAACGGTAGGGGTCAGGGACTTCGGTTCCAAAATAATTATCAACGGTGTCAACTTTTTTGGTCGTAGGGTAGTTCACGGTAATGGGCTCTCTTTTTTTAGTGGTTTCCTGGCAGGCTGTGAATAAAATCAAGGCAGCCAACAGACTAATGTTTTTCATGTTTTATTGGATTGATTCGGATAAAAATACAATGAATATTATGTTTTGGGGAAAAGGAACTCTCTAGTTAACGTTTTTTAACCTTTGAAATTCAGCTAAATCAATTTCGGTCAAATCAAAAAAGGGTATTGGTCAATTGAAAAGGGTCATCCATCAATTCAAGGAAATTTTGGACTTGCTTTTTTTTAATATTGAGTTAACCAATAAAATCTTACGATATGAAAAAACTTACTTTATTATTAGCTATGATTTTTAGCATAAATTTATCAAGTGCTGAAAAAGGAGGATTATTTTACTGTGTGCAGTGACTATGCCCATAAGCTAGCCACCTATTATGAGTTAGCATATGGCACAGATTATTACGGAGTCTATTTTTCTGTATATGGCGATTGCATTGAGGCTGCTTATTAATTTTTTATGTATATCTTAAAAACGACAAGGATTCTTTTAATTGGGGCACTTCTTTTCCCTTTGGCAATAATTGCTCAAATAAATTCAGGAGTGGCCGAGTATAAGGTGATACTGCAACAAAATACGAATACCAAGTTAAAGGGACCATACAAGAGTGATATTGATAATATTGAAAAGCAAGCTCAAAAATTAAGGTTTGAGCTTGCTTTTAATCAAAAAGCCTCTGCCTTTTCTTTGGTTAAAAACCTTCCCATTGATAAAAATGATTTTAACGCAAAAATGGCCATCACAATTTTTGATGGGGACAAAATGTACTATACCAACCTAAAAGAGGCTTATATAATTGAACAAAAAACCTTTTTGGGGAAAAAGTTTCAGGTTAAAACAGACCTGGAAGATGTGGAATGGAAATTGGTTGATGATCAAAAACAAGTTTCAGATTACCTATGTTACAAAGCGATAGGAAAAAGATATGCAATGTCCAAAAACTATGAGACTTTTGAAACGGAAGTAGTTGCATGGTATTGCCCTGAAATACCGATTAGGACAGGGCCTTTTGAGGCCGTTGGACTCCCTGGTTTGGTGCTTCAGTTGGATTTAAAGGGAAGAAGTGTGGTATTGGAAGACTTAGACCTCGGTAAGGAAGTTCAAGTTGAAAATCCAATTAAAGGCAATGTTGTGAGCCAGAAAGAATATGATAGTATCTACAAAAAAAGGGTTAAAGCACAGATGCCACGTTAACTATTTACATTGTGCTTTATACCCTTTCTATTTTATTTAAAAACTAGGACAGAGCCTCCGAAGTATTCGAAACCAAATTGTTCTCCACCAAATACTCAGCAATCTGTACAGCATTGGTGGCCGCCCCTTTTCTTAGGTTGTCCGCCACAATCCACATGTTCAAGGTGTTGGGCTGGGTTTCGTCCCGACGGATTCTGCCCACAAAAACATCGTCCTTGCCATTGGCAAAAACAGGCATGGGGTAGGTATTGGTGTCCGGGTTGTCCTGAACCACAATTCCTGGAGTTTCACTTAGCAGTTTTCGAACTTCGGCCAAATCAAAATCGTTGTGGAATTCCACGTTCACGGATTCCGAGTGTCCACCAGCCGTTGGAATACGAACTGCGGTAGCAGTTACGGAAAAAGTACGGTCGTCCAATATTTTTTGTGGCTCACGGGCCAATTTCATTTCTTCTTTAGTGTAGCCATTCTCCAAAAACACATCGCAATGGGGCAATGCATTGCGGTTGATGGGGTAAGGATATGCCATTTCGCCTTCGATTCCAGCCGCTTCGTTCTCCATTTGCTCCACGGCCTTAACCCCCGTTCCCGAAACGGATTGATAGGTAGAAACTACCACACGTTTCATCTGATATTTTTTGTGGAGCGGGTCTAACGCCAATACCATTTGAATGGTGGAGCAGTTAGGATTTGCTATAATTTTGTCCTCTGCGGTAAGTTCACTTGCATTGATTTCCGGCACCACCAATTTTTTGGTCGGGTCCATTCGCCAAGCGGAGGAGTTATCGATTACTGTGGTTCCCACTTCGGCAAATTTTGGCGCCCATTCCAACGAGGTGTCTCCACCTGCGGAGAAAATGGCAATATCTGGTTGGGCGGCAACGGCATCTGCCAAACCGATTACGGTATGCTCCTCGTTTTTATAGGTGAGTTTTTTGCCCACGGAACGTTCCGAGGCAACCAACAACAATTCTGAAATAGGGAAGTTGCGTTCTTCCAAGACTTTCAACATAACTTCGCCTACCATTCCGGTGGCTCCAACTACTGCTACTTTCATCGTAAAATTATTTCTTGTCGCAAAGGTACTTTAGTCAGCGGTTTAAACAAGCTTTTTCTTTATGAATAATCAAAAAATAACAAAATGTTACAAATAAAACAACCATCAACATGATAGCGAAACACATTGATGGTTTTTAATGGTTATTGTGATGTAGCGGACTGCCGAACTCTATTCAGCATCAACGATTTTTATTTCTTCAACAAATCGCGGATTTCTGCCAACAGCTCCTCTTGGGTCGGACCCTTTGGAGCTTCTGGAGCAGGCTCTTCTTTTTTCTTCATTCTGTTTACGGCCTTCACTACAAGGAACATAACAAATGCGACGATGATGAAGTCGATGACATTGGTAAGGAATGCACCGTAGAGCACGGCTATTTCCCCAACGATTTCACCTGCATCATTCGGAGTTCCTTCCGTGATCACATATTTCAAATCGTTGAAATCCGATTTGAACAACAATCCGATCAGGGGGGAAACAATTCCCCCGGTAAATGAAGAAACCACTTCTTTGAAAGCGGCACCCATGACGAAACCTACGGCGATATCCACCAGGTTCCCCTTCATGGCAAATTCTTTAAACTCTTTTAAAAATCCCATTTTATAGTTGAGTATTGGTTAATCGTAAACAAATTAAGCAAAAAAGATAATATTAAGCCCCGATAAGAACTCTTTTTACCCGTTGGGATATGGCGGTGAGAATCTCGTAGGATATGGTGTTTGCCGACGAAGCAAAGCTTTCCGCAGAATTGTTTGGACCGAATACAATAACCTCATCCCCTTCTTGGCAGTCTATTTTTGTTACATCTACCATGATCATGTCCATACAAACATTTCCAATGATGGGTGCTTTTTCACCATTGATCACAACAAAACCTTTACCTTTTCCATATTGTCGCCCAATGCCATCTGCATGGCCTATGGGGAGTGTGGCACTTTTTATGGGTCGTTTGGATTTATAGGCCCGGTTGTACCCTACGGATTCGTGGGCATCAATTTGATGGATTTGTGAGATGGTGGTTTTGAGTGTGGCCACAGGTTTTAATTGTGCATCCACTTTGGCGTGATTGCCATAACCATACAGGCCGATCCCGCTGCGTACCATTTCAAACTGCGCTTCGGGATAATTGATGATGCCCGAAGTGTTAAGCATATGTCGAATTAAAGGGTAGCCCAAGGCTTCGATGAGTTTGCTGCTCAAATTTTTGAAGGAGTTGATTTGCTTCAAACTGAAATCCCTTTCATTGGAATCTTCCGAAGCGGCCAAATGTGAAAAAGTCGAAACTATTTTGATGTATCCGTTGCGTTGCGTTTCCTCAGCAATAAAATCAACATCATCCTCAGAAAAACCCAAACGGTTCAATCCCGTATTGAATTTAATGTGGATAGGATAATCGTTTTGTTGTTTTTCTTTGGCGGCTTCAAGAAATTGATTCAAAATATTCTTGGAATAAATGCTGGGCTCCAAGTGGTGTACAATTAAATCTTCAAAGTTTGAAGCAAGAGGATGCAACACCAAAATAGGTGTTTTAATTCCTGCTTTGCGCAATAATACACCTTCGCTTACATAGGCAACGGCCAAATAATCGGCACCCATTTGTTCCAGTTTTTGGGCAATGGCAATCATATCGCTTCCGTAGGCAAAAGCTTTAACCACCCCTAAAAATTTGGTTTCTGGTTTTATTTGGGAATGCAAATGGTTGTAGTTGTGTTCCAAGGCCGAAAGATCCAAAACCAAGGTAGTTTCTCCGACCTTACTCATTGGATTTCTTTTTTTTGGTGCCCACTTCTTCCGATTCCACATCCATTTCCTTTATTTTTTCGCGCAGCATGGCCTTGTAGAATGCGGCCCTGCTCAAGGGCTCGTATTCCTCGGTTTCGCCCAGCAGCACCAAATTGTCGTTAAGGGATTTTCTAAAACTGTAGTTTGCCAAATTTCCGGTTCTGGTACATACGGCATGTACCTTGGTCACATATTCTGCCGTTGCCATTAATGCGGGCATAGGGCCAAATGGGTTTCCTTTAAAATCCATGTCCAGACCAGCGACCACCACACGGATCCCACGGTTGGCCAAGTCATTGCATACGGTCACGATTTCATCGTCAAAAAACTGGGCCTCGTCAATGCCTATTACATCGCAATCGTCCGCCAATAGACGAATGTTGGCTGCGGCCGGAACGGGGGTGGACCTGATTTCGTTGGAATCGTGGGATACGACCATATCTTCATGGTAGCGGGTATCCACAATGGGCTTGAATATTTCCACTTTTTGTTTGGCGAATTGAGCCCGTTTCAATCGTCGGATCAATTCTTCGGTCTTTCCCGAAAACATGGAACCGCAGATAACCTCAATCCATCCAAACTGTTCTTTAGGGTTTACTGTGTTTTCGAGAAACATACCGTATTTTTGAAAGAAATTGTTTGTTTTCCCGTTATATTGGGACGACCACAAAGCTACTAAAAAATTGCCCCCCTGTTTTCAATAAGATTTTAACCTTTTGTTGATAGGGTTTTTGCAAAATCATTATATTTTTATAGAAAAGAAGAAAAGCTATGATACGGAAATTGAGGGAAGAGTTGATTAAGTTGTCCACTGAAATAATCACAGCCAGGGAGGATACCGATCTTGCGGCACTTTATAAAAAATCGAGAGAGATTTACGAAAAGTTGGCCGTGTTGAAGTTTATTGATGAAAAATTGAGCGATGTTGAGGTAGATGTTTCCCAAAACGTAATAGCCTCAAGATTTGAGAAAATGGCCAATGCGGTATTGAGCGGTAACACATCGGTGCCCGAGAGCAATCCACACAAGGAAGATATTATGACTCCGGGCATGGATACCATTAAGGACATGGTTTCCGAAATGCCGTCCAATGCAGATTTGGAACAGGTGTTTGCCGAGTTCGTGGCCAAGCCCGACCTTATGAAAAACGACAAAGATGAGGTGACACCCAATGAGAGTGCCAGTGCACCTTCTAAATCAATAAAGCCCAAATCCTTAAATGATCGACTTGGCAAAGATTTCCAGGTAGGGCTAAACGATAAACTAGCATTTGTAAAACATCTGTTCAATAACGACATGGAAGACTATACCCGTGTTCTCTCTCAACTCACAACAATAGATTCGGAGGAACGTTCCATCGCGTTTATCAACAATATGGTAAAACCCGAGTATAATAATTGGGAGGGCAAAGAAGAATACGAAGCCCGATTCTTGGCACTTATCGAGAGAAGATTCGCATAAATCCGATTTTCAATTTTATTTTAATAGGAAGAAGACCGTAACTTTGGTGTATGGGAAAGCTATACTTGGTTCCAACACCAATAGGAAATTTGGATGACATGACACTTCGCGCCATTAAGGTGCTCAAGGAAGCGGATGTGGTTTTGGCGGAAGATACCCGAACTAGCGGCAAATTGCTCAAGCATTTTGAGATAAACACCCCTCTGCAAAGCCACCACATGCACAACGAACATAAACAAGTTGATAGCTTGGTGCAAAAAATGAAAGAGGGAACTACTTACGCTCTCATTTCCGATGCAGGTACACCGGCTATTTCCGACCCAGGATTTTTATTGACCCGCGCTTGTGTTGAAAACGATATTGAAGTGGAATGCTTGCCAGGCGCAACTGCTTTTGTGCCCGCTTTGGTAAATAGCGGACTGCCTAACGATAGATTTGTTTTTGAGGGCTTTTTGCCCATAAAAAAAGGCCGCCACACCCGACTTTTGGAACTCGCCGAAGAAACCCGGACCCTAGTTTTTTATGAATCTCCCCACAAGCTACTTAAAACCTTGACCCATTTCGCTGAGTATTTTGGAGAGGACAGACCTGTTTCTGTATCTCGTGAATTGACAAAGTTGTACGAGGAGACCGTTCGGGGAACCGCAAGCGAAGTGCTGGAACATTTTACCGATAAACCACCCAAGGGTGAGCTTGTTATTGTGGTTGGAGGCAAAAAATAGTTGTTAACTTCAACACAACTTTACGACCCATTATACAAGATGGATGAATTACTTTCCAAAATACGGAACTGTTCCCATTGCGAAGAGCATCTGCCCTTGGGTCCCCGACCCATTGTTGCTGCCCATCCCAAATCCAAGATTGCCATTATTGGGCAGGCACCCGGCACCAAGGTGCACCAAACAGGTATTCCGTGGGACGACCCCAGTGGAAAGCAACTCAGAAAATGGCTGAATGTCACGGATGAGCAATTTTATGACGAACAACTCTTTGCTTTAATCCCCATGGGTTTTTGCTATCCGGGAAAGGGAAAATCTGGGGATTTGCCCCCGAGACCGGAATGTGCTCCCCTGTGGCATAAAGCTTTGGTGAATCAAATGTCCGATCTAAAACTCACCATTCTGATAGGCCAATACGCCCAAAAATACTATTTGGGCAATACCATGAAAAGAAACTTGACGGAAACGGTGAATAACTACCGGGAATATTTGCCCGATTGCATTGTGTTGCCCCACCCATCGCCCAGAAATCGGTTTTGGTTGAGTAAAAATCCTTGGTTCGATAAAGATGTACTACCGGATTTAAGGAAAAGGGTTTCAAGTAGCCTTATTTCTTGAGCTTAGTCTAATATTTAGATCCATCGTGTTTTCCTTTTTGCCAACCTACTTCCTCTAAATATTTTTCCGCACTTTCCACGGCGCCATTTTCAATGGTTGTGCCCATGGAGTCGTTCCAGCGGTTAAGGAATCCAAAAAGAGAGATAACCCCCATCATTTCAACTATTTCACCATCATCCCAAAACTGATGCAAGCGTTTTTTTATATTCCCGTTAACGGTGTTTGGTACCTGCGAGGCAGCCAAAGCAAAGTCCAAGGCTACCCTTTCTGCTTCAGAAAAGGCTTCATGTGTTCTGTACTCCCAAATATTGTCCAGTTGTTCTTGTTTGGCACCATATCGTTCCGCCGCTCGAATAGCATGGGCCTGGCAATACCTACACCCTGTTGCGTTACTGCTTACCCAGGCAATCATCCGTTTTAGTGCGGAAGTCACCCTGCCCTCATTGGCCATCACCGCTTTGTTAAGGTTAATAAACGCCTTGGAAATCGCAGGCCTGTGCTGCATGGTCAAAACGGAATTGGGGCAAAACCCAAGGGTTTCGTTAAAGAATTCCGCCAGTTGTTTGGTTTCTGGGTCGTGATTAGGGGCAAGGGGGGATACTAAAGCCATGGTTGAGTTATAAATTGTATTTTTGAACTCCACAAGAAACAAAAATTAAACTTCATGACAAATCACATAACTACCAAATGGTTGGGTGAAATGGCTTTTGAGAGCAACAACCCATCTGGACATACTGTACGAATCGACGCCGGGGAAGAAAGTGGTGGCTCTGCTGCAGGATTGCGCCCCAAAGCCCTAATGTTATCCAGTTTGGCCGGTTGTTCCGGTCTTGATGTGGCATCACTTATCAAAAAAATGAAGCTGGAAGTAGATGATTTTAAGATTGAGACTATAGCCAATCTTACCGATGAACATCCAAAACATTACGACTCCGTTGTTGTTGAATATCATTTTACGGGTTCCAACCTCAATGAGGACAAACTCCAAAAAGCCGTAAATCTTTCCGTGGAAAAATATTGCGGTGTCATGGAAATGTTCCGAAAATTTGCAAAATTGGACATCAAGACCATTTTTCATCATAAGTAAAATTTAAATACAAGCCCAAGTACAATGCTCAAGTGCAAGTTCAATTTTAAGTACGGGCACCAAGTTTAAATTCGAGTAAATCGATTATATTTAACAATTAGGTCAACCTCAAAATCAAATCAACATGATTTATGACCCACAAAAAATTTGATTTAGAGGAAAGATTTGTTGAGTTGGCAGCCAATATTGCTTTCTTCTGTAAAGACCTACCCAACAATTTTACTGGCCAGTATTATGGTAATCAACTGCTTCGTTCAGCGGGTAGTGCAGCTTTGAATTTTGGTGAGACTCAAGGAACCTGTTCGGACAGAGATTATATCCACAGAGCGACTATATCGTTAAGGGAACTGAAAGAATCAAGAGTGAACCTCAAAATTTTGAATAAAATAGATTATGGCGATGAAGAAATACGTAAAAGTTTACTGGATGAAGATGAGCAATTGATTAAAATCATGGCCACAATAATCAAAAACAAAAAACGACAAGCACTTGAAACTTGAGTTTGAACCTGAACCTGAACTTGAGCTTGAACTTGAGTTTGAAACCCGAACTTGAACTTATAAAACCATGCGCTGGACCATAAAACCAAAACCTGCACAAGAGGCCATAGACCATCTTTCCAATGCATTAAAAGTAGAAGGCCTAATAGCACAGCTATTGCTTCAAAGGGGCATCACCGATTATGAAGGAGCCAAAGCATTCTTTCGGCCAGAGCTGTCCCATTTGCACGACCCTTTTTTGATGAAGGGTATGGACAAGGCCGTGGAACGGATTCAACAAGCCATGGCCAATGAAGAAAACATATTGGTGTATGGGGATTACGATGTGGATGGAACAACGTCGGTAGCCTTGATGAGCTCCTTTCTGATGGAAACATACCCGAATGTGGCCACGTACATTCCCGATCGTTACTTGGAAGGATATGGCATATCATTTCAAGGAATTGATTTTGCCGCGGACAACGACATAAGCCTTATTATTGCCTTGGATTGCGGCATCAAGGCCATTGACCAGATAACATACGCCAAGAAAAAAGGGATTGATGTGATTGTGTGCGACCACCACAGACCGGGAGCGACATTGCCCGATGCCGTGGCGATTTTGGACCCAAAGCAAGATGATTGTGCATATCCATACAAAGAACTCTGCGGATGTGGAGTTGGTTTTAAACTGATCCAAGCCTTGGGTTCAAAACAGGGTAAAACCATCGATGATTTAATGCTGTATTTGGATTTGGTGGCAACGGCCATTGCTGCAGATATAGTGCCGATTACAGGTGAAAATCGTGTACTCGCCTATTATGGATTGCTCGTAATCAACGAAAACCCAAGAACAGGCATAAAAGCGCTGATTGATCAGACCAAAAAAAGGGAACTCACCATAACCGATGTGGTCTTCATCATTGCGCCGCGCATTAATGCCGCTGGGCGTATGAAGCACGGTCAGCATGCAGTAAACCTGCTAACCGAATTAGACTTTGCCCAAGCAAAGCAGTTTGCTTCCGAGATAGAACTGTTCAATACCGAGCGACGAAGTTTAGATCAAGAGATTACACAAGAAGCCCTAATTCAAATTCAACAAAACCAGGAAGAGGATAAATTTACCTCTGTGGTTTATAATGAAAATTGGCATAAAGGGGTAATAGGCATTGTGGCTTCACGCCTTACCGAAACCTATTACAGGCCCACGCTGGTCTTTACCAAAAGTGGGGATAAATTGGCAGCTTCCGCACGATCGGTAAAAGGGTTTGACATCTACAATGCCCTTGAAGGCTGTTCGGATTGTCTGGAACAGTTTGGGGGTCATATGTACGCAGCGGGCCTTACCTTGTTGGAAGAACAGTACGAAACCTTCAAGAATCAGTTCGAAAAAGTGGTTTCGGAAACCATCGACCCAATATTGTTAAAGCCCGAAATTTCTGTGGATGCAAAAATCCAAATGGACCAGATTACCTCAAAACTGATGCGCATCTTAAAACAATTTGCCCCTTTTGGTCCTGGGAACATGACCCCCATTTTTATGGCCGAAGGACTAAAGGACACAGGGTATGCCCGCGGTGTAGGTGAAGAGGGAAAACATTTAAAATGCAGTGTGTATCAGTCCGGTTCCGAACCCATTGGTGGCATTGGATTTAATTTGGGCAATAAAATAGACAAAGTTAAGGGCGTACAATCTTTTGATGCCGTATTTTCGTTGGATGAAAATGAATGGAACGGAACGGTGAGCCTTCAACTAAAACTAAGAGATATTCGCTAGCTATTTATGGATCCCTACGCTGCCCTCCGCTATAAGGAATTCAACATATTTTTGATTGTGCGTTTTGCCATGGTATTTGCATGGTCCATGCAATTTATTGTGATTGAGTGGCAGGTGTATTCTTTGACCAAAGACCCACTTTCCCTTGGCATTATTGGATTGATGGAAGTGATCCCAGCGGTGAGCATGGCACTCTTTGCCGGGCATATTGTGGATCAAAAAGAAAAGCGAAACCTTTTAATTACCTGTATTGCGGGATTCTCGGTCATCAGCCTGGGGCTTTTTTTGTTGAGCTGGCCCGGGCTTGAAGATACTTGGGAATCCAAAACAATCCTGTATTCCATTTATGCTTTGGTGTTTTTGGGTGGCTTTGTACGGTCTTTTTTGGGACCGACCATTTTTTCCCTGATTGCATTGATCGTTCCAAAAAAAATATACCCCAATGCAGCTACGTGGAGCAGTTCCACATGGCAATTGGCATCGGTTTTGGGTCCAGCTTTGGCAGGATTTTCCATTAGTTGGATAGGAGTGCACTGGAGCATGTGCGTTATTTTCGGTTTCTCCTTGATGGCCTTGATCTTCCTTTTCCAAATTCCTAGAAAGCCCATTATGAACCCGAAACTTGGAGAACCCGTTTTTCAAAGTTTACGGGATGGACTCAAATTTGTTTTTGGAAACAAGGCGATATTTGGAGCGCTTACTTTGGATATGATTGCGGTGCTTTTTGGAGGTGCCGTAGCACTTTTGCCCGTTTATGCCCAAGATATTTTGCATGTAGGCTCCGAAGGATTTGGAATTTTACGGGCAGCACCTGCTGTGGGAGCTTCCATTACCATGTTGGGTTCTACCCGATTTCCATTGCACAAAAATGCGGGCAAAAAATTATTGATGGCGGTTTTCGCCTTTGGAGTCTGTATTATCGTGTTTGGACTGTCGGAACTATTTTGGTTATCCGTAATCGCTCTGTTCCTAAGTGGTGCCGTAGATGGTGTTTCCATGATCATACGCCAAACTATTTTGCAATTAAAAACACCTGATAATATGCGGGGCAGGGTAGCTTCGGTTAATTCCATGTTTGTTGGCTCGTCCAACGAATTGGGGGCTTTTGAAAGCGGAGTGGCTGCTAAACTATTGGGAACGGTCACCGCGGTAGTGTTTGGAGGATGTATGACACTTTTAACGGCAGGAACAACAGCCATTGTTTCACCGAGCTTCAGGCGATTGGACCTTCAAAAAGATATTGACGAGCACGAAAAGGAAGATTAGTCTTCCAATTTCTCCAAGGTCAACTTTTCACCATCAAAAACAGCGTAGGTAAAATACGAAATCCAATCCCCGAGATTGGTGTAAGTGGATTTTTCGTTGAGCTTGACTTCCATTGGCAGATGGCGGTGACCAAAAATGAAATGGTCGTAATGCTGCTCCTCCAGCTTGCGTTTGGCGTATAAAATGAGCCATTCCTTGTCCTCTCCCAAGAATTTGGCATCGGCCTCGCCGGAAATCATTTTGTTGTTCACGGATAGATGCTGCCCCAAGCGTACTCCCAAATCAGGATGCAACCATTTAAAAAACCATTGGGCAACGGGGTTGGTAAACACCTTTTTCATCCGTTTAAAACCTTTGTCGTGCGGACCCAATCCATCACCGTGTCCAATAAAAAACGAAGTATCGTTGATGAGGAATTGCTGAGATTTGTGATAGACCGGTATGTTGAGTTCTTCTTCAAAATAACCGTTCATCCAAAGATCATGGTTGCCCACAAAGTAGTTGATGTGGACGCCCATATCGGAGAGTTCCGCCAACTTGCCCAGGGTGCGCGTAAAGCCTTTTGGGACTACGGTCTTGTATTCGAACCAAAAATCGAAAAGGTCGCCCATCAAAAAAATAGCAGCGGCATCTTTCTTTATGGAATCGAGCCAGGCCACAAATTTTTTCTCACGCGGCAAGCTGTCCTTTCGGGAGGGAGCCCCAAGGTGGTTATCGCTCGCGAAATAGACTTTTTTGCCTTTAGGAAGTGAGATATTGTCCAATGGGTCTACGGAAAAAGTTTATAGATGTCGTTTCGTTTAACAAAACGAGACAATATTAAGGTATTGTTTTCATAATAAAAACCTAGGCGGTAAGAACCTATTCTCATTCTGAAGGCGTTCGGGTGTCCTGCTAATTTCTTTACGGACTTAAGTTCATCAAAAACCTGTGCCTCTTTCATTTCAAGAATGATAAGCTTTAACTTTTGCTTTATCTTTTTATCATTAATCTTTCTTAAATCTTTTTCAAGTAATTTATGATACTTGATATTCATTCATCCAGAATTTTAAAGACATCGTCTTCGCTAACAAAGTCTTCTTTGTCTGCTTGTTGCATCAAAAGTAAAAGCCCTAAATCTTCTTTTTCCTCTTCTGATAGCTTTTCGAAACGTTCCAGTTCTTTGTTTTTCACATATTCAACCACAGCCTTTTCCATCAAGGCTTTAACGCTCAAGTTTTCAAAAGCGGAAAGCACTTTTAATTTTACCACAAGTGACTTATCGACTTCAATCAGTTTTTTAACATGTTCCATAAAACTTGGTCCCTCAAATTCTATACCAGCAAATGTATAAAATATATATTATATATATTATTTTTTGTAACGTCGGTTGCTTCGTATTCTATTGACCACATACACCACGATTACAAAAAGGGCCAATATGGGAAAAATCAAATCATTCATAACTGCTTTTATTTTTTAAACTTTTCCAATGCTTTTTTAGTGTTTGGGGACAGCGCCAATTTTCCAGATGCTTCGGCACGCTCCAACAATAGGTCGTCCCAATGCTCGGTTCCTTCCCAGAGCACTTTTTTCGTTTCGGCCAGAGCTTCAGGATTATAGGTCGCCAATTTTTGCAGATGAATGTCCAGTTCCTTGTCCATTTCGGAAATGGAATCGTATACCTTGGCATAGAGTCCATGTTCCTTGGCCCAATACGCATTTTTCCATTCCGTAGGATATAAAGTGAGCTCGGCGAGAGCAGCTTTTCCCATTTTGCGTTCTACAGCGGGCGCAATCACAAAGGGCCCAATTCCTATGGAAATTTCGGATAGTTTGATGGCGGCTTCTACCGTAGCATGCACATAATCGCAAGCGGATGCCAAGCCGACACCGCCACCAACCGTCTTTCCTTGTACCCGACCAATAATGGGTTTGGGACATTTACGCATGGCATTGATGACATTGGCGAACCCGCTGAAAAACTGTTTTCCTTCTTCCAAATTGGAAACGGCTACCAATTCATCAAAAGAAGCTCCTGCACAAAAAGCTCTTTCCCCTTCAGATTTTAAAACAATCACGGAAACCTCGTTGTTTTCTCCAAGCTCGTGAAACTCCTTTGCTAGTCGGGCCAAAAGCTCGGAAACAAAGGAATTACTGGCAGGGTGACCAAATTCGACCATGGCAATCCTGTTTTCTATTTTGGTGTATAAACTTCCGTTGGTTCTATCTGTTGTCATTAAAATTGATTATCAGATGTCTTTGAGCACTAAATTAAGGGTTTTGTACCAAGGGCCTGAACTTTCTCCTAAATTTCCATACCAGAGAGAATCCGCGAATCATCATCCAAACCACAAAAGCGATCCAAATGGCATAAAAACCGAGCCCCAAATACATGCCCAAATACAGACATGGGATAAATCCTAAAAAGGTAGCAGCCAAGAGTACATTTCTAAGATATTTCATTTCGCCCATCCCCTTAAAAATACCATCAAAAATAAAGGCCAAGGTGTTCATGGGCAGCCCTAGAATTACGATGTAAAAAATACTGTAGAAGGTATTGAGCACAATTTCCTCATTAGAAAAAAGGTGCCCGATGGGCCGGTAAAAAATAAACCCAAAGCACATAAGGGCAAGGCTTACGGCCATCCCGTATTTAAATATGGTCTTGGCCAATTTCCATAGGCCGTCGTAATCGGCGGCGCCCAAAAGTTTTCCGCCCATACTATTGCCCGCTGCGGCATACCCATCAATAAAAAATGCGGCAAACAACCAAAGGTTTACGGCAATGGTGTGTGCCCCGATAAAGCGGTCGCCCAAGGTAGTGGCTTCGCGAACGGCCAGCATCAAGGCGGCATTGAGTGCCAAGGTCCTTACAAAAAGGTTGAGGCTCATAAAAATCAACCGTTTGATCTCTTTGTTGAGCGGAAGGGTCAATTTCATACTGATGTCCGTCTTTTTAACCAATAAAATAAGAGCCAAGATGGCCATGATGGCTTGGGCAATCAAACTGGCCCATGCGGCACCTTCCAAGTAAAGTGCTGGAATAAAACCATCAATTCCATAAACCAGAACAAAATCCAACAGGATGTTGAGCCCGGCACCCAACATGGCAATGACCATAGGGTAGAAAGTGTTCTGGAGCCCACGGAAAATACCGAAAATGGCAAAAGTGAACAGCGTAAGCGGGAATCCCCAAACCCGAATGGAATAATAGGAAACACAATAGTCCAATATTTTGCCCGAAGCATTAAAGAGTGCAAAAATCTCTTCGATTACAAAAATGGTGGTGAGCAGGACCACAAGGCTCAAACAGATGTTCAGAAATATGGCTTGAGCAGGCAGATTTTTCACCTCGGACAACCTGCCGGCACCCAAATACTGAGATATGATGGCAGAAATGGCACTACGGGTCTGGCCGAGCACCCAAATGAGCATTGACAAAAAAGAGCCAACAATCCCGGCTGCCGCCAAGGATTCCAATCCGTCCACTGGAATATTGCCCACAATAGCTGTATCCGTAATGGACAGCAAGGGTTCGGCAATACCCGAGATTGTTGCGGGAATCGCCAATTGGTTGATGCTCTTAAAGTTTACCTGTGTGCTCAAATCGGCGGCAAGTTACAGCACTAATTCATAACAATGAAAAGGATGGTCGCTTTGTTTGGGAAAGTAGATATCGTCCAATTTTTGATAGCCGCGCTGTTCATAAAAACGTTGGTTTCTTTTGTTCTGTGAAAAGGTGTCGAGGCGTACCGAGATAAAATCGTTCTCCCTTGAATAATTTTCGGCAAAATCCATCATTTGTTGGGCCAGTCCCTTCCCTTGAAGGTCTGGATGAACGGAAAGGCGGTGGATATAGGTGCTGTTTCCGTTTGGGGTCAACCATTGGATGGGTCTGTACTCATCATCCATAAGGGTTGATATGACGATAGTGCCCTGTACGATGTTGTTTTCTTCTATTACGAAAAGTTCATCGCGTTCAATGTCTTTGATGAATGCTTCTTTGGAAGGGTAGTACTCGTTCCATTGAAAAATACCGTTCTCCTGCATTTTTTTGGCACAGGCCCGAGTTATGGTCAAGATATCGGGGATTTCGGATATCTTTGCGCGTCTTATCATTGATTCGTTTCAATTTAATTGTAAATTTAAGGTTTAATCGTAATCACCAAACCATGAACAACATACTTGTACCCATTGGAACTTCTCCAGATTCACATCAAACCTTGCAATATGGCGTTGATTTTGCCTCGGAATTTGGGGCCAAAGTTTATGTGATGGATGTGTTCTCCGTAACTACCGCAGTGGGCAGCTTGGCCAATGTGGAAGAAAAGGTTGCCAAGAGCAGCAAGGAACATTTAAAAGAAGTGATAGACCAGGTGGACACCAAAGGTGTAGAGGTAAAAATGGCCACTTATAATGGGGATATTATTGATGGTTTAAAGAGCATCAACAAAGAATTGGGGATTGATTTGATCATTATTGCCCCAAAAAGTAATGATATCCAAGAAGAACTTTATTTGGGAAATACCTCTGGAAGAATCATTAAGCAAACCGAAATACCTACGCTAATTGTGCCTAAGGGGACAACTTTTAAACCAATGAAAAAAATATTGACGGCTTTTGGGTCCGGTATTTTAAAGAGAAGCAGTATTCTGACCCCATTGGTGATGATCAAGAATAAATTTAGGTCTGAAGTAAGCCTGTTGTTGGTGAAAAGACCGGGGTATACCGAGGATGACCTTAAAGTGAACACAGCTTTGATGGACTTGAGCACCCAATTGACGATTACCGAAAATGGAACCACCTATTTGGGTGTGACGGAGTATTTCCAGAAGGAGCACCCCGACATGTTATGTGTGTTTAGAAGAAAGCGAGGATTCTTTAAAAAACTATGGGAAAAGAACACCATACCTAAGTCGGAGTTCTTTGCAAAGATACCTGTACTGGTTCTCAGCGTTAAAAAAGATTAAGGAAACGGCGCAATTTTTGATACTTTCGGAAAAAAGTATTTCCTTTGCGCTCTCTTTGGGGGATTAGCTCAGTTGGCTAGAGCGCTTGCCTGGCAGGCAAGAGGTCACCGGTTCGAATCCGGTATTCTCCACAGTAACAGTAAGGCTTCAAGAGTTTTTAACTTTTGGAGCTTTTTTCATTTGCACGCAATTTGCACGCAAAACTGGTTTTAAATTAAGCTCGGTATTATTTGATTCAAATTGGGCTATTTCTATGCTTTTTAATCCTTTATAGCATAATTTTTTGAAAAAGTATCACATTTATTACATGCGTTAGCTTCAGTATTAGATTTATGAATCTAAGTCCCATAAAAGGTCAATTAACGAAACAAATAAAAGAGACCACAAATGTGACCGAATGACAACAGAATTTTTGAAATAGAAAAGAAGTTCAAAAAAAGGGCCGTTAAAATGAACTGTTTTTAAATGCACCGAAAAAGTTTTCTTTTACTAGAGAACTGTGTAGGCAATCAATCAGCAACAATCTTCGTTATTCTGAATAGGTGGACAAGCGACAGTACCGTAGGAACAAAAGACACAACAATCCCCTTCTTTTGGCTTAAGGACTTTTTTGCAATTGTCACATTCATAAAAGAATTGACAGGCCGTTGTTGGCATTTCCTCTTCTTTTTCAAGCCCGCAATTTGGGCAAGTAATTGTTGATATTAACTGAGGTCTCATTATTTGACTACTTTATAAGCTGTACTGTTTATGGCTTTTTTGATTGCGGGCAAATCGGTTTTGGTCTTGTCAAATTCCACTATGGTGTTGGCATTTTCGTAGCTGGTTTTTACCGAAATAATTCCATCCAACTTATTGACTTCACTTTCTACGTGTGCCTCACAACCCACACAAGTCATTCCCTCAACATAAAACGTGTGCTTTTCGATATTGGATTGAGAGACATAGACGATGTCCTTTGTGGGCTGTGCATAAAATAAGTTGGAATAGTACGGGAAGGCCAGCATCAATCCCGAAAATACGGTTACGATGAACAAAAATTGTTTGGATTGCCAAAATGTAGGTTTCGCATCATCGTCACAGGCACAATCTATTTCTTCCTTTGTTTTTGGCCGTAATTTCTGATACCATGCAAATACCAAAACAATAATGGTCAAGCCGATAAAATAGGGTCTAAACGGCTCGACCCAGGAAAAGGTAGATGCAATGCCGCTTGTTCCAGCAATCAGTGCCAAGACAGGGGTAATACAGCATATTGATGCTGCAACTGCGGTAAAAATACTGGTATAGGCCGCGGTGTTTGAAGTATTATTCGATGCCATAATTTAAACTTTCTAAGCTGTTTTCTTTCTTATCGAAATTGAACTGAAAATTCCATTTAAAACATTATCCTCACTCTTTACCAACGAATAATATAATGTTTGACCTTCACGTCTCGATGTGATAATTCCTGCATCCTTCATTTTACGGATATGTTGGGATACCGCGGGGACACTCATTTCAAGAATGTCAGCAATATCGCAAGGACACAATTCATTTTCTATGTTCAAAAGAAATAGGATTTTCAGTCGTACCTCACTTCCGGCAAGGGCCAAAATTTTGCTCATGGCCTTAAAACTATCGGAAGAATTTTCTATTGTCCTCTTGCACCGTGATATTTGTTTATGGTCGGCTTCATTCCGGGTACAGGTTATTTCCAAGCTCATCAATTTTAACTTAACGCGTCTACAAATATATCATTATTTAAGCAAATACTTATATACTAAAACTGTAGACATATTATTTAGGAAGTTGGATTGGTTCTTTGTTTTAGTTTTTATAGACGAATGCCTACCGAGTTTTTGTAGCACCAGTGAAAAAAATAGGGGACTATGATATTTCTATTTCGGATTCTGATTCCAATGTCCGGCAGCAATAAGTAGCCTTTTCATTTGAATAAGTTGGTCTTCATCTTTGAAATATTCATGACTTAGCATTTTTCTCAGTTGACCAACGGTTTCTTTTGAAGTTAATCCCTTTTTTTCAAAAAGTTCGGTAAATTTCTGAAGTTGCTCTAACTTGTACTTTGCCTTTTCAACAAATTGTTCCCCATTTTCAGAATCCTCGTAACTCGATTGAATTTCAAAATGTCGTTCTATCGTACCCGGTTTTCCAATTATCAATTTCTCAGCATTAATCTGAACGATTCCATTTGTAGTAAAAACATAGTCCCTATCGTGAACCATCCTATTAATTCTGGTTTGACCATCAGCAATACTGTTTGGAAAGATTTCTAAGTAGTATTTGGTATCTAAAGGCAAAGTTATTACTGAGTCAGGATTAAAAAGGCCTTCAAATCGAGTTGATTTTACGCCGCGTATTGATACCGGATTATCGCAAGTAATTAATGGTGCATCCTCATCATTGATTCGGTGGACATTTATAGTACAATCATATTTGAAATCCACAAATTCTTTCCATTTTTCCAAATGTTGAACCAAGAATTTAATCCTGTTACGCTCTTTAAATTCGTGTCTAACTTTACCAATATCCTTAATATTGAATTCGTGCTTTTCTTCTTCAAATGTAAATTTCACATCGCCGTTTTCGTCGGCGTACAATAACATTCTATCTAAAATTTGGTCGGTAAATGCGTTCTGATGATTAAGAAACCTCGGGGTTCTAAAATAAAGGGATAGGCAGACGTATAGTACTTGCCTTTTTTGCTCAGAGGTCAATATCTTCACATTTTCATCGACAAGTAGTTTATAAATCTTAGGGAATTCAGAATCGACGTGTTCGGCATAATGATATTCCAAATCGTATTTCCTATCAATCTCGGCATTCGGAATCGTATAAAGATTTTTCTGAAAGCAAATACTTTTTGTACTAATCTGTTCAAGAAGCAAATCATCTTCCAATCTGTAAGCATCAACAAAATAGTTGCCGTTATTACCTTCAACACCAAAATTTTTCAGGTAAGACCGTGGTATGTATTGTTGCTTGATGGGTTCGTTTTTAGCCATACATGAAATAATGAATTTTCATGAATGTACTAATTCCATTCCATCTTCTGCAATCGTATCGCATTCAATATAGCCAAAAACGCCACACCCACATCAGCAAAAACAGCTTCCCACATTGTCGCTAATCCACCTGCACCGAGAATGAGGACTATGACCTTGACACCAAATGCAAGCGCAATATTTTGCCAGACAATTCGTCGCGTTGAACGACCAATTTTAATCGCTCTTGCAATCTTACTGGGTTGGTCGGTCTGTATGATAACATCGGCTGTTTCTATAGCAACGTCGCTACCCAAACCACCCATTGCAATACCTACACCACTTGCTGCCAAAACGGGTGCATCGTTAATACCATCGCCAATAAATGCTACTTTGGTTTCGGGTTGCTTTTTGAGCTCTTCAACCTCATTGAGTTTATCTTCAGGCAACAGTCCGCCTTTTGCCCAATCGATTTTCAACTCTTTTGCAACCTGTTGTGTAATTGAGTCTTTGTCACCCGATAGCATTATAATTTTGGAAATTCCTGCATCCCTAATTTGTTTAATGGCTTGGTGCGCATCATCCTTTAATTCATCTGCAATGGTAACATAACCTGCAAATGTTCCATCTATGGACACCATAACGATTGATTCTACAATACCATCTGTTTCCGAAGGGACTTCTATGCTGTTTGAGGTCATCAAGGCTTTGTTACCTACCAATACCGTTTTCCCGTTGACCTTTCCTTTCAATCCCTTTCCGGCAACTTCCGATACATCTGTCGCTTCATAATCTGACCCGTCCGCTTTGTATTCGAGAATTGCTTTTGCGATGGGATGAGTAGATTGTTCTTCCATCGCCATCAGGTATTTCATAAATTCGGCTTCCTCAAATGTGATGGAATTGATTTCCTTGATTTTAAAAACGCCTTTGGTAACGGTTCCTGTTTTGTCCATTACGACCGTGTTTACTTGGGTCATTGCATCCAAAAAGGATGCACCCTTGAATAGAATACCGTTTCGCGATGCCGCACCCAATCCGCCAAAATAGCCCAGAGGAATGGAAATGACCAGCGCACAAGGGCAGGAAATTACGAGGAATATCAATGCTCGATAGAGCCAATCCCTAAATACATAATCATCTATAAAAAAGTAAGGCAGAAAAGTAAGTCCGATAGCGAGGAATACCACGATTGGTGTATAAATCCGTGCAAATTTTCTAATGAACAATTCGGTCTTTGATTTTCTGGCGGTTGCATTCTGCACCATATCCAAAATTCGTGCAATGGAACTGTCTTTAAATTCTTTTGTGGTTTCAATCTCGATTACGCCATCAAGATTTATGCTTCCTGCAAAAACAGTATCACCTTTAGCAATAGTATCAGGTTTGCTTTCGCCTGTCAAGGCAGCAGTATTAAAAGAACCCTTTTCAGAAAGCAGAATGCCATCAAGCGGAACTTTTTCGCCTACACGCACCTGTATCTTTTCGCCAATCTCAACAGTCTCGGGATTTACTGAAACAAAATCATCATCACGATAAACCAAAGCCTCATTGGGTCTTACATCGAGTAAGGCTTTTATATTTCCCTTAGCACGGTTAACGGCCGCATTTTGGAAGAGTTCGCCCACGGCATAAAATAGCATAACGGCTACACCTTCAGGGTATTCGCCTATGGCAAAAGCACCGAGGGTTGCAATGGACATTAAGAAGAATTCAGTAAAGAAATCCCCCTTTTTAATACTTTCCCAGCCTTCCTTTATTACAGGGAATCCCACAGGGATATAGGCTACCGTGTACCATACTACGCGAATCCATCCTTTGAAGAAAGGAAACGCATCAAAGTAATCAATAGCAATTCCGGCTATCAACATTACGAAGCTGAAAATAGCCGGTAGATAGGTTCTGAAATTTGAAATTTCTTCAGGGCTGCTATGGTTATGGCCATCGTCGTGACTGTGCTCGCCTTGTTGTTTTTTTGGTTCTAAGTCACGTAAGTTTATTTTTTTCTTTTTCATATGTTCTAATCAAGTTTGATATCATTTTAAAAACTACTTCGATAATTTCAATATTCTCAATGCACCGCGCATTACAAAAGTGAAAACGATGCCGCCAATCACTAAATCGGGCCATTTACTATTCAGAAAATAAACCAGCACCCCAGCTACTATAACACCACCATTAACAATAATATCATTGGATGTAAAAATGGCACTTGCCTGCATATGAGCCTCTTGACTCTTTGCCTTGTTGATGAGCCAGAGCGATATCAAATTACCTGCCAATGCGAAAATTGAAACGATAATCATCCATTGAAACAAGGGTGTTTCGGTATTGCTAAAAAACCTTCTCAAGACCTCTGCAAACCCAAGTGTTGCCAATGCCATCTGAAAGTATCCGCTGTATTTCGCAACCTTCTTTTTTCTTGAAATGGCACCGCCTACCGCAAATAGGCTTAATGCATATACGATGGAATCTGCCAGCATATCTAATGAGTCTGCCACAAGACCCATCGAAGAAGAAATCCAACCGGTGGTCATTTCGATAACGAAAAAGCCAAAGTTGATGCCCAAGACCCACCATAGGATTCTTTTTTGTTTGGATTGGTCTTCCATTACGGGTGGTTCGGCTTCTGTGGTTCCTTCTAAGGAATCCCCAAGTTTTAAGCTGGCTATAGACGTTTTTATCGCCTTGACGTCGTCCACGTGATATACTTCCAATTTTCTGTTTGGAATATCAAAATCCAAGTGTTTTACTTGAGCATAAGACTCTAACTTCATCCGAATCATCTGCTCTTCTGAAGGGCAGTCCATTTTAGTTATTATAAAAGTGCTTTTTTTCAAAATCAATCTAATTTGTTCGTTTGTTTATTAAAGTAAATTACTGCTGCATTTTTCGCATATTCCCGTAACCACGAGATTAACATCCTCTGCCAAATATCCATCTGGCAAATTGATATGCGGGATTTTTAGTTCCGTTAAACAAACTGTTTCGTCACAGTTAGTGCAATGAAAATGTAAATGCAAATCCTGTTCTATTTCACAATTACAGCCTTCTTCACAAAGTGCGTATTTAGAGATTCCAGTTCCGTCATCTATGTGATGCACCACGTTTTTTTCTTCAAACGTTTTTAGGGTTCGGTACAATGTGGTTCTATCCGCTTTTGCGAAAGCATTCTCAATATCAGTCAGGGCGATGGCGGCATCCCTATCGGCCATATACTTATAAATCAAGATGCGCATTGCGGTGGGACGCACGTTATGGTCATTTAATGTTTTTTCAATTTCAGTCATTTTGTGCGGTGTTATAATTGATATTTTTAGCTTTATTGTAGGCTTCATAGCCTTCTTTTGCAGCGTACGGAACGATAAGTAATGCCGCCACAGGATCTGCCCACCACCAGCCTAACCAGTTGACCAATAGCAATCCTATAAGTACGACCACGGTTTGGTATAAGCAAATAAAGGTGTCTTTAGCATCAGCCAGCAAGGCTGGACTGTCTAATTTCTTTCCATACTTTCTTTTGAAATAGATCAGGATAGGATTTACAACCAGGGAAACCAATAATATAATCAGTCCCATCGTGCTCCAGTTTGCGGTTTCTTTATTTATAAGCTTTGTAATGGAATCGTAGGAAATGAAAATACAGATGAGCGTAAAGGAAACTGCAATTACGTTTAACGTGATTTTTTGTCTTCGTTTTACTTTTTCTTCATCGATACCTTTAATCTCGCCGTGTAGTCGCCAGCCTAATGTTCCCGCACTAACCACTTCAATCGTGCTGTCCAATCCCCAACCTATCAGAGCCGAACTATTTGCTGTAAATCCAGCAATAAGCGAGACCGCAACTTCAATAACATCGTAGATGACGTTCCAAATCTGTAAGGTTCTTGCTACTTTTAAGTTTTTCTTTCTTTTTTCTTTCATTCCATTTTAATCATCGTCACCAAGTTCCCCTTTTTTCATCTCTCCCATAAGGTAATAGGCATTATTAAAGGCAAAATGAGTATTTGGGTCTGGGGTTTCAAAAAAACGTATGGCTATCCAGTCACCATCCTTCTCGCCCGTAGTGACTTCTACTGGTATAAAACTCCAAGTGTTGCCTTCCCTTTGCGCTTTAAACACATAATCCCTACCACCTTCTGTAATAATGGCACTTTCTGGTAATGCGGTTTCAGCGGTTTCATCGTTATCAACTTCAATCCTACCTTTAATGTACATTCCTGAGATAAGACCACCACCTTTGTTCTCAATTTCTGCGTGTACGTGCACCGCTTTAGGATCTTGCTCGAAGGTTTTTCCTACTGAATAAATTTCGGCAACGAGTTCCGTTCCTGGTCTTGATTGAACGCTAAATCGTACTTGTTGACCTTTCTTTACCCTATCAACATCTTTTTCGAAAACCATTAAATCTGCGTGTACGTGGTCTGTATCTACTATTTCCATTAGGTTGGTCTGTGGCTCCACATATTGTCCAGTTTTTATAAAAACTTTTTCTACAACCCCTGCAATGGGACTGCGCAATGCAACACGCTGGTAGATAGTGCCATTGCGCACGCCATTCACATTGATGTTGTACTGTCGCAATTGTGCTTCCAGCCCGTTTACCATTGCGGTAGATGACTGATAGTCTGCCGTTGCCTTTTGGAAATTCATACCAGATGCCACACCAGCTTCATAAAGCCTTTTTTGACGTTCGTATTCTTGTTTTAAAAACCGACTGTTGCTGTGTGCATTTAAGTAATCGCTCTGTATCTGTATGATGCTGGGATGTGAGAGATAGGCAACCGCTTGATTTTTTTTCACTTCATCACCTTCTATTACTTCTATGGATGCCACATTTGCTCCTGTTATGGCGGTAATGGATGCTTCGTTTTGGGGTGGTACTTCCAGCGTGCCATTTGCTTCTACATAACCGCTCATATAACGTTGTGAGAGCGTGTCAATTTCCATCTGTAAGGCTTCAAACTGCTGTGCCGTGAGCATTACTTCCTTAGTTTCGCCTTCCATATTATCTTCTTCATCTTCCCCTTCAGAGTGATTTTCTTCTGTTTCAGAATGGGTGGCTTCATCGTGGCCATCTTCAGTTTTTGACTCGCCACAGCTGAATAATGTCAATGCCATAAGCATTGTGGTAATCGGTATATATTTTAATTTTTTCATCTTTTTTTAGTTTTGGAAATATTGTAGTTTAAACAAGGCTTCTAAATAATTATCGAGTGCGTCCAGCGCATCCATTTCGGTCTGTATGGCATCACGTATAATTTGCGTGAATGCTGCATAATCAAGCGCACCTTCTTTGTAGGCGAGCAATGCGCCTTTGCGCTGGTCTATGGCAAGTGGCAGAGCTTCGGTTTTATAGAAAAACCAAGTATCTCGCCATCGTGTATAATTTTGCTGTGCTTGTGTATATTGGGATTGCAGCTCGCGTTGTTTGAATGCGGCATTGGTTTCTGCAATCTGTGCATCCAGTTTAGCAGCTTTTGCGCGGCTGCGGTCTGGGCCAGAAAACAGCGGTATGGAAATCCCTGCCTGATAGGTGTAGAAACCACTATCGCCATTTACACGTTGCAGGCCACCTTGCAGATTAAACTGGGGCAGTAAGCTTGCCCTTGCTGCATCATAGCTTGCTTGTGCTTCGTCTATACGCTTTCGCGAAAGCGATAACTCGGGATGTTCATCCAATGTATCATCAGTCTCTAACACCGAAATTTCGGTAGCTTCAAATTCATCAGCTACGGTGTACATCGTATCTGGTGTCAACCAAAGATTGAGTTTTTGTAATGCGATTAAATAATCTGTTTCTGCCTGCTGAAACCTGTTGGTTATCTGTAACGCTTGATTGCGCGCAGCAGCATATTCCAGTCTCGAAATGGCTTCGACTTCAAAATTGAGTTCTACAGATTGTGCAAATTGACCATAAATGCTGTCCAGTTCTCGATAAAGAACAAATTTCTTCTTTGCCTGAAAAGCTTCTGACCAGGCTTTTTTGACTTCCAGTTCTATCTGGATTTCAGATAGGTCAAAAGCTGTTTCGGCTAACTGGATGCGTTGTTGTTGCAAGCGTTTTTTGGCACCTATTCCCAATAGATCAATATTTTGTTGCCCGATACCTATCAAGGTATAAATGCCCTGACCATCTGCCACTTCTTCGCCACCTGTAAATACTTTAGTATTACCGAAGTCATAGGCATTGCCCGTGAGTGCGCTCTGTCTTTCTATTTCGAGTTGGCTCGTCTTGAGTGCTGGATAATTCTCTTTGGCAATTTCTACAGCCCGAGATAAGGTAATGGGTGTAATGCTATCCTGAACAATGAGGTCTGGCACAGGTGCTTGTGTTTGTTGCGCTTTCGCCAAAGCGGTACCACCTAACATAAAACCAAGTATTAAAATCGTGGTCAATGCTTGCGGATTAAACGAACCAATCTTGTTCTGGTCTTTGCGCTCACGTCGCTTTTCTATAAAGATATAGAGTACAGGAAGTACTATCAACGTGAGTAGGGTGGCCGTAAGCATCCCACCAATAACTACCGTAGCGAGCGGTTGTTGCACCTCTGCACCGGCTGATGTGGAAAATGCCATAGGTAAAAACCCAAAAATATCTGTGGTAGCCGTGAGCATAATGGGGCGAATACGTTCTTTAGTCCCTTGAAATATTCTATCCTTTATGCTTGTAACACCTTCTTCCTTTAAAGAATTAAATCGGTTAATAAGTACCAGCCCGTTAAGAACTGCGACACCAAATAGCACAATAAATCCTACACCTGCCGAAATACTAAATGGCATATCTCGAAGCCATAAAGCAAACACACCACCAATGGCCGCCAAGGGAATCGCGATGTAAATCATTAGCGATTGTGAAAAGGATTTTAAGGCAAAGTATAACAGTACAAATATCAAGAACAGGGCGATGGGCACAACAATTGTTAAACGATCCTTAGCGCTTTGTAGGTTTTCAAACTCTCCACCATAGGTAATATAATATCCTGATGGCAAGTCCAGTTCTTCATCTAACTTTTGTTGTATATCTTTTACAACAGACTCCACATCTCTGCCTCGTGCATTTACACCTACATAGGTTCTTCTATACGTATTGTCACGTGAGATTTGCATAGGTCCAGGCACGTATTCAATCTCTGCTATTTCAATAATGGGTACCTGGCTTCCATCCTTAAGATCGATGTACATCGTGCGCAGGTCATCAATACTTTTTCTATGGCTTTCATCAAATCGTACCACCAGATCAAATCGTTTCTCGCCTTCAAAAATGACGCCAGCGGTACCACCTGCAAAAGCAGTACTTATGTAATCATTTACTTTTTGAATATCCAGTCCATATTGCGCCATTTTATCTCGTCTGAACTTTACGGTCATTTGTGGTAGTCCAGCTGTACGTTCTGCACTCACATCGCCCGCGCCAGGAACGGTCTTTATAATAGCTGCCATTTCCTGAACCTTGTCTGATAACACCTCTAAATCTTCGCCATATAGCTTTACTGCAATATCCTCTCTTACGCCTTCTAAAAGCTCATTAAATCTTAATTCGACCGGTTGGGTAAATGATAAATTAACCCCGACGAGTTCATCATCCAGTTTATCCCTTATGGCTTCAATCAAACCTTCTTTAGTAGAAGCAGTTGTCCACTCGTCCATATCCTTATTAAGGATGATATACATATCTGCAATATCCATAGGCATAGGATCTGTAGGTATATCTGCCACACCCATACGTGCTGTTACCGTTTTAATTTCAGGAAAATTTTCTAATAGGATAGTTTCTATTTTCTTTGAAACTTCAATGGATTCTGTGAGCGAGCTTCCTGGTCTTATAAACGCCTGCATTGCTATATCTCCTTCATCGAGCTGCGGCACAAATTCTCCACCCATATTAGAAAATATAAATCCAGCAATAATAAGCAGAACAGCAGCAGATGATAACACGATAAGCTTAAGCCGTAGTGCGCCTTTTAATAATGGCTTATAAGCATTATGTATAGCACCAATAATTTTATCACTTATCTTTTCAAGCCAACGCTCAAATTTGCCAAACCAGCTTTTGGTGTTTTGAACTGGTTTCATAAAAAGCGCAGACATCATTGGGACATACGTAAGACACAGAATAATTGCACCTATCATAGCAAAACCAAAGGTGTATGCCATCGGTTTGAACATTTTACCCTCTACACCTGTAAGGAAAAGTATAGGTGTAAAAACTATAAGTATAATGATCTGCCCGAAAAAAGCAGAACCCATCATCGTGGTTCCGGCATCATAGGCTACTTTATCCATTACGCCTTGATTGAATTTTAGCTTTCCAGACCTAATCCGTTTTTGGATCTCATACACCGTTCCTTCTATAATAATCACGGCACCATCTATAATAATCCCAAAGTCTATAGCTCCCAAGCTCATTAAGTTTGCCCATACATTAAATTGCTTCATTAAGATAAAGGCAAAAAGCAAGGACAACGGTATGGTCGTGGCCGTTATGATGCCACCTCTTAAACTACCCAACAATAAAACAAGGGCAAATATCACGATTAGGGCACCTTCCAGTAAATTGGTTTTAACGGTATCGGTCGTTCTGGCAATTAGCTCACTACGATCAATGATAGGGGCGATAGTGAGACCTTCTGGCAGGGATTTTTCAATTTCTGCCATACGATTCTTAACATTTTGAATAACCGCATTAGGGTTTGAACCTTTTAGCATCATTATTATTCCTCCCACGGCTTCCTTACCGTCTTGCGTAAAAGCACCATAACGTACCTGATTCCCAAAATGGACGCGTGTTGCAACATCTCCAATAGTTACGGGAATGTTGCCCTCGTTAATAATCGAAATATCTTTAATGTCTTCCAAAGAGCGAATAAGACCTTCACCTCTTATGAAATTTGACATTTTATTTTTTTCTATGTAAGCACCGCCTGTATTCACATTGTTCCGAGCGAGAGCCTCATACACTTGTGAAATACTAATACCCAAACTATTCAACTTATCTGGGTTGACAGCGACCTCATACTGTTTAATACTGCCTCCATAAGAGTTGACCTCTACCACGCCTTCCAGTAATGTGAGTTGTCGTTTGATAACCCAATCTTGCACGGTGCGCAGTTCCATAGGCGAATACTTGTTTTCAAAACCCTCCTCTGGCTTTATAGTGTATTCATAGATCTGACCTAAACCAGTAGAGATGGGACCCATAGATGGACTTCCAAATTTTTCAGGGATAGATTCGCCCAGTTCGTTTAGTTTTTCCTGTACCAGCTGTCGAGGAAGATAGGTTCCCATATCGTCTTCAAAAACGATAGTAACTACGGAAAGGCCAAAGCGTGAGATAGATCTTATTTCTGTAACGCCTGGTAAATTACCCATAGATAGTTCTACGGGATAGGTTACGAACTGTTCAATATCTTCCGTTCCCAAATTGGGCGATTGTGTGATGACTTGCACTTGATTATTGGTAATATCTGGCACAGACCCAAGATTTACCGTTGCCATTGACCAGATACCGACACCTATAAGAGTCAATGTAAACAGACCGATTATAAATTTGTTATTGATTGAAAAATCAATGATTTTGTTAATCATAGATAAGGATGTTAATTCAGTTGAAATTCTTGTTGAGCACATTGAATAAAAAGCAATGCACAATGTTGACGAATCCAATAGATGGACACGTCAAAACAGGATATAGCTATCCTATGAAAACTGGATTATGCCCGAGGTGGCTGTAAAAGGGAAAGTGAAATATCCTTGCCCAAACTATCGAAGTGGATAAAATTTTCTAGCGAAACGATAGGCTCGATGGGTTCAAAAATAGCCAAACGGAAATCGATGGTATGTGAATGACAGCATTGGCACTGGCAGAATGGGGAACACAGTTCACAGTCTTGTCCGTGTTCGCCATCGAAATCCATTACAGAAACGACCTGTGTGCCTTCATCAACACTGCTGGCATCGCTACAAGGCACGAAATTGAGTGCCAGAAAGTAGATGGATAATATAATCGCAAAAAATTTCACCTTGCAAAGGTAAAAGAATTATAGTGCAATTGGGTTGCAAAGAATGGCTTTGAGCGTAGTTTTTTAAAAGGAACGATTTTCAAGACAGTATTTTTCAAAAAAGCGCTAGACTTTCTTAAAGTAGTATCAAAGTATCAGACTTCATTAAGACAATCCAAAGATTAAAACATGCTTTTTTAAAGTGCCTATTTTCTAACTCCCCTAGTCTTAATTGTTGATAACTCTGCTTTCTTCCATTAAACCACCTATTTGCCCAAAATAAGAACAGTTCCATTTGGTATCAAATGAAACCAAATAAAACTAAGGGTTTATCAATACCATTATATTTGAACTATTTTAACATAAAAAACTGTATATCAATTATTTGTGAATAAAATCAATCGGTCAATCTTACTTTCCCTCCTCCTTATTTTTATCTTTATCCAAAGAATTCTTCAAAAGAAAACAAAAGCGCTTTTGTTCATTTCTAATCTTTAAAAAGAAATAAAATGGACAATTTTTTAATACTGGAACGGCTCGACCGTTTGGAAAGGCTATTGATCGCCAATAAAGAAGTGCTGACCTTCGATGAGACCTGTGACTATACCGGCATATCAAGAAGCTATCTGTACAAGCTTACCGCTGCGGGGCATATCCCGCACTCCAAGCCCAATGGAAAACTGATTTTCTTCGAAAGGAAAAAGATAGTGCGTTGGCTGCTGCAGAACCAACAGAAGCCTTTACCGGAAAGCAAAACGATCGGGGATTCGATTCCCTAGTCGAATTCCTCTTTAAATTATTTGTGGACTCACGATAATTTCATAGAAACCCTAAGATTTCAAAAATTTCAAAATATGAAAATAGTACCTTATATAAGGGTGGGCACGTCTTTCTATAAAATTGTAAAGTATCCTACCATTTCGGGACATTTCAACGAGCAGCTGGTTCCGTGGAACGAGCATATCATCAAGCAGGACCATGGCAAGGACTATCTGGGCAAGGTGCCCAAATATGACGGGTTCGCCTGTATTCCTTGCCATGTGAATTTTAAAAAGGAACACCATGGTTTCTACAATACCTATTCCCCTTTGACGCATGAACCGAAAGAGGGATGTATAATAAGGACACGGGGCTTTTTGAAGCATATCTTCGGAAATCAACTGGAGCTGGGACTGGACTATCTGAAACTCCTGTACCAAAGACCGGTGCAGGTGCTCCCCATCCTCTGTCTGGTATCCACCGAAAGAAACACCGGGAAAAGCACCTTTCTCAAATGGCTCAAGGAAATCTTTGGCAACAACCTGACCTATCTGACCAACGACAGCTTTGCAAGCCAGTTCAATGCGGACTGGGCCAACAAGTTGCTGATATGCGTCGACGAGGTACTGTTCAACAAGGAGGAACTCACCGAGCGAATCAAGTACCTGAGCACCACCAACCGGAACAAGCTTGAGGCCAAGGGCAAGGACAAACGGGAAGTGGAATTCTTCGGAAAATTTATTCTCTGCAGCAACAACGAGGACAGTTTTATCAAGATCGATGCCCATGAGACACGGTTCTGGGTGAGGAAGATCCCATCCCTTAAAAGGGAGGACACCGATTTCTTGGACCAACTGGCCCGGGAGGTGCCCGCTTTTTTGGATTTCCTTTCAAAAAGGGAATACAGTACCAAGCAAAGAACACGAATGTGGTTCACTCCAAAACAGGTGCATACACCAGCGCTGAAGAAACTGGTAAACAATAACCGGAACAGGGTGGAGAAGGAACTGGCCAGTCTACTGCTCAGTGCCATGGAAAAGTTCGAGATGGACTCCGTGGACCTTTGTCCCATCGATGCCCTGCACATGCTCAACCGCACAAGGGTCAAGACCGACCTGACCCAATTGAGGCGGTTGCTGAAAAATGATTGGAAACTGGACAACCAGCCCAATTCCAACAAGTACCAAAAGATCACCATCTGGAACAACGGTGAGATCAACACCGAGGACGCAAAAGGGAGGTACTTTACCATAAAAAAGAATTTTTTGGTCCAAAATTTTGATGATTTGATGACAGATTGATATAAGCCCAGTATTTATAAGGGTTTAGGCTGTCATCACTTTGTCATCATTCTGTCATCAAAATAAAAAATGATGACAGGTACTATGAAGAAAAAAACAAAAACGATGAAACGATGACAAAATGATGACGGGGAAACTACCAGTATTTAAAGGGCCTCCCAGAGGTTTGTCATCAAATCATCAAAAATCGATTAAAAACAGAACCATGAAAGAAAAAAGAATGGACTGCGAAAAAGCCCGCAACATTGACATCGTTTCCACGCTGGCCAAGTTGGGGCACTTTCCAGTCCGGAAAACGGAAAAAGAAGCTTGGTTCCTCAGCCCGTTCCGGATCGAGACCCAAGCCTCTTTCAAGGTATCATTGAAACAGAACTATTGGATAGACTTCGGAACCTTTGAGGGGGGAAGTACCATAGACCTGGTCATGAAAATGGAGAACTGTTCCGTAAAGGAGGCATTGGAACGATTGTCCGGGAACATGGACCATTTTTCTTTTCACCGGCGGCCGAATCCAACCAAAGCGGAACATAGAGTCAACCCGATTGAAATCATCGAGGAAAAGGAAATCGAGCACAGGGCCCTGCAAAACTATCTAAGCTCCAGAAGTATCTCGATCAAAACCGCAAGAATACTTTGCAAGGAAATCCATTATCGAATAGGAGGACGGACATACTTTGGCATCGGACTCCAAAACAGGTCTGGAGGCTGGGAACTGCGGAACAGCTATTGGAAAGGCTCCACCTCGCCAAAGGATGTTTCGATGATGGGGAACAAATCAAAGAAATTGGCGATTACAGAAGGCATGTTCGATATGCTCACCCTAATTGAGCTGATGGCGGATATCGTAAACAGCCATGACCTTCTGGTATTGAACACAACTGCCTTTGTAAAACGGATGATAAAAGAAATAGAGGATTATGAAAATGTAAAACTGTTTCTTGATAGGGACAAAACGGGATTGGGGATGACGGAACTGTTACTGGAAAAGTGCCCGAACAGTAGGGATATATCCTTCCTCTATGAAGGTTTTAAAGATATAAACGAATGGAAGGTAAAAAGCGCGAAGGATGAAGTTCGGAAACGAATTCAAGATGTGTCATTGTCATGACAAATCTTGCTTTTGCTCCCGTAGGTCGCAAAAGATGATGTGAAAATGAAGAAAGAGTTCGTACAGTTCCGGTGCTCGGTCTACGAGAAGAAACTGCTGAGGATCAAGGCCCGGAAGAGCGGTCTTTCCATCAGTGAGTACTGCCGCCGTGCCGCATTCGATGATAGGATAGTTGAAAGGATGACGGACGAACAGATAGAGGCCTATAAGCTATTGGTCAAATACCAACGGAACTTCAAGCTGATCACCAACATGTTCCGCAAGCGTAACCCTAGATTGGCCGAGGAAACGGCCCAGTTGGCCAAAGAGATACGACAACACTTTTTAAATTTCAAGAAATGATAGGCATGGGCAAATCCATATCGCACACATCGGCCTCCATGAGCTACGGGATGAACCAGGAGAAGGGATCGGAGATTATCCACAGCCAATATCTGGCCGGGGAGACCCCGAGGGAGATCACCGAGGAGTTCAAGGTCATCCAAGAACAGAATGAACTCTGCCGGAAGAACACGCTCAGCTTTGTGCTGAGCCCCACCATCGAGGACGGCAGGAAACTGGAAAGCGAACGACTCAAGGAAATGACCGAACGGTTCCTCAAGGAAATGAACCTCAAGCAGCACCAGGCCATTGCCTTTGTCCATAGGGACAAAGAGCACGTGCACGTCCACCTGTATGCCAACCGGATAAACTTTCAGGGGAAGGCCTATAACGACAGCTTCATCGGCAAGCGGAGCCAACAAGTGGCGGAAAGGGTGGCCAAACAAATGGACCTGACCACGGTAAGGGAAGTTCAGCAGGAAAAACTGTACCGGATGCAATATGTCCGATCGGAAATACAGAAGATCCATGAAAAGGTCATGGCCAAGGAACGGCCAAGGGATTTTGACCAGTATATCAAATCGATGGAGCAGAACAATGTAAAAGTCATCCCGAGCATCAACAGGCAGAACCAGTTGCAGGGCTTCCGTTTTGAGCATAAGGGAACGAACCTAAAGGGAAGCGAGGTGCACCGGTCCATGTCCATGGGCAGGATCGCCCGTCAAATGAACTTTGAAAGGAACATGGCACAGCGGATTGCCAAGGACAAGAGCATGCAGCTTTTGGGGAGGACAGTGAATGTCCCAAAAAGTTTGACCCAGACCATCATAAAAAAGACCATCAAACTGGCCATCAAAGTGGTCAGGGACACTGGAATAGGAATCTAAACAAAACAATATGGCAAAACTGGACGAGATAGCGGAACTGTTGACTGAGGAGATCAACGGATTTGAAAAGAGTATCGGCCGATTGGAAAAGGTTCATGAGGATTTCAAAAACCTTCCATTAAGGCCAGATACCAGCGAATTAAATGCTCTTCTAAAAGAGTATGGCAACAAACAAAAAAACGACATTAAGGAACAACAAAGACTGATGGAAAGGATTCTTCATAAAGTAGAGCGGTCCGTTCTCTTGCCCAGTTGGGCCATAAAACTTACTTGGGGGTTGTTGGTCACGGTCCTTTTGGTCCTTGGTTTTTCAATCTACAAGGTGTCAAGGATATCCAAGAAAGAACAGGTTGCATATGTAGAAGGTCAAGATGATGCAATTGAACACTACAGGACATTCTTTGAAGAAAGCCCAGAGGCAAAGGAACTATATCAAAAATGGCTGGAGGATAATGGCCAAAAGTAGGACAGCGCCCTATCCTATTTTTGCTTTACGCTTATCTTCCCAAACACTGCAAAAATAGGCCAGGATCCATGCGCTGAAGTTGTGAGTAAGGATTTGGGACTAGGAAGGGTTAAGGTTACAGTTTAACCAATTTCTGATTATAATTGTCTAGTATATTATTCGGCAGGGACTTCAGATATATTTGAGTAGTTGATAGTCGATTATGGCCAAGCATGGAAGAAATAGCTTGTAAGGGAACGTCCTGCAGCATAGCTTGGGTTGCAAAACTATGACGAGATACATATGAGGTCAACCGCTGCTCTATCTTGCATTTTTTTGCAATTTCTTTAAGCCCTTTATTATATCTCTTCCGTGCCCATAAGACGTCTTTATATTGAAGTTCAAATGTGGCTCTTTTAATGATTGGAAATATAAATTCAGACCTCTCTTTATCCTTAAGATAAAACGAGAGGATTTCCTTTAACTGAGGCGTGATGTTAATATCATAAGGCTTTGACGTTTTTTTTCTTTGGAATTTAATTCGGTTGTCAATGATATTTTGAACCCTTAAAAAAGCCAAGTCCATAAAGGAAATACCATAAAGCATGTAAGAGGCAAGGAAGTAATTTCTATAGTGAAACAGACTATCCGTTTCTTCCAGTTTTAAAAGCATAATTGATTTGATGCTTTTAATGTCAAGCGCTCTTTTTTCTGTAGGAGTAGTTTTAATCTTATAATGTGTAAAAGGATAAGCATCTCTAGAAACAACATCAGACTTAATGGCCTTGTTAAAGACCGCTTTGATTGTTCTCATATACGTCGATAGACTGTTAACAGAATTACCTTTGGAAAAGTGCCAGTTCTCAAATCTTTTGAGAAAATCATAATTGATTTCGTTGAATTTGATATCATTTCCATCAGCGAATTTCTCCAATACCTTAATTACCGCGTAGTATGTGTTTGCATTACCATAACGTTCAGCTGCTTTTAACTCATCGACAATATCCTCGCTAAACTTAAAAAATGAATCCAATGATGCGGTTTTTACAATCTTCTTCTTCAGCTGCAAAATGGATAAAAAGTTAAGCTCGTCCTTTTCGTTCAGGTCATTAATTATGTCGACCGCTCTGGTCTTTTCTTTTAAGAGTTGATTATTGAGTTTACTAACTGATGAAGTTCCTTTGAATGCTCTTTTAACTTTCTCGTTTTTATTATCCCAAAATTCCTTTTTTATTGATTGCCCTAAGCTTATGGAAGTTGTTTTTCGAAAATGGGTTAACCGTAAAATAATAGGATAGGAGTCATCTTTTTTCTTCCTACGCGTATCTAAAGAAAGTTTTATATTGGTATTCATCCTAATCAAAGGTAAAAAAAATTTGCACGCAATTTGCACGCAAATGGGTGATTTTATTTGAAATTAAATGAATACGAAATTATTTAAAATACTGAAAAACAATTTATTATGTATTTATTTGTATTGGATTGATATGGTAATCCTCTTGCTGGCAGGCAAGAGGTCACCGGTTCGAATCCGGTATTCTCCACCAAAAATGTAAAAGCACCTCACAAACGGGGTGCTTTTTTTATGGAGTATTTTGTCTACATCATTTATAGTAAATCTTTGGAGCGTTATTACGTGGGTCACAGTCAAGATTTGGATGATAGGATGAATCGCCATAATAGTGGCAGGACCAAATACACTAAAATTGCAAAGGATTGGGATATAAAGTATACAGAAAAGTATTTCACCCGGAGCGAAGCAATGGCTCGGGAAAAGGATATTAAAAGGAAGAAAAGCAGGAAATATATTGAGTTTCTGGTCGGGAAAGATGTTGGCTAGAGCGTTCCGAAGGCGTTCGGAAAGGTCACCGGTTCGAATTCTGTATTCTCCACCAAAAATGTAAAAGCACCTCACAAATGGGGTGTTTTTTTATTTGGTCTTAGCTGAATATCTTCCGAAACTTCTTAGGTAGCTCATCAGTTATTTTGATGGGCCGATGGGTAAACGGATGCCTAAACTCCAACGAAAAAGCATGTAAATACAGACCTTTACCCTTCAAAATTAAGTCTTCTAATGCGTATTCTTTGTCTCCGAGTATGGGATGGCCCAAACCGGACAAATGCTTGCGTAATTGGTGTCTTCTGCCCGTTTTGGGATGCAATTGCACCAAATTAAGGATACCGAACCGTTCCGAGGGTACGGATTTGATTACTTTATAATCTGATTCTGACGGTTTCCCGTCTATTTCTGATGTTATGGTTCCGCTGTTTTTCATTCTACCAATGGCAACGGCATAATAGATTTTTGCAATGGTCTTGTCCTCGAACATTTTGTTCAAGGCACGGATACAGTTACTTGTTTTTCCTGTCAAAACAATACCCGTAGTGGCAAAATCCAATCGGTGGACGGGTTGCGGTGTGGTAACATCCGATAGTGTACTGGGCTTAAGATTTTGGGGTAAGGCATTGGCTATGGTCTTAAATTTATTGCCGCTCACTTCAATGCCCGCAGGTTTATGGATGGCGGCTAAATAGTCATCTTCAAACAATATGGTAAGCGGAAAAATGAGTTGTTTCTTTGGGTTGGTCTCTTTTGGAACGGAAAAACTGATGCGCTCCCCTCCGGTAATTAAAGTAGCCGTCGTGGCAATGGCTCCATTTACAGAAATATACTTTTTCTTGAGGGCTTTTTTAAGGGCTGATTTGGTAGGAATGGCTTCAAATATTCCCATGCCATATTCTTGTAATCGTTGGGGATTGATAATATTGGGGACGATATGGGTTTCGTTGGGATTGATGTATTGTGAGACTTTTGTAGACGGTCAATTATTGTACTTCAACTTCGGTTTGCCGATATTGCTGTTGGGGGTTCGTTTTTTATTCAGATTGTTCAATTTCTCTTCTTTGCAGATTGAAGACTGTTCCAGCAGGGTCTTGAATCCAATGCATATTTTTAGGAAGCTCTTCAAGTTCGTCACACGTTTCCACACCGTTTAATTTCAAATAGTTTGTCGCTGCTTCTACATTGGGAACCGTAAGCTGTAACCAAGTTTCTGAATGGGTATAGTTGTCCACGCAGTCCAACCATATTACGTTGTTTCCGAATTTTACTTTGTGTGTTTTCGAAACGGTTGGATTATCAATAGGTATTTCTTCTACTTCCAGCTTTAGAATGTCCCTGTAAAAAGCGACGGTTTTCTCATATTTACTTTTGGGAATCTTTATCGCGATATTAATTCCTGCTTCAAATTCTGCATTCATGCTTATTTTATTTTTCTGATACTGCGCTTAACTCTTTTGTTAGCTCTTCTACCTTTTCCGGTTTGCCGTGAAATTGTGCAGGCGTGTTTTGAAAAAGCTCAATTCTCCAAACGTTATTTTGCTTTATTGCGGTTATGGTTTGGATAGCATTGGCTGCAGGATTAATATCCTTTTGCCCAGGAGGCCTCATACCTACAATAGCTCGAAGGGTAGCAACTTCTGAATTCAAAAAACGGACTTCTTTAACTTTCCAAACATAATCTGCGGTCTGATGGTGCTCAAATATTTTCCCTATTTCAGATTCGATTTTGTTCTTGCCATTATATTGGCTCCCGTCAAATCCTATTGATACTCCATTGTCGGTAAAGAATGATGCCATTTTGGTTGCATCTTGTTTATTCCAAGCGGTTAGTATATCAGCATGTAGTTTTTCTAGTTCTGCTTTATCCATTTTCTTTTCATTTAAAGCTTCTTTGAATATTTATCTTCCCGTTTGTCCAACTCGTCCTGCAATGACTACTACAGCGCTAAACGCAATGATTAATTTCACTGTGGCTCAATTAGATATAAGAAATTTTCCTCACTATCTGTTTGGATTCATCATAAATGTAGCATTTTTTGTAGGAAAACTACATAATTGGTCTTTTCTGATTTCTCTTTCAAACTTTACCATCCTTTTAGGATGGATTTTTTGTAATTGGCCTGTCCTTTTTTGAACTTTACTTCAAAACTAAATCAACATGAAACTAGAAGGAAAAGTAGCATACATCACAGGAGGAACCAAAGGTATTGGATACGGCATTGCCGAATGCTTGTTGGAGCAGGGCATGAAGGTGGCCGTTAGCGGTAGAAGCCAAGAGAGTGCCGACGCTGCCGTAAAAAGTTTGAACAATCCAGATAAAGTGTTGGGTTTGGTATCCGATGTGTCCAAATTGGATGATGAAAAAAAGGCCATAGCGGCGATTCTTGACAAATGGGGACAATTGGATGTGGTGATGGCAAATGCAGGTGTTGGACATTTTGCTCCGATTGATGAAATGGAAGACGAGAAATGGCATCAAATGATCGATACTAACCTAAATGGAGTGTATCACACGCTAAAAGCATCCGTCGATGCCCTGAAAAAATCCGAAGGCTATTACATGACCTTGGCTAGTTTGGCGGGCACCAATTTCTTTGCCACAGCGGCTGGATATAACGCGACCAAGTTTGGTGTTGTTGGTTTTACCCAGGCCGCGATGCTGGATTTAAGGCAGTATAATATAAAGGTGACCACCATTATGCCCGGTTCTGTGGCAAGTCATTTTAACAACAACGAGCCATCGGATAAGGATGCGTGGAAAATTCAGCCCGAGGACATTGGTAAATTGGTCGTTGATTTGCTGACGATGCACCCACGTACCTTGCCAAGTAAAATAGAGGTACGTCCTACGCGTCCCGATTTAAAATAATCAATCCATTTTCTCGGTAAGGGGAACCGCAGTATTGCAGATTTCCCTTATCAATTGGAACAGATAATTTTCAAAGGTTGCAAGGGTGTCCGAATCTATCCGGGTATCCTTGTCCTCTGAAAATGGCAATAGACCTTTGCCCAGATGCTTAAATGAGATAATTCCTGCTTGCACGTCGCTTACTCCATGTTTTTTGGAATAGAGGTAGGCGTAACAGAGCAATTGGAACGCCTTGCTTTTATCATAATCGGTAATCAATGTTTCCCAATCGGTTATTTTCACGTTTTTCGCTTCTACCTTACCTGTTTTATAGTCGATGATGCGCAAGGTGCCATCAAATTCATCCACACGATCCAAAGTTCCCTTTAGTTTGATGGGAAAATCAAGCCCGGGTACCGAAATAAATTCTTCGTAGCGTTCTTCGAGGGCCAATATTTTTATTTCATGGCGTTTGAGTTGACGTAACTCATCGTCCAAAAAGTTGTGTAGGTATTTTAGGATAACGTTGTAGACCAGCAGGAACTTACCTTTTGAGACATCCACCCCGGAAAGGTTCTTGGTAAAGTGATGTTGCACAACCTCGGGTACTTGCTTTTTTAGGGACTGGATATTTTCTTCCGTCAACAATTGATTGACGAGCGGGGTGTAAAGCTGCTCCAAACTATCGTGAATAATGGTCCCGAAGGTATTGGCGGCAATATTTTCCTCTACCTCTTCCAAATCATTGATTTTTAGAATGTTTCGAGTGTAAAAGTCAATAGGATTTCTGATGTAGTTCGTCAAAGATGTGGGCGAAAACCCATTTTGGGCAAAGTCCTTCAAGTCTTCCATAAATTTTCCGTCCTTTTCAATCTGGATCAGGGGTTTTGGGTCAATTGAAATTTTAGGGGAGGCAATGGTATGTGTTATATGCTGTTTTAAATTTTTGTCCGTTAACAATTGGGTGATCAATCGGCTCTTTTCACCACCTTCCAAAACATCTGGCTCGGTGTTGTAAGTGATGTAAATGTTCTTGGCCCGCTGTATCAACCTATAAAAGTGATACACGTAAATGGCATCCTTTTCTTTATATGTTGGCAAACCATAATCGCGTTTTACATCAAAGGGAATAAATGAATTGTTCGATTTTCCTGATGGTAATATGCCTTCGTTCACCGAAGTTATGATCACTGTTTCAAAATCGAGGTTTCGGCTCTCCAACATTCCCATAATTTGAAAGCCGGTCAATGGCTGGCCTATAAAGTCCAAGGTTTCCATATTGGCCAATTGTTTGAAGAGGTTTTTGATGGATTTGAGTTTGCCCATAAAATCCACTTTGTCCAAATATTGACCCAATTGATTGAAAAGTGCATAGAATCGATACAGGTATTCAAGTTCCAAGGGGTTTTTCTCGTCTTGATAGATGGTCTTTAATCGCTTGATGAGAAGCAAACAGTTGTTTATCCATTCCATGGGGGAGATTTCTGCCGACGGAAATATAATGGACAATAAACCTTGTGCTTTTGGATATTTTGATAGGATCTCTGCGTTAATGTAGAGCAGGTTGCCTTCTTTAATGTCTTTGGACATTCGCTGTGCATAATTACCTTGATCTTCGGAAGATAGTACCAAAGCGTAGGGATTGGAGATAAATTCCAACACACGTTTAAAAAACCATCCTCGCTCGGAAACGTTGAGGTGCAACTCTAAATAATTCACAAAAAAGGAATATAAAACCGTTTTGTTCAAAGGCATCCCCATGGTAATGTTCACTTCAGGGATGTTGTTGGGAATGGCATTGAGCATAGGGTTGAGCAAAGTTTCATCAGCAAGTACCAAAGCGGTTTTTTTAAGGTCAATTTCTTCGCTCTGGCCCAACGTCTGCAATAATTGGCCCACATATTTGGTTTGGGATATACTTTTGGGCACTCCAGTTATGGTGATATTCTTTTTTGTTAGAAAATTGTGCTGCGGCTCTATTTTGTGTCCGTGTTTGTAATAGGTCCAGTTGTATAGATAGTCTCTCACAAACAATCCCGCATCGTGAATGGGATCGTTTAGAAAGTAAGCATCAATATCCCAATAAATATATGCATTGCCTTGCTCCAAGTAATGTTGTATAATGGTGGATTCTGCTGCATTGAGTGCATTGAAACCAATAAATATGATGGGGTCGGCATTAGTTTTTCGGTAGTTTCCATTTTGAATTGCTTTCACCGCTTCACGTTGAATCATTCCTTGGTAGCCTCTCTTTTGTACGAGCAAAGCAGCATAAAAATCATTGTAGATGGTTTCGAGGTTCTTCCAGAGTTGCAGATAATTCTCGACCAGTTCTGATTTCTCTTTGCTTGCGGACCAATGGTTGATTTCCTTGATGGCAGATAAGTAGTTCAGAATGTCTTCGGCCGGTATTAGATAACCATCAATTTCATTGAAATCCTGTAAAAGTGTTTGTCCCCAATTAATGAAGGAGGCAAAGTCATCCGATTCGTCAATTTGCGATTCTTTGTAGATTTTAAACAGGAGGAGCAACAAATCAATGTTCGATGCTTGGTTCAAATCGGATAGGTTGCCGATGAATTCTTGAATGGACAATACTTGTGGACTGAATATGTTTTTTTTCAGCCTGTTGGAAATGTGTTTTTTTAAAAATGTACCCGATCTTTTGCTGGGAAGCACATAGGTACACTGGGTTATATCCAGTTGTTTGTTGTGGAGGTCGTCCAGCACATATTCTAGGAAAGTATCATGCATGGACTAAAAATAAAAAAGGCCCCGCATTTGCGGAGCCTTTTTCAAGAAAACTTTGTTTCTTATTATTTTACCAAGTTGATTTCAACTCGTCTGTTTTGTGCTCTACCAGCTCTTGTGTTGTTAGTAGCAATTGGCTTAGCTTCACCATAACCGATAGCAGATAATCTACTTGAATCGATTCCTTTGTCGATCAAGAAATCTCTAACAGAGTTAGCTCTTTCTTCAGAAAGTTTTTGGTTCAAGCTTTCACTACCTACACTGTCAGTATGTCCTTCAACAGTAAACTTAGCGTTAGGATACTCGTTCAAGATTTGGATGATGTCAACCATTACAGAAGTAGATTCTGCTTTGATAGAAGACTTTCCAGTGTCGAACAAGATAGTTCTAGCGTAATCGTTCAATTGCTTCTGAACTTCTTCAGTTACTTCTGGGCAACCGTTGTTAGCAACAGTACCGGCAACTTCTGGACATTGATCGTCTTTGTCAAGAACACCATCACCGTCAGCATCTGGCCAAGGGCATCCGTCGTTTTCAGCAGGACCTGCTTCGTTAGGACACTCGTCGTCTTTGTCGGCAACACCGTCACCGTCAGCATCAGGACAACCAGCTAGTGCAGGAAGACCAGGAGTGCTAGGACAAGCGTCGTCTTTATCGGCAACACCATCGCCATCAGCATCAGGGCATCCGTTCATTTCTTTTGAACCTGCTTCGTTAGGACAAGCATCTTTAGCATCTTCGATACCGTCACCGTCAGCATCAGGACATCCGTTGAATGCTTCTAAACCAGCAACTTCTGGACAAGCATCGTCTTTGTCGTAGATGCCGTCACCGTCAGTGTCTGTACCACCAAACTTGATGCTGATACCTGCCATGTGCTGGAAATGCTTAACCAAGTAATCTTCAAAAGCGTGCTTGTACTGAGTTTGAAGTGTAAAACCTAGGTTGTCTGAAAACCAAAAGTTAACACCTACACCACCATTAACGGTTCCAGCTCCGATTTCATCAACCCAAGTGTAACCACCTCCTATTTCTACGAAAGGATCAATAGTAGTGTTTTTAAGAATGTTGTATTTAATCGTACCATCTATAGCATAGTGAGACAAATCGTCAACTTCGAAGTCTCCTAATTTTTCGATTCTATTCAAAGAACCTCTTGCTCCTACAGAGAAACCATCTCCAATATACTTGGAAACAGAAACATAAGAAACAGATGGTAAAATGTTCCAATGATCGGATACATTAAAGTACTCGTCAAATAAAGTAGTACTGGAAAAAGGATTGTCACTATCGTTAGTAGGATAAGCGTCTATTGCATTTACCCCTATGCTAACTTGCCAGGGATTATTTTCGTCTTGCGCTTGTATGCTGTTGATCCCTACAAATACAAGAGCAACAACCAATAATTTGCTAAGATGTTTCATGCTCAAAATTTTAAGTTTAAGTGTTTATCAGCAGCAAATGTAAGTTGTTAAGACTTATTAACAAAATCTAAATTTCTTTTTTTTTGACTCATTTGCCAGAAGATTTGTTGCATTTCGACGAATTTAGATGACATTTAACGATTTTCCTACCTTTATAAATGCATTAATCGCATGGTCCAAGTGCTCTTTTTCGTGGGCTGCTGAGAGCTGTACACGAATTCTCGCTTTGCCTTTAGGAACTACGGGATAAAAGAAACCAATCACGTAAATTCCTTCTTCCAAGAGCATATCGGCCATATTTTGTGATAATTTGGCATCGTACAACATTACCGGTACTATGGCAGAATCACCGTCAATAATATCAAAGCCTGCATCTTTCATTCCTTTTTTAAAGTATTCTGTATTGCTTTGTAGCTTATCCCGCAAAGAAGTATCCTTGTCCAACATCTCAAATACCTTAATGGATGCCCCAACAATAGCGGGTGCCAAGGAATTGGAGAACAAATAAGGTCTGGAACGCTGGCGGAGCATTTCAATAATTTCCTTTTTTCCGGTGGTATAACCGCCCATGGCCCCGCCCAGAGCTTTACCGAGTGTGCCTGTGATAATGTCGATTCGGTCCATGACACCTTTTTCTTCCAAGGTACCGCGGCCTGTTTCCCCGATAAAGCCCGTAGCGTGACATTCATCTATCATGACCATGGCATCATATTTATCTGCCAAATCACATATTTTGTCCAAAGGAGCCAAAAGTCCGTCCATAGAGAACACTCCGTCGGTTACGATTATTTTAAAGCGCGTCCCATCGGCATTACTCTGTTTGAGTTTTTCCTCAAGGTCGGCCATGTCGTTGTTCGTGTAGCGATACCGCTTAGCTTTGCATAAACGAACACCGTCAATAATGGAGGCGTGGTTCAATGAATCTGAGATAATGGCATCCTCTGCTGTGAGCAAGGGTTCAAATACGCCACCGTTGGCATCAAAAGCGGCTGCATATAATATGGTATCCTCGGTACCGTAGAAATTGGCGATTTTCTGTTCCAATTCTTTATGGATGTCCTGCGTTCCGCAAATAAAACGTACCGAAGACATTCCAAAACCGTGGGTGTCCATCGTATCCTTTGCGGCTTGGATCACATCCGGATGGGAGGAAAGTCCCAAATAGTTGTTGGCACAAAAATTAATGACTTCTTCCCCTGTGGAGATTTTTATGACCGCTCCTTGTGGCGAGGTAATAATTCGTTCTTTTTTAAATAGGCCGGCTTCTTCAATCTCCTTCAATTCCTTGGCCAAATGTTCTTTTATTTTTCCGTACATATCTTTGATTTAACTTTATCCGTTGTGCATTTTTATAAAATTCGTCATTTCGAGTGGATTTCACGACAGCATGAGTGAAATTTGTATCGAGAAAAAGAATTTTATCTAAAAAAGGTTCTCGATACGATTTTCTTTGGTTTCGACTTTAGTTTATCCTGAGCATAGTCGAAGGGCTCAACCACCGAAAATCACTCGAACTGACGCCTTGAACTTTAATGTTCAAAATACACAACAACTTAACTTTATACAAAAATAGGGTCTATTTCTTGGTCAATATAAACAATGATGGATTGTTTGATTTCAAAATCCATTGCTTTTAAAATATCGGCATAATTTGCGATTTGCTCCTTATGCTTTGGCGATGGTTTACCTGTCTTATAATCTATGATGGTCGCTTGGTTCCCATCAATTGTAATTCTATCAGGCCGAAGGGAATGTCCATCCGTTGTCAAGATTTCTTGTTCGTTCAATATGTGAAGGTTGTCCAAGAACAGATCTTTCAACTTTGGATGATTTACAACAGCCATAATTTTTTGTTTGATGTCGCTCGCGGCCTCTTTGGGAAAATGCCCCTCAATTTCCAATCGCTCCAAAACCGAATCAACATCGTTTACAGTTTCAATCTGGCTCAACGCAAAGTGGATTACATTCCCCATTTCAATGGCTTCCATGCGTTCATCGTCCCACAAACGGCCCGATTTGGTGGAAATCGTAAACCCCGCATCTTCTTTGGGGCGGGTAACGTAGGAGATATATTTTTCGTTGGATTCCAAAGGTGAACTTGCTATTTCTTTTGATGGAAAAGTTCCAATGGTATAAACCCCGTTCTGGTTTTCAGGTATGTTCTTTTGTTGAACAAATAACTGAAAAAGGTCGGCGTAGGAAGAAGTAGACTCAACAGAAGCAACTTCTTTACCTGCTTCTGTAATCACAAACAACCCTTTAACAGGTCGGGTAAGTGCCACGTAGAGTACGTTCATGGAATCCAACAAGGTTTTTTGCTCTTCGTCCAGGTATTTTTGCTGGGCCACCTCATTGTACTCCAACATATCTTTATTGTTGTTTATGAGGAATTCATCCAACCCTAAAGTTTTATCAGCACTAGTGGCTGGCACCCAAGCTTTCTTTTTCTTACGTTTATCGTCCAGAATTGCATTGGCAAACGGAAAAATCACAAATGGGAATTCAAGACCTTTGGCCTTGTGGATGGTCATAATTTTTACGGCATCCACACCATCGGGAGCCGCAATGGAGAGGGATTCCTTTTTTACTTCCCAATAATTAAGGAAAGCATATACGCTGGGCCCTTCCCTTTTTTCTAAATCGAGCACTTCGTCCATTAAAAAGGAAATATGCGCAACGGAACCTTTATAAAGCTCAAACTGTACAATGGCGGTTTCCAAAATGGTGAGCACAGGTTCTCCCCTTAATTCATTTATATTGAAACTGTATGCACTGGTCAAGAAGGTTTCAATATTTTCCAAGTGTTTGGAAATGAAGTCGTGCTTGCCGTTTTCATTGGGGGATAGATACATTAATATAAGGTAGGCCGCTTCTCGGTCTTTTACATTTTCAAAAATCCTAAGGATGGAAATTAAAAAAGTGACCTTTTCGTTTTTGCTCAACAGTAACGCATCCGAAGAAATAATGGGAATGTTGTGCTGCGCCAAGAAATCTGCCAGCAACATTCCTTTTTTATTGTCCCGCACCAAAACACAGATATCGGCATAGGCGTGGTTTTCCGAAATGATGTGCTGGATGTGCTTAAGCGTTTCCGTGCAATATACCTCGTCCTTATCCTCCACATCTTTATCCAAAAAGGATATTTGGATGTAGCCTCCTGGCTTGTCGTTCGTTTTTTGATGGGAGTCGTTCAAAAATAGGTTCCGATAATCTTCATTGTTGAGCACAGGCGCCACTTCGGTAAAAAAACTATTGTTGAAGCTCACGATTTCGTCATAACTCCGCCAATTGGTGTCCAACGAATAAATACTGGGTTCCACTACAAATGGGTGCGATTTTCCATTGATCAGATCGAGGAACTGCTCCGCCCTGCCGCCACGCCAGCGGTAAATGGCCTGTTTTACATCGCCTACCAAAAAAAGGGAACCACGTTCATGCTTTTCGTCCTCGCTTTCCAAGGCGTTGCCAATGAGGGGCACCAAGTTTTCCCATTGCATTTTGGAGGTGTCCTGAAACTCATCTATAAAATAATGACGGTATTTTTCGCCCATCCGTTCATATATAAAAGGTACAGGCTGATTCTTGATTTCTTTGGAGAGGATGGCATTCAGGGAAGAAATAGGAACAATATCCCTGTCCAACTCAATATTCTTGATTTCCTTGGCGATTTCGTTCAATACCGTCATTGGCACAATGTTGCCATAAATGTTTTGCAGATAACGATGCCGATAAATGAGTTGTTTTATTGCGAGATAGTGTTCCAAAATGGTTGCGGCCAAACGGGTAACGTCCCTTTTGTCGCTGGATTTGAGCAATTTACCTTCCACTAGATTGGGTTCCAAGGTTTTGGCAGCATATAGTTTCTTGGGGTCGAGTTCTCCGTCAACCATTTTTTTAAAATGATTGGGCAAGGTTTTATATGGAAAATCCGCAAAATCAAACCCTTGATTTTCCATTTCTTGAAGTACGGTTTGAGCCAGGTGCTTTACCTTTTCTTGAATGGTTTTGCTCTCGGAAGCGATTCGTTTTTGAATGTCCTGAAAATCCCCAATTGATTTTTCACGTAACGGCTCCACATGTTCCGCATGGTTTTCCTGAAAAAGGAGTTTCCCGATTTCCACCAAATCGTAGGCGATGTTCCAACTTTTGTCATCATCAATTTTTTCGAGTGAAAAGGCAATCAGGACTTCGGTAAGTTTTTCATCGTTTCCGGCTCGTTCCAACAATCTTCCCACGGCTTCTTCCAATAGTAAATCGGTATTGAGCTCTACCTCAAAATTTTGGGACAGGTGCAGATCTCGGGCAAATGTTTTTATGATTTTATGGTTGAATTTGTCTATGGTAGAAATCTCAAAAAAGGAATAATTGTGCAGAATCCGTTTTAGAATGAGTTGGGATCGTTGCCGCAATTGTTCCTCAGATAAATTAAGTTCATCACAAAGTGATCGGAACAAACTTTTCTGCTTTTCGGGAACTTGATCCTGACCAAAAGCGTACAAGTTATCCAAAATCCGGGTTTTCATTTCGTCCACTGCCTTGTTGGTAAAGGTAATGGCCAAAATCTGACGGAATTTTATCGAAGCATCGTTGGAGAGCAATAATTTGAGGTATGCTTTTGCCAGGGCATAGGTCTTGCCCGAACCTGCCGATGCGCTGTATATTTTAAAATTGGACCCCTCCAAAAACGTTTTTCCTGCAAAATAAGGATTCCTTACCTGATGTTAACATGCTTTTAGCGGAATATATATGTTAAAACTTGTATTTTTACGTGAATTGATTAATAACCTAAAAAAACAGAATATTATGGCTTTTGAATTACCTAAATTACCGTATGCATACGATGCATTGGAACCACATATAGATGCTAGGACCATGGAAATCCACCATACCAAGCACCACAATGGCTACACCACTAAATTGAACGGAGCCATCGAAGGAACAGATTTGGAAGGAAAGGGGATCGTGGATATCCTTTCTGGTTTGGATATGTCCAATGCCGCTGTTAGAAACAACGGAGGCGGATTTTTTAACCATAGCCTTTTTTGGGAAGTAATGTCCCCAAACGGAGGCGGAAAACCTTCAGGGGAATTGGCTTCTGCAATTGACGAGGCTTTTGGTTCTTTTGATGCTTTCAAAGAAAAATTTTCCACTGCCGCCGCTACCCAATTTGGATCAGGTTGGGCATGGTTGTGTGTGCACAAAGGAGGAAAAGTGGAAGTTTGTTCCACCCCTAACCAAGATAACCCCATTATGCCAGGAGTGGGTTGTGGTGGTTACCCGATTTTGGGATTGGATGTATGGGAACATGCATATTATTTGCATTATCAAAACTTGAGACCAGATTATATTTCAGCATTTTTTAATGTAATCAATTGGGACAAAGTTTCTGAAAACTACGCAGCTAGTAAATAAGAACTGGTTCAATAATAATATGAAAAGCCGTGCACCAAGTGCACGGCTTTTTTTGTTTCTGTTTTTTTAAATAGAAAAGGGTGAGGAAGTCCTCACCCTTTTCGTCCCAAATCTTACCATAAACTTAACCTACTTATGCTATGGCGGCACTAAAATACTGGTATTGTGTAAAATAACAAAGGGTTTTAAAAAATATTTTGTTTTTATGAAGAAAAAGAAATTGTGCAGTTCGTCGATAAAATGGATAAAACCTTGGTAGTCAAACATAAAGAAGCCGGAGCATGCTCCGGCTTCTTTCCCCAAATCTTACCATGAACTTAACCTACTTATGCTATGGTGATTCAAAAGTAAGCCAAGCGATGTTTTTGTGTCCAAGCTTTTAGATGAAACTCCCTTAAATGCGTTGAAGTGTGCAACACAGCCTGATTATTGATAAATGTCAAGAAAATTAAGGGAGGGCGAAAGGTTTACGAGTATACAGAAAATAAAAAAGGTGGAATAGCTTCCACCTTTTTTGCCCCAAATCTTACCATGAACTTAACCTACTTATGCTATGGCAGACACTAAAGTAGGATTGCAGATTTGCCATTGTATAAAAACCCGCTGTTCTACTAGTTTCATCGATGAACTGCACTTTTGCCTTTTTCTCGATTACTTAATAAGCCCTTTCGTTCTTGCCCTCGAAAAAGTTGACAAAAGCCTTGTTGACCACCCTGTTGCCTCCGGGAGTTGGATAATTGCCCGTAAAATACCAATCACCAAGATTTTTTGGGCAAGCGCTGTGCAGGCCTTCAATGGTCTGATAGATGATCTCTACTTCTGCGTTGATACCTTCGGGGCTTAAAATCTCACCGATTTTCTTTGAAATTTGCTTGGCAGAGAACGGGGCATAGAACTCTTGTACATAGTTTACCGCATTTTTATTTGAGGGATTGGTCTGTGTGAGACATTTTTCATAAATCTCCTTTATTTTATGAGTGGTACCGTGTTCTTCATGTAAGGCCAATGCCGCTCTAAATGCTACAAAATCTTCCAATCGGGCCATATCAATACCGTAACAATCCGGATAACGTATTTGCGGAGCGGAGGACACCACCACTATTTTCTTTGGGGATAAGCGGTCCAAGATTTTGAGGATGCTTCGCTTTAAGGTGGTTCCACGAACAATACTGTCATCTATAATAACAAGGTTGTCCGTAGGTTTTACCGAACCGTAAGAAATGTCGTAAACGTGTGTCACCAAATCGTCCCTGCTGCTATCTTGGGTGATAAAGGTTCTGAGCTTCGCATCTTTAATGGCCACTTTTTCTATTCGTGGTCTAATGTTCAATATTTTATGAAGCTCTTCCCCGGTCATTTTTGATCCCAAGGCCAAAATCTGTTCTTCCTTTTTCTTGTTGAGGTAGTTCTGGGCCTCTTTTACCATTCCAAAGAAAGACGTTTCTGCCGTGTTGGGGATATACGAGAAAACCGTATTCTCCAAATCGTTGTCTATGGACTTCAATATTTCCGGAAATACCAGTTTCCCCAATTTTTTTCTTTCTTGATAGATTTCCTTGTCGCTGCCACGGGAGAAATAGATGCGCTCAAAAGAACAGGCCTTCCGTTCGGTGGGCTCCAAAATTTGTTTGAGCGCCATGGAACCATTTTTTTTAATAATAATGGCATGTCCGGGGTCCAGTTCTTTTACATCATCAAAATTAATGTTGAAGACCGTTTGTATTACCGGACGTTCCGAAGCCACGACCACAACTTCATCATCTTGGTAGTAATAAGCTGGGCGTATTCCCGCAGGGTCTCTCATTACAAAGGCATCACCATGGCCAATAAGTCCGCTCATGGCATACCCGCCATCCCAATTTTTTGAGGCTTTCCTCAATATCTTGCCTACGTTCAAACGTTCTGCAATCAATGCAGATGCTTCTCTTTTGGTATATCCTTCTTTCTTGATCTGTTTGTAGAGCTTGGCCACGGCATCATCCAAAAAGTGACCGATTTTTTCCATTACCGTAACGGTATCGGCTTTTTCCTTGGGGTGCTGCCCCAGCTCCACCAAGTTTTGGAAGAGTTCATCAACATTCGTCATGTTAAAGTTTCCGGCAACAATAAGGTTGCGGTGCATCCAGTTGTTCTGCCTTAAAAATGGGTGTACGCTCTCAATACTGTTTTTTCCGAAGGTGCCGTAGCGAACGTGCCCCATCAAAAGTTCACCAATGTAGGGAATGTTCTTTTTTTGCCAAGCCACATCGTCTTCACGATCAGGATGCTCGGTCAACGCGGTATTGATACGGCTGTTGATTTGGGCAAAAATATCCTGAATGGGCTGCTGTTGGGCCGATCGTACGCGGCTCATGTACCTTTCCCCGGGCTCCATATCCATTTTAATGCTGGCAAAACCGGCACCATCTTGTCCGCGGTTGTGCTGCTTTTCCATCATCAGGTACATTTTGTTTACACCATAAAAAGCGGTGCCGTACTTTTCTTTGTAGTACTCCAGAGGTTTAAGCAAACGGATCAACGATATTCCGCATTCGTGCTTAATGGGATCACTCATAACAAATCAAATAAAAAAGCCCCGAAATTTTCAGGGCAAACAATTTATGTTAATTCAATATTGAACTGTGTCAATTCTTTAAACTGTGCCAAGCGGGTGTCTACCTCGCTCTTTTTTAAATCCACCATGCGCTCCGTGCCAAATTTTTCCACGCAGAACGAGGCTAAATTGGACCCATGGATAATGGCATTCTTCATACTTTCAAAAGAAATGTTTTCTGCCTCGGTCAAATATCCTGCAAAACCACCGGCAAAGGTGTCTCCTGCTCCAGTGGGGTCAAAAACCTCTTCCAAAGGAAGGGCCGGTGCAAAGAAAATATTATCCTTATGAAACAAAAGCGCCCCGTGCTCCCCTTTTTTGATCACCACATATTTGGGACCCATTTCCTGAATCTTCGCGGCAGCCTTGACCAAGGAATATTCGTTGGTCATTTGTCTTGCCTCTTCATCGTTAATGGTAATGACGTCGATTTTTGAAATCACCGTCATCAATTCATCCCAGGTATTGTCCATCCAAAAATTCATGGTATCCAAAACTATAAGTTTTGGTCGTTTTTCCATCTGATTAATTACACTCAATTGGATGTTTGGGTGAAGATTGCCCAACATCACAATATCTGCATCGGTGTAATCACTTGGTACAATGGGATTAAAGTCGGCCAAGGTGTTGAGTTCGGTGGCTAAAGTATCTCTGGAATTTAGGTCGTTATGATACTTTCCTTCCCAAAAAAAGGTCTTGCCGCCCTTTACCACTTCGACCCCGGATAGGTCGATGTCCTTATTTTTTAAAATATCCATGTAAGCTTGTGGAAAATCATCTCCCACTACGGATACAATCGCGGAGTCTATTTTAAATTGTGAAGCTGCCAAACCGATAAAGGTGCCTGCGCCCCCCAAAATTCTTCCTGTTTTCCCGAACGGTGTTTCGATGGCATCAAAAGCCAAGGTTCCCACGATCAGTAATTTGCCCATTCCCTATTTTTTGCTGCAAATATACGCTTTGATATTCCATTTGGAATCATTGGCAGAGGATTTAAGAAAAAGAGTGGAGCAAGCCCAAGTTCAAGTACAAGCATTAAGTTCAAGAGCAAACCTATTCGTGATGATTCGTGAAATTAGTGTCAAAAGGGAAGATAGAACAGAGAAAAAAGAACAGAAAGACAAGCTCAAGTATCAAGTTCGGAGTTATTGGGTTACTGCGTATTGTTACTGCCAACCGACTTCCGACATCAAACACCAAATACCAACAATCAAGTTTCAAATTCCAATAATTCAATAACTGAATAACTGAGTAACTCCCGACTTCGGACCCAAAGACAAGTACAAGCATCAAGTTCAAGAGCAAACCTATTCGTGATGATTTGTGAAATTAGTGTCAAAAGGGAAGATAGAACGGAAAGGCAAGAACCAAGACTCAAGTTTGGAGTTATTGTGTTACTGCTCACTGTTACTGCCAACCGACTTCCGACATCAAACACCAAATTCCAACAATTCAATAACTGAGTAACTCCCGACTTCGGACCCAAAGACAAGTTCAAGCATCAAGTTCAAGCTCAAAAGAGGATGTGTCTAGCATCTCACAGCTACTTTCTGCCAAAGTCGGCTGGAATTTCGCCCCAAGCTTTGGTTTCCCACTTCACGATCGGAGTGTTGAACCGGTTCTTTTTGAGCCATTCCTCGGCCCTTTCTATTAGCTCAAAAAGTTGGGCGTTCTTGGCTGTTTTTTTCAGCTTGGTGCCACACTTTTTCTTTCGCACCCACCCGATTGCTATTCTGGAATCGGAATAAAGAATGCGATCGCTTTTTTGTTGTTTTAAAAACGCAAGACCATGCACCAATGCCAAAAACTCCCCAACATTGCTAGTTCCTTGCTCAAAAGGACCTTGGTGAAAAAGAACTCTTTTACTTTTGGTATCCACACCGCGATATTCCATTTTTCCCGGATTGCCGCTCGATGCTGCATCCACGGCAATGGAGTTGTAGTTGGGGTCACCGATTTTTAGCAGCTCTTCCGGGCTAAGCTCTTTTTTGCCCTTGGATTTGCCTTTGTACTCCAAATAATTGCTGTTGAAGGCCTTTTTGGCTTCTTCAAAAGTGGTGAACGATTTGTACTGAGCCCCCTTTACGCCATCAATTTGGGCTTTGCAATCGGCCCAGGACTCAAAAATGCCGGGATGCTTGCCCTTCCAGACTACATAAAACTTTTTCTTCTTGGCCATTTAGGATAAAACTTTTTCAATCACTTTAGGAAAATGCTGGTATTCCAATTGGTGTACTTTTTGGGCAATAACTTCTGCATTATCCGAAGGTTCCACTATGGTTTTAGCTTGAAAGATGATGGCACCCTCATCATAATTTTCATTTACATAATGTATGGTAATGCCGGTTTCGGTCTCTTTGTTTTCTTTTATGGCCTGATGGACCCTGCTCCCATACATGCCCTTTCCGCCATATTTGGGCAATAAGGCAGGGTGAATGTTAATAATTTTATTGGGGAAGGCATTAATAAGGTTTGATGGAATCTTCCAAAGAAAACCGGCAAGCACAATTAAATCTGTATTAAGTCCTTGTAAAATATTTAGGACCGCATCAGAATCTTTAAAAGCGGGTTTATTAAAATAAAAGGCGGGCACCCCAAGACGGTCGCAACGTTCAAGAACCTTGGCCGAGCTCTTGTTGGTGAGCACCGCAGCTACGGTCGCCTCTGGTTTTTCACGAAAAAAGGAAATAATATTTTCTGCATTCGACCCGCTGCCCGATGCAAAGATTACAATTCGTTTCATTCGTTAGGAATTGATATGATTTTGGACTAAATTACGTCGGCTAAAGTAAGGTACAGTAATTTAAGATGTTTAATTTGGAGCACATTTTATCGACAAATGGTGTATTTAATCCAAAGTTTTATATTTTTGCCAACGATTTAAATTTTTAAAACCACAATAATTATGTCAGACATTGCATCAAGAGTAAAGGCTATCATCGTTGATAAACTAGGTGTAGATGAAAATGAAGTAGTTGCAGAAGCTAGCTTTACCAACGACTTAGGAGCGGATTCCTTGGACACTGTTGAACTTATCATGGAGTTTGAGAAAGAATTTGATATTCAAATACCAGATGACCAAGCAGAGAACATTGCCACTGTTGGTCAGGCCATTAGCTACATCGAAGAAGCTAAGTAATTATATGATATATCGCTGAAGATTTTAAATTATCCATGTGGTGGTTATCACATGGATAATTTTTTTTATAATTTAGGTCTAAAGGGTAAAAAAAATAGTTCAATGCAGTTAAAGCGAGTTGTGGTTACCGGAATGGGAGCGTTAACGCCCATAGGTAACAATTTGGAAGCTTATTGGGAAGGACTACGGACCGGTAAGAGCGGTTCTGCCCCCATTACTTATTTCGATACCGAAAAATTTAAAACAAAGTTTGCTTGCGAGCTTAAGGGGTATGATCCTTCAGATTATTTTGATCGGAAGGAAGCCAGGAAACTGGATAAGTTTGCCCAATATGCCCTGGTGTCCTCGGATGAGGCCATAGCAGACTCTGGAATCGACTTGAACGTTGTGGACAAGTTTAGGGTAGGCGTTGTGTGGGGAGCGGGAATAGGCGGATTGGAAACTTTCCAAAATGAGGTGATTAATTTCGCCGAGGGCGATGGCACACCACGTTTCAATCCATTCTTTATCCCAAAAATGATTGCCGATATAGCACCGGGAAATATTTCCATCAAACATGGATTCATGGGACCCAACTATACCACGGTATCTGCATGTGCATCCTCGGCCAACGCCATGATTGATGCCCTGAACTATATTCGTTTGGGCCACTGTGATGTTATTGTGACCGGAGGTAGTGAAGCTGCCGTTACCCTTGCAGGTATGGGCGGATTTAACGCCATGCACGCACTTTCCACTAGAAACGAAAGCCCAGAAACCGCCTCTAGGCCATTCGACGCTACACGCGACGGATTTGTGTTGGGAGAAGGCGGAGGAGCGCTTATACTGGAAGAATATGAGCATGCCAAAGCTAGAGGGGCAAAAATATATGCAGAAGTATTGGGTGGAGGACTCTCCAGCGATGCTTACCACATGACCGCACCACATCCAGAGGGGATAGGAGTGATAAAAGTGATGGAAAACTGCTTAATGAACGCCGGACTTAAACCGGAAGACGTTGATACCATCAATACGCACGGAACTTCTACACCACTTGGAGATGTTGCCGAATTAAAAGCTATATCCAAAGTGTTTGGAGACCATGCCAAAGAGATCAACATCAACTCCACCAAGTCCATGACCGGACATTTGTTGGGTGCAGCGGGAGCCATTGAGGCCATTGCATCCATTTTGGCAATGGAAAATAATTTGGTTCCACCTACCATTAACCATAGTGTTGTGGATGATCAAATAGACCCTTCGCTCAACTTGACCTTGAACAAGGCCCAAGAACGAGAGGTAAAGGTTGCCATGAGCAATACATTTGGCTTTGGAGGACACAATGCTTGTGTGTTATTCAAAAAAATAGGGTAGTTTTGTAACATGAAACTTACTTCCAAAATATTCAATTCCCATCCAAACGCGGATGGGGATTTTTTTTTGGGAATCAAAAGAATTCTTGGATTTAAGCCCAAGAACATAGAGATTTACAAGACTGCGTTCCTTCATCGTTCCATGAATCAAAAGGACGACAAGGGAAATCCTGTCAACTACGAACGTTTGGAGTTTTTGGGAGACTCCATGCTGGGAACCATCATTTCAAAATATTTGTACAACGAAGTACCTGAGGGCGATGAGGGCTATCTCACAAAAATGCGTTCCAAAGTAGTGAGCCGAAAGCACCTGAACGAATTGGGAAAAGACCTAGGGCTATTAAAATTTGTGGAAAGCAGGATTCCCAAAGCGCATTTTGGCGAAAATATCCATGGGAATGTTTTTGAAGCACTGATAGGGGCCATATATTTGGACAAAGGGTACAATTACTGCGAAAAATTTATTGATGAAAGGGTGATAGAGCCTTATGTGGATATTGAGCAGCTTGAAGGCAAGGTAATCAGTTACAAGAGTTTGGTGATCGAGTGGTGCCAAAAAGAAAAGAAACCCTTCAATTACAATGTGTACGAGGATACAGGTAACGATGAGCTCAAACACTTTGCCGTAAAACTTACCATTGGGGATAGAATGTTGGCAAAAGCTAGGGCCACATCCAAGAAAAAGGCAGAAGAAAAGGCATCCAAACGAGCCTATTTTGCATTGCAGAGCAAGATAGAGAACCAGTAATTTTAAATAAAGGTAAACTCAAACGTTTTCGCTCGTTTTTGTAAGTGTATTGTTTTGTATTAACTAGGCATTCATTAGGATTAAGCCTATATTTACCGTTCGTGTTATGGGCATGTTAACAACGCACAAGATATCAGCTGATCTATATGATGACAGTTTTTCGCTCATCGCCATACACTGTGATTTGGAAGATTATGCCATTACCTATGCCATAAATTCCACCTGTGGGCTATATTTGAAACGGATGAAAAAAGACCTTCATCTCAATGAAAATATGTCTTTCTCCGTATTCGATTGGGACGATGAAATGAACGATGTGTATTGGACACTGATTTCGAACAAGTGCGAAATTGAAGAAGTGATGCCTTCGGAGGGTTTGTTTGGGAACAACATTTCCAGAAGAACAGATTATTTGGTGAAAGAGCGGAAAGATGTGGATTATTTTCTAAAAGTTGATGCAGCAGATGAAGAAATCTTTCTTTCGGAAAAATTGAAATCAATCAACCAAATAACCAAGGTGATAACAGCGTATCCATTAGAAACACAAAACTTAAAATCAAAAAGAAATTTAATCTTTTAACAATGCCAACTAGAAAGAAGACTAAAATTGTAGCGACCCTTGGCCCTGCCACCAGTAAAAAGGAGACCCTAAGGGAAATGATCCTGGCAGGAGTGGATGTTTTTAGAATTAACTTTTCCCACGCCGCCTACGAAGATGTTGCTGAGCGAATTAAAATGATAAGGGAACTTAATGAGGAGTTGGAAATCAACACCGCTATACTTGCCGACTTACAAGGGCCCAAACTAAGAGTGGGGGTAATGGGCGGAGAAGTAATTGTTTCCCCCGGTGATGAAGTAACTTTTGCCACAGGTGAGCCTTTTGAAGGAACCGCCGAAAGGGTGTACATGAACTACAAAAGCTTTCCAAAGGATGTAAAAGCGGGAGAGCGTATTCTATTGGATGATGGCAAACTTATTTTTGAAGTAAAGGCCACCAATGGAGAGAATGAAGTCGTAGCAACAGTAATACAAGGGGGACCATTAAAATCCAAGAAAGGAGTAAACCTGCCCAATACAGATATTTCTTTGCCAGCCCTTACAAAGAAAGACATTAAAGATGCCATTTTTGCAATAAGCCAAGATGTGGACTGGATGGCTTTGTCCTTTGTGAGACACGCTCAAGACATATACGACCTTCATAACTTGATCAAGGAACACACCGAACACAAAATCCCGGTTATTTCTAAAATAGAAAAACCTGAAGCCCTTGAAAATATAGAGGAGATTGTGAAGGCCTCCGATGGACTTATGGTCGCACGTGGGGATTTAGGTGTAGAAATTCCGGCACAGGAAGTTCCATTGATTCAGAAACAATTGGTACTAAGTGCCAAAAAAGGCAGAATACCGGTAATAATTGCCACCCAGATGATGGAAACCATGATTACCAGTTTAACACCAACTCGCGCGGAAGTGAACGATGTGGCCAATTCCGTAATGGACGGTGCCGATGCCGTAATGCTTTCCGGTGAAACATCGGTAGGGAACTATCCGGTTCAGGTTATTGAGAAAATGGCAAGCATAGTAACTAGTGTGGAAGGCTCTAGCTTGATCAAAGTACCCCAGAATCCACCACACATTCGTACTAAAAGATACATCACAAAATCTGTTTGCTATCATGCAGCACTGATGGCCAACGAAATTTCGGCAAAGGCCATTTCCACATTGACCAATAGTGGCTATACTGCTTTTCAGATTTCGGCTTGGAGGCCTGCTGCGCACATTCTTGTTTTTACATCCAACAAAAGGATTTTGACACAGTTAAATCTACTTTGGGGAGTAAAAGCATTTTATTACGACAAATTTGTGTCCACTGATCAGACCATTGAGGATGTAAACCAAATAGCCTGTAAAAAAGGATTTTTGAACGTTGGGGACATGCTAGTGAGCCTAGCGGCAATGCCGATCAAAGAAAAAGGAATGGTAAACACCTTGCGTGTGACCGAGATTGAAAACTGTAACTTCTAAACAGTACCAATCAACAATCTTTAGGGTGCGCAGTGGAAACATTGCGCACTTTTTTTGCAGATTATTTTAAATCCATGTCTGTAATAAGCAAGGGAGCAATGCTCTTGGCCATAAAAATGGGCCAGTCGTTTTTGAACAGGTGACTCTCGGTAACGGCACTTTCGTACAAAAGATAAAGACCGCTCGATATTTTTTCAGTTTCCGCTTTGGACAGATTGGCAATGTTTTCTCCTACAACTTCTCCTAAATACAGTAGCAACTCCTTTTTTTGTTGCTGGATGACGTTCAGAATCTTGGTTTGGTCGGGAGAAAGCTCCCCAAGCGTTTTAATGCCCCAACACCCCTGAAAATTTTCTTCAAGGTACATATCCCTCAAAAGGTCAAAAATGGCGAGCAGTTGACTTTTACTTTCTGTTCGTTGGTTCACATAGTCTTTTAAGCTATTCATAAAGGCACCGTGCCGCTGGTTAAGATAAGCAACACAAATATCCTCTTTGGATTTAAAATGGCTGTACAGTGTGGCTTTGGCAATATCACATTTTGATATGATCTCGTTGATGCCTGTTGAATTGTATCCTTGGTAATAAAAAAGATTGCCCGCCGTGGTAATAATATGTTGGTGCAAATCGCTTCGCTGCATAGAAAAGATGTAATGGTTGTTTTAACGGGGATGCTTTTACAAATTAATAAAGAAATTATGTAACCTATAGTTCCACCGTAAAATATTATATGGGTTTAAGTTGGCAATCTTAGCTTTATTAAAACCCTAAACAAATGCTAACTATTTAATATGCTGCTGATTGTAAAGATTTTCCTATATTGTATATAAAATTTTATCAATCAAATAATTAAAACACTACCTAAAATGAAAAAGTTACTTCTGGCCTTTATTGTCGGCCTACTCTTCGCTCCTATGAACTATGGACAGAGTTTTCAGTTCAAAGCAGATGACATTGACATCGATTACAAAAAGTACACCTTAAAAAACGGCCTTACACTTTTGGTTTACGAAGACCATAAAGCCCCTATCGCTGCCGTAAATGTGTGGTATCATGTAGGGTCTAAAAATGAAAAGCCCGGGAAAAGTGGTTTTGCCCACTTATTTGAGCATTTGATGTTCAATGGAAGCGAAAACTACAACACCGATTATTTTCAAGCGTTGGAAAGTATCGGAGGAACCGACCTTAATGGAACCACCAACACCGATCGCACCAATTATTTTCAGAACGTACCTGTTTCCGCCTTGGATCAAGTACTGTTTTTGGAATCTGACCGGATGGGGCACTTGTTGGGAGCCATTGATCAGGAAAAACTGGATGAGCAACGAGGCGTTGTTCAAAATGAAAAAAGACAAGGGGAAAACCAACCTTACGGGATGCAGTGGGATTATTTAACCAAGGCCATGTACCCTAAAGGACATCCGTATTCCTGGACGGTTATTGGCGAAATGGAAGATTTGAACGCTGCCTCATTGGAAGACGTACAGGAGTGGTTCAAATCCTATTACGGTGCTGCCAATGCGGTAGTTGCCGTGGCGGGGGATATTGATGCTGAGGAAGTCCATCAAAAAGTAATCAAATATTTTGGAGACATTCCTTCGGGGCCTACCGTGGAACGCCAAGAGATTAATATTCCAAACAAAATATACGACTCCCGTCAGGAATATGAAGACCGTGTTCCTGAGACCAGGGTGCTCTTTGCTTGGAATACACCTCCGTTCGGATTCAAGGAAGACCTTCACTTTGATTTAATTTCCGCCATTCTTACCAGTGGAAAAAACTCAAGATTATATCAAAAATTCATTTACCAAGATCAATCGGCAAGTGCCGCCGTTTCTTTTCAGGCCTCGAGTGAGATAGCGAGTAGATTTATTACGTATTTAAATGTAAAAGAAGGAGAGGATCCCCAAAAACTGGAGCAAGAACTTGAGGCCGAAATCGATAAATTTATCAAAGAGGGTCCAACAGAAGAAGAACTCAAAAGGGTAAAGGCGAATTACTTTGCCAATTTTATCAAAGGTTTGGAACGTATAGGAGGCTTCGGAGGGGTTTCGGATATCCTGGCATCCAATCAAACCTACCATGGCGATGCATCCTATTATAAAACCAAGTTGAAGTATGTGGAAGAAGCGACCATTGAAGATTTAAAGAAAACTGCGGCCAAATGGCTTACCAAAGGAAAGCACGTTTTGGTGTGCAAACCATTTCCGGAATACGATGTCGTCGCGTCTTCAGTGGACAGAAGCAAATTGCCAGAACTGGGAGCGCCAAAAAGCTCAAAATTTCCAGAACTGCAACGCACCCAATTATCCAACGGGCTCAATGTGGTTTTGGCCCAGCGCGAAGGAGTACCGACCATAGTGATAAACTTAGTGGCCGATGCAGGTTACAAGACCGATCACTTATCCAGCCCCGGAACGGCCAAGTTGGCCATGAATTTGATGGATGAGGGAACCAAGGACATGGATGCCTTGGAAATCAACGAACAGCTCCAGTTGCTAGGAGCATCTTTGAGCACGTTTTCCAGCCAAGATGAATCAAACGTATACATGAGCACATTAAAACCGAGTTTTGATGCCAGTCTAGATCTATTTATGGATGTTGTGCTCAACCCCGTTTTCCCGCAAAAAGAATTTGAACGGCTTCAAAAAGAGCAGATCAATGATATAAAACAAGAAAAATCACAACCCATCTCCATGGCCCTACGGGTAATGAACAAATATCTTTACGGCGATGACCACCCATACAGCAGCCCATATACCGGAACGGGATACGAGGATACGGTTTCCAAATTGACCAGGGAAGATGTTGTTGCGTTCTACAATACTTGGTTTAAACCCAATAATTCTACCTTAATTGTTACTGGGGATGTGGAGATGGACGAGTTAAAGTCCAAATTGGAAAAAACACTGGGCAAATGGAAAAAGGGAGATGTGCCCAACATTGTTTTTAATGAGCCAAAGACCAATACAAAAAACACCCTGTACTTGATGAACAGACCAGAGTCGCAGCAATCCGTGATCCTTGCAGGGCATTTAACCGAAAAGTACGGGGATGTTTCCGAGATAGCCTTGGAGCAAATGGTGAATATTCTTGGAGGTGATTTTACTTCCCGGATCAATATGAATTTAAGGGAAGACAAACACTGGTCTTACGGAGCAGGAGGTTTTGTGATTGGGTCCAAGGAAGAACGCCCATTTATTGTGTATGCTCCGGTTCAAACGGATAAAACTGCGGAATCCGTAACCGAGATAAGAAAGGAAATATCCGAATTTACCTCTACACGGCCCGCAACCAAAGAAGAGCTTGAAAAGGTAAAAACCAATCAAGTGTTGAAACTCCCAGGACAATGGGAAACCAACAGCTCAGTCAACAGTTCGGTCAGGAATTTGGTCCGATATGATTTACCGGACGACTATTACCAGAAGTATGATCAAAATGTAAGAAATCTATCTGTGGACGATATCAGAAAAGTGAGCAATGAAGTTGTACAACCAGAAAAGGTAAATTGGTTTATGGTAGGCGATAGGGCCGAAATTATAGACAAATTGGACGAACTCGGTTTTGATAACATCATAGAAATTGATGCCGATGGCAATCCCAAAAAACCTGCGGTAAAACCCGTGGAAACGGATATTAAAAATTAAATTGTAGAGGAGGCTGTCTGAAAGCTTCAGATTGTCAGGTTGAGCGAAGTCGAAACCCATTGATTACGAACATCACTATAAGTTCTCGATTTCGCTCAACCTGACAAAGTCATTTTTTTTGAGCTTTTAGACAGCTTCTTTTTTAAAAATCAAATTTAAGCTGAACAAGTACCGACTCCTTTTTCTCGCTCTCTTTTTTCTTTTCGGTGTTCAGGTTGGCCAAGGAAATGCCCAACAAGCGCACGGAATTTTCTAAAGGTGATTGGTACAACAGCTCTTTGGCTGTTTCCAAAATAAGGTCTTTGCTTGCAATAAAATAGGGCAGTGTTTTGCTACGGGTCTGTAAGGTAAAATCGCTATACTTAATTTTTAGGGTGATAGTTTTGCCCGCTATTTTCGATTTTTGAAGTCTTCTTTCCAGCTCCGAGGCAATATGCTCCAATTTTTCCAGCATAAAGATTTCACTGCTCAGATTTTCAAAAAAAGTACGCTCAGCTCCTACCGATTTTGGAATCCGATGGGGCTTTACACTACTCAAATGTATTCCCCGTACCACATTGTAGTAGTAGCTACCGCTTTTCCCAAAATGCTTTTCTAAAAACTCCACAGGCTTTTGCTTTAGGTCCAGTCCGGTAAAAATGCCCAAGCGGTACATTTTTTCGGCAGTTACCTTGCCCACACCATAAAACTTTCGGATATCCAGGTTTTCCAAGAATTCAATGACTTCCTCAGGGTTTACCGTTTTCTGCCCATTGGGCTTGTTGTAATCGCTGGCAACTTTGGCTATAAACTTGTTTATAGAGATTCCGGCCGAAGCCGTTAATCCTGTTTTGTCAAAGATTTTGTTGCGTATTTCTTGTGCGATAAGGGTGGCCGATGGATTTCCTTTTTTGTTCTCGGTGACGTCCAAATAAGCCTCGTCCAAGGAAAGGGGTTCCACTAAATCCGTATATTCAAAAAAGATGCTCCTAATTTGCTTTGAAATCTCTTTGTAGCGATCAAAACGGGGTCTTACAAAAATAAGTTCAGGACAATTTCTTCGGGCAATGGTACCCGCCATGGCACTTCGCACCCCAAACTTTCTGGCTTCATAGCTCGCAGCCGATACCACACCGCGTTTGGAACCTCCACCAACGGCAATGGGTTTCCCTTTTAGTTCCGGGTTATCGTGCTGTTCTACAGATGCGTAAAAAGCATCCATATCCACATGAATAATTTTTCTTAACGGAAAATCGAAGTCCATTTTCAAATTTAGGGTATATTTAGTTTGATGGAACATTTGGAAATAGAACGAAAGTTTTTAGTTAAATCTGATGAGTTTAAGCAGAAGGCCACATCTCAAACCCGAATAGTGCAGGGATTCTTGAATACAGACCCTGATCGGACAGTAAGGGTCAGGATTAAGGGAGATAAGGGCTTTTTGACCGTAAAGGGGGCCAGCAACGAATCGGGAACCACAAGATTTGAATGGGAAACGGAAATTACTGCGGCAGAAGCGACCAACCTCATTGATTTGTGCGAAGCGGGCATTTTGGAAAAAATACGTTTTGAGGTGCCCTTTGGAAACCATTTGTATGAAGTGGATGAGTTTTTGAGCGAGAACAAAGGCCTCATTTTGGCAGAAGTAGAACTGAACCATGAAGACGAACGTTTTGAAAAGCCTGAATGGTTGGGTGAAGAAGTAACTGGTCAAATCCAATACTACAATTCCCAGTTAAGTAAAAAACCGTTCAGGGAATGGTAACCGAATCCCGAAAAGCAGCAAGAACAATCAATATATTGATTGTAATTAGTGCCCTTTTGGCCATTTACTTTGGTCTTTACGATGATAAGCAACTTTATATGCTATTTAAGCCGTTGACCACGATTTTGGTGATTGTTTTACTATTCTTTACTCCAAAAAGGAGTTGCGTACGATTGGGTAGAATGGTAACTATCGCCTTGGCTTTCTGTTTGCTAGGGGATGTTCTATTGCTTTTTGAAGACTATTTCTTGTTGGGCCTAGTTGCATTTTTATTGGCACATATCTTATTCTCTGTGGCATTTATCCAGTATATGGGATTTTACAAAAATTGGATCCCCTCTTTGATACTCTTTGGCATAGGCGGGGTATTGTTCTTCTGGTTAAGGCCAGGTTTGGGAGATTTGCTGCTGCCCGTTTCCATTTATGTGGTGATAATCACGTTTATGGCATTGCAAGGGGTGGGTTTGTACCTGCGTGAAAGGAACAATGCGCATGCATGTATGGCTATGGGGGTATTGTTTTTTATGCTTTCGGATACTCTATTGGCTATTGCCAAGTTCAAGACACCGTTTTACCTATCGGGGCCATTGATTTTGGCCACATATTGGTTAAGCATCAGTTTGATTGCGAACGCTACTCGCCAAATAGTTTTAAAAGGAAAAGATTAAACAAATCAATCCAGCTTCTTGTCCAAGGACAAAATGGAATGCAAAAGCACATTGGCACCATTTGCCATGTCTTCTGCCGAAGTAAACTCTTTGGGCGAGTGGCTGATACCCCCTTTGCTCGGCACAAAAATCATCCCAACGGGTGCAAATCTTGATATGTCCTGCGCGTCATGACCAGCACCACTGGGCATATATTTATAGGTTAATCCAAGAGCCTTTGCCGATGCCTCGATTTCCTTTTGAATGCTTGTATCGGTCAAGGCGGGTTCTGCCGTTGTGTCCAAGGGCAAAAATTCCACGGACACATCGGAAGCTTTGGCTATTTCCTCTGTTCTTTGCTTGATGGCATGATATACTTTTTGAATCACTTCGGAGGATAGGTCACGTATCTCTAAACTTGCAATGACCTTACCAGGTATTACGTTTGGAGCACCTGGCTCGGCCTTAATCCGACCTACTGTTCCTACTTGAGAACCTTCGAAGCTATTGGTAATCTCGTTTACGGCCACAATATATTTGGCTGCCGCCAGCAGTGCATCTTGACGGGCATTCATGGGCGTGGTGCCTGCGTGATTGGCAAAGCCTGTAAAGACAACATCCCACCAATTAAGGCCAACAATACCTTCGACAACGCCAATATCCAATTTTTCTTTTTCGAGTTTGCCTCCTTGCTCAATATGAAGTTCCAAGAAGGCTGCTAGGCTACCTTTTTTGCGTTTGGCCTCTTCCAGTTTCGTGGTATCTCCACCAATTCGCATAATGCCCTCACCCATGGAATATCCCGTAGAATTTACCACCGATAGGGCCGATTTTCCAAGGTTTCCTGCCATGGCCCTGCTTCCCATCACACCACCTTCTTCATTCGGAAAAATGATGACTTCAATCGGGTGGTTGGTTTTTATATTATTCTCGTTTAGGGTTTCAATCACTTCCAAAGCCGCCATAGAGCCCACACAGCCATCATAATTCCCACCATTGGGTACCCTATCAATATGGGAGCCAAAAGCAATTGGCTTTTTTGACGAATCTGTTCCATCCCGTTTTCCAATAATGTTCCCCGCTGCATCTACTTTTACCTCCATTCCAAAACCCTTTAGGGTTTTAATCACCCAATTTCGGGCCTCAATGTCCGCATCGCTAAAGGCAACCCGTTCGGTTTCGCCATTTTCCTGCAGTCCAAATTCAGCAAGATTAAATATCCTCTTTTCTAGCCGGTGTTGGTTTACTTTGAGGTCTGATTGTTGTGCAATTAAAATTCCAAGGGAAAAAATGGTCAATATAGATGTGAGCAATTGTTTCATAATTACCTGCTTTTTTGAAAGATAGGAATTTAGGAATAACTATTTTCAAAAAATTAGGCAGTGTTTTTTCTAGTGGGGGATTTTAATTCATGGTCCATCAATTTCCGTTCAGTAATTTAAAGGGAAATCTCTTAAAATTGATAGGAAGGAGTACTATTGTAAGGGGCTTTTTTGAAGATATTCCAATGTAAGAATGCCCCGTAGATTATTGATAATGATATGATCCAGCAATTCGTGGATGCTATATTCATCGAATAGATTGGCCTTTGAATACACGGTCTCTTCCATTCGGGACAAAAATAATGTACAGACCAATTCAACATTGACATTGTTTCTGACCTGCCCCAATTCTTGGGCTTTTTTTAAAAGGGGGCATACAACATTCCATACAATGTCCATTTTTAACTGGGCATATATTTCATAAGCCTTGGGATAATATTTGTGGAGCCCGTGCAGAAAAGCGGGGTTGATTTCCTGAAAGGTGATCAACCCTTGCTTATATATAAATATTACCGTGGTAAGGGGTTGGTCCTCGTTGGGGTTTTCGAGCATGTAATTGTCCACATTGGCCCGAATGTTGTCCAAGTAATACCCAAGACTTTCCTTTACCAGCTTTTCTTTGCTGTTGAAATGTTTGTAGAGGGTTTTTTTGGAAATACCCAGATTTTTGGCCAGTTCGTCCATGGAGAACCTTTTGCTCCCAAACTTGGTGAAGTTTTCAATGGCGTAGGCCAATATGTTGTTTTTATCCCCCAATACTATTGTTTTTATTTCCAACCTCCCCCAAGGGCCCTGTACAGTTCCACAATGGCACTAAGTTGGGCGTATTGTGTATCTACGTAATTGAGTTCGGAGTTCAATGCATTTTGACGTGCGGTCAATACTTCCAAATAATTCGCGAGGCCATTGTTCAAAAGCTCTTCGGAATAATCTTCGGCTGTTGAATAGGCTTCGAGTTCTTTGGAACGAGCCTCCATTTTTTGGGTTTCCGCTTCATAAGTATAAAGAGCATCGCTCACTTCTCTTCCTGCCGTGAGCAAGGCTTGTTTATAGCTCAACAATGCTTGTTCTTGTTGGGCCTTGGCAACTTCCATTTGGGTGCGCAACTGTCTTCCGTTAAAAAGGGGCTGTGTCAAAGAACCTACCAAGGTTGAAAAGAGTGAGCTTGCATCCAACCAATTATCAAATTCCAAACTCTGAAAACCTCCCGAAGCGGATAAACTCAAAGAGGGATATAGACTACTTTTGGCCACATTGGTCAATTCAAATGCATTAATGAGGCCATATTCTGCCTGCATCACATCTGGGCGATTGGCAAGCAGCAAGTAAGGCACCCCGGTGCTCAATTCCGTATCAATGGTTTGATCGTCCAAGTTGCCACGCTGTATTTTTTGTGGAGCTTCTCCCAATAGCATACTAAAGGCATTTTCCAAAAGTTTGATGTTGTTCTCAAGGTCGATTACAATAATTTCGGTGGTATGGACCTGTGCTTCGGTCTGTTTTACAGCGACTTCGGTCACCTGACCGGCATCTTTTAGGGCGATGGTGGTTTCCAGACTGTTTTTTCTGGCTTCCAAGGTTTGTTTGGCAACTTCCAATTGTTTATCCAATGCCATTAATTGATAGTAGGTGCTGGCTATGTTCGCCACCAATTCCGTTTTTACGGCTTGATGCGCGGTAACGCTCTGCAGATAGGCCGCACCAAAAGCTCTTTTATTACTTCTGATCTTGCCCCAAACATCGGCTTCCCACGATAGGGCGCCGGAGAGTTCGTACTGCTCCAGGGCACTAGTAAAAAAGCTCCCAAACTGACTGTTTCGCGAGTTTTTTGTCCGTGTGAAGCTGGCCGTTCCTGAAAGGGTTGGATAATACCCCGCTTTACCTTGTTTTACATACGCTTCGGCGGCCATTACGTTTTGCAGGGCAATCCTAATGTCAATATTATTCTCTAACCCTTCTTCAATATACGATTTCAACTGTTCATCATTGAACAAGTCTCTCCAAGATACATCTGCCATGGAAATACTGTCCTGTGGAAGGTTGTCCGTTCTGTATAGATTCTCAGTTTCTACCTCTGGTCTAGCGTAGTTTTTTGCCACAAAACAAGATTGTAGCAATAACGGTACCGAGAGTAACAGGATGAATTTATATATGGATTTTATTTTCATGTTTTTTAAGCTTTGTAATTAAGCATTGTTTACTTTGATGGATTCCGGTTTTCCTGATATGCGTTCTTGCAGCGCTTGGAACACTACAAAGAGCACAGGCACCGCAAAAACTCCCAAAATGGTTCCGACCAGCATTCCCCCAACAGCACTTACACCTATGGATTGGTTTCCTACGGCTCCGATTCCTGATGAAAGGGCCAATGGCAATAGACCAAATATGAAAGCGAAAGATGTCATCAAAATTGGGCGGAGCCTGGCACGTGCCCCATCTGCGGCAGCATCAAAAAGTGATAGTCCTGCCCGTCTACGTTGCAGGGCAAACTCCACGATCAAAATGGCGTTTTTGGCCAACAGACCGATCAACATGATCAGGGCAATCTGGAAATAGATATTGTTCTGCAAGCCTGCCAAGTTGATGAAAAGAATGGCTCCTGCTATACCAAAGGGCAGGGACAACAAAATGGAAAGCGGTAGTATATAACTTTCGTATTGTGCACTCAGCAAGAAGTAAACAAACACCAAACTCAATATAAATATGAGGATGGTCTGTGAACCGGCATTGCTTTCTTCCCTTGTAAGTCCAGAGTAATCGTAGGTGTAAGAAGTTGGCAATACTTGGGCTGCCACTTCTTCAATAGCGGTAATGGCATCACCGGTACTGTAGCCCGGATTGGGAACTCCTGTTATGCTTACCGAACTCAACAAGTTGAATCGTTGCACGACCTCGGGACCATAAATTTTCTTTAGGTCCACAAACTGGCTTACAGCGACGGATTCGCCATTGGCATTCCTAACAAAAATATGGTTCAAAGAGTTCTCGTTGGCCCGATCTTCGGGTTTGGCCTGGATCATAACACGGTACTGCTTACCAAATTTGTTGAAATCGGTAGCATAAATACCTCCAAAATAACCTTGGAGCGAATTGAAAATATCGGTTGCTGTCAACCCGGCCATTTTCACCTTCTCCATGTCAATGTCCAAATTGTACTGTGGAAAACCGGGGTCGAACTGCGAAATGGCATACTGGATTTCCGGCCTGGCATTGAGCGCTCCCAAAAATTGGTTTTTTACATCGTTGATGGAATTCCAATCTTCGCCCGTTTTGCTCTGAAGTTGTACTTCAAAACCGGAACTGGTACCAAAACCTTGAATACTCGGAGGCGTAAAGTAAATAATCTCGGCATCATTGAAACCTGCCGTAATTCCGTAAAGCTTTTGCATGGTCGCATTAACGGACAAAGAATCTGCATCTCTTTCGCTCCAATCTTTCAGCTTCATGATAGAGAATGCATAAGACCCGGCACTTACTCGGTTCAATAAACTGAACCCGGCCACACTCATTCTAGCGTCGATCACGTCCATGGATTCATATATGGAATCCAGCTTCATGATGGTTTCCTCTGTTTTTTCAATGGTTGTTCCCGGAGGCATGCTCACATTAACAAAAATCATCCCACGATCTTCATCTGGCACAAAACCAGAGGGGGTTGATTTGAACAGGAATATGGCCAGTGCACTAAAACCAAGTAAAAGAACAAGGGTTATCCATTTTCTTTTCACCAAAGTACCAATGGTATTGGTGTATTTATTTGTCATGGCCGTAAAACCAATGTTGAAGGCCTTAAAAAAACGGTTCAAGAAATTGGATTTTTTACCTTTTTCTGGATTATGAGGTTTTAGGAACAATGCCGCCAAGGCAGGACTCAAGGTCAACGCATTAACGGCTGATATTAAAATAGCAACGGCAAGGGTAATACCAAACTGTTGGTAGAAAACACCTGAAGACCCTTTGATAAAGGAAACCGGGATGAATACTGCCGACATTACCAAGGTAATGGAGATAATGGCCCCAGATATCTCGCTCATGGCATTTTTGGTTGCGGTTTTTGCAGAGTCGGCTCCTTCTTCCAACTTAGCGTGTACCGCCTCGACCACCACAATGGCATCATCCACCACAATACCAATGGCCAAGATCATGGCGAAAAGGGTAAGCATATTGATGGAGTATCCGAATAATTGTAGGAAGAAAAAGGTACCTACAATGGCCACGGGCACCGCAATGGCGGGAATAAGTGTAGATCTAAAATCCTGAAGGAAGAGGAACACCACAATAAACACCAAGATAAATGCCTCGATCAATGTTTTTACAACGTGATCGATGGAGGCATCCAAGAAATCTTTGGAGTTGAAGGGGATTACATAATCCAACCCTTTTGGAAAATCTGCTTTGGATTCTTCCAAGATGGTTTCAATTTCGTCGATGATTTCCTTTGCATTGGATCCAGATGTTTGGTAAACCCCCACAGCAACACCGGGGTTTCCCATACCAGAGTTTTTCCTAACGTAGCTAAGTGCCCCCAACTCGATTTCGGCAACATCTTTTAAGCGAAGAAACCCTCCGTCTTCAGTAGTTTTTAGAATAATGTTTTCATATTCTTTTACCTCGGAGAGCCGTCCTTTGTATTTCATCACATATTCAAAAATACCATCGGCATTTTCTCCAATTTTACCGGTTGCCGCTTCGGTATTCTGTTCTCTTAATGCCGCTTGGATATCGGCTGGCACCAAATTGTATGCAGCCATTTTATCAGGAGAGATCCATATCCGCATGGAATAATCTTTGGCCCCAAATACGTTAACGTTACCAACCCCTTTAATCCGTTGTAATTGCGGAACCAGGTTAATTTTGGCATAGTTCTCCACAAAGGTGGCATCGTAATCCTCATTCTCAGAGTAAATGGAGAAAAATAGCAATGCACTGTTTTGGGCCTTTTGGGTAGTTACCCCTGTGTTTATAACTTCTTGCGGCAACAAGCTGTTGGCCCTTGCAACTCGGTTTTGAACGTTTACCGCTGCAATGTCGGGGTCAACACCAAGTTCAAAAAATACACTGATGTTGGCCGCTCCATCGTTACTGGCGGATGAGGTCATGTAGGTCATGCCTTCCACACCATTGATTTGCTCTTCAAGTGGAATCACTACACTTTTTAGTACTGTTTCGGCATTGGCTCCGGTATAATTGGCGTTAACCTGAACGGTTGGCGGAGCAATCTCCGGATACTGTTCTACGGGTAAAGTACTAAGCCCCAGAATACCCAATATCATAATAATAACGGATATTACAGTGGAAAGTACAGGACGATCTATAAATTTTTGGAACATATATAATTTGTTCTATAAATGATTGATGGCAATTATTGTTTTACGGGATTGATGGTTTGACCATCTTTTAGTTTGGACACTCCTTCGGTTACGATGGTGCTTCCTTCTTCCAAACCTTCGTTTACGATGAACTCCTTATCGGTTTGTGCGACAATGTTCAATGGTTTTGTATTTACCGAGTTGTCATCATTCAATATAAATACCATTTTGGTTCCTTGGAGGTCAACCGTGGCAAATTGAGGGATAACAAAAGTATTTTCGTAGGTAGACGGCACCTTTATGGTTCCCGTACTGCCAGAGCTCAACAATTGGTTGGGGTTGTCAAAATCCGCCCTAAGGGTTACACTTCCTGTGGTTGGGTTGATAATGTTGTTCACCATGGCAATTTTTCCTTTTTGTGGATAGGTCTCACCATTGACCATTACAAGTTCTACTTCCGGAGTATTTTCAGATGAAATAGGAGTTCCTTTATCTGCCATTTCACTCTTCATTTGTAACAATTGCTTCTCGGTCATGGAAAAGTAGGCACGAACGCTACTAATGTCTGATACCACGGTTAGTGGCTCCCCCATGGTGCTGCTAACCAAAGCGCCCACTTTATAGGGAATCCCACCAATGTATCCGTTTACGGGGCTCACTATATTGGAATAGCCGATGTTGGCGGCAATACTGTTGTAGTTGCTTTTTGCCTGTTCCAATTGAGCTTTGGCGGTTTCCAATTGCACCTCGCTAATAATGTTTTTCTCAACTAAGGGAACCAGCTTGTCCACTTCCACCTGTGCCACATTTACAGCCGCTTTTGCAGCTTCGGCATCTTGGGAAAGCGTTTGTGTTTCCAGTTTAAAGAGCAACTGCCCTTTTTTTACTTGTTGTCCTTCTTCTACATATATTTTTTGAACAAATCCAGCAACCTTTGGCCAGATTTCTACATTTTGTAGACCTTGAATATTGGTGGAATACGAATTATATATTGTAATATCCTGTTTTTTAAGCGTACTGACTTTGAGCGAGGGTGCTTGAGGCGCAGTGGCTTGCTGTTGGTTTTTACCCCCACAGGACATTAACAAGAGCACACCTGTTGCTACTACTATTGATTTGATTGTTTTCATGAACAAACTAAGGTTGTTAGGGTTATTGTTGGGTTTATGACTGTTGGAGAGATTACTCATCTATAATGGATTCTAATTTTTTGATTGATTTTTTAAGGATTTTTTCGTTGTCGCTTACATAATCCAGATACACTTTGGTTCTTACTTGACCTTCTTCATATTTTTTAGGGCTATTTTTTTTATGATAGCCCAAAACCAAGGTGATTATACTTTTTTCGGTTTCCATACGACTCAAGTTTTCTTGAAGCTTGGAAAGAAAGAAGTTCTTTTTCTTAGCAGTGGTGAAATACCTTCTTCTATCACCGGGTTTGGTAAAATAGGTAACCAGGCCCATGTTTAATAAAAGGTTCAAAGAGGTAGAGGTAGAGCTTTTGCTTGCACCCCGTTTTTCCAAACAATCCTCAAAGGTGATTCCGTCCTCATCGGTTAAAATTAGTATTGCATATATCCGGGCGGCCAGGGGAGGTAAGTTGTGTTCCTTCTCTAAATGAAGCCCTAAAGTTTCTATTATTTCTTCCTTCGTTTTTTCCATAGATGGATTTTTGAAGGTGCAAAATTAATATTGGTTCGGAACAAACCGAACTAACAAAAACTAAATTTTTGTTAAAAGAAAGTGTTCGTTGACAAAACACCCATCAATCCTTAGCGAGAATCCCTTCCTTATCTATAATTGGAATTGTGGTAAGATGGTCTTCGGCAATAGTATGTTTAGGGAATAGGAACCTTTTTTCAAACAGTTTGTTTTCGGCAAAAAAGGTAACAAAGAATTCATTGTTGAGCGCCAGCACTTCTTCTTGCAGGAATTCAATTTTTTTAAAGGACTTGGGTTCAACAACCCCTATGCCGTGTCGCATGGTAGAGGTTTTTTTATCCTCGTCAAAACCTTTGGAAACAACAATGGTCATTTCAATCACATCTGTTCTGTTATTGATCAGATAGGCATTCCAGTCTTTGGACAGAAATTCATCGTTCCACTCGCGGATTACAGCAACATGAACATCCTTGGCTACGGGAATTTCAATATCCTTTTTCATAAAATGGTCTACAATGCGCTTTTGAATTGTTCCAAGAAGCGAACATCATTTTCGCTGAGCAGGCGAATGTCTGAAATTTGATGGAGCAACAACGCAATACGGTCTATTCCCATTCCAAAGGCAAATCCAGAATATACATCGGGGTCTATACCACAATTCTTAAGTACGTTGGGGTCTACCATCCCGCAGCCCATAATTTCCAGCCAGCCGGTTCCCTTGGTCATGCGGTAGTCCGTTTCGGTCTCTAGGCCCCAGTAAACATCAACTTCTGCGCTGGGCTCCGTAAATGGGAAATAAGAAGGGCGCAACCTAATTTTGGACTTGCCGAACATTTCCGATGTAAAATATTGCAAGGTTTGTTTTAAATCGGCAAAGGATACGTTCTTGTCCACATATAGGCCTTCTACCTGATGGAAAAAGCAATGGGAGCGAGCCGAAATTGCTTCGTTTCTATAAACCCTTCCAGGGGAAATGGTCCTGATGGGAGGTTTATTGCTCTCCATATACCTTACCTGAACTGATGAGGTATGGGTACGCAAAAGGATATCCGGATCTGTTTGAATGAAAAAAGTATCCTGCATATCTCTTGCTGGGTGGTATTCCGGAAGGTTTAGTGCCGTAAAGTTGTGCCAGTCATCCTCAATTTCGGGACCTTCGGAAACATTGAACCCGATTCGGGAGAAAATATCTATGATCTGGTTCTTTACAATATTGATTGGGTGGCGGGAACCAATTTCAACAGGCTCCCCGGGGCGTGTCAAATCCCCATATTTGCCAACAGTTTCTGTTTGGCTCTCCAAGGCTTCCTTAAGGGCATTGACCTTATCGGTAGCGGCATTTTTCAATTGATTGACAACCTTGCCAAAATCTTTCTTTTGTTCGTTGGGCACATTCTTAAATTCGGCAAAGAAACTGTTCAAAAGCCCCTTTTTTCCTAAATACTTAATTCGGAAGGCTTCAATTTCTTTTATTGAGGTTGAAGTAAACTTTTCTACTTCGGCGATATGTTCCTTTATGGTGTCAATCATGATTGCTTACGCTATTGGCGGACAAATTTAGCAAATTGTCCTTGAATATATAGGCAATAAGAAAATGTACTGCAATTCCACCCAAAAGATGCCACAGCCAATGTGTTCCCATCGGAAAGAAATTTTGATGCAGATCAATGCTCCTAAAGAAAATCGCAACTCCAAAAATTACGAAGGAGACAATCACAAAAACAATGTTCCTTCCTTTGGTCCGGACCAAATACCAAGCTATGGGAACAAGTATGGTTGCAGCCGTTATTACATACCCTAAAGAAATTCTCAATCCAGATGGAATGGGCAGCATCCGAAATAAAAAAGAACCCCCGAGCAACACGACGACCCAGAACAACCTCTTCCACCTAGATTTAACCAGCTTAAAAATAAAGTGGATGACCAAGCAGCACATAAGAGCATAATGGGCATCCAATCCAAACGCAACCAGAATTCGCGGCTCCGGGTGGCATGGTAGATGGTTCCACCAATATAACTGGTGCCAATTATGGGAAGCACCCATGCTAAAAATTGATGTTGCTTTGGATTTTTATACACTTTTATGCCCCAATAAATAATCAGGAACAAAAAGATGAGATTGCTATAGGTGTTAAAGGGTTCAATGGGAAATCTACCCTCAACGGTTTCCAGATATATAGGTCCTGAATCTTGTGGGAACTCTTGAAGAAGCATCAAAAACGTATATTATTCTTGGTGGTTTAAGTTTTTATCAACCCAATCCAAACAGGATTTAAAGTTTTTGAAGATATGTTCTTTTGGAATAAGGTCCGGGATAATATCAATACGTTCCAACATATAACGGGGCTGATCCAGAATATTCACCAAGAGTACAAGAATATCTTTTCGTTTTAAATCTTGCAATACATCTTCCATGGCATATAGGCCCGTTTGGTCCATATACTGCATTCTGCCCATTCGTATTATTACTGTTGAAGCATCATCGGGGATTTGCGAGGCCAGTTGTTGAAATTCGTTGGTAGATCCAAAAAACAAAGGACCTTTTATGTGTTTTATAAAAACTTCATCTTTGATTTTTTGGGGAATATTTTTTTCATCGGACCACGCTTCTTCACGCAAGGCCCTCACATTGGAACGTTGTGCTGTCAGATCTCCAATTTTTTTCATAAACATTAAAGAGGCAATTACAAGGCCGATTCCAACAGCATAGACCAAATTCCAAATGGATGACAATACCATTACTACCAACATGATGATAACTTCGGAACTGAGTTTTAAAGGCCCCAATTTTATGTCTTTGGGCAAGTGGGGAATGGCTTTTAGCCCTCTGTAATCCATCACGCCAATACCTACTGTTACCAAAATACCTGCCAATACTGCGGCGGGTATTTGTGATGCTACTGGCCCCAAGGCAAGTAAAATAACAAGTAATAGTAAGCCGGCAATCATACCGGATAGTCTTGTTTTACCCCCGGAGTTTATGTTTACCACTGTCCTGATAGTGGCACCAGCGCCAGGAATCCCCCCAAAAATAGCTGCAATACTGTTTCCAATGCCTTGGCCCACCAGCTCCTTGTTGGGTTTATGTTTGGTTTGGGTCATATTGTCCGCGACCACGGAGGTAAGGAGTGAGTCTATGGCACCAAGCAGTGCCAATGTAAGTGCAGTAAAAATATAGGGCGTGACAACATTAAGGTTGAAGGCTGTAAAAATTTCAAAATTGGGGATGGGTAACCCACTTGGAATCTGTTCAATGGGCCTATAATCTAACCCAAATCCAAAAGCCGCACCAGAAACTATGATCAGGGCAACCAATGTGCTGGGGATGGTCGTGGTTATTCGTTTAAAACCGTAAATAATGATAATGGTTGCCAAGGCCAAGGCCAATTCCAGCCAATCAATGTCCTTGAGTGCCCTGGGCAGTACTTTAAATGTTCCCATTACCCCCGATGCATCTTTTGAAGCCAAGGTACCGGCTTCTTTTAACATATCGGAATGTGAAATTTTTTCGGCACGCTTAATGGTTTCCGTAAAGTTCTCTAAAACCAAAATACCCTCTCCGGCCTCTTCATGCAGTATATTTTCTAAAATAGCCTCTTCGGCCTGGGGCATAAATTGGTTGACGTAGGCTTCATCTTCTTCTGGATAGTATCCTACGGCTGGTAATATTTGGGTAACTAAAATGATGATTCCAATAGCGGTCATAAAACCTGAAACCACAGGATATGGAATGTATTTTATATATTTTCCTAAGCCCAATAGGCCCAAACCAACCTGCATAATCCCTGCCAATAGGAAAACGGTTAAAATAGCGGGAAGTGCCTTGTTGATATCCCCGTCGTTAACGGCAATGATCCCTGCAACAACTACCATGCTCACGGCTGTCATTGGAGCGGTTGGGCCCGAAATTTGTGTGTTGGTTCCACCGAAAAGAGCGGCAAAAAAACTAATGAAAATTGCCCCGTACAAACCGGCGCTGGGGCCTAACCCAGAACTTACACCAAAGGCAAGCGCCAAAGGAAGGGCCACAATGCCTGCGGTAATTCCCCCGAACAAATCTCCTTTTAGGTGCTTAAACATGGTATAGTGTTGTTTGCGTAGCTTTAATATAACAATATTATGAATAAAAAATGCCGGTAGTAAAATACACCGGCATTTTTTACATAAAGTTATTCTGTGCTACAGAAAGGTAACTTTACCATCAGAGATATCATACATGGCACCGACTATGGCAATTTCTCCATTGTCTTCCATTTCTTTTAGAACGTTGCTTTGATTTCTGATGTTTTCCAAGGTCATTTCAACATTTTTGACCGAAACCGCATCCACAAACTCTAAATTTTTAGAGTTTCTTAAAGATTCATCTTTAGGTTCTTGGACAGCGGCCACGGCAGGTTCAATTTTATTGATCAATGCAGTAAGGTTGCCCAAGCGAGCATGGTCGCATGCTCCTTTTACCGCTCCACAGGCAGTATGCCCCAAAACTACAATGGTTTTTGTCCCTGCCAATTTGCAGGCAAACTCCATGCTGCCCAAAATATCTTCGTTAACAAAATTCCCTGCAATTCTTATACTAAAGATGTCTCCCAACCCTTGGTCAAAAACAAGCTCAGCGGATACTCTTGAATCAATGCAGCTTAAAATGGTCGCAAACGGAAATTGACCGTCCTTTGTATCGTTCACCTGTTCCAACAGGTTTCTGTTCGCTTTTAAGTTTTGTTGAAAACGCTGATTGCCCTCCTTTAAAAATTGAATGGCTTTTTCTGGCGTCATGGTTGCCTGGGTTTCTTTTGTGTGTGCTTTCATGCTAAAATATTTTATGCCGATTTTTTCGGTCTTAGATTAAAAAATTCGATGTAACTATCCGGATTTTCAATTTCGCCTTTTTCCGAGATAATTTTAATGTCGATGTTCCTGTTCTTCGCTTTGTTTGAAAAGTCTTCTAGGATTTCCACGATATCATTGTCAAGAAAACGTGTTTTTCTAACATCCAATTCAAGATAGGAGTTTTCAGGAAGACTATCCAGTTCCTTTAGAATGGCTCCTTTGTTAAAAAAGGTAACCTCTTCCGCAAGGGTCATTTTAATTTTATGTGCTCCATTGCTCTTATCTTCAATATGAAGGAAGTGGGAGTTCTGGTAGCTTTTAATAAGAACAACTACGATACCAACCCCAAGGCCTAAACTGATTCCGACCAAAAGGTCTGTAAAAACAATACCTACCACAGTTACTACAAAGGGGACAAATTGTTTCCAACCCGCTTGGTACATGGTTTTAAAAAGCGATGGCTTTGCGAGTTTAAAACCAACAATAAACAATATGGCGGCCAAAACGGACAGCGGGATCTTATTGAGCAAGGTAGGGATCAATATTACCGAACCGAGTAGAAAGAATCCGTGGATGATAGCAGAAGCCTTTGTTTTACCTCCGGATTGAATATTGGCCGAACTACGAACGATTACCTGTGTAACCGGAAGCCCTCCGACCAAACCAGAAAGCATGTTCCCCACTCCTTGGGCCCTAAGTTCGCGGTTGGTGGGCGTTGTTCTTTTTTCAGGATCTAATTTATCCGTTGCCTCTACACATAGCAATGTTTCCAAACTGGCCACCAATGCAATGGTGAAACCTGTTATCCAAACTTCTGGGTTGGATATGGCGGAGAAATTGGGAAAACTAAAAAAGCCCAAGAACGAATCAAAGCTATCCGGTACCGGAACGCTTACCAAATGCTCCTGCGAGATTCCCCATGTGCCATTGCCCTGGGTCAATGAATAATACACGATTCCAATGACCACAGCGACCAAAGGCCCTTGTATAAGCTCAAAGATCTTGGATTTTTTCGTTAAAACCTGACCCCATAAAATAAGTATGGCCAAGGCAACAACAGCGATAAGGGTTGCACCAGGACTAATAAAATTGATGGAGTTTATAATTTCACTAAAGGTGTTTTCACCATCTACTTGAAAGAAGGCCCAATCACCTTCCGGGTCGGCATCATAACCAAAAAAATGGGGAATTTGTTTTAGAATGATGATGATTCCAATACCCGTGAGCATACCTTTAATTACCGATGATGGAAAATAATAGGCAATAATACCAGCCTTTAGAAATCCGAAAATTAGCTGGATTATACCGCCCAATACTACGGCAACCAAAAAGTTTTGATACCCACCCAAGGTACCGATTGCGGTTAATACAATGGCTGCAAGTCCTGCTGCTGGGCCACTTACCCCTATTTGGGAACCACTTAGTGCACCTACAACGATTCCCCCAATAATACCTGCAATTAGCCCCGAAAACAAAGGGGCACCACTGGCCAGGGCAATACCTAAACAAAGCGGTAGTGCCACAAAAAAGACCACAATACTGGCAGGCAAGTCATTTTTTATATACTTGAACATAATAATAAACAAGATTAGTCCTCTACATCAGATAAAATTTGGTGGTAAAGGACAATTAAAATTTGATTTAAACGAGAATAAGAATGTTAAACCAATTTTCGGGGAGGGGGGTCTAGTGTTTCAAGGGTAAACTCCAATACAGCGAATGCATATCCTAATGCATCATTATTTTTTTCTTGATTTATGGATGGATCCGCTGAAATAAAACTTTTTGACATAAAATATTTAATATCAAATGTTTTACTGCTCGAAGTATCATGCGTATTGTTCTCCTCTTCGGAAGAACCAAGAATAAAGGCAATACTATATTCCCGCCCCATAAGTGGGACAAAAGGTGAGGTCAACAAAATTGTGACCATCACAAAGGAAATAAACGGTATAGCCAGTGTTCGCATCATAATAATTGGGGGTAAATTTAAGATAAGATATGCACTTATTTGTTAATTATGTCTAAAAATCCTTTAACGACCTAATCTGGTCCCCCAACAACCATCCTGTTTGCCCATCGGCAATACGTATTCTTTTCCAATCGTCCAGCTCGTCCAAAATATTCACTTTGGTTCCTTCGTGAATGGTAAAGATAGTGCTGCTGTTGGTATTGGGTTCTGAACTAACATTGACTTCTTTCTCAAAAACTATGGCCGGGTCATCGTTCTTGTATTGTTGATAGCCAAGATAGGCCATTAAAACAGAGACGGCGCACAAAGCAAGAGAGAACATACTTGAAATAAATGCAACCCTCTTTTGGTTGGCCGGTCTAAGAAAATAATAGGCCATATAGGCCAAAACAAACAAAAAGACCAATCCAATGGCCAAATAAGCCCATTGGTCATAGGAGAGCAAGCCCACAACTGATTTGTAGATTTTGGATATCCCCGTTGTAGGAACTTCCTCAATGGCATCTAGCCTCATATTTTGGGCAAACGCCAAATTATTTTGGATTTCCCTATTAGGTGGGTCAAGAAGCAATGCTTTTTCGTAGTAATAAATACTGGGGCCAATGGAATTGAGTTTGTAGTAGCAATTCCCCAAATTAAAGTACAGTGCAGCCGAATGCTCGCCATTTTCCAGAATTTGCTTGTAGTTTTCTATGGCAGCGGAATACTCCCCATTGTTGTATAGTTCGGTGGCTTCATTAAACAGAGCCTCGTTTTGGGAAAATCCAAAAGAGAGCGAAAGCATACAAAATAAAAGGACTATCTTTTTCATGCTCATAACTGTTTGTCCAAATTAGAAATTACTTCACTTGCTTTTTCATAATCTTGTTGCATCTGCACATTGGAAAACGGGCTATATCGTGCCATTTCACAGCTGGTCAATAAGGCTATAAAGCCATCAACATCCTTTTGGTCAACATTTTTTTCCGAAAGAATGCTTGTAATCTTATCCTTGCTGAATTCCGAAGTTTCTATGTGTAATTTTGCCTTCAGGTAGTTGTGCAAACCTTTTTCCAGAGCCACATAAAAGGCTTCTTTGTTCCCGAGCTCCTTTTTGGCGGTTGAAAGATATTTTCTGGCCAGCTTGTTGGCTTTCTTTATTTTGTTCCCCACCACATCACTGGCAATGGCCTCTCTCTTCTTAAATGTGAAAATGGCTATTGGAATCAACAATAACGGGGCAAGCAAAAGAATAAAAAAGAGTCTTGAGCCAAAAAAGCGGTCAGAACCAATAGGGCTTAGGTTCGGATTTATGTTGATAAAATGAAACTGCTCCCCGGTCGGCACAACCAATTGCTTGTTGGCAGAGGGACTTGTTATATTGGCCGAGCCACTTGTAGGCCCTTCGATTACCTCAATATTGATTTCTTCTGAATTAATGGTTTTATAGTTTCCAGTACTCGGATTAAAATAACTGAAAGAAATACTTGGAATGGGGTATTTTCCCCTAAATGAAGGTACAATGGTATAATTATTCGCCACTTTGCCCTCCATACCGGTACTGTAAGTATTGATGGATTCCTCGTATTCGGGATCATAAACTTCTAAAGAGCTTGGCAGTTCTGGCTCTGGAAGTTGGAACAATTTCAAGTTCCCTTTCCCGGTAACCTCAACTTTGGCCTGAAGCGACTCCGAGGCATTCAGTTGGGTTTTGCTTGTGGTCACCGAAAAATCAAATTCACCAACAGCTCCACTAAAATTAGCCGGTTTTCCAGCTTCTGGCAATGGTTTTACGTTGATGGTTCTACTACCTGCAGAAACGGTTTTACTGGTTGAGGTATAAATTCGGCCACCAAAAAAGTCTCTTCTGTTGGTGGGTACATCAACAAAAATCTCGAGAGAGAGCGGCTCAATGTCCAACTGTCCTGATTTTTGGGGGTAAAGTACCACTCGTTTTAAAACTACATATCTATAGGGTTTACCTTGGTAAGTACCGTTTTGCGCGGTGTGCTTGGTAACCGGAATGTCTTGGCTCCAAAAATTGTTATAGGTAGGATTGTCCAACGGACGGTAATTCGTAACACTTATGTTTGGACTTACATAGAGCTTATAGACTACGGTAACAGCTTCATTTAAATAAGGATTCCCCTTTGATACTTCTGCAACTAAATGAAGGCTTTCGTCGGCCACATCATCCACGGTCTTCTCTGCATTAGGCTTGTCCACTGCCGCTGTAACCTCTACTTGCTTGGGGGTTGTCTTGTATGTTTGGCCATCAATCTCGATAGTGGCCTGGTTTATGGTGAAACTCCCTCTCGCCGTGGGCTTTAATATGTAAGAATAGGTCTTGGAAAAACTGCGTTTGCCATTTACCCAAGAAGAACTAATGGACTGCGAAGGCCCCATTACCACATTAAAACCATTAAATTGAGGCGGCTTAAAGTTGTCGCCATCCTTGTTCATGGTAAAATCTACCCGAAGACGTTCGTTTAGCCCCAATTCCTCTTTGCTCAAGTTCATGGTAAACGAAATCTCTTCCGCATCGTCTTGGGCATGTGAATGTAAGCCCGTAAAGAGTAACATTCCCAGAATAAACAATATGTTGCCCTTCAACACTTTCATTACCAGTCTTTCTCGTTTTTAATTTTTTTGCCTCGAACTTTTCGGGCCTCCATTTTCTCCTGTACTTTTTTCTCTTCGTTCTGCATGGCCTCTAGCAAATTCTGAATCTGTTGTTCAGACAATTGATTGGGTCTAGGTTGCTGCTTTTTATCTTCGGGCTGGTCACCCTCATTGGGTTTTTTCTCTTGCTCTTTCTTCTTGTCCCCATCGCCTTTTTGATTTTCCTTAGGCTTATCCTCTCCATTTTCACCTTGATCGCCTTTGTCCTTGTTTTCGTCTTCTTTTTGCTCGCCTTCGTCTTTCTTCTCGTTATCCCCGCCTTCGTTCTTCTGGTCTTGGTTTTTATCCTTGTCCTCGTTTTCCTGATCTTTCTTGTCTTCGTTGTCCTTGTTTTGGTCGTTCTTTTGCTCGTCCTGTTGTTTTTCTAGCATCTTTTTGGCCAGAGCAAGGTTATAGCGCGTCTCGTCGTCGTTAGGATTTTTTCTTAAGGCTTGTTTGTATGCCTCAACAGCTTGTTTGTAGTCTTTTTGCTTCATGAACACGTTGCCCATGTTGTGAAAGGCCTTATGTTTTTCTCCTTTATCCTCGGCAACTTCTCCTGCCTGTTTGTACCTTCCAAAAGCTTCTCCATAACTTTCCCTGTTATAGTAGGCGTTCCCTAAATTAAATCGGGCGGCGGCATTTTTGTTGCTTTTGGAAATGGCCCTTCTGTAATCGGCCTCTGCCGTAACAAAATCGTTGGCGGTAAGTTCTTCGTTGGCCTCATAGGTAAGATTGGTAGAGGCTTGCAATGCTTTTTCCGCTTCTTTGTTCGCTTTTTCGGTCATGTCGTCCTGTGCTTGGACCATCCCAAAACATAGCAATAGTCCAACCATCAACTTAATCTTGCTCATCATCATGCTCATTAAAAAGATTCAGTTTTTTCAACCACTGTGTTTTTCTGTCCAAAACGAAGATGTCCAAAAATAGAAATAAAAAGCCAGCGGCCAGGAACCATTGAAATTGGTCCTTGTACTCTGCAAATTGTTTGGCTTCAAACTCTGTTTTGTCCATCCGGTTCAGTTCCTCTTTGATGAACTCCACGGCATTTTCCGTATTGGAGCCATCAATATAATTGCCATTGCCCCTATCGGCAATCTCGGTTAATATGTTTTCGTTCAATTTTGTGATGACAACCTCGCCTTGGTTGTCCTTTTTCAAACTTTCTACAATGCCGTTCTTTTTGATGGGAATCGGAGCTCCTTTGACTTTGCCCACTCCAATGGTATAAACACGGATTCCGTTCTGAGTAGCTTTTTCAACTGCATCGATAGTGGAATTTTCGGAGTGGTCTTCCCCATCAGAAACAATAAAAAGCACCCTGTTGGTCTGTTGGGAATCATCGTAATAAGTACTGGCCAAATCTATGGCTGCGTTAATGGCGGTTCCCTGTGATGAGAGCATATCGGTATTCATGCTCTGTAAGAACATTTTAGCGGCGCCATAGTCCGTGGTTATAGGCAATTGAGGGTAGGCTTGCCCTGCGTAGGCAATAATTCCTATACGGTCGCTCGCCAATTGGTTGATGATTTCAGAAACAATACGTTTGGCTTTTTCCAAACGGTTGGGGGCAATGTCCTCTGCCAGCATACTTTTGGAAACATCGATGGCAAAAACGATATCCACACCTTCGCGTTTAACGGTTTCCAGTTTTGTACCGATTTTTGGATTGACCAACCCCAATACCAAAAACGTAAGCCCTCCCAATAAAAATATCAGTTTAAGGGTTGACTTAAAGTTGGATTTATTGGGTGCCAGACGCTTCAATAGGTTTGAGTCTGCAAAACGTTTTTGTGTCTTTCTCTTCCAGATTTGAAGAAAAAAGAACGTCAGGACCATTACCGGAATAATGGCCAAGAGGTAGAAATATATTTTTTCGTCAAACTGAATCATTCGCTAAATAAAACTTTTAAAGATGGAGTTTCGCAACCCCCATTCCAACAACAATAAAATTCCGGCCAAGAAAATCAGCGGCCTAAATTTTTCCTCGTATTTGTAATACTTGAATTCCTCTATTTCTGTTTTTTCCAACTTGTTGATCTCATCGTAAATTTCCTCCAAAGATTCATTGTCTGTGGCACGGAAATATTTTCCTCCTGTTACCTCTGCAATTTCTTTAAGCAATTCTTCATCAATCTCCACTTGTCGCATACCGTATCTATAGGAACCATCCCTATTGTAGCCGATGGGAGACAAGGCATTTCCGTTGGTTCCGAGACCAATGGTGTATGTCTTGATTCCAAATTCGACTGCTAGATCGGCTGCGGTTCTAGGTTCAATAAAGCCAGAATTATTGACACCGTCCGTTAAAAGAATGATAACTTTACTTATGGCCTTGCTTTCTTTTAGTCGGTTTACCGATGTGGCCAAGCCCATTCCGATTGCGGTTCCATCTTCCAATACGCCATAGGTGATTTCTTCGAGGGCATTCAAAACAATGGCTTTATCGCTGGTAATAGGGGTTTTGGTATAGCTTTCGCCCGCATAGCTCACCAAACCGATACGGTCGTTCGGGCGACCTTCGATAAAATCGGCGGCTACTTCTTTCAATGCGGTCAACCGGTTCGGCTTTAGGTCGCGGGCCAACATACTGGAAGACACATCAATGGCCATTACAATATCGATACCCTTTGTTGTTTTTGTCCGTGTTGAAATATCCTCCGTTTGAGGTCTGGCCAATGCGGTTACGATAGCGGCCAAGGCCAACAATCTAATGGCAAACAAAACAGGTTTTAATTTGGACGCCCAACTCTTCACCGTGAACCCTTTGATGCTGGAAATGCGCAGGGAGGCCATTTCATTTTTCCGTTTGAAAAAATACCATAGCAAAGCCAATGGCAGCAAAAGGAGCAGCCAGAAAAATTCAGGATTTGCAAATTCTATATTCTCAAACATTTACACTTGTGTTTTTACGTCTAAACTGTTCAAAATTCGATCTACGATCTGTTGCGCATACTCATCGTCCTCTTCCCAAGTGATCACCACCTGTTGGATGAAACCTTTACCTCCAAAAGTTAGAATATTGTACCTGGCCCTTTTGGAATCGCCATTGGGTCGTTCCAAAGTTCCCGTGCCATAGGTTTTCATGCCCTTTACACCGGATTGTGTCACAAATTCTTCTTGTTTGGTGATGATATTCTTTAGTCCCAATTGTTCAAAATTGGTCAGGGTGGAACCGATTACTGCATCAAATTGAGGTTCCTCTTTTTGTTCTTTGAATGTGATGGAGCTTGTGCTTACCGAAAATATCCCCACATAGCTACCGTAGGAAAATGCTTGAAGCTCTTTAATGAGCTCTTCGGTTTCTTTGGGAAGTTCCAATTCTTGACGGACCAAAACTTCTGGTGTTTCTATTTGAATGGGAGGGAAACCGTACGTACTGGCGACCCATTCACCCTCCAACATGTCCTTGGTCGGGTAACCAAAAACGGTGTCCCTTACTTTTTTGGTACCAAAATAAATGGTTGACCCTATTCCGCCCAAAACAATAATTCCTGCAAAAATGGCCGCGGCCCAGTAAATTCTTTTGCGCTGTTTTTTTCTGGCAAGTTCTTCCAAATATTCTTCATCTAACAACAAATCTTCTTCGGTTGGTTCCGGAAGGCCTTCGTGGGTTTTGGTCACGATTTCTTCGACCAATCTCCTATCTTGTTCGGCAACGGTTGTGGCTGGTTTGTTTTTGGCAAACTTTACCAAATCGGCCGTTTGTAATATTTTTTGAAACTGTTGTATGGTATCATCGTCCAATTTAAGCTCTCCGGCATCCCTTAACATTTCCAGTTTGGTGATGAGTTCTGACGTGGTGCTTTCCATGGCAGTAACGTGCACATCTTCTTCCAGATAGGACCGCACAATATCGGTAAGTTCCGAATAGTACTGCTTGTATTCGTCCTGAATAAGGTATTTGGAGTTCTCCAACTTTTTAAGCTCCATAAGGGCTCGGTCATAGGGTGGGAGCAAGGCCACTTTTTCTTCCTCGGTCAAAGGTTTCTTTCTTAGAAAGAACCAATAGACCAATCCCCCGACCACAATCAACCCTAAAAGAATCCAAAGTGCCGTAAGCCACATATCGGCGGTACTTCTTTCTACCTCTATCAAGGGTTTGATGTCGTACATTTTTTGTTTGGTGGTGTCCACTACCACATCGGCGACCTTTACTTGAAAGGAATCCGTGAAAAAGGGTTGCTCGTTAATAGCGATTCGCTGCGGGGGAATCGTGTAGGCGCCACTATCGAACTGGGTTAGGGAATATATTTTTTGAAGGATGACTTTGTCATCGTTTTTGAGGGTGTCGGCCATAATGGCCTCTACGGTTTCCAGCGGGGAAAAAGTTTGCCCTTCGGGAAAGAAAACCACATCGGTAGAATCCGTCTCAACCGTAATTTTGTATTGAATCTGTTCCCCAATTTTAATGGCCAAGGTGTCCACTTCGGCATCGACTTTGGGTCCTGTTTGCGAAAAACCAACCGTGGACATCAGCAATAGAAACAACATGGCCCCCCAAACTGATTGGGGCCTTGTTTTGCTTCTCATTTTATGTAGACCGTTCATTTGCATTATCCTCTTCGTTTAAAATACCCCAATAGCTTTTTTACGTAGCTTTCGTCTGCCCGGCAATTGATGACCCCGCAGCCTGATTTGTTAAAGGAATTGGTGAAATAGGCCACTTTGTCTTTGTAGTGTTGTCCATAGGCCAACCGAACCTGTTTGGATTGGGTGTTCACCAATTGAATTTCGCCCGTTTCGGCATCCTGCATTTGCACCATTCCCAAATTTGGGATGGTTTCTTCACGCTCATCATAAACTCTAATTCCTGTAACATCATGTTTGTTGCCTACAATCCGAAGTGTATTGTCGTAGTCGTCGGCGATAAAATCCGAAAGCACAAAAACAATGGCTTTTTTCTTCATTACGTTGGTAAGGAACTTTAAAGCTTCTGCAAGATCGGTTTCGCTGCTTTTTGGATGGAATTCCAATAACTCCCTAATGATTCTGAGTACGTGGCTTTTTCCTTTTTTGGGCGGGATAAAAAGCTCTACTTCATCGGAAAACAAAATCATACCAACCTTATCGTTGTTCTGAAGCGCAGAAAAGGCAAGCGTAGCTGAGATTTCGGTAATGATTTCTTTTTTGAACTGGTTGGAAGTACCAAAAAGTTCCGAGCCGCTTACATCTACCATCAACATCATGGTGAGTTCACGCTCTTCTTCAAAAACCTTTACGTAAGGTTCATTATAGCGTGCGGTAACATTCCAGTCAATGCTTCGTACATCATCGCCAAACTGATACTGGCGTACTTCGCTGAACGTCATCCCCCGACCTTTGAACGTAGAATGGTATTCCCCACCAAAAATATGGTCGGAAAGACGGCGGGTCTTTATTTCAATTTTACGTACTTTTTTTAGTAGTTCCTTTGTATCCATTTGGTTCAAAAAAATAGGTTTTCGGGTTGGTTAAAAGTATTGCTACTTATTCCGATAAACATTGAACCGCTAAGGCACCTCTACCTCGTTTACAATCTTGTTGATGATTTCTTCGGAAGTAATATTTTCTGCCTCGGCCTCGTAGGTGATTCCGATTCGGTGACGCAGTACATCGTGCACCACGGCCCTAACATCTTCGGGAACCACATAACCTCTTCGCTTGATGAACGCGTAGCATTTGGACGCTTTCGCCAAGTTGATGCTACCTCTGGGAGAAGCACCAAAACTGATAAGCGGCTTCAAGCTTTCCAAGTTGTATTTTTCCGGGTAACGCGTAGCGAAAATGAGGTCGAGAATATATTTTTCAATTTTTTCGTCCATATAAACCTCGCCAACAGCTTCTTGGGCTCTTAGAATTTGCTCCAAGGAAACTACGGGGTTAACGGCCTCGGTTGCACCTTTTAGGTTTTGACGGATAATGAGTTGTTCCTCGTTCAACTTTGGATAGTCGATTACTGTTTTCAACATAAAACGGTCCACCTGCGCTTCAGGAAGCGGGTAAGTACCTTCTTGCTCTACAGGGTTTTGGGTGGCCATTACTAAAAAAGGTGCGTCCAGCACAAATGTTTCGTCCCCGATGGTCACCTGTTTTTCCTGCATGGCTTCCAAAAGCGCCGACTGTACTTTTGCGGGAGCCCTGTTGATCTCATCTGCCAAAACAAAGTTGGCAAAGATGGGTCCTTTTTTAATGGAGAAATCGTTCTCTTTTATATTGTATATCAATGTACCAATAACATCAGCGGGCAAAAGATCGGGTGTAAACTGTATTCTGCTAAAGCTTCCTTTCACCGCTTTGGCCAAAGTGTTGATGGCCAATGTCTTTGCCAGTCCGGGAACACCTTCGAGCAGAATGTGGCCTTTTCCCAGTAGACCTATCAGTAAGCGCTCCACCATGTGGGTCTGCCCCACAATGGCCTTGTTCATTTCAACCCTTAAAAGGTCAATAAAAGCGCTTTCCTGGGCAATTTTTTCATTCACAGCACTAATATCAATAGTAGTGTTTTCTTCCATTATATACTTTTATTGTTTGGTGTTAATGTCGGGGTTTTTGCTAAGGTGTGCAAAATGAAAATTTATTTAAAACCTAGCTGTTAATTAATGGTTAAAAAAAACGCTAAACCCCTAGTTTTATGAAGGATTTAAGGCTTTAATTTTATACATTCAGCACTTATGGAACGGACAACGAATTTTTCCCGCATTATATCGGGAGCGATGACATGGGGAAGTTGGGGGAAAAAACTTTCCAAAAAGGAAATGATCGAATTAATGCATCACAGCATTGCTTGTGGCTTAACCACTTTTGACCATGCCGATATTTATGGAAGCTATTCCACCGAGGCCGATTTTGGACAGGCATTTGGGAATAGTGGAATTAAAAGGGAGGATATTCAACTGATCACCAAATGTGGTATTCAAATGACCCGTGGCAGGAATAACCGAATCAATCATTACCAGTATGACAAGGATTATATTATTTGGTCTGCGGAAGCGTCTTTAAAAAAGTTGAAAACGGATTATTTGGACTTTTTTTTAATGCACAGGCCAAGTCCGTTGATGGAAACCGAAGAGATGGCGGAAGCTGCCCGGCAGTTATTGCAAAGTGGAAAAATAAAACAGTTTGGGGTATCCAATTTTACAACCTCTCAAGTGGCCATGTTGGAAACAGCCATACCCGTTGAAGGAAACCAGGTCGAATTTTCTTTGACGCATCACAATCCTATGTACGATGGAACTTTTGATGATTGCATTGCCAACAAAAGATTGGCCATGGCATGGAGCCCGTTGGGAACACTTTTTAGGGAAGATGATGAGCAAGCAGATCGCATTAAAGAGGCCATGGGGCCTTTGATGGACAAGTATGATGCTGATGAGAGCCAGTTGCTCTTGGCCTGGATTTTAAAACATCCTGCAAAAGTGCATCCGGTCATTGGAACCACAAACAAAAAAAGAATGGAAATGGCCGCAGAAGCCATAGATATAGAATTGGAACTTCAAGATTGGTTTGCCCTTTTGGTAGCGAGCCAAGGACACGATGTTCCGTAAAAATTGGAAATGGGAAAAACAGCATTAATAACAGGAGCTACAAGTGGAATAGGCAAAGCAACGGCAGAGCTTTTTGCAAAGCAAGGATTTAATTTAATTCTTTGTGGAAGAAGACAGGAACGTTTGGAAGGGCTTAAAAATGAATTGGGAAGAGACACAGCAATCTTTACCTTAAATTTTGATGTTAGAAATAGAGAAGCTGTGTTCTCTGCCATAGAAAGTTTACCCAAGGAATTTTCTGAGATAGACATTTTGGTCAACAATGCGGGCAATGCCCATGGATTGGACCCCATTGACAAGGGCAACCCAGATGATTGGGATGCCATGTTGGACATTAATGTAAAGGGGTTGCTGTATATGTCCAAAGCTGTTATTCCTCAAATGGTGGAACGCAAATCTGGGCATATCATCAACATTGGTTCCACGGCGGGCAAGGAAGTATATCCCAACGGAAATGTGTACTGTGCCAGTAAACATGCCGTGGATGCCATTAACCAAGGTATGCGGATAGATTTGAATGCTTACGGAATTCGCGTAGGGGCCGTAAACCCTGGATTGGTGGAAACTGAGTTCAGCGATGTTCGCTTTAAGGGGGATTCCGAAAGAGCATCCAATGTATACAAAGGCTTTCAACCGTTAAAACCAGAGGATATCGCGGATATTATCCTGTTTGTGGTAACTCGACCCTACCATGTGAACATTGCCGACCTTGTGGTAATGCCTACTGCACAGGCCAGCAGTACGATTGTCAACAAAAATGGTTCATAGTTGATGTTTAAAGGTCAAAACCGTCAGTTCGAGTTTTTTCTGAAGGAAAAAGTATCGAGAACAAGGTTTGTACGATTAAAAATTCTATTCTCGATACATTTTTTTGAACTTAGGTTCAAAAAACCACTCGAAATGACGAATTTTCCTTTGGTTTATAAAATCTCGAAACCTTAAAATATGATCAATAAACGCCTACTCGTAAAAAATCTTTTGGCCCACAACGACGAGAATAGTTTTTACGATAAAAAGCGTTTTATATCCATTGGGGAAAAGGAGGGCAAGGCCAAATTTTTAAAACATGTCTGTGCCTTGGCCAACAGCAACCCAAAAAACAACTCCTTTATTGTGATCGGGGTGGAGGATGAGGACAATACCATTGTTGGCGTTGATTTTTTTGATGACAGCAAAATTCAGAACCTCGTCAATGCCTATTTGGACAATCCGCCTCTAATTTCCTATGAAAATATTCCCTTTCCCCATTTGCCCGAAGGCAAGGTGGTTGGTCTCGTAACAATTAGGTCCAACGGAAAAGTTTGTGCCCTTCGCAAAAATATTTGGAAGTATTACGGGGGAGCGGTCTTTTTTAGGGAAGGCAGCATCAGCTTGCCCAAAGCTTTTGATATTGAGCTAAAGGACATCAACTCCGATAAGGTGGCGACGATTGAACAGCACGCGCGGAATAACATAGAATTGACACTGGATGCGGTCATAAAATTCTTCAATACCAGGCATCCCGACCTTACAAGCGATTACAAAGTCTTTAAAGAACAATTTGTGGTCTGTTGGGCGGGAAACAAGAAGAAAGTGAAAGGCAAGATCTACTATTCCAGAGTGGATATTGAACTCATCAACGAACAGGTAAAACTGTTTTATTCCGCTTTGGACGAAATCACTATTGATTATGATGACGACCACTTCAAAACCTTGGAGTATGTGCAATTGGGCTTGGGCTCTCAACAAAAATATTATCCTTTGGAAGAAGTGGTCATCACATTTTCGGACAATGGCAAGTACACCATCAACAGTAAATTAATATTTGAACCACCTCAATTTGATAAAAAAACGCTGTATCATGTGTACAATGCCAACAATGCATTGCTCAAAAAGTTGGAAAACCATATTCCGTTAACAGATTCGGAGCATACGGATATGACCCACCTCCCAGCAACGTATCTTATTTGTTACCTGAACGGTTTTGAGGAGGCCAAGGAAAAAATGGACAGTTCAAGGGCGTTGTTAAAAACTTACGACAGCAATATTTACCAATCCTTAAAGGAATCCCAACGAATTCTAAGGAAAGTAAGGTACGCATAGTCGCTTGGTTGATTTATTTTTCGAGCTGCTCTTTTGTGGGCAAAGCAACAATGGCACCATAATTAGTAGTGGTAATGGCCCCGGCCTTGTTCGCCAAGGCGACCATGTTTTCCACTAACGAAAAATCTTCGAAAACAGGCCCAAAATTGCCCAAATCGGAAATTTGATACAATAAACACCCTATAAAAGCGTCGCCGGCACCAGTAGTGTCCAAGGGAGCTACCTTTATACTCGGAATTACTTTTTTGGTGCCGTTCATGCTCAGTAAGGTACCGTCTTTCCCCAAGGTAACGGTAATTATTTTCGTTCCGGCCTTGTGCAAAACATCACAGGCTTCATGTAAATCTTCTTTACCTGAAATAAGCTGTGCTTCTTCTTGGCTAAACTTGCACAAATGTGATTTTTCCACAAAGGGCATGCACTTTTTTATGAAGGTTTCTTGGTCATCTTTCCAAAGGTCGCTTCTAAAATTTGGGTCAAAACAGATAAACATTTCTTTGGTAAGGCCATCAAAAAGATATTTGCTGTATGTTTTTTCCAAAGGTCCGCCCAAAAGAGCGGTCGCGGCCCCCAAGTGAAGAATATTTCCGGGAAGGTTCTTTCTTAGGTCGGGATTATACTTCAATTCCTTATCGGCGCCCCTGCTAAAAACAAAATCGCGTTCTCCATCTTCCGAAAGCGATACAAAGGCCAGCGTGGTGAAAGTATCCGATAATTGGGCCAACGAAACGTCAACGCCAACCTCTTTCAGGGTTTCCAATAAAAATTTCCCAAACGGATCGTCCCCTACGCAACCAATAAAAATTCCGTTTCCTCCCAACTTGGATATGGCACAGGCCACATTGGCAGGAGCTCCCCCTGCTTTTTTGGTAAACTCGTTTGCTTTGGAAAGGTCGCTTCCTTGCCGTTCGGCAACAAAATCAATCAACACTTCACCAATGCAGTATACTTTTTTCATATTGTTTCGGAATATTCTAAGGTACATAGAAAATTATACCATGTCCAAAAAACAGTTAGGTTAATTTGAAATATAGGTTAAATGCTTGATAAAGCCACCGTGATTTTTCATAGGCCAAGCATTTGTGCGTAATTTTGTCAAAAACTTTTCTATGCGAACACTTGTTGTGGGCGACATCCATTCAGGGGTGCGGGCGTTGGAGCAATTAATGGGCAAGGCCAATGTCACCTCCAAAGATCATATCATATTTTTGGGCGATTATGTAGATGGGTGGAGCACGGCAGTGGAAACCGTAAATTTTTTGATACAGCTCAAAAGTGAATATAACTGCACTTTTATTCGTGGAAATCACGATGAACTCTGTAGGGCTTGGTTGGTAGATCAAAAAGAAAACCCGCAATGGTTGGCACACGGCGGCATTGCAACCAGAGATTCTTATTTGAATGCAGATAGGGATATATGGGAATTACATTTGAAGTTTTATAACGAATTGCAAAATTATTATCTCGCAGATGACAACCGGTTGTATTTGCATGCCGGCTACACAAACCTTAAGGGAGTAGATTACGAATATTTTGAACAATCTTTTTACTGGGACAGGACATTATGGGAACTGGTAACCGCACTTGACCCTGATTTGGAACCTACAAGTCCCAAGTTTCCAAAACGCTTGACCCACTACAAAGAAATCTACATAGGCCACACCCCTTTGTCCAAAAACGGGTTTGTAGAACCACAGAACAAAGCCAATGTTTGGAACGTGGATACAGGGGCCGCTTTTATGGGCGGATTGACCATGTTGGATGTGGAAACCAAGGAATATTGGCAAAGTGATCCCGTACACACATTTTATCCCGGCGAAAGAGGAAGAAATTAGCGTAGTTTTCATTATTTTATATAGAACTTTGTAAAAAACCCCGTACTATGTCGATAAAGAATGTAAGATTGGAAGTAATGCAGGCGATTGAACCCAAAGTTGAAGGGTTTATTGATGAATTTCTTATTCCAACAGAAAAAATATGGCAACCCACCGATTTTTTGCCAGACTCCCAAAGCGATAAGTTTTTTGATGAGGTGGAGCAGCTTCGTGGTGAGGCCAAGGAATTGGGATACGATTTTTGGGTAACCCTTGTGGCCGATACCATTACAGAAGAAGCACTCCCCACGTATGAATCCTGGTTGATGGATGTGGAAGGCATTGATCAGCACAATGGCAAGGACAATGGATGGAGCAAATGGGTGCGTGCATGGACAGCTGAGGAAAATCGCCATGGAGATGTTTTGAACAAATATTTGTACCTCTCTGGCCGTGTAAACATGCGTGAAATTGAGATAACTACCCAACATTTGATTTCTGATGGGTTTGATATTGGAACGGACAGGGATCCCTACAAGAATTTTGTATACACCACTTTCCAAGAGTTGGCCACCAATATTTCGCACAAAAGAGTGGGAAAAATGGCTAGAAAGAAAGGTAATGTACTGCTCGCAAAAATGTGCACCATAATTGCAGGTGATGAAATGAGGCACCATTTGGCATATCGCGAATTTGTAAAGACAATTATGGGGCAGGACCCCGATGGAATGGTCTTGGCCTTTGCAGATATGATGAAGAAAAAAATTGTGATGCCGGCCCATTTTCTTAGGGAATCGGGCGGAAGTATAGGAGAGGCATTCGAACAGTTTTCCAATTGTGCCCAACGGTTGGGGGTGTATACCTCACAAGACTATATTGATATTTTGAAAAAATTGAACGATTACTGGGATATAGGAAACCTTCGCGGACTTTCTGATCAGGCAGAAAAGGCCAGGGATTATCTGATGAAACTCCCCGAAAGGCTACAACGTATATCCGAACGTATGAAATTTTCCCAAGAGCAGCATACTTTTAAATGGGTAGAGGCTAACGGAATGTTGTAGGAATCAAGTTAAGTCTGTCCGATGGCATTAATATTTGCCGGCACGGTGTTTTTCCTGCCACTCGAACAACTGTTCCCAATGGCCCTCGTAAGCCATTTTTGCCTGCATGGGCCATGAGGCGGGGTCGTGGATGCGATAGCGCTTACCGCCGGAATCCAACACCTCTTGGCATTTGTCCACTGAAGTTTCGGCCAAATCTTTCCATGTTTTGATGTCAAAATTGTGAAAAAGGGCTTCAATTTTTGGGCCTATGCCCTCAACAAGCTTTAAATCATTTTCTTTGATTTTTTCCCCAAAAGCTGTCTTTGCCCTATTTGCATCAAAGAAGAAAGCGTCTTTTTTTGGAAGATTTTTATCCCGTTCAAGGTTTAGTTGCCTTGTTTTGGATATACCCAGTCTTTTTCTGCAAGTTTCCAGATCGGATTTTAACTTGGCGTTTTCAATTTCAAGGATATTGAGTTGAACTGAATTTTCGGCTGCTGAGGGTGTGCTGGATTTTCCAAAAAAATAACCAAGAACCCCAGAAATGATTCCCGTTATGGCCAAAACAATCCAATACCAAATTGTAGAACTTATCCAATCCATATTTCACACAAAATAAACAGTAGAAACTGCTCATTTAAAATATTAAAAAAATCTTAAAATTCTAAATTAAACCACCTAAAATTGAGGGATTTCTGAAAATAGGGGGCTTTTGTAGGAAAAATCCAAGGCCAAAAACAAAACTAAAATTACCGATTATACATTTTTTATGACCACTTATAAGATACCTTTTAATTTCTTGATAAAATATTTAGAAATTTGAAAATCAATATTAAGTGAAGAACCCTGTTTCTCCCGACGAAGATCCGGCATTGAAATAGGGTTTTAAAGTTAAGTTTGAGTTAGTTAAGTTGGTTTTAAAGACTGCCCATTTAGGTTAGACACTAAATGGGCGGCTTTTTATTTTTATAGGTCAAACTTAATGCCTTGTGCCAACGGTAATTCGGTGGTATAATTAATGGTGTTGGTCTGTCTTCTCATATAGATCTTCCAAGCATCCGAACCACTTTCCCTGCCACCACCGGTTTCTTTTTCGCCACCAAAGGCTCCACCGATTTCAGCTCCGGAAGTACCGATATTAACATTGGCAATACCACAATCCGATCCTTCTACTGAGAGGAAACGTTCCGCCTCCCGCAGATTGTTGGTCATAATTGCAGAGGATAGTCCCTGCCTAACACCATTTTGCATGTCCAAAGCATTTTGTAGGTCACCTTTATATTTCAAAATATATAAAACGGGACCAAAGGTTTCGTGCTGTACAATATCGAAGTGGTTTTTGGCTTCGGCAATAGCGGGCTTTACGTAGCAACCGCTTTCGTAGCCCTCGCCTTCGAGCACGCCACCTTCTACCAAAATGTTTCCGCCCTCTTCCTTAACTTTTTCAAGGGCATTCAAATAATTTTTTACAGCATCCTTATCTATTAGCGGTCCAACGTGGTTGTTTTCATCCAAGGGATTTCCGATGCGTATTTGTTTGTAGGCATCTACAATGGCATTTTTTACCTTGTCGTACACATCTTCATGGACAATCAATCTACGTGTAGAGGTGCAACGTTGTCCGCACGTACCCACTGCACCAAATACAGCACCTATTACGGTGTTTTTTATGTTGGCGTCGGGGGTTACGATAATGGCGTTGTTACCACCAAGCTCCAATAAAGATTTTCCAAGACGTTCGGCTACTGCTTTTGCAACTATTTTTCCCATACGGATGGAACCTGTGGCCGAAATCAATGGAACACGTTCGTCTTTGGTCATAAATTCACCTACCTTATAATCGCCGGTAATCAAACAGGAAATACCTTCTGGCACTCCGTTTTCGGTAAACACACGAGCCGCAATGTTTTGGCAAGCTACGGAGGTCATCGGGGTTTTTTCTGAGCCTTTCCAAATACAGGCATCACCACAAACCCAAGCCAAAGCCGTGTTCCAGGACCAAACGGCCACGGGGAAATTGAAGGCAGAAATAATCCCCACAACACCAAGTGGATGGTATTGTTCGTACATGCGGTGTCCGGGACGTTCGCTGTGCATGGTGAGTCCGTGCAATTGACGGGACAGGCCTACGGCAAAGTCACAGATATCTATCATTTCCTGTACCTCGCCCAAACCTTCTTGGTAGCTTTTCCCCATTTCATAAGATACCAATTTGCCCAAAGGTTCTTTTAAACGGCGAAGCTCGTCGTTAAATTTGCGAACCACTTCACCACGTTGAGGGGCTGGCATGGTTCTCCAAGTTTTAAACCCCTTTTGGGCTGTAGTGATTACTTTTTCATAGTCCTCTTTGGTAGTGGTTTTCACTTTTCCAATAAGCGCACCATCTACGGGTGAATAGGATTCGATGATATCTCCCTCGGAAAACCAATCTTTTCCTGTGGAAGTACCATTATTTATTTTGTTTAAGCCAAGTTCCTTTAAGGCTTCTTCAATTCCAAAATCAGTTGCTATTTTTGACATTTATAACTTTTTAGCGATGTATTGTTATATTATTACAATATTACAAATAATATAGAAGAGGATAAACGGTTTAGAGGAATTGATGGATCAAAAGAAGAAGAATTCCCACCAAGGCAGGAAGTGCTTGTACCATAAATATTTTTTTTGATGCTGTTGCAGCTCCATAAATACCGGCAACTGCCACACACCCCAAAAAGAACATGGCCACATAAACTTGCCATACTGCATCTTGAACAATCAATGACCAAATAAGCCCTGCAGCCAAAAAACCATTGTAAAGACCTTGGTTGGCTGCCAATGTTTTTGTGGGTTCAAACAGTTCTTCGGGAAAAGTACGGAATACCTTTTTTGCTTTTGTCGTCCAAGCAAACATTTCCAACCACAGAAAATAGATGTGGAGCAAAGCCACAATTCCGATAATGATTTTTGCTAAAAGGAGAATCATTCTTCTTTGGCTACAAAACGTTCATCAACGGGCATAACGGTTCCGCATTTATCACAGGTACGCAATTCTTGCGAACCATAGAAGTGCTTAAAATGTCCTAAGAAATCCTTTTCAATATCATTCAGTTTAAAATAGACCTCGTACAATTTGTGATTACAGTTGTCACAAAACCATAGTAGGCCATCTTCAGCATCGAGATCTGCACGTTTGCGTTCCACAACCAAGCCAATGGAATTTTCTTGGCGGGCAGGTGAATGGGGCACTTTGGCAGGATGAAGGTACATATCGCCCGGCCCCAGTTTCATGGTTTTTTTCTGGCCATCTTCCTGAATGTGCACTTCTATATGGCCTTCAAGCTGATAAAAAAGCTCTTCGGTTTCGTTGTAATGGTAATCTTTTCTGGCGTTTGGTCCTGCAACAATCATCACAATATAATCGCCAGACGCTTTGTAAAGGTTTTTGTTCCCGACCGGGGGTTTTAGGGTTTCTCGGTTTTCCTCAATCCATTTATTAAGGTTGAAAGGTTCCTGTATTGCCATGTTCAAAGATTTTACGAAAGGTAAAAAAAACCTTGCTGGCAACATAGCAATTAACAAAAAAGACCCGCTGATCGGCGGGTCTCTTTCTTATATATTTTTGGTTGGCTACTCCACTTTGATAAAAATTTGTGTGTAGTATGGTCTGCCATCTTTATCCAATTGAACACTTAAGGTTGTATGGCTAAAATCTCCTTCCATAGCTTTTCTATGCGAGTCGCTTTCTACCCATGCCTTTAATGTTTTTTCGGCAGTGGTATAAAATCTCGCTACATTTTCAGATACTTTTAGCGCATTGGTTTCATCGGCGATTTTCGTGGCCCGTGCCTCAAAATTATCGTGACTTAGGCTGTTTTTGGAAATCATATAATCGTTGTGTTCCTCTGCATATTTGTAAGCTGGCGCACTATCTGCCAAGGAACTTAACCCTATCGATGTTCGATGTTCGTTGATTAGGCCCAATAATTCTTTTTCCATCTTGTTGGGATCAACAGTAACCTTTTGGTTTTCAAGATTGGTTTCAGAGTACATTTGTTCAAACTCTTCTGATGAAGAGTCGCTGCAACTGACAAGCAACAATAAAAAGACCAGTACCAGCGTTGCGCTAGAAAATTTTTTCATTTTTCGGGGTATTTTCAGGGAGTGTTCTAAATTCCCTAGTGTTCTCGTTGCTAAACTAAAGGAGACGCCTCCCTTTTCCATGAAATTTCCATGTTAGGACAGATTATTACGTTGAAATACAGGAAGCTGCATTCAATAGTGTTTTTTTGATGAAGCCCGGGTCCCTTTATCGGCAAAAGTGTACCGTTTATATAACCTCTTCCTTTACCTCGATTTGGTTTGAAGGATTGTTTTCTTCATCATCAAAAACATAGGAAAAAACCAAGGCACCTATTTCCTTGATGGGCTCGTAGAAAATGGACTCTTCTTTGGTTTCCTCATTAATGAATCCGAGGGGAGAGGAAAGCTTTTCGAAGAAAATAAGAAATGCCCCAAGGATTACAGCAACTTTAAGGGCACCAAAAATACCACCGGCAATCTTGTTTAAAAGGCCCAGCATGGCAAAATCGGCAATCTTGGTCAGGAATTTTCCCGCCAAGTTCACTACAATAATGATGACGAAAAAAGTAATCAGAAATGCAGCAATTTTCAGGTACTGGTCACTCCAGTCAAACCGTTCGGCGAGGTAATCGCCTGTTATGTACGAAAAATGGATGGCGCCGTATATTCCCGCAATCAGGGCAATCAAGGAGGCCAATTCTACAAAAAGGCCATTTTTTAAGCCTTTGTATAGGCCCCAGACCAAAAGAATTCCGATGATAATATCCAAAAAGCTCATACACGGGTTTTAACAAATATAGAATATTGATTTGTACCTTTGTTATTCATTGCAAAAACATGTCTAGAGACGAACAATTAAGAGAACGGTGGGAATTTTTGGTGGAAAAATTGTCCGCGCAATTTTCTGATGGCGACCCCTTGGAGTTGGATGGAATTGTCTATTTGGTGGGCGTACAGGAACTGGGCAATTTTCATCGCAAATTTAAAAAGGACGAAAAAGTCAACCTAATGCATATAGCCATTTGTAGATTATTGGAACCCTATGGCTATTACGATTTTGATTTTTTCGATGATGATGGATGGCCACATTATAAAATTAAAGAGCAATTGCCACCGCTCAAGGCCGGGGAACAGGCTGTTTTAATGAAAGAAGCCGTAGTCAATTATTTCTTGGAAAAAGAATACATCACATAAATGGAGCTTAAAAAACCGTACTATGCCGTAATTTTCACCAGCCTGAGGACAGAAGGGGACCAAGGTTACGCAAAAATGGCGGAAGAAATGGAAACCCTGGCTCGAAAACAACCGGGGTTTTTGGATATTGAAAGTGCCAGGGACGGATTGGGCATTACGGTGAGCTATTGGGAAAGTTTGGAGGCCATTGCCGACTGGAAAGCCAATATGGACCATAAGCAGGCGCAGAAGAATGGGATAAAAACATGGTATTCTTGGTATAAAGTTAGGATTTGCAGGGTGGAACGCGAATACGAATTCAATAAATAGACTCATGAGCGAGAACATTGCTTTTTCAAACGTAGATAGAAAGAACAACCTGCAAAAGATTACCAAGGATACTTACGACCTTGTGGTAATTGGAGGGGGAATCACGGGAGCTGGCATTGCTTTGGACGCATCTTCTCGCGGCATGAAAGTGCTTTTGCTCGAAAAAGGGGATTTTGCCTCGGGCACCAGCAGTAAATCCACAAAACTTATTCACGGTGGGCTACGTTATTTAAAGCAGTTCGATTTTTGGTTGGTGAAAGAAGTAGGTTCCGAAAGGGCCATCGTACATAAATTGGCACCACATTTGGTACTTCCCGAAAAGATGTTGCTCCCACTCATTGAAGGTGGTTCCTACGGAAAATGGTTGACGTCCATCGGCTTGAAGGTTTACGATATTTTGGCACAAGTTTCAGGGGATGATAAAAGGCAAATGCTGGAGAAGAAGGAAGCCATGAAGCTAGAGCCCCTTTTGCCCAAGAAGATTTTGAACGGAGCAGGATATTATGCCGAGTACCGTACCGATGACGCTAGACTTACCTTGGAAAACCTAAAAACCAGTCTTCAATTTGGCGCACAGCTATTCAATTATGCCAAGGTAACCGATTTTATTTACGAGGATGAAAAAGTAGCAGGGGTAAAATTTACGGACGAGGTTTTTGGAGGTGAATATAGCATTTCATCAAAATATGTAATCAATGCCGCTGGGCCGTGGGTAGATGAACTCCGGAGCGTGAACCAGTCCAAAAAAGGGAAGCGATTGCATTTGACCAAGGGTGTGCACTTGGTGTTTCCAAAGGAGAAACTCCCTGTAAAACAATCCGTATATTTTGATATCCCTGATGGCAGGATGATGTTCGCCATTCCACGCGGTAAGGTCACCTACATTGGTACCACCGACACCAACTATAATTTGGACAAGGACCATGTGACCACCGATATTGCCGATGCCATATACTTGGTTTCCGCGGTGAACAATATGTTCCCCGATATTGAATTGGAGTTGGACGATATCATTTCCTCATGGGCAGGATTGCGTCCTCTGATTCACGAAGAAGGAAAATCGGCGTCCGAACTATCACGAAAAGATGAAATTTTCACTTCCGATACCGGTTTGGTGAGTATTGCTGGGGGCAAGCTCACCGGATACCGAAAAATGGCCGAGCGTGCGGTAAACCGTATCGCCAAAAAAATGGAAGAAGACCACGATATGGAACTGAAGCCATGCACCACGGACAAGATTCCACTTTGTGGAAACGACTTTAAAAAGTATAAGCACGTAAAAAAGTACATTGGCAAGGTACAAGAGCAACTGCAAGCGGATGGTTTTTCGAAATATGAAGGATGGTATCTAGTGACCACTTATGGTAAACAAACCGAATCCATTTTAGAACGATATGCGAAAATAAAGGGTGATGAACCCAAAGTACGGATGATCAGGGCCGAAGCTCAATTTGCCATCGCCCACGAAATGGCTTTAAATCCCTTGGACTTTTTTATTAGAAGAACAGGCCGACTGTATTTTGATATAGACAGCGTTCGAAAATTTCAGGAGCCTGTGTTCGAGGAATTCCAGAAAGCGTACAACTACTCAGCAGCAGAAATGGAAGTCTTTTCCAAGGAATTGGAGGCACAACTGAAAGAGCATTCCGATTTTTCGTTGGAGCGGGAGTAAAAGTTTTAAAAAAATTGATATTCAATCGAAGGTACCCTCTTTAATAGCTAGCTTTCAACTAACGAAATAGTTATGATGAAAAATTTTACGGTAACATTGTTTTTCTTCTCTATCGTTGGGACTGTTTTTGGTCAAGAATCACTTAAAATCACATATGATGTCGAATCAAACTTTGATTTGAGTGAAATGCAGCATGAACAGACGAGAACCATGGCAAGTATGGCAGCCGAGGTCATGTCTGATTTCGAGTTTCAATTATTGATTGATGGTAATGAGTCCATTTTTAAACAATCCAAACAATTGGTCAGAGATGATATAAACCCGATGCAGTATGAATTGGCATCAGGATTCTGCTCTGGAAACGAAGTTTGGCACACAAAAAAGGATGACTCCATTAAAAGAATTGCATTGCTAAACTCTAATCCTTCTACGGTTTTAACTTTAGATGAAAAAGTACAGTGGGAGATTACCAACGAGTCAAAATACATTGGTGAGTTCAAAGTGCTAAAGGCCACCACAACAAGAAAGTTGGGCAGTTATCTGGAAGAAATTGAAGCGTGGTTCGCACCAAAACTGCCCTATTCCTTTGGCCCTTTGGGTTATAATGGCCTCCCCGGTCTTATACTCGAAATGTATCGAGGTAAGGTCGTTTTCAAACTAAAAGAAATAGAAGAAAAAGATGTGGATATCAAGCTCCCAAAAGGCTCAAAAGAAATGACTTTTGAAAAGTATTTCGAGATGCTGGAAACCAATATGGCAGAAATTAAAAAACGGGGTTAATAAACAATCATTGGACAATTTCACCTAATTAAGGGATGCTTTTTGGCATCTACTTTTAGTATGCCTATTGTCATCTATCAATTGAAAACCACCATCTGTCAACTCAAAAGGGACATCCCTCAATTCAATTCAATTTAATAGCCATTGAAAGATAAACTTTACATAGCTTCACGCTAAGTCTTACAAATTTTTGCGCAAAAACAAGTAAGGGAAATTGAACATTAACCATTAATTTTTTAAAATGAAAAAAGTGATTTTTTAGCAAGTATTGTTTTTTGCTATTGGTTTTACCTCTAGCAGTTTGAATGCGGCAACACCTGAAATGCCGGTGGATTGCGAGAGTTTTGCAATGGAGTGGGCTGATGTAGTCTATGAATCAACTGGCGATGGGTTCGCAGCAGGAAGCGCATTTACTTCGGCAATGATTTTATGTGAATCGTATTCACAATAAAATTAAAATAATAATTGATTGTAAGTATGCCTGAAAAGCTTCAGGCATACTTCTTGAAAAACTGTTTATGAAAAAATATTGTCTGTATGTTTTTCTGACTTTATTTGGGGTCAATACAATCTTTGCCCAAATCACAAACGGAAAAATCCTTTATAAAGTAAGCATGGAGGGTTTTTATAAAGATGGTGTAAAAGACGGAAAAGCATCACCCGAATTGAAGCGGATGTATAGAATGACCGCTGACGCTGCCAAGAATATTCGACTTGAATTATTCTTTAAAAATGCAAAAAGTATTTTTCAACACCAAAAAGGACTTAGTATTTCGGATTATAAAGAACTAGACGAGTTTGTTAAGTATCTTACTTCTAAGGGAACTTATTTTACGAACTTAACTAACAGCGAACAAATATTGCAGACCTATTATGAAGATAGGAAATACAATGTAGGTTCAGAAGTAGAAAAACAAGATTGGACATTGACCAAGGAACAGAAAAAAATCGGAAAGTTCTTGTGTTATAAAGCCATTCTTGATAAATCCAACACTGGGTTAAATGAAGATACTATAGCATGGTATGCACCGGAAATTCCTGTTTCTTTTGGCCCAGCAGATTACGTTGGTAACTTGCCTGGCCTTATTTTGGAACTAAAATTGCCCATAGCTACCTACACCGCTAGCGAGATTGAGCTGAACTCCAAAAAAGATATAAAAATAGATTGGCCAACCAATATCGAAACCATGACGGAGGAGGAATACAAAAAAGAAGGTGATAAGATTAAAGCGCAGTTGGATAGAGGGTGGTAAAAACTGAGAAAGCCATGAAAAAGAAAACCATTTTACACTTAAACATATTCTTCTTTTTTGCAATGGTGCTTTCTACAACAGCACAAACCGGTAAAATCATTTATAAAGCAACCTCAAAACTTCAATTAGAAAATAGTGCAAGCAAAGAGGATAAACAATTTGACGCTATAAATAAAGCTATTAAAAATAATCCAATGGATTTTGAATTACTTTTTAATAAGGGAAAGGCTTTTTTTGAAATGAAGGGTAGGATGGGGGCAAATGATTTTCAAACCAAGATTGCCAAAGTAATGCTGGGGGGTATGAAAAAGTTCTATCTCAACTTAGAAACTGAAGAGTTTCTAAAGCAAGAAGTGGCTTACGGAGAAACTTTTCTTATTCCAATTAACAGGCCTAATTGGGAACTATCCAATAGCTCAAAAATGATTGGGAAATATAAATGTTATATGGCGACTACATACTACACAATTGAAAACGATGCAGGAAGTTTTAAAAAAAATGTAATCGCATGGTACTGTCCAGAAATTCCATATTCGTATGGGCCATCTGGTTTTTTTGGTCTACCAGGATTAATTTTGGAATTGACTGATGATAAGCGCACATACAGTGCTACAGAAATTTCATTGAACCAATCCGATTATAAAATAGTTAAACCTAAAAAAGGAGTCATAATAACTCAAGAAGAGTTTGAAAAATTACGGGAAAAATTTAAACGATAGTAGAGAAAGACGGCTTTTAATTAATGTAAATAAGAACTATACAGATTGCTCAAAGTTAAAGATTCGGTTTCAGTGAAATGCCTTCTTAAAATAGGCATTCTTTTTTTTGGTATCACAAATTTATTTGGACAAAATGTAGTCCTAAGTGGGATTATTACGGATAGTTCCACCACAACACCAATGGTCAATGCCAATATTTTGGCCTTCCCCAAAAATGCCGATGAGCGTACCCAATTTGCCATCACCAACGATAAGGGTGGGTATACCCTGCGCTTAAAAAAAGAGGTGGCCTATTCCATTGAGGTCAGTTATCTCGGCTACCAAAAACTTTCTTTTGACCATACCGCAGCCCAAAATGCCACCAAAGATGTAATGATGGTGCCCAAAACCAATGATCTGGATGAGGTAGTGCTGGAATACAAAATTCCCATAACAGTAAAGGAGGACACCATAACCTACCAAACCGATGCCTTTGTTACGGGCGAGGAGCGCAAACTGCGCGAAGTGCTCAAAAAATTACCGGGATTGGAAGTGGACCGAGAAGGCAATGTAACCGCTCAGGGCAAAAAAGTGACCAAGGTACTGGTTGAGGATAAGACCTTTTTTACGGGCAATAGCAAACTCGCTGTCAATAACATCCCGGCCGATGCAGTAGATCAGGTTCAAGTGTTGGACAACTACAACAAAATCGGATTTCTCAAAGGACTACAAGATTCCGATGAGCTGGCCCTCAACATCAAACTTAAAGAAGACAAAAAGAAGTTCGCTTTTGGCGATATGGAAGTAGGAAGCGGTGTTAAAGATCGATATTTGCTGCATCCCAATCTGTTTTATTACAGTCCTAAGACCAATATCAATTTTATTGGGGACTTGAACAACATAGGAGTCAAAAGTTTTTCCTTTTCCGATTATTTAGAATTCAATGGAGGGTTTGGCAAGCTTCTGGACGATATTGGAGGCTACTTTTCGTTGAGCAGGGACGATTTCTCGCAATTTTTGAACAACACCGATTTCAGGGCCAACACCAATCGGTTTGGGGCTTTCAATCTAAGACAGAAGGTTTCTTCCAAAACGGACATCAACAGTTATGTAATAGCAAACAGCAGCAATACACAAACGGAATTCAACACCTTGAACACATACAACAACTCCAATGGATTGCTAAATGAGGACAGAACAGAACTTAATGATTTTGACAATTTCTTTTTGATCGGGAAGGCGACGGTGGAACACGAACCCAACCGGGAGGAGAATGTAACGCTAAATTCGTTTGCAAAACTCACCAAAAACAAGGGCGACGGTATCATTTTGACTCAGAGTGACGATCAAAATACTTTCTTCAACACCTTGCACGATGTTTTGGCACTGGAGCTAAAACAGAATGTGGAATACAGCAAGCGTTTTTCAAGAGCGCAGACGCTTAGCTTGGAAGCTTCCCTGGTATTTCAAAACAACACTCCGGAGAATACTTGGGAAACCGATCAAGTTTTTCTGCAAGGGTTGATTCCTTTGGAAGAAGACGATTCCTATCAAGTTTTTCAGCAGAAGGAAACGCAGACCGCATCTTTTGATTTGGTATTGAAAGACTATTGGGTGCTCAACAATTTTAACCACATCTACACCACCTTCGGCACCAATTTACGGTTCGATGATTTCACGAGTGGGGAAATACAACAACTCACCAATGGAAGCGTAAATGATTTTTCAGATAATGGCTTTGGAAACGATATTGATTATTGGTTCAATGATACATTTTTGGGACTGGAATATAAATTCTTGGCAGGGATTTTCACCGTGAAATCAGGACTGTTTTATCACAATTACATCTGGGACAATGAGCAAGAAGGGCTGTCGATAAATAACACCACTCAAGTTCTGTTGCCTGCTTTTAACGCAGAGGCGGAGTTCAACAGTAGCGAAAAAATACGATTCCGATACAGACAACGAATGCAATTCCCGACGATTGACCAATTAGGGACCAATTTTATGTTGAGGTCCTTCAATTCGGTGGGTTTGGGCACACCCGATTTGCAAAACGGAAGAAACCATTCCTATTCCTTGAGCTATTATAAGTTCAGTCTGTTTCGAGGTTTGAATTTAAATGCAGGGTTGACCTACACCAAAAGGACACAGAGTGTAAAAAACAACACGGTGTTGGATGGGATAAATCAATTTGTGACCTATACGATGTTCAACCAGCCCGAAAATTCGTTGAATGCCAATTTTAGATTTGGAAAGAGGATTAACAAGATTAAACTAAGCGTAGAAAGTAGAGGAAACTATAACGAATTTTTCCAATTGGTGAACGACAATGTTTCCAAAAACCTGTCCCGCTCCATTTCTGCTACCGGGAAGGTAGAGACCCTTTTCGATAAATGGCCCAATTTGGAGCTGGGTTACACGCACAAGCCATCGGTTTATACCACCTCAACGAGTAAAAACACCTTTACCAACTCCAGTGTTTTCGCAAATCTGGATTATGTGTTTTTCAATGATTTTCATTTGAAAGGAGATTATGAACGAACTGAATACAACAACGAAGGACAAAACCTGACCAATGTATTTGATGTGGCCAATGCATCACTTTTTTATCAAAAAGAAGATAGCCCCTGGGGATTTGAAATTTCGGTAAACAACCTTTTTGATGTGAGGTTTAAAAGACAAAACTCCTTTTCCGATTTTTTGATCAGTGACCAATCTACTGCCATTATGCCGAGGATTGTGATGTTTAAAGTTTCATATAAGCTGTAATCGTCATAATTGCCAATTCGTCAACTCAAAACCCTTTTCCGTCAATCCAAAAGTAGCATCTGTTGATTTTGGGAGTTTTGAAAGATAATTTTTACATAGCTTGACACCAATCTTACATTTTTGCGCAAAATTAATGGTAAGAGAAAACTAGTATTAATCCATTAATTTTTTAAAATGAAGAAAATTAGTTTCATTATGGTAATAGCAATTATGTTATTTACCATTAATTTGAATGCAAATTTCTCAAAAGCGGAGGCCAAAGATTGCATGGACCAAGCCCTGATGGTTGGTCAGCAAGCACACGCAGCGGGTCTAAGTGACGAGGCATCTACATGGTATATGAATGTAAGTTATGCCCTCTGTGAGGGATATTCAATGGGGGATGTTAACATGTAATTAAAATGTAAATAATTATAATTGGGTGAGAAACTGAGTTTAAGTTTTCTCACCCAATTTAAAATATTGGTTGTATGAAGCAATGTCTTTTTTGTTTGACTTTATTTACCATAGTCATTTTGAGTGTAAATGCTCAAAATCAAATAAGGTCAGGAAAAGTAACTTATAAGTTTATCGAAAATAAATCTGATTTTACTGAGGATAGAGATGACTTTTTCGATAAAATTCATAAACAGGGGGAGGGAGTCACTTTTATTTTATCTTTTACAGAAAAAAAATCGGTTTTTGAAATAGCAACTACATTAGAAAATGACATTACGCCAATAGGCCAGTCTTGGGCAGAAAACATTGTGGCTAACGGTCGTTATTATACGGACTTAAAAGAAAATATGGTTTATAGGCAAACAGATGCATATGGAGAAAAAGTTCTGATAAAATATCCAATCGATTCCCAAGATTGGGAGTTGACTGATGAATTTAAATTCATTGGAAAATATAAAACGTTCAAGGCAGTAAAGAATAAAATGATAACAAACTCAAAAGGAACATTTGATTTTGATATTGTTGCATGGTATTGCCCCCAAATACCTGGTCAATTTGGACCTAAAGAATTCAATAGTCTTCCTGGGCTTATTTTGGAGCTTAAGGATACCCATTTTACTTTTCAAGCAGTGGAAATTAAAACTATACAGAAGAACATTGAAATTAAACCTTTCAAAGGGAAGATTTTCACCCAAGAGGAGTATGATGATAGAACAAAAGGTATCAATACAGGTTTTTTCTCACCCAAAAACAGATGGTAGAAAATTTTGTTAATGAAAGTACTATGTTTTCCGATGAAGAAACCATTAATACTCCTATTCCTACTACCACTATATCTTGTTGCCCAAAATAATTCAAGGGAGAAAAAATTCTTTTTCAATTTGGGTGCTGAATTCAGGATTACACCCATTTACAAATCTGGAGATCAAGCAGTAGCCACAAATTTTATTAATCCTGATTTACAAAATTCTGGCCCAGTACTTAATATCGGATTGGATTATTTTTTTACTCAAAATTTTAGCGTAGGATTCAAAACCTCCGTTCGGTATGATTTGATAACGACCCATATCGATGAAACATCTTCAGAAACAGAGCGGGGGCTGATGTTCGGCTATCATTTTGGTTTTAACTATCATTTTCAAGTTTTTAAAAAAGGAGATTTGTTGGTCAATGCTGGGCTTAGCTTGCTCAATCGAAATAGTGAATATGCTCGTACCGAACCTATTTTCAATGAAGAAGGAGATGTCGTAGGGTCAAAGACATCCATGGATAATTATAATTTTAGTGCAAACAAAATTTCCGTTGGTTATGGAAAAGGTAAATCCAAAATAATGATGGGTATTTACATATCTCGCAATACAAAGTATTTTGAAGGAAAGGCGACCATTATGGTACCATTTATAAGCTACAGTATTGACATTGCCAAGTTTTGACCTTATAATTCAATCCAACTTCTCCGTCAACTTTTCAAACACCTTTTTGGGGTTTTTGTTTTTATAAAGTATTTGGTAAACCGCATTGATAATCGGCGTTTTGGACTTTTTTTGCAGTTTGTCCATAAGATCATGGGCACTTTTTGTGGCGTAATAGCCTTCGGCCACCATGTTCATTTCCATCATGGCACTCTTTACGGTATAGCCCTTGCCGATCATATTCCCGAACATACGGTTCCTACTAAAAACGGAGTAGCCCGTCACCAATAGATCGCCCAAATAAGCAGAGGCGTTGATGTTACGCTTCATTTTGTACACACGGTCAATAAACCGCTTCATTTCTCGGATGGCATTGCTCATCAACACACTTTGGAAGTTGTCCCCATAGCCAAGCCCGTGAGCAATTCCAGCAGCAATGGCATAAATATTTTTCAGCATAGCTGCGTATTCCGTTCCTATGATATCATCAGAAATTTTAGTGCGGATATAGTCGCTTTTTAAATGTTTGGCCACCATTTTGGCCTTGTCGGCGTCCGCGCAGGCAATGGTTAGGTACGATAGGCGTTCCAAAGCCACCTCTTCGGCATGGCAAGGTCCCGTGATCACACCTATGTTCTCAAAAGGAATTTCATATTTCTCATTAAAATGTTCCCCAACGATCCGTCCACTTTCGGGAACAATGCCCTTAATGGCCGAGAAAATAATTTTATCCTTCAAAGAAACCGTCAAATTTTGCAGTTCCCTATCCAAAAAAGCAGAAGGAATAGCAAAAATGAGCACGTCAGATGCTTCAATAATCTCGTTAATATCATGGCTCATTACCAATTGGTCCACATCAAACTCCACAGAGCTCAAATAATTGGGATTGTGCCACTCTTTTTTAATATGACGAATAGCGGAATCGCTTCGCATATACCAGTTTACCTGATCCAAATTTTCGGTCAACATTTTTACGATAGCAGTTCCCCAGCTTCCACCTCCAAATACTCCAAACGTAAGTTTGTCTTTCATGCATTTAAATTAGAGTGTAAAGCTAAAAAATAAAATCATCAGCCTTTTTTTGTTTGATTATCAAATAGTTAAAGAATTTGGCATAGTGCTTGGTCTATATAAAGAGAACTTTAAAACCTCGATTATGGAAAATAGAAAACTACTCTTTGGAATTTTATTCATAGGTCTTTTGACCAGTTCTTGCTACACCGAGGTTATTGTGGAGGATGATTTGATCACGGAACCACCAGTCAATACCGCCTTGGTTTTGGAATCGCATGATCTTTGGTATGTGGATATCAACGAAACCCGTGGAAATGGAGAAGTTCCCTTTTTGCAACGTGCTTTCACCATTTCTTTTGATAGGGGAATCGTTTATGCCAACAATAACCTTTCTGGCTTGGGAAAAACAGGCAACGGATTGGGTATTGATGTGGGTGCGTACGCCACCTACAGCGGTCAGGTGGAAATAGACCACGATGTGGACGGTCTTTGGTTGATGGAGATATTCGCCTTGGACAACAACACATTGGAGTTTTACGACCCACGTTCGGATACGTCCTACATTTTGGAAGGTTACCAAAGAAACAACTTTGATTACGATATGGTGTTCTACGATAACATCCACTACTTTTTGCAGGAATATCAAGTTTGGGAAAAAACATATACCAGCGAAGTTGGTGCCTTAAACGAGTTTGATGAGGAAAACTACCTACAATTTTTTGCTGATGGAGGAAGGATTTTCAGGTCATCCGTAGATGCACAAGGAATTCCACTTACCAATATACAATGGGATTATGAAGGAGGTTATGAAGTGTATGATGTGGCTAACGATGCCTCATTGAAAACTTTAACACTCGATTATGACTTCTTGGGCAATGATTATTTTGAGTTGTACGTTATCAATGATAGTACCATAGAGTTGTACCACGTATCCAGCGGAACGGTTTATGAATTCACAGGAAGAGGATACATTCAATATTTGAAATCGAGTGATGTAACGGGCAAAAAACGTTCAAAAACCAAAAATCCAACAATGAACGTTACCCGTCAACGAAATATGTAAGGAAAAACAATATTGTTCGACTTTACAAATAAGTTTTTTGGTTGGTTATTTAGTTAAGAACCGCCCCCAGTATTTAAACTTGGGGCGGTTCTTTTTTATTCTCTGGTTTTTCCCAAAAACACATTTACGTTTGGGTTTTGTGGGTTTCCACTTGCCCTTCGCATCAAAACAATTTGCCCAGTGTGTTGAATGCAATCTGCAATCATACCATTGATCATGTTCCAATACGGAAATTCCGATACCCTCTCCCCTTGTTTAAAAATCACTTTAAAATGCTCCATTTCTTCGGGGCTTTTGCCCAACACCTTGTTGCTCGCAGCATTTAAGTTTTGCAGGGTGAGAGCGCGAAGCTCTTTGTAGGAGTATTTTGGAGGATTCTTGGGGCGCTCATACGGTTTTGCGTCAGGTGCCAATAAAATATTGTTGGACATTGTATGGATATGTTCCAAGGTTTCCATAACGGTACGCCCATCTTCCGAAGGTTTATAGTCAAGATTTTTTTGCGTTAAACCTTCCGTGGCCCAATAATACCGGTATCCCAATCCATCAATCATTCGGGACACCACATTGCCCGAAGCATAATCTGGGGGATAGGCAGGGATTTCTTTGTAAGGTAGTTCCATTGCTTGTGCTTGAAGGTTTGAATAGGCCATCAAGATAAAGAGAATGGTGGCAAATTGATAGTGGAAACCATTTTTCATGATCAGTCTATTTTTTTAAACACAAGAAGATTTTCTTTGGAACCATTGGATAGGTATAATCTGTTGTTTTCCACTTTGTGTTTGGTGCTGCGCTGTAATGCCTTTAAAAACTCAGATTCCTTTTCCATATTGGGGCAGGCCATTCGGGTGGAGGCTACTTGGGTAAAGCGTAGCACATCTTTTTCGTAAAAAATACTGCCGGTCATCCGGTTACAGCCAGAAAAACCTGAAAATCTATTGTTGTTGATGTTGATTTCCATATTGGGAACATCGTTCCCGTTAAAATCCTTTTTGGATACGGCTGCTCCTTGCATTTTTTCCAAAACCCAAATATCGTGAAGCCTATAGTCCGTTATGTACGACCCACAGCCCTCCAGAACACGCGTTTCGTCCCCGTCTGTATTTTTATACGAAGCGGTTACGGTATAGGGAAAAACCTCTCCCGACATGGCATTGATGCATTCCTTGTTCGAAATAATAATGTCCATTTGGGTAGCCTCCGTTTGAATACGGAACATTTTAATATTGGCATCTTGTGCCTTAATTGCTTCTGATGGTGGTGTTACAATAGTGTCCTCCATGGTCTGAAGCTCAATTTTGTCATCATAAATTTTGAGTCCCCAAAAAGGTTCGGTACCAGTGGCCTTAAAGTAACTGCCGTCAATTTTTATGGTGATGGGTTCCATTTGCCGTATTTGTTCTTTCACTTGAACCGTGTCCTTTGTTTCCATTTCTGATGACCCGGGTTCGGAAATTTCTTGTTTTTTCTTTTCAATACAGTTGGAAAACAAAAACAATGCACAGATTGGAATGAGTATTTTTCTCATGGGTTAACTTTTTTGAAGCGCATCATGGGAATTTCGTCCACCAATAGATTGAGTTTGTTGCCCTCGAAGGAATACCCGTCTATTTTTTTCATCATTTCCAAGAATTGGCGTTCGCTGCCCCCACAGAACATCATGGTGGTTGGTCCTGGTTCACCGAAAGAGATGGAGCTGCCCTCCAGCATATAATCTGCAGCGTATCCATTGCAACTATCCGTGCCGGATACTTTACCGGATTTTTTGTTAAAGGTTATTTGTGGTTTTTTTTCCGGGAAAAGACCATCAAAAGCAATCCGTGGCCCAGAAATATATTCGAGCTCCCAAGTGGGACCGTACAATGCTTCTTCATTGGATTTTGGTCCACTGCAGGATTCAGCCAGTAGAACAGTAGTAAAAAAGAGGATGACGGATAATTTCATTTTACAGAAATGAGTGGTTAATGTGTCAGTAAAATACTAAAAATATTGCTTGTAAGCATCTATTCTGTTGGGTAAAACGGCTCGGAGCGTTGTTTCATTTGCAGTATTGGCCGAGCGGTGGCAGGAATTTTCGGAGTAAACGGGCAGAAACAATTACGTATAACCGTCTTTGTTTTCTTTGTCATTCGTTTTTTGGTTGATAATATAGAATTATAGCCCCACTCTTAAAGGTTTTATTCTTAACAAGCTTAAAAATAGTCCTGTCGTTTAAGTTTTCAAACAATGGCAAGCCTTTTCCTTCAACCATTGGATGAATGCAAAGTTGGAGTTCATCGATCAATTTGAGCTTTATCAGTTGTATGATTAAACTGCGACTACCGACAAAAATATCTTTACCCGGTCGATGCTTGAGTTCTATAACTTCATTTTTTAAGTCTCGTTTTGCTATTGTTGCACTTTCCCATGCTACATTTTTAATCGTGCGGGAAAAAACTATTTTAGGAATTTTGTCTATAGCCATAGCAAAGTCGTTCATTGATTTTTCTTCGGAGGGATTTTCTAAAAACGTCCGCCAAAATTCCATAAGTTGATACGTAGTTCTGCCATATAAAATCGCGTCTCCCTGACCTAATAATTCCGTATAATGTTGGTGTATTTCCTCATCGGGTATTCCAGCAGTATGGTCGCATATCCCGTCAATTGTCATATTCAATGCTGCAACAATCTTTCTCATGGTATTTTCTCAAAATGATTATCAAATGTATAACTTATAGCCTTCTATGGCTCCAAACCTCATAAATGGGTTGTCCTTTACTGCTGAGCCCAGAATGGTGCCAATCGCCATCCTTCAGTTCGTAGTTGAACTCTAAGCTTGCACCTACCCTGGAATCATCCCTGGAAAAAAAACCGATATTTTCGGTGTATTTGCCATCAATAGTGGTATAAGTGCCGCCACCTGTTCCCATAAATTGTTTGGTTTCCGTGTTAAATGCAATCCATTGAAAACGGGTGCCGGACAATATCTTCATGGTTTTTCGTGGCCCCGAGGTATCACGCTTTACAATTTCACCATCGCGTTTTCTGCCGGATATCAGCCATGCCCCGAATAGGTCGCCTGGGGTTCCGTCGTCAATCCGGGTCCATGTATACCCACCCAATTCAAGGGTATTGTTTTTTAAGGTGTATGAAACGGATTTGGTTTCCCCGACCAAGTTGGGGCTCTGGTTGGCAAATTCGTAGGTAAGATCAAGGGTGTCGTCATTCAAGGTGTAACTGCCCCCTTTGGTGCCTATAAATTTTCCGTGGGTTTTTCCAAAAATGGCCTCCGAAAAAAAAGTACCCGCAAAAATAAGGGTATGTTCCGTTTGGTCTCCCGTAGCATCAGATTCTGTTGCGGTCCATGCACCATGCAAGTACTGTGCATGTGCAAAAGGGGCAATTAATAAAGAAACAGCAAGCAATATTGATTTTTTCATGGCCTAAAAGTTTTTATTAAGATAAAAAAAAGCTGCTGTTTTGCGATAAAACAGCAGCTTTTCTATATAATTAGGTCGGTTTGTTAGAGCGTTCTTAAGTACTCGACAATATCTCTCGCTTCGTCCTCAGTTAGGTTTTGATTAAGCATTATCGCATTGTTGTATTCTTTCAACAAAGCTTTTGCAATAGGGTCTTCTTTCAGCATCCCATCAGGGTTTAGAATCATGTTCATTACCCATTCAGGGCTTCTTCTGTCGTAAACTCCTTTTAGGGCAGGCCCGATCATGCGTTTATCGATCATATGGCAAGCCACACAAATGGCATCGAATTTAGCTTTTCCGCGCGCAGCCATTTCATCATTGATTTCATCGGGGAATTCCAAATTGGTTATGGGTCCAATTCCTTTGTTGTCCAAATCAACGGGGACACCTTCTTTTTCTTCAGCTTTTTTTTCTTCAGTTTTGGTACGGCTCACCTCAAAACCATCTTTTTTTTCTTCTTTTTTTCCGCCGCAGCTCATTATCAAGGCACCCAAGGCCAAGAACATTACAATTTTTTTCATTCTGATTCTATTGAATTTTGTTTGTGTAAACGTAGGCACTAAGATAGGTAATTAGCCAATAATATTATGGGCATTTCTGTGTTGATCATCACAATATAAGATCAGAAAACGTTGTAGTTAGATAGAATTAAAGAAATCCAAAGCTCTTTTTTCGGTGTAGGTGATGTTTTTTTTGCCCCAAAAACCAACATGTCCACCATAGGTTGGGGTTTCCAAAAAAAGTGAATCGTTGTTTTCGGTTTCTTCAATCGGGTAGCATTCCGGTCCCAAGAAAGAGTCGTTTTTTGCATTGATGATCAAACTCGGGACGTTTATGTTCGGCAAAAATTGAAGGGAACTGCATTTGTGGTAATAATCCAAGGCATCTTTAAAATGATGCGCCTTACTGGTGTAGATGTCATCAAAATCTTTTAAAGTCTTAATTTTTTTGATGTCGGCTTCGCTTATGTTTTCAGGAAACATTTGTTGTTTTTGCCTGAGCTTGCCCAATAAATTTCCTTTGAAGCGGATGGCGTAGAGAATATTTTTTCGACTGAGCAATTGCTGGCAAGAATCGTGAAGATTACAGGGTACGGATACCGCAACAGCACCTTTCAGTTCCCTTGGAACATCGTTTTCTTCCCCCAAATATTTAAGCAGTAGGTTTCCTCCCAAACTAAAACCCTTCAAGTAAATTTCGGAGTAATCCCTTGTATTTAGGATATGGTCGAGCACCTCGATTAAATCTTCAGTCGCCCCGGAATGATAGGAACGGTACATTTTGTTGGGCTCGCCACTGCAACCGCGGTAATTTACGGCGCAGGTGTCGTACCCATTTTGGTTGAGTATTTTGGCGCTTCCGGTAATATAGGGTCGTTGCGCATCTCCTTCCAACCCATGGAGAAGGACCACCAATTTTTGGGTCGGCATTTGAGAATCACTCCAGTCCAAATCCAAAAAGTCCCCATCGGAAAGGGTGAGCCTTTCCCTTTTTTGGACCACGCCGTTTACCGAACGGATAATGCCTGAGTAAATGGTGGCAAAATGACCATTTTTAAACAGAAAAGGCGGAGTGTAATCGGAATTGACTTGGGGCATTGGTACAATTTTAGTTTAAAAATTACTCGATAATCGAGATTTGAACCTGACTGCCGTTAGGCAAGTTGCTCCGAGGCTTGCCTCGAAATCAAAATATGTTTCCCTATCAATGCCTCGTGGGCCTGCCTTTGTCGGCAGACAGGCTAGCCCCGGGGCAGTTTACTCCTTCGGGAAGGTTTTTAAAATGCTTGCTTGTTCTTCAACGGCTGTTTTAAATTCGCCTTTCAAGTTTGCAACGAGTTTTGATACGGGCAATACATTGTCTATGGTCGTTACCCCTTGTCCGGCAGACCAAATCGTTTTCCATGCTTTGGCTTCGGTATCCAGTTCTTTGCCAAAATCAATCTTCGTATCTTTTTTCAAGTCTTCTTCGGTTATTCCGGCCGTTTTTAAACTTTCTGCCAGGAAATTGGCGTGCACCCCCGAAATGGCAGCAGTGTAAACAACATCGCTGGCACCTGCATCAATGATCATTTTTCGATATTCATCTGTGGCCTTACTTTCTTCTGTATTGATAAATCGAGTGCCCATGTAGGCAAGGTCGGCTCCCATTTGAAGCGCAGCGGCAACATCCCTTCCCGTACTGATGCATCCGGACAAAATAATGGTCTTATCAAAGAATTTTTTCACCTCGGCAATTAGGCTCATCGGGTTTATGGTGCCACCATGCCCGCCTGCTCCGGCAGATACCAAAACAAGTCCGTCCACGCCTGCTTCGGCCGCTTTTTCTGCGTGACGTTTTTTAATGATATCGTGAAAAACAAGACCACCGTAGCTATGAATGGCATCCACCACTTGGCTCACAGCACCTAAAGAAGTGATTACCAATGGCACTTTGTGCTTTATACAGAGTTTAACATCCGCCTCCAATCTCGGGTTTGTAGGGTGTACCACAAGATTGACACCAAAAGGAGCCGCTTTTTTACCTGTTTCCTCTTCAAATGTTTTTAGTTCGGATTTTATTTGGATGAGCCATTCCTCAAAACCTTCACTAGTACGTTGGTTAAGGGCAGGAAATGTGCCCACAATACCGTTTTTGCAACATTCCACCACCAATTTAGGTCCCGAAATCAAGAACATGGGTGCGGCAATTACAGGAAGTGATAGGTTTTTGATGAATTCAGCTTTTTGGCTCATGGATTATGTGTTAAACTATGTTTAAAAATAGGAACAATTCTTCTTCCGTATTGGAATCAGTTATCAAAACTATGGTATTTTTACAATTATTATGCATGCATAACAAAATAACCCGCTATGTTTTTTAAAGAATTTGAGATCAGATGGAGCGATACGGATGCTAATCGGCACTTGGCGAATTCCGCTTATATCAATTTTATGAGCCATACCCGAATGGCTTATTTGCAACAGCTTGGCTTTAACCAAAAGAGTATGGCCGCCCATAATATTGGTCCCGTGGTCTTTTACGAGCACGTATACTATTTTAAAGAAGCATTTCCTGGCATGCCCGTAAAAGTTTCGTTGGAGTTTGTAGGAATGAGCGAGGATGGTATGTTTTTTGAGTTCCGGCACAATTTTTACGACCATAAGGGCAAAAACTTTGCACGTTGTGAGATGATGGGCGCTTGGATAGATTTGAAAGAAAGGAAACTAACAGGATTGCCCGATAAGTTTCTCAAGGCTTTTGAGTCCATGGAAAAAACAGCGGATTTTAAAACCCTGACCAAGGAAGATACCCGGAAGCATGTGCAGGTGCCGAGGGATTTGGAAAGTGTTCAATCTTAGGAAGATGTAGTTTGTCTGAATCTGGGCTTCGGTTTTTTACTCGCCAAATACACGCCTACTAGCACAAAGGCCATTGCAGCAACCTTAACAAGTGTCAATTCATCTTTGCCTGCAAACAGGGCGAACAGTATCCCAACCAAAGGTTGCATGTACACAAAAGCCCCAACGGACGAAGCTTTGAGCTGTGTTAACGCAAAAATATTGAACAGATAAGTCAAAAATGTGGTCCCGATAACCACAAAGGCAATAGAACCATAAGCCCAAAGAGGCATGGCGGACCATTGAATCTCCATTGCTTCGGGAAGTGTCAATGGCAGATTAATGACCACTCCAATGGTAAACAACCATTTCATTAGAGTAAAAGGATGATACTTTTCAATCAGTTTTTTGACGACAACTAGATAAGCACCATAGGAAGTGGCATTTATAATGAACAAAAAGTTGCCTAAAGGGATGTTAGGCGCATTTTGACGCGCCTCAGCTCCAAAAAGAATAAGCCCCACCGCACCTACAAACCCCAAAAAAATCCCTAAGCCTTTGTTCAAGGTAATTTTCTCTTTCAGAAAAAGGGCTGAGATAACCACTACGATTATAGGAGTAATGGTCACCAGAACAGCACTGTTGATGGGAGTGGAAAGTTGTAGGCCTTTAAAAAACGAAAGCATATTTATGGACATACCCAATAGGGCACAAACCAACATGCGGCCCCAATCCCGTTTCTCGATTTTTTCCTTGGGGCCAAAAAAGGAAATTAACCAAAAAAGAAGCGCAGCTCCCCCAACACGGAGGAAAATAAACCCAAAGGGTTTAACATGCGTGGGCATGACCCCTTTGGCCAAGGTGTGGTTGATACCGTAAATTATAGTGGCGCCAATAGCGGCCAAAATAGCTAGGGTTCTTTTGCTCATCAATGCAGGGCTTGCTTGGCAGCTTCTACCGTTTTTTTGGAGTTGCCGACAAAAATCTCTTTATCCACTACAATCACGGGTCTTTTTAAAAAAGTATAATGCTCCAGAATCAAGTCTTTGTAATCACTTTCGGAGAGATTCTTTTCGTGAAGTCCTCTTTGGCGGAAAAGCATGGCTCTTCTACTAAAAAGCGATTCATAGCTTCCGCTGAGCTCTGCCATTTGTTCCAATTGTTCGGGAGTAATGGCCTCGGACTTTATTTCTTGGAGTTCCACGCCGTTCAACGGTTCCAATTCCTTAAGGATACGCTTGGAGGTTGAGCAACTGCCCAAATGGTATATTTTTTTCATGACAATGATTTTTGATGGACAAAGGAAATCAAAAATCCATCAAAACACATTATGAACATGTAAATTCAACAGCATTTAAAGGCAGTGTTTGTTTTTTTGCTGATGGATTGATTACGCTTTGGGGATACTTTTTCAGATTTTAGGGTTAGTTTTACATCAACCAATTGCTATCCCATGGAAAAGTTATTCGATATTCTTCTCAAGAACAGAAAGATTCTTCACGGCCATTTGGAGCATACCCCAAGAGAGGACTTGTTCAAAATTCCTGAAGGTTTCAACAACAATATTTGGTGGAACATTGCCCATGTGGTGGTTACGCCCCAATTATTGGTTTATGGATTGAGTGGTATGGATTTTACCATCGAAAAAGAACTGATAGATAAATACAGAAAAGGAACATTTCCCGTAGGAGAGCCGACAAAGCAGGAGATGGAGAAAATATCGGCCTATCTGTTCAGTACGGTAAAGCTTATCCAGTTGGACTATGAACACGGTAAGTTCAAGAGTTTTAAGGAATATATGACAACCCCAAAAATTGGTTTAAACAATGTGGAAGACGCTTTGGCTTTCAATGTGTTTCATGAAGGGCTTCACCTTGGGGCCATCTTAGCATTAAAAAAAGCGTTGGAAAGAGACCGTTAGTGCTTCACTTTTCTTTCTAAATAGGTATTGATTTCGTCATACGGCAAAATCAAAACAATGGGTCCATCGGCATAAGATGCAACCTCGTATTGATTATATATGAGCTCTATGCCTTCTTCGGTATATCCTATGTTGTTCGATAAATGAAAAGCATCTCCATCGAACATAAAGCCCGTGGCATTGATATTTTTGTTCTGTGGGATGTTTTCCTGAATTCGGAACTTGGACTCTGCAAAATCTTCAAAACCTTCCAAATCATCAAAAAGTTCCGAGTTTTCCAGTTCCTTGCCCTGCTTTTTGTCAAAATTTAAAAAAGAAGTGGAAGCATATCCATGTGCTCCTCCGGTAAATGAGTACGAGTTTAGCACTAATGTAATAATGTTTTCATCCTCATAAACTACTGTACCATCTATCTCGGCCTCCCATTGCACCTCATCGGGGAATTTGGTCTTAAGTTCCTTGTAGCTCGCAGTAAACGATTGCAGGGCTTTGTCCACGCTGTCAATGGTTTCATCGTCATTAAAGGACAAAATACTGATAATCTCTTCTTGTAGCGCAATATTTATGGCCTTGGCAACCGGGGAGTTGTCCAACGCACTTGGAATGTTGATCTCTATTTTTGGACAACCATTGCAGTTTTCGCCCAACAACTGTGTTGGCTCAAAAGTAAGTTTGCTCTCTGTTTGACAACTTATCAATAGGCACAAAAAAAAGATTGTTACAAGGTGCTTTTTCATGGGTCGAGGTTTTTGGGTCATCAAAAATAATACTTCGGAAAGATAACGATACATTTGTAGTAAGATAGTTTTGGCATGAGCAAAAAAGAGTTAAAGTTCAACAGTAGGGCCATTCACGGTGGGCAGCAGCCCGATAAAGCCTATGGTGCGGTAATGCCTCCCATTTATCAAACCTCTACCTATGCGCAATCCACTCCTGGAGGGCATAAAGGATACGAATATTCCAGAGGGGCAAATCCTACGAGAACTGCTTTGGAAAATGCGGTGGCCAGCTTGGAAAACGGCAATTTTGGTATGGCTTTCGGCAGTGGAATGGCCGCTATAGATGCCGTGATGAAGCTGTTGGGCCCAGGTGATGAGGTAATTTGCACAAGTGATTTATACGGAGGCAGCTATCGACTCTTTAAAGGAGTGTATGAAAAATATGGAATCAAGTTTCGCTTTTCGGAAATGACGGATATAAAGGAACTAGCTTCGCAAATCAATAAAAATACCAAACTGGTGTGGGTGGAAACGCCTACCAACCCCATGATGAACATTATTGATATTAAAGCCGTTTCAGAAATCACGAAATCGCATAAGTTGCTGTTAGCGGTGGACAACACATTTGCCACACCTTACTTGCAACAACCTTTGAAGCTCGGTGCAGATATAGTGATGCATTCTGCCACTAAATACTTGGCCGGACATAGCGATGTAGTGGTCGGGGCTTTGGCGGTAAAGGATGAAAAATTGGCCGAGCAACTCTATTTTATCCAGAAATCCAGCGGAGGTATTTGTGGTCCTATGGATAGTTTTTTGACCCTTCGTGGTATCAAAACCCTTCACGTGCGCATGCAACGACATTGCGAGAATGGGGAATTGATTGCCAAATATTTGGAGAATCATCCTAAAATCGATAAGGTGTACTGGCCTGGTTTTGAATACCATCCGAACCACGAGGTAGCCAAAAATCAAATGAGGGGCTTTGGCGGGATGATTTCTTTTGTGCCCAAGGGCGGTAACTATGAGAATGCCATCAAAATTGTGGAGAACCTTCAAATATTTACCCTAGCTGAATCGTTAGGAGGTGTCGAAAGTTTAGTGGGACATCCGGCGAGTATGTCGCACGGTAGTATTCCAAAGGAAGAACGAGAAAAAAATGGTGTGTTCGATGCCCTGATCAGGCTTAGCGTAGGCATTGAGGATGTAGAAGATTTGATTGCAGATTTGGATCAGGCCTTGAAATAACATTTTTTGAAAAATTTATAAAATAGATATATTCAAATTATTGAAATAATATAATTTTGCCCTCAAATTCATAATTCAATAAAAAAACACTTTTCGCGAGCGGAAAGACAATTAATTTTAACCCAATATATGGAAGCAAAAATAAAAGCGTTTATGGATGAGGTAATTGCCAGAAATGGTCATGAGCCCGAGTTCATACAAGCCGTGCAAGAGGTTGCGGAAACCGTGATACCTTACATAGCACAGAACGACATATACCACGGTAAAAACATTCTATTGCGAATGGTAGAACCTGAGCGATTGATTTCATTCCGTGTGGCATGGATAGATGATGATGGCGAAATCCATGTAAACCGTGGCTACCGTGTGCAAATGAACTCGGCCATTGGGCCGTACAAAGGGGGACTTCGTTTTCACCCGACCGTAAACGCCAGTGTGCTTAAGTTCTTGGCTTTTGAACAAGTTTTCAAAAATAGTTTGACAACCTTGCCCATGGGTGGAGGTAAAGGGGGTTCCGATTTTGACCCTAAGGGCAAGTCGGACGATGAGATCATGCGTTTTTGCCATGCTTTTATGACCGAGCTGTGCAGACACATTGGTCCAAATACCGATATTCCAGCAGGGGATATAGGCGTAGGTGCCCGTGAAATTGGGTTCCTGTTCGGGATGTACAAGAAAATACGTAACGAATTTACCGGCGTGTTAACAGGTAAAGGACTTTCTTGGGGAGGCTCCTTGATTCGTCCTGAAGCAACCGGTTATGGTACGGTTTACTTTGCCGATAGCATGCTCAAAACCAGAAACGAGACTTTTGAAGGTAAAAAAGTGGTGATTTCAGGTTCCGGTAACGTGGCGCAATATGCTGCTGAAAAAGTATTGCAACTTGGAGGTACCGTATTAACACTTTCTGATTCAGGAGGATTCATTTATGATAAGGACGGTATTGATGCTGAAAAACTGGCCTTTGTGATGGACTTAAAAAATAACAAACGAGGAAGAATTTCCGAGTATGCAGATAAATATCCATCGGCAGAATTCCACAAAGGAGAAGTACCATGGAAGATTGCTTGTGATATCGCATTGCCATGTGCCACCCAAAACGAATTGGATGGTGACGCGGCTGCAACATTGATCAAAAACGGATGTATTGCCGTGGCAGAAGGTGCAAATATGCCTTCTACCCCAGAGGCCATCCATGCATTCCACGATGCTAAAATTCTGTTTGCACCAGGTAAAGCCTCAAACGCAGGTGGTGTAGCCACTTCAGGATTGGAAATGAGCCAGAACTCACTTCGTATTAGTTGGACAAGGGAAGAAGTGGACAAACGACTGAAAGGAATTATGGCCGATATCCATGACTCTTGTGTGGAATATGGAGAGGAAGACGGGTATTGCAACTATGTAAAAGGAGCCAATATTGCTGGCTTTGTTAAGGTTGCAGATGCTATGCTGGCCCAAGGGGTGATTTAAACTACCTTTGCCTAAAGGCAACTAAAGAGTCCTCCCCCAACCCCTCCAACGGAGGGGAGAACAGTTCCTCCCCTTTGGGGAGGTTAGGTGGGGACAAGCGTGAAATAAAAACAAACAGAAGTCCTCGCCTTAAGGCGAGGGATTTTCGCCCATGCCCAGAGTGGGACATTAATCCGGTTACCAAAATAATTTTAGATTGGCAGTTACCAGAAGTAGTGGCTACATTTACACTTCTGGTAACTGCTTTTTTTTAGCCTATGCAAATCACAACAAAGGCCATTGTTCTCTCTTCCCTAAAATATGGGGACACCAGCCTTATTGTTAGGGCCTTTACACAGTCCGATGGGGTAAAATCGTATTTGCTAAAAGGAGTTCTCGCTTCCAAAAAGGCTAAAATTAGACCTGCTTATTTTCTTCCTCTAATGCAGTTGGAGATTGTGGCCAACCATAAAAACAAGGGTACTTTGGAAAGTATCCGCGACGTTAGGGTGGCCATTCCTTACCAAACCATGCACACCGATGTTGTAAAGAACAGTGTGGTGCTATTTTTGGCTGAAATGTTGGGAAACAGTATTCAGGAACAAGAGCAGGATGAAGGTCTTTTCAATTATTTGGAGTATGCCCTCCATTGGATGGATGCACATAAGCTCTCGCCTAATTTTCACATCCTGTTTTTGCTCAATCTTACCAAGTATTTGGGCTTCTATCCAGACACTTCTTACCAAAACTCGCCATTTTTTGATCTTTTGGAAGGCCATTTCTGTAATGAGCCATCGCTTAATCCCTTGATTCAGAATGAAAATCTGGAAAACTTTAAGAAATTTTTAGGCACGAATTTTGAGGCACTACAAGGAATACAACTAACTAAGTCGAACAGGCGAGAACTCTTAAAAACGGTAGTCCAGTATTTCCGCTTACATGTATATGGATTTCGGGAACCAAAATCCCTCGCCGTATTAAATGTAGTATTTACCTAACAATGCAAAACCTAAAATCAACCTTACCTCTAATTCTTCTATTTTTCACCCTAACATTTTATGCCCAAGAAGTAACCGTTTTGGATGCAGATACTGGAGTGCCAGTGGACAACATTGCGATTTTCAACAAAGATCAGAGTAAGACTACGGTAACAGATTTCAATGGAAAAAGTGAACTCGATATTTTTTCGTCTGATGAAAAAATCACTTTTAAACACATTAGTTATGAAACCTATATCACTACCAAAAATCAAATAGAAAGGCGCGGCAACCGAGTTTATCTCCACCTAAAAACAGAAGAACTTCAAGAAGTAGTGATGTCCGTCTCCAAATGGGAGCAGCAGAAAAAACACATCCCTCAAAAAATTGAAACTTTTGATGCCCGTAGTATAGCGTTTGCAAACCCCCAAACCTCCGCAGACCTTTTGCAGCATAGCGGAAAAGTATTTGTGCAAAAAAGTCAATTGGGTGGCGGCAGCCCCATGATCAGGGGGTTTGCCACCAACAGAATACTATTGTCCGTAGATGGAGTTCGAATGAACAATGCCATATTCCGAGGCGGAAACCTTCAAAATGTGATATCCATTGACCCGTTCACCATCAAAAAAACAGAGGTGACCTTTGGTCCGGGTTCGGTAATCTACGGTAGTGATGCCATTGGAGGTGTAATGAATTTTTACACACAAAAGCCACGTTTTTCTTTTACAGATAGCCTCGCTTTTTCTGCAAATGTGAACTACCGATATTCGACCGCCAATAATGAGAACACCGCCCACATTGATTTTAATTTTGGAAAGCAAAAGTGGGCATCCTACACCAGCTTTACCTACAACAATTTTGATGATCTGAAGATGGGCAAGCACGGGCCTGAATCCTATTTGCGAAACAATTATGTGGTTCGTGAGAACGGAACCGATGTTTTGGTTGCGAATGATGAACCTAAAAAACAAGTGGGTTCAGGATACGACCAGGTCAATCTGCTACAAAAGTTCACCTATAAACCCAATAGCACTTGGAACTACGATTTGGGATTGTATTATTCCGAAACATCGGATTTTCCAAGGTATGACAGATTGATTCGTCCAACCAACGATGGTGAGGGGCTTCGTTCGGCAGAATGGTACTATGGCCCACAAAAATGGTTCATGGGAAATTTTCAAATCACCCAAAAAGGAAAAAACAAATTCTATGACGGGGTAAAACTGACCACGGCCTATCAATTTTTTGAAGAAAGTAGGCACGACAGGGGCTTTCAAGACCCTGAACTTTATTCAACCAGGGAGAAAGTAGATGCCCTATCCGTAAACTTGGATTTTGAAAACAAGAAAATAGGAAACTTGCATTTGTATTATGGCGCCGAGTATGTTTTCAACAAGGTCGATTCCAAAGGAAGCATGCAAAATATTGAAACGGATGAAGTAGCGGAAACAGCTTCAAGATATCCCGATGGTTCCACATGGCAAACCTTGGCCGGGTATATAAATGGAGAGTATCAATTAAAGCCTAACCTTACTTTATTATCGGGAATCCGGTATAGCCAAGTTTGGGTAGATGCTATTTTCGATACCACCTATTACCCCTTTCCTTTTGATGAGGCAGATATTGTAACCGGAGCCCTTACCGGAAGTTTGGGGCTTAGCTGGTTCCCAAGGTCCGATTTACAGGTCACTTTGAACGGATCTACCGGGTTTAGAGCACCCAATATTGATGATATCGGAAAAATATTTGACTCCGAACCTGGCTCGGTAGTAGTGCCCAACCCCGATTTGGAACCCGAATATGCCTACAATGGCGAGCTGGGGCTCAGAAAAAACTTTAATGATGTTTTGGTTTTAAAAGGTGCCACTTACTACACTTACTTGGTCGATGCTTTAGTGCGAAGAGATTTCACCTTCGGTGGGCAAACCGAAATTGAGTACAATGGAGAACCAAGCAATGTGCAGGCAATACAAAATGCAGCCAAGGCCTATGTGTATGGTTTTGAGTTTGGATTGGAAGCCTATTTTAACGAACATCTTTCCTTAAACACCAATTTAACCTTAACAAAAGGAATTGAAGAGGACGATGATGGAACCGATAGCCCATCCCGCCACGCCGCGCCCACTTTTGGCGATGTACATTTGATTTGGGAAAATCAAAAGTTAAAAGCAGATGTATTCGTCAACTATAACGGAGAGGTAAGTAACGATGATTTGGCGATTTCCGAACAGGGCAAAACCTATATGTATGCGAGCGATGCCAACGGGAACCCCTATTCGCCATCATGGTACACTTTAAATTTTAGGTCGCAATATCAAATAACCAATGCTTTAAAGGCATCTGTGAGTCTGGAAAACATGACAAACCAAAGATACCGAATGTACTCATCCGGTATAACCGCCCCGGGAACCAATTTGGTTGTAGGATTAGGGTATGCGTTTTAAAGATAAAGGCTCGGAAATTTCCGAGCCTCCTTTTTTTGTTGAGATTTCGTCTTGAGTTAGCATAAAGCTAGATGCTATCAATAGCTTTTTTCGCAGCTTCTTTTACATCTTCGCCAGCCTCTTTTGCAGCATCTATGGTTTCTTCACCAGCTTTTTTAATGCTGTCCAGGGCCTTTTCGCCCATTTCTTTGGCATCTTCGCCAGCTTCTTTCATGGCGTCGGAAGCATCTTCGGCGGCCTTCTCTAAATCCTCACCAGCCTCCTCCAAGCTTTTTGCAGCTTCTTCCGAAGCCTCCTCGGTTTTGTCCTTAGTGTCCCTACAAGAAGTCATAACAGACATGGACAAGGTCAGTGCCATTGCGGCAATTAGTACTTTTTTCATGATATATATGGTTAAGTGTTAATGAGGAATCAATATAAGGAAATTTATGTTAAGAATTGATTTGGTGCTTATCATATTTAGGTTAAGGGAATTAAGTGAATTCTAATGCAAAAAGGGAGGGTGTAATTCCATCTAAATTTATAATTTTGCAAACTTGAATTCTAGTAGAAGAAGCAGTATATGAAGTTTGCGGAACATAAGGGATTGGATTTGCCAAAAGTATCTGAAGAAATTCTTGACTTTTGGAAGGACAAACAGATTTTTGAAAAGAGCGTTTCCACGAGGGAAGGCAAGGAGAGCTACGTGTTTTACGAAGGCCCACCGTCCGCAAACGGAATGCCGGGGATTCATCACGTGATGGCACGTACCATTAAGGATATATTCCCAAGGTACAAAACCATGAAAGGGTTTCAGGTTAAAAGAAAAGCGGGATGGGACACCCACGGCCTACCTGTGGAAATCGGAGTGGAAAAGGAACTGGGCATCACCAAAGAGGATATTGGAAAGAAAATATCGGTAGAAGAGTACAACGCAGCTTGTAAAAAAGCGGTAATGCGTTACACGGACGTTTGGAACGAGATGACCGAAAAAGTAGGGTATTGGGTGGATATGGATGATCCGTACATCACCTACAAGCCCAAGTACATGGAGTCCGTTTGGTGGTTGCTCAAACAGATTTACAACAAAGGGCTTATCTATAAAGGCTACACCATACAGCCATATTCGCCAAAGGCGGGTACGGGATTAAGTTCCCACGAATTGAATCAACCCGGAACATATCAAGATGTGACGGATACCACGGTAACGGCCCAGTTCAAGGCCAAAACCGATTCACTTCCAGAATTTTTGAAGAAAGTTGATGGGGATATTTACTTTTTGGCATGGACGACCACGCCTTGGACGCTTCCATCGAATACGGCATTGACCGTTGGGCCAAAAATTGATTATGTCCTTGTAAAATCATACAACCAATATACATTCGAGCCAATCAATGTGGTAGTGGCCAAAAACTTGGTGAACTATAACTTTTCTGGAAAGTTTACCCAAGTGGAGACTGAGGAAGAACTGAAATCATTCAAGGAAGGTGACAAAAAGATTCCATATTTTGTAGGCGAAACTTTTGTGGGCAAGGATTTGGTAGGCATCCGGTACGAGCAGTTGATTGATTATGTGCAACCTTACCAAAATCCTGAGAATGCCTTCAGAATAATTTCCGGAGATTTTGTAACCACCGAAGATGGTACGGGAATTGTGCATACCGCGCCCACCTTTGGTGCGGATGATGCTTTGGTGGCAAAACAGGCCACACCAGAAGTGCCTCCGATGCTGGTCTTGGACGAAAATGACAATCCAGTTCCGTTGGTGGACCTGCAAGGGAGATTTAGACCTGAATTGAAAGAGTTTGGCGGCAAATATGTAAAGAACGAATACTATGATGAGGGCGAAGTGCCCGAAAAGTCTGTTGATGTTGAGATTGCCATCAAACTAAAAACAGAAAATAAGGCCTTTAAGGTTGAAAAATACGTGCACAGCTATCCGAACTGCTGGCGTACGGACAAACCCATTCTATATTATCCGTTGAACTCCTGGTTTATCAAAGTAACGGATGTAAAAGACCGTATGTTCGAGCTAAACCAGACCATCAACTGGAAACCAAAATCCACTGGCGAAGGTCGTTTTGGAAACTGGTTGGCCAATGCGAACGACTGGAACCTATCCCGATCACGATACTGGGGTATTCCACTGCCCATTTGGCGCACCGAAGATGGCAAGGAGGAACTAATGATTGGTTCCGTGGAAGAATTGAAATCAGAAATGGCCAAAGCCGTTGAGGCGGGTGTGTTGGAGAAAGATGTTTTTGAGGATTTTGTAGTGGGTGATATGAGCGAGTCCAACTACGATAAAATCGACCTGCATAAAAATATAGTGGATGGCATCACTTTGGTTTCCCCATCCGGACAGCCCATGAAGCGCGAAGCAGACCTTATCGATGTTTGGTTTGATAGTGGTTCCATGCCCTACGCCCAATGGCACTATCCTTTTGAGAACAAGGAACTCATTGATGACGGAATTGCATTTCCGGCCAATTTTATCGCTGAAGGTGTGGATCAGACCCGAGGTTGGTTCTATACCCTGCATGCAATCGCCACCATGGTTTTTGATAGCATTGCCTACAAAAATGTAGTCTCCAACGGGCTTGTTTTGGATAAGGAAGGCAAAAAAATGTCCAAACGATTGGGCAATGCGGTAGATCCTTTTGAGGTGTTGCCAGAGCACGGCCCGGACGCTACACGTTGGTACATGATCTCCAACGCCAACCCTTGGGACAATCTTAAGTTTGATATTGAAGGCGTTGCTGAGGTAAAGAGAAAGTTCTTTGGAACGCTCTACAACACCTACTCCTTTATGGCACTTTATGCCAACATTGATGAATTTGATTATTCCGAGGCTGATATTCCGTTGAAGGAGAGGCCAGAAATAGACCAATGGATCTTGTCCGAACTCCATACCTTGATCAAAAATGTGGACGAAGCCTACGGTGATTACGAAGCTACCCGTGCTGCCAGGATGATTTCCGATTACGTTCAGGAGAATTTGAGCAACTGGTATGTTCGTTTGAGCAGAAGACGTTTCTGGAAAGGCGATTACCAACAGGATAAAATTTCGGCTTACCAGACCCTTTACACTTGCTTGTCCACAGTAGCCAAACTATCGGCCCCTATTGCTCCTTTCTTTATGGATCAATTGTACCGGGATTTGGATGCGACGACTAAAAAAGATGGTTTTGAGAGTGTACATTTAGCAGAATTCCCTGTTTTTGATGCCAATATGGTGAACAAGGACTTGGAGCGTAAAATGCAGTTGGCCCAAAAAATTTCATCTTTGGTACTCTCCATCCGTCAGAAGGAGAAAATAAAGGTACGCCAACCGCTTCAAAAAATCATGATTCCAGTTTTGGATGATGAGCAAAGGAGTGATATTGAAGCCGTTTCCAATTTGGTGAAATCCGAAGTAAATGTGAAGGAAATCGAGATGTTGGACGATGCTTCAGGAGTTCTTGTAAAACAAATAAAACCCAACTTTAAGGTTTTGGGCCCAAAATTTGGTAAGGATATGAAAGCAATTGCTGCCGGAGTATCAAAATTGGGCCAAGAGGACATACAAAAAATGGAACGCGAGGGAGAATTATTGCTACAGTTGGAAAATAAAACCGTTAATTTACAGTTAACCGATGTAGATATTAGTTCTCAAGATATTGAAGGTTGGTTAGTTGCTAGTTCCGGTCCATTGACCGTAGCGCTGGATGTTACTATAGATGAAACCTTAAGAAAAGAAGGTATTGCGAGAGAGCTAGTGAACCGAATCCAGAATCTTCGAAAGGAATCAGGGTTTGAGGTGACTGATAAAATTGATATTAAGATATTGAAGGACGGCTTTGTGGAGAATGCGGTTTCCAGTAACGAGGATTACATCAAAACGGAAACTTTGACCGCTGAGCTCAACTTTGAAGAAAAACTTGAAGAAGGTATAGCAATTGCCTTTGATGAAGTGAATACAAAATTGTTTATTCAAAAACATTAGAAAATGGCAGAAGATTCAACAGTAAGATATTCCGACAAGGACCTTGCAGAATTCAGGGCTTTGATAGAGGAAAAAATAGAGAAGGCCAAGAAACACTTGGAACTTTTAAAGAGCTCCTACATGAACGATGGTAACAACGGTACAGATGATACTTCACCAACGTTTAAAGCATTTGAGGAAGGCTCTGAGACCATGAGCAAGGAAGCGAACACCCAATTGGCCATCCGTCAGGAGAAGTTTATCCGCGACCTTAAAAATGCGCTGTTAAGAATTGAGAACAAGACATACGGTGTTTGCAGGGTTACCGGAAAGCTCATCAACAAGGAGCGATTAAAGCTTGTGCCCCATGCTACTTTGAGCATTGAGGCGAAGAACATGCAGAAGTAATTGAAACGCCTTCGGGCGTTTTTTATTTATGAGGGCACTATTGTTTTTGTTCGTTTTTTTTACGCTCGTGCATGTTCACGGGCAAAAATTGGTAAGGAAAGCCTTTATTGGTCCGCGAACAGCAACCATTCAAATTGATGCCCAATATTGCTACCGAATTGATTTAAAGACCACATCGTCCGATGAGGTCCAAGTCGCTGCAAGTATGGAGGGGGAATATGCTAAAGATTTATTGATATCCATTGAGCAAAGTGGGATCACCGCTATGATAAGCGCTGGCTTTCAACCCCTTTTTATAAACCCCAACGACAAACTCAGTGCGCACAAAGTTGTTTCCATAGCTTTGGAAATTAGTGTTCCCGAATATAAAAGTGTGGATGTATTTGGAACCAATACCAATTTGTATGTCTCGGGTAAATATGAAGATTTGAACGTTACCTTGTCCGATGGGCGCTGTACCTTGGAGAATGTTTCCGAATCTGTTAAGGTAACCACCCAAAAAGGGGATATTATGGTAACTGCACCGAGTGGAGATATTGTTGCGGAGAGCACTTACGGAAAAGTAGAGAAGGAAACAATACCCTTTGGTCACAATCAATTTGTTCTGAAGACGATAGAAGGAGACATCTTCTTAACCAAAACAAAATAATATCCATATTTTTGCAATCCTTTTAATAGAAGAATGAATTTAAAGAAGTCCCTTATTATCATCATTCTGATCCTATTGGTGGACCAGATCAGTAAAATCTATATCAAAACCAGTTTTATATTGGGTGAGGCGCATGAGGTTTTCAGTTGGTTCAAAATACTTTTTATTGAGAATGAAGGTGCTGCTTGGGGCACAAAATTGAGTGATTTACTGCCAATATCCGAGCCAGTGGGAAAACTGGTTTTGACGATATTCAGGATTTTTGCCGTTTTTGGAATTGGATATTGGTTGTGGGACATTATTAGAAAACAGTCACCCAAAACTTTGATTTTGGCGGTTTCCCTAATTTTTGCCGGAGCGGTAGGTAACATTATCGATTCTGTTTTCTACGGAATTATCTTTGATCATAGCAACGGACAAGTTGCTACGCTTTTTGCCGAAGAGCCTTATGGAAGTTTGTTTCACGGCAAAGTGGTGGACATGCTTTACTTTCCTTTGGTGGATACCACATGGCCAGATTGGGTTCCCTCATGGGGAGGTCAACGTTTTCGTTTTTTTGAGCCAGTGTTCAACATTGCCGATACCGCAATAAGTACAGGGGTAGGAATTTTGATCGTTTTCAATAAAAAAGCATTTCCAAAGGAGGAAGATAAGAAAGAGGCCGTTGCCGATCAGAATGTATAAACCTTTTTTGGGGTAACGCAATAGTCCAATTTTACGTCGTTTTCATGGACATCGGTAATTTGTTCATTTTCAGCTTCAAAAAACGATAAGCCAATTTTTATGGTTTCCTTGCGGCATTTGTTCAAAAAGGTATCGTAAAAGCCCTTTCCGTATCCCACCCGGTTGCCCAAGGAGTCAAAAGCCAATAAGGGTACAAAGACTACATCAATTTTATTTTCAGGGACTTCAATGCCATCCACAGGTTCGGGTACGCCCCAGGCACTTTTTTTTAAAGAAGTATTGTCGGTGAGCAAATAATTTTCCATGGAATTGCTGCTTACCACTTTGGGGACCACCACATTTTTATCCTTTCCTTGGAGAAGTGTTATCAAAGGCAAAGTGTCCACTTCGCTCTTTTCCTCTATGCTTAGAAATATATGGTAATAAAAAAAATCCCAGATAGGGATTTGGAGTATATTGTTGGCCATTGCCAAACTAAAATCAGAGGCTTGTTCAGAAGTAACTTCAGCTCTCAGATTTGTGTATTTTTTTCTAAGTTCACGTTTCAACATTTAACTGTTGAAGGTTTTGGGGTTGTTTTTGGGCAATGGAACATTATTCTCCCTTGTTGGTTGCAACGGAGAAAAATATTTTGAAGAAAAGCATCAAAATCAAGTACATTCCCAAAACGATAATATAGTTTTCCATTGGATTGTATTTATATGGTTAAATGTAAGTAAAACAATTGAAAATTTTACCATGAAATGCACTTTTTATCGACGAAATGCACAATTTTTAGCAACTGTTTAACAAACCAGACCCAATCCCAATTGTTAAATTGCATGGTTTCCTTAGTTTTTTTAGGGAAAAACCCTTGTTTGGGTTTGAGGAGGCAAAATTCTGATTATGTGTACTTTTTGATGCATGCTAAAGTGAGAACGGTCAAATATCAATGCAAAACGGGAATTGATCAAGTTTAACAATTATCACAGCAATTAAAATATAACTTTGTTATAAAGTCAAAAACAGTTCATTTTTAGAACTACTTATGTCCAAATCAGCATCTTTAGAAGTACAGTTAAGTTCGCTACCCAATAATCCTGGAGTTTATCAATTTTATGATGCCGATGGAAAGATTTTATATGTGGGCAAGGCCAAGAACCTTAAAAAAAGGGTTTCCTCGTATTTCAATAAAAAACAAGAGTATGGCAAAACCCGGGTACTGGTAAAGAAGATCCATTCCATTAAACATATTGTGGTGCCTACGGAGTCGGACGCCCTTTTGTTGGAGAACAATCTCATTAAAAAACTGTTGCCCAGATACAACGTTTTGCTCAAGGACGATAAATCCTATCCGTGGATCTGTATTAAAAACGAACGTTTTCCCAGAGTATTTTCCACACGAAAACTGATCAAGGACGGTTCCGAATACTTTGGCCCCTATACCAGTATGAAAACGGTGAGGACGCTTCTGGATCTGGTAAAGAGCCTGTACCCATTGCGTACCTGCAACTACGACCTTTCCGAAGAAAAGATCGGAGCAGGAAAATACAAAGTGTGCTTGGACTATCATTTGGGCAATTGTTTGGGGCCTTGCGAGGGACTTCAGAGCGAAAAAGAGTATCATGACCAGATAGAGGACATTAGACAAATCATAAAAGGAAACTTAAAAAACTCCATACAGACCTTTAAGCAGCAAATGAAGGATTTTGCCGAGAAAATGGAGTTTGAAAAGGCACAGCGTGTAAAGGACAAAATTGAAGTTCTGGAAAATTATCAGGCCAAATCCACCGTAGTGAACCCCAAGATCAACAATGTTGATGTGTTTTCGATTATTTCTGATGAGACCCATGCCTATGTCAACTTTTTACAGATTTCCCACGGAGCCATAATCAGGTCACATACTTTGGAAATAAAGAAGAAGCTTGATGAAACCGATGAAGAATTGCTCCAATTGGGCATAACCGAAATTCGACAGCGCTTCAACTCAAAATCCAAGGAAGTGTATTTGCCATTCCCTGTTACCGTGGATGAAGATGTAAAGGTGACCCTGCCCAAGTTGGGCGATAAACGCAGGATATTAGACCTGTCCGAACGTAATGCAAGATTTTACCGTCAAGATCGGTTGAAGCAAATCAAAATTACCGATCCAGATCGCCATACCAAACGCATCATGGCACAAATGAAGTCGGATTTAAGGCTTTCGGAGGAGCCACGACATATTGAGTGTTTTGATAATTCCAACATACAAGGTAGTAATCCCGTTGCGGCCTGTGTTGTTTTTAAGGACGGAAAACCCTCAAAAAAAGAATATCGTCACTTCAATATAAAAACCGTGGAGGGACCGGACGACTTTGCCAGTATGGAGGAAGTAGTATTTAGGAGGTACAAAAGGTTGCTCGAAGAAGAAGAATCCCTGCCCCAACTTATTGTGATAGATGGAGGAAAAGGGCAATTATCGTCGGCGTTAAAGAGTTTGGAAGTTTTGGGGCTACGTGGAAAAATAGCCATTATTGGCATTGCCAAGCGATTGGAAGAAATCTATTTTCCGGACGACCCGGTACCGTTGTATTTGGACAAAAGGTCGGAAACTTTAAAAATAATCCAACAGCTCCGAAACGAGGCACACCGGTTTGGGATTACCCATCACCGGAACAAAAGGAGTAAGGGTGCAATTAGTTCAGAATTGGTTAATATTGAGGGGATAGGAGAAAAAACCGCCCAGCAACTACTAAAAAGCTTTAAATCGGTAAAACGAATCAAAGAAGCGTCCCTGGAAACTTTAACAGCTTCCGTTGGGGTGTCCAAGGCAAAGAAGATTTATAAAACTTTTCATAAGTAAGCAATGCGAAAAAAACTAACAATCACAACACTTTTAATTGCTTTACTAGGTGTGGTGGGGATGGCCCAAAACACTACAGACAAAAAGTCGCCAAAAGTTGGGCTGGTACTAAGTGGAGGCGGCGCCAAGGGTTTGGCTCATATTGGCGCATTAAAGATTATTGAGGAAGCTGGTGTTAAAGTGGATTATATTGGCGGAACCAGTATGGGGGCCATTGTTGGGGCTTTGTACGCATCGGGCTACTCCGCCCAGCAATTGGATTCCATTTTTAGGAGTACCGATTTTACCGATTTGATACAGGACAATGTTCCCCGAAGTGCAAAAACATTTTACGAGAAAGAGGATTCCGAACGCTATGCCCTTTCCTTGCCCTTCGAAAATTTTAAGGTAACCTTCCCGCAAGCTATTTCTGGCGGACAGAACATATACAACCTATTGGTTCAGCTCTTGTACCATGTAAAGGATGTGCAGGATTTCAGAAAATTGCCTACACCTTTCTTGTGTGTGGCCACCAATGTAGAAACTGGGGAAGAGGTTCTTCTGGACAAAGGATATCTGCCCGAGGCCATTGTGGCAAGTGGGACATTCCCTTCACTTTTTGAACCTGCTGAGATCGATGGACAGATCTTAATCGATGGCGGCGTGGTGAACAACTACCCTATAAATCAAGTAAAGGCAATGGGGGCAGACATTATTATTGGGGTGGACGTGCAACACGATCTGGCCACAAGGGAATCACTTTCTTCGGCTACGGAAATATTGCTCCAGATCAACAATTATCGTACGGTAAACGATATGAAGAAAAAATCCAAGGAAACCGATTTGTATATCCGGCCGGACATTGACGAGTTTTCCGTTATTGCTTTTGATAAGGGCAAACAAATTGTTAAAAGCGGGGAGGCTGCGGCCCAAAATAAAATGGATGAGCTAAAACAAATAGCACAAAGTCAAAATGAGGCCCCAAAACCCCGTAAAAGAATAAAGATGGTGGACAGCTTAACCATTAACAGGATGATCATTAAAGGTAACGACCAGTACACCAGAGGATATATTAAAGGTAAGTTGAGGTTTAACCTGGCGGAGAAGATTTCGTTTGATGAGTTAAAGCAAGGAATGAGCAATCTTTCTGCAACGGGAAACTTTAAGGCAATCCGGTACGATCTTGTATCGAACGGTCTGGGTACGGACTTGATTCTAAAACTCAAGGAAAACCCCACCAAAATGTTCATTAAAATGTCCGCCCATTATGATGATCTATATAAAAGTGCGGCATTGATCAATCTCACCAAAAAGAATTTTTTAATGAAGGATGATGTGGCTTCCTTTGATTTTATATTGGGCGACCATATTAGGTACAACATGCAGTACTATTTGGATAAAGGCTATTACTGGAGCCTTGGGATAAATTCAAAATTGACCGATTTTGATGCTGAAACCGATTTTTCTTTGATTCAAGGCAACTTTAATGTTCCGAACGATCCCAATATCCAAAGAATCAATATAGATGTGACCGACCTTACCAACCAAGTGTATCTGCAAACCGTTCTCCAAGAAGAGTTTGCCTTTACCATTGGAGCAGAGCACAAATTCTTGAACTATAGTACCCGAACACTAAACCAAATAGATACAGATGGGGAGGTTGCAATGTCGGCATCCAACAAAAGGACTACTTTTGAAAACTCCAATTATTTTAGTGCCTATTCCCAAATAAAACTGGATACATACGATGATAAATACTTCCCTACCAAGGGTCTTTTGTTTGATGGAGACTTTCATTTTTACGCGTTCTCTTCCGATTACAACGATAATTTTAGCCAATTTGCTGTCGGGAAGGCAAAGTTAGGCGGCGTTGTCCCCATACTAAACGATTTGAGTCTGCAGTTGGAAGCTGATGGAGGCGTAAAACTGGGAACATCGCAGATAACCTCGTTTGATTTTATTTTGGGAGGTTTTGGCAACGACTTTGTAAACAATTTTGTGCCCTTCTTCGGTTACGATTTTCTTAGCTTGCCAGGCAATAGTTACGTTAAAGGATATGGCCGTTTGGATTACGAATTTACCTACAAGCACCACTTTTTGTTTTCTGCAAATTATGCCAATATCGCCGACGATCTTTTTAGAACAGGGGATTGGTTTAAAGAGCCAAATTTTTCGGGTTATGGGGTAGGCTATGGTTTCGAATCTTTTCTAGGACCGATTCAAGTATACTATTCTTGGTCTCCGGAGATTAGTGAAAGCAATATTTTCTTCAGTGTCGGGTATTGGTTCTAATATAAATCACTTGATCAATTAGGTTGATTCTCTTAATAATTTGTCAAAAAAACCGGTAAAATCAACCAATAATATAAGTGTTTAGTTAAAGTCCGTTAAAAACACTTTTTCCTACAAAAGCTTGCCGTATCTTTGACCCACATAAGGGGTGGTTCCCTTATAACTTTAAGTATTGGTTTTTCATAATTTAAAGTTTGGTTGGTTATTTAGGAAAAGCCCAGTCTCGAGACTGGGCTTTTTTTGTTTATACTATTTTGGAATAAGTTTTGTTTAAGTATATGTGAACAGCATGGCCCCTAAAGTGATTTTACTAATTTTATACCAATAAAATTGCAAATGAAAAAGACTATAATACCTACACTACTGCTTCTTTTGTCAATGTCCGTTATGGGTCAAAGTTCACGCCCTGCCTTTAAACCAGGTGAATGGCTAAAATTTAGGATACACTATGGCATCCTAAATGCCAGTTATGCCACATTGCACTTAACTTCCAAAACTTTGGACGATATCCCTGTCTATCATGTTGTGGGGAAAGGCAAGACCACAGGATTTGCAAGTATCTTTTTTAAGGTCGACGATACCTACGAAAGCTATTTTGGCCGTGAACACGGTAAACCCTACAAGTTTATCCGAAAAATAGATGAAGGCGGTTATACCAAGGACATAGAAATTGAATTTGATTACGATAAGGACAAAGCGATTCTGATTGACAATAAAAATGATACAAAAAAGAACATTGCCATACATGATGGGATCCAGGATTTGATTTCCGCCTCGTATTATTTAAGAAGCAACTACAATCTTGAAGAGTTTGAAGAAGGAGAATCCATTAATTTGGATATGCTTTTTGACGATGACGGGGTTTTTAAGTTCCAGTTAAAATATTTGGGAAAAGAAATCCTTAGGACCAAGTATGGAAAGGTAGAATGTCTTAAATTTAGACCCTTGGTTCAGTCCGGTCGAGTTTTTAAGGAAAAGGAAAGTCTTACACTTTGGGTTTCCAACGATTGGAACAAAATACCCATTCGGATCAAGGCAGATTTGGCCGTAGGATCATTAAAGGCGGACTTAGATGGCTATAATGGACTTAAGAACCAGTTTAAAATAATAATGGATTAGTATCGAGATTAATGGATAAGGATGCAAAAATCGCTTCCCAAATAATTAAACTAGAGGAAAAGTTCAAAAACTCAGGGCAGGACTTAAGTTCCTACTTGGATGGACTCCTTTACGAAAGATATCTTACTTACTGGGATTATATCCGATTGGATACCTTGCTCAGTCTTCAAGTACCGCGAACACATTTTCCAGATGAGGAAATCTTCATCATGTACCACCAGATTACGGAGCTGTACTTTAAACTCATCCTTCATGAAGAAAAACAGATTGTTGAAGACAAATCCCAGGATGTAGCCTTTTTTATAGAAAAAGTTCGAAGAATCAACAGTTACTTCAAGGCCCTTATATCTTCCTTTAGTATTATGATAAAGGGTATGGAAAGGGAACAATTCCTACGTTACCGAATGGCCTTGCTTCCGGCAAGTGGATTCCAATCGGCACAATACAGGATGATAGAGTTCTACGCAACCCCGTTGGAGAATATGGTGCATCCATCCGAAAGGGAATCGTTTTCCTCGGAAAACAGCATAGAAGAACTTTTTGAACACGTATATTGGAAAAAAGGAGCAACCGATTTGGCAACGGGCGAAAAAACCCTTACCCTGAAACAGTTTGAGGTAAGATACACGCCCAGACTCTTGCGGATTGCCAATCAGGTAAAGAACAGTACCATATATCATAAATATTTGCAGCTTCCCGATGCATCCAAAAACAATGAAGAGCTGATTTCTGCGTTAAAGACATTGGATTTGAATGCCAATGTAAATTGGCCGTTGATGCACATGGGATCGGCACACAGATATTTGGCAAGGGAAGGCCAAGATGTGGAGGCAACTGGAGGCACTAATTGGAAGGACTATTTGCCGCCAAGTTTCCAGAAAATAATTTTTTTCCCAACTTTGCATACCAAAGAAGAGTTGGATACATGGGGCAAACAATGGGTCGATCATGTTTTTAATCCCGAAAAAGAAGAATACAAGGAATAAGAAGAGAAATGCGGAAAATTATTGGGGCGATATTGACGCTGGCAGTGCTCATATCGTGTAAACAGACGAAAGAACCGGTTATTAATGAAGTAGCAAAGGCAGAACCGATAGAAAAACTTCCAGTGCTTCGCTATGGCTTTAATTTGGATGAGTTCAATGTAGTCCACGATACTGTCCGTAGTGGCGATAGTTTTGGTGAGCTTATGCTCAAGAACAAAGTAGATTACCCAAAAATTGCCGCTATTTCCGAAAAATATCGAGATACTTTCGATGTCCGCAAGATTATGGTGGGCAAACCCTACCTAATCCTTAAATCCAAGGACACTTCCGAGGTTGCCGAAGTCTTTATCTATCAAAACGATAAAATAAACTATACGGTGGTAGACCTCCGCGATTCTACCAAAGCCTACAAGAGCAAGAAAAAAGTAACATTGGTAGAGCGTGAGATAGGAGGAATTATAGATCATAGTTTGTCCATGTCCATTGATACTTTGGGAGTGGATTACAATCTAACCTTTGCGCTTTCCGATATATATGCATGGACCATCGATTTTGGACGATTGGACAAAGGAGACAAGTTCAAGGTGGTTTTTGATGAGCGATATATCAATGACAGTATTTATGCGGGCATAGGTTCCATAAAGGCAGCTTATTTTGAGCACAAAGGAAAAACCATTTATGCTTTTCCATATATATCAGATGCAACCAACAACATCTTGGAGTACTTTGATCAAGATGCCAATAACTTACGCAGTACCTTTTTACGTGCACCGGTTAAATTTAAGTATCGTTTGTCATCTCGCTATAACCTTAAAAGAAGGATAGCTTACTATGGTTATAAGGTACGGCCCCATAAAGGAACAGATTTTGCCGCACCAATAGGAACGCCAATTGTAGCCACCGCTGATGGTACCGTAACGGAATCGACCCGAAGGGGCGGCAACGGAAAATATGTGAAGATCAAGCACAATAGTACCTACAGCACCCAATACCTCCACATGAAGGCACAAAATGTAAAGAGAGGTGAATTTGTGCGTCAGGGTGATGTGATTGGTTGGATTGGAATGACGGGAAATACTGGAGGCCCCCACGTTTGTTACCGTTTTTGGAAGAATGGAAGACAGGTGGATCCATTTAAGGAGGAACTTCCCGCTGCTGAACCCATTGCAGATTCGTTACGCGCAGATTATATGGCATATATTGCCCCCCTAAAAGAACAATTGGACTGTGTCGAATTTGTAGACCTAACCCCGGAAGAACCTGAAGAAACCTTAATATCATATACCCAGTAATGGCACTACCCACAATCGACCCTACCACAACAGAAGCCTGGAAAAAACTCCAAAAACATTACCAAGAAACCAAAGATGTACATTTAAGGGAATTGTTTTCTAAAGAAGAAGATCGTGGAAAAAAGTTTTCTATACTTTGGAACGATTTTTTGGTGGACTATTCAAAGAATAGGCTTACAGATAAAACCCTGAAGTTGCTTTTGGAACTGGCCGATGAGGTGGGACTAAAAGATGCGATAAAAAGTTATTTTGGTGGAGAACTCATCAACCAAACCGAAGGTAGGGCTGTGTTGCATACCGCTTTACGCGCCAAGAAAGGTGATAAGGTCTTGGTGGATGGAAAATATATTGTTGATGAGGTTTTTGAAGTAAAGGAAAAAATAAAATCCTTTTCGGAAGCTGTTATTTCTGGAGAACGAAAAGGGCATACAGGCAAAGCTTTTACCGACATAGTTAATATTGGAATCGGCGGGTCGGATCTTGGACCTGTAATGGTGACCGAAGCACTCAAATTTTATCAGAATGACTTAAAAACCCATTTTGTAAGCAATGTGGATGGTGATTTGGTCCACGAAGTGTTAAAAGAACTCAATCCGGAGACCACATTGTTCGTGATTGTTTCAAAATCGTTCACTACTCAAGAAACTTTGAGCAATGCTTTGACCATTAAAAAGTGGTTCTTGCAAAGTGCATCCGAAAAAGATGTAGCTGCCCATTTTGTTGCGGTGTCCACTAACCTTGAAAAAATTGAGGAATTTGGTATTGCCGAAGATAATGTGTTCCCTATGTGGGACTGGGTCGGTGGAAGGTTCTCACTTTGGAGCGCCGTTGGCTTGTCTATTGCCCTATCAGTGGGCTACGAAAACTTCGAATCACTTTTGGAAGGAGCCAACGAAATGGATATCCACTTCAAGGAAACTCCTTTTGAGGAGAACATACCGGTGATGTTGGCATTGATTAGTGTTTGGTACAATAATTTTTATGGGGCAGAGACCGAAGCCATTATCCCTTATACACAATACTTGCACCGTTTTTCCGCATACTTGCAGCAAGGTATCATGGAGAGCAATGGAAAAAGTATGGATCGGTCTGGCAGTAAAGTAGGCTATGAAACTGGAACCATAATTTGGGGAGAACCAGGTACCAATTCGCAGCACGCCTTTTTTCAGTTGATACATCAGGGAACAAAACTGATTCCAACAGATTTTATCGGGTATAAGGAATCGTTGCATGGCGATGTGGACCATCATAATAAATTAATGGCCAACTTTTTTGCACAGACCGAAGCCTTGATGAACGGGAAAACCGCCGATGAGGTAAAACAAGAACTCGAATCCCAAGGTTTGTCAGGTGAAGAACTTCAAAAACTGCTTCCTTTCAAAATCTTTGAGGGAAACAAGCCTACCAACACCATTTTAATTAAAAAGCTTACGCCCAAAAGCCTTGGCGCATTGATTGCGCTTTACGAGCATAAGATATTTGTTCAGGGCGTAGTTTGGAATATCTTCAGCTATGATCAATGGGGCGTGGAATTGGGCAAGCAATTGGCCAAAAATATTTTGGTCGACATCGAAAATTCAAAAATTGGTAAGCACGACAGTTCCACATTGAACCTTTTACATTTTTTTAAGGAGTAGGTTGCCATCTTCTCAAATTAGGAACAAAACCGTAAACAATTGTTTGTCAGTTAACTTTATTTGTTAATTTAGTGTTAACTATATTTGCCCGATTTTAACTTTGACTTAATCGCAGAGTGTCAAAAATGAATCACATTTGCAGGGCTAATTAAACACTTAAACACTGAATTAAATGAAAAGAATCTACTTGGCTTTTGTGGCTATTTTTGTTTCCGCAATAGCATTTTCACAAGGAACTCTTACTGGAACGGTTACCGATGGAGACATGGGCGGACCACTGCCAGGAGCAACTGTAATGGTTAAAGGGACCAGTACAGGAACATCTACCGATTTTGATGGAAACTTTACTTTGGAAGTAGAACAAAGCTCTGGAACATTGGTGGTAACATACATTGGATTTCTTAGGAAAGAAGTCGCTTTCTCTTCTACAGGCAATATAGGTACCATAGTACTAATGCCAGATGCAGAACAACTTGGAGAAGTGGTTGTAACTGGTGTAATGGATATTGCAAAAGATAGAGAGACGCCTGTTGCTGTTTCCACAATTAAAGCATCGGAAATTGTTGAAAAACTTGGTTCACAGGAATTTCCTGAGATTTTAAGATCAACACCTTCTATTTATGTAACAAAACAGGGTGGTGGTTTTGGTGATTCCAGAATCAACGTTCGTGGATTCGATCAAAGAAATACTGCAGTAATGATTAACGGTGTTCCTGTTAACGATATGGAAAATGGGTGGGTTTATTGGAGTAACTGGGCTGGCCTTTCCGATGTGACTTCTGCAATGCAGGTACAAAGAGGTCTTGGTTCTTCCAAACTGGCTATCTCATCTGTGGGTGGTACTATCAACGTTATCACAAAAGCAGCCGACCTTCAAGAAGGTGGTACTGTTGCTGCAACTGTTGGTAACAACGATTACTTAAAAACCACAATGGGCTACAATACTGGAATTATGGAAAATGGACTTTCTGTAAGCGCATTGTTTGGCCGTACCGCCGGAGACGGTTATGTTCAAGGAACTCCATTTGAAGCATACAACTACTTTGTTGCCATTGGTTATAGACCTAACGATAAACACGATTTCCAATTTATGGTAACTGGTGCTCCACAAGAACATTTCCAAAGAGGTTATGCTGAATCTATCAGCAACTACATCAGATACGGAAATAATGGTATAGATCCTAATATACGTTACAACTCAGATTACGGATATAGAAGCGGAAAAGAAGATACATTCTCTGGTAACTTCTACCATAAGCCAAAGGCGATGTTCAATTGGGATTGGAAAATCTCCAACCAATCAACTTTGTCCTCTGTAGTTTACGCTTCACTTGGTCGTGGTGGTTCTATAGGGTCTATCGGTAGAATCAACGGGGATAGGTCTTTCTCAAGTACATTTAAGGATGCCAACGGTCACGTCCGTATGGATGAAATAGTTGCATGGAACCAAGGGTCTAGCTCAGCTTTTGGTGGTCCAAGGGAAGGTTACACAGGAGGTGGGGATCCTGCCTTTCAAGGAATGTATGTTAACGGTGGAGATTACAATTATGGTTTTGCTGAAGATGGTGATCATATCTATGGACCTGAGAACGGTATCTCGCAGCGTTCATCCATTAATTCCCATAACTGGTATGGCACCATCATAAACTTCCACAACGATGTGAATGAAAATTGGTCTTTCGACGCAGGTATTGATGCTAGGATGTATAAAGGTATTCATTATCGAAGGCTGGTTGATTTGTTGGGAGCGGATGTGTATGTCGATAACGATAACATCAACAATACTTACAACTTTACCACAGACACCTATTCGCCAACTGTCGGAAACACATGGAATGTTTTCAAAAATGTGGACGATGAAACCAAAATTGATTATTACAATGATGGAAAAGTAAACTGGTTGGGTGCTTTCGGACAAGTTGAGTATAAAACAGAAAAGATTTCTGCGTTCCTTCAGGGAGGTGTCTCTAATCAAGGATTCAAAAGAATTGATTATTTCAACTATTTGGATTCCGACCCAGAGCAAGAGACTGATTGGATAAACATAGTAGGAGGGAACATCAAAGGTGGTTTAAACTATAATATTGATGAAAAACACAATGTTTTTGCTAATGCTGGATATTACTTAAAGCAACCAATTTTTGATGCTATTTTCTTAAACTATGTGAATGATATTAATGATAACTATCAAAACGAGAAAATACTTGGTGTTGAATTAGGATACGGTTTCAGAAGTCAGTTCTTTAGTGCAAACGTAAACTTGTATAGAACTTCTTGGTCGGACAGATTCCTTTCAGAAGGAGTTAATATTACAGACCCTCAAGGTAACCTATTGTTCCAGGGAACTGCAAATTACGATGGTATTGAGCAAGTGCACATGGGTGTTGAGGTAGACTTTACAGCTCGTCCTACATCTTTCTTGACTTTTAATGGTATGTTGTCTGTAGGTGATTGGACATATAATGGAAACCCAACAGCGAATGTATTTGATGAAGGACAAAATCTAGTTGGTCAATCTAGGATTATATTAGATGGGGTGAAAGTTGATGATGCTGCGCAGACTACTTGGAGATTAGGAGCTACTGTGGAGCCAGTTGAAAACGTGTTCTTCGATGCAAGCTGGTACCATGCAGCAGATCTTTACGCTCAATTTGATGTACCTTCTTTCCAAGATGAGAATAGCGATGGATTGCCTGATGGTGGCGATTTCCAATTGAAATTGCCTGCTTACGATTTGTTTGATGCTGGTTTATCTTATCGCATGAGTTTAGGTAAAGAGAAAACCAAGTACCTTAACCTTAGGTTGAACGTAAACAACGTTTTTGACGAAATCTACATTTCAGAGTCTACTTCTAACAGAGAAGCAGAAGCAGGAGATGAAACTTGGAATGGGGTCAACGTTGCCAACAATGTATTCTGGGGCTTCGGGAGAACTTGGAACTTTGGTCTTCGTTACAGATTCTAATTCAATTTAAAATAGAAATAATCAAAAGCCCTTCGCTAAAGCGAGGGGCTTTTTTTATGCCCAAAATTCCGTACTTTTAAACACACAAACTATACCTAATGGAAATTATCAAGAACCTACACTCTTATTTGGCCTATGTGGTGTTGGCCGTTTTAGTTATTGCCGTAATCAATGCCATAGCAGGCTGGTTGGGCAAAAAGGACTTTACCATGCAAAAGGACCTACGTGTTAGTCTATTTGCACTTATTTTAAGCCATATTCAGCTACTGGTTGGACTATTGCTATACTTTATATCCGGTAATGGTCTAAAAGCCATTCAAACTTTGGGAATGGGCGGATTAAATGCGCCAGCACGTTTATTGGCCGTGGAGCATCCATTTATCAATATCATAGCCTTGGTTTTGATAACCATTGGTTGGTCCCGGCACAAAAAATTCATGGAAAGCAATAAAAAGTTCAAGACCATCTCCATTTTCTATGGCCTTGGTCTATTATTGATTTTGAGCCGTATTCCTTGGGGGCAGTGGTTTGCTTGATGTCATTCCTGCGAAAGCAGGAATCTTATTGTTTATCCCTCAATAATTTTAAATGCCTTAAATAGCCACGTAGTTTACCTCCGTGATTATAATGTGGTCCAGCAGTTCTATTTCTAAAATAGCGGCAGCTTTTTCCATACGTTCTGTAAATGCTATATCTGCCTCACTGGGCTCCAATTTTCCTGAGGGGTGGTTGTGGCAGAGGACAATTTTATGACATTGCTTGGCTGCGGCCAAACTTAAAACTTGCACTGGCGTAACAATATTTCGGTTGCTGGAGCCAATGGTCACAAGCTCAATATATTCAATATCATTTGCAGCATTGAGCCCTATGGTCCAAAAATATTCTTTTTGTCTGTGGATTTTATTTTGGCGCCAAAGCACCTTTTGCATAATGCGGGCAATATCATCAGTGCCAGATATATGTTTGTCCTCGTCCTTGGGAAGTCTTACAGTCATGAGATAAAGATAGAAAATGTTTTGTCATCTTTAGCGCAGTCGAAAGGTAGGCAAAACATCTCGACTGCCTGTCCGTCCGGCAGGCGGGCGCTCGATGTGACAGTTAATTGGCAATCCCTCACTCAACCTCCTTCAACAAAAACAAATACGCAGGAAAATGGTCGCTATACCCCGCCGTGTATGTACCGCCCGAATAGGTGCGTAGCGGATAGCCTTTAAACCGTCCTTTCTCCGTTCGTATAAAAGACGGGGCAAAAATGCCCGCTTTCCAAAATGAAAGCGCTGTTCGGTCTTCAGTCACCAAGTTGGCTGTGAAGAACATTTGGTCGAACAAGTTCCACTTATCCCGATATGCCAACGAACCCACCCCTTTTTTAAACATGGCCTCCATGGGATTGTAAAGGCTTACACTGTCCAGTTGACGTTTTTTACCCTTCGTTTTCAGAATTTTTTTCAAACTATCATCAATAGGGTCGTCGTTCAGATCGCCCATGGCAATGATCTTCGCATCCAAATCCAATTCTTGGATAGAATCAATAATCCGTTTGTTCAGCAGAGCAGCTCTAACACGTAACGGCGAACTCTTTGCAGCTCCGCCCCTTCGGGATGGCCAATGGTTCACAATAAAATAGATGTTTTCTCGGTCCATGGTGCCCCCGACCACCAATTGGTCACGGGTGTACTCCCGTTCCCCCATGTCATCAAACAATAAAAGCCTATGACTTTTAAAGGAAGATGGGATAAAAGAGGCCTTTTTATAAAGTAAGGCAACATCAATGCCCCGTTCATCGGGCGAATCAAAATGGATGATGCCATAATCTTTCTCCTGTAAATTTGGGTGCCGTACTAAATCTTCCAGCACATCCAAATTTTCAACCTCGCACAGTCCCACAATGTCCGGCGAGGTTTTGGAAGTTTCAGCACCAATTTGGGAAATAACTTTGGATAGGTTTTCAACCTTTTGAAGATACCGCTCTTCGGTCCAACGGTAACGCCCCTCGGGAGTACGGTCATCATCAAAAGTGAGGGAATCATTTACCGTATCGAACAGGTTCTCGCAGTTGTAAAAAGCAATGGTTCTTAAGGTGTATGTTTTGGACTTTTGTCCATAAAGTGAGGTCGATATTAATACAAGTAGGCATATTAATAATCGCATTTTATTTTGATTTTGCAGCTAAAATAAGTACAATTGTCCGCTTTTTAGCAGTTTGTACAGCAATTACAGCCCCTTTTTTACTAATTAACCTACAATAAGCTATGAGGCTAGCCATAGTATTGGCCGCGCTTTGTTGTTGCAAACTGCAGTATGGACAACAAAGTACTCCGGTTACAGGACAATTAATGGAAAAGGGTTCGGATATCCCCATTTCGAATGCCATAATTATCCTTGAAAGCACTTCCCAAGAATTTACAACAAACAATAACGGTGAGTTTATAATTCATCTAACGGAAATAGGCGAGCAAATGCTCCATATTTCTGCCGTAGATTATATCACAAAGCGATTTTCGTTGTATCTGGATGGAAACCCAATCGATTTGGGCACAATTTATCTGGAAAGGGATATTGCCCACGAACAAACAGATAACCTGATTTCACTTACCGATGGAGACCTTTCCGACGATTTTGAATCGGTATCCAGTTCTATGGGATTGCTGCAATCTACACGAGATATTTTTCTGAATCGGGCCGCTTTTGATTTTGGGCAGGCTTTTTTTAAGGTGCGTGGTTATGATTCGCGAAACGGTACGGTTCTGATCAACGGTGTTCCCATGAACAAATTTTTTGATGGAAGACCACAATGGAACAATTGGGGCGGACTCAACGATGTAGTTCGGAATCAGGAATTTACCAACAGCCTTTCTATAAACCCATATACATTCGGCGGAATTTTGGGCAATACCAACATCAATACCCGACCTTCTGGAATGAGGCCGGGATTACGCCTTTCGTCATCACTGTCCAATCGCACCTATCGCGGCAGGTTGATGACTACCTACAATTCAGGAAAAAAACAAAGTGGATTGGCCTATTCGGTATCCGCTTCGCGCAGATGGGCCAAAGAAGGCTTTGTGGAGGGCACTTTATATGATGCTTATTCATTTTTTGGTGCGCTGGAATATCAATTCAACCCACAAAACAGTATCACTTTCACTTCTATTCTGGCAAGGAACAGGCGAGGACGCTCTTCAGCTCTCACGGAAGAAGTTTTTGATTTGATGGGAGGGAAGTACAATCCCTATTGGGGTGAACAGGATGGTAAAATCCGTAACTCAAGGGAACGTGAGATTTTTGAACCGCTATTTCTACTCAACTATACTTTAGAGAAGAAAAAATTAAATTGGAACATTGGGGTTGCCTATCAAACAGGAATCAATTCAAGGAGTAGGCTTGGTTATTACAATGCGCCGAATCCGGACCCTACTTATTACCGTTATTTGCCCAGTTACCATATCAATAGTTCCATTGGAGCGGACTTCATCAATGCAAATTTAGCAAAAGAGGCCTTTTTGGAAGCACCACAACTGGATTGGGAACAACTTTATGCCGCCAACGCCAACAATGGTGAAAAAGCGGCTTACTTGCTCTATGATGATGTGGCCCGGAATACGACCATTTCGGGCACTACCAGTTTTAACTATACGTTGAATGATTTCATCAAGCTGGGATTTGGCGGGAATTACAAGACCATGGCATCCGAAAACTATGCACAGATCCAAGATTTGTTGGGCGCTACTTACCATGAGGATATGGATGCCTTTTCGAACACCTTGAACGATGTTGATGGTAATCTGCAAAAAACTGAAGGGGAAAAGTTCAACTACCATTACAATTTGGATGCTTCCCAAATGGAAGGTTTTGCCCAGGTAAAATTGACCTCAAAAAAATGGAACGGTTTTGCATCGGCTTCCTATTCCAGTTTTAATGTGCAGCGCAATGGTTTCTTCAAAAACGAGCACTTTTTGGAAAACTCCTTCGGAACGGGCGAGAAAATATCGTTTGCCAACCTTTCGTACAAAGGAGGGCTCAGTTACTTTTTAACAGGGCGACATTGGTTCACGGCGAATGCTGCAATGGTGGAACGTCCGCCCATTCTTCAAAACATTTTCATCAACCCAAGGGAAAACAACGAAACGGTTCCCGAGCTCCAAAAAGAAGTCGTGAGCAGTGTGGATTTGAGTTATTTTGTGCGATTGCCCAGCCTAACAGGTCGTATAAGTGCTTTTTATACGAGGTTTCAACATACCACCGATATCAATTTCTTTTTTGTGGACTCGGGACTGGGCTCCGATTTTGTACAGGAAGTAATCACGGGATTGGACAGGCTTCACAAAGGCATCGAGTTTGGGTTCGAGTACGAAGCATCGTCCAGTGTAAAATTGACCGCAGCCGGAAATGTAGGCCATTATGTGTATGCCAGCGACCCATCCGTTCAAATCAATTTTGATACGGCAGGTGCCGAAGAAAACCTCATTGCTGCCGAAGGAAACATAGATTTGGGCATTGCCACGCTCAAAGATTTAAAACTGGCTCAAGGGCCACAAACCGCACTCGCATTGGGAGTGTCCTACCGAGCTCCAAAATATTGGTGGATCAGCGGAACAACCAATTTTCTCACGAACAATTACATTAATCTATCGACAATAACCAGAACTTCCAGTTTTCTATTGGACCCCGAAACGGGCGAGCGTTTTCCCGATGCCTCAGATGCAAACGTGGCCAAATTGCTAAAGCAAAACAAGCTGGACGACATCTATTTGCTCAATTTGGTCGGGGGCAAATCTTGGTTGATCAATGGAAAGTATATCAGCTTCTTTGCAAGTGTCAACAATGTTTTTGATACGGTTTTCCGAACAGGTGGCTACGAGCAGAGCAGAAACGGAAATTTTGGTCAATTGAAACAAGACAACCTGAGCGGATTTCCCTCCTTTGCCCCAAAATATTGGTACAGCTACGGAAGAACCTATTTTTTGAATCTGGCCATAAGCTTTTAATCGCACTACTTATGAAAAATTTATTTTATAAAATCTTTGGAACCATCACTTTGATGACTCTTTTATGTTGTGTTGATGGCAGAGAGTTTGATGAAATCGAGGGGAATTGTACAGCCGATATTTCTGCGAACATCACTTTCGCCGAGTTGGATGCATTGGTACAAGATGATGTGATACAGATTCAAGAAGATCTGATCTTGGAAGGCTACGTAATCTCGTCCGACCGAGCGGGGAATTTTTTTGGTGTGCTTTACCTGCAAGATGCATTGAGCAATCCATCAAAAGGGCTACAACTCGAAATGGATTTGCGGGAATCCCACTTATTGTTTCCAGCGGGGAGCAAGGTCATGGTAAAGCTAAAAGATCTCTATTTGGGCAAAAAAGGAAGTACACTTCGAATAGGAAGTGTTTTCTCATCGTTTGGCAACCTTTCCATAGGTAGATTGCCCAGAGGAAAAGTGTTGGAGCATCTTTTTTTATCCTGTGATGGTGGAGGACTTGTAGCACCTTTGGTTACAACCATTCCTGAAATTGACAGTATACCAACGAACGTATTGGTCCAATTGGAAAGTATGGAGTTTACGGAAGATGAATTTGGTGAAACCTATGCCATTGCCCAAGAAGAGACCGAACGAGTACTCATGGATTGCGAAGAAAATGAAATCGTTCTTTTAAACAGTGGCTATGCCGATTTTCAAAATGAAACATTGCCAGAGCAAAACGGAACTATAACTGCTGTACTGGCCAGGGATGGAGACACCCCGCAATTAGTAATTCGGACTTTGGAAGATGTGAACTTTACGGAACAGCGCTGTCCAGAAATTATAACGGAGTTTACATCCAACCGCATTTTTATTTCAGAATTGGCCGACCCGGACAACAATTCCAGCGCCCGCTTTGTGGAACTGTATAACTCAGATAACGAACCGTTGGATTTGAACCTGTGGACACTTAGGAGATATACCAACGATAATACCGAAGTAAGTTCCACCATCGATTTATCTGGTTTGGTTATTGGTGCTGAGAGCACTTTGGTCATTTCACCAAAAGCAGAGGAGTTTGAGCTGGTATACGGATTTGCCCCCGATTTAGGAGTGTCGACCAACAGCCCTGCAGATTCCAACGGGGATGACAATTTGGAATTAGTGGACCCATTTGGCACTGTTGTCGATGTTTACGGAATAATTGGTGAGGACGGTTCGGGCACCGACCACGAGTTTGAGGATGGAAGAGCAGTACGGAACAGCGATATTACAGTAGGGAATTCTGTTTATACTTTTTCGGAATGGATTATTTTCAACGATTCCGGAGATGCCGGAACCATTAAACAACCCCATAATGCCCCCGAGGATTTTACCCCAGGGATTAGGGATTAAACTTTTAAAAAGCCTTGTAGCTAAATTTTTGTCCACCTACCGATGCATCGGCCATAAGCCCAGCTTTAGGGAGGGCAAAAACGGCCACACCATCTTTATATTTTGCATTAAAGGCAATACCGGACTTTAGGGCAACAGCAGAAGTTTCAGCAGCAAACTGGAACTTTTCGGTTTTAAATCGTTGCAGGTCTACATCTGTTTCAAAGAAAATAACCTCAATAATGGCCTGTCCGCCAGCTTGTAGACCAATGTTCAGTTTTTTAAGGTCGGCCATACCTACGGCATCTCCATTTTCATAAACTACCCCATTGCCCGATGCACCCCCTATAATAAAACCACCTTTCCCAACATTGGGAAAAATGACATATCCGGCAGAATTGTCAAAAAAATGCTCCAAACTTGGACTTGTTTCCAAAAGGGTGGTTTTGGCCTTTTGGGCGTCCTTCATTATTTTCTTGTCCTTTTTATTTTGAGCTGAGGCAACCGATATTATTAAAAGAAAGGTTGCCAAAGCAAAGGTTTTTATCAGTTTCATAATGTTCTTGTTTTTAAGTTCATTCAAAATTAAATGAAGAACCCCTTCCTTTTTGGAAAGGGTTTGCCAATTAATGTTAAGGAAAGTATATAATTTGTTACTGTATTTTTGGAAAACCTTCGTCTTTCATTACCTCTTCCATTTGTAGTACGTGCCTTTCCATATGGCCAGCAATAAAAACAATAAGTTGAACCCCATCTATAGTTCCAAAAGGTAGATCGCTATTGTAACGGTTTCTCAAATCATCGTCCGTTGTTTTAACGTATTCCATAAGTTCGCTTCGGGTGGAAAGTAAAACTTCCAAAGTCTCTTCGGTGGAACCAAATTTTCCACTTGGCTCGAACGGTTTGGAGGTCTTCACCTTTTGGCTCCTGTCCGCCACCATGGGCATAATTTGTTCGTCTTTAAAAACTAAAGAGTCCTTAAGTGTAGGTTTTGGGCCCTCTTCAACACTTTTATGTACTGTTTGGACAAACATCTTTTCGGTCAAGGCAAGGTGTTCCACACATTCGGCAATGGACCACGATGTCGGGTCAGGTTTATAGTTGAATTGTACATACGTAAGACCATCCAATACCTCGTTCATATGTTCTCTTGTTTCCGTTAAATGTTTGATCATCATTTTTCGGTCTTCTGTACTAAGCTTTGTGCTATAATCCGTGGAAAAACTGAAAAGCACTAGGGCAACTAAAGGGATGATTAATTTTTTCATGAGTTGTGGTATTTATTGATTTTGTTGTAAATTATTGGTTCATAATGTATTAAAGTTAATGGGAATTAAATAGAACGAAAAATAATTTCAAAAGTATTATTTGAATGCTTTATATATTTTGAAAAATAAGGCAGAGCAATTGAAAGCAAATCACAGAATAGCTAAATAGATTAAGATTATATTATAATAGTATTTTAATATTAATCATCTATTCTTTTGACTGCTGTTTTTGTATTTTTATATATCACTAAAAACTTAATTTAAAACAATATACTATCATGAGTAAAGAATTGGCAAATGGTGCAGATGAGGGCGCTTGTCCTTTTTTGAATGGAGAAATAAAACAAGTGGCCGGGAGCGGCACACAAAATGAAGATTGGTGGCCCAACCGTCTTAAATTGGAACTTTTAAGCCAGCATTCAGAAAAATCTAATCCGCTGGGAGAGAAATTCAACTATGCCGAAGAGTTCAAAAAACTGGACTACGCAGCGCTTAAAAAAGACCTTTTAAAGGTTATGACCGATTCGCAAGATTGGTGGCCTGCCGATTTTGGCAGTTACGCCGGTTTGTTCATCCGTATGGCATGGCACAGTGCCGGTACGTATCGTTCAGGAGATGGTCGTGGCGGTGGAGGCCGTGGTCAACAACGCTTTGCGCCCCTTAACTCTTGGCCGGACAACGTGAGCTTGGACAAAGCCCGTCGCTTGTTATGGCCCATCAAACAAAAATACGGTCAGAAAATATCTTGGGCAGACCTTATGATATTGGCCGGAAACGTTGCCTTGGAATCAACCGGATTCCGCACTTTTGGTTTTGCCGGTGGCCGTGAGGACGTTTGGGAGCCAGACCAAGATGTATATTGGGGAAGCGAAAGTGAATGGTTGGCCTTAAGCGATACGCCCAACAGTCGCTATTCGCACAACAAAGAAGAGCGCGATTTGGAAAACCCCTTGGCCGCAGTTCAGATGGGATTGATTTACGTAAACCCTGAAGGACCTGACGGAAATCCTGATCCCGTAGCTGCTGCTCACGACATTCGAGAGACCTTTAAGCGAATGGCAATGGACGACGAAGAAACCGTAGCCCTTATTGCTGGGGGACATACTATCGGTAAAACCCACGGTAATGGCGATGCAGAATTGGTGGGAGTTGACCCCGAATCAGAAGATTTGGCATTGCAAGGTTTGGGATGGGTCAATAAAAATGGTTCAGGAAAGGCAGGTGATGCCTTTACTTCTGGACTTGAGGTGACTTGGACCTCCACACCAGTACGTTGGAGCAACGATTTTTTCCAATTCTTGTTTAAATATGAATGGGAATTGACCAAAAGTCCCGCAGGAGCACACCAATGGGTGGCCAAAGATGCCGAAGCCATCATCCCTGATGCTTTTGGCGGTCCCAACAGAAAGCCTACCATGTTGACCACCGACTTGTCGTTGCGTTTTGACCCGGCCTATGAAAAGATTTCACGTAAGTTCTTGGATGACCCACAAGCTTTTGCCGAAGCTTATGCCCGGGCTTGGTTTAAGTTGACGCACCGAGATATGGGACCACGTTCCCGTTACCTTGGGCCCGAAGTGCCAAAAGAAGAATTGAATTGGCAAGACCCCATTCCAGCGGTAGATTACACCTTGGTTGATGCCTCCGATATAAAAGCCTTGAAAGCAAAAGTATTGGATTCCGGTCTTTCAATTTCCGATTTGGTTTACACCGCTTGGTCGTCTGCATCCACCTTCCGTGGTGGTGACAAGCGTGGTGGTGCCAATGGTGCACGTATCAACTTGAAACCCATGAACGGTTGGGAGGTGAACAAAGACACTGGAAAAGTTATAAAATCACTTGAAGCCATTGCAGACGAATTCAATAGCAAAGCCAGTGGAGGAAAGAAAATTTCTTTGGCCGATATGATTGTCTTGGCCGGTACTGCCGCAGTTGAAAAAGCTGCTAGCGATGCCGGTGTTCCAACCGAAGTGTCTTTTGCGCCAGGGCGTAACGATGCCCGCCAAGATCAAACCGATGTTGAGGCCACTAATTACTTGGAACCTAAATATGACGGTTTCCGTAACTATGTAAAACAAGGCGTAAAAGTGCCAGCCGAGCATTTGTTGGTGGATAAGGCCCAATTGTTGACCCTTACCGCGCCCGAGATGACCGCTCTTGTAGGTGGTTTGCGTGTACTGGGGGCCAACTTTGATGGCTCAAAGCACGGTGTACTTACCGATAAAGTAGGGGTTTTGAGTAACGACTTCTTCGTAAACTTGCTCGATATGGCCACAGAATGGAAAGCTGCCAACGATGAAAAATCGTTGTACGAAGGCCGTGACCGTGAGACTGGTGATCTAAAGTGGACCGGTACCCGTGTGGACTTGGTATTTGGTTCCAATTCCATTTTGCGTGCCTTGGCCGAAGTGTATGCTTCTAAAGACGGCAAAGAGAAATTCGTAAAGGATTTTGTAGCTGCTTGGACCAAAGTGATGAACCTAGACCGTTTCGATTTGAATCAGTAAACCCCATCCGAAACAAATAATAGAAAAAGAAAATCAGTACCAACAAAGACTGCCATAGCTAAAAAGGTTGTGGCAGTTTTTTTATAACTTTCACATACCTATGAACAATAAAGAAGAACTCTTTAACCAGATAAGAAACGGGAACTCACAAGCTGTACAGGACCTGTTGAACAACAACCCAAAATTTTTGGAAATCAAAGATCAAAGAGGCTCCACCCCATTATTGTTGGCGGCTTATTATGGGCATGATGACATTGTACAATTCCTGCTCGACAAAGGTGCCACAGTAGATGCCTTGGATAGTTCCGGTAATACCGCGCTAATGGGTGTATGTTTCAAAGGATTTACAAGCATTGCCGAAAAATTAATAAAAGCTGGAGCTAACATCAACCAAAAAAACGCTATGGGGGCAACTTGCCTTATTTATGCGGTAACATTCAACCGTAAAGATATAGCTGAACTTCTTTTAGAGCATGGGGCGGATGCTTCCGTAAAAGATGCCAGAGGGAAAACAGCGATGGATCTTGTTTTGGAACAAGGGAACACCGAGTTGGAAGAAATTTTAAAAAAATATTAGATGTCCACCCACTTGAATATTGCTTTGATTCAAACTGATTTGTACTGGGAAGACCCAGTAAGCAACCGTAAAATGTTTGAAGAAAAAATTGAGAGTATTTCGGACGATGTGGATTTGATTGTACTTCCCGAAATGTTCACCACAGGTTTTACCATGAAGCCTGAGAAAATTTTACTGTCCGAAAGCAAGGGAACACTAGATTGGATGAAGAAAACTGCCCAACAACAGAAAAAGGCCCTTGTTGGCAGCATTATTTTTCAGGAAAATGGAAAGTTTTATAATAGGCTGTTTTTTGTGTCACCGGACGGAACAGTTGAAGCCTACGATAAAAAACACACCTTTACACTAGCTGGTGAAGATAAAGTATATGAGGCCGGAAAAGAAAAACTGATTTTCGAATACAAGGGATTTAGAATCTGTCCCATGATCTGTTACGATCTGCGCTTTCCAGTTTGGTCCAGAAATGCCGAAGATTACGATGTGTTGATTTATGTGGCCAATTGGCCCAAGAAAAGAATTAATGCTTGGGACACATTACTAAAAGCAAGAGCTATTGAAAACATGGCCTATTGCATTGGAGTTAACCGAATAGGAATGGATGGAGTGGATTTTGAATACAATGGACATTCCGCCGTATATGATGTACTTGGGCAGCTTTTGGCCTATTCTGAAGCAGAAGAGATACTATATGCCACATTAGATAAAGAACACATAGAAAATACAAGAAAAAAATTAAGGTTTTTAGAAGATAGGGATAGTTTTAATTTGATAGGATAAAGGTTTCTTCCTTTTCCCAGTTGGCCCTGATCTCAATAACACCAGGATAGTAGCTTATTTCTTCGGGCTGTCTTTTTTCGAGAAAGCTGCCGGTATCCAACTTGCCATTTCCATTTTTATCCAATATAACGCGGGCTACATAGTTGCCCGGATTCAAGTAGTTGAATTCGAAGAATTGTGCATCGGCAGCAATAATCTCTCGCTGCACTTCTCCTTTTTCGTTGGTCAACTGTACAATCACAGGATAGGTAACATCGCCACCTAAAATCATTCTTAGATTGCCATAATCTGCAAAACTGCCTGTAGATAAATTGTAGGCCAACGTATCGTTCTTAATTCCAAAGAAATCGGTAATAGCCCCAGGCAAAAACGAAAAAGTATATTTCTGGTTCGGCTCCACCTCAAAATCGAAATCAATTTTGTTGTTCAAACTGTCCAACACATAGGAGTACGATGCGGGAATGGAATCGCTTACTTTTAGCGAAATATGGTTGGTGTCCAATGTTGCAATAGGCGTATTGGCCAAAATACTGAAGGTATCCTCAAAATTAAATTTTCCGCTAACAGAAGTAGACAATTTTAAAGAATCCATGGGCAGATCCCGCATTTTTACTGTAAAAGTGTCGATAATCTGAACTTTATCATTCCTGACCGTGAATATAATGGAATCCAAATCGGTTGGGGTCATCCAATAATTTAGGGTGTCCTTGTCCCTTTCTTTCAATATTTTGGTTTTAACCGAGTCGGGCAACAATGTCTGGGATTCAATGACCATATCCCTGTAATCCCCTTGATACCCAAATATAATTTTATTGTTGGCCACCAAACTGGGCACCGAAGGTTTATAATTTGCCTGCTCTCGAAATAGATTCAATAAGTAAATGGAATCCGTTGGAATTGTAATCGTGTCGGCTATAAAACCGATTTTATCTTGCCCTTGATCGAACATGTTGTTCTTGTTCACATCCTTTAGGCCAAATAAGGCATATTTTCCACCTTTTAGGTTCCTCAATTCAAAAAAGGGAACGCTATCTCCAGTATTTGTAATATACAACGGGGGCTCTTTGTAAATGGTAGAATCTGTATAGGTGCTGTCCATTTCGTAAAGCATTACGCTAATAAACTCGTCCGCTTTTCTGTTAACGGCATCTTTTACGGCACCGGATAACGACAGGGAGTCCAAATAATCTCCCGTAGAGAATACGTAGCTCAAAAAGCTATTGGGGTTCCCCTCATTGTTGTCCACAATGCTTTGCCCAAAATTTATGGTGTAGGTAGTGTTCTCCCTAAGCGTGTCTTTTATAACAACCTCAATATACTTGCTCGGAGCGCCCATTGGGGTTATGGTGGCAGGGTTCTTAAAGGGTGGGGAAACCACCAACTGGTCCTGCACGTCCTCCAACTTGATCAGCTCATCAAAATAGAGCCGTATTTTTGTTGCCTTAAAATTAGTGGTAAAGTTTTCAGGTTCGCTGCGTACCAGTTTTGGAGGTGTAATATCCTTTGGGCCACCGCTAGGGGAACCTCGTTTGGCACATTGCCACATAGCAAGGGCCATAAAGGCGAAAAAAAGAAGTCCCAACAGTTTTTTTAAGTACACCATGCCTAAAACCAATGAAGAACAAAGAAACAACTAATTTGAAAAACGGGACAACGCATTAATAAAATTTAACCCTCCGGTACCATGGCCATACTCAATACGTAAACCGCTATGTTTTTTTGTTGGAGAAGTGTTTTTGTACAAGATTCAATGGTTGCCCCGGTAGTGATAACATCGTCCACCAAAAGCACATGCTTAAATTTTCTGTTGTATGATGCATTGAGGTCGAAGGCATCTTTAGAGCTTTCCCAGCGACTTTGTCGGCCTTTTTTTGTCTGGGTTTTTATGTTCTTCACTTTTATCAACCAATCATCACAATATTCAGCACCTAAATTTTCCGCAATTGTACGCGCAAATAAAGCTACTTGATTGTAGCCCCGCTTTTTCAGCTTTTTGGGATGCAAAGGAACCGGTACTACTGCATCAATATGGCCGAGTTGACCACTTTCTTTTAATTGGGCACCGCACCAATCCCCAAAAAAACCTCCGATCTGTTCTTGGTTTTTGTATTTGAGCCAGTGCAATAAATTTTTTATCAGCCCATTTTTGGAGAAGAAAACAAACGATGCAGCTTTTTTTATGGGAATTCTACCATAAAATATACGATCCACGGCATTTTCTTCCAGATAGTTATAATCGGTGAGTGGCACATCATGTCGACAAACGGCACACAAAACATGTTCATCCCTGAATAATTGCGCATTACATCCAAAACATACCCTTGGCAATAGGATGTTGTTAATCTCGTTTATTATCTTAGCCAACCTTTTTGGTGTCAAATCTTATACATTTTTAGAGTAGTCTGTCAACCCCATGAACTCCCAAGATAACAATTTCAACTACAAAATTATTTTTGCCGCTATGGCCGCGGTAATTGTGGGGATTCTTATTGCCTTTTATTACAGCTACGCCCAATCCAAAAACCAAATGATCTATTTGGAGGAGGAAAAATTACTTTTGGTAAAGGATTTAACATTGATGAGGGCAGAGGTTGACCGTTTATCGGGATTAAATGAGGTAAACGAAATCGAGTTGCAAACCTCCCGTTTTAGGGTGCAACAACTTTTGGACTCCGTCGGCAGATTAAACTTCAGTATCACCAAATTAAAGGAAACCAGAAAGGAACTTCGTAAATTGGAGTTGCGTTTTGACAGCCTGAAGCTCAAAAACAACTTTCTTAGGTACAACAATAGTTTACTGGCAAGCAAGTACGACGAGACCTTGAAGCGGTTGGAAGAACTACGGGGCAGGGCCAATAGTATGCAACAAACAGAATCTTTGCTTCGCGAGACCAATAAGGAACTTGCCAAGGAACTCAAAATTAAAAGCTATTTAAAACTACAAGATGCCGAAGGCAGTGGTTTTAGGTTAAGGGCTGGCAGACCCATAAAAACCAATAAGGCTTCTGTGATCGAAAAGTTGAGAGGATGCGTTACCATATTGAGCGACCCTAACACGAAGGGGGACATAAAAGTGCTATACCTCCAGTTTTTGGATCCCAATATGGCCATTATCGAGGATAACGCCAATACAATTTCGGTTAGCGGGAATACATACAGCAAAAAAGTTGAGATTGTCTACACCGGAAAGGAAATCAGTATTTGTGATGCCATTACCGTACCCGAAGGGTCGTTGGCAGAAGGAATTTATACCCTAAATGTCTTTGAAGATGAAAGATTGCTGGCTTCCACTGAATTTCAGTTGAAATAACATACTTCTTTTTGGGTAAAATTCTATTTTTGCCCAATGGCAAATCAGGAAGACATTTTTAAGAAGGTTATCTCCCACGCAAAGGAATACGGATATGTATTTCAATCCAGTGAGATTTATGATGGACTCAGTGCAGTTTATGACTACGGTCAAAATGGTGCCGAGCTAAAAAAGAACATTCGCGAATATTGGTGGAAGGCCATGGTGCAGCTCAATGAGAACATCGTGGGGATTGATGCCGCCATATTTATGCATCCCACCACATGGAAGGCCTCTGGCCACGTAGATGCCTTTAACGACCCTTTGATAGACAATAAAGATTCCAAAAAAAGGTATCGTGCCGATGTTTTGATCGAGGATTATGTAGCCAAAATCGAAGCCAAAATCGAAAAAGAAGTCAAAAAAGCTGAAAAACGCTTTGGAGATAGCTTTGATAAGGAGCAATTCTTAGCGACCAATAATAGGGTACTAGGTTATCAAGAGAAAGCCGATTCCATTCTTAAAAGAATGGGTCAGTCTTTGGAAAAAGAAGATTTGGCTGATGTAAAAGCCTTAATCGAGGAATTGGAGATTGCATGTCCGCTTTCAGGATCAAAAAATTGGACCGATGTAAAGCAGTTCAACCTAATGTTCGGCACCAAACTCGGAGCTTCTGCCGATAGTGCCATGGACCTGTATCTTCGTCCTGAAACCGCACAAGGTATATTTGTGAACTTTTTGAACGTACAGAAAACCGGAAGGATGAAAATTCCGTTTGGGATTGCCCAAACAGGAAAAGCCTTCCGTAACGAAATTGTGGCCCGTCAGTTTATCTTTCGTATGAGGGAATTTGAACAGATGGAGATGCAATTCTTTATAAAACCAGGCACCCAATTGGAGTGGTACGAGGCGTGGAAAGAGAAACGGATGAAATGGCACCTTTCTTTGGGAATGGGAGCCGACAACTACCGTTTCCATGACCACGAAAAATTGGCGCACTATGCCGATGCAGCTTCAGATATCGAGTTTAGGTTTCCGTTTGGTTTCAAAGAACTGGAGGGAATCCATTCCCGTACCGATTTTGATTTGGGCAAGCATGAGGAATACTCGGGCAAGAAACTACAGTATTTCGACCACGAAGAGAATAAGAGCTACACGCCCTACGTGTTGGAAACTTCCATTGGATTAGATCGTATGTTCTTGGCTGTGTTCTCTAACTCTTTGCAAGAAGAAGAGCTCGAAAATGGCTCTACACGTACCGTACTTAAAATTCCGGCTGTGCTCGCCCCCAACAAAGTGGCCGTTTTGCCATTGTTGAAGCGGGATGGACTGCCAGAAGTTGCCCAAAAATTAGTGGATGAGCTAAAATGGGATTTCAATGTGGATTATGATGAAAAAGATGCCGTAGGGCGCCGTTACCGCCGTCAAGATGCTGCGGGAACACCCTTTTGTGTTACCGTAGACCATCAAACATTGGAAGACGATACGGTAACCATCCGCCATAGGGATACCATGGATCAAAAACGTGTAAAGCTTTCAGAGGTGAAGGAAATCATCTCCAAAGAAGTGGATATGCGTTATTGGTTACAGAAAATCTAAGGCTTAGAACAATCCGGTAATCTCCCCAGCATCATTAATGTCGATACCTTCGGATGATGGATGTGCTGGTAATCCGGGCATTCGCATAATGTTGCCCGTTATCGGAATAAGGAAACCTGCCCCAACGGCAATTTCTATTTCTCGCACGGTGATGATAAAATCTTTGGGCCTGCCCAGTAATTTAGGATTGTCCGATAATGACTTTTGGGTCTTGGCAATGCAAACGGGCAGTTGATCTAAACCAAGGTCTGCGATTTTTCTTAAATCAGCTTTGGCTTTGGCGGTGTAATCCACGTATTCCGCACCATAAATTTCGGTGGCAATAGTGGCTATTTTGTCTTTTACTGTTGATTTCCAATCATAAAGTGGTTGGAAATCGGAGGCTTTGGATTCCACAATCTCAATTACGGATTTAGCCAATTCTTCTGCGCCATCACCACCCTTCTCCCAAACATTGGCAACGGCTACTCGAACACCTTTTGATACTGCTAATGCCTTGATTACCGCAATTTCTTCATCCGTGTCTGTAACAAATTTATTGATGGCAATTACGGGAACAACGTTGAATTTAGCGATGTTTTCCAAATGCTTCTCCAAATTCGGAAGCCCTTTTTTCAAGGCCTCTACGTTGGGTTCGGTCAACGATTTTAAATCTGCGCCCCCATGATATTTTAATGCCCGAATAGTTGTGGTAAGCACAACGGCCTTGGGCTTTAAACCAGCACTTTTACATTTGATGTCGAAGAATTTTTCGGCCCCTAAGTCAAATCCAAATCCAGCTTCTGTAACGGTGTAATCAGAATGGGACATTCCCATTAAAGTAGCCAGTACAGAGTTGGTTCCTTGTGCTATATTGGCAAAAGGCCCACCGTGAATAATGGCGGGGTTTCCCTCTATGGTCTGTACCAAATTGGGTTTTATGGCATCCTTCAACAAGGCGGCCATAGCGCCTTCGGCCTTCAAATCTTTAGCGTAGATAGGTTTTCTGTCAAAAGTGTACCCCACAAAAATGTTGCCCAATCGCTTTTTTAGGTCGCTTAGGCTTTCGGCCAAGCAGAGAATGGCCATGATCTCGGAGGCAGCGGTAATATCAAATCCGGTTTCCCTTGGCACGCCCGAAGTGGTACCACCAAGCCCCACTATGATGTGGCGCAGGGAACGGTCGTTCATATCCATTACCCGTTTCCAGCCAATGGTTCTCGGGTCCAATCGTAAAGAATTGGTTTTATTCTGAATATTGTTGTCAATAATGGCCGATAAAAGATTGTGTGCCTTTTCAATGGCGGCAAAATCGCCCGTAAAGTGCAGGTTGATGTCCTCCATGGGCAACACTTGGGAATAACCACCGCCAGTGGCACCTCCTTTAATTCCAAAAACAGGTCCTAATGATGGCTCCCGTAATACCACGGTTGTTTTTTTGCCCAAACGGTTCAATCCTTCGGAAAGGCCTATGGACATGGTAGTTTTTCCCTCGCCAGCTGGGGTTGGGGAAATGGCCGATACCAAAATTAAATTACTGTTTTTGGCTTTATCTCGGTTAATGGCCTTAAGAGGAAGTTTGGCCTTGTATTTCCCGAACATTTCAATGTGCTCTGGGTCGATTCCAAATTTTTCTGCAATGGTGGATATGTGTTTCAAAGAAACACCTTTGGCGATTAGTAAATCGTTCATAGTTTAGTTTTTATGCGCAAGGAAAAGGTGTATCCTTCCCCTAATTGCTATACAAGATACATAATCGAGGGAGTAAAACTATGATATTTGTAGGTTCGAGAGGACTATTCGACTCTTCTACCTTCGGTGGTGAAAGACAAACCTTGTTGTCCCGAAGTGGAAATCATGACCCCTTCAAAATAAGGCTCGTGGGAAGTGGGTTTAATGGACCAATTAAAAAGAAAGTTGGCACCTGTTCCGCCTGACTTGTCCTTCTCATCAATCACAATTTCAACGGTTTCCATCGGTTTTATGTAGATGGGCTCATCAAAATAAGTTCTGATGGGATTGCCCTTGGTATCAAAATATTCCGCCTTGTGGATGTAGATGGTATCTCTTAGGTTGGTATTCCGCATACTTATGGTACTGGTAAGGTTGTGGGTGCGGTGTTCGGTTTCACTATAAATCTCGGAATACACGGAGAGATACGAAATGCCTTGCACCAAAGAATCCTGCTCGGAGATATGGGCCGTGCGATTGCTCCAGTTTACAGGGTCGATGGAACTCACTTCTTTCTTGTTTTTTTCGGTACAGGAAAAAATCAGGAGCAAAAACAGGAAAGAAATATAATTTCGTGTCATATGATTTGCAATTGGTAACTAAGATACGGATTACTCACAATCCTATTCAAAGCTTTTTTATTTGATGAATTAGTCTTTTTGCTTTCTGAATAACAGATAAGAATATACTACAGGAACCAAGACCATTACAGCGATGATGGTCATAAAAATGATAAAATTGGTCTGTTCATTAAAAATTAGGCTGGATAGAATGACAAGCAAACCGCCTGCGAACCAGATTTTGCCTCCCAATTTGTGGGTTTCTTTCCAAACACTTTCATTTTCCAAGGTCCAAGGCGTTCGGATACCTATAAAATAATTGGTTTTGATTGTTTTGAAATAGTTGCCAAATATGATGAAAAGGATTCCGCATAACAACAAAATATAATTGGGATTGGCAATGGATTGATTTTTTGCAGTGTATATGATAAACAATGCCAAAACCGACATAAAAGTGGTAATAATCCATTTTAAGGTATCATATTTCTTGCCCATTTTTTGGATTTGTTTTTTCGGGTCGATGTAGGGTACCGCCAAAAATATCACGTAGATCAACAAAGAAGTTAAAATAGGGATAAGGATAAGTTCCGATCTATCGCCGTAGCGGTCCACCTCCCCCTTTATATTCCAGTGCAAGGGAACTTCACTGGGCAACTGCTTCCAAACGTAGGTTAAGTAGAGAAAGGGCAGCAATACAATTCCGATGAGCGGCAATTCTTTTTTAAGCTTCATAATTTATTTTTTAAGGGTTAGTATCCAGTTAAGCAAATCTTCTAAAATGGTGGTGTTAAGTGAATATTCCATAAACTGTCCTTTTTTTTCACTAGTGACCAGATTGGCTTGTTTTAATATATCCAAATGGTGGGAAATACTTGGTTTCGAAATTTGAAACCGCTCGGCAATCTCTCCCGCGTTCATATCCTTTTCTTTGAGTAGTTCTACAATCTCTCTACGTGTTTCATCATTCAGGGCCTTGAACAGGGAATTCATTTTTTTATATTTAGCTATTTAGGCAAATATCTAAATGTTAATTGAAATTTCAAAATAGTTGTGTTCTAGCACCCAATATTGCTTACTGTTTGACTTTTATAGGCACCCAAAACTCCTCTTCGGATTCGGGGTGCTCTCCTTTGTATTTATCGCCCATTAGTGCAAAGTAGGGCCTGCTGTCCATTTCATATTCTGAATTGGGTAACCATTCTGAATAAATATACTTGAAGGTTTCCATGGCATGGCTCGGTTTTCCTTTGTATGGAAAAACTGCATATAGGCCTTTGGGCAATACTAGGCTTTCCATTTGGTCGGGAATTTGTTCAAAATCGGATACGGCAATGGCGGCCCATTTTTCAAATGCCTGGGTAGGGTCAAAATTTTTAAAAAAGGACGTGTCGGGATAAATTTCTACCGAATAAAGGTCATTATTAATGGAGTTTTTGACCTCCCTTTTCCTTGGTGAAAAGCTAGTCCAAAGATCAAAAGTTTTATCATCAGCGAAAGATGTACTCAGTTTTTTGCCAATTAATTTTGTAGGAGGTAGGGTTTCTATTTTTGGTGTCATTGATCAAATTTTAAAAAACATAATTTAATTGCATACCTCCAAAATAATTGCGTGCATTTCCCGGATAAAAATATCTGGGCTGTGCGCCTCCAAAACCAACGGCATTGATCAATACGGATTGGGCGTAATTACTATCAAAAATATTGTTGATCCCCGCATTAATACCTAAACTGATATGCGAAGAAAGTGAGGTGCGGAAGCCCAACTTGGCATGGAACACGTTAAAGGAATCGCTGCTTATGGAATTGGCATCCGTTAAGGGAATTTCGTCCACATACTGATGGGTCAAGTTAAGCAGTAACCCGTTTGAATGCCTTAAATCGATACCCGAACTTAATCGATGTTTTGGCACCCCGGTGAGCGGATTGCCCGAATAATCGTTGTCGCCGTCAACAAAATTCACAAAACTATGGTCGTTCAATGTATAGCTGAGATATGGGGAAAAGGTAACCGACTGTGATAGTTTTCCTCGGTATTGCAAGTCCAGTTCCAACCCTTGGTGACGCGTTTTCCCGGCATTTCTGCCAATATATTGATCCTCTCCCACACGTTGGGCCACCAACAGGTTTTTCACGTTCATTCGGTACAGGCCGATATTCACCGAAAGCCTTTTCTCAAATAGTGCCAATTCACTTCCAAGTTCATAGTTTGTTCCCGTTTCTTGGGCAATGTCCGGGTTGATGACTCCTTCTGGAGTAAGTGTTTCTTCCAAACTGGGATTGGAAAAACCCCTACTGATGTTTGCATAGATTTTCCCGTTTTTTAATTGATAGTTGAGCCCCAGATTTGGTAGCAAAATGGCATCAAAATCACGTTCTGCAGAAGCATTGGCATTTCCTTGGTTGAACAAGTCCCTGAAATCGTAATGGGTCTTGTTCAAGTTTAGTCCCAATTGGGCGGAAAAATTTGTCATTAAAGGATAGGTAAGCGTCCCAAAAAGGTTGAATTGCCGCCTAAACTCTGTATTGTCGCTTAGTTGACTCCCTTGCAGGCTACCATTGCCATTATTTTCTTCATACAGATTTTCAAAAGTGCCCCAATGGTATTCATCTTTATAGAACTCGCCACCAAAGGTGAACTGTGCATTCCCCCAATTGCCGGCAAAGCGGCTCCGAAGACCAAATCCGTTGGTAAACTCATCCAAAATATCGAAAGGTCTAGGTTCGTAATGGTCCAAGTAAGTATAGAAAACACTTGTGGTATTTTGGAGGTTTTCGGAAAACTGATAGGTATGTGACACGCCCGTTAAAATATAATTGTTGGCCTCATAGCCCTGTGATTCCAACCAGTTTGATGGTGCCCTCGTAGGGTCTTCCTCAAAATCTGTTTTATTAATGGAACTCGGAATATGCGCTGTATAGTCGATATAGTTTACCAAAATGGCCATGCTGCTTTTTTGCCCGGTTTGGAATTGGGTGTTCAACAGTAAACCATCACGCTGGAACTGACTGTTCTGTCTATAACCATCTGTTTCCAAGTGATTGTAACTCAAACTGAGGTTAAAACCTTCTTCCGAATGGGAGAATGTCAAGTTGTCTTTCAACATATTGTAAGACCCCATCGCGAACGAATTAATGAGTTGGGTCTTGTCTTGAACGGATGCCTTGGTGTCCAGCAAAATGGCACCGCCCAAATTGGAACCATACGCAGTGGCTTTTGGGCCTTTTATAACCTCTACGGCACCTAAATTCTCATAATCGTAGGCCTCGATGGTGGAGGAGCCAGTGCCATTGGTAACGGGAATACCGTTAAAGTACATGCGTAGCTTGTTGGTTCCGTAGGGTGTTCTTGCACCGATGCCGCGGATCGTAATTCGGTTGGTGTTGATGGCTCCCGATAGAATATAAACACCCGAAATCTGATTGATGGCAGAAGGGATGTCCGTGGGATTGAAACGCTCAAAAGCCTGACCTGCAATCTTGGATGAAGATGTAATTCCCGTAGCTTTTTTAGGAATGGCATCTTGGGTAAGGACAACTTCATCCAATTGTGTTATGGAGTCTTTTTGGGTGTCCTGTGCTATTATTTGAAGTGCAAATAAAAGTGTGAAAAGTAGGGAGAATCCCTTAAATCCCTCATTGAGGGTTTTATTCCCCGACGTTCTACATCGAAATAAATTGATTTTTTTTGTTTGAAGACCTCCTGGGCTTACCTCAAGGTAGTTGATTTTAAAACTCATTGAAATGATTTGTCTAGTTCGTTTAGTACTGTTTCGGTGTTCTTGATTGTTGCAAATTCATCTTTTAAGTTGGCCAATTCCGAATGAAAAATGATGTCTGCACTATATTTTTTTCCATCAAACCCAATTTTATCAAAGGCAGCAGTGGCATCAGAAACCAAAATAACATTAAAACCAAGGTTTGAGGCCATCCGAACCGAAGTGGAAATACAATGCTCAATGGTGAGTCCCGCAATCACCAAGTTGGAAATATTTTGAGCTTTTAAACTTGCCTCCAGATTGGTTCCGATAAAAGCACTGTTCACGGTTTTTTCAAACACAGGTTCGTTGATCATTGGTTGCACCGCGGGGTGGAATTCGTTTCCCATTTTATTGGGGTGCAAGGGTGAACTAAGGTTGGTCGAATTGTGCTTTATATGGAAAATGGGCAAATGTTTTTTTCTGAAGTGTTTGAGTAGTCTGCCACAATTTGCTTCAGCTTCGGGATTGTTCCGCTCCATACCATAAAATGTTGTTTCTTGAAGCCCAAGTTGGGTATCTATTAGAACAAGTGCGGTCATGAGGATGAATTTGGATCTAAAAATACGGGAAAACATCAAGAAAGCAGGTGTTCATTCTTTCCATCGATACATCCATTGGTAAATTCAATTTTAGGGAGCCGTTCACAATAGCTATTTTTGAACAAATTTGATAATATGAAAATCGCATCATACAATGTTAACGGAATCCGGGCGGCAATGAACAAAGGGTTTATGGAGTGGTTGACATCCGTTGGTCCAGACGTAGTTTGTTTGCAAGAGACCAAGGCCATGAAAGAGCAAGTGGATACCCATCTTTTTGAAGAAGCCGGTTACCCTTACCACTACTGGTTCAGTGCACAGAAAAAAGGATACAGCGGTGTGGCTTTACTATGTAAAAACGAACCGGATAACGTAGAATTCGGAACGGGAATAGATTATATGGATCATGAGGGGAGAAACATCCGTGCCGATTTTGGAGACCTTTCTGTAATGAGCATGTATTTGCCATCTGGCACCAATATGGATCGTTTGGATTTTAAGTTGACGTACATGGCCGATTTCCAAAAGTATTCGGAGGAACTTCGAAAAGAACGCCCCAACCTAATTGTTTGTGGGGATTACAATATCTGTCATGAGGCAATAGACATCCACGATCCCGTTCGCAACAAAAATGTATCAGGATTTTTGCCCGTGGAGCGTGAATGGATAGGCAATTTTATGGAAAGTGGTTTTATTGATAGTTTTAGACATTTCAACAAAGAACCAGATAATTACACGTGGTGGAGTTACCGGGCCAATGCACGGGCCAATAACAAGGGCTGGCGTTTGGATTATGGAATGGTTGCAGAACCCTTGGAAAATAGGCTCAAACGTTCCGTGATTTTGTCCGAAGCCAAGCATAGCGACCATTGCCCCATTTTATTGGAAGTTGAGAAATAACATTGGCGTAAAGGCCGAAGTTTTTGTTTCAGTACCTTTAACTGTCCTAAACCAAAAAAGATGAAATACACCAGAATTCCACATACCGATATCCGAATATCCAAAATTTGTTTGGGAACCATGACCTGGGGCCGCCAAAACAATGAAGATGAGGCGTATGAACAGATGGACTATGCCTTAGATCAAGGTGTGAACTTTTTTGATACGGCCGAGCTGTACCCGGTTCCGGCAAAGAAAGAACTGTACGCGGTAACCGAAGAATTTATAGGGAACTGGTTCAAAAAAACAGGCAATCGGGACAAAGTGGTGCTTGCATCTAAAATAGCGGGGCCTGGACACGCTGCGAAGCACATTCGCAGCACGGGGTTCAGTAAGGAATCCATTATCAGTGCTGTTGAAGGCAGTTTAAAACGTTTACAAACCGATTATATCGACTTGTACCAGCTCCATTGGCCGGAGCGGAACACCAATTATTTTGGACAACGTGGCTACAATGCCCATGCGGTTGATGTTTGGGATGATAATATCCACCAAGTATTGGAAACATTGCGCGATTTGATTGCCGAAGGCAAGATTCGCCATGTAGGATTGTCCAATGAAACTCCTTGGGGTGCCATGCGTTATTTGGAAGAAAGCAAGGTGCACCAGTCTTTACCTAGAATGCTAACAATTCAAAACCCATATAATCTCTTGAACCGATTGTTTGAGGTTGGGCTATCCGAGGTTGCCATGCGTGAGCAAATAGGTTTGTTGGCTTATTCCCCACTCGGATTTGGAGTGTTGAGCGGAAAATACCTGACCGAAATACCGCCAAGAAAAGCAAGGGTGACTTTGTTTCCGAATTACAACAGATATAGCGGCGATACAGCTGTACAGGCTACCGAGAAGTATGCTCAATTGGCCAGTGAACACGGTTTGAGCATGGCACAAATGGCCTTGGCCTTTGTGAACACCAGACCATTCCTTACCAGTAACATTATTGGTGCAACCAGTATGGAACAACTCAAGGAGAACATTGCCAGTATAGATGTGGACCTATCCGATGCGGTCTTGGACGGGATTGAAGAAATCCATAGAGAGATTCCAAATCCCGCACCATAAACTATTCTAAAGCATAAGCACGGTATTCATCACCCGAAGGGGTACCCATTTTGCCTCCTCCACAGGAAATCACGACGTATTGTTTCCCATCGACTTGATAGGTAATGGGTGTGGCATAACCACTAGCAGGAAGCTGGTCTTCCCAAAGTTGTTTGCCGGTTTTCATGTTAAAGGCACGGATTTTTTCATCCTTGGTGGCCGCAATAAAGAGCACCCCACCTTTGGTGACCACTGGACCTCCATAGTTTTCAAGTCCAGAAACGGGAACATTGGGGTCTTCCAAACTTTCTTCATGCCCCAAAGGCACCGACCACAGATATTCCCCTGAATTAAGGTCGATGGCATTCAAGGTGCCCCATGGCGGTTTTACCACAGGATAACCCCTATCGTCCTTAAATCTGGCAAAACTGGCTACAGAATAGGGTACATCAACTTTTAATTTTTCTACCCTATGGTCTTTCGCTTCTTCCATACCCATAACAAACTCGGTAATGGCATTGGTTTCCTCCTCGGAAAGATTGGGCATGCCCGGCATGGCACCGCGACCTTTTTGGATAATGGTTTTTATGGAATCGGATTTCAATCGCAACTTCACATTTTGGAGCTCAGGAATTCCGTTTAAACCCTGTAAATTGCCACCATGGCATCTGGCACAGTGAATTTGTGCCAAACTTTGCCCCACGCTGGAACCTTCTCCATCACTACCAACTTCTTTCATTTTAATGATCCAAGCCATTTCATTGGCGTTAACGTACATCACACCATCTCTGGGGTCGAGCGCTGCTCCGCCCCATTCGGCGCCACCGTCGGCACCTGGGAATAAAATCACTCCCGTAGTATCCATCGGTATAAATTGCCCTTGTGATGTAATGGAGTTGAATTTTTCCAACACAGTTGGATTATCCTTGGTTTCATTCCCTTGAACCAAATCATCAACAAAAGCAGTTCTGTTCGGTGCGTATAAATCGTCTTCTGTTAAAATTTGACGGGCAAAAGGAGCTGGTTTTAAGGGTAGGGGTTGAGTTTCGAACGCTTTTTCACCAAGCAGTGTGGAACTTGGATAGGCCTTTTCCTCGATAGGGAAGAGAGGCTCCCCAGTTATTCGGTTGAACACAAATATGTGCCCACTTTTGGTTACTTGTGCTACCGCAGGAATGGTTTGTCCGTCCCTAACAATATCCACCAAGTTGGGCGGTGCGGGCAAGTCTCTGTCCCAAATATCGTGGTGTACCATTTGAAAATGCCAAATACGTTCCCCAGTAGTGGCATTTAGCGCCAACAGGGAATTGGCAAAAAGGTTGGATCCTTCGCGGTCGCCACCATACCAGTCAAAAGCGGCCGAACCCGTAGGAATATAAACAATGCCCTTCTCCTTGTCCAAGGCCATGCCCGGCCAGCTGTTGGCACCGCCAACTTTTTTATAGGCTTCGCCAGGCCAGGTGTTGTAACCAAATTCTCCTGGTTGGGGAATGGTGTGGAAAGTCCATAAAATTTTACCTGTGAGTACATCGTATGCCCGTATGTGTCCTGGTGAAGAGCCGGGTCCTTCGCCCACACGAGTACCTTGAATGAGTATGTTCTGAAAAACGGCTCCAGGGGTATTGGATACTACGGACAACTTATTGGGGTCTCTGCCCAAGCCGTCATGGAGGTCAATGCTGCCGTTGTTGCCAAAATCGGTAATGGGCTTGCCTGTTTCAATATTGATGGCGTACAGTTTTGATCCGGAGGAGAAAAAGATACGACCGGGTGCTTTGCCATCCGATTTCCAATAATTCAGTCCACGATTGAGTCCCAAACCTGATTCATCCTTGGTTTTTGGCGAAAATTTCCAGATTTCTGTTCCTGTTTTTGCGTTGATTGCGAACAACTCAATGGCGGCATTTACCCCATAAAGTACATCTTCTACCATTAAGGGGCTAGTCTGTATCTGTGTTGTTCTTCCTTCTTTCAGTCCTCCGCTTTTATAGCTCCAAGCGAGTTTTAATTGATTTACATTGGAGGTGTTGATCTGATCAAGATTGGAAAAATGCGTTCGTTCGGGGTCTCCCAAATAATGTTCCCAAGTGGTGAAATAGGTTTTGTTGGCCTTATTTGAATCTGGATTGGAGCAAGAAACCAAAATTGCTATTGGAAGAAAAAGAAAATATCTTTTCATGTGCAGTTTGAATGTTCCCTAAATATAGAAAGAAACCTACAATTACTGGTTTACCCAAATAAATGGGCGACCACATCTTCAATCTTGGATACTTTTTGTACCTGTATCCCTGTCTTTTTTAGGCCGATTTTGTTGTTTTTGGAGACAAATATGGTAGAGAAACCTAATTTTTCCGCTTCAAGAATGCGTTGGTCCACCCGTTGCACGGGTCTAATTTCACCAGCAAGTCCTACTTCAGCTGCAAAACAAGTACCTTTTTCAATGGGAATATCGGAGTTACTGGATAAAATAGCGGCCATTACGGCTAAATCAATGGCTGGGTCGTCCACGGAGATTCCACCGGTAATATTTAAAAAAACATCCTTGGCTGCTAGTTTAAAACCCGCTCGCTTCTCCAAAACGGCTAAAAGCATGTTCAACCTTTTGGCATTGAAACCTGTTGCGGATCGTTGCGGCGTTCCGTAAACAGCGGTGCTCACCAAAGCCTGTATTTCAATAAGCAAAGGTCGCATACCTTCAACAGTTGCTGCAATGGCAGTGCCGCTGAGGTCTTCCTCATTTTTGGAAATCAATATTTCGGATGGGTTGTTCACTTCACGCAAACCGCTTCCCTGCATTTCGTAAATACCGAGTTCGGCTGTGGAACCAAATCGGTTTTTGAGGGAACGAAGGATACGATACACGTAATTGCGATCACCTTCAAACTGAAGAACGGTATCCACCATGTGTTCCAGAATCTTGGGGCCTGCAATGGTTCCGTCCTTGGTGATGTGCCCTACCAAAATAACGGGTGTATGGCTCTCTTTCGCAAATTTGATGAGCTCCGCGGTGCTTTCACGGATTTGTGAAATGCTTCCAGCTGCGGATTCGATATAATCGGTGTGGAGGGTTTGGATGGAGTCAATAATAACCAAATCGGGTTCAATGGTCGATATCTGCTGAAAAATGTTCTGGGTTTTGGTTTCGGTAAGGATGTAGCAATTTTCGCTGTTGGGTTGAATGCGGTCGGCTCGCATTTTTATTTGCCGTTGACTTTCTTCCCCTGAAACATATAGAATTTTGTAGGGCAGTTTTAACGCAATTTGAAGCAACAAGGTACTTTTTCCAATACCTGGTTCTCCTCCCAGTAAAGTAAGCGAACCCGGTACCAATCCACCTCCCAAAACACGATTGAACTCTTGGTCCAAGGTATCCAGTCGGAGTTCTTTTTCTTGTGTAATTTCTGAAACACGTAGGGGTTTGTTGGCTTGTTTGGCAGTTTTGTTGGTCTTCCAACTTTTTTTGTCTTCTTTTTGGACCACTTCTTCCACAATGGTGTTCCACTCCTTGCAAGAGGAACATTGCCCAATCCATTTTGGGAATTGGGTCCCACAGTTTTGACAAAAAAATGCTGTTTTTGTTTTGGCCATTAAAAATAAATGAGATGTCTAAGATATGGATTTTTGGATTTTATCCGATTTGTGCAAATTAACTCAAACTACCTGACTTTATAGCAACAAAAAATCCTGTGAAGCTAGCTTCACAGGATTAAATCTATCAACCTATTTTAGGTTAATCAAGAATTCATTTTTTAATCGGCCAGAACGATTACTTTATTGTCTTTCATTTCAACAGTACCGCTTGAGATTGCCAAAACAGTTTCTCCATTTTTTCCTTTGGAAAACTTATCGGCAAAGGCTTCATCTATAGTGATGTTGCCCTTTACTTTTACGCTTCCCTTTTGCAACAAAGAAACAACAGGTGCGTGGTTCTCCAGCATTTGGAACTCACCATTTATACCAGGAACGGTAACCGCGGTTACTTCGCCTGAGAATAAGGTGGCTTCGGGTGATACTATTTCTAAATACATATTTTCTTTTGTCATTCCCGTGCAAACGGGAATCTTTTACACTTTGACTTAATTAACTATGGGATTCCTGCTTCCGCAGGAATGACACTATGCTTCTGCCAACATTTTCTCTCCAGCCTCTATGGCTTCCTCGATGGTACCTTTAAGGTTAAAGGCAGATTCTGGCAGGTGATCTAGTTTACCGTCCATAATCATGTTGAATCCTTTGATGGTCTCTTTAATGTCCACCAATACCCCAGGAATACCGGTAAATTGCTCTGCTACGTGGAATGGCTGTGACAAGAAGCGTTGTACACGTCTTGCCCTACCTACGGCCAACTTATCTTCTTCAGAAAGTTCTTCCATACCCAAGATGGCGATAATATCCTGAAGCTCTTTGTAGCGTTGCAATAACTCTTTTACACGTTGTGCACAATCGTAATGCTCTTTACCCAAAATTTCAGGGGTCAAAATCCTTGAAGTGGAATCCAATGGATCTACAGCAGGATAAATACCCAACTCGGCAATTTTACGTGAAAGTACGGTAGTGGCATCCAAGTGGGCAAATGTTGTTGCCGGTGCCGGATCCGTCAAGTCATCCGCAGGAACGTAAACCGCTTGTACCGATGTAATGGAACCTCTTTTTGTTGATGTAATCCTTTCCTGCATGGCACCCATTTCTGTGGCCAATGTTGGTTGGTAACCTACCGCGGATGGCATACGGCCTAAAAGTGCCGATACCTCGGAACCTGCTTGGGTAAAACGGAAAATATTATCTACGAAGAAAAGAACGTCTTTACCTTGTCCTTCTCCCGATCCATCACGGAAATATTCTGCAATGGTCAATCCAGACAATGCCACACGAGCACGTGCTCCCGGTGGTTCGTTCATCTGACCGAACACAAAGGTTGCCTTGGATTCTTTCATGGCGCTTTTGTCTACTTTGGACAAATCCCATCCTCCTTCTTCCATGGAGTGCAAGAAATCGTCCCCGTATTTTATAATGCCGGATTCCAACATCTCACGTAGCAAATCGTTTCCTTCACGAGTACGCTCTCCAACACCTGCGAACACGGATAAACCACCGTGGCCTTTTGCAATGTTGTTAATCAACTCCTGAATCAATACGGTTTTACCAACCCCAGCACCACCAAACAATCCAATTTTACCACCCTTTGCATAAGGTTCGATAAGGTCGATTACTTTAATACCTGTAAAAAGTACTTCTGTAGAAGTAGAAAGGTCTTCAAATTTTGGTGCTTCACGGTGAATTGGAAGTCCGTTGTCTCCAGTTTTAGGCAGTTCTTCCAAACCATCGATGGCATCACCGATCACATTGAAAAGACGTCCGTAAACATCTTCGCCAATTGGCATTTGAATTGGATTTCCGGTAGCTACTACCTCTACACCTCTGCTCAAACCATCGGTAGAGTCCATAGAGATGGTTCTTACGGTATTCTCACCAATGTGTGATTGTACTTCGAGAACCAATCTTGAGCCATCAGCTTTTGCTATTTCAAGTGAGTCATAAATTCTTGGGATTTCTACCCCTGATTCAAACTCAACATCAATGACCGGGCCTATAATTTGGGCAACCTTACCTGTTACTTTAGACATTAGTATGTTTATTTATAATTGAATACGCGGAAAATGACCGCTATTTTTTCGGCTGCAAAGATATGCTTTTACATTTTTATTCAGAAACCGATTTCAGTTTTTTTTAAAGAAAAAAGGCGTTGGAAAACCCAACGCCCTTAGTTTTGCTTGTTATCTGTTGTTTAAGGGTTTATGCTCCAAGACAAATAGTATATGGAACCGATAAATCCTGTGCCGATTGCCGTGTAATATTCATCACCCAACAGATTAGATCCCCCCAGTTTGAAAACTGATTTGATGGATGGAACCGAATAGTTGATCTGGGCATCCAACACAGTGTATGCTGGAATATTGCCATCGGCAAACGAAGCTTCCCAGTAATAGCTGTCGCTCCAACGGTAGTTAACGTTAAAACCAAAGTTTTTGAAGAGTGCCGCATTCCCGAAAGATGCTTTTACCTTGTGCTTTGGTGTATTGAAATTTGTCCTAAGGTCCGGGTACTTTCCTTCATCAATATCCAATTCGGCGAATGTGTAGTTAACCCCTAGATCAAAGTTTCCAAGTTTGGTATCTACACCAACGGTACCTCCGTAGGAATTGATATCTGCCTCGGAATTGGTATAGGTTTGATACACTTGGTAATCTCCGTTCTGAAGTGCCAACAAGGAAAGACCTCCATCTCCTGCTTCACCATAAAAAGGAACAGCTGTGGTGGTATTGGCCAAAAAGTCGGAATAGCTATTGTAGTATCCGCTCAAGTCAATGGTGAACTTACCCACTTGCCCACGATAACCTGCTTCATAAGCTATGATTTCCTCTGGTTTCACAAGTGGTGTATTGACTACTTCAGGAGCTCCAGCTTGTAAGGAACTTACGGAATAGGCATTTTCATAGGCTTCACGACCTACAATTTCCACCGTAGCGGGTTGACCAAGATCCTCCTGAGCTTTCTCACTTATATCAAATGTTCTCACATCCCTGTCCAAGTTTGATGGTGCGGAACCTACCAAAATAGCACGTCCTGCATTTAAACCAATGAACAAGTCCTGTGTTGTTGGATTTCTAAACCCTTGCTGTACTGAAACCCTAAGGTTATGGTTTCTTTCTTCTCCCAATGTGTAGGCAAAGGAAACTCTTGGTGAAAGAAATCCATCAAAAAATTCATTTTTATCATAACGGGCAGAACCTGTAAATTTTAAACGGTCATCCAAAAATTTCTTCTGTACTTGAAGGTAGGCTCCGTACTCGTTGTATTTGATGGGACCATCAATATCTGTAAAAATGGTTCCATTGGAATTCAACTCATATTCCCTGAAAGAGCCTCCGATTTGAATATCGGCCCAATCATCTATCAGGTGGGCAATATTGTAATTACCGTTTACGTGACGGAATTTGGTTTTATCAATGAACTTTGCCCCTGTGGTTAAGTCCCCATCATTGATAACCTTATTGAATGCACTTTCAAAAGCTGGTGTCCCGGGAATCAATCTTCCTTCATCTGCATAAGCTCTTGCCGCGGCATGTGCTTGTACAGATGCATCCTCACGAGAAGTTCCTTGCTGAACAAGTCCTAAAAAGGTTGGTATATATCTTCCAGCATAATCCCCGAACCAAGATCTTTCGGTAGGGTCATCTGGGTTTGGGGCATCCCGTTTCCATAATCTATTCACATTGATGGCCGCAAAACGGGTGTCGTAGGCATCGCCCGAGTTTTCGGAAACAATGTATCCCCTTAAAAAGAAGTTGTCGTTTTTGATTTCCAACTTGTGCTGCTGCATGGTAAACCCACTTACAGCATACCGGTTGGCTCCTTGATAAATGGTGGTACCGCGACCAATTCTGCTGTTAAGAATCACTTCCAAATCATCGGCAAACGGCCTGTAATGCAATGCAAAATCCGCTTTTACGCTTTCCGCACCATAGTCGGCCAAATCGGCTTCATCATACCCTGTTCTGGAAACCAGTGCAGATCCAACAGTTCCTGATGGTAAGCCAGCAGCCGCATCAAAGTCCAATACTGTAGAAACCTCATCACCATATACATTCAATCCGTCGTAGGCTGGATTGGAACGGTCTGCTCCTGGATTGTTCAAATCCGCTCTGCTGTTGGCATGCCAATCCTCACCGGTCAGAACCGATAGGTTTGCCTTAACAGCTACTTTATCGCTAAAGGCATGGGCGGCACGTACGCCAAAATCTTTATAAAAATTGCTTCCCGCAGCGTCTTGGGTGGTTACCCCGCCTTTGGCGTAGGCACTGATCCCTTGAAAATCGAAGGGGTTTTTACTTCTCATAAATAGGATACCGTTAAAGGCACCTGCACCATATAGTGCAGATGAAGCTCCTGGAAGAATTTCTACACTCTGCACATCCAGTTCCGACATCCCCACAAGGTTACCCAGTACAAAATTAAGTCCGGGTGCGGTGTTGTCCATACCATCTACCAACTGCAAGAACCTGTTGTTGGCAAAAGTTGCAAAACCTCTGGTATTGACGGATTGAAATGTTAAACTGTTTGTATTAATGTCCACTCCCTTCAAGTTTTGAAGACCTCCATAAAAGGATTCTGCCGTAGTGTTTTTAATTTCCCTAAGACCAAATCTTTCAACGGACACGGGAGACTCAAAAATACGTTCCGGTGTTCTTGATGCTGAAATCACAATTTCATCCAACATGGTGTTGGCTTCCGAAAGTGTGATGGTAAGTGTCTGGTTGTTTGAAGTGACATTGGCTGTAAAATCCGAGAAACCTATACTGGAAAATTGAAGCTGAAAAGGGGGGGCTTCATCAGTATTAAAGGTAAAATTTCCATCAAAGTCCGTAGTGGTTCCTTCTGCTTTCCCTACCAAGACCACATTGGCTCCCGGTATGGGATCGTTATTTTCATCAACTACCTTTCCCTGTACGGTGGTCTGACCATAAGTTGCCAAACCCAACAGCATTAGGGAAAGAAACATAAGTTTTTTCATTTGCTATGGATTAGAGTTAATTTAGTTATTGTGCATGTTAAGTATCAATCGGGAAGATACATTTTTTTTATTTCGATTATACAAATTTGAAAAAAATTATGCATGCATAATACTTTTTTGGCAAAAAATCCTGTTCAAATATATGTTTTCAACAAAAAAGGTGCTGTTTCCAGCACCTTTTTTGTTTGATCGTATGTTTTTACTTTCTATTCCACCGTAACGGATTTAGCCAAATTTCTTGGCTGGTCTACATTACAACCTCTCATTACAGCTATATGGTATGAAAGCAATTGTAAGGGGATTGTTGTGAGTAACGGAGAAAGGCCTTCGGAAGTTTCCGGAACCTCGATTACGTGGTCCGCCAATTCTTTTACGGTTTCGTCACCTTCTGTTACTATGGCGATGATTCGCCCTTTTCTGGATTTTATTTCCTGGATATTGCTTACTACTTTTTCGTAGTGGCCTTTTTTGGTGGCAATTACTACAACTGGCATTTGCTCATCGATCAAAGCAATGGGTCCATGCTTCATCTCTGCAGCGGGATAGCCTTCTGCATGGATATAACTAATTTCTTTCAATTTCAGTGCGCCTTCCAATGCAACTGGGAAATTATACCCCCTACCTAAATATAAGCAGTTAGATGAATCTTTATAGATTTCCGAAATTTCCTCTACTAGCGTATTCGACAATAATGCCTTTTCCACTTTAGCCGGTACAGCTTCCAATTCTGCCAAGTATTCATGGTACTTGGATTGAGAGAGGGTTCCTTTTTCTTGCGCCAATTTCAAGGCAATCAGGGTCAATACCGTAATCTGAGTTGTAAATGCCTTGGTGGATGCCACCCCAATTTCAGGTCCTGCGTGGGTATATGCTCCTGCATGAGTTTCCCTAGCAATGGAGGACCCCACAACATTACACACACCGAATACGAAAGCTCCTTTTTCTTTTGCCAGCTTAATGGCCGCCAAAGTATCTGCTGTTTCTCCTGATTGGGAAATGGCTATGAGCACATCATTTTCGGTAATTACCGGGTTACGGTACCTGAATTCCGAGGCATATTCCACCTCAACAGGTATCCTGGCCATGTCCTCAAAAATATATTCTGCTACCAAACCGGCGTGCCACGAAGTACCGCAGGCTACGATAATGATTCTGTTGGCGTTGAGGAGTTTTTCCAGATTCTGATCGATGCCGGACATTTTAATGATGCCCTTATCGGCCAACAAACGACCCCTATAGGTATCCAATATAGCTTTGGGCTGCTCATAAATTTCTTTGAGCATAAAGTGGTCGTACCCGCCCTTTTCTATTTCTTCCAGGTTGAGCTGTAGTTCTAAAATGTTTGGATAGGCAATGGAATCATCCTTTATTTTACGTAGTTTGATTTCCTTGCCAATCCTTACAATGGCCATTTCCTCGTCTTCAAGGTAAACGGCGTTGTTGGTAAATTCTATAAACGGTGAGGCATCCGAGGCAATAAAGTATTCGTTTTCCCCAATCCCAATGGCGAGTGGACTACCTAACTTGGCTACCACGATTTCATCAGGTTTGTTTTTATCAAAAACAGCAATGGCATAAGCCCCTACAACTTGGTTCAATGCAATTTGAACTGCGTGCCCCAGTTTTACCCCTTCTTTTTTCTTGACTTCTTCAATGAGGTTGATGAGCACTTCGGTATCGGTATCCGATTCAAAGGTGTACCCTCTTTTGATAAGTGCTTGTTTAATGGACTCATAGTTTTCTATGATTCCATTATGAATAATCACCAAATCACCTGAATTGGAGTAATGGGGGTGTGAATTTACATCGTTTGGAACTCCGTGGGTTGCCCACCTTGTATGCCCCAAGCCCAACTTTCCTTTAGTGGGAATAGAAGCTTCGGCCTTGTTTTTTAAATCTTCAACTTTACCCTTTGTTTTGGCAAGATGTATGTTTTCTCCGTCGAACAAGGTAACTCCGGCACTATCGTAGCCTCTATATTCCAGTCTTTGAAGACCTTTTATTATAACTGGATAGGCATCTCTATGACCAATGTAGCCAACTATTCCACACATAAGATTTTTTTTAGTTAATAACCATTTGGGGGCTGGTCATCAAATTTAAAAGGTATACGTTAAAATATGCAGTTCTGGTTGTTTAAAACGATAAACGCCCAAAAAACTACGATAAATTCGTACTTTTAATTGGCTTCGGTGTAGTGAATTTCCAATTTAAGTTTCTTACTTTCCTCTCCATCGGAAACATTGCTCCCATATAAAACCGTACCCAAAGGACTTATGGCTGCCGCAACAGGGTAATCAATTCCCTGCATATCGCTACCAACCGCTTCTTGAACACCTATAAGGTTAATATTAGGAGTCAAAGTCAGCCCTAATTTGGCGTTTGCAGAATCCCTGACAATAATATTATTGATGTGCTCTGTAATACGGATCTTATATTTTACGCCCCTGTCATTTTCTTTCTCCAAAAGTCCACCATGATTTAGAAAGTATGTTAATGGATTTGAACCGGAATTAACTGTTGGGTCTTCATTAGATGCATCAAATAGGGGTCGATTGGTTTCTGCATTGTACAAATAAAGCCTCGGCGGCTCTACAACCGATTCGTCCAACGTTTGACGATCTACATAAAATACCAAATTAGCTTCGTTGATCACCCAATTGTTTTGCTTGATTTGGTTAATAATGTTTGCCCCTCCGTTTTCCACTTCTTCAAACAAGCGTACCTCGGCAAGTGTGGCACCGCCTTTTACATATATTCTAGAAGCATTCTCTCCACTGTTCATAGCATTCGCTACTTCTGGCGGTAACATTTCGTTCTCAAAAACATTAACGGCATTTCCAGTAACCCCTGTTTGGGAACTCACAAGAAAGTTTAATACAAAATCCTTTTCGGATGTTACTTCTTCCTCGGCTTCGGCGTCATAATCATCGTACGTATAGGTAATGGTAATATTTGCTTCGGACAAATCCAGCAAGAACATTAATTGCTCCATATCGGTTCCCGATAAATGTACTCCCCGAAGGAAATTTTTAAAATTGGAACTGCTCAATAGCTCAGCTTGACCTTCTTTGTCCAAAATATTTTGTTGGAAGAACTCCTTGTTTAGCTCTACACGGATACCGGGATTGAGCTTCGTGTCTACTTGTGTGGATTCATCAACATCTTCGGTGTCCGGATCATCCTCCTTATTATCAACGATAATTTCTTCATTATCGACGGTTACCTCTCCACTGAATAAGGTTTCCCCTATAAAGCTGGAAAAATCCTGATTGGAATAATATTCCTGCGCCTGTTCAAAATTGGAATTTGGATCTAAGTCCCGAAGAAAGTAATTGGATCTAGAAACCACCAAATTAAAAGTCTGTTCTTCATCGCTATAGCCATAAATACTGTCCAAATCGAACTTATTTGGATAATTGTTTGATACAAAATTATCCTCAGTTCCATCCTCATCGGGGTCATAGGGGTTTGAACCTTGGACCCGCTCTTGGTTATCGGTCACCCCATCACCGTCCCAATCGGAATTAGGGTCGTCAACGTCATCGTCGCTTTTTTCCAAATCATCGGGTACGCCATCTCCATCCGAATCGGGCGAAGGTGATGTTTGAAAAGGTATGTATAAATAGACCTCCTTTACGGTTTCGTTCTCTTGATCGTTATCTGGATCGTCCTCGTCTGCTTGGGAAATATCACCAAACGTGGGCGATGTTGTGGACAACTGAAGCTGGGAAATGATGCTGGCCTTTCTTTGTCCATAAATGGGATCATTAAAGGTGCCCAATTGGTACAGTGGCAGTTTATTGGTCTGTACCGCTGTAATGCCTTTGTTGTAGGCAAACACATCGTACTCCACTTTACCGGTTGTGAAAGGCTCTCCTGCAATAACACCTTCACCTATGGTGTCCAATTCGTCTTCACAAGAGGCAATTAGTAAAAACAAAGTTCCAAACAGTGCCGAAACTTTGATAATCTTGGAAAATCTCATTAAATCTATTTTAAAACCTCTGTATTATAGAAATTTGTGTATGCCTCTTCTGCTTCTTGAAGCGAAACATAGGGCAAAACAGGTACGGAAAGATTGTCTATATGGCTTTTTAGGTCATCGGACAATTCCTCCGCGGCTAAAATAACGGCATCGGAATGATCTACGGCAACCTTTAACAAATTATTATACTCGGGATGGGACAGTGCAGAAATTTCTTCTTTGTCTATGCCATCAAAAGCTATTTTATCTATCATGGCAGTATCGAGCTCTCCCTCAAAATCTTTACCATATACTGATGTTACAATTCTACTTTCAGAGAACAAAGGCTCATCTGCATAGTATTTTCTCAGGTAAAGCGGCACCAAGGAAGCCATCCATCCATGCACATGGATGATGTCTGGGGACCAGTTCAATTTTTTTACCGTTTCCACAACTCCTTTTGCAAAGAATATCGCGCGCTCGTCGTTATCCGGAAACAAATTCCCATCAGCATCGGCAAATGTTGCCTTTCTTTTAAAGTATTCGTCGTTGTCTATAAAATAGACTTGGATGCGCTCTTTTGGTATGGATGCCACCTTAATGATCAAGGGCATATCCATATCGTTGATCACCAGGTTCATCCCCGATAAACGTATTACCTCATGTAATTGATGCCTCCTTTCGTTGATGTTTCCATACCTTGGCATAAAAATGCGGATTTGGCCACCATTGCTGTTCACCATTCTTGGCGCTTCGTACGACATTAAGGAAACAGGATTCTCTGGGAGGTAGGGAACTAATTCAGAAGATACAAACAATACCTTTTTACCATTCATAAACGCTTTCTTTTGTTTATCTGAAAAACATAGCTGCAAAAGTACAAAAATTATGCTGATTAGCTGTATTTATAGTATTTTTGCACCCTTTTGTACCTGTATATGAAGATATTCGACCTTAAAAAAGAACTGAACGCCTTTACCCAAGAGCAGCGGGAAAAAGACCGTACAATTGGTCTTGTTCCCACCATGGGAGCGCTTCACAAGGGCCATATCTCATTGGTAAAAAAAGCTCTTTCGGAAAATGACCTGGTTGTTGTCAGCATTTTTGTCAACCCAACCCAGTTCGATAAAAAAGATGATCTGGATAAATATCCGCGTACTTTCGAGAAGGACATCGACCTTTTAAATCAGGTCTCGGAGAACATTGTGGTATTTGCCCCAACGGTGGATGAAATTTATGGAGAGAACATTACCTCCCAATCATACGAGTTCGATGGTTTGGACAAAGTAATGGAAGGCGAGTTCAGAGCAGGGCATTTTGACGGTGTCGGCACCATTGTAGAACTTTTTCTGAGAACCGTAGCTCCCGACAAAGCCTATTTTGGCGAAAAAGATTTCCAACAGTTGCAGATTATCCGAAAAATGGCCGAAATAAAAAAATTGCCCTTTCAAATTATCGGTTGCCCCATTGAAAGAGAACCACACGGTCTCGCCATGAGTTCCCGCAATGAAAGACTGTCAAAAGACACTCGTGAACAGGCTGGCTTTATTCATACTACCCTGCAAACTGCCAAAGCCGATTTTGGCACGAAAAGTGCACTAGGTATTGCGGATTGGGTAAGGTCAGAATTTGAACTACACCCCCTGTTTGACCTCGAATATTTTGAAATCGCTGACGAGAACACATTGACGCCGGCCCTAAAAATTCAGGACAACCAAAAATATAGGGCGTTTATCGCCGTTTACGCAGACGGCGTTCGCTTAATTGATAATCTAAGATTGAATTGATAATTTTGCACCATGCAAGTAGAAGTCGTAAAATCTAAAATACACCGAGTAAAAGTTACCGGGGCAGACCTTAACTATATAGGAAGCATTACCATAGATGAGGATCTTATGGATGCCGCCAACATTATTAGGGGCGAAAAAGTGCAGATTGTGAACAACAACAACGGTGAACGATTGGAAACCTACGCCATTCCCGGTCCAAGAGGCTCCGGAGAACTGACCCTTAACGGTGCTGCCGCCAGAAAAGTGGCCGTAGGAGACATATTGATCCTGATCACCTACGCTTGGATGAATATTGAAGAGGCAAAAACATTTAATCCCGCATTGGTGTTCCCCAACGAGGAAACCAATCTACTCAAGTAAATTTTGGGAAAATCCCTAAAAAAATTCCTTAAGATATTTGTACCCATTGCTTTTGGGCTGTTTTTGATTTGGTACTCTTACAACTCCACCACTCCAGAAGAACGAGAACAAATCATCCATTATATTTCCAATGCAAGCCCATTTTGGGTAGGGGTTTCCGTGATTATTGGGATTTTGAGTCATATTTCGAGGGCGGTTCGCTGGAAATACCTCTTGAAACCCATGGGATACAGGCCCAAAACCGTCAACACCATATTTATTGTCCTTATATCCTATTTTGCCAACTTGGGGATTCCCCGTTCCGGTGAAATTTTAAGGGCAACCGCGCTTACCACTTACGAAAATGTCCCTTTTGAAAAAGGGTTCGGGACCATCGTCACCGAAAGGGTCATCGATCTTTTGATGCTTCTGATCATCATCATGATCACCTTGGTGCTTCAAACCGACTTTATCCTTGGTTTCTTGGAAGAAAAAGGAGTAAACATCATCGGTGCCATCGGAATATTGTTCGTAGGCATTGTAGGCCTGTTTTTGGGGTCGTTCATCATCCGTAAATCCCAATCACCTTTGGCAATAAAGCTCAAAGGATTTTTAAACGGTCTAAAAGATGGCGTGCTCAGTGTTTTTAAAATGAAGAACAAATGGCCGTTCATCCTCCATACGCTCTTTATATGGATTGCCTATTTTGGCATGTTCTGGGTTATAAAACACACCATTGAAGAAACCATTCCCCTATCCTTGGGGGAATTATTGGTTGCCTTTGTGGCAGGAGCCTTCGCCATGTCCACAACCAACGGTGGAATCGGCCTTTACCCTATTGCTGTGAGTGCTGCCTTGGGCATTTACGGAATAAGCTCGGTTTCTGGAGATGCATTTGGGTGGATCATGTGGATTGCACAAACCTTCATGGTCGTAGTTTTTGGCACAATATCATTCATTGTATTACCGTTATTGAATAGAAATCGGTAAGCCCTAACCGCATAAAACTTAACCAATGAAAAAATGTCTATTTCTACTGATAGGCTTCACGTGCTTGAACCTAGGTGCCCAAGTAAAAAAGGAGATTTTTGAATCCTTCAAACTACAAGAGCGAAGAGATGTATCCTATTATTTCCCAGAAGATTACACCGAAGAAAAAACATACCCGCTCATCGTGGTTTTGGATGCGGAATACCTGTTCGACCTTGTTGTGGCCAATGTAAAATTCCAAAGCAGGTTCGACCGTATGCCCGAAGCCATCGTAGTTGGCGTTCATCAATTACAAAACGACCTAAGATGGGAAGATTGTGCATACGAAGATGTATCGGGCCTGCCGACCGAGAAAGGTAAAATGTTCTACGAATTCTTGGGCACGGAACTGATTCCCTACCTAGAAACGAGTTACAATATTGCACCCTTCAAAATGTTTGTGGGGTACGATATCACCGCTAATTTTGGTAATTATTATTTGTTCAAAGAGCGTTCGCTTTTCAATTCATATATTAACATATCCCCAGTAATGGCTACCGAAATGGAAAGCAGGGTTCCTGCTCGTTTATCTGAACTGGACCAAGTGATTTTTTACAATCTGATTGTGGAAAAGCAGCCTACGGACGATAGACAGCGTATCCTTCAGATGAACACCAGCATCAACTCCATCACCAAAGAATCATTGCACTACTTTTTTGATGAATACGAAAATGCAGACCACACTTCCATTGCTGCTTATGGCATAAGCAAAGCTTTTGATAATGTGTTCAGCATCTACAGGCCTATCACACCAGCCGAATACAAATCAGACATTCTTACTTCTGAAGAACCTGTTTTCAATTATTTAGAGAATAGATACCAAACCATAGAAGACCTATTCGGGTTTGAGAAGCCAGTGGAGCTCAACGATATTATGGCCATTTATGCCGCCTGTCTGAAAAAAGAAGACTATGAGTCACTGGAACCTTTGGCCGATCTTTGCAAAAAGGAATATCCCGACACCATGATGGGCTTTTACTTTGAAGCAGAGTATTATGAATTTATAGGAGAGCCCAAAAAAGCGTTCAAAACATTCGAAAAAGCCTTCCAATTGGAAGAAATCGACTTTTTGACCAAGGATTTGGCCCTCAAAAAAATTGATGCCCTCAAAGCGGACTTCGGGTATTAGAATTCCAGATAATTGGATTGATGGTTGGAGCTAGACTCGTGCCCCGGCTAGGAACAGAGTTTAATTTATAGCATACTTTGATAACCAAAATCCATTTGGAAAGATTTCTTATTACAAACTAATAATGTGCCATTCTTTTTCACCCCAATGGTATATGGTCAAGGTTTTAAACCCTATGGCCGCATGCGCCGCCAAAGACCTCTTATTTTTTCCATCCACTTCGGTAATAATGGTATCAAAGCTCTCGGGCAGTTTCTCTTTCATGGTTTGATACAGGTTTCGGAAAACACCTTTGCCCCGATGACTTTTGGCTACACAGATTTGCCCCATCACCATATAGTTGTTTTTTTCTTTTAGAGCATTATCAATTTCTTTGAACATAGGCCGTAGCACTTCAATCTCATCAGCAAATTTAGGGTGCATACATAGGGCATACCCAACAACTTGGTTATCCTCCACCGCAATGATGTGTCCGCACACATCGTTCATGGATTTTAGAAGGTTCCGAGGGTGTTCCACGGTCACAAAACCTTCTTTTGTGCTTTCCTCTTGACTTATATTTTTGGGTAAATTACGTTGCTGAAGGTCTAGAATCTGTTCCAGTTCCTTCAAAGATTCCGCTTGTTTGTAAACGACCATCTATTCCACTTTGAGCCACCCTTTGCGCTGTTCCAGCATCTTTTTGGACGGTTTTTTATCCTTGTCTTCCATCAAACTAAATGTGTAATCTGGACTTGGGACAAGTACCAATTCTGTAGTTTTTTCGTTTCCGTACCTCGTGAATTTTACCTGCAATGCTTCTCCCAAGCTGAACTGTTTCAGGTAATCACTAAAAGATTGGTCTTCCGTTAAAGGTTTGTCGTTGATGCTCAATACCACATCCCCATTGTCCAGGCCAGCCTTGTATGCTGGACTTCCCATCGAAGTATTTCTAAGAATGGTATAACCTGTTTTATCTGGATTCATGGAAGCATAGGCTCCAAAATAGGGTGAAGTCTCAGGTTGTTCCAACACAACCCCAACGGACTCCATAAGCTTTTTATAGTCGGGCATTTCACTTTTATAGATGTAATTATTGAAGAACTCGTCCCCGAAAGATTTGCCAGCGTATTCATTTAAGGCATCATGAAGGTTTTGGATGGTATAGGGAATTTCAGTTTTACCGTATTTTTTCCAGACGAGTTTCATAAAATCATCGAGGTTCAATCCCTCTTCACGAAGCGATAGATCTAAGGCCAAGCCCAAAACACTTCCGTAGGAATAATAGGAAATAAACATATTCTCACGATTAACCGGGTCTACCGAGGTAGCCGCATCCACAAATGGAGCTTGGTAACTCATTTCAATAGGATTGAAGAACTGCCGTGCAGGAGAATTCCAAACATAGTTAAAGGTTCCCGCCAAACCTTCCACATATTCTTTGGGCGAAATAAGCTCCGCCCTGCACAAAATCAAATTGGTGTAGTAACTGGTAAAGCCTTCGGCAAACCAAAGGGCACCGCTCATATTGGCCGCCTCAAAGTCAAAAGGCTCCAAACTTTTGGGGCGAATGCGCTCCACGTTCCAAGCATGGAAAAATTCGTGCGATACCGTCCCGATATTACGTTCCATACCTCCATCGGCCAAGCTACGGGTACTGGTCAATATAGTAGAGTTGCGATGTTCCATACCGTCACCAGAGGCATTGGGGATATAACAGGCAAGAAAGGTGTAATTCCCATAATCAAAATCAGGAAGTTCGTCGTAAACCTCTTTTTCCGCCAGCACTACCTTTTTCACTTTTTCAAAATATTCATCGGCTTCTGCTTCGGTTCCGTTGTGGTGCAGAGCAAGGTTGATGGTTTTTCCGTCCACCTCAAAAGATCGCAGCATGTAGTTGCTGATTTCCGTAGGGCTGTCCATAAAATAATAAAGGTTCGGGGCCGAATAGGTAGTGCCCGAGACCAAAGGAAGCTGCGTTGCCACTTTCCAATCCAAATCTTCACGGGCGTTAAAGGTCACTTCAATCTTGCGCTCGCTCAATTCAGGTGCAAACATGAAGGTTGCTGGAATGTTTAGGTGGGCATGTGTTTCATCCACTTGCGAATAGGTGCCCCCACCACGGTTGGCAAACAAAATGTATTTGATGTTGATGGTGCCATCATGTCCGCTGACCTCCCAGGCGTAGGGGTTGGGACGGGTAACGGTCAAAGCGTTTCCTTTACTGTCCGTAGCCTCAAATCCGTAAACGTTTTTGGCGAATTCATGAAGTGCATAGCGTCCAGGGGAGGTCCTGCTCATCCGAAACTCCACGGTATCCGAAGTTAAGTCGGGAAAAGTAGCTTCAACAACTGCTTCGTGATGGACGGCATTGTCAAAGGAAATTTTGTAAGTATTCGTTTGGGCCGTCATCCATAGTCCGGTAAATAGTGCTAGAAAAGAAAGGGTAAATTTCATTTTTAGAATAGGTTTAAGAGCAACTAAGATACTGTATAATCAGCGTAAGTACTACATTTGCGTTATAGGGAACTTTTTTCAGTAACTATTTGAAAATATCGACTATTTTAACAAGAAATTGAGCGATTGCGGTTATATCTGTACGTCTTCAATGCAAAAAAAATTCAAGCGTATTGCAAACGCTCAAAAAATATATGGAAGCATGAAAACCGAATTTCATACGTTGGGGACATTTGAGTTTCCTGCAGACGCTGTGGTTATCAAAGGCAAATTGGAAGCGGAGGGCATCCCTGTTTTTTTGAGGGATGAAGCTACTATTAATTCAGACCCTTTGATCAGTGCAGCTTTGGGAGGTGTAAAGCTTCAGGTGTATTCAACCGATAAGGAACGGGCCAAGGAAATTTTTGATGAAGTCCGCAACTACGCCACCGACAATTTTGGCAATCCTGTTGTCTGCCCGAACTGTAAAGCGACGAAATCCGAAATTTATTATTCTCGGAGCACCGTCTTCTATAAACTGTTTCCTTTCTTTGAGCCCAGAAAGTATCAATGCATGCAGTGCAATTTTATTACCAGACCCATTAGATGAAACTATTTATAACCGGGACCTCAACAGAAGTAGGAAAAAAGTTCGCATCGGCCATTGATTGGGATGGAATCGTTGCAGGTGGATTATTGAAAAACAACAGCAGAAAAAAGTAAAAACCGGCATCATTTTCAGTGGTGATGAACACCCTACAACCGAGGAAGTCATCCTGAAAAAAACAAAGGTTACCTTTTTGGGGAGGATCAACGAAGAGCCTCGCTTTGATAAGGTGGTAATTCTGGAATATGCGACCAAGTTTTAGCCTGTTCTTCTTCATTTTTAATCAATACAAGGCAGCTTGTCCGATTATCAATAGTATATAAAACCTTTTGCCCTTTTAATTCTTCCTTATGAAGAATATAATACCCCTTTTCTTTATAGGATGAGGTTTTTTTAGGGATTTGATTTCCCAAAAGTTCCAAATAGGCTCCTGTTGTATAAAATTTTCCAATTTCGTGATGACCAAAAAAATCAAGCTCTGAAAATAGATAAATGGGTGAGCTTTTGGTGATCTCCAAAATGTTTTTAGCATGTTTTTTGAATATGGATGAAGAGCTTTTCTGTTGCTTTAATGGGTAAACAGTAAGTGAGAACACTAATTTAAACATTACAATTCCCATTAACCCAAAGACTAACCTGTTCCAGATGTTATATGTTTTAAGTTGCAACAGGAATAAAGTTAACCCGCCAAACCCAAAGAGAATGCCAAGGAAAGTTACTCCTTTTACAGTATCCAAATAATCAATAAAAGGGAGAATAAAACAGCTTATGCCAAGTAACAATGATATGGCGGACAAGACACCAAAGAGCAATTTTGTTTTCCATCCATTTTTATTTTTCTCTATCAAAAAGGCAAAGGTTAAAATACTGATAAGTATGGGATAAAACATATAAGTGTATCGTGCTTTAGCCCCTGGCGATAACCAGTAAATAATAAAGTTTGAAAAGAAAATCAAGATCAGGAAGATTATATATGGGTTTTCCTTGATTTTTAAAATGACTGATTTTTTGAACAAAAAGGGAATAAGTAAGGTGGCAGGAAAAAGGTTCCCAAGCATATTTAATGGAAACCATAAAAAGTGGGAGAAAAAGGCATTGTTTTGTTCGTCCAAGAATGATTTGTTTCGTGTAATTCTCCACATTCCCTCTATGTATGCATGAACATCATCATACTGTCCATAAACATAAAAGAATACTGCAATGCCTCCCAAACAAAGAAATATGGAGAGAAAATGCACAGGGAGAAACAGTTTTTTATAATCTTTCTTATAAATAAAGAACACCAACAGGGATATACCCAAAAAAACCAAAGAGACGACACCTTTAGTCAAAAAACCCAAAAAGCAGAAAAAGTAGGCGTACAGATATAGGGAAACAAACTTCTTTTGTTCATAAAAGTGATAAATTCCCATAATGCTTGCCAAGATGAGCAAGGAAAAAAAGATGTCGATTTCAGCCGTATTGGAAAAGAAAAAATAGAGGTCTATGGAAACCATGTATAAAAAGGCCGAAACAGTACCGAATACATGTCCTACATATTTTTTGCCTATAAAATAGACCAGAATACCAGTCAAGAGCAATGATAATGCAGAGGGAAACCTAAATGCAAATTCGGTATCGGTTCCAAACAACCAAGAACTCCCTGCCAAAATTATATTCCACAAGGGAGGATGGTCGTAAAACACATCATTGAAAAGTGTGGTCACCACAAAATTTTTATTGGACAGCATCTCCATGGCGATTATGGATCGCCTGGGCTCTTCATTGTAAAAAGGAGCGACCCCTAAATTGAGAAAGAGGGAAACAACATAAAGTATAAGAAAGGATAAGGATATAATTGTGAAAAAGGTTCCCTTATTGAGAAGGGAAAACAGGTTCTTGACCATCGCAGCATATAAGATTTGGTATTAGACAACTCCAAAATTGGAAGGGAAACCTGTCTGGTAAAAAGTAATGGGGCAATAAATATGCTGCGGGCAACCAAGGTAACCCATATCTTCAACGGAAAAACTTCAGATATATTATTTGGAAGTATTAAAGGGAAGTAGGTTTTTATAACCGTTGATAGATAAGGCCACGACCAACAGTTGCCCTTAATTTATAATGCTTTTCAAGATAAGCATCAATATAGGTGTTGTATTCCACCAGTTTTTTATCAAAAATCTTCTTGCCCTCCCTAGCTACCAATACTTTGGGGCGGATAACCTCCATGATGTATTTTAATTCTTCAATACCGGTTTTTCTCGGATTATCCATGTACGGAAATAACTCTTCACGGGTAATATTGCTCGGGTGCGTAGCGGCTTTGGTAGGCGGATTTACTCCCAGTACCCAATACCCAATGTGGTATTCAGTAAAAAAAATGTTCTTTGTTTCAAGCTCATGTTCCTCAATATATCTTGGAACATCAATGCCCTCGCCATTATAAAAAGCCCCATTTCTTATCTTGTTGGATATGATATTGCCATATTCCAGATATGATTCCATGGGGATTAAAATCAGTAAGGCAATAATCAAAGGCCGATACTTTTTAGTGATAATGGGCAGTTTGGCCACAGCCATTGCCAAGGGAATCAATATAAAAGGATACAACTGGATTAAATAATGCCCGTTCACTTTGCCTGCCTGTATGTAAGAGATTAAAATCCCGACCACAACAACAGTCAACAATTGCAATTTTTTTGACTTCCAATCAATTAATTTAAAATAATAGCCTGACCCTAAAAGTATGGCTATAGTCCCAACATAAGGCAATGTTTTCCAAGGAGAATGAAATTTACCTTCAGAATAGGCCAAGGGAGCTTCGACAATGGATTTCCACCAAATTTCAGATTCACCTTGAAGGTAATAAGGAAGAAGCGTGAGAAGAACGGTGGCCAAAAACCCGATTCCCATAAAAATCAAGTATTTAATGTTTGTCCAAACCTGCTTTTTGTGAAAACCCTCCCACAAAAAATAAATGCCCAAGCTTAAAACAGGATAGGCCATGTTCAGTTTAGTCATTACCGAAAGCCCCAACAAAAGCCCGGTAGTAAAAAACCATTTTCCGTCTTCTTTTAAAAATAGAATAAACAGGGCGGCCACAAAAAAGAGCGTACAGATATGCTCGGACATTACACCCTGCAAACTACCGAACAGGCTTTGGAAAAAAACACAGAAAATGGCCGCCCAAAACGCAACTTTTTTGGAAGTGATCTTTGTTGCGATTCCATAGGTAAACAAAGCTGTTAGAGCTACCATGAACGAGCCAAAAAGCCGGATGGCAAAGAAGCTTTTTCCAAATAGTTTAATAATGGTGGCAAAATATAGGAAGGTAATCGGTGGTTTTAGGTCCCACAATTGGATGTACGGTAAATATCCGTTCACCCAAGACTGTCCCATGAGTATAAAAGTGCTCTCATCGCGATCCACATAATCCCTAAAAAAGAATGGGAAGCGGATAAAGATGGATACCACGACCAAAATAAAAAGGACCGTTTTCCAGTCCAAATCTTGATACCTTGGAGAACGTAATTTTTTAAGCACGGCGGTATTCAGCTTTTTGGTCGTTGATTATCATATTTGCAATATAGATAAATTTGAATGGTTAAACAGCTACCAATTGTAGGTACGCTTGTTTTAATTTTTTCATTACAATTTCTAGTTCTTCGTCATTTAGATGCCCAAATCCAAAACGAATGGCGCAGGTGTTTTTATTTTGATAGAGAATGGTTTTAGGCAAGAATAAATCCAACTGCTCTGCTTCTTCGGCTAATTTTACCAATGATATGGGTGTTCTAAATTGTAACCACATGGCAAGTCCTCCAGAAGGTATTTGCCAATCAAGGATGGTGTTAAAATATTGATTTAATAAACTGCATAAAACTTCTCTGCGTTGTTTGTAAGTAACGATATTTTTTTTCTTAAGCCGGTATATTTCACCTTCGGATATCAATTCAGAAAGCATTTGTTCCTGTATTAAGTCTCCCTGTGTGTCCAATAATTGCAAATAATTTTTGGCTTCGGTAATTACCTGTTCTGGAGCCACGACAAAACCCGTATGAAAACTCGGAAATAAAGACTGACCCAGTTTGCCCAAGTAAATAACGTTTCCACCGGCATCTGCACTGGCCATGGGTAACATGGAAGAGCCATCGAACTGAAAATCATAGTCAAAATCGTCCTCGATTATGGCAAAACCGTGAGTTTTGGCCAAATGCAGTAACTGCAACCTTCTTTTGGTGCTTAAAGTTCTGGTAGTAGGATAGTCCCTATTGGAGCACACATAGAGGCAACGAATGTTCTCGTGTATAAAATGTTCATTTATGTATCCAATATCCAAACCTTCGTCATCTACGGGAACAGTTTTTATCTTTGCGCCAGCTTGCTGAAATATCATGTTGGCTACATAATTGCTCAATTGTCCAACCAGCACCAAATCCCCCGGATTAATTAGCACCTGTGAAACGATGTATAGGCTCATTTCCGTACTTCGTGTATTCAATAAATTGAGTGGTTTTATATGGAAGCCCCTAGTGACATTTAGGTAGTTGCAAAGTTGCGTGCTAAAAACAGAAGGCATCAAGGCACTGGTTTTATTCCATTTGTTGATTAATGGCTTTCGTTTCATTGCAGCGCTATACCACCTAGAAAATTGGTGCACGGGATGTAATCTTAAATCGGGCTTACCATCATTTATGGAATATTTGGCAGGGCTCTCCTCTTTGGTAGATGCTAGATTAAAGGATTGTTGGAACGGGAACCCTGGACTTTTTGGGTACTCGTATGCCTGATTGATGTGGTGCGTATTTGCCTTGATTTTTACCTCGGAACCTTCAGGAACCACCACAAAAGTTCCTTTATTGGGAATAATGTTTACCCAACCTTGCGAGGCCAATTCATCATAAATGGCCACGGCAGTATTACGATGAACATTCAATAACTCACTTAAAACCCTTGTCCCGGGTAATTTGCTGCCTTTATCCAAATAGCCTCGTTGTATGGCATTCATTATTTGTTGGGCCACTTGCACATATACAGGCTGTACTACAGATTTATCTATAGATACCAGCTGAATCAACAAATCAGAAACCGGACTATTCATTGTTTTAAAAGTGGACTAGTTTAATCGTCCGGAAAGTTAGGACTTTTGTAGTATTAATTTTAAGAACTTACGTTACAAGCTTAAATAATGAAGAAATCAATTTTATTTTCTGCGATTTTACTAGTGGGTGCTTTACAAGCACAAGCACAACAAGACGATGCTGTTAAGGTAGATTCGTTAAGCGAAGTTGTGGTGACCGCAAACCGGATCAACCTTCCATTTAAAGAAAATTCTAGAACTATAAACATAATCACCTCTAATGATATTAAAAATAGTGCAGCGGTTAATGTTGCGGATTTATTGCAACAAGTTGCGGGCGTAGATATTAGAAGACGAGGCACGGGTGGTAGCCAAGCAGATTTGTACATAAGAGGTGGTGGTTTTGACCAAACCTTATTATTGATTGATGGCGTTAAAATGGACGATGCGCAAACGGGTCACCATACCATGAACGCGGCTCTGCCATTAGAAGTGATAGAAAGAATAGAAATCATAAAGGGCCCTGCGGCGAGGGTTTTTGGACAAAACGCCTTTGCAGGGGCCATCAATATCATTACCAAGAAGAATTTGGATAATGCTGTTTCCTTAAATGTAGAAGCTGGTTCTTTTGGGCAATTGAATGGTAGCGTTACCGCTGGTGTGGATAAGAAAAACTCGACTCATATCATACATGTGGGAAGGATGACATCTGAAGGGTATAGAAATAACTCAGATTACGATAATGGCAATTACTTTTTAAAAAGTGTTTTCAATAAAAATGCACAACCTATTGTAATGACAGCTACTTTCATGGAGCGCAATTTTGGAGCTGAGAACTTTTACACCACCAATCCCACATTTCATGAATACGAAGAAACCCAAAACAGCCTTTTGGCGTTTTCTACCACCTTTAAGAAAAACAAGCTAAAAATACAGCCAAGAATCTATTGGAAACGTAATCAAGACTTATTTCTCTTGAGACGAAATGAGCCTGGTTTTTACCGAAACATGCATATTTCCAACAAGATTGGCGTAGAAACCAATGCATCGTATGCCTCTAAATTGGGAATTACGGGATTTGGAGTAGAGTTTTCAGAAATCTACCTAAGAAGCAATAATCTTGGTAGCCGAAACCGTTTCATGTCCAATGTGTTTTTAGAACATCGTTTTAGCATTGCGGACAATAAGTTGGACATTACCCCAGGTGTTGCGTTAACTTATTTTTCAGACTTTAAGTTTAAAGCATTTCCTGGATTGGATTTAGGCTATAACCTTACCAACAATTTTAAGGTTTATGGTAATATTGGTTATACCTACCGCATACCAACTTATACAGATCTGTTCTATAACGACCCGGTTACAACTGGTAACGAAGATTTGGAACCAGAAGAAGCTTTTGCCCAAGAATTGGGGTTAAAGTACACCACACCCAAGTTTAATGCCAGCGTTGCCGTTTTTAATCGCGACGCAGACAATCTAATAGATTTTATTAGAAACGATGTTTCTGAAGATGTATTTGTAGCGACAAACATTACGGAGGTCAATACCAAAGGTCTCGAGTTGGATGCCGCCTATAATTTTAACTTCAAAGACTTTATACAAACCTTAAGTGTGGGATATGCGTTTTTAGATGACAATATTTTAGACCAGAATGAAGAATTGTCGCGTTACTCTTTAAATACGCTTAAACACCAATACACAACACGTTTAAGTATGCAGTTGTTCAAAAACGTACGTCAAAATATAATTTATAAATATGCAGAGCGAACTACGGGGCAAACGTATAATGTTTGGGACGCTTCATTGTCGATCAAAGTGAAGCAAGCAGAGTTTACCATTACTGCAAGCAATATTTTTGATGCAGATTACATAGAGTCTGGATTTGTTCCAATGCCGCCAAGTAACGTGCTTTTCGGTCTGCGTTATAGTTTTAAATAGGCGCAACAATCCAAGGGAGACCAAAAACCAAAATGGTCCAGACCTGGGCATAAAATTAAATTGAAAGGAACCAAGCGGCCAAGGAGAAAGGTAAATTGGTTTCAAAGGGATAGGTGCTACAACCATTTCAAATCCTTTTATTAATTTAGTGGTTTCAAATTCCTTGAAATTTTGAAGCTGAACCTTGAACAGATACCTCGGGAGAAAACCCTTTCCAAGAAAGAGTTCATCCAAAAATATTTCAGGCCCCAAAAGCCTGTTGTAATTGAGTGCTTTATTGAGGATTGGCCGGCGTATTCCAAATGGAGCTTGGACTATGTAAAAGAGGTGGCAGGACATAAGGAAGTTCCTTTGTATGATGATCGCCCAGTAAAACACGACGAAGGTTTTAACGAACCACACGCCAAAATGAAGCTGGCCGATTATGTGGATTTGTTGAAAAGCGGCCCCACGAAATACCGTATTTTTCTTTGGAACATATTAAAAGAAGTCCCAGAACTTCAGAAAGATTTTAAGTATCCAGATTTTGGGTTACGGCTCATGAAAGGATTGCCCATGCTTTTCTTTGGTGGGGAGGATTCGCACACCTTTATGCACTACGATATTGATTTGGCCAATATTTTCCATTTTCATTTTGAGGGAAAGAAACAATGCATTCTTTTTTCCCAAGAAGAGACAAAATTCCTGTACAAGATTCCACACTCTTTAATTACACGGGAGGATATCGATTTTGCTGACCCCGATCTTGATAAATGGCCCGCTTTACAATATGCCAAAGGACATATTGCACATTTGGAGCACGGAAATGTTTTGTACATACCCGAAGGGTATTGGCACCACATGAAATATATTACCCCCGGGTTTTCCATGAGTCTGAGGGCGATTGCACGAAAGCCCAAAAACCTTGGAAAAGCGGTTTACAACATTTTTGTGATGCGCCATTTTGATAATCTTATGCGTAGACTAAAAGGGCAACAATGGATTGACTGGAAGAACGAAAAGGCGGTGGAGCGAACACAAAAGCTTATGCTTCAAAGGTGATTGGATTATTTTATAAGCTCATTGGCTTTTTCATATACCAAATGGCTTTCCCAACCACGATATAGCAGATAATCGGCCAATTTTTTCTTTTTTTTCAATGGATTCTTTTCTTTGATTTGTTCCAAACGTTTTCTGGCGAGTTCATCAAAAGTTGTTAGGTAATCTTCATTCTGTATTTCTGCAAGGGCACTTTTAATGTTGTAAGCGGAAATATCCCTAAACTTTAGTTCTCGAATGATACGGTTTGCCCCCCACTTTTTAATACTGAACTTACCTCTGGCAAAGGCCTTGGCAAAACGCTCTTCGTTGAGGAAATTTTCCTGAATCAAATGACCCAATATTTGATCTATGGCTTCAGGAATCATGTTCATACCCTTCAACTTTTCCGTAACCTCTTTGTGGCAGCGTTCTTGGTAGGCACAGTAATGCTCCATTTTTTTGGTAGCTTCGGTAAGTGTATAGCTTTTGGTATGATTCATATTCAAATGTACAGAAAACAAAAAAGCGACCCCATTTCTGGAGTCGCTTCTTATTATGGATGTATTGTTTTACCGTCTTTATCCTTAAAACGATATTCTAGGTACTTATAAGCATCCCGTGGTTGGATTTTAATCCACTTTTTATAAGTTTTAAACCATTTGGAACGGATAGAAGGGAACCCTTTGGTAAGGTAAGCTGCAATAAACGGGTGTATGTTCAATACAATTCCGTTGTTTTTGCGGTCTGGCTTAAGGATTCGCTCTAAATCTGACTGAATTTTGTCGATCAATACAATTGGAGCTTCAACTTCGGCCCCTGTGCCATTCGGGTTTTCCTCACTGGTTTTGATATTCATTTCCGGACGAACCCTTTGCCTTGTAATTTGTACAAGACCGAATTTACTGGGCGGCAAAATCTTGTGTTTTGCCCTATCGTCTTTCATTTCATCCCTAAGGTGGTCAAACAATTTTCGTCTGTGGTCACCTTTGGTCATATCAATAAAGTCAATAACAATAATTCCGCCCATGTCGCGCAAACGTAATTGTCTAGCAATTTCGGTTGCGGCCAAAAGGTTTACTTCTAAAGCGGTATCTTCTTGGTTTTTTGCCTTATTGGAACGGTTGCCACTGTTTACATCTATTACGTGCAAAGCTTCGGTATGTTCAATAATAAGGTAAGCCCCACGGCTCATGGATGCTGTTCGGCCAAAAGAGGTCTTGATTTGACGTTCTATCCCAAATTTTTCGAAAATAGGGGCCGAACCGGTGTACAACTTTACAATGGATTCTTTTTGAGGTGCAATTTCATGCAAATAATCCTTGATCTGGTTGTAGAGTGTTTCTTCATCAACATGAATTCCGGTAAAGGAATCGTTGAAGACATCCCTAAGGATGGATGACGCCCTGTTCAGTTCCACCAAAACTTTGGATGGATGTGACGCCCGCTGCAATTTCTTGCACATGTTTGTCCATTTGGAAAACAAGTTCTGTAGATCTTTGTCCAGCTCTGCAACCTTTTTGCCTTCTGCTACGGTACGTATGATTACTCCAAATCCCTTGGGCTTAATACTTTTTACAAGCCTTATAAGTCTGTCCTTTTCCTCTTTGCTCGCTATTTTTTGGGATACCGAGACTCTATCGGAAAAAGGCACCATGACCAAAAATCGCCCGGCTATGGAAAGCTCGGAGCTTATTCTTGGTCCCTTTGTTGATATGGGTTCTTTTACTATTTGTACCAGTAGTGACTGATTGGCTTTTAGTACATCGTTGATGCTGCCATTCTTGTCAATGTCTTTTTCAAATGGAAAATTTTTCAGGGAGTAATCTTTTAGTTTCCCTGTTCTAGCTTGTTTAATGAATTTTAACATGGAAGACAGTTGCGGGCCCAGGTCATGGTAGTGCAGGAACGCATCTTTTTCATAACCTACATTAACAAATGCTGCATTTAGGCCTGTAACGGGTTTTCTGATCTTGGCTAGGAAGATATCCCCTACGGAAAAGTTATTGTTGTCTTCTTCTTTGTGTAATTCTACTAATTTTCCATCCTTTAGTAAGGCAAAATCGACTGCATCGGGCGTAGATCTTACTATTAATTCTCTATTCACCTGAATCGATTTTTATTTATCCCACATGAATTTTGGGATAAATGATTAAACAATATATAGTATCGGTTATTTTTCGAACCGATTGAAATTCGTTTCTTGAATCTCTATGTCAAAGAACGTGATAGGGTAAAACGAAAAAGTAGTTGAAACAACTACTTTTTCTTGTGTCGGTTAGCTCTTCTGCGCTTCTTACGCTTGTGCGTGGCTACCTTATGTCTTTTTCTTTTCTTTCCACTCGGCATATGCTCTTGCTTTAGTGTTGTTAATTATATTATTTTACTTGTACGTTTGTCTTTACGCCTTCCACAAAAACTTTGGCTGGCTTAAATGCAGGAATATTGTGTGCAGGAATTTTAATGGTAGTGTTCTTAGAGATATTTCTACCTGTTTTTTCCGCTCTGGTCTTGATGATAAAACTACCAAAACCTCTTAAATAAACATTATCACCATTTTCCAAGGATGATTTTACCTCTTCCATAAAGGATTCTACTGTCGCTTGCACATCTCCTTTTTCAATACCTAGTTTTTCTGAGATCCTAGTTACAATATCTGCTTTCGTCATTACTTCTAATTAATTTTCTAATTTTTTTCGGCTTGCAAATATAAACATTAAAATTAATCTTTCCCTTTAACCCTTTAATTTTAAGTATATAAACTGATACATTTGAGCTTTATTACTTTATCGAATGACTTTTGCCCATAAAATCCTGAATTGGTACCACGAACACCAGCGTGAGCTTCCCTGGAGACAAACGCGTGATCCTTACAAAGTTTGGCTGTCGGAAATTATTCTCCAACAGACCCGTGTAGCTCAGGGAATGCCTTATTATTACAGGTTTGTGGAAGCTTTTCCCACGATTCATGATCTCGCCAATGCACCAGAGGAACAGGTGTTGAAACTCTGGCAGGGACTGGGATACTACTCACGCGCCCGTAATTTGCACACAACGGCCAAAATGGTGGTGGAAGATTTTGAGGGGGAGTTTCCCGAAACCTACAAGGGCTTAAAATCGTTAAAAGGAGTGGGGGACTATACGGCAAGTGCCATCGCATCTTTCTGTTTTGATATTGCCGAACCGGTGGTAGATGGCAATGTTTATCGTGTGCTGTCCAGATATTTTGGAGTGGATTTGCCTATTAATAGCACACAGGGCATCAAATATTTTAAGGAACTAGCCCGTGAGGTGATGGATGAAAGGAATATACGAGATTATAATCAGGGGATAATGGAATTTGGCGCGGTGCAATGCGCACCCAAAAAACCGTATTGCTTGTTGTGCCCGCTCCAAGAAAGCTGTGTGGCGCTCCAAGAGAACAAAGTGGACCAACTTCCTGTAAAATTGAACAAGACCAAGGTGCGGAACCGTTACTTTAATTATATAGTATTGCTGGATGATGATGGCAAGACCATTTTGGAACAAAGAACAGGAAAAGGCATTTGGCAGAATTTATATCAATTTCCATTGATTGAGTCCGAGAAAATGCTTCAGGCCGAAGAATTGAGGCCCTTGATCAAGAAAAAAGATGTTGTTCCCAAAGCAAAGTCCATATCATTATATAATAATGAACCCATTGTGCACAAACTGTCACACCAACATTTATACACACAATTTTGGATCCTAAAAACTTCTGATATATTAGAAGAAGGAACACCATGGAAAGAAATCGGTGGTTTTCCCGTACCAGTTTTGATAGCAGATTTTATCAAGACATTGAAAATTTAGTACTTTTGATTAATTAAGAGAGATATGAGCGGAACATTGAACAAAGTAATGCTGATCGGGCATTTGGGAGACGAAGTGAAAATGCACTATTTTGAAGGCGGAAACTGTATCGGCAGATTCCCCTTGGCCACCAACGAGACCTATACCAATAGGCAAACAGGCGAAAAGGTGACCAATACGGATTGGCACAATATCGTAGTGCGCAACAAGGCCGCTGAAATTTGTGAAAAGTACCTCAGTAAAGGCGATAAGGTTTATGTGGAAGGCCGTTTAAAAAACAGGCAATGGCAAGGCGAGGATGGCAATATGCGGTATACCACCGAAGTGCACGTGCAGGACTTTACTTTTTTGACCACCAAAAAGGAAAGCATGGCCAATGCACAATCATCAGGTTCGTCCGCTAACTACCAAGAGCCATCGAAGGCTGAAAGCCCTGCTGCGCCTACCGATAATTCGGAGGAAGAGGATGACGACCTACCATTCTAAATAAAACACTAAAAAAGCAATATTAAATTGGATCCCGAGCCCCATTGTTTGGCATTTTACTTTACCACATTTAGTGGAATATTCACTTTAAAAATTGTTGTGCTGATACTGCTCTTGGCTGGCTCAGCTTTGATTTCGGCCGCAGAAGTTGCTCTTTTTGGTCTATCACAGACCGATGTAAACGAAATGCAAGAGGGCAATTCTTCTCGAAGCAAAATTATCGTGGAATTGTTGACCAAACCCAAAAAGTTATTGGCCACCATTTTAATTACCAATAATGCCATCAATATCGGAATTGTATTGTTGTTCAGCTCCATAGGCGATACGATTTTTGAAGGAATTGATGGAACATTACGTTTTTTGTTGGAAGTAGTTGTGGCCACCTTTCTGATTTTGATGTTTGGGGAAATCCTTCCAAAAATCTATGCCAACCGTAACCGTGTTGAGTTCTCTCATTTTATGGCGGTTCCCCTAAAAGGATTAAGTTTTCTTTTTACGCCCCTCAGTTCCCCGATGCGTTCCGTAACCCTTTTTATGGAGGATAAATTGGGCAAGAAAAAATCCAATTTGAGCATCAACCATCTTTCCCAAGCCTTGGAACTGGCCTCTGAAGGAGATACCACAAAGGAAGAACAGAAAATATTGGAGGGTATTGTAACCTTTGGAAACACCGACACCAAGCAAGTAATGCGGCCAAGAATAGACATCTTCGCGGTAAACGAGAAAATGAAGTTTCCAGAAATACTCGAAGAAATCAAAAAGAACGGATATTCCCGGATTCCCGTATTTGCGGAAAATATGGACAATGTTATGGGCGTACTTTATGTGAAGGATTTATTGCCCTATATTGAGAGGAAGAGTTTTAACTGGATGTCGCTGATCCGCGAACCTTACTTTGTGCCAGAGAACAAGAAGTTGGACGATTTGCTGTTGGAGTTTCAGGACAAAAAAAATCATTTGGCCGTAGTGGTGGACGAGTATGGCGGAACATCTGGAATTGTTACTCTGGAAGATATTATTGAGGAAATCGTGGGAGATATCAGCGATGAATTTGATGATGAAGACCTGGTATTCTCCAAATTGGACGATTACAATTATGTGTTTGATGGCAAAACAGCCTTAAAGGATTTTTATCGTGTGGTAAAAATAGAGGAGGAAGATGAGTTTGAAAGCAAAAAGGGCGAATCGGAAACTATAGCAGGGTTTGTGCTTGAAATATCAGGTAGTTTCCCAAAAATAGGAGAGAAGGTTTTGTTCAAGGATTACAAGTTTATTGTGGAAAGTATGGACAAAAAAAGATTGAAACGTATAAAAGTAACATTGCCCCATGAAGCATAACATTTTCTTTTTTATTGGTCTGGCCGTATTTTTTATTGGTTGTAAGGATGAGGTTTTACCAAAGCCCAAAGCTATGCTTCGGTTGGATTATCCGGTTGCGGAGTACGCAAAGTCCGGCCCTGATTGTGTGTATACTTTTGATAAAAACATCCTTTCTGAAATCAAGGAAAGTAGGGATTGTTCCATGGTTCTGGACTATCCAATGATGAATGGGTCAATCTATCTCACTTACAAACCGGTTCAAGGCAATTTGGACACCTTGCTTGTAGATGCACAGAAACTATCTTACGAGCACGTGGTAAAAGCCGATAACATTGCGGAACAACCATTTATTAATCAAGAAGATGGCGTGTATGGAATGTTCTACGAAGTAAGTGGCAATGCAGCATCGCAATCGCAATTTTATGTAACAGACAGTATCAACCATTTTGTAACTGGCTCTCTGTATTTTTACGCAAAACCCAACTACGATTCCATTCTTCCCGCAGCCATGTACCTACAGAACGATATCAGAAAAATTATGGAAAGTTTGCGGTGGAAAAAGTGATTTATTGCACTGAATCCTTAGCAAGTAGCGCTTCGGCCCTTGCAATACTGCCATTTATTTTTTCCTTGACGATTTTCACTTTTTCTTCTTCCTCATCCAACCATCGCTGTTTTTCTTCGGAAAGCTCCTTGCCGTTTAAAATCTCTTCGTGATTGAATCTATCACCAAAATCCTTCATCCAATCCATCATGGTTTTATGTGCATCTTGAAGGTCTTTCATGGCGATTTCGTATTGCTGCCCCGTTTTGGTGGAATCCACTTTAGGTTTTAGCTCCCCGACCAATTTACCTATGGTTCCCATTTTGGGCATTACCTCGTCATGGATGGCCATCACTTTTTCCATTTGGGTTGTGCTTTCGGTAGTTTTCTTTTCTTCTTTGCAGGAGAAACTCAAAAATAAAACGGCACAGCTTAGGATAAAAAAGGTTTTTTTCATGGATTTTTATTTGTCTACAAAAATAAACAACTGTCAAACATCATTATATAATAAAGGACTAATATGTGTTAATTAATGATTATTCTCATATTCTTACCATTGAGTAAGATTTATCTTTGCAACTTAAATAAAACTCGTTGCAAAGGATACAGTCCATATTTAGTCCCAAAAACCTTTTTGCTTGTCTTTTCATTGTTTTGATAATGATAAGCAATCTCCGTTTTTCATCAATGTACGTGTATTACAGTTTGGATAGGGATGGGTTTATAGAGCAACTTTGCGAAAACAAGGACAAACCGGAGCTTAATTGCGATGGCAAATGTATGTTGGCCCAAATGCTCCGTGCCCAAGCGGAGGATGAAGAGCCCATGCCGGTAATCGGTTGGGAAGAAGTTAGGGTCTTTTTTATGGAAATACCTAGCTACAACATACCAAATAGCATTGAGGATAATCCTAACTCATTTTATTACTCAGAATCCTATTCATATCGTTTTAGCGATACCCTCATTAAACCACCTATGGCTTAAGGTTTTACAATAAAAACGGCAAACACCCATTGCCGAACATGTATAATCTTTACATAGAATCAAAATGAATAAAAGTGCGATGGCAAAACTTTGTGTTTTGCTTTTTGGGGCCAGTGTGTCCTATGCGCAAGTGTCAAATGCGCAAGATACCTTATCAAAAGCACCGGTACAATTGGATGAGGTACTGGTGGAAGGAAAACGAAAAACAGATCCGGTTTTGTCCTCATTTAAGAGCGAACCGGAAAAGAAAATTGTCCAATCCAAGAATGTGGCCGATTTGTTTAAGGATATCAATGGCTTCAATCTGATCAAACGCGGTAACTATGCTATAGATCCGTCTTTTCGGGCTTCTCAATATGAGCAGCTCAATGTTCAATTTAATGGAGGAACCAAGGTGATGCATGCCTGTCCCAATAGGATGGACCCCATTACCACTCATGTGACCCCAGAAGAGATAGAGCGGGTAGAAGTGGTTAAAGGGCCATATACCTTTAGATACGGGCCCACCTTTGGCGGTATTGTAAATTTGGTGACTCAAGAAGTTGAAAAACAAGAAAAAGGATATCATGGTAAGGTAAACTTTGGTGGTGAAAACAATGGAAATGCCATTACTAGTTACGCAAATGTGAAATATGTTGGTGAAAAGTTTGATGCCAACCTCAATTTTGGATTTCGAGATTTCGGCAACTATGAAGATGGCGATGGCAATGAGGTGCCTTCCTCTTTTAAAAGTACCGATTATGGTGTTCAAGTAGGATACAATCCAACGAAAAACCAGAGGATTCAGGTAGGATTCCGGCAATCTTTTGGACGGGATGTGCTGCATGCCGGGCTGCCCATGGATACAGAAGAGGATAACAGCAATGTGCTTTCCGTGGACTATAAACTGGACAACATTTCAGATGGATTAAAAACCCTGAGTGCCAAGATATATCGCTCCAAAGTAGACCATCTTATGACCAATGAATTGCGTCCAACCTTTATGATGATGGAAGCCGTTTCCGAAGTGGAGGCCAGTACCCTTGGTGGAAGGGTGGAACTGGAATGGAGACCGATCAGTAATTTTAAACTATATACAGGGATTGATGCATTTTCGGTAGGACGGACAGGGCAGAGAACCCGTTTGGTGAAAAGGAACATGATGACCGGGGAGGCACTCCCCATGCCCATGGAATTTGTGGATGAGGTATGGCAAGATTCCCAAATTGATGACTACGGAGCATTTGTAGAGGGTAAATATCCGTTATCCAAAAAGTTGTTGTTGAATGTAGGGGCGAGGTATGACATGGTTCTGTCCAAAACTGATGCACCAGCAGATGATTTTGTTGCCGAATATCCCGATTTGGATACAAGAACGGAGCATAATTTTAGTACAACAGCATCATTTAAATATATGGCTTCGTCCAAACTCTTGTTGGAGTTGGCCTATGGTAGAGGAGTGCGTTCCGCTAATATGGTTGAACGGTTCATCAACCATTTTTCGGTCGGGCAAGATCCTTATGAATATGTAGGAAACCCCTATTTGAATGCTGAGGTGAACAATCAATTTGAGTTGGGTATGAAAGCAAATGCCAATTTTGAGGGGTATGCTTTCAACCGATTGGATTATGGGGCCTCTGTCTATTATGCTATCTATGACGATTATATTGTTCCGGTGATAGACCCCTCATTGGACAAAAAATATATGCCCATGGCAGAACCCACCGAGGTAAAAAGGTTCACCAATTTGAATGATGCTTACAAAACAGGGTTTGAAGTTTTTGGGGAATTGGCTTTTTTGGAAGATTTTGCCTTTAAAACGGAGTTGTCCTATGTCTATGCCAAGAATCAGGATTTGGATGAATCCCTTCCGTTGACACCACCTTTGGTGAGCCGCTTCAACTTAAGTTTTGAGAGAGAAATGATTTGGGCCAGGGCAACCTATACGCTTACATCGGAACAGTCCAATATTGCGAATTCCTTTGGAGAGCAAAGTACGGATGGTTATGGGGTTGTGGATTTGCGTTTTGGTGCAAAGCCTTTCGAACATTTGACCGTAGGTGTGGCAGCATCCAATATTTTTGATGAGACCTACAACAATCACCTGAACTTCTCTTTTGTGAACCAAGCGGATTATGGTCGAGTACCCATCAATGACCCAGGAAGGAATCTATCTGCCTTTATACAGTACAGTTTTTAGCAAATTGATGGACATTAAAAAAGGCGCTCTTTCTGGAGCGCCTTTTTTGTGATTAAAAGTCTTTTTTTATTTAAAGTCTGATGCCTCGACTCCTTCGTTTACTTTGATTTCCTTTACATTAAATTCAAAGTTTTGAGGCCCCATGCTCTGCATCAGCTTGAACGGGAATTTGATACCTGAAACTTCTTGGTAATCACTGTACCCCAATGTACTCGTCATTTGCTGACCTTGTACTTCCTGAGTGTTGATTTCTTGAACTTTTAGACCGGTTTCCACATCGTAGAAAGCGGTTTTGCTGTCGTTTATTTTTAGCTTGTAGGCCTTTTTGTCGCCCACAGGCTCAACACCTTCCAAGGTAACATCCCCTGCAGCCAAGTAATTCAATTCAGGGAAAGCGGCAGATTCTTCTTTGATTTTTGCAATTTCCTCTGGAGAAAGGTCTTTACGCTGACCTTGCACCACCATGTAACCGGAATCGCCATCCAAAACCTGTTTTTGCATGGAATTTCCTTGCACTTTTACATCTTGCATGAATTGGTCTTGGGAGGTCTTCTTCATCTCAAGTTCCAGTTTCATGCCCTGCATTTCTGCTTCGGCCAACATGGAATAAGAGTCCACACTTTCCAGTTTGGATTTTCCGCCAATGGCCTCAATATAGTTTTTCAATACAGTATTGGCATCCATCCCTTCGGGAACGGCGGCACTATAATCAGGTTTTTCCGTTTTGTTGGCATACTTATCGTAATACAGTACAGGAACATCTTTTCCTTTAAAGGTCACTTTCTCCAAGTTTTCCAAAACATCGCTTCCCTTTCCGGTAACAACTACGCGGGCATTGGTGGTGGAAAAGTGTTTTTTGGCTGCTTGGAGCACATCTTCTTTGGTAATGGCGTCCAATCGTTCCAGATAGGTTTCATAAAAATCCTTTGGAAGATCCTCGGTCTCTATGTTTAGTGCATACTCGGCAACGGTTTCAGGTTTTTCGAGGGCCATCACAAAGCTTCCTGCATATTTGGCCTTCGCATTAGCCAGTTCTTCATTGGAGACGGGCTCGGAAGTTATTTTATCTATCTCTTTCAAGATTTCGACCACGGAGCTATCGGTAACGGCATTTCTTACTTGCGCATAGGCGTTAAAACGCATTGGACTAAATTTATTGGCCCTTAATCCGGAATAGGAACCGTAGGTGTACCCTTTGTCCTCTCTCAAATTTTTGAATAACCTTGCCTGTCCACCGCCACCTAATATTCTATTGGCCAAAAGGGCATCCAGATAGTCTTCGTCCTTCATTTTTAAGTGGGTGATGTTCTCTACCGCAACTTCGGACTGCACAGCGTTGGGCATATCCACAAAGTTGATTTGGGTGTACTGCACATTTTTTGGATCGGAATAGCTAAAAGATGGCGGAGCTGCTTTGGACCATGGTGTGAACGCCTTGGTCACCAAATCTTTCACGTTTTCAAATTCTACATCACCGATTACGACCAAATAAGCATTGGCGGGAACAAAATAAGACCGGTAGAATTGCTCCACATCGAGTAGGGTTACATTGTTAACGGTCTCCTCGGTCATAAATTCACCAAAAGGGTGATTTTTTCCGTAGGCCAAGGCCAATTGAACCCTGTCCGCAATGGCGGAAACGTCTTTTTCCTCGGATTTGATGCCTGTTATGATTTTCTCTTTTTCCTTATCAAATTCTTCTTGAAGGAAGTTTGGATTGAGTGCGGCATCGGCCATCAATTCCAAAATCCTTGGGAAATATTTGGACAAAGAACTTGCGAAGGCACTTTGCTCACCGATGTAAATATTGGCACCTAAAAAATCCACTTCTTCATAAAATTCGTCCTTTGGGATGTTTTTGGACCCTTTGCCCAGCATACTTCCCGTTAGGGCAGAAACTCCAGCTTTGTCCCCTTCCAAAATAGGAGGGTTGTCTATGGAAAGTTGAATGCGAACCCTAGGTAATTTGTGGTTTTCCACTACAAGGACCTTCAAGCCATTTTTAAGCTCAAAACGGGCAGGTTCCTTTAAGTTGATCTTGGGAGCAGGACCAGCTTTTGGTGGTGTACTCCTATCAATTTGTGCGTATGAGGCTGTCATGCATAAGGACAGCACAGCTAAAATTAAATACTTTTTCATCTTAATTAGCATCTTTTTGTTCTGGTAAATATTCCAACTCGATACGTTGGTTCACCTTCAAATATTTTTTGGCCACTTCCATGATTTCTTCACGGGTAATGGAACGGTAAATATCAATCTCCGTATTGATGAGGTTGGTATCGTCCTTCAGCATATAATTTTCTGCCAATGAGTTGGCGATGCCCTCAACACTACTGTTGGCATTTACAAATTGGTTCTCGAACTTGTTCTGAAGTTTTTGGTAATCTTTTTCGGAAATCAACTCCATTTGAAGCTTTAGGATCTCTTCATCGATCTCTTTTTTGATGTCCTGAATGGAATTGTCGCCAACAGGAAGCCCTCCAACGATGTACGAGCTGTAATCTTCGGCATCAATCGGGACGGAAAGTATTTGAAGTGCCATTTTTTTCTCGTCCACCAATTTTTTGTAGAGTTTGGAGCTTTCCCCATCGCTTAAATAAGTAGAAATCATGTTAATCACATAAGCATCCCGTTGTCCTTGCCCTGGTGTTCTATAAGCCAATAAAATTGCAGGGATTTGGATGTTAGGGTCGTGATATTTGGCAAACTTGGTTTTGGTGATAGGCTCTTCCTTTACGTTTGGCCTTTGAATTTCGGCACCTCTTGGAATAGGGCCAAAATAATCCTCGATCATTTTTTTGGTCTTGGCGGTTTCAAAATCGCCAGCTACAACCAAAACCGCATTGTTGGGCACGTAGTAGGTTTGGTTGAATTTTTTGAAATCATCCAAAGTGGCACTTGCCAAATGCTCAAAAGATCCTATAACCCCCCAGCGATATGGATGGTTGGTATATAGATTTTTCAGGATTTCATTAAAAAAGGCACCGTAGGGAGAGTTATCTACCCGAAGTCTCTTTTCCTCTTGTACCACTTCTTTTTGGGTGTCCACGCCAACTTGCCCGATTATAGGATGCATCAAGCGTTCCGATTCCAGCCAAAGGCCGACCTCCAAGCTGTTGGAAGGGAAAACTTCATAATAATAGGTGCGATCCAAAAAGGTGTTGGCATTATGCCTTCCTCCATTGGAAGCAACGATTTGGTCCCACTCACCTCGTTCAATGTTTTTGGTGCCTTCAAACAATAAATGTTCAAAAAAGTGGGCAAAACCCGTTTTTTCGGGGTCCTCGTCCTTGGATCCCACATGGTACATAACCGATGTGGTAACCACAGGTGCACCGTTGTCCTGATGTAGGATAACGTGCAGGCCGTTGTCTAGATCATACTCTTCAAAAACCACTTCCTGTGCAGAAAGCAGGGTTACCGCAAAGAGCATTGTAAATGCAGAAAACAAATGTTTTTTCATGTTAATAGTTAGTATTTAAAAATTGATATTGCTAAGAGGTTGGTATCGATTTTCCGATCGATGTTACGCTAAATATAAAATTTTTTATGACGATCCTGTGAATTTATAAAAGTCTTTAGATTTAAAATGTGGGATAATTCACAAACATTCAGTAAATTAAACAATGAATCCAAAAATTGAAATATGAAAAATTTAACCCTTCCAATCCGTTTCGGAATAGTTACCAGTGCTGTACTGATCGCATATTTTTTGATTTTGGCCTTGATGGGAAAGCATACCAATGTTTTTTACAGCCTGTTCAATGGGGTGATTACTGGTTTTGGTATATATGAGACAATCAAGTATACCAAAATAAGGCAGGGCAAGAGTTTTAGCTATGGAAATGGATTTACTGCAGGCATTACAACTGGTTTTGTTGCCTCGTTGCTGTTTACGATTTTCTTTGCCTTCTATGCAACGGAGTTGGACAGTACTTTTCTTGATAAACTCTCCTCGGCATGGTCCAACGACTATAAGAATTTCCAAGGGATTGTATTTTTTACAGTGGCCATTATGGGGTTTGCCACGACTTTGGTTTTGACCCTCTCGTTTATGCAACTCTTTAAAACCAGCAACAATTCAAAAAAAATTATGGGTTAAATCAGGGAAGATTACTTGTAGATTAAGGATTTAGCAGTATATTTGCACCCGCTAATTTTGATAAAGCGCAGTAATTTTAATCTAATTAACGCATTATGTACGCAATTGTAGAGATGGCAGGGCAGCAATTTAAAGTTGCAAAAGACCAAAAAGTGTACGTTCACCGTTTACAAGCAGAAGAAGGTAAAAAAGTTACTTTCGACAAAGTGCTTCTTTTGGAAGATGGTGGTAACGTAACCATTGGCGCCCCGGTCATAGAAGGTGCGGCTGTTGAAGCCAAAGTTGTAAAACACCTTAAAGGAGATAAGGTAATCGTCTTTAAAAAGAAAAGACGTAAAGGATACCAAAAGAAAAACGGTCACAGACAATATTTGACTGAAATCGTTGTTGAGAGTATCTTGGCAAAAGGAGCCAAAAAAGCGGCCCCCGCAAAAGCCAAAGCTGAAGCAAAACCAGCTGCCGAACCAAAAAAGGCAGAGAAAAAAGCAGAGGCTCCAAAAAAAGAAGCTCCAAAGGCAACTGAGGATTTGAGTTCCAAAACTGTTGCTGAATTGAAGGAAATGGCAAAAGCCAAGGAAATTACCGGTTACTCTTCCATGAAGAAGGCCGAGTTGATCGAAGCGTTAAGCAAATAAGAAAAGAACTAAAATTTATATATCATGGCTCACAAGAAAGGTGTAGGTAGTTCAAAAAACGGTAGAGAATCAGAATCGAAACGCTTAGGTGTTAAGATTTTTGGTGGTCAGGCAGCCACTGCTGGTAACATTATTGTAAGACAACGTGGTACCAAGCACAACCCTGGCGAAAATGTATACGCAGGAAAAGACCATACCTTGCACGCCAAGGTAGATGGTGTTGTTAAGTTTGAAAAGAAAGTTGGTGGTAAATCTTACGTTTCCATCGAACCTTTTGAAGCTTAATAAGCAATAAAAATTTTTTGGAAAAGGCTCTGCATTTGCGGAGCCTTTTTTATTTGTCATCATTTTTAAAGATTTCATAACCTAATGGTGATATTTTTGGAGTGATGGGGAGTGACCTTGACCTTCTTATCTTGTAGAATATTGAAAAGAACCTCTATTTTTAGGATTTGGGCAAATCTTGGACCTGTATTAGAAGCGTAATTTCCGTTTTCGGGCTGTAATTTCCCAAGTGTTTACTTTTTTACCGTTTTCAATCACAGAAACTTCATCATGAAGGTTAATAGTAGGGCAAATATGATACGGAATGCCATATAAAACATCTCCAACGTTATGTTTGTCCCAATCTTTTACTTTGATTACACCATGTTCTTCACTTTGTGAAAGCAATTCATAATTTTCTAGATTGAGAAATTTGACCCGTTTGTCAATCGGGTTTTCGGCTGCCACGGATTTATGGCCCAGATCCACTGTAATAATGCCCTCGGTGGGTTTGGAAATAATCCTTGTAACTAAAAGCGCGGCATGTTTAAAGTTTTGTTCCTTTAATTTTTCACCATATCCCCAATCCCAAAGCACACAAGTGCCCGGGCTGGTAATTCTACTTTTGTTGATCAAGTGGGATGTAAAGGACGGGGTTCCTCCACAGATCATTTGGGAGTCCGGGTACTTTTCTTGAACCGCTTTAAAGTATGCGCTTACTTCTTCCAGCCCTTTTTCAATTTTTTGGTTCCTCTCCTCAAAATCGGTGTCGCGTAAATGGCCATCATACACATGGAACCCTTTAAAATGTAATGCATTGCAAGTATTAAGAAAAGCCATTAGCTCGTCGAGGCTGTGCCCAACTTTAATGCCTGAACGGTTCATTCCGTTATTGATGTCAATATAAATATCAATGGTGAGCTCATGGTCCAAAGCCTCTTGGTTTAAAAGCTCGGCACTATCCATATTGTCCAAAATAGAGGAAAACTGGGTTTCAGAATAGTGTTTCATCAAACTAAGGAGGCGTTTTACTTTGGGACCAACAAGTTGATGGGAGATCAAAACAGACTTAGCTCCAGCTTCAGCAGCTATTTCTGCTTCAGCAATGGTGGAAGCCTTAAAATTGGAGATTCCGGATGCCAACAATAGCTCCATTACCTTGGGCATTTTGTTGGTTTTGATGTGCGGCATCAACCGTTCTGTTTTGCCATCTACCAATGTAATCATCTCATTAATGTTGTACTCAACGCGTTCCAAGTACAACGCTACTGACGGTGAATCTACTGCTTTCACATTTTGTATACTGTACCAGTTGTCCATTGTTTTGAATATAAATTGCCAAGGCAATGTAACCAATTAAATGATGCCAAAAAAAGTTCCTGGATAAACCATTGTGACTTTTACATAAAGTTTTTTTGTAGCTTTAATAACATTAACTATAAATCTTATATCATGAAAAAAGCAATCATTTCGTCATTATTGGCTTGTTCTGTTTTATTTACTAGCTGCTTAGGTTCTTTTAGTGCCTTCAACAATTTAAAAGATTGGAACCAAGGATTAACGGATAGCAAGTTTTTGGATAACCTCATATTTTGGGGATTGAACATAGTTCCTGTTTACGGCCTATTCTTTCTTGGGGATACCCTTATTTTTAACGTAATCGAGTTTTGGTCGGGATCTAACCCAATTGCGATGAAAGATGGGGAATCCGAAACCCAAATGGTAGAGCACGATGGAAACAAATTTAAAATGGTGGCCACAAAAAACAGAATTCAAGTTACCGTGGTGGAGGGACCAAAAAAAGGAAAGAAAATTGATTTGGTATACAAACCAGATGAAAAATCTTGGAATGCCATTCGTCCAAATGGTGAGATTATTAAACTATCCTCTTTTGAAGAAGGTTTCTATATTGTTTATATGCCAAACGGGGAAAAGGTTAAAATAGATCCTATGAGCACTAGGGAAGAAGGTTTGGCCTTGTTGAAAGAAAGCAAAACCTGCTACTATGGTGAAACCCTATTGGCTGATTAATAATAAATAAAAACCGCAGTACATTTTGATGAAAAATTCGTCATTTCGAGTGGTTTTTTGAACCGAAGGTCAAAAAATTATATCGAGAAAAGAATTTTCTTATACAGAAACCTTGTTCTCGGCAGGCAGGTACTTTTTCCTTCTGAAAAAACTCGAACTGACGGTTTTTAACTACAATATTATCAAAATATATTACTGGCTAAATAAAAATAGTCCTAAACAAAAACCCATGGCAATAACCATGGGCTTTTTGTTTTATAAAAGCTTTTATACTTAGTATCGGTAATACTCTGGCTTAAAAGGTCCTTCGACTTTTACACCGATATAATCTGCTTGTTCTTGCTTTAGCTCGGTTAACTCAGCGCCCAAACGAGACAAGTGCAATTTGGCTACTTTTTCGTCCAAATGCTTCGGAAGCATATAAACTTCGTTGGCATATTTGTCGCTGTGGTTCCAAAGTTCTATTTGTGCCAAGGTTTGGTTGGTGAACGAGTTGCTCATCACAAAACTTGGGTGACCTGTGGCGCATCCAAGGTTTACCAATCTACCCTCGGCCAAGATAATCACATCTTTGCCATCAATAGTGTACTTGTCAACCTGTGGTTTTATTTCGTCTTTGGTATCGCCGTAGGTTCCATTTAACCAAGCCATATCAATTTCGTTGTCAAAATGGCCAATGTTGCAAACAATGGCTTTGTCCTTTAAGGCTCTAAAATGCTCTTCACGTATAATGTCCTTGTTGCCTGTTGTAGTGATTACAATATCGGCATTGGACACCACGGTTTCCAATTTTTTCACTTCAAAACCGTCCATGCAGGCTTGTAAAGCACAAATTGGGTCAATTTCGGTAACGGTAACAATGGCACCTGCCCCACGGAATGATGCAGCGGTTCCTTTTCCAACATCGCCATAACCGGCAACCACAACACGTTTACCGGCCAACATGGTGTCCGTGGCCCTGCGGATAGCATCCACGGCACTCTCACGGCATCCATACTTATTGTCAAATTTGGACTTGGTCACAGAATCGTTCACGTTGATGGCTGGCATGGGAAGCGTTCCCTTTTTCATTCTTTCATACAAACGGTGTACTCCGGTTGTGGTCTCTTCGGAAAGTCCTTTTACTCCGGTTGCCAACTCAGGATATTGGTCAAGGACCATATTGGTAAGATCTCCACCATCGTCCAAGATCATGTTCAATGGTTTTCTTGCCTCACCAAAGAACAAGGTTTGCTCAATGCACCAGTCAAATTCCTCTTCGGTCATCCCTTTCCATGCATAAACCGGGATTCCTGCAGCAGCTATTGCCGCAGCAGCGTGGTCTTGAGTAGAAAAGATATTGCAAGAGCTCCAGGTTACCTCAGCTCCAAGGGCCACCAAGGTTTCAATTAAAACAGCGGTTTGAATGGTCATGTGAAGACAACCGGCAATCCTTGCGCCCTTTAAAGGTTGTTGGCTCCCGTATTCTTCACGTAAGGCCATAAGCCCTGGCATTTCGGCCTCGGCAAGCTCAATTTCTTTCCTTCCCCAGTCTGCAAGAGAGATATCCTTTACTTTGTAAGGTACATGCGGAATTGTCTTTGTGCTCATATTTTATATAAATTTACTTTTGTAGCTTCGCTTAAATAGTGCGACAAAGATACGAATTCACTTAACTTTAGTTCATGCCCATTTACAAAACAATAACAGTTTCGCCAACGACCAAAGTCTACATTTGGAAGGTTACCGAGCCAGAGGTCGAACTTGCTAAGGGTGTGGAGCTTACAACGCATTGCCAAAACAGGATGGACGGCATGAAATCGGAGGCACACCGAAGGGCTTTTTTGAGTATTCGTCACCTTATGGCAGAGGCGGGCTATGTAGATCATGACCTGTATTATGACGATTTTGGAAAACCCCATCTTAAGGATGGGAAATTTATCTCCATTACCCATTCACACAACTTTACCGGAATAATTATCAGTGAAACCGATGAGGTGGGTATCGATATTGAGATGCAACGTGATAAAATTCTAAAGATAGCCCACAAATTCACGCCCATCCAAGAGTACAAAACCTTGGCCAATTCGGAAGCATTGATGCGAAAGCTCACCATTGTTTGGGGCGCCAAGGAGTCGCTCTACAAAATTTACGCACAGCAGGGACTCAGTTTTTTAAGGCATATTAATGTGATTGATTTTTCTTTTGAGGACACCCGTACCGTGGCCGAGATATTGTACGAGGGAAAAAGATCGCATTACGAAATTGAATTTATAGAGTTTGAGGGCTTTACATGCGTTTATGCACTTAAAATGATGGGGGGATGATGATTCCTTTTTGTAGTTTTGCTGAAACTATAACTGCCCATGAAAGTATCCGTTGAACTAACCTTATCACCACTTCAAGACGACTTTGAAGGCCCCGTCATTGATTTTATCAAAAAGTTGCGCGATTCGGGACTCACCGTTTTAGAAAACCCATTGAGTACACAGGTGTTTGGTGATTATGATAAGGTAATGGAGCTGCTCCATTCCGAAATCAAGGAAAGTTTTGAGAACTTGGACCATGTAGTACTTACCATGAAAATGGTAAAATCCGACCGAAGCGAGTATGAACCCCATTTTTGATTTTTTTCTCGGCCCCTACGAAGACCGAGAGCTATCCCTGATTATTTTAGAGGCCACTGCTTTTTTCTTTGGAATTGCCAGCGTGGTCTATGCCAAAAGGGAAGATATTTTGGTGTATCCCACGGGATTGGTCGCTACCGTAATAACTACCTATATTTTTCTTGTGGATCGCCTGTATGGTGATATGATGATGAATTTTTATTACTCCATTATGAGCATTTACGGGTGGTGGAACTGGGCCAGAAGAAGAGATGATAGACGGTTGGTGGTCAATATTACGAGAACCAATACCAAAGAAAAGTGGATAGGGTTTGGCTTTTTCCTACTGACCATGTTGGTTACTTATGGGGTATACAGGATGTTCGGCGCCGAAATAGAACCGACCAATTACGTGGACATATTCACTTCAGGGATTTTCTTTACCGCGATGTGGTATATGGCCAATAAAAAACTGGAAAACTGGACCCTTTGGATTTTGGGTGATTTAATAACCGTACCTTTGTACGCATATAGAGGATGGGGTATGTTCTCTTTGCAATACCTCATTTTTACTGTGTTGGCAATACAGGGATATCTAGCATGGAAGAAAAACTTGGGCAAGAGCCCTCAAACCTCATAAAAGTAGTCCTTTTTGGGCCCGAGTCTACCGGAAAAACCACCTTGGCCCAACAATTGGCCGAGCACTACAATACGCAATGGGTGCCCGAATATGCACGGGAATATCTTCAAGAGAAATGGGATAGGGAACAAAAAACTTGCGAACCCCACGATTTGGTCCCTATTGCCTACGGCCAAATGCGTTTGGAAAATGAGTTGGCCAAAAAGGCAAATCAAGCCCTTATTTGTGACACCGATCTTTTGGAGACCAAAGTATATTCGGAGGCTTATTACAATAGTACCTGCGACCCACTTTTGGAGGAGTATGCCCTAAAAAACACCTACGACCTATACTTTTTGACATATATAGATACTCCATGGGAGGCGGATGATTTGAGGGACAAGCCAGATGAAAGAGAACGAATGTTTGCGTATTTCAAGGAAGCTTTGGAGAATAATAACAGGAAATTCGTTATTTTAAGGGGGGATAAAGCGTCAAGGCTATCCACAGCAGTAAAATATATAGATAAACTTCTCCAAAAACATGATTGAATTAAGTCCTAAAGACTTGGAACAACTGGATTCCAAAGGAATTTCCAAAGAAAAAGTAACAAACCAAATACAAACATTTAAAGAGGGCATCCCCTTTGTTCAGCTATCGCAAGCCGCTGTGGTGGGTAATGGCATACTTAGGTTTTCCGAAAAAGAACAACTCGACCTGCTTCAGTATTTTGAGGACAACAGAAAAGAACTGGAACTATTAAAGTTTGTGCCCGCTTCGGGAGCGGCATCCCGAATGTTCAAGGCCATGTTCAATTTTTTGGACAGTTATGATCCATCAAAAGAAAAACTCTCCGAATACATAGAGCGAACAGGTGACAAGGATGCAAAAAAGTTTACCGAGAACCTTTCGGATTTTCCTTTTTACGACCTCATTATGTCAAGAATAAAAGGCAAAGCATCCAATAAGGATGAAGAAGCCTATCTTTTTGTAAAGGAAATGTTGACCGAGGATGGTCTCAATTACGGCTTTTATCCAAAAGGCCTATTGCCCTTTCATAAATATGATACAGGAACAGCAACCCCGTTCGAGGAACATTTAAAAGAAGCTGCGCTTTATGCGAAAACAAAGGGCAGGGCCAATCTTCATTTTACCGTATCGGAACAGCATGATGAGATGTTCGCCAAAGAAGAAGCTTTGGTAGGGCCAAAAATTTCAAAGCAGACCGATACCATTTTCAATGTGTCCTACTCCAACCAAAAACCTTCAACGGATACTATTGCGGTGGATATGGACAACCGGCCATTCAAAAATAACGATGGATCCATTCTGTTCCGACCAGGAGGGCATGGGGCACTCATAGAAAATCTTAATGATCAAGATGCCGATATTATCTTCATTAAAAATATTGATAACGTAGTCGTCGATAAAAACCTGGAGACCGTGGCCAACAGCAAAAAAATGTTGGCCGGGGTACTTAAAAAAGTACAGGACAAGGCTTTTGCTTATGCCAAGCTTTTGGAAAACGATGATGTTTCCATTGAAAAATCGGATGAAATAAAAGCTTTTTTGGAAAGAGATCTCAATGTTCGCATGCCCAAAAATTACGATGATTTCAGCGTGGACGAACAAAAGAAGGTTTTAAAAGATAGGATAAACCGCCCCATCCGAGTTTGTGGCATGGTTAAAAACGAGGGCGAACCCGGTGGAGGTCCTTTCTGGATAAAAGATGGTCAAGGAAACTTATCGCTTCAAATCATAGAGTCCGCCCAAATTGATATGGACAACAAAGAACAAGCAGCAATAGTACAGAACGCAACACATTTTAATCCCGTGGACCTGGTCTGCGGTGTCCGGAACCACAAAGGAGAAAAGTTCAACCTATTGAATTATGTGGACACCAAGCAAGGGTTTATTACTGGCAAAACCAAAGAAGGTAAGGAATTGAAAGCCTTGGAACTTCCTGGTCTGTGGAACGGGGGCATGGCCTTTTGGAATACCATTTTTGTAGAGGTACCATTGGTAACGTTCAATCCGGTTAAGACCGTAAACAATCTTTTAAAACCAACACACCAAGCATAAGGATTTAAAAAACAATGAATTAATCCGCTTCCTAAAAAGGTGGCGGATTTTTTTGTGTTTTGGTGTGACCTATCACTAAAAGGTGTGTCTTAAAAGTATATTCGAAATTGTTTTCGATGACATGATTAAATTTTGATAATCCTTGCGGGTTGTCTCAACTAGGTTGGTTGATTTGGTAAGAGGCCGTGCATTTTGTACGGCTTTCTTTTCATAGTGTTCGGAAACGATAGGCAACAACGTTAAAATGATTTATAAAATAGTCCTGTTCTTTAATCTAGTATCATTGGCTCTGGCCATATACATATTGGTATCGTATTTAAAAAACAGAAATAAGGATAAGGACATGCAAAATCAGGATGATGCTATATAAACACTATCCATGTATTATCCATTTCTGCCAAGTTGTACCGTGGTCTTTTTTCCTTGTGACCGTATAATTGGCAAAAATGAAAGGCTGCTTCGGCAGCCTTTCTTGTATAAAAATTACACAGGCTGTTTACCGAATTACACACTTTTACACAGTGCTTCAAAACAGCTGAAAATTATAACTAACTAATAAACAACAATGTACGTGTATTTGATGTGTGATTTTAGAATTGGCACTATGTTTTCACATAGTTAGTCAAGTTTAACAATTAAAATCATATACCATGAAAAATTTAGCTTTAGCAACAGTACTATCATTTGTAGGAATCACAGCATTTGCCAATGTAGAAACTCCAGAATTGGAAAATAATAACGCAATGGAAATCGTACAGGGGGATTTTGAAGAGATCAGCGTTTCCGACCTTCCATCGGCAGTAACAAGTGCTGTGGAATCAGATTACCCTACGGCTACGATCAGTAAGGCGTACAAAAATGACCAAGATCAGTACAAATTGGACCTTACCCTTGAAGATGGTACAACAGGAACTGTGTATGCCGATGCCGAGGGGAATTGGATTGACATGTAATTAGTTTTATCACCCCACAATAGTTAGTTTGGTTGGAAAAGGGCTGCTTCGGCAGTCCTTTTTTTGTGATAATTTTATCAAAATGGAAAAGTCCCAAAAAGAGTCAGGGCCGTATATTAAATAACTGAGATATGCCCAGAATCTTAATAATTGAGGACGATACTGCTTTTTGTCAAATGCTTCAAAAGTTTTTGACCAAGAACGGTTTTGCCGTATCAGTAAGTTATTCCATTAAAGAGGCAGAGGAATATCTAGCGTCATCTACCTTCGACATAATCCTATCCGATGTTAGATTGCCGAAAGGAAACGGGGTTACTTTGCTTCCCCAGGTAAAACGCGAGTCACCAAAGACCCAAGTTATTTTAATGACAGGATATACCGAGGTGAAGACTGCGGTAAATGCCATTAAAAAGGGTGCTTTCGATTATATATCAAAACCTTTTACACCAGAAGAAATACTTTCCGTAATTAAAGATGCCCTGCGCTCCAAAGTGACGGATTTCAAAGTTTCTCGTGAAAGCTCAAAATCGACTGAAGCGAAGAAGGGCTCGATCAATTTTTTAAAAGGTCAAGGAGAGAAATCCAAGAAACTCCAACAGTATGTGGAGCTGGTCGCTCCTACAAACATGTCCGTTTTACTAACGGGCGAAAGTGGTACGGGAAAAGAAGTCACCGCCAAGGCCATTCACCGGGCAAGCAAGAGAAATAATCAACCGTTTGTAGCGGTAGACTGTGGTGCCATACCAAAAGAAATTGCCACCAGCGAATTTTTTGGCCATGTAAAGGGCAGTTTTACGGGCGCCATAGATGATAAACAAGGCCATTTTGAAGCGGCCAACGGAGGAACCCTTTTTTTGGATGAGGTAGGGAATCTATCCTACGAACATCAAATTCAGCTACTTAGGGCCATTCAAGAGCGTAAAATAAAACGAGTGGGCAGTACCAAAGAAACCCAGTTGGATATCCGCATTATTGCTGCCACAAACGAAAATCTTTCCGAAGCTGTGGAAGAAGGTGGTTTTAGGGAGGATTTGTACCACAGACTCAACGAGTTTTCCATTGAAGTGCCATCCTTGAGGGATAGGCGAGAGGATATTCTTCTATTTGCAGATTATTTTCTGGCCGAGGCCAATTCAGAATTGGATAAAAATATTTTAGAATTCTCCGATGAAACCAAGCGAATTCTTCAGGAGTATGATTGGCCGGGAAATTTGAGGGAAATGAAAAATGTGATCAAAAGGGCCGTTCTTTTTTCTGAAACGGAAACCATGTTCCCAAATGCTTTGGCAGAAGGGGTCGTAAAAGGAGCAAGTAAGCACGAAGAGTCCATTTTTTCTAAATCTGATTATGAGAAGGAGCGGATTCTGACCGCCTTAAAACAGACCAACTTTAACAAAAGCAAAGCGGCAAAACTACTGCAAATCACCCGCAAGACGCTTTACAACAAAATCAATCAATATCAATTGAATGTTTAGCTAAATAATTTTGGATTTCAGTTTCCAAATGGGACAGCACTTCTTTTAGTTCCGAAAGAATATTGAACGTTTTTTCTCCTTTTGCATCATCGGAAATATTTTCCAAAAGTTCCAATAAGTGGATGGTATCTTTTATTTCCAACTGCCTGAACATGGGCAACATTTTGTGGGATGTAGCCCTGATATCTGTATAATCTTTATCGCCAACGGCGGAAAGCAAAAACGCTAGATTCTTTTTCGTGTTCTCCAAAAACACTTGTAAAACTTCCTGAATGGCATTTGGATCATCCAAAAAGGGGGAAATATTTTTAAGAGTGAACATGGAAGACTCCGAAGCGGGAATTGCATTGGACAAGGCCACCTTTTCTGTCGATTTTAAAACACGCAGTAGGGAATTGGCCGTAAATGGTTTCTGTAGCACATCCGAAAAACCAGGGCCTAAATAGTCCGTTTTATTGCCGATTTGTTGTCCGGTCATGGCAATTACGGGATTTTTATATCCAATGCTTTTAATTGTTTTTAGCACAGAAAAACCATTTGTGGTGGGCATTTGAATGTCCGTCAGTACAGCATCGAACTGGTGGATTTTTGATAGCTCAATATCATCAAAACTTAAAATAGTTTCTGTTTTGATGTGGTTGATTTTACAAACTTCAGCGATAAGACCAAGCATGTTTTCATCATCATCAATAACCAAAATAGATAGCTCTTTCGGCTTGGGAACAAACGCTTTGGAATCATTTTCGACCACTTCGATTTTAGAAAACTCAACAGGAATCCGAACAGTAAAAGTACTCCCTTTGCCTACTTCGCTCTTTAAACTCAACTTACCACCCAATAATTCTGTCAGTTTTCTTGAAATGGTAAGCCCCAGCCCATACCCGATCTGGGCTTTCTGGGAAGGAGCTTCTGCTTGTGTAAACTCTTGGAAAATGGCTTCCTGCTTTTCGACAGCGATTCCTATACCCGTGTCCTCAACATCAATCCTCACCCATGTAGCTTTGTTCTTTTCTTCCACTACCGCAGCAACCCTGACATGGCCGGAATCTGTAAACTTAAAGGCATTGCCAATGAGGTTGGTAAGTATTTGCCGTATTCTAAAAGGGTCGTTGATGATAGGTGTTTTTAAGTCGTCTGCTATTTTTAATTGGAGCAATACTCTTTTTTTGGATTGTATTTCTTCAAAATCAACCGCAGTTTCTTCTATTAATTGGAAGAGGGAAAAAGGCACCTTGTCCAACTGGATTTTTCCCGCCTCCAGTTTGGAATAGTCCAAAAGGTCGTTTACCAAATTATCTACATAGCCAGAAGAGGACTTGATTTTTTTAAGGTAGTTCAGTTGTTTCGTGCTCAATCCACTTTGCTCGATCAAGTCGGAATAGCCCCTGATGGTATTCAGCGGTGTTCTTAGGTCGTGGCTAACGGTCGAGATTAATTGTTCCCTGCTTTTTAAAAGTGATTCGGAATATTTTTTGGCCTTTTCGAGCCGTTCTCGGTATTGCTGTGCTTTCCAGTAATCCTTGGAAATCATGAGCGTAAACAATATCACTGTTATTAGCCCTAGAATAACAGCTCCGACTGCCAAGCGAGAGCTTTTTTTCAATGCCTGCTCTTGCTTAAGACTGTCCAGATAGGTATTCAGTGCCATTTCCTGTTCAAAGTCGGATAAAATGCCCCGCATTTTTTGTGAAAGCTCTAGGTCGGTCCTATAAATTTGAAGTTCTTTTTGCAATACGGTACGTTCGGCCGTAACTGTTTCGGTTTTGGCTTTGTTTAAAATAGCTTTGGATACTTCTAAAATGGAGTCGATATTTTTGGCGGCCGTATTACCGTCGGAATTTGGAATATTCTTGTTGAGTATGGCGACGTACTCTTTGATGTATTCTTGGGTTCTAGTAGGCAATTTGTCAAAATTCGGAGCAAAGGTCTCCGGGGTAATTCTGCCCATGTCCACTTCCATCTCATGGAAAGCCTTTAAAACTGAGTCCAAAGAAGTTTTATTTTCGTTCCTAACCTTTAGTTTTCGTAGTTCGGCATTATTAAAAACCTTTTGCTTTAATAATTCCTGAACACTGTCCAACCTAAGATTTAGACTGCCACTGTTGGTTTGCGCCAATGGTTTAAGGGAGTCGATGAACTGGGTAATGGAGTCCACCTTTTGCGCATAGTATTTTAAATCCTGCGGTTTTTTGGTCTGTAAGGCCAACTTGGATAAGTTTTCGGCATCATAGAGTTGTGTGAGCAACCTGTTGGTCTTCAGTAGTTTTTCGTTGCTCTCTCCTTGATTTTTTGCAGAAGCATAGCTTTTGAACTCATTATAGATAAAGAATGCAGCCAAGGTTGCCAAAACTCCAAGCACTGCATAACTCAGTATAATTTTAAGGGTAAACCTTTTTTTGGATTTAGGGTGCATACCATTATATACGCAGGCACTTGGGGGTCATGGTTGTTATCAAAAGTTAAATTTCCAAGATGTTTTTTATGAAAATCAATATTCGCATCATACATTTGTGGCATCTCAAAGGGGTGCTTTTTACCAAAAGGCTGAGATTATACCCAATGAACCTGGGCGGGTAATGCTGCCAAGGGAATGCGCAAGTCGCATCTTGGAATTTCTATGTTTCTTTTAGAAACAACAATCAATTATTAACAAAGAATAATGACCCCTTTTATTCGTAACATTTTTACGAATGAAACTCTATTCAATTATTCAAAAAAGAGCCGTTTTTGGCTCAATGCGACCGACAAAAAACAATTACGGGAACCGCATTAAAACATTATGTGCAACAGTGGCCCTAGGTGGGCTGGCGTTTACCATGAGCGCCCAAGAAGAACCGATTGACAGTCTTGAAGGAGAAAAAGTGGTGCTGGACGAAGTTTTGGTACAATCGGTAAGGATAACCAAGGATTTCCCCATTACTTTTTCCGATTTGGACAAAGTGGAACTCGCCCCGCGGAACTTAGGACAGGATATTCCCATTCTCATGAATTTTATGCCAGCGGTTGTTACCACCTCCGATGCCGGAGCTGGCGTGGGATACACGAGCATGCGTGTTCGTGGTAGCGATGCAACACGGGTAAATGTAACCATTAACGGTATTCCGTACAACGATGCAGAATCACATGGGACCTTTTGGGTTAATATGCCCGATTTTGCCTCCTCTACCCAAAGTTTGCAGTTGCAGCGAGGTGTGGGAACTTCTACCAATGGGGCCGGGGCATTTGGAGCAAGTTTGAACATGCTCACGGATGCTTTTTCCCAAGAGGCTTATGCTACAATTTCTTCTTCTGTGGGAAGTTTTAATACGCTTCGGAACAATGTAAAGTTCAGTACAGGGTTGATGAACGATCATTTTGAATTCTCTGGGCGACTATCCAGGGTTACATCCGATGGATATGTGGACCGAGCGGCTTCGGAATTGGATGGCTATTTCCTGCAAGGTGCATATCAAGATGACAACACCTTGATCAAGGCTTTGCTTTTTGGGGGACATGAGATTACTTATCAAGCTTGGAATGGAATTACAGCAGAACAGTTGGAAAACGACCGTACTTTTAATTCTGCAGGAATTTATACTGATGATAACGGTAACACTCAATTTTACGAAAATGAGGTGGACAATTACAAGCAAGATCACTTTCAACTGCATTGGTATGAAACATGGAACCCTGCTTGGAACACCCATTTGGCCGTACACTACACGCGTGGAAAAGGTTTTTTTGAACAATTTAGGGAAGACGACGATTTTGCTACGTATGGTTTGGAGCCCATCACGGTAAACGGCGATTTGGTTGAAAACACGGATTTGATACGTCGTCGCTGGTTGGACAATGATTTTTACGGAACCATTTTTTCAGCTACCTACAATAACGAGAATCTCGAACTAATTATGGGAGGTGGTTACAACGAGTACAAAGGCGACCACTTTGGTGAGATCATTTGGGCCGAGTATGCCAGCGGCAGCGAAATAAGGGACAGGTATTACGATGATAATTCCACCAAAACCGATTTCAACGTTTATACCAAGGCCAACTACAAATTAACGGACCAATGGTCCTTGTTCGGAGATGTGCAATACCGTGGGGTAACCTACGAAGCCAATGGTGAAGATACGGGTTTGGTGTATGATTCCTTCAGCTTTTTTAATCCAAAGGCAGGTATTACCTTCGATTTAAACCGCAACAACAACTTCTATTTTTCTTATGCGAGAGCAAATAGGGAGCCCAACCGTAATGATTATGAGAGCGGAAGTCCAAAACCTGAGAAATTAAACGATTTTGAACTGGGATGGCGTTTCATTTCACCAAGTTTCCAACTGAATACCAATGTGTACTATATGCGGTACAAGGATCAATTGGTATTGACCGGCGAGTTGAACGATGTAGGGGCACCGTTGAGGTCCAATGTGGGCGATAGTTACCGTTTGGGTCTGGAAATCGATGCAAGCATCAGGCTGTCCAATGCGTTTCAGTGGAGACCAAACATTGCTTTGAGCGATAACCGAAATATCGACTTCTTTTTTGAGCGTGATGGAGAACTTCAGAATTTGGGGAATACTAACATAGCCTATTCACCACAATTGATAGCGAGCAATATTATTTCCTATCAACCCAATGCAAATTTTCAAGTTTCGTTGTTGTCAAAATTTGTTGGGAAGCAATATATGGGCAACATCGACTCGGAGGCTTCTGTTTTGGATAGTTATACCCAAACGGATTTCAATGTTCAGTATACCATCAACATAAACTCTTTTGTAAAAAGTATTGAGATTTCCGGTCTGGTGAACAATATTTTTGATGCGGACATTGTCTCCAACGGCTATTTCTACACCTTTGATGATGATTTCTCCAACCCTGGAACTATCACAACCATTGAGGGTGCTGGATACTATCCGCAAGCAGGAATCAACTTCCTTTTAGGGGCGACAGTTAATTTTTAAGACACATAATATGGGGTTCTGTACATTTATTACAGAACCTCATTGTTCTTATTTGCCCAAAAATCAGTTGGAAATCACTACTACGTTGCCACTTTGAGTGGCCCTATAAGGAAGAAGTCCATAGTACCGGTTTTCATCATCGGGCGTACTCCACAATAACCCTGTAGTAAGCTCATACGTATAACCTTCACAACTACAAACTACATTTTGTCCATCAATCGTCATTGTGGAGCAGTCATTGGGCGCATGATTGGGACAACTAGCTTCCCATGCCATAAAACCAGACCCGGTATTGATAACAAAAGCACCTCTTGTTCCCACGCCGGTGTTACCCACATAAATTGGATTTAAAGGATATTGAAGGTCGTTGTATAACGGAAGGTTCAAATTAATTTCAAATCGAAACCCCACATCTTGCAAATATGGATTTCGATTGGTTGTGTCCGAGCTGCAAGACAAAATCAGTACCAAAAGCATAATGGCCCAGAAGAGCTTCATAGTCAATGTTTGAAAACGTTTCTTGAGCAAAGTTGATGAAAATTTGCCTATATTTGCGTTAAATCCTCGCAAAAATACCATGCAGGTCATCGGTATAGTTGAGGATTTTTTGTATTTGCAGCTAAAGAGTACATTGGGGAAATTTTTTGATTTTCTTCAATGCTTCCTTGCATTAAAAATTAACGATATGAGCAAAGTTTCATACTATACAGCAGAAGGATTAAAGAAATTGAGGGAAGAGCTGAACCACTTAAAAGATGTGGAACGTCCCAAAGCATCCCAAGCTATCGCAGAGGCAAGGGACAAAGGAGATCTTTCCGAGAACGCGGAATACGATGCGGCCAAGGAAGCCCAGGGACTTTTGGAGATGAAAATTTCCAAAATGGAAGAGACTTTGGCCAATGCCCGCTTAATTGATGAATCCCAATTGGACACTTCCAAAATATTGGTACTTTCCACTGTTAAGCTTAAAAACCAAGCCAATGGCATGGAAATGAAATATACTTTGGTGGCAGAAAGCGAAGCCGATCTTAAAACAGGTAAAATTTCTGTTACCTCTCCCATAGGAAAAGGATTGTTGGGTAAAAAAGTAGGTGATGTGGCAGAAATCAAGGTGCCGAACGGAACCCTGAATTTTGAAGTTTTAGAGATTACACGAGAGTAACAGCAACTAATTGGTTATATTTAATCCCGTCTTAGAACGGGATTTTTTATTTTAAAACCGAATCAAAATGGCCAGTATCTTCACAAAAATCATCAATGGGGAAATACCCAGTTATAAAATTGCGGAGGATGATGATAACTTTGCTTTTTTGGACATCAATCCTAACTCGAAAGGGCATACCTTGTGTGTCCCCAAGAAAGAAGTGGACAAGATTATGGACCTTGATGAGGAATCTTACATGAAACTCATGGCTTTTTCAAGAAAAGTGGGACTTGCCATTGAAAAGGCCGTGCCTTGCAAACGTGTGGGAATGTCGGTTATTGGCTTGGAGGTGCCCCATGTGCACGTTCATCTCATTCCGCTTCAAAGTATGGCGAATGCCACTTTCCAACATAAGGAGAGCCTTACTACAGAAGAGTTCGAGGCCGTGGCCAAAGCCATCAGGTCAAATATTTATATTTAGCGCTCTAAATAAAAATATACACCTGCTGCTACCAAGCATAGCATCAATACCAAAACAATAAAGAACAGCATGGTAAACCGTACCGCGGGTCTATCTGGCTTTACCAGTTTGTTGTAATAGTCAAAAACCCGCTCAATATCCTGTGTCCAGTTTACAGGGTAAATAACCGAATTACACTTTTTACACTTGATTTCATGTGTTACGACGCCCGTAGTCCTATGGTACAGTGCATTAAAGGTGTGTTTTTGGTAAAATGTAATCTTAAGTTCCTGATTAAAACATTCGGGGCAATTGTTGGTGATATCAGCTTCTTGTATTACAAGTTGTTTTTCCTTGGCCATAACTTATTTTTCTATTGCTCGCAGGGAAATTTGCATGATAGTTCCTTCTTTACTAGACGAAAATACTTTAATTTTTCCTTTATGGTACTCTTCAACAATTCTTTTTACCAACGAAAGTCCTAATCCCCAGCCTCTTTGCTTGGAAGTGACCCCTGGATTAAAAATGTTCTGAAAGTCGCTTTTGGGTATGCCGTGGCCTGTATCCGACACCAAAATATGTATATTTTGTCCCTTTTTTTCAATTTGGATGGCAATGTTACCTTTGCCCTTCATGGCATCGATGCCATTTTTAACAAGATTCTCTATACTCCAGTTGTACAAGGGAGGATTCATCAGTACATGGGCCTCATCCACATTGGAGCTAAAAGAAAAATGTACCAATTTGGAACTGCGCTGTTTCAAGTATTCGTAGGCCTTTTTGGTTTCGTCCACAATATCGTGCTCACGCAATTCGGGAATTGACCCAATTTTGGAAAAGCGTTCTGTTATGGTTTGCAAACGATCAATATCCTTCGCAATTTCTTGGGTTACTTCGGGATTGATGTCTTCCGATTTCAAGAGTTCGTTCCAACCCAATAAGGAGGTAAGCGGTGTTCCAATTTGATGTGCAGTCTCCTTGGCCATTCCCGCCCAAAGTTTGTTTTGTTCCGAAGCCCGGTTTGTTCTAAAGAAAAAGAAGATGACCGCACCGAACAAGAAAATGATCAACAGAAGGGCCAATGGGTAGTACTTTAATTTGTTCAAAACCTCAGAATTGCCATAGTACAAGGTCTCCAATAATTCATCTTCTTGAATTATCTGTATCGGTTCGTTCTCATTTTTGAACTGTGCAATCTTTTTTCGAATGTATACACTATCGGTTACCTTGTCGTCGGGAATATTATGTGTTTTGTAAGAACCCTCTTCGTTCACCAAGATCATGGGGGTGGAGGTGTTGTTTCCCAAAACTTTAAGGGTAAGGTTTCCCAACTCTTGATCTACGGAGGATTGGATGAGTTCCAATTGGGCCGTAGCCCAGATTTCCATTTTTAGGCGTTCCTCTTCCTTGAATTTTTTAAAAAAACTATTGGTGTTCCATAAAATAAGACTCACAATAACAAATGCCGCAATCAGCATTGTAATGTTGGAAGTTTTCCTTTTAGGACTAAAGTTCATTGGTGGTCAAATTCTGTTTAAAGATAGGTAAATGGAAAACATGTTGATAGTTAGTTGAAATAACGGCTGCCCATGGAATTCATTTTATGTACTTTTGAATTTTCAACAAAAATTAACATTGCATGGAAGTTCAGGGAAGAATCAAAATGATAGATGAGACCAAGACATACGGCAACAACGGTTTCAGAAAAAGAGAGGTGGTCGTAACAACAGAGGAGCAATATCCACAACACATATTGGTGGAATTTGTTCAGGATAAGTGCGATTTGCTTAACAGCTACAGCGTTGGTCAAATGGTAAAAATCAGTATAAACCTAAGAGGAAGAGAATGGGTGAACCCACAAGGGGAAACCAAATATTTTAACTCTATTCAAGGGTGGAGAATTGAAAACCTGCAACAAGAACAAAATGCGGATAATATGCCTCCCGTTCCGCCAATGGAAGCTTTTGAACCAGCAGATGACTTGAATGAGGACGACCACGACGACCTTCCTTTTTAGAAGAAAAAGATATTTTACAATAAAAATCCGGACCTCTTGGTTCGGATTTTCTTGTTTTTGGACCTATGAGCTCATTTAAACTTTTTCAACCTGCCCGTCCGGCAGGCGGGTTGGCTAAAAAATTGCCCTTTTGCACCCACTTTTTGTCTTTCCTGCCTGCCGGCAGGCAGGTTATCCTTCCGTAGCTCTGCTATGCAAGTCGAAAAAGTCTTCAACTGGGCACAAATTGACTAATTTTCGCTTCAATCCTAAAAATTTAAATGAGCTCTATTTGTATTTTTAGAAAAAATTGACCTTGGAAAATACCCCATTACATTTTTTGAGCAAAAGATTGGAGTTTCCCCCTGTTGATACTGCCAGTGAAGATGGGTTGCTCGCCGTTGGAGGTGACTTGTCTCCAGAAAGATTGTTGTTGGCCTACAAAAACGGAATTTTCCCGTGGTTCAATGATGATTCCTTGATCCTCTGGTGGACCCCCGACCCGCGTATGGTTCTTTTTCCCAAAAAGGTAAAAGTGTCCAAAAGTATGCGGAAAATAATTCGTGATGGAGCGTTTGCCCTTACCCAGAACACTTGTTTTGAGCAGGTAATGGACCATTGTGCCAAAATTGAACGAAAAGGACAAGACGGTACATGGATAACCCCCGAAATGAAAACAGCCTACATGAATTTATACAAAAAAGGGCATGCCAAATCTTTTGAGGTTTGGGAAGGCGACGAGCTCGTGGGTGGTTTGTACGGTGTTGATCTAGACCATGTGTTCTGCGGGGAGAGCATGTTCAGTTTTAAACCGAATGCCTCCAAGTTTGCATTTATAAAAATGGCGAAGGAACTGGATGAAAAAGGATATGAGCTTATTGACTGCCAGGTGCATACCGATCATTTGGAAAGTTTGGGCGCTGAATTGATTCCCAGAAAAGAGTTTGTGGAGATTTTACAGGCGTAATTGCACAATACCAAGCATTTTTGGAGGATATAGTTAAACTTCATGGTACCTAAAACAATTTACTTCGTGGTCGTTGACCATGCCAGTGGCCTGCATGTGGGCATAAATAACGGTACTCCCTACAAATTTGAACCCTCTTTTTTTCAAATCTTTGCTGATGGAATCCGAAAGAGAGGTGGTTGCAGGAGCATCTTTGTAATTTTGCAGCTTATTTTTAATGGGTTCGTTCTCCACAAAACCCCATATGTATTTACTGAAACTACCAAACTCTTCTTGAACTTCCATAAAAGCGTTTGCGTTGGAAACCGTGGCGTTCACCTTCAATTTATTTCTGATGATTCCGGGGTCTTGTAGTAGTTCATCAATCTTTCCCTGATCGTAGCGGGCAATTTTCTTGTAATCAAAATAATCAAAGGCTTTTCTAAAATTTTCACGCTTTCGTAGCACAGTAATCCAACTCAACCCCGCCTGAAAGGTCTCCAAAATCAAAAATTCGAACAATGTGGCATCGTCTTTTACGGGAACGCCCCATTCCGTATCATGGTAGGCTTCATACAAAGGGTCTCCAAGGCACCATCCGCATCTATGTTTTTGCATTTCTATTTGTTTTTCCATCAAAAATAAGGGAAAAACAAGAGAGTTAATTGAAAGTTAAAGTATTATACATTAATAGTAATACTTTTATATTTGCGAGACTATATTTTAAAAGTGATGTAATGGAGTTATTGATGCAATCTCTTAAAATTGGGGTCAATGAAAAGCTTTATATAAAGGATCCCGAATCTTCAACTTTGGGGAAGAATATTGTTGAACAAAGTATTTTGATGATCGATGAAATGGGGTTTGAAAACTTTACGTTCAAAAAATTGGGTGTACAGATAAATTCCAACGAAAGTTCCATTTACCGCTACTTTGAGAACAAGCACAAGCTGTTGCTCTATTTGGCCACTTGGTATTGGGGGTGGGTAGAATATCGCATGGTCTTTGCCACAAACGGTATTTCCGATCCGGTCAAGAAATTGGAGAAAGCGATGGAGGTCCTTACTCAAAATGTTGAGGAGGATAGTTCAATCACACATGTGAACGAAGTAGCACTGAACCGACTTATTATCAATGAATATTCCAAATCCTATTTGGTTAAAGAAATAAACAAAGAGAGCAAGGACGGTTATTTTATTATTTGTAAAAGATTGGTAAACCGCTTGAGCGAGATGATTTCGGCCGTGGATGAAAATTACGAATACCCCGTAAGTTTGGCCAGTACCGTTCTGGAAGGTTCGCTTCATCAGTATTTTTTAAAGGCACATTTTCCGACGCTTACAAACTGTAACGAAAAGGTTACCCCTACGGAGTTTTTTACGGACCTCATATTCCGGACACTAAATCAAAAAGTAAATGGCTAAACAAATACTCACAGCTTGGCAGCGATTAATGGGGCTGCTTACCTTGGATAAAAAGGACATTTTTCAAATATTTTACTACGCCATTTTTGCGGGTTTGGTCAACCTATCGCTCCCCTTGGGTATACAGGCCATCATAAACCTTATCCAGGGGGCTAGGGTGAGTACATCTTGGATCGTGCTCGTGGTATTGGTTACCCTTGGGGTTGCGTTTGTGGGGATGCTTCAGTTAATGCAGATACGGATTATTGAAAACCTTCAGCAAAAAATTTTTACAAGGTCTTCGTTTGAGTTTGCCTACCGTTTTCCAAAAATAAAAATGAGCGAACTCCGATATTATTATCCGCCAGAACTTGCCAATCGTTTTTTTGATACGCTTACGGTGCAAAAATCGCTGTCCAAAATACTTATTGATTTTCCAGCGGCATTGTTGCAGATCGTATTTGGGCTATTACTGCTATCTTTTTACCACCCTTTCTTTATCATTTATGGTTTATTGCTCCTTTTGCTCATCTACATTGTGTTCAAGTTTACGGCACAAAGGGGATTGGATACCAGTTTAGACGAGTCAAAAATCAAATATAAGGTAGCACATTGGGTGCAGGAGATTGCCCGTTCCATTGTCAGTTTTAAGCTTTCGGGAAAAACCTCCCACGCATTGGACAAAAACGATATTCTGGTCGATGAATATTTGGAAGCCAGGGAAAACCATTTTAGGGTATTGGTCTTACAGTTTATTCAAATGATAGGCTTTAAAGTCTTGGTTACAGCAGGTCTATTGTTGATTGGAGGTTTGTTGGTTTTGGATCAGCAGATGAACATTGGTCAGTTTGTAGCGGCAGAGATCATTATTTTATTGGTAATCAGTTCTGTTGAGAAAATGATCTTGGGTCTCGAAACGTTTTACGACTTATTGACCTCTTTGGAAAAAATGGGACAGGTCGTGGATAAGGAAATAGAGCCCCAAAACGGAGAAACCCCATTTAAAGATAACGAGGGCTTAACAGTAGAGCTTGAGGATATTGTTTACAAAGTGCCAGGAATGGACAAAAAGATAATAGACCATTTATCGCTCACCGTCCGGCCAGATACCAAATTATTGATACAAGGAAAGAGCGGATCGGGAAGATCCACCTTGCTAAGAATGATAGCCGGCATCCTAGAACCGGATGAAGGAAAAATATATGTGAACAATGTGGCGATCCAAGGAATAAAATTAAGCCAATACCGCTCCTATTTAGGTCATTCCCTAAACGAGGAATATCCATTTGAGGGAACCCTATTGGACAATATTACATTCGGTAATAAGGATATTCCCATGGAAGATGTGTATTGGGCGCTCGAAAAAGTAAGTCTTACACAGTTTGTAAAAGAGCAGCCGCATGGACTTAAAACCATTTTATATCCTGAAGGGAAAAAGATCCCTGATTTTATTTCCAGAAAAATTGTATTGGCCAGGAGCATTGTAACCAGACCTAAACTAATGATCTTAAAGGATCCCCTGGAGCAATATAATAATGAAGATACGGAAAGGATGATGGACTTTTTGGCCGATCCTGCCAATGGATGGGCCTTGGTCGTAGTAAGTGAAAACCCAAAATGGGCAAGTCGCTGCAATCAAGTAATTCGAATGGATAAAGGTAGATTGATCAACGTAAAATAAAGTTCATGCTGAACATTTCTTCAAATAATAAATTGAACGAGAAAGTAGATCTTACCGGCTATAAGGCAGGTAAAAAAGTCTTTCATAAAAGGCACTACAAACAATTTAACCGTTTTTTGGCCTCTTTTTCCATTATGGTACTTTTGATGATGTTCCTACCGTGGACCCAGAATATTTCTGGTAGGGGTTACCTCACTACCTTAACCCCGGATCAGAGGCCACAGACCATTCAATCCCCGATTCCCGGACGCATTGAAAAGTGGTATGTTAGGGAAGGGGATTATGTTGAAAAGGGTGATACGATCCTGTTCATATCAGAGATAAAAAGTGAGTACTTCGACCCCGATCTAGTGGAGCGTACCGGGCAACAGATCAAGGCGAAAACCATGTCCGTGTCCTCGTACCAAGAAAAGGTAAAAGCCTTAAACCAACAGATCAGGGCCCTTAATCAAGAACTCGGACTAAAACTGCAACAGGCCAGAAACAAACTAATGCAGTCCAAATTGAAAGTGGAAAGCGATAGCATTGACCTTGAAGCGGCCAAGACCAATATTTTAATAGCCCAGCGTCAGTACGACCGTACCGAAAAGTTACAGGAAGAAGGATTGAAGGCAGTTACCGATGTAGAAGAAAAACGATTGAAACTGCAGGAGACGCAGGCAAAACTTGTAAGCCAAGAAAACAAGTTGTTGGCCAGTAAAAACAATGTGATCAATGCACAAGTGGAAATAAATAGGGTAAGCGCAGAGTATTCCGACAAAATTTCCAAAGCGCAAAGTGATCTCTATACGGCTCAATCCAACCAATTTGATTCCGAAGCACAGGTCACCAAACTGGAGAACCAGTACACTAATTATGAAATGAGAAACAAAATGCTCTACATAAGAGCTCCCCAAAATGGTTATATCACCAAAGCCATACAATCCGGTATTGGGGAAACTTTTAAGGAAGGGGCACAATTGGTCGGGATAATGCCTTCGGATTACGATATCGCCGTAGAAACTTTTGTTGATCCCATAGATCTTCCATTGATCCATGTGGACGAAAAGGTGCGTATCCAGTTTGATGGTTGGCCCGCTATCGTATTCAGCGGTTGGCCCAACGTTTCCTACGGAACCTTTGGAGGTAAGGTGGTCGCTATAGAGAACTTTATCAGCCCAAATGGGAAATACCGTGTGCTATTGGCCCCAGACGAGGAAGAGGCTCCTTGGCCAAAAGACATTCGTGTAGGTTCAGGGGCCAGCACCATGGCCCTGTTGGAAGATGTTCCCATTTGGTACGAACTGTGGAGACAGCTCAACGGTTTCCCTCCAAACTATTATCAACCACAAAATATAAGTGCAGATGCCAAAAAGAAATAGAAGATTACTTTTATTTTGTACCCTCTTTTTCTTTACTGTAAGCTTTTCTTACACTCAGCAAGATTCCTTGGTGCTTGGGTTTAAGGAGTACTTGGGCTATGTAAAAAAATACCATCCCATTGCCAAACAGGCCCAATTGAACATTGCTATTGGGCAGGCCGAACTTATGAAGGCCAGAGGAGGTTTTGACCCCAAGGTAGAGGTGGATTTTGATAGAAAGGAGTTTAAGGGAACCGAATACTGGGATCGGTTGAACACTACTTTTAAAATCCCAACTTGGTTTGGTATTGAGCTTAAGGGAAATTTTCAGCAGAATGAAGGATATTATCTAAATCCTGATGAAACCTTGCCCGATGACGGTCTTTACAGTGCAGGGGTATCCATGTCCGTTTTGCAGGGGTTTTGGATAAACGAGCGTATGGCCACTCTAAGAAAAGCCAAATTTTTCAGGGAACAATCCAAAGCAGAACAGGATTTACAGGTGAACAAGGTTTTGTACAATGCTTCGCTCGCCTATTTTGATTGGTTGCAAGCCTATAGAGATGCTGAGGTATACAAAGATTTTTTGGAGAATGCCGAAGTGCGTTTTCAAGGCATCAAAGAGAGTGCCTTGGCTGGGGATATTGCCATGATTGATACCGTAGAGGCTAAAATTGCCGTTCGTAACAGGGACTTGGGCTATCAGCAGGCCAAGGTCAAATTGATGAAAAAATCATTGGAGCTGGGCAACTTTTTATGGATCGAGGACGTGCCGGTAGAGCTTCAGCCAGGTATAAGACCAAACTTGGAACCAGAAATGGATATCAATTCAACCTTGGAAATAGAAGGTGTGCCATTGGACAGCTTTAATCTGGAAACACATCCCAAACTAATGTCTTTGGACTATAAAATTGAAGGGTTGACAGTGGATAAGCGTTTAAAATCGAATAAATTATTACCAAAATTAAAGGCAGAGTACAATTTTATAACAGAAGCCCCCGAGTTGATGAATTCCTTCGTTACCGAGAACTATAAAGCCGGATTGAGTTTTCAGATGCCCATTTTTTTGCGGAAAGAGCGCGGAGATTTAAAATTGGCCAAATTTAAACTTAGGGATGCCGAATATGAAAGGGACAATGCCCAAGTGGAAATACAGAACAAGATTATCGCCATTTATAACGAATTGGACTCATATACCCAACAAAACCAGTTGATTGCCGATATTGTAAAAGATTATTCTACCCTATTGAGTGCCGAGGAGCGGAAATTCAGTTTTGGGGAGAGTTCCTTGTTCTTGATCAATTCCAGGGAAAGCAAACTCATAGATGCTTACCTAAAGCGAAACGAGATGCAGAACAAATATTTTTACACCAAGGCCATGCTATTCAAGAGTTTGGCCATAAACCCCAAGAGCTTGTAGGAACCTTTTGCAATTATGATTGAGATTCGTCAGTTCGAATGATTTTTTGGTGGTTGAGCGAAGTCGAAACCGAGAGAAATCGTATCGAGAACTGGAATTTCACACGAATTGACGGTTTTTGGCATATAGAAAGCATCAAAATTGTAAGGAACAGATTGTGAAAACAACCAATGACAAAAGTCACCAAATGGGCCAACTGCCCATTGTACTTTTGCAGAAACGTTTTTTATATGGAAGTATTGGAGAGAAATAGATTGGAAGTAGTCCAAGAATATATTTCAAAGGGAATGGATTACCCAAGATACCGTGAGTTGGTGGGGCAACTTGCAAAAATGGGAAAGTCCACAGGCCCAAACCAATCCGAAGCTATGATCAACTATACCAAGCTGGGCGATCGCAGAATGGCCCGTTGGGAAAAAACCTTTAAGATTTCCGAAGACATTCAGCACAAACTGAAAGTCTTGGACAAAAAGCTGGTGTTTTTAGTACTGACCGAGAGTTGGTGCGGGGATGCGGCAGCAAGTTTGCCCATACTCCATAAAATAGCCGAAACAAGCCCCAATATTACCTTAAAAGTGGTTTTACGTGATGAAAGTCTCGATTTAATGGACATGTTTTTGACCAATGGTGCCCGTTCCATCCCTAAAGTCATTGTTTTGGACAAAGCCAACAATGAAATTATTGGGGAATGGGGCCCAAGACCTAGTATTGCTACTCAAATGGTGGAGGAATGTAAAAGGGAACACGGCAAATTGACAGATGAGTTCAAACAAGAGCTTCAGGTTTGGTATAACAAAAACAAAGGGCAAAATATCTTAGAAGACGTCTTGGAATTACTTGCTTTGGAATAGGTAAGTAATTGTGCCGATCTGAGAATTCTTGGAATCCGGGCTAAAACGGGCCTTAAGGGCATAGGCGATGGCATTATCCACTAAACAACCATTGCTGGTTCCCGAACTTTTATCGTTGAAGCTGGCTTCGGTTACATAACCATTGCTGTCCACGGTTATGTTTACAACCACTTTGCCACCTTCAATACAGGTGTATATGGGAGGTGGGAGGTGGTAGGCATTTCGCTCGACCAAAGAGTAGGAAATGGAAGTGCGCCTATCCTTTAGGTAATTGGTGAACTCCTCTTTTTGGGCATCACGTTCGCCCAATTTTTCTTTTTTCTCGTCCCGCTGGGCCTTTAACTGTTTTAATTGCTCCTCAAAACCAGAGTTATCGGCATATTCCCCGGTTTCGCTACTGAGGGCTCGTTCCTCCATAAGCTCTTCCAAAGTTTTTAAAGGCTCTGGGTTTCCAACGCTTGGTTTAGCGGTTTCATTTACGGCCATGTGGCTTTTAATGGGGTCGTTGTTGGCGGCCATTTCTTCCAATCGTTCCTCTTCCTCTTTAAGAAGTTCTTCAATATCCTCATCGGCCAAGCTCATTTCAATAACGTACTCATCTTCCTTTATGCCTCCCAAGTGAATATTGAAAAGCAATAAAATCACTATGGACATAGAGAAAAAAGTAATCAAAAGAGATAATTGACGCCTATTTAAGTTCATGGTTTAACTATAACCGCTTTTTTGCAAAATTATTTTATCACAACCCGTTTAGGTCGAGGTGTCTACCCCCAAATTTTCTTTGAAAATAACGGGTGTTGTAGCATTATTTACGTTGAAATCCCCTATTTTGGTTCTTCTGAGCTCGGATAGGTAGGCTCCAGAACCCAATGCCTTGCCAAAATCGTGAGCTAAGGAACGAATGTAGGTTCCCTTGCTGCAAACTACTTTAAAGTCCACTTCGGGAAGGGCGATTCGGGTAATCTCAAATTCCAGTATTTCTATTTTTCGTGATTTTATTTCGACCTGTTTGCCTTCACGGGCCAGTTCGTACAATCGTTTTCCATCTTTTTTTAATGCTGAAAAAATAGGGGGCACTTGGTCAATCTCGCCCAAAAATTGTTTGGTGGTTTCTTTGATGGATTTATCCGTGAGGTGTTCGGTTGGAAAAGTTTTATCTACTTCCGTTTCCAAATCGTAGGATGGCGTAGTGCCGCCTAGTGTGAAAGTGCCCGTATATTCTTTAACCTGCCCTTGAAGCTCTGGGATTTTTTTGGTGAATTTCCCCGTACAGATAATCAATAGACCCGTAGCCAAGGGGTCTAAGGTTCCTGCATGACCAATTTTTATCTTTTTAAGGCCAAATTTTTTACGAATGGCCCACTTGAGGGCATTTACCGCTTGGAACGAAGTCCACTCCAGCGGTTTGTCGATCAAAAGAATCTGACCGTTCAAAAAATCTTCTTTGGTGTTCAAAAACTTGGGGTTTTACAACAAATATACTGATCTATCCCCAAATGCTCCACGCCAGGGCAATAAGCCCTACAACCAAACAGTATATGGCAAAATAGGTGAGCTTGCTCTGCCGTACCAATTTGATCATCCAAGTACAAGCGGCAAGACCTGCAATAAAGGCAGCAACAAAGCCTGCCCCCATGGCAATGGCTTGGTCACCGTGGAAAGCAATATCGCCACCCATTAAATCTTTGGCCACTTTTCCCAAGATCAACGGAACCACCATCAAAAAGGAAAAACGTGCCGACTTGGTTTTGTCAACCCCTAAAAGCACTGCTGCCGAAATGGTAGCGCCACTTCGTGAAATACCTGGGAGAATAGCTACGGCCTGTGCCATACCGATTACAAAAGAACTTCGGAACGATACATTTTTATCGGTGGTTTTGGCCAAATCTGCCAAATACAGCAAAAATGCCGTAATCACCAACATAATTCCAACGATGACAATGGCGCCATCAAAAAATACTTCAATAAAATCATTTAAAAAAAGTCCGACCAAAGCGGCAGGAATCATGGAGATAATAATTTTTAAGGAAAATTGGGTTTCTTCGTTCCATTTAAATTGAAAAAGACCTTTTAAGATATCGAAAACATCTTTTCGGAACACCACCAAGGTACTCAATGCAGTTGCAAAATGAAGCACTACGGTGAACAACAGGCTTTCTTCTGGAACGGCCTGCGCTCCCAAAATGGCTTTTCCCAATTCTAAATGACCGCTGGAGGAAACTGGTAAAAATTCGGTCAATCCTTGAATAATGCCAAGGATGATGGCGTCTATTAATTCCAAATTACTCCTTGTTTTTCTTGTGGGGATTCAACAATATCGCGTAAACCTGGATGCCAAGACCGATAAGGATCAAGGTCGGTGCTAGGCGGATTCTTCTAAAGTTGTATATCTCCGGATTGAATACTTCGGGGTCGTCGCTTCCCCCTCCGCTCATCAAAATATATCCAAGGGCTATAAAGGCAACACCTATAAATAGAAAGAGGTAGTTTTTCTTTTGGAAAACAAAGTCTTTAGGTGGTTTTTTGCCGTTGTCGTTTTTCTTGCTCATGCTGCAAAGTTAATAATAAAGATCGTCCGTTCTCAGGTTTAAAAAGCGTTGTGTGGCAAAATGGGTGCTGGCCCACGAAATAATAACGCCCAATCCGAATACACTAACGAACAAAATAATGAGAACAATATAATCTTGCAAAAGATTGAGTTCGGGGAAATTTTTATCGATATAATACACCAAAACGCCCAATCCGATCAAAGCGACAAAGGCTCCTGCCATCCCCAATTTAATGTTCGTCCAGATAAAAGGTTTTCGGATAAAGGTTTTGGTAGCGCCCACCATCTGCATGGTTTTAATAATGAACCTTTTGGAATAAATGGACAAACGGATGGAGCTGTTGATCAACAAAACGGCGATTACCGTAAAAATGGCGCTGGCCACCAATATCCATAAACTGATTTTCCTTGCATTGTTGTTGAGCAAGGAAATCAAAGGTTTATCATAGCTTACTTCGTCCACATAGGCCTTGGCTGCTAGTTCCTCTGCAATCTCATCAATTTGTTGGGAAGAGACAAAATCGGCCTTCAAGTTCACATCGATGGAATTTTTTAGCGGATTGTAGCCCAAAAACTCTTCAAAATTTTCTCCAATATCCTCGCTGTATTGCTCTGCCGCATCTTCTTTGGAAATATATTCGGCGGACTTGGTGTACTCCGCAAGGGCCAAACTTTTCTGCAACTGATCTATTTCCACAGGTTTGGCACTGTCCTTCAAAAACACCGAAATGGTAATCTGCTCCTTAAAATGATCCGCCAATTTTTTGGTATTGAGCACCAAAAGGCCCAAAACACCCAAAAGAAACAGGACCAGGGCAATGCTCAAAGCCACGGAAAAGTAGGAGGAGATCAGTTTTCGTCGCTGATATCGTTCAATATATTGGCTCATATAGTAGAATCAGTACGTAAAAATAGAAAAGTAAATTGTATTTAGGGGATTAAACCTATTTTTGCACACGAAATTGAACAAGATTAACAATGAATTACGATTTCCGCGAAATTGAGGCCAAATGGCAGAAGTATTGGGCAGAAAATGAAACTTTTAAGGCGTCCAACGATTCCGATAAACCCAAATTTTATGCGTTGTCCATGTTTCCCTATCCATCTGGGGCAGGTTTGCACGTGGGGCATCCGCTGGGGTATATTGCCACGGACATCTATTCGCGTTACAAAAGACATAAGGGATTCAATGTATTGCACCCAATGGGGTACGATTCCTTTGGATTGCCTGCGGAGCAGTACGCCATTCAAACGGGTCAGCATCCTGCCATTACCACTGAGAATAACATCAACAGATACCGTGAGCAATTAGATCAGCTTGGTTTTTCTTTTGATTGGAGCCGCGAAGTGCGCACTTCCAACCCACAATATTATAAATGGACGCAATGGATTTTCATCCAATTGTTCAATGCATGGTACAACAAGAAATCCGACAAAGCGGAAAACATTTCCAGTTTGATTTCCATTTTTGAAAAAGAAGGAAATGCCAATGTCGAAGCAACTTGTGATGATGATACCCCAAGCTTTGATGCAGCAACTTGGAATGGGTATTCCGATAAGGAAAAGCAAGAAATCCTTTTAAAATACAGATTGACCTATTTGGCGGATACCGAAGTAAATTGGTGTCCTGCTTTGGGAACCGTTTTGGCCAATGATGAAATCGTAAATGGAGTCTCCGAACGCGGTGGTCATCCCGTTGTCCGTAAAAAAATGACGCAATGGAGCATGCGCATCACCGCTTATGCTCAGCGTTTGTTGGACGGTTTGGATAAAGTTGATTGGCCACAGCCGCTAAAAGATGCCCAAACCAACTGGATTGGTCGTTCTGTGGGAGCGTCAGTTAAGTTTAGAGTTATGAGTGAAAAGTTAAGAGTTAGTGAGGGGGCAAACTCATCACTCAGCACTCAAAACTCATCACTTTTTATAGAAGTCTTCACCACCCGACCTGACACCATTTTCGGAGTTAGTTTTATGACCTTGGCACCCGAGCACGAGTTGGTGGCCAAAATCACTACGCCAGAACAAAAAGCTGAGGTGGATGCTTATGTGGAAGCTACGGCAAAACGTTCCGAACGTGACCGTATGGCCGATGTAAAAACCATTTCCGGAGTGTTTACTGGAGCTTATGCAGAGCATCCGTTCACCAAAGAGCCCATTCCTATTTGGATTGGCGACTACGTGTTGGTCAGTTACGGAACGGGAGCAGTTATGGCGGTGCCCTGCGGTGATCAACGTGATTATGATTTTGCGAAACATTACAATATAGCTATCCCCAACATTTTTGAAGGGGTAGATATTTCCGAAGAGGCGTTTGCCGATAAGGAAAATACCGTCATTGCCAATTCTGATTTTCTAAACGGATTGCCGTATAAAAAGGCGATGAAGAAAATCATTGTAGAGTTGGAAAAAATCGGGCACGGCGAAGGCAAAGTGAATTACCGACTACGTGACGCCGTATTTAGCCGTCAGCGGTATTGGGGTGAGCCGTTCCCTGTGTATTATGTGGATGGTATGCCGCAAATGATCGATGTGGAGCATTTACCTTTGGAACTGCCCGATGTTGAAAAATACCTCCCCACTGAAACAGGCGAACCGCCATTGGGCAATGCTACGGAATGGGCTTGGGACACGGTACGGAATAAAGTGGTAAGTAATGAAAACCTCTCACCCTCTGGGGGAGACCGAGAGGGGGAGCAAACAGTTTTCCCCTTAGAACTGAACACCATGCCAGGTTGGGCCGGAAGTTCCCAATACTTTAATAGGTATATGGATCCACGTAATGATGACGCTATTTTCTCTCCCGAAGCCATCAACTATTGGCAAGATGTGGACTTGTATATCGGAGGTAGCGAACACGCTACGGGGCACCTGTTGTATTCCCGTTTTTGGCAGAAGTTTATGTTTGATATGGGCTATGTGCCCAAAGACGAATTTGCCAAAAAGTTAATCAACCAAGGGATGATTACGGGGACGAGTGCTTTTGTTTATAGGGTTGATTTAAAGTTTCATTGGGTAGTTTCTCCTAAAAAAGACTTTAAGCGACCGAAACTTTCTAAAGCTATTTACATTAGTAATAGTTATCACAAAAATTTTGAAGATTTACGCAATTTTATATTAAACTCTGAGCTATCCACTCAACATAAAAATGAATTTATTGTGGGTAATAAATTCACAAAAGGATTGGCGAGCGTAATTGAGGATACAGGAATTTTTGACATTTTAGATGATGAAAAGAAAAAGGTGCTGACTGATTTTATGGGATTGTTTGAATCTGTAATAAATGATGTTAATTCTCAAAATGTTGGAGTAATTGTAGAAGATTTAAAATTTACGCCTATCCATGTTGATGTGTCTTTGGTCAATGCATCTGATGAGCTAGATATCGAAGGTTTAAAAAAAACGAAACCAGAATATAAGGATGCAGAGTTCATTCTAGAAGATGGTAAATACATTGTAGGCCGTGAAGTTGAAAAAATGTCCAAATCCAAATACAATGTCGTCAATCCAGATGCCATTTGTGAGGAGTACGGGGCAGATTCGCTGCGTTTGTACGAAATGTTCTTGGGTCCCTTGGAGCAATCCAAACCTTGGAACACGGCAGGTATCACGGGGGTACATTCCTTCCTTAAAAAATTATGGAAGCTCTATTCTCCCTTTATCGATTCGGACGCTGAACGTAGTCGAAGCGTTACCGAAGCGGAACCCACTGCAGAAAATTTGAAGACGTTGCACAAAACCATTAAAAAAGTGGAGGAGGATATTGAGAACTTCTCGTTCAATACTTCCGTTTCCACTTTTATGATCTGTGTCAACGAACTGACATCCCAAAAATGTACCAGCAAAGCTATTTTGGAACCCTTGGCCATTTTGGTGTCACCTTACGCACCTCATATTGCCGAAGAGCTTTGGGAGCGTTTGGGCCATTCAGAGTCCATTGCCGAAGCACCATTTCCCAAGTTTGAGGAGAAATATTTGGTGGAGAGCAGCAAGGAATATCCGATATCCTTTAATGGTAAAATGCGCTTTAAATTGGAGTTGCCGTTGGATATGGGCAAGGAAGAAATCGAAGCTGCTGTTTTGGCTCACGAAAAAACTCAGGCCCAGTTAGACGGAAGAACGCCTAAAAAGGTAATTGTGGTACCTGGAAAGATTGTGAATATCGTAGGATAGTTTCAAAATCTGTTTTTTCCGTCATTCCGAACTTGTTTCGGAATCTCATCAGATTTACGAAATCCTTATTTTAAGATAAAACAAGTACGAATTTTACAGATATACCCCTAAAAAGCATGTCAATTGGCATGCTTTTTTATTTTTAAAGCTTATACCCCTACAAAAACATAATTTTATTCATTAAAATATTTAAAATATTGTTTATACCCTACAAAAAATAGGGTATAAACTTTTAAAAACGATTATTTTTACACTCACCCCCTACTTTTTATCTATTTTTTGTGTTTTATTCTAATTTTTTTGCTCAACTTTGGCCCATCAACCATTAAAAACAACAAAATGACTGTTGGGATACCTAAAGAAATCAAAAACAACGAGAGCCGGGTCGGCATGACGCCTGCCGGGGTATTTGAATTGACAAAGAACAACCACACCGTATATGTGCAATCGGGCGCAGGCGAGGGCAGTGGTTTTTTTAATCAGGATTACCAACAGGCAGGAGCCACTATTTTGGACACTATCGGTCAGGTGTATGCCATGAGCGATATGATCGTAAAGGTAAAAGAGCCCATTGCGGAAGAATATAATTTGATTCAAGAAGGACAGATTGTCTTCACATATTTTCACTTTGCATCGAGCGAAGCTTTGACCAATGCCATGATCAAGAGCAAAGCCATTTGCATTGCGTATGAAACGGTGGAGGACGAAGACGGGACCTTGCCCTTGCTGACTCCCATGTCGGAAGTGGCGGGCAGAATGGCCATTCAGCAAGGAGCTAAATATTTGGAAAAACCCGTGAAAGGGAAAGGGGTGCTTTTGGGAGGCGTTCCTGGCGTGTCCCCAGGCCGTGTTTTGGTATTGGGAGCAGGTACTGTTGGTATTCAGGCTGCTAAAATGGCAGCAGGTTTGGGGGCCCAAGTAACCATTCTGGATGTAAACATGAAACGCCTCAGGTATGTGAACGATATTATGCCGAGCCATGTGGTGACCGGTTTTTCGAACGAGTTCAATATTAGAAATCATATAAAAACGAACGATTTAATAATTGGCGGTGTCCTTTTAAAAGGAGCAAAAGCCCCTAACTTGATCACTAGGGACATGCTCAAGGACATGCATCCGGGAACCGTTATTGTAGATGTGGCGGTGGATCAAGGCGGATGCGTGGAAACCACCAAGCCAACAACCCATGAGGACCCCATTTATATTATAGATGACGTGGTTCATTACTGTGTAGCCAATATGCCAGGGGCAGTGCCTTATACTTCTACTGTTGCCTTGACGAATGTAACACTGCCCTATGTGCTAAAATTGGCCAATATGGGATGGCGAAGTGCCTGCAAGTTGGATAGATCCTTGGAAAAAGGATTGAATATTGTTGAAGGGGAGATCGTTTACAACGAAATTGCCGAAACTTTTAAGCTGGAGCCAGTACTAGCTTAATAAACTAACATTTTGACAGTAAAAGAGCCCTGCCATTATTTGGCGGGGTTTTTGCTTTAATATGGTATATTTATATTCAATTAAAGAGATAAGGCTATGATGACATATTATATATTGATCGGTGGAATTGCCCTGGTCAGCTGGCTGGTGAGCAATAAATTAAAGAGTAAGTTCAAAAAATATTCCAAGGTTCATTTACGGAATGGCATGAGCGGTGCTGAAATTGCCCAAAAAATGTTGGACGATCATGGTATCAGAGATGTAAAGGTGATTTCCACGCCCGGAATGTTGACGGACCATTATAATCCAAAAAACAAAACGATAAACCTCAGTGAAGGCGTATACAATCAGCGTAACGCTTCTGCGGCTGCGGTGGCTGCCCACGAATGCGGGCATGCCGTGCAACATGCACAGGCTTATGAGTGGTTGACCATGCGCTCCAAATTGGTTCCCGTTGTAAGTGTTACCTCCGGAATGTCCACTTGGGTGGTGTTTGGCGGTATCATGTTGATGGCGGCAACGGGTGTCGCGGGTGGTATTGGCTTCTATATTGCCGTAGCTGGACTTATTATGATGGGCTTTGCGACCTTGTTCAGTTTTATAACCCTGCCCGTGGAGTACGATGCCAGCAAAAGGGCATTGGTTTGGTTAAAGCAGAAGAATATGGTAAGTCAAGAAGAATACTCAGGTGCGGAAGATGCCCTGAAATGGGCGGCGAGAACCTATTTGGTGGCAGCGCTGGGTGCTTTGGCCTCATTGCTTTACTGGGCTGTTCAGGTGTTCGGGGGAAGAGATTAAGGATAGTTGTAAAGCTATTCAATAAAAATGGGGCCTTTTTTTGGCCCCTTTTCTTGTATATGATATTGATTGACGCTTTAATCAATCCAATTGGCAACTTGGTTGTCGATCATTTGTAGCCCTACACCTTCGGTGCCGGTAACTTCTATCATGTCCAAGATATCCCTAACGGTGTTCTCTTCTTCAATTTGTTCCATTACAAACCAATCCAAGAAACGCTCAGTGGCAATATCACCAGCTTCACGGGCTTTCTTCACAATGTTATGAATTGATTTTGTGACTTTAACCTCGTGTTCCAAGGTAGATTCAAAAACATCTGTAATAGATGAATAATCATGATTAATATTGGTTACCTCAGGTGAAATGGGGTTACCTCCGGTATCTACCAAAAAGTTGAAAATCTTCATCATGTGCTCCCGTTCCTCTTCGGCCTGTTTAAAGAAAAACTTGGCGCTGGTAAAAAAACCGTTCTGTTCGCACCAAGAGGCCATGGCCAAATAGGTGGCCGAGGCGTGGGCTTCCATTTTTATCTGTCCGTTGAGCAAATCCATGGATTCCACTTTAATGCTCATACTTTGTCTTGCTATATCTTTCATGGTGTAAATTTCTAGTGTAAATTGTTCTATAAAGTTACAGAATTTTATCTGTTTTAAAAGAGTTAACTCTTTATTTAAAAGAGAACTAAGACTGGATAAAAATAATAGCGTTACTGGCTTAGTACTTCAGTTTTTGCAGAAAGACCTATAGCAACAAAACCATGATCCACAAGGTTTTTAAGGTCCAGTACCTCCAAGGTATTTAGGATAAAAAGATGCTCTTTGTTGCATAGCATAAGAACCTCAAACCCGTGGGCATTCAAATCGCTGTCAAAATGGTTCTCAATTGCAATAGTGTTCACTTTATGGCGAAGTGAAAGTAGTTGGCATAAAGACATGCGGACCAATTTCTGCCCGAAATCTATATAATAGCAGCGTTCGTTGGCAGCTTGATACAAGGTGTAATATGTAGACTGGAATATTACATTCATGGGGGCAAATGTAATATTTATTTAGATTCAATACAAATATCAGATCTGTATTTGGCGATCAATTTGCTGGTTCAGGGAAATAAAGGTCTCGGTACGTGAAACACCTTCTATTTGCTGTATTTTTTTGTTGAGTACCTGCATTAAGTGTTCGTTGTCCCTACAGAGCACTTTTATAAGGATAGACCAATTTCCGGTGGTGTAGTGGCATTCCAAAACTTCTGGAATTTCTTCCAATTGCCTAACCGCCCTGGGGTTTGCCATGGCTTTGTCCAGATAAATTCCAATGTAGGCCATGGTGGAATAGCCCAGTATCTTTGGATTGATAACAAACTTGGAGCCCGCTATAAGACCGGAGCTTTCCAGTTTGCGCAACCTTTGGTGGATGGCCGCCCCCGAGATTCCTATGTTTCTGGCAATTTCGAGGATGGGTTTACGCGCATCCTCCATCAGGTATCTTAGGATTTTTTTATCAATACCGTCAATTTTAACTGAATTGTTATTGTTTTTCACAACAATGATTTTAATTTGAAGTTAAAGGTATTGAAAATCCAACAAAAATTAACTGGCTACCGAATCCGGATTATAGCCTAAATAGGGTTTTTCATATTCTTTAAACTGGATTCCGTGCTTATGAAGCTCGGAAAGTATGGGCTTGTACACTTCTTTGTTGATCGGGATTTGTACCCCTGGGGTTTTTATCTTGCCGTTCAATATTTGTAGAGTGGCCATGCCTACGGGAAGCCCTACAGTTTTGGACATGGCCGTGTATGTCCGGTTTTCGCCGATTACTACCATATTGGCATCGATTTGCTTCTTTTTCCCGTTCAATTCGTAACCAAACTTGTGGTACATCACAATCATGTCTTTTTCGTCCTCCTTGAGCGTCCAAGTATCTTCTAAAATATATTGGAGCATTTGGGCCGGAGTGGCATTTTTTAGGGGAATCTTCTTGGAAGCGTTGAATATATCCAATTCCAATAATTTTCCCCACATAATATCGTCCTGGTCAATTTTAAGGTAGTGCCGCATTTTTAGTTCCACCGAATCGGTAGGCGAATAGGGCAAAAATAGGTTGACGAATTCTCGGTACGACATTCCTTCGGAATTTTCAATGGTATAGCTGTCGTCCGTCATGCCTAAAATCACGAACATTTGCCACGCCTTGGAAAAACCGACTCGCCTCATGGTTCCCCGAAACAGGGTCAAAGCATTCTCTAGCCCATAAGCTTTGCGATACTTTAAAGAATCCCGGTTGGCATAAGCCTCAAAGGTGCCATATCCTTTAATATCCATAAACTCGGTTCTTCTAAATAGCTTTTGATATGGGATGTACTTGTACGTGCCTTCCTGTATAAATTTCGCGACGCCACCTTGGCCTGCAAGCACTACATTTCTTGGGTTCCAGGTAAATTTATAGTTCCAAAGATTGGTGTCGCTTTCCGGAGCTACCAAACCTCCGGCAAAAGATTCAAATAGCAGCATTTTACCACCGGCATCACGAATTCGGTCAATAACTTCCATGGCACTCATGTGGTCAATTCCGGGATCCAGGCCGATCTCGTTCATAAATACAAGGCCTTTCTTCTTCGCCTCTTCGTCCAAAGCCCTTAGTTCATCACTTACATAAGAAGCGGTAATAAAATGTTTTTCAAATTCAATACAATCATGGGCAACATTTATGTGCATTCGAGCTGGGAGCATTGATACAACAATGGATGCCTCGGCAACAGCTTTTTTTCTATCCTCTTCGTTAAATATATCCAAAGAAAAAACGGTACAATTTGGGTGTTTGGCGAATTTATCTGGGATATTTTCTGGATGAAGGTCTCCAATCTTGAGATGAATCTTTTCTTCGTTTGATTTTTTAAGGAAATAATCTAGAAGGTATGAGGTTGATTTACCTGCTCCAACAACTAAAATAGTACGGACCATGTGTTTTGTTTACTTTTGATTTAACTGGACACTAAGGTATTAAAATGTTATATTTATAAAAAAATAGCGAGTTAAAGTTATGAACAGAACAATTTTGTTGGTTGGTACAATCATGGGACTGTTGGCCATTGTTTTAGGGGCTTTTGGAGCCCATGGATTGGAGAAATTGGTCGATGCCGAAGCTGTTGACACTTTTGAAATTGGTGTTACATATCAAATGTATCATGCTCTTTTTCTTCTCTTTTTAGGAATATGGAGCGGATTGGCCTTAAAGTCAAAAAAAATTGTTTTTATTCTTGTGCTCTTGGGGGTGATTCTCTTCTCTTTTTCTATTTACTTATTGGCATTGAACAGCTTAACCGCTTTTGATTTTAAAATTATCGGATTTTTAACACCAATCGGAGGTGTTTTGATGATTTCTGGGTGGTTTTACTTAGGATATAACATTTTAACCCAAAAAGTACTCGATTAAGCAAGAATTAAAAGGACAAAAAGTTAATATTTTCTAGTTTTGTACCAACATAAAAGCTAAACTATGAAGGATTCTGCTTCAGCCACGAAAACGATTTCGTTAAAGTCATACGGAATTAATCATGATAATGTAAACTATCAACTTTCCCCTGAGGAACTCCACCACATTACCATTGAAAAGGGGATGGGCAAGGAGGCCTCATCCGGGGCCTTGGCCGTGAACACTGGTGAGTTCACTGGCAGGTCGCCCATGGACCGTTTTATTGTTAAGGACGAGATTACTTCGGAGAAGGTCTGGTGGGGGAAGATCAACATCCCTTTCGAGAGTGATAAGTTTGATGCACTTTATGATAAGGTCATTGCTTATCTCAACGACAAGGAGCTCTATGTCAGGGACTCCTACGCCTGTGCAGACCCGGACTACAAATTGAACATCCGTGTGATCAACGAATATCCTTGGTCCAACATGTTCGCCCACAATATGTTTTTGCGCCCCACGGAAGAGGAACTGGAGGGCTTTGACCCGGAATGGACCGTGGTGAACGCGCCAGGCTTTATGGCGGATCCCAAGGTCGATGGCACCCGCCAGCACAACTTCGCCATCCTCAACTTTGGCAGGAAAATCGCCCTGATCGGGGGAACGGGCTATACCGGGGAAATCAAAAAAGGAATATTCTCGGCATTGAACTTTATTCTTCCTGTATATAAGAACACCTTGCCCATGCACTGTTCCGCCAATGTGGGGGAATCGGGCGATACCGCCATTTTCTTCGGCCTATCGGGAACGGGAAAGACCACCCTGTCCACCGACCCGAACCGAAAGTTGATCGGCGACGACGAGCACGGCTGGACGCCCGACAATACCGTGTTCAATTTTGAAGGGGGCTGCTATGCCAAGGTAATCGACCTTTCCAAGGACAAGGAACCGGAGATCTACGGGGCCATCAAAAAGGGCGCTATCTTGGAAAATGTGGTGATGGACGACAACGGAATCGTAGACTTTTCGGACACCTCCATTACCCAGAACACCAGGGTGAGCTACCCCATCCATCATATCGAGAACATACAGCAACCATCCATAGGGAAAAATGTAAAGAATATTTTCTTCCTTACCGCGGACGCTTTTGGCGTGCTGCCTCCCATCTCCAAGTTGACGCCATCGCAGGCGGCCTACCACTTTATCTCGGGCTATACGGCCAAGGTGGCCGGCACGGAAGCTGGTGTGGTGGAACCACAGCCATCGTTCTCGGCCTGTTTCGGGGCGCCGTTCATGCCTTTGCACCCAGCTAAGTATGCCGAGATGTTGAGCAAGAAAATGAAGGAATCAGGGGTGGACGTTTGGTTGGTGAACACCGGATGGACTGGGGGGCCTTATGGAGTAGGCACTAGGATGAAGCTGAAATACACACGGGCCATGATCAGTGCTGCACTCAGTGGTGAACTTGGACTGTACAATTATGAGAAATACCATATCCATTCGGTGTTCGGGGTGGCACAACCGAGGGAATGCCCCGGGGTGCCCACCAAGGTACTGAGCCCAAGGGCCACCTGGAACGATGACGAGGCCTATTACAGAACGGCCTTTAAGCTGACCAATGCCTTTAGGGAGAACTTTAAAAAGTTTGAGGAGTACGCCAGTGAGGAAATCCGAAGGGGAGGGCCGCAACGGTACGCTTTCTAAATCAGTTCAAAAATAAAAACGCCCCCAGCTTTGTCCGGGGGCGTTTTTTATTTTAAACCAGTTCGTTTTTATTTATTAACGCTGGTAATGTATTTCTGTAAAGCCATGGTCATGGATGGGGTTTCGGGCGTCGGTGCCTGAATATCTATTCGTAGCCCAGCCGTTGTAGCTGCTTTAACTGTACTGTTGCCAAAAACGGCAATCCTAGTATCGTTTTGTTCAAAATCCGGGAAGTTCTTCATCAAGGATTCAATACCTGAAGGGCTAAAGAAAACCAAAATGTCATAGTACACATTCCTTAGATCCGAAAGGTCGCTTATTACCGTTTTGTAGAAGATGCCACGAGTCCAATTCACGCCAACCTCGTCCAATAGCTCAGGAACACTTGGTTTTAGCGAATCGGAAGATGGTAACAGGAACTTTTCGTCCTTGTATTTCTTGATCAAGGGAGTCAACTCGTTAAAAGTTCTCTTCCCAACATAAATTTTTCTTTTTCTGTACACCACATATTTTTGCAAATAGTAGGCTACTGCCTCTGACTGACAAAAATATTTCATGGAATCCGGAACTTTGAAGCGCATTTCGTCGGCAATCCTGAAAAAGTGATCCACGGAGTTTCTGCTGGTCAGGATAATCGCCGTAAAGTTGTTCAAGTCGATTTTCTGCTGTCTCACATTTTTGGCCTCTACGCCTTCAACGTGTATGAAAGGTCTAAAATCTACTTTAACCTTCTCCTTTTCAATTAATCGCGAATAGGGGGAGTTTTCGACTTTGGGTTCTGGTTGGGAAACCAAAATTGTTTTTACTTTCATAAGTTTTCAACCTTTTAAATAGCTTCCAATTAACACCAAGGGCGCAATTTCGAGTGCGCAAAGGTACAAAATAAAATGCATAAAATACGGGAACAGTGCTTTTTGATGGTTCTTCAACAGCTTTACCATGCCAATGCCATTTATTAGAATAATCAGCGTTAAAGCCACGTATATTATTGTTTTTGAGTTTGCTGCGATGTATATCAGTAAAATGTTGGCAATGGAAATTATTATACTGCTGTAATTGAGGTAAGATATTTTACTGAAAATAAGGCTGCCAACAAGGTTTAAATTATTAAAAACAAGCCCTACGAACATTTGAAGGGAGAATTTCACCAATTCGAACAACGCCAAAAAACCTAAGATTATTAAATAGACAAGGACTGTTTTTTTATAGGGTATCAGGTCAAAAGCATTAAGAACAAGAAGAATGAATAAAGAGAGGTTGATAAGTTGAAACAAGGTAAGAAGGAGATGGAACCAATGCGAAAATTGTCCTTTTTTGTTGTGAAGCAGGATATACTTATCATTAAATGGGAGAATGATAAAGTTCAGAAACTTTTTATGGAATAAATATTTGCCAAGGGCCAAAACAACCAGACCCACAAACAATGTTATGGTCATCCAATCCAATGAGGTGATTGTTTTTTCAATGGGTTCCATTATTCTATTTTAATGGGTTTTCCGTTAAGACCGGGAGGAAGGCCGTTTTCTGCAATTCCTATTCTAAAGTACGATGGATTTTCCATAGTGCTCAATGGTAGTTCAAACGAATAAAAAACCGTATCCTTGGGTTTTAACAATGCTTGCTGGGGCGAGGTGTTCTTAACCTTTAAGGAGCGCATCTGTTTAACCTGTTTGTGTTTGTTGGAATACGAAATCGTGTATTTTAATTGCTCCAAGGGTACATCAAACGGGTATGGATTGTAAACTTTCAGGGAATATTTGATGCCGGTTTCCGGTTTTTCCACAATACATTCCAATTTTCGGTACGATTGAAAATCATTGATGTAGATTCCATGAAAAACTGTGCTATCCAAATGCACATAGGAAATATCCCCACTTTTCCTGTATTTGGAAACAAACATGACCTTTTTGCCTCGCATTTGTTCTTCGGAATCATCAATGGAATATTGGTTTTTTCGATACATATAAGTGTTCAATGATGTGGCAGGAATACCCGAGTAAAAACTATACATCGAGGATCGTCTATAGGAGTTTTCAAAAAGGATGGGTACCCCACCGGACTTTGTTTTAAGCTCGTTTACCCATTCCTTATTGCCATGGGTTTCAAAATACATGGGAAACAAGGGGTAATATACCATCCATGCCCTTGCATATAGTAAAAGTACTAAGCTCACCAAGCCGATTCGGTACATCCATTTTCGGCTTTTTGCATTCTCCAAAAGATGATTAAAAGCTATTACCGCAAGCGGAATTGAGATTACAATAGTCCATTGCGCCTGAACCCGTCTGTTAAAACTGGAGATGAAAAAGAAGATCAATACCCCATAAACCAGGTAAACCAAAGCTTTGGAAAACTTGTCCGTTATCTTGAATTTGAAAAGTGACCCGTAAATCCAATAAAACAAAAGGCCAATAATTACAATGATGTTCAAAAAGTAGCCCAGGGTAAACTCATCGAATTGGTAGGCTTGGTTGGGGCGTTCGTACAAGTGAAAGGTTATCGAAACAAAGTCGTTTTGATAGAGCCATACAAAATGCGGAATGTAGCAAACCAAGGCCAAAACCACCGCCAACCATGCTTTTTTGTTAAAAATAAGTTTGTAGTTGGACAAAAACACGAACAAAATAACCAACACCGCATGGTACTTGCTGTACATAAGAGCGGCCATTACCAATCCCAAATACACAGCGGTCGTTATACCTTCATCCCTTAAGAAGCGTTTGTATAACCATAAAAACAGGGCTGTGAAAAATAAAAGTGATGTATCCGGAAGGGTCAAAAAACCATAGGCGTTCATTAAGGTGAAGGAGAACACCAAAAGAAAAAAATGGATTACATAATCCTTCTTCTTCGGATTATCGATCAATAACCAAAGCAACATGTATGTCCCTGCGGATAGCACACAGCTCATAAACCTTACCCCTAGCTCACCATCAAAAAACAAGCTGCTGACCTTGATCAAAAAGGCAACCATGGACGGATGGTCAAAATACCCCCAGGCCATGTTTTGTGCGTAGTACCAATAGTAGGCCTCATCGTAAATAAGCTCGGTGAAGGATGCTTGTAAAAGGTTAAGTGCAAAAAGAATCGCTAAGAGAATAAAAAAAAACCTGGGAAACTTTTGAGTCATCAAAACGAGATTTTTAAAGCGCAAAGTTACAAATATTGGGTTAGTGCCAAATCGGCTTGGCAATAGTAACTTGTGTGGGCAAGCTAGAAAACCGTATTTTTGACATTCTAATCTTGTGCGAATGGCAGACGGCTTGGTCATTATACCCACATTCAATGAAATTGAAAACATCGAGGCCATTGTTAAAACGGTTTTCGACCTAAAAAAGGATTTTCATGTGCTGGTAGTAGATGATAACTCTCCCGATGGTACCTCGGATTGTGTAAAAACCCTGCAAAAAGATTTTCCGGAACGACTCTTTTTGGAGGTTCGAAAGGAAAAATCGGGCTTGGGTACGGCATACATCCACGGGTTTAAATGGGCCTTAAAAAATGGGTATGAATACATTTTTGAGATGGATGCAGATTTTTCGCACCGACCTGCCGATCTCTCCCGTTTGCACCGAGCTTGTCTTAATGGCGCAGATGTGGCCGTTGGATCACGCTACAAAAAAGGGGTCAATGTAGTGAACTGGCCCTTGGCAAGGATTTTACTTTCTTACGGAGCCTCGTTTTATGTAAAGCTGATTACGGGAATGAAGGTGCACGACCCTACGGCTGGGTTTGTCTGCTACAAAAGAAAGGTGTTGGAAACTATTAATTTGGATAAGGTACGCTTTATTGGTTATGCGTTTCAGATTGAAATGAAATACAGGGCCTATCTCAAGAAATTCAAGATAGAGGAAGTTTCGATTATTTTTACCGATAGGGTAAATGGAAAATCAAAAATGAACTCTGCCATTATTAGGGAAGCCATTTTTGGAGTGATAGCCATGAAGTTTAGAAGTATATTTTTTAAAAAGAGCTTTTAGTTATGTCAAAAATACTGTTGAAGAATGCCAAAGTTGTCAATGAGAACAGCATTTTTGAATCCGATGTGCTGTTGGAAGGCGACTTTATTGCTCGAATAGATGCTGATATTTCCGATGCCCATGCCAAGGTAATTGATTTGAAAGGGGATCTTTTGTTACCGGGCATTATTGACGATCAGGTACATTTTAGGGAACCGGGCCTTACCCACAAGGGAACCATTGCTACCGAAAGTAGAGCCGCAATAGCCGGAGGTGTCACCACTTTTATGGAGCAGCCCAATACCAATCCACAAACTACGACCATTGAAAAGCTAGAGGAAAAATTTGCCATTGCCGCCAAGGATTCTTCAGCAAACTATTCTTTCCTTTTTGGAGGAACCAATGATAATTTGAAAGAACTGAAACGATTGGACAAAAATGCTTGCTCTGGGGTTAAATTGTTCTTGGGCTCTTCCACAGGAAATATGCTGGTGGACGACGAGAAAGTTTTGGAACAGATTTTCAGGAATACCGAAATGGTAATTTCTGCCCATTGCGAGGATGAGGGGACCATTAGGGCCAATATGGCCAAGTACAAAGAAATGTATGGTGACAATATCCCTATAGAGATGCACCCCATCATCCGAAGTGCAGAGGCTTGCTACCTATCTTCATCAAAAGCCATTGCTCTCGCCAAAAAAACTGGGGCAAGATTGCATGTGTTCCATGTGTCAACGGGTATTGAAACTGACCTTTTCACCAATAAAATTCCTTTGGAAGAAAAAAAGATTACCGCTGAGGTATGTATCCACCACCTTTGGTTTTCTGATGAGGATTACGCTAAAAAAGGAACTTTGATCAAATGGAACCCCGCAGTAAAGACCAAAAATGACAGGGATAAACTTTGGGAAGCCCTGTTGGACGACCGTATAGATGTAGTTGCCACCGACCATGCACCGCATACGCTCGAAGAAAAAGACAATCCGTACACCAGTGCACCTTCTGGGGGGCCTTTAGTGCAGCACGCACTATTGGCCATGCTCCAAAAAGAAAAAGAAGGTGTAATAAGTTTGGAAAAAATAGTGGAAAAAATGTGCCACAACCCTTCAAAGTTGTTTGATATTGACCGTCGCGGATTTATTCGCGAAGGCTATTATGCTGATTTGGTACAAGTGAAGCAGGATTCTAAAAATGAGGTTAAAAAAGCCAATATTTTCTATAAATGTGGGTGGTCTCCCTTTGAAGGTGTTACTTTTGATTCGGAAGTAAGACGAACCTTTGTGAATGGTTTATTGGCCTATGAAAATGGTACATTCAGTTCGGAAAAGAATGCAAAGAGGCTTACGTTTAATCGTTAAGGCATGAAATATATCGTCACATTGTTTTTTGGTATGATGTTGTTGCTTTCCTGCGCGGAGCGGGTGGTGGAGGAACCGGAAAACCTGATACCAAAAGAAAAAATGACCGAGATTCTTCATGATTTGGCCATTTTGAATGCTGCTAAATCCGGGGCCGCAAGAAAGTTTGAAGATTCTGGTGTCGATATCATGGAATTTCTTTATAAAAAATATGGTATAGATAGCACCCAGTTTTCCCAAAGCGACCTGTATTATGCATCACTTCCTTTGGAATACCAAACCATCTACCAAGAGGTGGAAACACGGATAAAGCGTCAAAAAGACACCTTGGAAGCTATCGGGAAACGAAGAAACGATAGTGTCCGCAAGGCGAACCAACGACGAAGCGATTCCTTGAAAGCACTTAAAGAAAAGGGGGAAGTGAAGAAGCCTACGCCTGTTCCTTAAACCTATCACAGCAAAAAGTAATGGCCTTGTCCATGTCCTCAAATGTAAAATCCAATTCGGATTTTATTTTTTGGTTACTGAATATTTTTTCACGGTACAGTCCTTTGGCCACAGACTTGGAGAGTTTTCTTCTTTTACCGAACACATTGCTGCGTACCCAATCCCATCGCCAAAAACATTCGAGCATAAATTTGGAGACCTCTTTGGTCGGTGGAGCTACACCTAGTTCAGGTGCAATTTTTTGGAACAATTCTTTGTAGGTCATATTTTGGTTCACCAGAATAAAGCGTTCCGTTCGGATGTTGGAATCCATCAATTTGGTCATCGCATTGATGACGTCGTTTATAGTGACAAAACCAGTTCCGCCAGGAATAAAATACTTCTTCCCCTTGGATGCATAGGTAAAAAAAGTTCCACTGCCCGATTTCCAATAGCCGGGCCCGATAACTACTCCTGGATTCACGATTGCAACGGAAAGTCCTTCCTGAGACCCGCGCCAAACCTCAAGTTCTGCATTGTATTTTGTGATGCCGTAGACATTGGCTTTGGCCTCGTTCCATTCATTTTCCTCAGTTGCTTCTTTTTGTTTGGTGCTGGGGCCAACGGCTGCAATGGAACTTACATAACATAGTTTTTCAATACCGTGTTTTAAGGAAAGGTTCACTACATTGGCCGTGCCTTCCACATTGGTACGTTCCAAAATCTTGTAATCTTTTGGATCAAAAGAGATTAGAGCGGCACAATGGTACACTTGCTCAACACCTTCAAAAAGGGAATCCAATCCGCCTACATCGGTAATATCGGCCTGTACCCAATCAATTTGTTCAATCAAAATGGATGGATTGTCCGAATAGTACCCAAAAACCTTGTGGACTTTTTTCTTGGACGCTTCGGTCCTATAATTAGTTCTGACGGTGTTCCCATTGCTGATTAAATGGAAAAGTAAATGGGAACCGATCAGTCCAGTGCCTCCTGTAACCAAAATCATAAGGTAAAAGTACCTATTTGTAGTGGAAAAATTGAGCGAAATGCCAACTTCATTTTATATTTGCAGCTATTCCAAAAAACTGATCATGACGAAGAATTTTGTTCAAGAACTGCAATGGAGGGGAATGGTACACGATGTTATGCCAGGAGCCGAAGAACACCTTATGGAAGAAATGCGTGCCGCTTATGTGGGAATAGATCCTACGGCGGACTCTCTTCATATTGGCCATTTAGTGGGGGTTATGATGCTCAAGCACTTTCAGTTGGCAGGACACAAACCTTATGCTCTTGTGGGCGGCGCGACGGGGATGATCGGCGATCCATCTGGCAAGTCGGCCGAACGGAATCTTTTGGACGAAAAAACACTTCGTCATAATCAAGAGGCTTTAAAAGAGCAATTGAGTCGTTTTTTGGATTTTGAAAGTGGGGAGGACAATGCGGCGGTACTCGTCAATAATTACGATTGGATGAAGAACTTTTCATTCTTGGAGTTCATCCGTGATGTTGGTAAGCACATTACCGTAAACTATATGATGGCGAAGGATTCCGTGAAAAAACGTCTTTCTTCGGACGCCAAGGAAGGAATGTCCTTTACCGAGTTTACCTATCAGTTGGTTCAGGGCTATGATTTTCTGTACCTCTACCAAAACCATGATTGTACGTTGCAAATGGGCGGTAGCGACCAATGGGGGAACATTACCACGGGTACGGAACTTATCCGAAGAATCGGCGGAGGGAAAGGTTTTGCCCTTACTTGTCCGTTGATTACCAAAGCAGATGGAACCAAGTTTGGAAAAACCGAAGGTGGAAACGTTTGGTTGGATGCTGAAAGAACATCTCCCTACAAGTTTTACCAATATTGGTTGAACACTTCCGATGAGGATGCCGAAAAATACATCAAAATTTTCACGTTTTTGACTCAGCAGGAGATTGAGGGTCTGGTAGCTGAACATAAAGAAGCACCTCACATGAGGGCATTGCAAAAGAGATTGGCGGAAGAAGTTACCGTGATGGTGCATTCCCAAGAGGATTTGGACAATGCCATTAAAGCTAGTAACATCCTTTTTGGAAAATCCACTTCGGATGATTTAAAACAACTTGACGAAAAGACATTTTTGGATGTTTTTGAAGGCGTTCCCCAAGCAACGGTTGGTAAAGATGAACTTGAATCTGGTTTGGACATGATCGGGGCCTTGGCAGCTAAAACAGGTTTTTTGGGTTCCAATGGCGAGGCCAGAAGGGAATTGAAGCAAAATTCCATTTCTGTGAACAAGGAAAAGGTAAAAGAGGATTATTTGATTAAGGCTTCAGACTTGATCAATGATAAATTTGTGCTGCTTCAGCGGGGCAAGAAGAATTACTTTGTTCTGGTAGTGGAGTAGTTTACAGCACCATTAGATTACAACCTCTAATATCTGAATTGTCAAAACGGCCCAATACCTCAAAAGTTCCGTTGGGACGTGTTTTGCCTAAATCTTGCGTAGCAATAAAGGAACAGGAATAGATGTTGGCCAAATCAATAACGTTGATGCCCCCTGTTTTTCCGTTGGGCTGAATAGTCAAAGGATCTTCGGTGTCACGTGTTATGATTTTCATCCAAGGTGGGGTTTGAAATATACCGTTTCCTTTGGAATATCCTTGGGACAACAATTCTGTCATGCCATATTCGGAATGGATTTTATCAACACCCAATCCCTTTTTCAAGATGTAGTGCAGTTCTTCACGGATAAGCTCTTTGCGACGTCCTTTCATGCCCCCGGTTTCCATAACAATGGTATTTTTTAATGTTGTGGGAAATTGTTCAGCCAAATCCAAGAGGGCGAACGAAACACCGATCAATAAGGTTTTGGTGCCTTTTTGCTCCAATTCCTGTAGTTTTTGATGGAGTTCTTCCAAATTATGAAGATAAAACCCACTACTGGGGTGTTCCGATTTTTCAACGAGACTGTTGATCATATAGATCAAAGAGGAACCTTCTCTTTCCAGATAAGAGGGTAAAAGCGCCAGAATACAAAACTTTTCGGGTTTACCGTAGAATAGTTCAAATGCCTCAAGGAAACTTTCTTCGTACAGTTTGATGTCTGGCACCAAATGCTTGCTTGTGGTGCTTTGGGTAGTTCCGCTACTGGTAAAAATGGTTTGCGGTTCTTTTTGAGTTGAAACGATCCTATGTGTCTTAAAGAAGGAAATAGGTAGAAAAGGTATTTCCGATGAGCTTGAAACATTTTTGGGAGATTTTTTTAAATGAATGCAAAAGTCCCTGTACACCTTATTGTTTTCGTATTGAAACTTGAAAATATCCAATGCGACTTTTTCAAATTCGTCCGCATTGTTGATATTAAAAATCCGATGGGTGTCAATCTGCTTCATTCATGGGCAAAAGTACCCAAAAATAAAAAAGCCCTTCGCAAAAAAGGGCTTCAAAATATCTTGTGTTATATTATTTAACGACCAGTTTTCGGGTCATTGTTTTTTTAAGTTCCGTTACTTGAAGCACATAAACACCTGGTACCAATCTGGATATGTCCAAAGTGTTGGTGCTGATTCTTTTGGTGAGAACAACTTCGCCGAAAACATCGTAAACCTTAACATCCTTGGTTCCGTTGGTTTCCGTTGTAATGTAAACTTCACTCCCATAAGCAGGGTTGGGGTACATTTTAAAACCCTTGAGCTCTTGTACGGGCTCACTGTTAACTGTAACCAGGTCTTGACCGAAAGTAAATAAAGGTAAAGCCATAAGTAAAACAAAGTAGATTTTCTTCATGTATGCTGATTTGGGGTATATGCGCAGATTAAAAGTAGGTAAACAGGGCAATGCTGACCATTTTATGTTGTGAAAGTACTAAAACTGGTTGTAAAGCGTTGAAAACTGTGGTTGAGAGGTGCTATAAAGCGATTAAATTGAGCTGAACTACTTCACAATGAGCTTTCTAGTAGCTACTTTGTTTTGTTCAAAAACCCTAAGAATGTACACCCCTTTGTCTAATTCGGAAAGGTTGAGTTCCCTTCCTATAATGGTGGTTTCAAGCACTTTTGTTCCCAAAACATCAAAAACAAGGATTTTTTTAGGTGAATTTTGGGTCGTTTCAATATAAACTTTTCCTTGGGTAACAGGATTAGGGTATAACTTAAACCCGTCAATATCCGCACTCGATTTGGCGCTTTCCTGAGAAAAGCCAAGTGTACAGACAAATAATAAAATGACGAAGTAAAAGTGCTTCATACGTTAATGGTTGCAAAGGCTATGCCACAAATATATAAAAATTGCAATGCCAAAGTGGAACCATTTGACGAATAGGGGGTTACTTTTCGATGAAATGCAAAAAAAAGCCCCCGATAGTGTCGGGGGCTTCCATTGTGAAACAGGTGTTAAATCTTAAAAGTTTAAGCTATAACCTAGTGAAAAGGACATTCCCGGCTCTCTGAAAGAGAAGTTTTGTTTTGCAGCGCCGAAAGACTCATATAAACTCACCCTATCATCGTTGAGAATGTTGTTGGCCTTGATACTGATTTTGGAACGTTGTTCTTTTCCGATGGTTTTTGAGAAATTGAAGTTTAAACTGTGGAACGGTTGTGTGAACACATCTGGGTTTACACCAAACCCGACCACTTCCAAGGTTTTTCCTTGTACGTTGTAAAAGATTCCCGTTTCCAAGCCCATTGCTCTGTTGTCGTAGTTTAAGCCTGCATTGATCAGATAGGGGGATTGGCCTTGAAGCTGTCTACTATCTTCAATGGTTTCTCCATCCCTTGCAAAGATTTGACGGGATTCGTATTCCTGATTTTCACCTCGTGCCATATCAATTTTTGAATCAATTATGGACAGGTTAAGGTTTACACTCAAATCTTCCAGGTCTTCTGCAATAAACCCGAAGTTTTTTCTGGCTTCCAACTCTACGCCGATAACCGTTGCCGAGGGGGAGTTCCTTGGGGTAAACTGGTTGGGCGCAGTAATATCAAAGGCAATAATTTCTATCGGATCATCAAACTTTTTATAAAAACTGCTCAAGGCCAGCATCTGGGCTTTTTCGCCAAATATTTCAAACCTGAAATCAAAATTATTTATATATGTAGGCCGAAGATCAAGGTTTCCTAAAAATAGAATTCCCGTTAACAAGTCTGGAATTTGTACAATGGATAGTTCCTTGAAACTTGGGCGAGCTGTTGTTCTTGAATAAGAAAGCCTAAAGTTGGTATTTTCTTTGAACTCGTAAATTAAGTTGGCAGAAGGGAAGAAATCCAGTACGTCTATGGTTTTTTCATTGTCGTAAACCTCGGTTCCTGTATTGTTCTGTCCGGTAAAATAAGTGGTGAATTGTTCTGCTCTTAATCCCAATATGGCCCTAAACTTATCGGCGAACTTAAACTCGTTGGATGCATAGAATGCCATTGTGTTTTGTTCGGAATCGAAGGTGTTGGCGGGTTGAAAGTTACCTCTAATATAGGATCCGGAATTGTTTTCCGTTGTCCAAATGTTCTCATCGGCAAGAATCGCATTTGGGTCTCCGTTTAAACTTGCCGTGCCAAAGTTAAAAAACGCAACATTGTAGTTATATATGCTATAATCCCTTTGTTTGTAGCTATAAAGCCCTCCGAACTTTAACATCGACTTGTTGCCGAAAAGTTCGTAGCTTTTGGAAAAATCGATTTTACCTACGGCATTTACTTCTTCGAGGTCGCGCCATAAGCGAGCAGGGAAACCAGCATCGGAACTAATGGTAAAGCCATCTGGATTGATGATGAAAGTGGTCAGTCTCACATCCTTGTCCTGAACACTGGTGAATGTCGGGGAAAGACTCCATTCCGAAGTAAAAGAAGCATCTTCAGAGGTATGTTTTCCGGATAACAACAAATTGCTCACAGAACGTTCGGAGTACTCCAAATTGTCCTTTACCACATCAATGGCATTGGATATTTCCGTTCTTTGATCAAAAAGGGCTGCCCTGGATTCTCCATTTTGGATGTGCAACAAGTTTAACCTATACTTGGATTTTCCAGTTTTGTAAGAAAGTCCTGCTAGCCCAGATGCCAAAACATTGTTGGTTCCAAGGTCACCACGCTGTCTTCTGTCAAAACGCAGTTCGTAGATATCGCTTTCGGGGTTTTTTTGGTAGATTCCATTTTCAAAACCATCATAGAAAGAGGTGGTGTTCTTATAATCCAAAGAAGCGATGAAACCCAATCTGTTTTCACCAACATTAAATTGATTGCCATAACTGAAACCTAAACTAAAATCTGGCTTTGAGGTCTGTTCTTCGGTTGCCAGAATTGGATTGAAAGAACGTGTAATACCTTCCAAAGCACTATTGTTTTGTGAATCTGAAGGGCTGGGAACATCAGTGTTTGGTGAAATGGGCAATTCCCTTGTGCCATCATCAAAACCTAAGAAGTCCGTGCCACCACCTTCATAGCTCAAGTAGTTGTCCTGAAAATGCATACTTGGGTTATAACCAACGGATGCAGAAAAGGACATTTGTTTTTGTGTTGGAAAATCCTTGGTGACAATGTTCACCACACCACCGGTAAAGTCTGCGGGCAATTCGGCCGCTGCGGATTTCAAAACAATTACGTTTTCCAAAATATTGGTCGGGAAAATGTCCATTTGTACGGTGTTCTTGTCCGGGTCGAGCCCAGGGATATCCATGCCGTTCAAAATGGATTTGGTGTACCGATCCCCCAAACCTCTAACATATACGTATTTGCCTTCTTGTACAGAAACCCCCGGAACTCGTTTAATAGCGGAAGCAATATTGCTGGCCCCGGTTGATTTTATTGATTCTAGAGATAAACCATCCATAAGGGTGACCGAGTTTTTTTGAAGATTCAACACGGAAGCTTCGGTATTCTGTCTTACTGTGGTGGTCAGGACCACTTCGTCCAATTGGGAAGCTGCAGGCTCTAACGTTGCATTTACCTCTACTGTTTTGTTGGCTTCTACAACAACATTTGTTATTTCTTGTGTGGTATAGCCAAGGTAAGAGAAAGTAACGGTATAGGTTCCTGGCTCTACGTCCAAAGCATAGGCCCCTTCAAAATCTGAAGTAGCTCCATTGGTGGTTCCTTTTATCAGTACATTGGCAAATGGCAGAACATCGTTAAACTCTCCATCCATTATTTTTCCACTAATGGTCCCAGTTTGAGCAAAACACCATTGTGCAAGAAACAAGGTGGTCGCCAAAAGAATATTTTTTAGCATTTCTATGATTTAAGTAGCATTTTTATTTAACAAAAATTGTCCAAAGGCCTTAAAAAAGAACCTTTGGACATTATTTTATTTGGTATTTAACTAAGGTTTACAACGCCTCTTCGGAGGATGCAAAAGTCCAAGTAAATACGGATATATCCGCACCAATGGAAGCATCTCCGGGCACTGCTATTGATGTTGCATTATCAGTGAATTTTATTGCATCGGCAGGAGCTAGGTCACCAGCAATGATATCGGTCAAAACAACACCTTCTGGCAAAACTATCTCCCAATTGGAAAAAGTAATACGGTCGTTTGTAAGTTCGGTTGCAGAATCCGCACCGCTAATGTTTACTGTGGCATCGGTACCAAATCCGTACGCCAAAACATTGTTCAGGTTGGCGATAAGTCCATCTCTAAGGTCAGCGTAAAAGCTGGATGTTCCAGCACCGATAAGGGTGATGTTCTCCAAGGTGTAACCTCCTTCTGTTGCTGCACTTCCCTCAGGTCCATCAAGTTCAAGACCAGTGCCTGATTCCGCAGACATGATTACCATACCGTTGGTCAAAGAACCTGTCCAAGCTTGGTCGGCATCAAAACCGTCATCCCCTTGGGACCATACCAATGCGTTTGTTACGTTCACGGTTCCACCGAACCATTCTACACCATCATCTTGGTTGGCAACAACCTCAATATGGTCCACAGTTGTACCTGAACCGACACCACCAAGTGTCAATCCGTTGATTTCGTTGTCCTGTCCGATGGTAATTCCACCGTGGCGGATGGAAATGTACTTTAGAGAACCAGAATTGTCTGCCGGGTCTGTACCACCGTACTGTCCGTAGGATTCATCGGCCGGTATTCCCTCAATTTGGGCGGTTTCCACATCCCCGTTTACAGAGATAGGTGCTTTGCCCAGAACTATCACACCGCCCCAAAGGCCTGTATCGGAAGTTGTAAGCGTTCCCGTGGTCTGTCCCTGCTCGATACCATCAAGTACTGAGGTAAAGATAATGGGGCTATCTGCTGTACCTTCGGCCATCAATGTACCGCCTTGGTCAACAACTAGTGCAGAGGCGAGTGTTTCCTGTCCTTCGGCACCTTTGATGATGGTACCTGGCTCAATGGTCAAGGTTACGCCATCGTCCACAACTACTTTTCCATCCAAGATGTATATGTTTTCTGCTGTCCATGTTTCATCAGCAGTAAGGATACCGGATTTTGTGATAGTAGTCCCTAGAGGTTCTGCGGGAATGGCGCTTTCGGAAGCGGCCAATGTCCAAGAAAATGCATCAATATTGGCACCTACGCTTCCTGATCCTACCGCTGTTGCATTATCTAAGAATTTGCTTTCATCACCTTCAGTATAGTCTCCAGCGAAAATATCGGTCATAACTAGACCTTCGGGCAATACAATTTCCCAGTTAGAGAAAGTTATACGGTCGTTGGTAAGTTCTGTTGCAGAATCTTCACCGTTGATGTTCACAGTGGCTTCGGCTCCAAAATCGTAAGCGAAAATATTATTTAGGTTGACGATAAGCCCGTCCCTAAGGTCGGCGTACATACTGGAGGTACCTGCACCAATAAGTGTTATGTCCTCCATCGTAAAGCCGTCTTCGGTTGCAACGCTACCCTCTGGTCCATCAAGTTCAAGACCTGAACCGGATTCTGAGGACATTACAACTACACCATTGGATAGCGTTCCCGACCAAGCCTGGTCTGCATCGAAACCATCGTCGCCTTGGCTCCAAACCAATGCGTTGGTCACGTTCACGGTTCCACCGAACCATTCGATTCCGTCATCTTGGTTGGCAACAACCTCAATGTGGTCCACAGTTGTACCTGAACCGACACCACCAAGTGTCAATCCGTTGATCTCGTTGTCCTGTCCGATGGTAATTCCACCGTGGCGGATGGAAATGTACTTTAGAGAACCAGAATTGTCGGCCGGGTCTGTACCGCCGTACTGTCCGTAGGATTCATCGGCTGGTATTCCCTCAATTTGGGCGGTTTCCACATCCCCGTTTACAGAGATAGGTGCTTTGCCCAGAACTATCACGCCGCCCCAAAGGCCTGTATCGGCAGTGGTAAGCGTTCCCGTGGTCTGTCCCGGCTCTATGCCATCAAGTACGGATGTAAAGATGATTGGGTTTGTAGGTGTACCTTCGGCCATCAATGTACCGCCTTGGTCAACAACTAGTGCAGAGGCGAGTGTTTCCTGTCCTTGTTCACCTTTTACGATGGTACCTGCCTCAATGGTAAGGGTGACACCGTCGTCCACCACTACTTTGCCGTCCAATATGTATACGTTTTCGGCTGTCCAAGTTTCGTCCTCAGTAAGAACACCTGTTTTGGTTATCTCCTCACCGGACGGTGGATTTGGACCATCATCACCTGGATCGACTGGTCCATTATCATCGCTACTGCACGCTCCTATAAAAAGCATGGCAATCGCTAATAAAGGGGAAATAAATTTTTTCATAATTCTTTGTTTTGTCATTTTAATAAGTAAGATGTGATCCTTATGTTGAACGATGCAAAGAAAGGCTGGGGTTGTAAAAGCCGTGTTAGTTGTGTGTTAAGTGTTTTTGTTGTTAGTGTTACAATAATGTTACTAGATTAAATGAACGTTAAGCGTTTATCCCGTAAGTGTATTATCTTTACATTTGGGCGATTAACACAGAAATACCATCCCATGAAAAACAAGGACATTAAGATTCTACTGGTTGACGATGAACCTGATATTCTGGAAATTATAAGCTATAACCTTTCCGCGGAAGGGTATGAGGTCTTTACCGCCAAAAATGGAGTGGAAGGCGTTGCCAAGGCAAAAAAGAAGGGCCCCCACCTGATTATTATGGATGTGATGATGCCAGAAATGGACGGTATTGAAGCATGTGAGGTTATCCGCAACACGCCCGGACTGGATCACACGATCATTACTTTCTTAACCGCACGTGGGGAAGATTACTCCCAAGTAGCAGGTTTTGATGCTGGAGCGGACGATTACATCACAAAACCTATAAAACCAAAGGTTTTGGTAAGCAAGGTTAAAGCCTTGCTGAGAAGGTTGAAGGATGATAAAAAAGAAGTAGAGGATATTGTCAAGGTTGGTGACATCATAATCAACAGGGAAGAATATAAAATTGTGAATGACGGAGAAGAAATGGTGCTTCCCAGAAAGGAATTTGAACTTTTGTCTTTGCTGACATCCAAACCGAACAAAGTATTTAAACGCGAAGTAATTTTGGACAAAGTTTGGGGCAATGAAGTTGTTGTTGGCGGTCGAACCATCGATGTTCACATTAGAAAACTGCGCGAAAAAATCGGTGACCACCACTTTAAAACCGTTAAGGGCGTGGGGTATAAGTTTGTGCTCTAATGGCCATTAAACTAAAGAAATCATACAAATTTGCCCTAAGATCTTCTTTGGTTATTACCGTTTTGATCACTGCTGTATTCGTAGGGTTTCATTTGGATGCGGATTACATGAATTGGCCGCATACCATTCTTTTTGCACTAATTTGTTTTGCAATTTGTTTTGCTATCATCCAGATTCGGGTGGAGCGTTTTATATACAGACGTATCAAAAGAATTTACGATGATGTGTCCCTTTTGGAATCCTCATCCTTCTCTTCCAAACCCGTAACCACGGATATGAGAACGTTGGTTCAGGAAATTGAAAGGTTCGCCGAAGGAAAGAAAATAGAAATAGACACCCTTAAAATTCGTGAGGAGTACCGAAAGGATTTTTTGGGCAACGTGTCCCACGAATTAAAAACACCGCTTTTTACCGTTCAAGGCTATATTTTAACGCTTTTGGACGGTGCCATGAAGGATAAGAAACTTCGAAAAAAGTACCTTCAGCGAGCCAATAAAGGTGTAGAACGCTTAATTTATATTGTAAAGGACCTCGATTTGATTACCAAGCTGGAAGCGGGTGAGTTAAAATTGGAACGAGAGGATTTTGATATTATTGAACTTATTGAAAACACCTTTGATCTACTGGAGATGAAAGCGGCCAAGAAGGAAATCTCCCTCACTTTTGATATGGAGTATACCGAGCCTATTTACGTGAATGGGGACAAGGAAAAAATCCAGCAGGTAATTAGCAATCTTTTGGTCAATTCCATCAAATACGGTCTGCCAAAAGGAACCACGGAGGTAAGTGTGGAAAATCTTATTAAAAACAAGGTAATCGTTCGAGTAACGGACAATGGAGGTGGAATCCCAAAACAGCACATTCCACGACTTTTTGAACGCTTTTACCGCGTGGATCAAAGTGGAAGCCGAAACGAAGGCGGTTCAGGTCTTGGACTCTCCATTGTAAAACATATTGTGGAGGCCCACGGCGAAAAAATCTATGTGGAAAGCGAAGTTGACGTAGGTTCCGAGTTTTCCTTTACGTTGGAAAAGGCCTCCACGCCACCAGTTTTGGAGAAAACTTCAAATAAGGAGGAAAAATCATCGCTGGAGTCAAAATGAGCCAGCCCATCAAAATCCTTTATTTTGGATAAATCATCAAGTTTGAAATCTTCCTGCGTGCTATAGGGAACCAAACCTTGTTTTTGCATCCGTTTGGCCAAATATTCCTGTTCGTATTGACCAGGGGTTGGAATAAAAAAGGCCTTCTTCTCCAATTTTGCCAGGTCCATAACAGTGGTGTAACCCGATCTGCATAGCACTTTTTCACTTCGATTCAGGGCGTTTTCCAGTTCATCGGACTTCATAAAATTGTAATGAAGGATTTTCCCTTTTGACGTCCGAATTTCTTCCTGGACTTGTTCATCCTTGATTTTGCCCTTAACAAAAAGAATGTTGCCCTCGAATCCCTGTAATTCAACCAGTAGTTTTTCTTCCAACAAAGTGCGTTGAGGCTCAGGACCGGAGAGTAGAACCATCAAATCGTTCGTGATGGAGAGTTTCTTTTTCTCAAATCGGCTCAAAGGACCCAAATAAGCAATGTTCAATTTGGATTTTTTCAGATGCCCCAGTTTTCCCGTTAAATTTGGTTTTTCCTTCACGTCTGGAACCCAGCAGGCATCAAACTTTTTTATGATTTTTTGATGTGCTTTGGAGCTCATCCAAGTTGTGTTGCCCGAAAGTACGTTGAGCTGGTGTGTGATGAATACGCAAGGCACTTTTTTGTAATAAGCTCCTAATCGGTTATCGGAAATGATTCCGTCCAGGCCATGCTCTTTTACCAAACGCTTCACGGCTTTCTTTTCCATGGCAATGGCTTTGAGCACTTTGGGGGAATCCCAAATCATTTTAATTTTGAAATTCTTCCCTTTCTCAGCATAAGAAATTTTATAGGAAGGTAATTCAAAAGCGGGTAATTCTGGAAACTCCTTTTTTAGCAAGGATAAAGCCACTCCGTCCGAGGCAATGTAAGGTAGGTGACCATGATCTAATAATTCGCGAATAATGGGTATACACCTAGTGGCATGTCCCAGTCCCCAATTCAACGGGGCGACCAGAATACGTTTGGAAGAATTCATATCAACAAAAAAACAAAATGCGAATTGCTTTTAGATTTCCTTAGTTTTGCCAAATCATTAATTTTTTTGCTCAATTCAATACCAAAGTGGGAAGTAAGAACAAACTCAAAAGGTTCAAGGAAAACGAAACATTTGCCAATGTGGTACAGCCCACGCGGGAGGAAGTTTTGGCCGGATTCAAGTACAAGGGCAGTTGGGCATCCTTTTTTGGCAACAACAATCCCATTGTGTTGGAACTGGGCTGCGGCAAGGGTGAATATACCGTTGGCCTCGCTCAAATGAACGCGGACAGAAACCATATTGGCATAGATATCAAAGGAGCACGATTTTGGAGAGGGGCCAAGACCGCCTTGGAGCAAGAATTGAACAATGTGGCCTTTTTACGGACACAAATTGAATTGGTGGACCATCTTTTTGACGAAGGGGAGGTCAGTGAGATCTGGATTACATTTCCCGACCCGCAGATCAAGTACAAACGCACCAAACATCGCATGACGAATCCCGTTTTTTTGGAGCGTTACAAAAAAATCCTGAAGCCAGGAGGGCTTATCAATCTAAAGACCGATAGCGAGTACATGCACGGGTATACCCTTGGGCTTTTGCAAGGCTTGGGGCACGAAATTATATATGCCAATCACGATGTGTACAAAAATGAGGGAGCACCTCCCGAAGTACTCAAAATCCAAACTTTCTACGAAAATCAGTATCTTGAAAAAGGAAAACCAATTACATACATCCAATTTAGGATCAACTAACCAATGACCCACGTACTCATTCTCTTTTTCGCCACATTTTCGGCAGCCTTTATGGCTACCGTGCCGCCGGGGTTGCTCAATATGAATGCAGCCAAGGTTAGTGTGGAAAAAGGAAAATTGAACGGTGTTATTTTTAGTTTGGGTGTTTCCAGTACCATTATGGTGCAGGCTTATATTGCTGTGTATATCTCTAAATTTTTATACCGTAATCCAGCGGTGATAGATGTACTGTTCAAGATTGCTGTGGCCGTATTCGCCTTTTTTGCTGTTTACTTTTTTGTGATTGCAAAGCGTAACAGAGCAAAGACACAAGCCATTAAAGAGGTCAACCTGAGTAAAAAGAACAGTTTTTTCAAGGGAGTTTTGTTGGCTGCCCTTAATTTGTTGACCATTCCGTATTACAGTGGTTTAAATGCCATGTGGAACGAAGCGGGTTGGATAAAGTTTGAAGCCAAGGACATTACCACTTTTGTGGTCGCCGCAGGAGCTGGTACTTTTTCTGTTCTGTACCTCTACACCTTTTATTTTGATAAGATGGAGACCAAGACCAATCGTTTTTCCAAGAACTCCAATTACATTTTAAGCGCTTTGATGCTTTTGCTGCTCGTGATTACCTTGATTCGTATAATGTACCGCTGATATGGAAGAGAAAAACTTCTTTGACAAAGTCTATGAAGTGGCCAAACAAATTCCCTACGGCAGGGTAACCTCTTACGGAGCCATTGCAAAATATTTAGGAGCAGCTCGAAGTGCCCGAATGGTCGGTTGGGCCATGAACAATTCTTTGGCAAAAGATGTGCCTGCGCATCGCGTGGTAAATCGCGTAGGGGTGTTAACGGGCAAACATCATTTTGACGGAAGCAACATTATGCAGCAACTTCTTGAAAACGAGGGCATCCCGGTAAAGGAAAATCAAATCGTAGACTTTCAAAAATACTTTTGGGATCCAGCCTTGGAGCTTTTTTAATCAATATATCCCGGTGGGTGCAATTCGTCAAACGATGTGGCATCCTGAAATGCTTTTGCCAGCAATAAAATACTCGCTTCATCGTACAAATTGCCCACAAAAGTCATGCTCGTAGGGTGGTTCTCGTCATCCAGGCCCGTTGGAACCGAAATTACGGGATGCCCGGTAAGATTGGTTGCCAAAAGTTGATCGTTTCCAAATGTGGGTGAAATCAACACATCGTAATCTTTTATCAAATCTTGCATTTTTTGGATAAGTACCTGTCGTTGTCGATTCGCTTGAATATATTCCACGGCGGGAATAAATCTACTTTGTCTAAGGGAATTGGCACGGGAACGTTGGTCTTGTTCTACCATTACGTCAACGCCCCCCGAACGTACAAGTTCATCAAAAAAAGCACCCGCTTCGGCTCTTAAAATAATATCAAATCCACGATAAGGCACGTCTTCTGGCATTTTTACTGCAGTGGGTTCTATGCCCAATTCTTTGAGTGATTTGAGTGCGTTTCTAAGATTTTCACCAGTTTCCGTGGTATCTTTCTCAATGTCTTCTTTAAGATAAGCAACCCTCAAGCTTTTGATATCCTTGTTCCAATCAACCCCAAAAGGAAGGTCAACGGTGGTCAGATCATTTTTATCTTTCCCTTGAATGGCATCAAACACAATGGCGCAATCCTCGGCATTTCTTCCCAAGGGCCCCACTTTGTCCATGGACCAGCTTAAGCTCATAATTCCGTGGCGACTAACTCTACCGTAGGTTGGTCGTAGACCGGTAACTCCGTTTCGGGTACTTGGAGAAGTAATGGAACCCAAAGTTTCAGTCCCCAAAGCAAAAGGAACTAGGCCTGCCGATGTTGCAGAACCCGATCCAGCCGAAGAACCACTGGCACCTTGGGTAGTGTCCCAGGGATTTTTGGTTTTACCATCGAACCAAACATCGCCACGGGCCAAGGCCCCCGATACCAGTTTAGTCACTAAAATGGCCCCGGCATCCTCCAGTTTCTTCACTACGGTTGCCGTTTCATTTATGATTTGGTCTTTGTACGGAGCAGCTCCCCAGGTGGTGGGGTATCCGGGGACCGCCATCAAATCTTTGGTGCCGTATGGGATTCCATGTAAAATACCACGATACTTTCCGTTTTTGATTTCCTCGTCGGCTCGCTTGGCCTGTGCCAAGGCTAAACTATCCGTAATGGTAATGCTGCATTGAAGGGCAGGTTGATATTTTTTCAATCTATCCAAGAAAAATTTTGTCAGCTCTGTGGCCGTTATTTTTTGATTTTTGATCAACGAAGCCAATTGCGGAATGGTGTAAAATGCCAACAAATCATAAGGTTCTGGGATTTCCACATTATCTGGTATGTTCCACTCAGTTCCATTTTGTTGCTCGGGTATGGAAAAACCAAAAGGGGTGGGGTCAAAACGGATAGCAGGAAAAATATCATTGGCCAATGGGTATTTTCTTAACGAATCAAACCCACTTCGGTTTCTTTTCAAATAAGGGTAGAGGGTATCACGATATTTAGTTTCAAAATGAAGCCCGATCAATTTTTCCGACTTCTTTACATCTCTTTTGGTAAAGGTGTTTTTGTTGGTGGAACAAGAAAACCAAGCCAATGAGATAAGCAATAGAGCAATGTGGGGGATTCTGGTTTTTGGTAGCATGTTGGTTGATAATTTCAAATAGCAGCTTCTAAACTACAGTTTTTCAAAAAAACCAACACGATAATCCATCGGTTTTGTTTCACTTGTACCCATTTATTCCACTCCATATATTCCAATACATGATTTTTTTGAAATTCAGCAGTACAACTTCTTAATCTAATGCCAACACCGTATCTTTGTAGTTTAGAACCAGTTCAAACAATTGGTTTGTAAAAATTGGATTCATGAAGTTGAAAAAAACAGATATTCTCAAGGCATTGGAAAAAATATCCGCACCCGGTGAAGGCCAAAATTTAGTGGAGAGCGGTTCCGTGACCAATGTTCAGGTATTCGGTGATGAGGTAGAAGTGGATGTTACCATCAAAAATCCTAGTCTTCAGGCAAAAAAGAAAACCGAGGTAGAGATTTTAAAAATTATCCACCGCGAAGTATACGAAAAGGCTAAAATAAAAGTCAACCTAAAGGTTGATGCTCCCGCAAAGCCCAAGGTCAACCAAATCAAGGGTAACCCGATTCCGGGAATACAAAATATTATAGCCGTGGCATCTGGAAAAGGCGGCGTTGGTAAATCTACCGTTACGGCAAACCTAGCGGTAACCTTGTCAAAAATGGGCTTTAAGGTAGGATTGTTGGATACGGATATTTATGGACCGTCCATGCCCATTATGTTTGATGTGGCTTCAGAAAAACCATTATCTATCAAAGTAGAGGGGAAAACCAAAATGAAACCTGTGGAAAACTACGGCGTAAAATTGCTTTCTATCGGATTTTTCACCCAACCCAACCAAGCGGTGATTTGGAGGGGACCTATGGCTGCCAAAGCATTGAATCAAATGATTTTCGATGCGCATTGGGGCGAATTGGACTTCCTAATGTTAGACCTGCCACCAGGGACAGGGGACATTCATTTAAGCATTATGCAATCCTTGCCCGTAACGGGTGCCGTAGTGGTCAGTACGCCACAAGAGATAGCCTTGGCCGACGCCAGAAAAGGGGTGGCCATGTTCCAGCAAGAGGCGATTAATGTGCCTGTATTGGGAATCGTGGAGAATATGGCGTATTTTACACCTGCGGAGCTACCCGATAACAAGTATTATATTTTTGGTGAGAACGGTGCAAAAAATCTATCGGAAGACCTTGAGGTTCCATTTTTAGGACAAATTCCATTGGTACAGAGCATCAGGGAGGCAGGCGATGTAGGAAGACCAGCCGCCTTGCAGACAGCTACTCCAACAGAAGAAGCTTTTGACGAGCTTACGAAAAATGTGGTTCAGGAGTTGGTGAGAAGGAATACAGACCTTCCTCCGACCGAAGCAATAAAAATTACAACAATGGCAGGTTGTTCCGCTGTTAAAAAGAAATGACCATGACAACAATGACATCAGAAGAAACAAGGAGTAATGTAGAAAAGGCGTTGGAAGAGATACGCCCGTTTTTACAGAGCGATGGGGGAGATATTACTTTGATTTCCATTGAAGACAACACCGTAAAAGTGCGTTTGGAAGGCAACTGTATTGGTTGCACCGTGAATCAAATGACACTAAAGAGTGGCGTGGAAATGACCATAAAAAAGTATGCGCCACAAATTGAAGAGGTAATCAATATTTCCTAACTGATTAAAATCATAAATCATTTTTTGGGCAAGCATTAAGTTGCAAGCCAAATCCTTAGTCTATGATTAAAACCGATATTCTGATAATTGGAGCGGGACCTACGGGTCTCTTTGCTGTTTTTGAAGCAGGCCTTTTACAACTTAAATGTCATTTAATAGATGCATTGCCGCAAGCAGGTGGTCAATGTGCAGAAATATACCCCAAAAAACCCATTTACGATATTCCTGGATTCCCCGAAGTATTGGCGGGTGATTTGGTGGATAATCTAATGGAGCAAATAAAACCGTTCCAACCGGGTTTTACCTTGGGAGAGCGGGCAGAGACCATTGAAAAACTGGATGATGGCTCCTTTATAGTAACAACAAACAAAGAAACCAAACATCATGCACCAATTGTTGCCATAGCTGGCGGACTTGGTAGTTTTGAGCCGAGAAAACCCTTGTTGGAAAACTTGGAGAAATATGAGGACAATGGAGTGGCTTACATGATCAAAGAGCCCGAAATATACCGAGGCAAAAAAGTGTTGATTGCCGGTGGAGGCGATTCCGCTTTGGACTGGTCCATCTTTTTGGCGGATGTTGCCAAAGAAGTAACCTTGGTACACCGCAGAAATGAATTTAGAGGTGCTTTGGATTCCGTTGAGAAGGTACAACAGCTCAAAAACGAAGGCAAGATCAATTTGATGACCCCGGCAGAAGTGGTGGCCCTAAAAGGTGAAGATCAATTGGAGAAAGTGACCGTGAAGAACACCACAACTTCTAAAGAAACCGATGTTGTCGTTGACAATTTTATCCCGTTGTTCGGATTGTCTCCAAAGTTGGGTCCAATTTCCAACTGGGGATTGGAGATAGAAAAAAATGCCATCAAGGTGAATAATTCTTTGGATTACCAGACCAACATTCCTGGAATCTATGCCATTGGCGATGTAAATACGTATCCCGGTAAACTAAAATTGATTCTTTGCGGTTTCCATGAAGCTACATTGATGTGCCAAAGTGCCTATCAAAAGATATATCCAGATAAGAAATACGTAATGAAATATACCACCGTTGGCGGCGTTACAGGATTTGACGGAAGTAAAAAAGAAGCACCAAAAGCAGTAGTTAAGGCAATAGATTAATTATTAAGTGAAAATGTCCCCTTGAGGACTTTAGGGAGTATCTCTAGAAAGATTATGAGTGATATCAAGTTAAAGATTATAGACCGAGATGGCGAACTACACGAGGTAGACGCCCCGACCGATATGAATATGAACCTGATGGAGGTAGTGCGTTCCTATGAACTTGCCCCGGAGGGAACCATTGGGATTTGTGGTGGTATGGCCATGTGCGCTTCTTGCCAATGTTATGTACAGTCCGATCATCAACTACCCGAAAAGTCGGATGATGAAGAAGCCATGCTGGCCGAAGCCTTTTTTGTAAAGGACAACAGCCGTTTGGGTTGCCAAATCCATATTACCGAGGATTTGGATGGCCTTGAGGTGGAGTTGGCACCTGAGGAATAATAGGAAAACTAAACTCTATTGCACACGACGTGTGGGTACAGAATTTTCTATGTAGGCAATTCCGTCGTGATTTTCAATGATTTTAACACAGTTTGTATGAGCAAAAGCATGCATAAATGCGTGATGTGTTGTAAGTACAGCATCTTGTAAATCTTTGTCGTCTTCTAATGTTCTAATGTTTAGTCCAGCCTCTTCACATTCTTTTTTTGAAATATGGCGGGCATGAGACAATTGTTTTTTATGATCACCAAAGGTTTTCATTATTTTATCAACTCTTGTTTTATCTCCTTTGCACATATTATCTAGTAACCATTTAGAAACCATTTTTTCGGACCATTCGATTGCTTGTGCACACAAACCTAAAAGAGTAGGGTGATATTTGCCTATAATCACTTGCCAGAGGTTTGCAGAGTGAGGATTTTTTTGAATGTCACTTTTTGCTTTTTCAAATTCAGCTATTAGCCCTTGGCAGGCAAGACCTCCAATTTGAGGATCAATGGGGCCTAAATTTGAATGTTTCCCCATCACTATCTCTTTAGATGATAGCGCAATCATTGTTCCAGCCGACATTGAAAGCTGGGGTACAATTACCCTTATATCTTTATCAAAAATATTATATAAATAATCCACAAGTGATTCAGTTGCTGCAATATCTCCTCCTGGAGAATGAATAATGATATCCAATCCTTTTAATTTGTCCATTTTATGGATAGCAAGCATAAATCCAGATTTGTCTTTATCATTGACAGCAGTGTCTGGAGCTTTGGGTTTTTGCAACCACCCTGAGTAATAAGCAATGGTATTTCTACCAGTTATTTCAAATACTTTGTGTAGATACTTACGTCTTACAATATCTAAAGCATTGCAATTGGGGTTCTTTTGGCTTACTTCTTGAATTTCTTTTAATACTTCTCCCCAATTTGGCATTCTAAAAAATAATTAATTAGTTTGAGTGTTACTGGAAGTTTCTACCGGAGTGTAATCATCATAAATTGACAATTTTTCAAATTGATCTCCTGATGATTGCCACTCAGTTTTTGATATAAAATCACCACTGTTAGTTTTCATGATTTCTAGATAATCGTCGTAAAAACTATTCTGTGAAGAACTCTTTTTTTTGATATTATTCTGGGTCGTTTTCATACGGCAAATGTATCAACTTGATTAGTATATAACAAGCATTCATATTTCAATATACGATATATTAACTACTTATTCAATGTAATAATATGTTAAATCCTCGCCTGATAAGTAAACAGGTTGTAATACCTTCCTTCGGAAGCAATCAATTTTTCGTGTGTGCCCTGTTCCAGAATATGGCCGTTTTCAATCACTAAAATCTGGTCCGCCTTGCGAATGGTACTCAAGCGGTGCGCGATCACAAAGGTGGTCCTGCCCCTTGTGAGTTCGCCCAAACTTTTTTGGATAAGCGCCTCGGATTCCGTGTCCAAACTTGAGGTGGCCTCGTCCAAAATCAAAATCTTCGGATTTGCCAAAATAGCTCTTGCAATGGCAATACGCTGACGCTGACCTCCTGAAAGTTTAACGCCACGTTCTCCAATTAAGGTATCCAAACCTTTGTCAAAACGGTCGGTAAATTCATTTACGTAGGCTGCCTTTACGGCTTCGAGCAATTTTTCCTCACTGGCATCAGGTCGTGGAAAAAGTATGTTTTCGCGAATAGTGCCTTCAAACAAGAAATCATCTTGCAGCACCACGCCCAAATGTTGTCTAAAACTGTTCAGATTAACTTTGGAAAGGTCGTGCCCATCAATGGTAATGGTTCCAGAATCAGGATTTAAAAAACTGGCGGCCAACCCTGCTATGGTGGACTTTCCCGAACCTGAACTCCCCACCAGAGCGATAACCTGCCCAGGCGCCACATCAAAACTAATATTGTGCAGTACTTGTTTGTCTTCCTCATAAGAAAAAGAAACATTGGAGAAAGACATACTTCCAACTACTTCGTCCAATAAAATGGTACGGTTTTCCTCGTCCGATTCTTCGTTTAAATTCATTAATTCTTCGGTGCGGTCCAAACCCGCCAAAGCCTCCGTTAATTGACTCCCAACACTGCTCATTTGCACGATCGGGGCAATCATAAGCCCCAATAACACGGTAAACTCCACAAATTCACCTACGGTAAGGGTATCGTGGATAATTTTGTATCCGCCAAAACCCATTACGCTTGTGGTCGCTACCCCTAGCAAAAAGGTGGACGAACTCGTCATAAAAGCGGTAGTGGTGAGGCTCTTTTTTACGTTTTCGTATAAGCGTTCCACACCAACTTCAAAAACTTCTTCTTCCTGTTTTTCGGCATTAAACCCCTTGATGACGCGTATGCCTCCCAAGGTTTCCGTCAGCCTACCTTTAACTTCAGCATTTATCTTGCCTCTATTCCTAAAAATGGGCCGAATTATCTTAAATGCCTTTAAGGCAATTATGGCAAAAATGGTCAATGGAATAAAGGTGAAAAGCGTCATAAAAACGCTGATATCCATAAGCAAAATCAAGGAAACAACCGCGGTAATAATGCCTCCCACCAGTTGCACCAGCCCAGTGCCGATTAAATTTCGGACCCCCTCAACATCGGACATAATACGGGATACCAAAGCTCCCGACTTGGCATTGTCGAAAAAGCGCACGGGAAGGGCAAGCACTTTTTTCTGCACCTGTGCCCTAAGTTCAGAAATCAAATATTGGGCCTGCACACTTAAAATCTTGGTCAATAAGAAGGAAGTGACCGCCTGAACAAGAATGGCCAACATTACTCCAGCGACCAAATATTTGAGCATATCCAGGTCTTTGTTTACGATGACATCATCAATAAGGTATTTGGAAGCAATAGGTGCAACAAAACTGGCGCCTTTACTAATGGCAATCAGAAATAGACCCAAAAAAACGAGTTTACGTTTTGGCCAAATAATGGTTTTAAAAGCGGTGAGGATGCTTACTTTTTTTTCTGGCATAACAATTTTTCAAAAGAAGTTGCAAGTTACGGCAATTTAAGAGGACACCTAATTGAAGTGCTTCTGTACTTGGCAAGATTACAAATGCTATATTTAAATGCTCAAATTTTGAAAGGATTATGCTAAAAGCGAAATTGTTCGGTCTTTTGTTTTTGATTTTCTCCATGTGCTTTGCTCAAAAGGAGTATCCAGAATTGACTGAAATTGTTACGGACAATGCTAGGATATTTACACAGCCACAACTTGAGGCGCTTAGAACCAAACTTTATCAATTTGAATCGGAGACTACCAATCAATTGGTGGTTTTGACGATAGATGAGTTGGGTAACGAAACCATTGAACAGTACGCCCTTGAGGTCTTCAACCAAAATAAATTGGGGCAGGAAGGGAAGGACAATGGTATTCTGATTCTTTTCTCAAAATTGGATAGGGAAGTCCGCATTGAGGTCGGGTACGGTCTGGAGCCTTATATAACAGATGCTGTCGCTTCTCGGATTATCCGAAATACCATGATCCCCAGATTTAAGGAAGAAAATTACTTCAGCGGACTGGATAATGCCACGGACCAAATCATTGAATTTTTGAACAATCCAGAAGCCTTGGAAGAGTTTAAAAAGGAGATTGAGAAGGAAAACGAAATGCCATGGTGGATGTTGGTGGTAATAGGCTTGTTTTTATTGATGTTTATTGCAGCGGGAGGATTTGTTCTTTATAAGGGCTATTCCACTCTTATCGAGATCATACGTGGTATGTTTATAGGAAAGTTAGCGGTAGTTAAAGGTATATTAATGGCCGCTTTTATGGTGCTTCCCCTAATTTTTGGATTGATTTTTATAGGAATGCCACTATTTTTTATGGCACTATTGCTTGGTTTCGATGACTTGTTTAGCGGATTGGTCAAAGATTTTTCTTGGGTGCTCTTTGTTTTTGCCGCTTTTGTTTGTCTAACCATCATATTGGTCATAATAAAAATCAGGAAAAAAGGCAACGAGGATTTTAAGCTATCATTTTTTAAATCCAATAAAGATTATATGAGCAAGACCTTTTCCTCCTCCGGGAGCCATTCCTTCGGTTCCAGATCCGGAGGTAGTTCGTCCAGCAGTTTTTCCGGTGGCGGGGGAAGTTCTGGTGGTGGCGGAGCCAGCGGAAGTTGGTAATTGTTTTGGATTTAACGTATTTTCACAAAACTAACTAAACCAATCCCCGAGATGAGAATTACGATCCTTGCCATACTTTTATTGTTTTTATCCTGTTCCGAACACTCTCGATCCGAAGTTGAAAAATGGGAAGCACAAGCTGAAGACATAACGATTATCCGAGATGATTTTGGTGTGCCGCACATTTACGGAAAAACCGATGCCGATGCTGTATTTGGATTGTTGTATGCTCAATGTGAAGATGATTTTAACCGGGTTGAGCAAAATTATATTTGGGCCACAGGTCGTTTGGCCGAAGTTGAAGGAGAAGATGCCTTGTACAGTGATTTACGTGCAAAACTGTTTATGACGGAAGAAGAGGCCAAGGCCAATTACGAAAAAAGCCCCGAATGGTTAAAGGAGCTTTGTAATGCCTTTGCGGATGGCATCAATTATTACCTACATACTCACCCCGAGGTTAAACCCAAACTGCTGACCCGTTTTGAACCTTGGATGCCCATGTATTTTAGCGAAGGTTCCATAGGAGGGGATATTGAGCGTATTTCCACGCGAAAAATCAGAAGTTTTTACGAAAGCGGGATGGAATTGCCCGAAATGGAAGCCCTTCAACTCAAAAAAGAGGAGGAAATGGCCGAACCGCAAGGCTCCAACGGAATTGCCATTTCAGGGGATTTGACCGAGTCAGGTAATGCTATGCTTTTGATCAATCCGCACACCTCATTTTATTTTAGGGGAGAGGTGCATGTGGTGAGCGAAGAAGGGTTGAATGCATACGGCGCCGTCACTTGGGGTCAGTTTTTTGTGTACCAAGGCTTCAACGAAAAAACGGGGTGGATGCATACATCAACCTATACCGATGTAATGGACGAGTTCAAAGAGACCATTGTAAAAAATGACGGGAAGCTGTTTTATCAATATGGCGAGGAATTACGCCCCGTGGATTCCAGCAAAGTAACCTTGAAGTACAAAGATGGCGAAAGCTTAAAAGAGAAGACATTCCCCATGTACCGAACGCATCATGGTCCGATTACGCATCAGGTTGATGACCAATGGACAGCATCGGCGATGATGTGGGAACCCGTAAAGGCATTGGAGCAATCCTACATCCGAACCAAGCAGGATGGTTATGATGGTTTTAGAGAGATGATGGATATCCGGACCAACTCCTCCAACAATACCGTTTATGCCGATGCCGAAGGAAACATTGCCTATTTCCACGGCAATTTTGTTCCCAAGCGCGACACCATTTTTGATTATACCGAACCCGTGGATGGGAGCAACCCCAAAACGGATTGGCAAGGATTGCACACGGTGGATGAAAATATTTTGGTGCTGAACCCAGAAAACGGCTGGATTCAAAATTGTAACTCAACCCCATATACTTCTGCGTTGGAGTTTAGCCCCAAGCGGGAGGATTACCCCAATTATATGTCGCGGGATGAAGAAAACTTTAGGGGCATTCACGCCATTGAGTTATTGACTGACCGAAGTGGCTATACCTTGGATGGTCTCATTGAAATGGCTCACGACCCCTACTTACCGGCCTTTGAAGCATTGCTTCCTGGATTGGTGAGAGCGTATGATGCAAATCCAACCCCAGAATTAGAAGAAGCCATTGAAGTTTTACGGAACTGGGATTATATAACATCTTCAGCATCCATCGCCATGACCTTGGCGCACTATTATGGAACTTTATGTTATTCAAAAGCAGAAAGGCCTGAAGGTATGTATTCCATGCAATGGGTGGCATATTGGGGTGATGAATGGGAAAATCAGAAAAAATTAAGTTTTCTAAAAGAAACATTGGATAGATTGGAAACCGATTTCGGAACATGGAAAATGCCTTGGGGCGAAGTAAACCGTTACCAACGTTTAAATGGGGATATTCGCCAAGCTTTTGATGATGCCAAACCAAGTATTCCAATCGGTTTTGCCAGTGGGCGCTGGGGCGCACTCGCGGCTTATGGTGCACGATACGATAACAATACCAAAAAGATTTATGGTACCCGTGGCAACAGTTTTGTAGCTGCGGTGGAATTTGGTGATAAAGTAAAGGCAAAGACCATGCTGGCAGGTGGACAAAGCGGAGACCCTGAATCACCACACTTTAATGATCAGGCACAACGCTACGCCGATATGGAATTTAAAGATGCTGCGTATTACAAAGCGGATGTGCTAAAACGTGCGAAAGTGGCGTATTCACCTGGCGAGGACTATTGAGGGAGTTTTAGTTGTTCTTTTCTATGTCGCTATCTTCTTCCTTAACAATAACTAGGCTGGCCTTTGAGCCTGTGGAAAGGTTCCAGCGGTTGTTGTGGATAACCACGCCTTTATCATCTGTCACCACTACTTGTGCAGTGTTTGGACCTGAAGAACCTTGGTTGAGGGCTTCAAACTCTACGCGGTTGAATCCTTCCACTAAATCCAAGTTGATGCCTTTGTAGGAGCCTGATAAAAGCATATTGTATTCTACCGCTTCTCCGTTTACATAAATTTTGATACGGTCGCCATCCACGTACTCGTGGTCCCTGGCAACGATGCCCACAAATTTTGCGGTGGTTTTGAAGTCTCCCAAATATTGATCGCCAAAATGTTCGTTGGCACCTTTTTCCCTTTTTTCCATCACTTTGGGGTCTATGACCATATCATGACCGGCTTGCAGGAGTTCCCTATCGGGCAACATTTTAACTCCGGGCTTTTCGTTTTTGGAGGTTAGGTTTTCATCCAGTACCGAAGGCATACGAAGTAAAGTACCTTGGTTGCTTGCTTTTACATCTAGTTTGTTATTGTCGCCAATCTTCAATGGTCGCGTGGTGGGCAAGTCGCCCTGTGCGAACATGGGCAAGGTGAAAAGAATGATTCCCAATAAAACAAAAACTCTCTTTTTCATGGTAACAAAGGCAATAATCCAAATATAAATTTAGCAAATACCTTGCCATCAGCATTATAAATTGAAGTTAAATCGTTAATCTGCAGGCTTTCTTTTGCTCCTTCCTTTTAAACCAAATAGCGGATGCAACAAAGGAACCCTTAAAATAACGAGATCGTAGATGAGCCAACTGATGCCAAATGTCCCAACCACCAATACACATGTTTTAGGTACCAATCCCCAATCCAAATTCCTCAAATAATAGGCAATGCCAACAGTAATGGTCTGGTGCAAAATATAGAAGGGATAAACGGCCCTGTTTGCATAGGCGATTCCTTTGCTGGGCTTGTTCAGGTATTTGGCAGCATAGGCGAAAAGCACCAGTATCCAAGACCATATATTCACCACTTTTAAAAGGGCTTCCGTAAAATGGATTACGTAACCATCTTCAAAAAACAACCAGATAATTACCTGACTAGAAAACCCGATTACCCCCAAAGTCAGCGCTTTTTTCTTTACTTTGGCCAATATTTGCCAAAAAACATCACCTGTGGCTATTAGAACAAAGCCATAAAAGAACAGGATTATACTAAATATGAAGTTGAACCAATCATCTACCAGGGCATGAGTAATCGGGAAAAAGGGTTCCACCAAGGATTCAACAAGATAAAGTGGTATAACAAATAGATAAATGCCCCATGGTTTTTGAATCAAATGTTTGACCCATTCAATAAAACGGGTTTTATGTTTTCTTAGATAAACGAAAAGGGGTGTCAAAACCCACGAAAAGACCAAGAGGTAAGGCAAAAACCATAGGTGGTGCCAGCTCAAATTACCTTCGGGGTAGACGCCATCAAAAGCAACGGTGGTAAAATATTCCCAGTAAGAGCCTGAAAACGTCCCCTCCACCAGCCGTTCAAAATATACTTGTGGCGGCACAATCAAAATCATACCTACAACTAAGGGAATTCCCAAACGGAGAAAACGTTCCCACACAAATTTGCCCATGTTTCTTTTGCCCAGAGCGTAGTAGGTTCCCATACCGGATATCACAAAAAGTATGGGCAAGCGCCATTGGTTCAAGAACAACATGGGCCAGCGAAGCCAATCGTATATTTCGTTGTTTTTTATATGCCAGCCCCACGGTACAAAAAACATTCCTACGTGGTAAAAAATAAGAAGCCCGAACACAATGACCCGCAACCAATCCAAATCGTAACGCCTAATGGTAGTTTTCATCCTAAAATTTTTTCCAAAGATGAAAAGTGCCGATAAAACAAAGTAGTTTTTTGGTTCGGGAAACGTCCAGAATTGCAATTATGGAGAAATTACCCTCTTTTTTGCTTCATAAATGCGGAAGGCGATTGTCCAGCATGCTTTTTAAAAGCATTGTAAAAGGCGGATTTGGATTTGAACCCTACGGATTGCCCCACCGCTTCTACCGTGAGGTGTTTAAATGCATCATCCAATAATCTTTGTTGGGCCAATGCAATTCTTTTTTGGTTGATGTAGTCGTTGAAGTTGCTTCCTGTTTCGGAATTGATCAATTTAGAAACGATATTGCTGTTGGTGCCCAGTTCCTCAGCTACTTTTTTTAAACTTATATTTTGATGGGCATAGTAATGGGCTTCGGATATAAAACTTTCAATGGTTTCAAATTGGATGGAATTGTTGGCGAGGGTCTCATATTTGTCAGCAATCCAAGATTTTTCAAAAAAGCGGGATTCCGACAGCATAAAAAAGGAAGTGATAAAAATGGTGACCGTCTGCACGATACCAATAAAATGATCGCCACCATCGTCTTCGTAATTTAGAAAAATGAAAAGTAGGGTCAGCATCAACACCATAAAAAAAGCAACCGTATTCCTGGAAAAAATATACTTGTCCACTTTTATGTTTTTGGGCGACGTCCACCCCCGCTTTCTAGTTTTTATCACCAATAAAAGGGACAGCACCATGTAAAATGCAAAACTAAAAAGCACCAACCACCTAAACTGATCTTTGATGAAGAGGTAGGAATAATTCATGTTTCCAGGAATGTCCACAAAGCCCAGATCTCGGTGGTAAGCTCCCAAGTAGGCATTGAGCTTTACCTCAATGGGACCCAAATAATAGTTGGTTTGAGAAACGGCATACAATACGGGCAAAACAAAATGGGGCCAATGTTTTTTTAGGGTGATGGGCTTTCGTTCCAATAAAGTATACAGGAAAAAATAAAGGGTCGGAGTAATCAGGAGCACCAAAAATTCGGTAGAATCATTCAGGTGGATTATATGTTTAATGAGACCGGTGTAACAGAGGTAGACATCCAAAAAAACCAGACATTGTATCAAAAGCGACCAACCAAACAAATTGATGGCCGATTTTCGTTTGGTCCTCAAAAAAATAACTAGGGCCAAGAAAAAGCCTTGAACAATGCCCAAAAGCATAATGTGCGACGCAAGGTCGTGCCTAATGGGAATTTGGTCAAGTATGGTATCAAGGCTTTCCATGCTCAAGGGATGATGTAATCCTGAAGTTTTTCCGGTCCTTCCAATAAAACCCGTACAATTTGAAGAGTTCCATCGGGTTTGGTGTCAATGTGCCATTTAATGAGGGAGATCTTGCCCTTTTCGATCTCTATGCCCGTGATGCTCCTCGGGTGAACACAGCTACCATCGTTAAAAAAGGGAATTTGACCCGGTTCCGGAAAACGTGGCCTATGCGTATGTCCCGCAAGGGTGATGAGCAGGTTTTTCTTCAAAATCCATCGTTTTATGCGCTTTTCAATACGGATTAGCTCTTTGTAATTTTTGGCAGGGCTGGTAGGGTCTGCAATGCCCACAACTTGGAGCGGCTTCCATAAAACCCGAACCAAAAATCGACCAATACGCCAGCACACATAGTTCCACCAATCTGCTTGGTGGCCATGGACGCAAAAAATCTCTTGACCGGTATCCGAATGCTTTAAAATAAGGGCTTCATGGTATGTAATGTCTTCAAAAAGCTCTTTGTCCGAGCCATCAATAGGCTCAAAATAATGCGAAAGATGTTTGGCCACATAATCAGGGTCCCGATACACCATATCGTGGTTGCCCCATAGCATGTGGAGTCGTTTCTCCAAATGGAATCTTCGCAAAAGTTGGTACACATTTTTGTGCGCTTCAATGATCGAGTCAAAGCTTATATTTTCCCAAAGTTCGTCACCATCGCCCAGTTCAATGTAATGAAAGCCCTCACGGTAGTAATGGTTCAGTGCGTGGAAGTAAATGTTCCGGTTATTGGCAAAATCGTCTGCAAAACTGTTGTCCCCGCGATGACAATCACTAAAAAAAATGAATTTGGAACCCTCATCGAACGAAATGGTCTTCGCGTTTTTATAGGCTCGGTCTAATCGGGTAGAAGAGGACATGAAAAAGTTTTTGTTAAATATCCTTAAAAATGACGATTTGTCCGTAAATATATCCATTAATGGCCCCGCATTTTTACTTTTTGTAACTTTGATGTCTAAACCTCGACTAACAAGGGTATGAAGCACAACCTCAATTCGGAAAGCCCTCTGGTTCAACTGGTAAGTTTCAATAAGTTGTTGGAGCATTACGATGAGCAATTGGAAAGCTCCAATCCGCATATTGCCGAAAGGGCAAAATATGTGCTGGATGCTCAGGCGCCCTACCCAGAGTTGAGGGATGGTTTTACCGATTTGTCCTTATTGGATAAATACAAGGATGTTATCCGAATTATTTTGGAAGATTCTTTTTCTCCGATTTTGACAAAAAATGAAATTAAAACCGCATCTACTCCTTTTGAGAACTTGGTGTTCAATTCATCCGAGCGTTTTCGTCAGATATTGGCAGATGCCGGTGAGGATTTTGACCTTGAAATAACCAATATTCCCAGGGAGTTCGATTACATTATGAGGTGTGCTGTAATCCTCCAGTTTTATTACGGTTTTAAATTGGACTTTAAACGTCCTTTCTTTTACGACATACCGGATACCAATGGGGTGATGCGCAGGTACAGGATTTTGTACAATGCGGATTTTATGGAAATCATTCCAACCGAAAAGGCAAAGGAGCTTTCTCAAGATGATGTGGATGAGTTGTTGGACAATTTTTACAATCTGGATATTTGGAAAGAGAAAATTCCGCCAAATAGCTTTATTGCCAAAGGTTTTGTTATTTCCAATATGTTCGATATAACTACCGAACATTCCGTTTCGGAGATAAAGTCAACTTTGATAGGTCGCGCCCAAAGGGGAAATACGACTTTTATGGAGAGCTTTGAAGATACCTTTAGGTCCTTTTTTAATCTTAGCGATATAAAAGTGGGTTTTTCTGGGTACGATTCCAGCGCCAATCGCTTTTTTAAGATATATGGCAAGGGAATGGAAAGTTACATCCTTAATGGCAAGGATATGGAAGATTGTGATTGTACCTTTTGTAATTATACTCACGAAAAGTTGTTTAAAGAGAACAAATACTTCGCCATATCCAATGTCGAAAAATATTTTAAAGAATCAAAAGGAGAGATTCAGCCCTATAAAAGCTTGATGGAACAGGGCATTAAAAGTGCTATTTTGGCCCCGATCGCCGTAAATGGAAATTTATTGGGAGTATTGGAGCTGGTATCCGGCAAAGTGAACGAGCTCAACAGCGTTAATGCAAACAAGCTGGATGATGTAATGCCTTACATTGTTGCGGCCGTAATGCGAACCATAGAGGAAGAGGAGAACTTGATCGATGCCGTAATCCAGCACGAATGTACTTCCGTGCACCCATCCGTGTATTGGAAGTTCCAAGAAGAGGCCAAACGGTTTATGGCAGATGAATTGACGGGCAACGAACCTGTGTTCAAGGAAATTGTTTTCAAGGATGTGTATCCTTTATATGGACAGATTGACATCAAAGACTCTGCGCAAGAGCGCAATCTAGCCATACAAAGAGATCTTATGATCCAACTGTCAGAAATCAATGATGTACTGGAGATTGCTTTTAAAAAATACAAGCTGCCCATCTATGAGGAATTGATGTTTCGGGTAAACAATTATTTGAATGAGGTAAAAGAAGCCTTGTTTACACACACCGAACAGGCTGTTTTTGATTTTGTGAAAGAAGAAGTGGATCCCGTTTTTGACCATCTTCAAAAAGAAGATGCCGAAATTGCCGGTTTACTGGAAAAATACAACGAGAAGATTGACAAGGCCACCGAAAGCTATTATGATCATCGTAGAAACTACGACAACAGTGTAATGGAGGCCAACATGAAACTCGCAGCTCTTCTGGATAAAAGACAGGAAGAAGCCCAAGAGATGTTCCCACACTATTTTGAGCGTTACAAAACCGATGGCGTGGAACACAATATGTACATTGGAAAATCCATAACCAAGGATAAGGAGTTCAACGAACTTTTCTTGAGCAACCTAAGGTTGTGGCAGCTCCAGGTAATGTGCGAAATGGAGAACAAATACTACAGCCTAAAACCGCACCTGCCGGTCAAATTGGATGTGGCATCATTGGTTTTGGTATATAGTACCTCGTTGGCTATCCGCTTTAGAATGGATGAAAAGCGTTTTGATGTTGATGGCACCTACAATGCCAGATACGAAGTCATTAAAAAACGTATAGACAAGTCCTTTATAAAAGGCACCAATGAACGTCTTACGCAAAAAGGCAAACTTGCCATTGTATACTCACAGCGCAAGGATGAAAAGGAGTATATGCGCTACATCAGCTTTTTAAAGGCAAAAGGGTATTTTACCAACAATATCGAAATTGTAGAGTTGGAGGGTGTACAGGGTGTATCTGGTTTAAAGGCGATCAGGGCAGAAATTTTATATCAAAAAGATAAAAAATCCGAGCGCACCTATACCTACGATGACCTCATGGAGGAACTGAGCTCCTAAAATTTAGAACATAAGCCTATCGGGGCCAAAAAACCGAAAGGCAATCCCAAAGGAAATTACGGAAATAATCATGCCTATCATAAAAATATTGTAGGTAATCCGAAGTATCTTGTATTTTCTGTTCAGGACAATACCCAAATAATAAAGGTCCTTGGTAAGTGAGGAATACACGTAATCTTTATCCTTTACAAGTTCTTGCAAGGCCCATTCATATTCTTCAAGCTCCATTTTATGGAAGTTGCCAAAAAACAGCAGGTTTACCCTCTTTTTTTCCACATCTTCTTTTGTAAACTTACCACTTGTAATGTTTGGTCGTGTGGCCAAAACGGATAGGACCATGGAAACAACGCTGAACATGATCAATATAAATGTGGGATAGATCATATACGTGTTGGATGGATTGTCCAGTTTGGTGAGCAAGTTGGCCAGCACCAACGAAATTATAATGGCATTGACGGACAATAAAATATTCGCTTTTGTATCGGCAATATCACTCAGTTTAAGGTGGTTCCTCAAAGTGACCCTGTACAAAGTCTGCACACTTCTGTCCGGACTCTCACTTTTGTATTTTGCCTTTAGAGCTTCTTTTTTGGCAATCTTTTTTTCTTCCTTCTTTTCTTTTAGGAGCTTCTTTAAATTTTGTTGCTTTCCTTCCTCCCAATTCTCCTTGGCATAATCGGTAAAAAAATTATGTTTCGTTCGGAACATTTTAATGTTCTTGTCCCGCCATTCTTTAGCTGAATAGTCAGCAATGCCCAGTTCTCTAAGTTCCTCCTTTAAAAAATCCGTGGTTTCCCAGTAGCTTTTTTTTGCAAAATGGGATATATCGGCATCACGGATAATACCTTCCATAAGGTTGGTGGGTTCGTTGCACATTTTTGTGACCATGATCAAGGAACAGACTTGCTCAATGCCTTCGGGATCGTAGCCGTTTTTACCAAGAAAATCCCTGGCAATTTCACAGCTATTTTCCTCATGGTCTTTCCAGCCTTTTACATGGCCAACATCGTGGAACCACGCAGCCAACAATAACCTTTCGTTTTCAACCCTCTCCAGTTTGTAGTAATTGAGCAATTCTTTAGTACTTTTAACCACTCGTTGGGTATGTCGCAAGTTGTGGTACAAGAACCTGGGGTCAAGCTCTTCCGTTAACAGTTTAGAAACGAAGTGTTTGGTTTTTTCAACAATTTCCGACATAGCTGTATGTTTGAATTATCCAAATTACAAAATTTTGGAATCAACCTCGTGGATATGAAGAAACATTACTTGTTGGTTTTTTTGATTGTTTTGGCGTCCGGTTGTGCGACCTACGAAACAAAATATGCAGCGCCTTTTTCTACGAATACCACCTTGGTTGAAAAAGAAGTTGAACACACGTTCTATTTAATAGGTGATGCGGGTAAATCCCCAATGGGTGAATTGAACCCTACCTTAATAAAGTTTAAAAAAGTTCTTGATGCTGCCGATGGGAACAGTACGGCCATTTTCTTGGGAGATAACATATATCCTGCCGGATTTGTGGACAAGGACGATGACCCTGTAGGCCATGAACGTTCCAAACACTATTTGGACGCACAGTTGGCCACTTTGGAATCCTTTAAAGGGAATACCATTTTTATTCCTGGGAACCACGACTGGTACAGCAATGGGTTGGATGGGCTCAAACGGGAGGAAAAATATGTTGAAGATGTGTTGGACAACAACGACGCTTTTCAACCGGAAAATGGTTGCCCCATTGAAAAAATAGAAATCAATGATAAAGTTATGGTCATTGCCATTGATACGGAATGGTACCTTGTCGATTGGGACAAGCACCCGACCATCAACGATGAATGTGAAATAAAGGACAGGGGGCGATTTTTTGAAGAACTGGAGAGCTTAATCAAAAAAAATAGGGATAAAACAGTGGTAATTGCCCTTCACCATCCCATGTTTTCCTACGGTCCGCATGGAGGGCAATTTTCCTTTGAACAAGGATTGTATCCCAGCGGAGGTAAAGTACCCTTGCCTATTTTGGGAGCAGCTATCAATCTTTTGAGAAAAACGTCAGGAGCTACGATTGAAGACCTTTCCAATACAAAGTATAATGACCTTAAGAATAGAATCTTAACGCTTTCGCAACATTCGGACAAAATTATTTTTGCCTCAGGCCATGAGCACACGCTTCAATATATAGAGGAAGAAGGAAAACCACAGATTGTGAGTGGTTCCGGTGCAAAAACAGGTGCAACCCGATTATTGAACGGCAGTAAATTTTCAACAGGAAAAAATGGATACGCCATATTGAAGGTGTATAAAGACGGTTCATCTCAGGTGGAATTTTATGGCGCCGATGCCAATTCAACTACCTTATTGTATCAAACTGAAGTACTTCCAGCAGATAGGTCTACAAAACCAGTGGAATTGCCCAGTGATTTTCCATCGTACAAAATGGCATCCGTTTATACCCCAGAACAAGTGGATAAAAGCGGCTTTCATAAATTGTTGTGGGGGGGACGATATAGAAAATATTATGGGACCAAGGTAAAAGCTCCAACCGTACGTTTGGACACCCTTTTTGGAGGTTTGACCGTTGTAAGGAAGGGAGGAGGCAATCAATCCAACTCTTTGAGATTAGCTGATAAGGACGGCAGGGAGTATGTGATGAGGGGATTGCGAAAAAGTGCCGAAAGGTACCTCCAGGCCATTGCCTTCCAAGACCAGTACATTATTGGGAAGTTCTCGGATACGTACACGGAAAAATTATTGCTGGACCTATATACGGGAGCGCACCCGTACGCTCCTTTTACCATAGGTAAACTTTCTGATGCGCTGGGCATGTACCATACTAATCCTAAGCTGTATTATGTGCCCAAGCAATCCGTTTTGGGGGACTTTAACAAGGAGTTTGGGGATGAGCTTTACATGATCGAAGAGCATGTTTCGGATGATCACGATAATCTGGAAAGTTTTGGTTATACCAAAAAAATTGAAAGTACGTACGATCTTATGGACAAGCTCCGGGAAGATGAGGAGTATAGTATCGACCAAAAAGAATATGTAAAGGCCCGACTTTTCGATATCCTCATTGGGGATTGGGACAGGCATGTGGACCAATGGCGTTGGGCCGAGTTTGAAACAGAGGCGGGCAATAAAGTATATAAACCCATTGCACGGGATAGAGATCAAGTTTTTTCTAGATGGGGCGATGGCCTTATCATGAATTTTGGTTCCAGAGCAGTGCCTGCACTACGTATTTTTGAAGGATTTCACGAAAAAATAAGAAGTGTAAAAGGACTTACATCATCACCCAGAACATTCGCTTTGGATATGGCGCTATTGTCTGAAACGGAATTGAACATGTGGATAGACCAGGCCAAGTTTATCCAGCAAAACTTGAATGGGGACATCATTGACGAGGCATTTTTGGCCTTTCCAGAAGAGGTTAGAGACGAAACTTTGACTGAAATCAAGAATATTCTTCTGGCCAGAAAAAAAACACTTGTCCAAACGGCAAAGGACTATTATGCCGTATTAAACAAATATAGCGTGGTTACGGGAACGGACAAGGATGATTATTTCAATATAGTTTCACTTCCCAATGGTAATGTTGAGGTAAGGGCGTATCGAATCAAGGGAGGGGAGTACACGGATTTATTTTTCAACAAGGTGTATGACCCGGATTATACCAAGGAAATTTGGATTTATGGTTTGGATGATGATGATGTGTTCGATGCCGATACGGAAACATCAAAAATAAAGATACGCATTGCCGGAGGGCAAAACAATGACGAGTACAAAATATCGGAAAACTCCAAAAAATTGTTGGTTTACGACTTTAAGAGCAAGAAAAATACCTTTGATGATGCTTACGGAGGTAGTATAAAACTCATTAATGATTACGATACCAACACCTACGAATTTTTAAATGTAAAGGGCAGTAATAACCAAGTACTGCCCACAATTGGGTACAATCCTGATGATGGGGTTAGAATCGGGGTGACCGACACCTATACCTTTAACGGGTTCAGGAAGAATCCATTTACACAACAGCACACATTCAACGCAGCCTATTATTTTGCCACCGATGGATTTGACTTAGGGTACAAAGGTGAGTTCGCACACGTTTTCAATAAGGTAAATTTGGAGCTGCATGCGAGGTTTACAAGCCCCAATTTTACCCGGAACTTTTTTGGTTTTGGTAACGAGACGGTGAACAATGATGACAATGAACCTTTGGAGCTAGATTACAACAGGGTGCGGATTAGGACACTAAGATTTTCCCCTTCATTGGTGTGGAGAGGTTTTCTGGGGTCTAAAGTACGCTTGGGCATTGCCTACGAAAACATAGAGATCGAGGAAACGGAGAATAGGTACATCAATGAGTTTTACCTAGAAAATGGAGAAGAAAACCACTTGAGTTTTTTCGGGGTCGATGGACAATACACTTACTCCAATACTGATAACGAGGCATTTCCAACTTTGGGCATGGGATTCTCTTTGGAAGGTGGATTCAAGACCAATCTGGATGATTCAAGGTCGTTTGGATACGTAATTCCATCATTTTCCTTGGACCATAAGCTAACGGCCGATGGCCGTTTGGTTTTGGCAACCAAGTTCAAAGGGCATTTTACCATTGGGGATGGCTACGAGTTTTATCAAGCCGCCAGTATTGGGGGCAATAATGGTCTGCGTGGATTTCGCTTTCAACGATTTTCGGGTAAAACGGCATATTTTCAAAACACGGACATTCGATACAGTTTTAGAAGTGTAAAAACAGGGTTGTTACCTGTTACCCCCGGGGTTTATGGAGGTTTTGACTACGGCCGTGTATGGTTTCCAGGGGAGGATTCGGACAAATGGCATAATTCTTACGGAGGAGGACTTTTCTTGAACGGTGCCGATGTAGTGTCTGCAAATCTTGGACTTTTCAACAGTACAGATGGTCTGCGTTTTGCCTTTGGTCTTGGATTTGGGTTTTAATATTATTTAGGAATTAACTCAAAATCGCGCTATGGGTTGGGCACAATGTGCTTTGCTTCTTCACAATGATTATTCAATATGCCCGTAATAATGTAGTTGTTGTCCTTTTTTTCAAAAAAGAGGTGCCATGTGGTTCGGGAACCAGTATTGAAAAAAGAATAATACGTTCCATATTTTGCTAGTGCACCTGGAGATTTTTTGTGTATTTCCCTCGGAATAGTTTCAATAAATCCAAAGTATTCCTTTTCATACAATACTTTTACCAATTCGTCTAAATACGCAACCACATCATCGGTTACAATTATTTTCTGTCCTTCCACCACGATTTAATCCTTCGGATAGATTCTGCCCTTGCCTCCTCCACGGTATAGCCTTTTTCCCATTCTTTATCAAAATCAAAAGGTTTTTCGCTGCGGTTTTTTATGGCTTCCAAATGTTGCAGTACGGATATATCCTCTATTTCGCGTATCCATGCGATGAGTTCCTCTTTTACTGTAATGGCTTTAGGTTCCATTTTTTATATTGGATTGTTGCTTATAAAGATACTAAGATTTCATGTGAAAATTTCAAACCCCAAGTCCCGTTACTCAGTTGAGCGTTGTGAACCTTTCGATTGTTATCAATTATTGTTTTCCAAAAGATACAGTGCCATTTTGATTTTCCAGTAAGGAATCTGCTCCTCAAAATGCATAAAATAAGGTTTTAACCCTTCAACCTGATCACCGAGCTCGGTTTTGGCGACTTGTATTTTCGTAACCTCTTCTTCGGAAATAAATTGGTATAGATCGATTGGCTTTCCTTCTTCGTGCATTTTTTGAAAATGGCCATAAACGGTATCTTCTTTCAATTCCCGTTGTGTGGCAATATCAGCCACCGTCATGCCTTTTTCAAACAGTGAAAACGAGAGTTCATGCGTACTTTTCTTGGATGCTGCCCAAGCGTTGATAACTTTAAGGAAACGTGTGGCATATTTGTCTTTTTTTGCTTCGCCCACACCGCTTACCTGCATAAACTCGGTTTCGGTTTCGGGGAGTTTGGCTTCCATATCGCGCAAAGCGGCATCGCTGAATACGATATAGGCGGGTACGTTTTCTTCAAGGGCTATTTCAGTACGAAGGGCTTTCAACTTATCGAACAAACCAACTGCTTGTGTTTTTTCGGTTCGTTTGCCCTGGGTTGTTTTTTCTGCTTTTTGAAGTGTGGCGAGCTGGACTTTTCGACCTTCAAATAAAATTTGCTTGGCCAAAGGTGTGAGCAACAAACGTCCGTTCTCGTGAAATCGGATTTCCAAAATACCCTGATTCACCATTTGGATGATATACTGTTGTAAATCTTGCCAAGAGACATCTTTTATTGTGCCGTAGGTTTTTATGTTTTGATAGCCTTTATCGAACACTTGCGCATTTTGCGCACCTCGAAGCACATCCACGAGCATGGTCAAGGCTACCTGTTCCTTTAATCGATACACCGCCGAACAGACTTTCTGTGTCAAAATGGTGCCGTCAAAAAATTGGGGAGGTGTTTTACAGTTATCACAATTACCGCAATTTTCTGAAACATGCTCGCCAAAATAGTTCAACAAAGCAATACGGCGACAACTCAAGGCCTCGGCAAACTGTTGCATGCGTTCCAATTTGGCCAATTGCACTTCTTTTGTTGGGGATTCTTCCATAAACTTGCGCAGCTGTATCACATCGGAAAAACTGTAAAACAACAAGGTGTGTGCAGGCAAACGGTCGCGCCCGCTACGACCAATTTCCTGATAGTAACTTTCTATGTTTTTGGGCATATTGTAATGGATTACCCAACGCACATTGCTTTTATCAATGCCCATCCCAAAGGCAATGGTGGCCACGATTATAGGTGTGCGGTCATTGACAAAGTCTTCCTGTACCTGATTACGGGCTTCGGTATCCATTCCGGCATGGTATGCTTGTGCTTTGAATCCGTTGTTGTTTAATTTTTCAGCGAGTTTTTCAGTACCTTTTCGGCTTAGGCAGTAGATGATTCCACTTTGGTCTGTGCGCTGCTCCAAAAAGCGGACTATTTGCGGAAAGCGGTTGGTGCCCGGACGCACTTCGAGGAACAGGTTTTTCCTGTCGAAGGAGGCAATGTGCCTTTCGGCATTTGTTATGTTGAGCTGCCTTAGAATGTCGTCTTGCGTGGCACTGTCGGCCGTGGCGGTAAAGGCCGCAATGGGAACATTGGGAAAAACTTCCTTTAGTTTCCCCAATTGCGTATATGCCGGACGGAAATCGTGTCCCCAAGCCGAAATACAATGGGCTTCGTCCACGGCGAACAAACTCACGTTGTCCTCGGTTAAAAAAGGCATTAAATGCGGCAGGCTTTCGGGCGCTACGTACAAGAGTTTGATTTCTTGTGCCCGAAGTTTTTTTAGGATTTCGCTCTGCGCTTCGGCGGCTTGGCTACTGTTGTAGAATGTCGCAGGGATGCCGTTGGCCTGTAGGGCGTCCACCTGATCCTTCATCAAAGCAATCAAGGGCGAGACCACGATGGCCGTTCCATGAAGCAGAAGTGCGGGCAACTGAAAACAAACCGATTTTCCACCTCCTGTGGGCATAATGCCCAAAAGGTCCTTTCCTTCTAGAATACTGTTGACAATGGCTTGCTGATTGGGTAAAAAAGTATCAAAACCAAAGTGTTTTTTTAAGAGCTGTAGGCTATGTTGTTGTTTGGGAATCATAACTCCCAAATGTCAAGAATAAAATGAGTAAAAGCAAATTAGGCAATTTATTAAGTGGTGTTGTTTTAGTTCTGTCCTGCCCAAAGTGAAGTATTGAAGCCACAAAAAATATAATGACTTGTATATATCAATACAAATGTTCAGGCCTTTTTAATCGAGCTTTAATTCATAAAGACTTCTACCTCCGTGGTTGTTCTCTTCGTCAGCGATAAGAAGTGTTTTGTTATCCACAAAGCAAACCGATTCAACCTGAGTGGGGGTGTTTAAATCAATGATTTTGATAGATGATTTGCTGAAATCGGGAGCACTAAAATCGGTGAGCAAAAACACGAAACCATAGCTCAGCAGTGCAATGGTGTTTCCGTTAGGGGAAATATCGGCGCTGGTCACCGAGCAATGGTCTTGGTCTGCACATAAAAAGAGAGCTCCCAAAAATTCAGCTTCGTATTCACCTTTTTTATCCGGGACCCTATAAACCAAGGTTTCTCCACTATACGGCCTCGTACGGTTTTTAGTAAAAATGTAGAGGTAATCATTAAGATGAAAAAAGCCCTCGGTATCAAAATATAAACTGTCTTTTTTAGGTGGAAAATCTTTCTGCAGTGGATATTTGAACTCAATCTTGTCGGCATTGGGTTCCTTTTTGCCCATTTCATCTTTGGGAATCTTGTAAATGACCAAATCCTTACGTTCATTGTCATTGTTGCCAAAGTCACCAATGTAAAGGTTGCCATTAACATCTTTTGCCAAATCTTCCCAATCCCTGTTTTTGGCATGGTCTATTTTTAAGGATTCCTTCTCTTCGCCATTTCTGCCAATCTTAAATAGTTTGTCTTTGTTCCCGCTATCCTCAATGACCCAAATGTTCCCATCGGAAGCAATTTCCATCCCAGAAACTTCTTTGAGATTGGATGGAAATTTGGATAAGGGGTCCAATTCACTCAAATAGGTCTTTTGGGCACAGGTTTGGGCCACTATCAGCAAAAAAACGAGAGCAAATTTATTCATTGGATTCTTTTATGGGCATATATACCTCGGTAGTCCATTGTAACGCATCACCACCCATGTTCGGGTTGTTATGGAAAACCTCAATAGGTTTCTTCTCTACAGGGATATTATTTTCATTGGCATGATCCAATAGTGCGTACCATGCGCGGTCGGAAGTGATATAGTTTCCATGGTAAACCGCTTTAATGGCATTTTTACTAAAGATGCGCTTGTATTCAATATCAGGGTGGTTTGGAAGTTTTTCGGAACGGATGATGGGATTGCAGAAGTTATAGGAAAGGCTATTGTTTTCCATGTCCCAATCCAATACTTCAACAAATGGAGGTCCATTCAGTTGAACTTTATTTTGGGCAAGGATACCATCCAAGAAGCTATAGTTGGCCATCATCCCTTTGGCCTTGTTTTCGGGCGTGGTTTTTAGTTTGACGCAAGCACAAAATGAGGAAAATATCTCAGCTTCCCCTTCTATGGAATAGTTGAATCCTTCAAGATGTTCGTTCAGAAAACTGTTGAAGTCCAAAAGCAATTTTCTTGACCCTTTTTCAAAATCGGTATCGGAAAATGGTACAGCAAGCCTGTTGCCAATGGAATTATAGGTATCCTTGATATTTACCTGAACTTCACTCAGCGAATCGTGTACCCGGTCTATCTTCCATTCGTACTCATGAAGAGAATCGTTCACTACAATGGTTTGCTTAAAGTGGCTTGGGTTTATGTACTCCAAAGGGACTACGGAATCAAAACCGTGGTTCCAAGCCTTTACGGTTTCGAATATGGTCCCTGGAATAGCTTTTGTCTCAAAATTGACCTGATAATCCTGGGGCTTTAAAAATAGATACCACAAAACTGCTCCCACCACAAGGGCTAGGATTATTGAAATAATCTTCTTCATAACTAAGGAGCAAAAATACGGATTAGCCTTTTGTCATATCCAATTTGTCCACTATAAATTTCCCAAGGTCCCTTCCTTGCTTAATCCCTACCTCAATGGCCGCTCGGTAATGGATACCGCCATACATTCGGCTCAATGCTGCCTCATCGGATGCTTGGTTAAAAGAGGTGAAGGAACGCACGGGCAAACCGTAGGCTACTTCGGTGTCGTCGTCAAAGGCAAAGTTATCGCCGAAGATATCCGTTAGGGCTACTGCCGCTGCGCCCGATACTACACTGTGCCCACTTGTATATTCTGGGAACGGAGGTGTTTGAAGCACAGGCTCCCAACTGTCATCAATATATTCGTTGATAACTGTTTCTGGACGTATAAGATTACTCCTGTATTTTTCGGCCCAACAGCTAATAAAGCCATCGGCAATGGCAATGGAGGTTTTGGTGTAAGCGTAAACCGTTTTGGCAAAATCCGCACCCGATTTTCTGGATGCTATTTTGGCAATGCCTATCCAGTGAGCTCCCGGGGTAATTTTCTTTGTGGCGAACATTAAATGTCCGCGGGTTACGGAAACATAAGGATTACAATCCCAAAACTGGGCAATGGCTATTTCATCTGATTTGTCACCTTTGCCGATCATACTTTTTCTCACTTCGTAGACTTCCATCACCTCTTCATAAAATTTGGAGTCTTCTTCCATGGAAAATTCTGGTGGCGGGATGGGTTTAAATTGCTGAGCGGAATCAATGGCAAAAGGACGTATTTTATCCCAATGTGGCTCAATACCGTTCATGTAGGCCGGGGGAGTGGGCTGCCAGCGCGATGGATCATCAGAGTCCACGGAGAACTTGGGCATGGTGCGTGTTTCCTTGTAGTTGTCCTTGTTCATCCAGTCCCCGACAAAGTCGGCAACTTCCAAGCCGTATTCCTTGCTGGCATTAAAAACCGTTTCGTTTTTATCCATCCAAATGGTATAGAGACTGTCCCTAAAGCTTTCCATTCTTTCTTCGGAAAAAATTAGTCTTTTGCTAATATCCATGTGAGCGATCAAGGCTGCCATTTCGTAATTGATGTTCTCACTGTTTTTTGGCTCTGGAATACTTTTCAAATCGGTAACCTGCCCCGCCAAGGACTTGTATTTATCGTTTTTCTTGGCTATAATTTCGTATGCCGCAATATTGGAGTACGCAAATATTCTACTGGCCACAGGAGGTGAGAATATATCATGGATCATTATTTCGATCACTTTGTCCACGGATGCATGGAGTTCTTCCGGGGAGACTTCAACGGGTTCCTGTTTTTTTTGACATGATGCCAAAACCAACAATAGTGCTGCGATTAAACTTATTCTTTTTTTCATGGCCTTGCGATTAATCATTGATTTTATAGACTTGTGCTTTATCGTTATTGAATACAGCTAACAAATATTTTTGATTGTTAAGTGTTATTGTTTTTAAATGTCGAATTGATTTTTTGGTAAAATCCAATCCCAATAGGTTGCCCAAAATAATATTGCTTTCACTTTGGATGAGTGCCCCTGGAAACGAATCCAATCTACCGTGATAGGGTTTTACTCCAAAGTAATTGCCGCCAACGAGCACCTCGGTATTGCCGTCACCATCAAAATCATCTATTAAAAATGACATGATTGGAGCTACTTGAAGCTCATTTTTAAAGGGGACAAAAACAAAGTTGCCGTCATCATTTCGCAAATATCCCGATTTTAATGTATTGACCTCCAATAAGGTTGATGAATTCAATACATCCCCTCCGAATATTTCTTCCATGGTGTCACCGGCAAAAGATTTGTATGTAGTGTATTTCTTTTTCAAATACACCATTTGTGATGCCAAGCCATCCAATGTCTCCAAAGGATAATAGTTGCCATTTTTCTCCATGGCCGTTACCGTTTCGGTTTGACCGTTATCATCGAAATCGTTGAAATATAATTTCATCGTATGTTCTTCTGAAGCCTTGAACTTGGAGTTAGTGCCCCAGTTGCCAAGAAGGTAGTCGGTGTCCCCGTCCCCATCCATATCAAAAGCCTCGATGGTTTGCCATAGTCCAGAAATGTTAACCTGCTCTACTTGGGTAAAAGAACCGTTTTGTTGCTTTAAAAACTTGGGAGGCATCCATTCTCCCACCAAAATAAGGTCGGTATTTCCATCCCCATCAAAATCGCTCCAAATGGCATCGGTTACCATTCCTTTGGAAAACTCATCAAAATTTGTGTTGACTTTAAATTTTCCATTCTCATTTTCGAGCAGATAAGAATTGGCTGGCGCTCCAAACTTGGCGGTAATCGTGTGTCCGCCAATAAAAACATCCAAATCACCATCATTGTCAAAATCAAAAGGTTTTACAACGGATGAATTTTGATAGAATTCTGGCAGTTTTATATGTTCAAAAACAGTATCCTTTTGAACATAATAGGCATCCAATAATGGTTCGGATTTTCCATAAAAGTCACCGCCCCCCGAAGTTGTGATCAAATCATTTTTTCCATCACCGTTAAAGTCAGCGATGGTTGCCGAAACATTTTCTTGAATGGAATCCTTTTGGAGACTGTCGAACTTTTGCTTTATAAAGATTGAATCTTGTTGCACAAAAATTTGCGAAGGCTCGTATTTGGAGCCTCCAAAGAAAATGTCGCCCATTCCATCCCCATTTAAGTCACCTATGGCCAATGCTGGACCTCTATCGGATATTTGATAGGGAATCAGCTTTTCGCGGTTAAAATCGGTGTAATTGTCCTCCGTATGCGTAAAATCCAAACCTAGGTTGCCGTCGACTGGACTGAACAACGGTATTTTAGTTTCTCGAAGGGAATGGTAATCAAAAGGTCTAGTGTTTTTTGGTGCTACCGTAAGCGTTTGGTTTACGGCTACATTTTTTAATACCTGATAGGTCTTATCGGGCCATATGATTTTTAGGGAATCAATCGCCTTGGCATTTTTAAAGCCAAAATGTACCATCGGTTCGGAGGATGCCTGGAAACCTCGGGTAGGGAACAATTCTTTGAATTGTAGGTTACCATTTTGATAGGAATAAACCTTGGTTCCAATGCCGAAAATATTTTTTTCGGTGTAATTGAACTTCAGTTTTAAGTAATTGCCCTTGTCGTTCGTTTTGTTGATATACAAGGATGCGGGCTGGTTGATGTTGTTCGTTACCAAATCCAAATCCCCATCATTATCCAAATCGCCCATGGCAGTTGCACCAGAGACCAAGGTGTCCTTGGCAATCCATTGTTCGGACATATTCTCAAAATGAAGGTCTTTACCTCCTTTAAAGACATAATTATGGACATTGCCCGAGGGCATTAGTTCCAGAGCTTGTTGATCTACAAGCTTGGTATTGTCCATCTTTTGCTGGATCTGATCATTGGAAACAAATTTGATGAAATCCAGGTCGTTTGGCCTTTTCGGAATCCCATTGGAAATAAACACATCCTGTTGCCCATCTTGGTCATAGTCACCGAAAAGGGCACTCCAGCTCCAATCAGTGGCCGCAATGCCGCTCATTAATGCGGTTTCCATAAAGTTTCCATCGGGCTGGTTTACGAACAACATGTTACGTGTAAACTGATAATGGTACCCAAAACGGTCTATTCGCATTTTTTGGGTCTGGATATTATCATCTCCTTCGGAAGATTTTAAGGCCACTTCGTCTTCGGGAAGCATATCCAAGGAAAGAAAATCCGGTCGGCCATCATTGTTGATGTCGGCCACATCGTTGCCCATGGAAAAGCGAGAGGTATGACCAAAATATTTTTTTAGGCTTTCGGTAAAAGTGCCATCGCCATTATTGAGGTAATAATAATCGTCTTCATGAAAATCGTTGCCCACATAAATGTCGGGGTACCCATCTTGATTAAAATCGGCAATGGCCAAACCTAGCCCATAACCATTGATACCTCCGTAAATGCCGGCTTCTTCACTAACATCTTTAAATTTTCCATTATCGTTGCGCAATAGTTTGTCCCCCGTTTCATAACGGCGTTCGTACCTTAGATCAAAACGGCCAAAGGAGTTTTGGGTGTGCACGGCATGGTTGAGCAAGTACAGGTCAAGGTCTCCATCTAGGTCATAATCAAAAAAAGCTGCATTGGAACTGTATGAATCAAAATCCAGCCCATATTTGGCGGAACTTTCGGTAAAGGTATTGTCGCCATTATTGATATAGAGCTCGTTGAACCCGTTAAACCCGTTGATGCCCACTACGGCACAGACATAGATGTCCAAAAGCCCATCGCCGTTTACATCGGCCATTGTGGTTCCTGTATTCCAATCACTGTTTCCTTGGATCCCGGCCGAACTGGAAATATCCTCGAATTTAAGATTGCCTTTGTTGAGGTAGAGTTTGTTTTTGACTTGGTTTCCGGTAAAGAAGATATCGGGCAGGCCATCGTTGTTGATATCGCCTATGGATACACCACCCCCATTGTAAAAATACAGGTAATCCAAGATGCTCAAATCTTTGGAAGAAGTAAGCGTATTGGTAAAATCCACCCCTGTTTCCTTGGGGGAGGGATTTTCAAAGAGACTACCTTCCTTTTTACAGGAAATAACCAATGCTGAAATAAACAATATGATGAGAAACCTATTCATTTAAGGCAAAAATCTTTGGTTTTTTGTTGTTGATGGCTGCAATTACGTAAGTTTTGCCATTTTTATCCTTGAACTGTTTCAAATATTTCACTTCGTCCCTGACCTTGAATCCGCTGGTCTCATAATCTTGCCATGTAAAACCCAAATTGCCATCCCCTAAAAGAAGGTTGCCCTGGTTTGCATCCAATCGGGAAAACTGGGGCTTAAATTCGTAATTGTTCCCTGCCATGATCAAATCTAGATTGCCATCATTGTTCACATCGGTACAGGTAATATCGCACACGCAGGAAAGCTGAACGCGTGGAGGCAGGTTTTTGATGGTAAACTCTCCCCCGCCTTCGTTGATTGCAATTACCGATGCTGATGTTTCCACTTTTTTTACAATGGATTTATTCATCACTTCCTCTGGGAAAAGTTGATGGATGGTCCTGTGGGCGTAATCTGATGCCTTTAGGTTTTGCTTCTTAAGCGAGGGCAATTGCTCGGTAAGCTCTCTTTTTTGATGAATGGGATAATCGCCGCCGTTTTCTTGCATGGTAACAATTTGCTCAATGGTGCCGTTGTTATCGTAATCGTTGATATACATCTTCATTGGAGCATATTCCGTTGGCTTATAGTGAAGGTTTAGACCTTGGTTGCCCAAAATAAGGTCTTGGTCGCCATCGCCATCGAGGTCAGCAGTTTCCACGGTGTTCCACCATCCATAGAGACTATCCAACGAACTGGTCATTTTGGATAACCTTCTGCCTGTGTTCTTATAGATTTTTGGTGTATCCCATTCTGCGGTTACGATCAAGTCCTTTTTGCCGTCCCCGTCCATATCTTCCCATTTGGAGTCGGTTACCATTCCAGCGTCTTTGAGGTCGTAGCCCAACCTTTCGGTTACATTGTTAAAGGTACCGTCTCCTGCGTTTTCCAACAATAGATGGTCGGGAGATATCCCATAAACGCCCACAACACTTCGAGAACCTATAAAAAGATCCATATCTCCATCATTGTCGTAATCTTGGGGAGATATTGTGGATATGTTTTTGAATGTTGATGGAAGTTCGTTTTCCGATTTTAAAAAGTTTCCGTTTCCATCATTCAAGTACAAGCGTGCCCTATAATTTCTTTCCATTCCTACATTGTTTCCACCAGAACCTACAACCAAATCGAGGTCACCATCACCATCTGCATCAAAAAATGCTGCTGCTACATCCTCAAACGCTTTGTCCTGTTCAAAAGCTGTTGTTTTCTTTGGGGTTACTTTGCCATGTCCTGTATGTAGGTAGAGGGTTCCAGGTTGTCCTTTGGCCCCTCCGATGAAGAAATCTTCGTTTCCATCACCATTTATATCGGCAACGGCCAACGATGGACCTTCTTGTGATAGTTTATGGGAAATCAGTCCTTCGTAATCAAAATCGTTGTATCCATCCTCTTTATGCGCTGCTACCAAATCGGTATCCAACTCGTTAAAAAAGGATTTTATTATTTGTTTTTTGGGAATTGTATAAGTTTCTGTGGCATTGGCATGGTCTAATGTCAATACTTGATTGACCTCTACATTTTCCAATTTTTGGGTTTTTTTATCGGGCCAAACAATGCGAATGGAGTCCAGTTTTTCAGATTTGCCCAAACCAAAGGTCATATCGTACTGAACGGATGATTGAAAACCTCTTGAAGGAATCAGTTCTTGGTTTACAATGTTGCCATCAAAATAGAGTTTGGCCAAAGTGCCCACTGCAAATGGGTTGTTTTTTGGCCCCTTGAACTTCAATTGGATGTAATTGTTGTTCAATTGCGATTCGGTATTGTTTTTATAGATAAAGGCTGGTGTGTTTACATTGTTGATCACCAAATCCAGATCGCCATCGTTGTCCAAATCGGCATAGGCAGCACCATTGGAGCGGGAGGGTAGCTCAAAGCCCCATTCCTTATTGGCATTTTTAAAGGTGATATCGCCGTTGTTTTTGTAGGCGTAATTGGGTTGTGGTTTTATGGGCATTTTATTGATGATGGAATCTATGGATTCCTTTTTGCCCGTCAAGGCCATTTTTTGGACTATTTCGTTGGCAAAAAAGTCCACAAAGTCCAAATCGGTAAGGTCGTGGTTGATACCGTTGGTAATGAATATGTCCTTGAGGCCATCATTATCCATGTCGAACATGAGTCCTGCCCAGCTCCAGTCCGTGGCATCAATACCGCTGTAATAGGCCACTTCGGAGAATGTGCCGTTTCCGTTGTTGAGTTGTAAGGTGTTTTGGATGTATTGTTGACCAAAATCTTTACTTTGTTTTAAATCAAAAACATTGTATCCTTCAAATTCCATCACGGATTTTACCCTGGATTCTTCTTCGGGCAACATATCGGTTATGAAAATATCGTTATGCCCATCGTTGTTGATGTCGGCAATATCGATTCCCATGGCGGAAAGGCTCAGATGAGAGGTCCAATCTTTGATTTCTTCGGAAAATGTACCGTCTTTTTGATTGATATAGAGGTAATCCCTTTCGTAAAAATCGTTGGAAACATAAATATCAGGATAAAGGTCGCCGTTAAAATCCGTGACCAGCACACCAAGTCCAAAACCTATCAAACTGCCGTAGATTCCTGCCTCTTCGCTTACATCCACGAATTTACCGTTGTCGTTGCGCAAAAGCATATCGCCCACACCCTTGAAAATGTCGGGGACGCCTTCCCAATCCTGTGCCCTCACTTCGCGCTGCTCCGCATAGCCAAGGCTGCTTACGGGAATGTTGCTGTTGTTTAGAATGTAGACATCGAGGTCACCGTCTTTGTCGTAATCAAAAAAGGAAGCGTGTGTTGAAAATCCCGTTTTTGCTAGATTATATTCTTCGGCTTTTTCGGTAAAGCTTAGGTCGCCGTTATTAATATAGAGGTCGTTGTCGTGGTTGTTTCCCTCCATGTTCCCGGCATTGGAGACATAGATGTCCAGCAGGCCATCGTGATTGATATCTACCATGACCACGCCTGTTGACCAAGGTTTATTACCCAAAACACCTGCACTTTCGGAGATGTCCTCGAACTTCATATTTCCTTTGTTCAGATAAAGCCTATTGGGCTCCATGTTTCCTGTTAGGTAAATATCCTGAAGACCATCATTGTTAATGTCGCCAATGGCCACACCCCCGCCATTGTAAAAGTTACGGTATTTAAAAATATTGAAATTTTTCTGGTTTTTGACCTTGTTGATAAATGTAACGCCAGTTTCCTCTGGTTCCAACAGGGTGAAAAGTGGTTCTGCTTTCTTTTCTTCCTTTGATTGGGCAGTTTCTTGGTTGTTACATGCCATCAAGCTTATTAGTAGAAGGCTTGTGCTGATATATTTCAGTTTCATTTATCGTTCTGTTTTTTGACCAAAAAAGTGGGGGCATCATTGTTCATTGTAATAATGAACGCTTCTTTCCCATTGATAACTATTTTTTCAATTTTTCTGGCTGCACCGGAAATTCCCAAGTTTTGCTTCCAACTCACATTTCCCTGATTGTCATTTTCAAGTAAAAATCCGTGTGAAGCATCCAATCTACCAAGTTGGGTGCTTATCTCAAAATTATTGCCGACCATTAATATTTCATTAATCTTTTCTTTATTGTTTTTTGCCAAGTAAATATCGTTTACGGTAGAAGATTGCACTAAATGTGGCAATTGTTTTTCTGTAAAATTATTATTGCCATCATTTTCAAAATAGGAAGTGCTGAGCGTGTACACTTTTCTTTTGGTGGCTTCTTCCAATTTATCTTTTCCAAAAAGATCTTCCAAAGAGGCTTTTGCAAAATCTTTGTAGAAGAGGAATTTTTTGTTTAAAAATGGCATTTGTTTGGCAAGCTCATCTTTGGAGGCAAAGGCGGTTTCGCGATCCCCGTGAAAATGGGTTACTACAGTTTCAATGGAGCCGTTATTGTCAAAATCGTTAATGTAGAGCGTTAGGGGTTTTTGTAGGGATGCACTGAACTTTGTATTGAGCCCCCAATTGCCCGCGAGGATATCCAAATCTCCATCATTGTCCAAATCGGCCAATTCAACAGTGTTCCACCAGCCGTTGGTGTTGCTAAGTCCGTTGTTTTTTTGTGAAGAAAGTTGTTTTCCGTTGTTCAGGAAGATTGTCACCGGTGTCCAATGCCCGGCTACAATAAGGTCTAGGAATCCATTGCCATCAATATCTTTCCAAACAAAGTCTTTTATGTTTCCAACATTTTGAAGTTCCGGTGCAAAGGAGTTGGTCACTTCTTTAAAGCTTCCTGTACCATTATTCTCTAAAAGGTATTGCTTGGCTTTTGCCCCAAATTGTGTTGGTACTGCGTTGGAAGCAATACATAAATCCAAATCCCCATCATTGTCAAAATCAACGGCATCTATTTTGGATGCGTTGACTTCAATCTGTGTTAAGGTATTCTCTTTTAAAAGCCGACCACCATTGTTACGATACTGCCTGGGTTGTAGCGGTTTGCCAGTGGTAAATTCGTTGCCGCCACTGACCACTACCAAATCAAGGTCGCCGTCCGTATCAATATCCGCAAATACATGGCTAGTATCTTCATTGATGGCATCTTCTTCAAAAATGTCATTTTGATGTTCTTTGAAATTGCCTTCAGCATCTTGTAAATAAAGTTTTGAAGCCTGTTTTTTGCCCCCACTGATAAAGATATCATCCAATCCATCGTTGTTGATATCCCCAACGGAAATTGATGGGCCTTCATTGGAATAGGCAAAGGGAATGAGAGGATTACGGTCAAAATCGAGTGTTGTATATTCTTTATGGACAAAGTTCAAATTACCTGATGAGGTATAAAAGTTGGCTGTTGACCCTCTATCTTTTTCTGCAAAATAGTTTCCAGATGCATCTGAATAAGACAGTTGTAACACTTGGTTGGCCTTTACATTTTTAATAGTTTGAAACTTTCCTTGAGGCCAAATAACTTGAACGGAATCAATTATGGAATCTTTGCCAACACCAAAGTTTAGACTATTGTCCTTGGCCGACATAAATCCACGGGTAGGGATGTTTTCTTGAACCGATTTTCCGGTTTTACCGAATACAATTGCTTTTGCACCAAGGCCGAATTTATTTTTAGGGCTCCCATCAAATTGGATTTTAAGATAATTGTTGCCCTTTAGGGTATTTTCCATGATAAAGGCGTCTTGGTTTACATTGTTTACCACCAAATCCAAATCGCCATCATTGTCTAAATCGGCATATACACAGCCGTTGCTATAGGAATCTATTTGTGGTCCCCAAGTAGTTGTAACATTTTTGAACTGCGTTCCTCCTTTATTTTTGTAGAAATAGTTCTGTACTTTTTTCTTGGGCAAACGGTCAATAAGTTCCATATCCTTGTCGGACAAGCCTTGTTCTATGTTTTTTTGAATTTCCTCATTGGATATATAGTTGATGTAATCCATATCGTTGGTGACGCCTTGTATTCCATTGGAAATAAAAAGGTCTTTGAAACCGTCGTTGTCATAATCGGCAAAAAGTGCTCCCCAAGACCATTCCGTAGCATCAATGCCACTTAAGTTGGCAATTTCCCCAAAGTTTTTACCATCCAAATTTAAATGTAGTGCGTTTGACATGTATTGAGGTGCAAAACCATTCTTTAGATATTGTTGATACACGGGGTAGGGATGTTCCAGCCCAGATGTTTTATAGGCTTCCAAATCTTCTGGAAGCATGTCCAATGATAAAATATCGGAAAGGCCATCGTTGTTAATGTCCGCTATATCATTACCCATGGAAAAGTGGGTGGTGTGACCGAGCTTTGTATCATCTTCAGAAATGGTTTCTTTAAATGTGCCATCTTTTTGGTTGATGTAGAGGTAATCGTTTTCAAAAAAGTCGTTGCCGATATATATGTCGGGGAATCCATCGTTGTTGACATCGCTTATGGCAAGTCCCAATCCATAGCCAATGGTACCTTGGAATATTCCAGCTTCTTTGGAGGCATCTATGTATTGGCCATTTTCATTTTTAAACAGAATATCGCCGGACATGGAATCCACTATTTTTCGTTTGGAGCCTTTTCCATAAGAGCGGTTTGGATTTACGGAATGGTTCATTAAGTACATATCCAGATCGCCGTCCAGATCATAATCAAAAAAGGCTGCTTGGGTGGAATATCCTATAAAGTCCAATCCATATTTAGCCGCTTCCTCCTTAAATGTTGGGATACCTTGTTCGTTATTTCCTTGATTGATGAAGAGGAGATTTTGACCTCGAATGGATTCATGATCTCCGACTTTGCATACGTATATGTCGAGAAGACCATCGTTGTTGACATCGGCGTGGGTGACTCCGGTGGTCCAACCTGTTTTGTTGATTGTTTGCGACGGAGCGGTAACATCTAGGAATTTGAAATCACCTTGGTTTAAGTATAATCTGTCCGATTCTTGGTTAGAGGTAAAGTATAGATCCACAAGGCCATCTCCATTGAAGTCCCCTGCTGCAACACCTGCTCCGTTATAAAAATAAAGGTAGTTTAGGATATTGAGCTCCGGGGTTTGTTTGAGTTGATTTTTGAATTTTATCCCTGTATCCTTGGAGCTTTTTAAAACAAACAGTTTGTTCTGCTTGTTTGTATTACAACTTATCAAGGTTAACAGTAATAAAAAAATAATACAGAGCTGTCCTCTCATTTCTTTCATCGATAGCCGGGATAATATAACTATTTACTCAGTATGTTATAAGGTGTAAACGATTAATATTAACCTAAGAAAAGACTAATATTTGATTAATATATGTTGAGTTAAAAAGAAAAGACCACCGATCGGTGGTCTTTTCATATATAAAAACAGCTTAAACTTTGAATTATTAGTAGCCTGGGTTCTGAACCAAGTTAGGGTTAGAAATAATTGCTGTAGCAGGAATAGGGAACAAGTTTTTAGTGTCATCCCCAGAAACCTCTTTGTAAGACCATGGAGTGGTAAACTGTCCAAAACGGATTAAATCGTTTCTTCTCCAAAGTTCACCGTAAAGCTCTCTACCTCTCTCATCAATAAGGTCTTGTTCGGTAACACTTCCAAGAGGTGTTGCATCCCTAAGTTCCCTAAGCTCATTTACCAATGTGGTTGGGTCGCCCCCAGACCTCATTTGGGCCTCTGCTTTCATAAGAAGGGCATCTGCATAACGGAACACTACTTTGTGGTTGGCGAAGGCACCATTGGCCGGGTTGTATTTAATTACTCGAATACCAGTTCTTTCGTTGTTGCCCAATAGCCCTGGCAATTCTTTTGTGTACACCAAGGGGGCTCCTGTCCTATCGGTATAAGGGTTTCCGTTGGCATCATATTGTTGACCGATCAAGAAACCGTTACCGATACCAAAGTTGGTACCGTCCGTTGGCACAAATCCTCTACGCTCTTCTTGTCCCGACCCTGGAGTATTGATGTTTGGATCACCTTCGAACAAATCGTAAAATTCTGCAATGGTGGTAAACCCGTTCCATCCACCTGCCTGGTCAGGTACGACTTGATTGTAGTGCAAAGTGTTCCAGATGTTCTCACCAACTCCTGATGTGGTAAACCAAATGGTTTCAGTGTCCACATCATCGGTAAACAGTTCAAAATAACCTTCTTGCAAGGCAAAACCTTCAGCTGCAATATCATCTACCAAGCTAATTACTTGTTGCATATCGGAGGTTTCTGGGGTTCCGGTACCTGTAAAAATATGCTTGTTTAAGTAGTATTTGGCCAAAAGGAACATGGCAGAAGCTTTGGAAGCTCCGACCAAATCTTCACTTGGCCCTATAGATGGTAGGTCTGGTATTGCTTCTGTCAAATCTTTTACAGCAAAGTCGAAAGCTTCTGCCCGGGTCATAACCGTTGGGTTAACATCTGGGCCTTCATCTGGTGTTCTAAACGGCACCTGACCAAAAAGGTCTATCAGCCAAAACATGCTGTAAGCTCTTAAAAACTTGGCTTCTGCAGCTTGTTGAGGTGTTGGGTTACTTCTACTGTCAATAATGGTGGTAGCGTTATACACATTACTGTTTTGATCGTTCCAAGTATTTTTTACCCTTTGGTGTGTTGGACTCCAGGTATGGGAATGCAATGTTCTCCAAACCCCGTTATCTCCCCAATCTGTACCACGGGTAGGAACTACAAACTCATCTGTACTTACTTCTGCAAGTGCGTACAAGTTTTCTTGTGTTTGCAGCTGCCCCCTTACTGAATTGTAAAGTGCAGTAAGGCTGGCACCAGCTTGGACTCCAGTAAATTCTCCACTCAAGTCGGTGAAGATGGAATCTGTCTGTTCAATTTCCAGATCTGTACAACCAAACATCGCCAATGCGATTGTCCAGATATAAATTTTATTTAGTTTGATAGCTTTCATAGAATAATTTTTTTAAAAAGTTGCACTAATACCTAATGTAACTGTTCTAGATCTTGGGAAAGCGGTATAATCGATTCCCAAAGATGGTATGTTGTTCAAAGATTTTGGTACGTTAACCTCTGGATCAAGACCTGAATAATCTGTAATGATAAACAAGTTTTGGCCAATCAAGGATAAACGCAAACTTTGTAAGGTTCCATCTCCGCTAAGTGGCACGTTGTAGCTTAACGAGGCATTTTGCAATCTTAAGAAGTCGCCTTTTTCCAAAAATCTTGTTGAGACATCGGCAGCATTGGCGTTGGACTCACCGTTGGTAAGTACATCTTGCGTTACATTTTTACCTACACCGATAATACCGGCTGTAAAGTAAGCGTTTTGTGTGTTGTTGTACACATAGAAGCCGTACTGTCCAGCAAGGAATGCGTTGAAATCCCAATTTTTATAGGAAGCACTTGTACTGATACCCAAGTTAACTTTTGGCAATGCACTTTTTCCAACAAACTCCTGTACATCCCCATTTGGATATACAGAGATTCCGTTTTCATCAAATCCACCAAACTCTCTTAAGTAATAAGAGAACAATGGTTGTCCACCGGCCAACAATTGAGCGAAAGCTCCGGTAAGTCCGTTACCGTTGATTTCACCTGTTTGAATTTGTCCATCGAAATCCTCTACCATGTTATCGTTGTAGGCTACGTTGAACCCAAGATTCCAATTGGCATCTTCCATTTGGATGATATCGTAGTTCATGGAAAGTTCCACACCTTGGTTAATTACTTTGGCATCTAAATTACCAAAGTAAAATGGTTGAGGTGAAGGCTGTGCCGCCTCTTGCTGAAGTAGCAAATCGTTTGTGGTTTTATGGTAAAAATCCAATGTACCGGAAAACCTGTTGTTATTTATACCAAAATCAAGACCGATGTTGGCTTGTGCTGTCTCTTCCCATTTCAAATCATCATTTGTAAAGGATTGTATCGCAAGTCCCGGTGCATTGATATTCTGGTTTTGATCGATGCCAATACCTGCAAATCGTTGCCTTACGGTAAAGTTACCATATCCCAAACCTTCTTGGTTACCTGTGATACCATAACCTAAACGAAGCTTAAGAGTAGAGAAAGTATCTCCAATAAAATCCTCTTCATTCAATTTCCATGCAAATGCACCTGAAGGGAAGTAACCATATTGATTATTTGGTCCAAATCTAGAAGAACCATCAACTCTTAATGTACCAGTAATAATGTATTTGTTGGCAATGGAATATTCGGCTCTTCCAAAGAAAGATTGTAACTCGTCGGTAGAATCAAAATAGTCTCCCGCAACAGCACTAATGGGAACACCTGTAGGACTAGCTACATTAAAAGTTCCAGGTTCGTCAACAAACAAACGATTTACAAAGGTTCCAGTGTTGTTGTAACCGAATTGTTGGTATCTGCCATCAAGTTGACTTTCTATGGTCGAAGTGGCAGTCCCTAAATCGGAAATCATTGAGTTTAAATCGGTAGATCCGAATCCCAATCCTGTTATATTTTTACCTGCTCTTTGGTAGCTCTGGAAAGAGTAACCAAGTAAGGCGGTCAACTTAGAATTGTCGAACTCCTTGTTGTAACTAAGGGTAACATCTAGAAGCTTACCGGTTACCTCCACAGTACTTAGAGCACCTTGCCCTTGTCCAGGAGCGTTGCCAATACCGGTTGATAAAGCAGATTGAACCTGGTACTTTTCTGAACTTGAATCATCGTAGCCAACAGCAACTTTGGCCTTCAATTCATCGGTAAGACTGTATTCTGCGGAAACGTTCCCCAAAAATCTATCGGTGTGGGTCACATCATCGTAATAGTTCAGTAGTTGGAGTGGGTTGATTTCACTACCCCCGGTAGAAAAGCTTGTTCTTGCCGGCCAAGTAGGATTGGCAAAATAAGCAGCACCGAGCAAATCCCCTGTAGAACCTGAGTTGTTGCTAATCGCTCCGCCATCATCGTTGATTCTTGAAACGGTTAGGTTGGCATCAATCTTCAATTTGTTGTCAAAGAATCTTTGAGATGCATTGATCCTACCTGTTAACCTTTCTTGTGCATAGCCTTCTACTACACCAAACTGTTTTCCGTACCCAAAAGAAGCACGAATGTTTCCGCTCCCGTAATTTTTGGCATAGGAAAGGTTTTGGTTTTGTGAAGCCACGCTTCTAAGGATGATGTTCTGCCAATCGGTGTTAGACCCAAAATCCAAAGCATTGGGATCCCCTCCATATTCTGGCAGTGCAGTCAAGAACTCGTTTCTGTCTAGAAGGTCAAAAGTTTTTGCGGGCGTTGAGTAGCTTAGGTTTGATGTAAACTCAAACCTTCCCTGTCCTGTTTTACCACTTTTGGTGGTAATGATCACAACACCGTTCGCACCACGGGAACCATAAATTGCCGTAGCCGATGCATCTTTCAGGATACTGATGCTCTCAATATCGTTAGGGTTAAGGAAGCTCAATGGGTTTTTGGAAGAACTTGTTCCGGTACCAACATCAGCCCCGCCTGCGGAAGTGTCCTGTCCTGTAAGAGGCATGCCATCCACAACAAAAAGAGGGTTGTTATTGGAACGAACAGAACTTGTACCTCGAATCCTAACATTAATACCAGCACCTGGCTCACCACTACTTTGAGTAATTTGTACACCAGCTGTTTTACCTTGAATCAATTGTTCGGGAGATGAAATAACCCCTTGGTTAAAATCTTCCGAAGTAACGACCGCAACGGCACCTGTAGCATCATCTACTGTAGTTTGCCCATAACCGATAATTACTACCTCGTCCAAAGCCTGTGCGTCTTCTTCCAAGGTTACATTAATGGAGGATTGTCCATTGACGGCAATTTCTTGGGTCTTGTAACCAATGTAGCTAAAAACCAATGTTGCGGCATCCTCAACATTGTTAAGGGTATAGTTGCCGTCAAAATCGGTCTGCGTACCATTGGTAGTACCTTTTACCAATACGCTTGCCCCTGGCAACGGCCCATTCGCATCCGAAACAGTACCTGATACTGTCTGAGCTTTCGCCATCCCAAAGCATAAAAATGCCCCAAGCAACAAAAAGCTTCTTAGTAGCGTAATTTTCATAAATAATTAATTTAAGTTTAGTTAATTTTAATTCAAGTGTTAAACATATATAAAAAAAAGGTTAATCTAAATTTAACTATATTGCAAAACACAACGAAAACGGTTTCGTGTTGATAACTTTAAGAAGTGTATTTTTTACAAAACTTAAACAACTTACTTGCTTAAATCTTAAAAAGTGTGTTCATAATTACGGATTCCGCAATATTGCTACTAATATAACATTTTTATTCTTTGATTGAGGCAACTAATTCAAGAAGTGGTTTTTTAAGTGGTTGTTTTGTTTTTGTTAAAAAGTGTAATTTGGTCAGTTACTTATTTTTATTTGAGTGTATCCCAAAAGCATAAATTATCTATCCCTTGAAATCAAAGATTACCTTAAAAGATATAGCCAGAGAACTCGAAGTATCCATATCAACGGTTTCCAAAGCACTCAAGAACAGTGAGGAAATAGGTAGGGATACCAAAGAAAAGATACAGGCCTTTGCAAAACTGTACAACTATAAGCCCAATAACATTGCAATAAGCTTAAAAAATAAGCGTACCAAAAATATTGGGGTTGTCATCCCGGATATTGTACATCATTTTTTTACAACGGTCATTCGGGGTATCGAGAAATATGCAAATGCCAGGGGATATAACGTTATTGTATGTCTTTCCGAAGAATCTTTCGACAAGGAAGTCATTAACATGGAAATGCTCGCCAATGGCAGCATTGATGGCTTTATAATGTCACTCTCTTCCGAAACACAAGAGAAAGGCGATTACAATCATTTAAAAGAAGTTACGGAGCAAGGCATTCCCGTGGTGCTTTTTGATAGGATCACCCATGAGGTGGAATGTGATAAAGTAATCATTGATGATAAGCTGGGCGCTTACCAGGCAACAAAAAAGTTTATCGATCAGGGAAAAAAACGAATAGCCCTGATCACTACGGATGACTATTTGAGCGTTAGCAAGGCCCGCACCAAAGGGTATCTCAAAGCATTGAAAGAGAGTCCCCTTGGAATTGACGAATCCATGATATTGAAAATGCCTTCAATGGAAATGGACGAAGAGGCCATAAAAACCTTTTTGGACAATAAGGAACCGGATGCCGTTTTGTGCGTAAATGAAATCTTTGCGGTGTGCGGTATGCGATTTGCACAGAAAAAGGGGCTAAAGATACCAGAGGATATATCTTTTATAGGATTTACCGATGGGGTACTGTCCAAATATGCCAACCCAAGCCTTACTGTTGTGGCACAACATGGAGAAAAAATGGGCGAAGAGGCCGCAAAAATGTTGATAGATAAAGTAGAGAGCGAAGCGGAGGAAGAGACCTATCAAACCAAAATCTTGGAACCCACCTTGGTAATCAGGGATTCTATTGCACATTGATTTAAGAATCCCTTCTTTATGGTATGAAAACAAATGGGATACTGACTTTTTTTATTGTACTCACCGTGTTATCTTCATGTAAGCAACAAACCAATCAAAAGTCGACCCCTCCACCAATGAAGAAGAAACAAGTAGTCTACCAGGTATTTACCCGTCTCTTCGGAAACACCAATGCTACCAACAAGCCTTGGGGTACCATCGAAGAAAATGGAGTGGGCAAGTTTGCCGATTTCTCGGACAAGGCCCTCATCGAGATTAAAAATCTGGGCGTTACGCATATTTGGTACACAGGAGTTCCCCACCATGCCGTAATCAACGACTATACCGCCTACGGAATTTCGAATGACGACCCAGATATTGTCAAAGGAAGGGCGGGCTCTCCCTATGCCGTTAAGGATTACTACAATGTAAATCCCGATTTGGCCACAGATCCATCAAAACGGTTGGAAGAATTCAAGGATTTGATTCAACGAACGCACCAAGCTGGCCTAAAAGTTATCATCGACATTGTTCCCAATCATGTGGCGAGGAATTATAAAGGAATTACCAACCCCGAAGGCGTGGAGGGTTTTGGAGCCTCTGATGATACATCCAAAGAATATGATGTAAACAACAATTTTTACTACATCCCCAATGAAGCATTTCAAGTGCCTGAATGGCAAGATGGATATTTGCCTTTGGGAGGAGATAAAAATAGGTTAATGGACTCCAAGTTTGAAGAAGTTCCCGCAAAATGGACAGGCAACGGCTCTCGACTGGCACAACCTCATTTTAACGACTGGTACGAAACCGTAAAAATCAACTACGGAGTTCGTCCAGATGGAACCAAAGACTTTGAACAATTGCCCGAAGCATACCGTCAAAAAGATTATAAGGCCCATTACGAATTTTGGAAAGACAAGACCCTGCCGGATTCTTGGTACAAATTTAAGGATATTGCCCAGTATTGGCTGGATTTTGGTGTGGATGGTTTCCGTTTTGATATGGCCGAAATGGTTCCAGTAGAGTTTTGGAGTTACCTCAATTCCAACATCAAAATGAAAAACCCAGATGCCTTTTTGTTGGCCGAAGTTTATAACACAAGTTTGTACCGTGATTATATTCATCAAGGTAAAATGGATTACCTCTACGATAAGGTAGAATTTTACGATAGCATCAAACATATAATGAAGGGCTACGGATGGACAGACCACATTCCTGTAGTGCAAAAAGGAATGGCCGATATAGAGCACCACATGATCCACTTTCTGGAAAACCACGATGAGCAGCGTATCGCCAGTCCCGATTTTGTGGGAAATGCCCAATTGGGAAAACCCGCCATGGTCGTTTCCGCTACCATAAGCACCTCGCCCATCATGATCTATTTTGGACAAGAAGTTGGTGAACCCGCAGAAGAATATGCCGGATTCGGCAAACCGACCCGGACCTCAATTTTCGATTACATTGGAGTGCCGCACCATCAACGATGGGTCAACAACAAAAAATTCGATGGCGGTCAATTATCGGAAGAGGAAAAAAGTTTAAGGGATTTCTATAAACGACTTTTGAATTTCACTATAAATAGTGAAGCTTTGATGGGCGGGTATCAAGAGATTCATTTTTACAATAAGGACAACACGGAAGGATACGATCACCGAGTGCTTTCCTATGTGAGATGGTCCGCCGGGGAAAAACTAATTATCCTATCCAATTTTGATGGACACAAACACTATTCCTTCGACTTTAAAGTTCCCGAAGATGTTATTGCCAAATGGCAACTACCGGATGGGGAGTATCCATTGACGGAAGAGTTGTACGGAAAGGTTAAAAAGAAGATGTACGTTAACAATGGACAAGGCCAGATACACTTGGAATTAGAACCGCTTCAATCCTATATCTTTAAGGTAGGAAATTGATGTTTTTCGTTTGCAAATCGTATTTTTAACCATCAAAACCAACCCAAAATGAAGAAAAACTTACTTGTAGCTCTTACAGCTGCCCTGCTTTTAACCAGTTGCGAAATGACAAAATCAAAACCATTGGTGATAGGCCACCGAGGAGCCATGGGCCACGAGACCGAAAATACTTTGGCATCGGTTCAAAAAGCGATGGACCTTGGCGTTGATATGATAGAAATTGACGTGTTTAAAATTGATAGCGGAGAAGTCGTTGTTTTTCATGATGAAACGGTGGATAGACTGGCCAATTCCGGCGGAAATATTGAAGAATACAATATTGTTCAACTAAGGCAACTCACTTTGAATGGTGGACACAAAATCCCAATGCTCCAGGATGTGTTAAAGCTTATGAACAATCAGGTTGCTCTAAATATCGAGCTTAAAGGTGCCGGAACAGCCGATAGAGTTAATCATATTGTCAACTATTATATCGAAAAGGAAGGGTGGAGCCCCGAAAACTTCGTAATTTCAAGTTTCAAATGGGATGAGCTCAAAGCCATGAGAGCGAAAAACAAGGATATAAAAATTGCGGTTTTAACATCAGAAGACCCTTTGCAGGCATTGTCTGTGGCCAAAGAACTGAATGCAGTGGCAATAAACCCCAATTTTAAAACACTTACCAAGGAAAACGTAGCAAAAATCCAAGCAGAAGGGTTAAAAGTATACACATGGACGGTAAACGCACCCGAGGACATTCAAAAAATGACTGGGTTCGGGGTTGATGGCATCATTACCAATTATCCGGAACGTGTGAAATAATGTTAGACGTCATAATTGTAGGAGGAGGCGCAGCAGGATTTTATGCAGCAATTCAAATGGCGGAACTTTCGCCAGAACTGGACATTGCCATTTTTGAAAGAGGCAAAACCGTACTTTCCAAAGTAAAGGTTTCGGGAGGCGGCCGTTGTAATGTGACCCACGGAGAGTTTTCACCTAAAGAATTGGCAACGAACTACCCAAGAGGGGAGAAGGAGCTTTTGGGTCCGTTCCATAAATACGCTCCAATAGATGTTATGTCCTTTTTTGAAGCGCGTGGAGTCTCTCTCAAAATAGAAGAAGATGGTCGCGTATTTCCCAAAAGTGATTCTTCCCAGAGCATAATCAATTGTTTGGTAGGTGAAGCTGAGCGATTGGGTGTACAAGTTTTAAAAAACAGCGCTGTAAAGGCAATAAGCAAAACCGAAGAAGGCTGGCAGGTAACTACCATGAACAAGCATTATCAAACCACAAAACTGATGCTGGCCACAGGCAGTAACCCTAAAATATGGAAACAATTGGAGAATTTGGGCCACCATATTGTTTCGCCTGTACCTTCCTTATTCACATTCAATATCAAGGACAAAAGAATTCAAGGCATCCAGGGCATAAGCACCAATGCTACTGTTGAAGTAATGTCCAAGAAAACCTTCAATACGGACAAAAAATCGTTAAACCTAAAAAGTAAGATTAAGGAAGATACCGTACTTTATGCCGATGGTCCACTTTTGATAACCCATTGGGGTTTGAGCGGCCCCGCCATTTTGAAGCTATCCGCTTGGGGAGCGAACATCCTGCACGATTACAATTATTCTTTTAGAATAAAGGTAAACTGGTTGCCCGATTATAGCACGGAATCCATGGAGGCCTACCTTAAGCAATTGAAAGGCGTTGAAGCTAAAAAAACCGTGATGCGTACCAATGTGACCGAACTCCCAAAACGGTTGTGGAAGCGTTTGGTGGAAGCGGCCGAAATTGAACCTGAAGAGCGCTGGGCAGACATGAGCAAAGGACAATTGCAAGCCTTGGCGAGGCAAATAACGGCTTCATCATTTAAAGTAGAGGGGAAGAGCACCTTTAAAGAAGAGTTTGTCACCGCTGGTGGAGTGGATTTAAAGGAAATCAATTTTAAGACTTTTGAGAGCAAATTGCACCCCAACCTATACTTTGCTGGTGAAATCATCAATGTAGATGCCATTACCGGTGGATTTAATTTCCAAAATGCATGGACAGGAGCGTACATTGCCGCACAGGCCATTGTTTCCTAAAGGAACTATTGTAAAGCGATAGCAATCCAAGCAGCTATAGCAGCTCCCAAAATGGGCCCGATTACAGGAACCCAAGCATAGTTCCATCCATTGTGCCCCTTGTTTTTTAAAGGCAATAGCGCATGAACAATGCGAGGCCCTAAATCCCTAGCGGGGTTAATAGCATAGCCGGTAGTGCCACCTAAGGATAAACCTATGCCCCAAACAATTAAAGATACGGGCAAGGCTCCCAACGAACCTAGGCCAATAATGGCATCGTTTGTGGATAGCATGGCATCTGTAAAATATAGAACAGAAAAAACCAGTACAAAAGTGCCCAGTACTTCCGAAAAAAGGTTTGTGAATGTATTGGGTATGGCCGGAGCTGTGCAAAAAACCCCTCTTTTTACGCCCTCATCCTCGGTGGCATCAAAATGCTCTTTATTAACGAGCCAAACGCAAAAAGCGGCAAACATAGCCCCAATAAACTGTGCTAAAATATAACTTGGAGCCTCGCTCCATGGAAATTCTCCTGCAACAGCCAGTCCAATGGTAACTGCGGGATTAATGTGCGCACCGCTGTGCGGACCGGCAACAACAACACCGGTATATACTGCAAATGCCCATCCGGTAGTGATTACAATCCAGCCAGAGCCATTACCATAGGTTTTTTGTAGGGATACATTGGCATTTACGCCACATCCGAGTACCATTAACAAAAAGGTACCTACAATTTCAGATACAAAAGGAGTCATAAATGGAATGTTAGTGTTTGTGTTATTTGAAAAATTAAGGGTTCTCCGTCCAGAACTCCAATGCTTTTATGGCCTTATACCAACTTTTAATGCCTTCTTCAATGGTGTTGCGTTCTTTGGTAGGGTTAAAATGCACATCGGTCTGCCAAATATCTTGGATTTCCTCTGGACTTTCCCAATAACCTACGGCCAAACCAGCTAAATATGCGGCACCCATCACTGTGGTTTCCACAATCTTGGGCCTTACGGTAACGGTGTTCAATACATCGGCCTGAAACTGCATCAGCATATCATTTACGGTTGCTCCGCCATCAACCCGCAATTCTTTTATGGAAATTCCCGAATCGGCTTCCATGGCTTTTAGAATATCCATGGTTTGGTAAGCAATGGATTCCAGAGCGGCACGCGCAATATGTGCATCGGTACTTCCACGAGTGAGTCCAAAAATGGTTCCTTGGGCCTTTTGGTTCCAATGTGGGGCGCCCAAACCGGCAAAAGCGGGAACAAAAACCACACCGTCCGAACTATTCACCGAACTGGCCAGTTTTTCCACTTCCGAAGATGTTTTTATAATATTTAAGCTATCACGGAGCCATTGCACCACCGCACCAGCAATAAAAATGCTTCCTTCGAGTGCGTAATGAGTTTTTCCATTGATTTTCCAAGCTACCGTGGTAAGGAGGTTATTTTCGGAAACTATCGGTTTTTCGCCAATGTTCATCAACATAAAACAGCCTGTGCCGTAGGTGTTTTTTACCATGCCCTTTTTGGTACACATTTGACCGAACAAAGCAGCCTGCTGGTCACCGGCAATTCCTGCAATCGGGATTGGGGTGGCGAATAAGTTGGGAGTGGTGTGTCCATAGACTTCACTGGACTGTTTCACTTCGGGAAGCATACTCTTGGGAATGGTCAACAGTTCCAAAAGCTCATCATCCCAATCCATGGTATTGATATTGAACAGCATGGAGCGGCAGGCGTTCGTCACATCCGTAACATGAAGCCCTCCATCGGTCATTTTCCAAATAAGCCATGAATCAATGGTTCCGAGCACCAAATCACCGGCCTCTGCTTTTTCCCTGGCACCTTCCACATTATCCAGAATCCATTTCACCTTGGTGCCCGAAAAATAAGAATCAATCACCAATCCGGTTTTTTTACGGATCATATCGGATTTTCCTTCTTTCTTTAGTAGGTCACAATAATCCGCTGTACGCTTGTCTTGCCAAACAATGGCATTGTAAATGGGCTCGCTAGTGTTTTTGTCCCAAACCACAACGGTTTCCCGCTGATTGGTAATGCCAATGGCGGCCATTTGGGATGCTTTGAGTCCTTTTTTGCTTACAGCTTCTGCGGCCATTCCCGCTTGGGTGGACCAAATTTCATCGGGATCGTGCTCTACCCAGCCTGGTTTTGGGAATATTTGTGTGAATTCTTTCTGTGCTACGGAAATAATGGTCCCCTTTTTGTCGAAGACCACGGCACGGGAACTAGTGGTGCCTTGGTCCAAAGCAAGGATATATTGATTCATTTTGTTAATTTAAGTGCGTTTGAATTTACTAAAATAATTTTGAGTTCTGAATCGATTATTATGGGCAATACATTTATAGGACTACTTAGGGGAATCAATGTTAGCGGACAAAAGAAGATAAAAATGGCGGAGTTGCGTAGTATTTTGGAAGCTACTGGACTAAAAAACGTAAAAACATACATCCAAAGTGGTAACATTGTTTTTGAAAGTGAACAAGCTGACCGAAAAAAACTTCAGGAGGTTATAACCGATGCAATCCATCAGCGTTTTGGGTTTGATGTGCCAACCTTGGTGGTTAAAAAGGAAGATGTGAAAGCCATTTTGGAGGCCAATCCTTTTGCAAAGGAAAGTGAAGAAAATAAACTGTACTACGTTTTGCTCAAAACTCCTTCAAAAGAGGAATTGGTCAATCAGTTCAATCAACTTCATTTTGAACATGAGGGATACCAAATTACGAACCAATGTGTGTATTTATTATGTAAAAATGGGTACGGTAAGGCAAAACTCAATAACAACTTTATTGAAAAGAAGTTAAAAGTAGAGGCTACTACCCGTAACCATAAAACCATGTTGAAGCTTTTGGAAATGGCTTCGGGTTAAGGGTTAAGCTCCCAAATTTTATAGTTCAGAGCAGCGGCAAAGGCCACCCACAGCACATAGGGAATCATTAAAAGTGCGGCAGGTTTGCTAATGACCTTGAACCATTTTATGGTAAGTATGATCATCGTCAGCAAAGCCAAAATGACCACCATTCCACCAAGAGGATTTTTCAATCCGAAAAAAACAATGCTCCACAAGGCATTGAGCAACAACTGAAAAACAAAGTGGTACAGGGCGGTCTTTACCCAAATATGGTGGTAGCCTTTGGACCAAACAATTCCTGCGGCGATTCCCATCATAATGTATAGGGCAGTCCAAACAGGAGCAAAAAGCCAGTTTGGAGGTGTAAAGGACGGCTTGTTGAGGCTAAGATACCAATCGTTTACCGAGCTTTGGGTGGCTATGCTGGAAAGGAATCCAATGGCAAGGCAAATCAAAACACAGATGGTTATGTAAACAATTCTTTTTTTCATGGTCGGTGCAACTCCAACGAAAATAAGAATTTATTTCAATCCGACGCCCAGTACGCTTCCCCCTGCTTATATTTGTCCAAAATACCCATTCCAAATGACGGAAAAAGATTTTTTGCCAGGCGTCTATCAAAAATTGCTTGATAACGGCAAAGTAACTTGGAAAGCGCCCAGCAATATTGCTTTGGTAAAATATTGGGGAAAAAAACCCGTTCAGATTCCTGCCAACCCATCCATTAGCTTTACGTTGGATGCTTGTGCGACAACAACTTCCGTTTTGTTTGAGAAGAAGGATAACAATAAAGCGCTTTCTTTTGATTTACTGTTCGAAGGACAGCCCAAGGAGGATTTTAAACCAAAGATTCACACTTTTTTGGAACGTGTTGAGATGTACCTGCCTTTTTTGAAGGAATACCATTTTACGATTGAAACCTCAAATTCTTTTCCACATAGCAGTGGGATTGCATCATCGGCCAGTGGAATGGCGGCCCTTTCGCTATGTTTGATGGATATTGAAAAAAAACTGAACCCGTCTTTGGATGAGGATTTGTTCAATTCAAAAGCATCGTATTTGGCACGATTGGGTTCGGGAAGTGCCTGTCGCAGCGTAAAAGGCAGTTTGGTACAATGGGGAAGGCATGCAAACATACCTCAAAGCTCCGATTTGTACGGCATTGAATATCCGTTTGAGGTCAACCCGGTTTTTAAGAGCTATTGCGATACAATTTTGCTGGTGCACAAAGGACAAAAACAAGTCAGCAGTACCATTGGGCACCAATTGATGCACGAACACCCTTATGCCGAAAACCGATTTGAACAGGCATTTTCCAATTTAGACAAGCTAAAGCCTATTTTGGCCAATGGTGATTTGGAAGAATTCATTAAAATGGTGGAAAGTGAGGCATTGACCTTGCACGCCATGATGATGACGAGCATGCCCTATTTTATGCTGATGAAACCCGATACGCTGAAAATAATCAACAAAATTTGGGAATACCGTGAAGCAACCAAAACACCTGTTTGCTTTACGCTGGATGCTGGGGCCAATGTGCATTTGTTGTATACATCTTCCAACAAGGAGAAAGTACAGATTTTTATCAAAGATGAATTGATGGAATATTGTGAGAATGGTCAATACATTCACGATCAAGTAGGGTCGGGAGCCATTAAAATAAATGCTTAAAAATGAACAGCTAAGCCGTTTTTTTACGTTATTTGCCAAGATTTTAGACCATGGGAACAGGTTTTTATAGATAAAATCGGTTTGTTTATCGAATTTTATCAAAAATTAAACAAAATTTGTTTGTATCTTAGTAGTATCATATGAAAGGTCCATTATTTTATTCCAAGATTTTATTGTTCGGGGAGTACGGCATTATTAAAGACTCCAAAGGACTGTCAATACCCTATAATTTTTTCAAAGGGGCATTGAAAAGGGACAAGAACGATTCCGAAATGGCCCTAAAATCCAATAAAAGCCTAATGGCTTTTGCTGAATATTTAAAAAATCTTGAGACTGAAGAGCCTGGCTTGGTTTCTTTTGATATTGATACTTTGGAAAAAGATGTGGCAGATGGAATGTACTTTGACAGCTCTATTCCACAAGGCTATGGTATTGGTAGCAGTGGTGCTTTGGTCGCTGCTATTTACGACCGCTACGCTACGGACAAAATCACCGTTTTGGAGAACTTGACCCGTGAAAAATTACTTCAGTTAAAAAAGATTTTCGGGAAAATGGAATCTTTCTTCCATGGCAAATCTTCAGGATTGGACCCTTTGAACAGTTATTTGAGCCTTCCCATATTGATCAATTCCAAGGACAATATCGAGTCCACCAGTATTCCTTCACAAAATACCGAAGGAAAAGGAGCAGTATTCTTGTTGGATAGTGGTATGACCGGGGAAACGGCACCTATGGTGCAATTGTTCATGGAAAACATGAAGCAGGAAGGTTTCCGTAACATGATAAAAAATCAGTTTGTAAAACACACCGATGCCTGCGTGGAAGATTTCTTAAACGGCAACGTAAAATCGTTGTTCGGAAATCTAAAACAATTGTCGCACGTGGTTTTTGACCATTTTAAACCGATGATTCCATCTAAATTCCACCAACTTTGGCAAAAGGGGATCGAAACCAACGATTACTACCTTAAACTTTGTGGTTCTGGTGGTGGCGGCTATATTTTGGGCTTTACCCAAGACCTGGAAAAAGCCAAAAAAGCACTCAAAGGCCACAATTTGGAAGTAGTGTACAACTTCTAAAAGCAAATACATGCTTAGTAGAAAAAACAAACTCTTGCTTTTTAAGCTGTTGAGTCTGTTTTCAGTGGTCAGGGGTTATAACATCCTGGTCATTACCTTGGCGCAATACTTGGCCTCCATTTACATTTTGGCTCCCAATATACCTTTGCGCAAAGTGGTTTTGGACTTAAATCTGTTCTTGATCGTTACCGCTTCGGCACTTACGATTGCCAGCGGATACATTATCAATAACTTTTACGATGCCGAAAAGGATCTCATCAACAAGCCCACCAAGAGTATGTTGGACCGTTTGGTGAGCCAGCGTTTTAAACTGACTACCTATTTTATCCTCAATTTTTTGGCTGTTTTTGCCGCGAGCTATATTTCGTTTAAGGCAGTCCTGTTTTTTTCTGCCTATATTTTTGGCATCTGGATTTACTCGCACAAACTAAAGCGTATCCCTTTTTTGGGGAATTTAGTGTCCTCTACTTTGGCCATTGCCCCATTTTTTGTGGTATTTGTGTACTATCAGAACTTTCAAACGGTGATTTTTGTGCACGCCGTTTTCTTATTTCTATTAATTTTGGCCCGCGAAATGATCAAAGATCTGGAGAATATGGCCGGGGATATGGCCCAGAATTATAAGACTATTCCCATTATTTATGGTTCAAACGTATCAAAAACCATCATATCCTTGCTCATTGTCCTTACCCTGTTTCCTGCCCTTTTGCTTATCAAAACCTTTGATGTAGGGTATATGTACTTATACTTTATGGCCTGCATCGCTTTTTTGATTTTGTTTTTGTTCTTGCTGTGGAGGGCCAATGGCAAGAAACACTACGTTTGGCTGCACAATATCATCAAATTTATCATTGTGGCAGGCGTTTTCAGTATCCTTTTGATTGATGTGGATGTGGTGCTGAACCGAATTTTGTAATTCTTTGTTCTTTAGGATTTTTGGAACTTAAAAAGAGTACATTTGCAAAAAATTAGACTGATGGCGAAATCAGACAACAACAAAGGCAGAAGACCTTCCAAAAACTTCAAGGGCGGGGACAGAAAGAAGCCGTTTGATAAAAAATTTTCTTCAAAAACAAGGCAGAGCGCCCCAAAAAAAACATCCAATCCCGATGAAATTCGGTTGAACCGATACATTGCCAATGCCGGCATTTGTTCCCGAAGGGAAGCGGATACCTACATTGCCGCCGGGAATGTAACGGTAAATGGAAAAACCGTGACCGAAATGGGTTTTAAGGTAAAACGTTCCGATGATGTGCGTTTTGATGGTAAACGGCTCAGCTTGGAAAAAAAAGAGTACATTTTGCTGAACAAACCCAAGAACTTTATCACCACTACCAATGATGAAAAGGGACGCCGTACCGTAATGGAGTTGATTTCGAGTGCCTCAAACAATCGTTTGTTGCCCGTGGGCCGTTTGGATAGAAATACTACTGGACTTTTACTGTTCACCAACGACGGTGACCTCACCAAAAAATTGACCCACCCCAAACATAACGTGCGCAAAATCTACCATGTGCATTTGGACAATAATCTAAGTTTGGCCGATCTCCATAAAATTGAAGCTGGTCTTGAATTGGAAGATGGCCCAATTACCGTGGATAGTGTAAGTTACATTCAAGGAGCACCGAAACGCGAAGTAGGTGTGGAAATTCACAGCGGGCGTAACCGTATTGTACGCCGTATTTTTGAGCACTTGGGTTATAATGTTACCAAATTGGACCGTGTCATTTTTGCTGGACTTACCAAAAAGGATTTGCCACGAGGCCATTGGCGACACTTGACCGAGCAGGAGATGATTAATTTGAAGAATATAAAGTAATCCCTTTTAGGGGTTATAGGGTGACAGTTAGGCCAAGGTGGGTAGTGAAATTATGAGAACAAAGTTGTTTTCTCTGATGACTTTAAGTATCTTTGTTTTCATGAACATTAAAGAACAGATAAAGAGTACTGGGGCTACCTTCACACCTAAAGGTTTAGCTGATTTTTTGGCTAAGGAGATAACCAAATACATTGATCCCAACCAATCGTTTTCTGTTCTTGATCCTTCTTGTGGTGAAGGTGAGTTGCTTTTTTCCATTCAGAGAGTTCTTGATGATAAGGATTTGGAATATTCATTAAGCGGGTTCGATACAAATCAATCGTACTTGGATGTTGCAAATTCTAGATTTGAATTGCTAAATTCAAATAAAGTAAATCTTAAACAGGGTGATTTTTTAGAGTTAGTTGATTTGTCGGATAATCAATTGTCTTTGGGTTTCGGAGTTGAGAAAGGGGATTCAAGGATTAATTGTTCGGCTGATGTGATTATTGCCAATCCACCCTATGTGAGAACTCAAGTACTTGGTTCAAAAAAGGCGCAAGAGCTGGCAAAAAAGTTCAATCTGAAAGGTCGAGTGGACTTATACTACCCATTTCTTATCTCAATGACTGAGAGTTTAAAGGAGGGTGGCATTCTTGGTGTAATTACTTCAAATAGATATTTGTCAACCAAAGGAGGGGAAAGTATTAGAAAGTACTTGGTTGATAACTACGAGATACTTGAGGTTATTGATTTAGGCGATACTAAGCTTTTCGATGCTGCAGTATTACCTGCAATATTCATAGGGCGAAAGCGGTCAAACAAAAATAGTTTCATCAATAAAAAAGGAGCTCAATTTATAAAGATATACGAGGAACTAAACGGTTATAACGGAGAGTTTACCGAAGTAGGCAGTATTTATGATGTTCTTAAAAGCTCTGATTCAGTGTACTTTAATGTTGGAAACAAGAGGTATAAGAGAACAAATGGCTTGTTGAAATATGAAACCAACTCTGGTAGCCCCTGGCAGATGCTATCAAATACTGAGGCTGATTGGACCAACTTGGTGCAAAAAAATGCAAAGGGGTTTGTTGGCGATTTTTTCAAAGTTAGGGTTGGAATAAAGACCACAGCAGATAAAGTTTTTATATCGGATGACTGGGAACGATTGGGAAGTAGTATGCCTGAAAGAGAGTTGCTGAAAGAACTCATTTCCCAAGAAAATATAGAACGGTGGGGAGTTAATGACAAGGTCAGTTTGAAAGTTCTTTATACGCATGAACTGAAGGAAGGCAAAAAGCAAACAATCAATATTGATGATTATCCTTTAACAAAGGAATATTTTTTGAATCATTCTGAACAATTGAAAGGTCGCAAGTATGTGATAAGTGCGGGGCGTGAATGGTACGAAATATGGGTTCCGCAAAACCCGAAGTTTTGGAAAATGCCTAAGCTGATTTTTCCTGATATTAGCGTAAATCCTAGGTTTTATTTTGATAGTGGTGGAAAAATTGTAAACGGAAATTGTTATTGGATTGTAGCCCAGAATCCAAAAGAAGAAGAACTTTTATTGCTAATTCAAGGGGTGGCCAATACTAAACTGATGACCAAATATCATGACCTTGTTTTTAACAACAAACTCTACTCAGGCAGGAGAAGATATTTTAGTCAATTTGTTGAGCAATATCCAATTCCTGATTCCGACAGTCCCGAATCAAAGAAGATTATCAATTTAGTCAAGACTTTAAACGGAACAAAGGAGAAAGAAAAACAGCAGTCCCTTGAAATTGAGCTTGAGAAACTCGTTGCGTCTGCCTTCGGTGTTGAGACAGTACTCAATCTGGATTAAAAACAACTTGTCCGTAGTATTTCTCAAAGAACGACATAGGAATAGATCGTTGGCATTTGTAGCTCTGATCGCTAACATATGAAAATAACTCTCCCAATTTTTCTCCTGGGGAAAGAATAATCCCTTCTATTATTTCAGTAACAGGGTTGGTAAGTGCAATTAAATATCGGACGTCAAAAGTTGTCAGATTTTCACTTTCAACCACTATTTCTTCATTCTCAGGTGAAAATTTACCTAAATCAACAGTCGGAGAATCTTGAACCTTTACTTCAAGAAGCTGATTTTTAATGTCAGGGAATCCACCAAAGAGTAAATCACCTTCATTTATTTGATAACCAAGCAATTCAAGTGTCATTCGCTCTAAAGCTTGTCCGCGGTTTTTTGTGGCTGCTGCATTTAATTTTTCACCGATAAGTTTCTTGGCAACCCTCTCTTTTAATAGTTCTATGGAATACAGCTCACGGATTTGGGGTTTTTCTACCATTCCTGATTTGGGCGGATTGTAGTCATGCAGAATATGGTGAGAAAGTTTTTTAGAGTCGGAGAATGATAAGATTTTATCTTCTCTGGAGTATATCTCATTTCTGGCCTTAGATGAAATCAATAGTTGATGTTTGATTGTTTGTTTGCCAAATTTGCCAAATTTCTCTTCTATGTAAGCAGGTGTAAGGATAAAAACAGATGCTATTTCTGATTTAGAAATGTCAATTCTTACGAAAACGAACCTGACGTCATCACATTGTAAACTTTCCCCTGATTCATATTTTATCAGGAGCATATTGCTTGCAGGAATACGATTCCATACTTGAAGGTTATATGAAGTTCCCGATGTGACTATATAAGTGTCGATAAATTCACGAGTGATTTTTGGAACCCCTTTACCTTTTGGAGGTACTATTTCGTATTGACCTGAAATTGCAGGGATTGGTAATTCTTTGCTCTCAAGAATTGAAGCAATTAGCTTACGCACATTTGAACCATCAGTTCTAGTCTTCCCCGTTATTTTAAATGGTTTACCAATTAAGCTTGAAAATAGCTTTACTAGATCTTTCTCTTTAGTAAGTGCTTCAGGTGATCTGGCTGGAATTTTAAATTCTTTATTCATTTCAAAAGTTTAGCAGTTCATGTAATTCAACATTCAAAGCAGTTGCAATCTTTTGAAGATTAATGACAGAAACGTTTCGTTCACCGCGTTCTACAGAACCGATATATGTTCTATCTAAATCACATGTAAATGCTAACTTTTCTTGAGAGAGACCAGATTTAGCACGTAACTCTCTTATTCTCTGTCCAATATTGTTTAAAAGAGCTTGGTCTAATTCATTGTAAGAGTTTGTCATGGACAAAAATATTTTCAGCAAATCTCGCTCTATGATGTAAATAAGTCTACGGACTATAAGTATCTAATCGGTGAATTGGAAATAAGCAGATTCTTTTGATTCTCAATACTGGGGACTACAAGTTTTGGATCCAGATGGTTTTGGCAATTAGCTAAACATCGTTTCAATGATTTTTAGCGTACGATACCGAAACACCTTGCCTACGGCAGGCAGGAGTTCGGCACAGGTAAGTGAAGTTAGCCAAAATAATTCCAATCACCGATTAAACCAATACGTAAACTTCAGCGTCAACGACCATAAATTACCTTCCAGTGGGGATAGTTGTTCGTTGTTGTTAAAAACCAGGAACAGGTCGGAGGCAGGGGCGTAGCGCCATTGCAATCTGGAGTTGATGCCAAAATTTTTGTTTTGTTCGTTGTACTGGAACAGCGTGTTCCAAAACAGTTTATTGGTAAAGGTAATATCGGCCTCGGTGCCCACGAGCCAAAAATCGGTAGTGTACCAAGGCTCGGGCAAATCCAAATTATTGTAGCTAAGTCTAGCACCCAAACTCACATACGGCTGAAAACGATAGCCCAATTCCGCATTTATATTGGTGCGGTAACCTCCCGAAAAATAGCGGCCCAATCGCGTGGTCATATTGTAGGTAAACAAACTTTTAGGACGTGAATTATATGAAATATAAACCCCGTTCCAGTGGTGTTGCGTACCGGCTGCCAACTCCTCTTTGCCGGTATTGGTGGGGTCAAAAGGAGCCAAAAGCTGTACGTATTCGTTAAACACATCTACCCCTAAAGAGCTACGGTCCAAAAAGTTTACTGCGTACCCTAGAATGGATACATAATCCGTAGATTTCATGCTTGGGTTGAAATAATAAAACCCTGTGTACTGCGGACCATGGCTCACTACTTTATCGCTTGCGGGCAAAAACAGATACCCTACGGAACCTTCCAGCTTGATATAATTATTACGGGGTACAAAACCTACTTCGGAGGTAAAATTTGGGGAAATATATTCCTGTTGTACGCGCCAGTTCCAATTTCGGCTGCTGTATTCCAAATGTGCGCCTTGTGCCAAACCGTTATAAGAGGAATCGGGCCCAAAAGATTTGAGCATAAATACTTTACCATTGTACTTGTTATCAGCAGATGCCAAGTTGTACTCCAACCCTAAATTTCGGTTGAATTTGGTGTATTCGGTTTTTAGGCTGTCGGCCATAGCTTCGTAGTCCAAGGATTCCTTGTTTACAAACATCAAACCAATATTGGATCGGGAAAAGACCTTTTGTTGCAACGAAAGCACCGCAAAGTTTTGACTGGGAAGCCCTGTTTCGTCCATTTTCTCGGTTTGCATGTCCATTAAGCCCAAACGGAGGTTTCTATTAAGGTTTCCACTTACCCGGGCACCTGCAATAATGGGGACGCCCAGTCCTATCCTACGTGAAAAGAAAGGACGAATCTCATCGTACCCGAAACTGGCGAAGAGGTCGGCATTTTCAAGGAAAAACTGGCGTCTTTCCGGGAAAAAAAGCTCAAATCGGGTCAAATTGGCCACTTGGCGGTCCGCTTCGACCTGCGAAAAATCCGGGTTGATGGTCAAATCTAAATTCAAGGATGAGGTAAGCCCCAGTTTTAGATCGCCACCTACCTTAAATTCATTGTCATAATCAATATCGTCAATGCTGGAATTGCCCACCGTGCCCAGAACATAAGGAATAAGGGAATAATTGAGTCCCTGCTTTGGCGGTGGATTGTCCCACACCATGGTGCCGGTATAGGCCAAAGAAGCGGTGGGAAACTGTCTTGGAATAGGGGTCCAACTCGATTTTTCATTGGTACTGAGATCCAATCTCGAAAAATTGACGCCCCATTCCGTTACGTCTTTTTCGTATCTAATGGATTTAAAGGGAATGGCCATTTCCACTACCCATTTGTCTTCATAACTCTGTACTTCGGACACCCATTTACTGTCCCAATTAAGGTCAATGCTGCCTCCATTGGACATGGTGCCGTCCCACTGCGCTCCATAGGCGTTTGCACCAAAGCTAAAACCCGTGGTCTGGTTGTTGAACGGGTCCATGAACAATAGAAAATTATCGTTGCCTCCAAAGGAAAAGTCCCTACGGAGCGATTCAACCACATAGGTATTCCCCGGCGTTTTAAAAAAGGTGGCCAAGAGGTAGAGTTGTTTATCGTCATAGGCCATTTTTACTTCGGATGGCTGTGTGGCCTTGCGATCGTCCATGGGCAATACCATAAAAAAGTCCTTGGCAGTTTCTGCCTTTTGCCAAGTGGCCTCGTCACCGATACCATCTATGGTGAAGGTTTCATTGGTTTTAAATAGGTGGATTTTGTAATCGGCATTCTTCTTTTGGGCTAATGAAAGCGTACAAAAGAGCATGGCAAAAGCCACGAGAACGGGGGTTGAAAAGTGTCGGTTGATCATTGTTTGTTTAGTGAGGCAAAAGTAATAATTTACTTTGATTTTTAACAATGCATCAAAACAGAGGTGTCTGTATTGTTGAAAATTATAATTTTCAAGTAGATTTTCATAAAGTGCGTAAACAATCTATACTTTGGAAAGTCTCCCATGCATAACACATTTGTAAACAAATTATAAAAGTGAAATTATACAATGGAACCGAAATTGTATTTATTGTTCAAAGCATATAAATCTTGACAATCTTGATCAATAATGTACAATTTATTCAAATAGTAGATGTAGGAACCCTTTAGGGATGAATTGTTGGCACTGTTTTTTGTGGGATACTTTTCCAAACCTTTTGTCCAAGAATGCAAACTATTATAAAGTTGAAACAGAACAAACTTTATAAAGTTGTTGTCCTTTGGATTTTCTTCTGCTTTTTTAATATAAAAATCCAAGCGCTCGGTATAGGTTCCACTTTCGGTAAAACTTCTGTTTAAAGTGACGTTATTGCTTTCAATGCAATACGCATCGATCCAATGTGTATTTCCATCTCCATTGGAAAAGACGAAAAATTGGCAATCCTCCATAAAAGGAGCTAACTCCACCACACTATAGTATATATTTTCCAGAGCAATGTATATAACATCGGAAAGCATTTCAAATACCAAAAACGTATCGTCATCTTCAAAAAAATCGAGATCCCAATATTTGTTTCCCCGTATATTTTTTTGCTTAAAAAAGTGGATGATTTGGATGTGCTCTGGAAGGTTGTCAAAAACTGTTCTTGCTTCAACAGTGTTTTTGATTTTAATTACCAGCCTGTTATGTAATGGTTCCCTAAAAGGATATACTTGATTAAAACATAGGCGATAGCGTCCAAAATGCGGACTCCTCTTATTTTTTTCCAAACCAGTATCACTGCCTAAATAGGGGTTCATTTTTTAATGTATGGTCAAAAAAATTGGTGAATGCTTGTTCAGCAAAGGGAAGTTCGAGAAATTTAATGTTTAGATCAAGGCCCAATTGACGAATGGCCCTTTTGGATTGATGGATTTGAGCTAAGATTAAAAAAAGTAAGCTGTAATTTAAAAACCAAGGACTTTTTGCGTCCCCTCGCCGGCACAAGTATCATGCTTGTGCCTATGCTGAAATACGCTGAGTGCAATTTTGTTTGACTTAAATTCTAGTTAGAAAGTTGATGGGTTAATTTTTCAGCCCAATTTATGCCAAAACTTTTCTGTTTTCATCCATTTTTCATCAAAAAAATACCCCTGTACAAGGTGCAGGGGTATTTTTTTGGTGGGATGAGTACGTTATATTTATTGGTTTTCTTCCTCTTTGTGTTCGGGCACATATTGCCCCATAAATCTTTTATGCATTTCCTCCATGCGTTTGTGCAATAAGTCTAAATTGATAAAGTCTTTGCCCAAAGGACTTTCAAAAAAGTCTTCCTCAAAAAAATGTTTGGCAAAAATAGAATCGTCTTCAAAAAAATTATTGAAGTCATTTTGATTGAAATATGAAAAATGCTTGGAGAACTTGGATTTAAATGATGAAAACAAACTATCCCGGTTCAAATCGCCCAATTTGTTCGTGTAATCCGATGAGGACCACGAGTAAATCGAATCATAACGAATCAGATTGCCTTCTTTGTCAAATTCCTTTTTCACTTCCCAATTTCCTTTGGGCTGCTCTGTCATATTTTGATTTTCCTCAACTTTCCCAGTTGTGTTTTCCTGACCATTGCAGCCAAGACCAACCAATGAAAGCAAAAAAACTGCAACGAATTTTTTCATGGGATCAAATTTTGGTTAAACAAAACACGTGAAAAACATTGTGTTGAAAGAGAGACCGATTTCGGTCCCTCTCCCAAACAATTTTATGCAATTTTGATGGTGCGCGCCGGTTTTTGAATGGCTTCTTCCAGCTTTGGCAAATGGATGCTCAAAATACCATTTTTATACTCGGCTTTTATCTTGTCTTCGTTTACCGTTTCTGGCAACGTAAAAGAACGCTTGAATGATGAATACCCAAACTCCCTTCGAATGAGATTGTCCTCGTTTTCTTGGTTTTCTGTTTTGGAATCAGCGCTAATGGACAAAATTTTATTGTCCAAGTCCACCGTAAAATCGGATTTTTTCAACCCGGGAACGGCCATTTCCACATAGTAGGAATCTTTGGTTTCCTTAATGTTTACCTTGGGAAGTGTGATTCCCGTGTTAAAGTTGGAGGTAAATACGGTTGGCAACTCCTTGTTGAACAATTCATCAATCCAAGAAGACCACATGGGGAAGGTTGGCCCATTCGAATTAGATTTTGCCGTACTTCCATTTTTTGTTGCAACTAAATTACTCATAACTGCTAAATTTTAAAGTTAGACAATAATTCAAATAGTTCACATGAAAGCATTCAAATCAAATGCCAAATTCAGCAGTGCTGCATTCTTTATATTTTTTTAATATTCAGGTTTTCAGAATGTTAATTTTTTTTCAGAAAAATGTCAAAATGACATTTTAGTAAAGGAGAACCTGTGAGATCAAGTATGATATGTTGTCAGTTTTACATATGGTAGGCACCTTTTTTAAGAGAACAGAGCATTCATCTTCTCTTTTATCTGCTCTAGACATAAATTGCCCAAGCTGCCCTCGTGGGTATGGTCAATGTCGCGTTTTGGTTTAAAATTGCCATTTTCTATGGCCTTGCCCATAGTTTTATAGGCATCGCGGAAAGGCATGCCACTTTTTACAAGTTCGTTCAAGGTGTCCACACTAAAGAGGTAATCATATTTGGGGTCGTCCAAAATAGCTTTGTTTACCTTGATTTCCTTTAGGCTAAAAGTCATCATCTCCAAACAAGCATGCATATCTTGCAACGCAGGAACAATGACCTCCTTCACCAATTGAAGGTCCCTGTGGTATCCGCTGGGCAAATTGTTCATTATTAAAATGAGTTGGTTGGGCACCGCTTGAATTTTATTGCACTTGCCCCTGATGAGTTCAAACACATCTGGGTTTTTCTTGTGCGGCATAATGCTGCTTCCCGTGGTGAGTTCATTGGGGAAGGAGATAAAATCAAAATTCTGGCTCATGTACAGGCAAATGTCCATCGCCATTTTGGATAGGGTAGCCGCTACGCTCGAAATCCCGAAAGCCGTCGCTTTTTCCACCTTGCCACGACCCATTTGGGCGGCCACCACATTGTATTTTTGGGTAGCGAATTCCATTTCGGCAGTGGTGAAACTCCTATCAATAGGGAACGAACTGCCGTAACCCGCAGCACTGCCCAGAGGATTTTGGTCGGCAACTTTATGGGCGGCCTGTACAAAGTACAGGTCATCCACCAAACTTTCGGCATAAGCAGAAAACCAAAGCCCAAAAGAAGACGGCATTGCAATCTGAAGATGGGTGTACCCGGGCAGCAAGACATTTTTGTGTTTGTCCGCAAGATTCATCAGCAAGTCAAAAAGAGCCTTTACCTGATTTTTGATTTCGGTAAGCTCATCTTTAAGATACAACTGCATGGCTACCAAAACTTGATCGTTACGGGAGCGTGCAGAATGGATTTTTTTACCGGTATCACCCAATTTTTCGGTCAACATAAACTCGATTTTGGAGTGCATGTCCTCAAAATCATCCTCAATGGCGAACTTTCCTTTTTGGATGTCCTTGGCAATACCATCCAATGCTTTGGTCAAATCCTTGGCTTCCTCTTCGGAAATCAGGCCGACCTTGCCCAGCATTTTAGCGTGTGCTTTGGAGGCGATCACATCATATTTGGCCAATACCAAATCCAATTCACGGTCGTTACCTACGGTAAAATGGTCTATTTTTTTATCGGTACTGAATCCTTTGTCCCAGAGTTTCATAATTTCAGTTTTGTCATTCCCGTGAAAACGGGAATCTTATGATTTCGATATGTATTGCCCTTCGACTAGGCTCAGGGCCCAATTTTTGTGCTATTGCAAAAATCCCGTTAGGGTTTTAATGTAAATATCTATCCCTTCTTCAATTTCGTTGACAAATATAAATTCGTTGGCCGAATGCGATCTTGTACTATCACCAGGGCCCAATTTTACCGATTGGCAGGTCAGTGCAGCTTGGTCGGACAAGGTAGGGGAACCATAGGTTTTTCTTCCAAGGGCCAGCCCACTTTTCACCAGATCATGATTGGGGTCAATGGACGATGAATTCAGCCGCAAGGATCGAGGCGTCATTTTGCACGGTGCTTCTTTCTGGAGAATATTGGCAATTTCTTGATTGCTGTAACAATCGTTCACGCGAACATCAATCACCAGATCTACATGGCCGGGCACCACATTGTGTTGGTTCCCGGCATTGATTTGGGTAGTGGTCAATTTTACCTCCCCCAGCGCATCGGAAACCTTATCAAAGGAATAATCTTTGAGCCATTGTAACACCTCAATAGTGTTGTAAATGGCATTGTTGTCGTTGGGATGTGCCGCATGGGATGGCGTTCCTTCCACCACAGCATCAAAAACCACCAGTCCTTTTTCGGCTATGGCCAAATCCATGAGCGTAGGTTCGCCCACGATGGCCACATCTATTTTTGGAAGGATAGGGAGCAATGCTCTAATACTTTTTTCTCCAGCATCTTCTTCCTCGCCCGTAGCAGCCACAATTATGTTATGATTTAGACCTTCTTTCTCATAAAAATGAACAAAAGTGGCCAATAGCGATACCAAACATCCCCCGGCATCGTTACTGCCAAGTCCGTACAGTTTACCGTCCTCGATATGAGCATCAAAAGGGTCTTTGGTATAGGCGCTGTTCGGCTTTACCGTGTCGTGGTGTGAATTTAGTAGCAAGGTAGGCTTGCTCTCATCAAAATATTTGTTGAAAGCATAAATGTTGTTGTGCTGCCTTTGGGTTTTTACGCCAAAACTTTGCAGAAAGGCTTCAATGGCATCACCTGTTTTATCTTCCTCACCTGAAAAAGAGGGTATGCTTATGAGTTTTTTCAGCAGTTCAATGGCTTTTTCCGTTAATATGTCCTGGGTTATTTTCATAAGGTCAATGTGGTATAGTCTGAGTTGTTTGCCTCCAGCATATTGGTGTTTCCTACGCAAACTTTGGCAACATGGTTGCGCAAGGCATAAAAACAGTTGTGCATTTTGGGGAGCATTCCGTCCGCAATGATTCCATAAGCCAAAAGTTCATCATAGCCTTTGGAATCTATGTGCTGAATTACGGAGTTTTCATCTTCAACATCTTGGAGCACACCTTTTTTATCGAAGCAATAATAAAGTGTTGTTTCAAATTGGTCGGACATGGCAATGGCAAGTTCGGCAGCAATGGTGTCGGCATTGGTGTTCAACATTTGTCCCTTGCCATCGTGGGTAAGTGCACAAAAAATAGGGGTAAAACCAGCCTGAAGCAATTTAAAGATACCGTAGGTGTTTACCATATCCACATCGCCCACATAACCAAAATCAACATTCTTTTTAGGCCTTTTATGGGCTTTGATCGCATTCGCATCGGCTCCGCTCATTCCAATGGCATCGGTACCCAACGCCTGTAATTTGGCTACTATTTTTTTGCTTACCAATCCCCCGTACACCATTAGGGCAATGTCCAGGGTTTCGGCATTGGTAATCCTTCTCCCGTTCACCATTTTGGATTCCACACCCAATTGATTTGCCAATTCCGTGGCTTTTTTTCCACCTCCGTGAACTAAAATCTTATTTTCGTTCATTTTAGAGAAAAGCTCTAATACGTGCTTAAACCCTTCGGCATCTTCTATAAGGTTTCCGCCTATTTTAACTACGGATAATTTTTGTTTCATGCTATGTATTTATAATCCCTCCATCTATGGTAACTGTAGTTCCCGTAATCCATGAACTGTCATCAGATACTAAAAAAAGTACAAGTTTAGTAATATCTTCAGGCGTGCCCAACCTTTTTAACAATGTAGTCCTTTTCGCATTTTCCACAGCAGTTTCTGGTTGTTCAAATGCCTTGGCGGACTCCCATAATAGAGGTGTGTCCACAGGGCCGGGACAAATGGCATTCACTCTAATTTTTGGCGCAAAATCAACCGCCATTTGCTTCATTAGGGCAACAGATGCCGCTTTTGAAGCACAATACGCCGGGTGATTTGGAAAACTTTTAAATGCTGCAATTGATGCATTGATCAATATATTGCCTTGCGGTTGTTTCTGTAAGTGTGGTAGAGCGTATTTACAAAGATAAAATATGGAGCTTAAATTGGTGTTGATGGTTTTTTGCCAAGATTCTATGGATAAATCTTGAACATTCCCTAATCCGAGAATACCAGCGTTCAATAATAGAATATCCAGTTTTCCGTAGGCCTCCAGGGCCGTTTCCACCAATTTTTTGTTATAGGATGGGTCCGTAATGTCGCCTGCCAGAAATACGGCATTGTCCAATTCTTCTTCCAAAGCCTTTCCCCTTTCTTGGTTTCTACCAGAAAGTACCAAGCTAGCTCCTTCGGCAGAAAGTCCTTTGGCAATGGATTTCCCCATTCCACTTGTTGCTCCGGTAACTATACAAACCTTGCCCTTTAGTTTCATATGTCTTCCAATATTTTCTTTAATACAATTTGTGCTGAGAAAATTCTGTTTTTGGCTTGTTCCACCACCAAAGATTGCCCGCTGTCTAAAACAGCATCCTCCACAATCATATTTCTTCTAACCGGGAGGCAGTGCATAAATTTGGCATTGCCTAGTTTCTTTTTGGTGATGGCCCAATCGGTATCTTTGCTCAACACTTTTCCATAATCGGAATAGCTGCTCCAATTTTTTACGTAGACAAAATCGGCATCTTTCAACGCTTCATCTTGATTATACTCAATTGTACAACCCTTGGTTATCTCTGGATTGAGTTCATACCCTTTTGGATGGGTAATCACAAAATCAGCATCCTGCTTTTTCATCATCTGAATAAATGAATTGGCAACAGCATGTGGCAACGCTTTTGGGTGAGGGGCCCAAGAAAGCACGACTTTGGGTCTCTTTTTGGTTTCATTCTCCTTCAAAGTGATGGCATCTGCCAAAGCCTGAAGCGGGTGACCCACCGAACTTTCCATGTTCACTACGGGAATGGATGCATATTTGGCAAATCCGTTGATGACTTCTTCGGCCTCATCTTTCTCCTTATCCTTTAATCCTGCAAACGCTCTAATGGCAACAATATCTGAATATTGGGAAACCACTTGCGCAGCTTCCTTAATGTGTTCCGAAGTGCCTTGGTCCATTACAGTGCCATCCCCGTATTCCAGGGCCCAACCTTCGTTTCCAAAATTCATGATCATTACTTCCATGCCAAGGCTCATGGCCGCTTTTTGTGTGCTCAAACGTGTTCTGAGACTATTGTTAAAAAACAACAAGCAGATGGTTTTCCTTTTGCCCAAATCTTCAAACTGATACGGGTCTTTTTTTAGGTTGATTGCTTCGTCCACCCAATCGGGCAGGGATGCTATATCGTTAACTGTTAGATAATGCTTCATTTTAATGCTTTTTTGAGCGCTTCAAAGAATAGGTCTATATCACTTTTTGTGATGTTCAGGGCCGGTAAGAACCGCAACAAATGCTTGTTTTTGGCACTGCCGGTGAACATGTGCTGCTCCACGATCATTTTTTTACGTAGGGCGGCAACTTCAAAATCGAACTCCAGTCCAATCATCAACCCTTTTCCTTTTATATTTTTGATTTCCGGTACTTCCGCAGCTTTTTCCTTGAAATAGGAGCCAAGTTCAGCAGCGTTTTTTATCAGGTTTTCATCTTCCAAAACCTCCAAAACTGCCAGAGATGCCGCACAGGCCAAATGGTTGCCACCAAAGGTGGTGCCCAAAAGGCCATACGATGGTTTAAAAGATTCATGAATCAAGATACCGCCAACAGGAAAGCCGTTCCCCATACCTTTGGCTATGGAAATAATGCCGGGTTGAATGCCGTGATGTTGAAAAGCAAAGAATTTACCGCTTCGTCCGTAGCCTGATTGTACTTCATCTGCAATAAGAACAACATTATTTTCCTTGCATTTTTTGGCGATAAACTGGAAGAATTCCGTGGTAGGTTCATCCAATCCGCCCACACCTTGGATGGCTTCCAAGATAACGGCGCAATAATCATCGCTTTTGATGGCCTTTTCAAAAGCATCAAAATCGTTCAATGTCAAGAAAGTTACCTCTTGTTGTTTGTTGATAGGGGCATTTATGCTCGGGTTGTCCGTGGCAGCGACCGCAGCAGATGTTCTCCCGTGGAAACTATTTGTAAATGCGATGACTTTGGACTTCCCCGTGTGGAACGAGGCCAGTTTCAGAGCGTTTTCATTGGCTTCGGCTCCTGAATTGCACATAAAAAGGTCGTAGTCTTCGCATCCGGACATTTCGCCCAATTTTTGGGCCAAGGCTGTTTGCAGTGGATTTTGGACAGAATTGCTATAAAACGCCATGTTGTCCAATTGCTCCTTAATTCGCTTTACATAATGCGGATGGGTATGACCAATGGAAATTACGGCATGTCCTCCATAAAAATCCAGATATTTTTCCCCTTTGTCGTCCCAGACCTCAATGCCTTTGGCCTTTACTGGGGTAACATCGTAAAGTGGGTATACGTCGAATAGTTTCATATTTTTTCTTTTATCCTTCCCACGAAGGTGGGAATCGTATCAAATCGTTCTCAATTGTCCTTCGATTCCGTTCGATGTGACAGTTCGACCTGACATTTTTATCCCTTTCTGATTTGGCTGATTTTTTCGAATGAGGAAACAATTCCTCTGATCAAAGATGAGCTCAATCCTTGGTGTTCCATTTCGTTCAAGCCCTCAATGGTGCATCCTTTTGGAGTGGTAACCCTGTCTATTTCTTCTTCGGGATGGCTACCGGATTCAATTAATAAACTTGCAGCTCCGTTACAGGTGTGCATAGCCAGTTCTTGGGCTTCCTTGGCATCAAAACCTAATTGAATGGCTCCTTGTGTCGTGGCTCGTATCAATCGCATCCAAAACGCGATTCCGCTGGCGCAAATTACCGTCGCCGCCTGCATTTGATACTCTGGAATTTCCATGGTGTGACCCATCCGGTTAAAGATGGCCTTGGCCAAGTCAACCCGTTTTTTGCCTGGTTCATTGCTACAGATGCACGTCATGGATTTACCCACCGAAATGGCTGTATTGGGCATACTTCGGATAATAAATTTATCTGTACCGATGACTTCCTCAATTTTTGAAATGCTGAAACCCGTAATGGTACTGATCACCACATGCTTTTCGGTGAGCAGGTCTTTGGTTTCTTCCAAAATGGATGCAAAATGCCCCGGTTGCACGGCAAAAACAAGGATGTCCGAATTTTTGACGGCTTCTTGGTTGTCGGAAGTGACGGTTACATTTCCATATTTTTCAAACTCCTGAATGGATTTGGTGTTTCGTTTGGTGAGGTACATGGTGGTGGCCCCATTGCTGTGCAAAATGCCCTTGGCTATGGCCAGTCCTAAATTCCCCGCTCCTATGATGGCTATTTTCATTTGTTGTTTTATTTGTCATTCCCGTGAAAACGGGAATCTATTTTATTTCAAAGTTTATCCCTTCGACCCTGCCTTTGCCGGCAGGCAGGTACGCTCAGGGCACCTATTTTAAAATACTCCTGCTTTTAATAACAAACCTTCAGTTTCAGGGAAACCGAACATCAGATTCATATTTTGCACCGCTTGTCCAGATGCGCCCTTTATTAAATTATCAATGGCCGAGGTCACCAAAAGGAGGTCATCATGCTTGTGCAAATGGATATGGCACTGGTTGGTATTCACCACTTGTTTTAAATGCAAGGCTCCGTCAGAGATATGGGTAAAAGCAGCATCTTTATAAAAATCGTTGTACAACTGCTGAGCTTCTTCCAAAGTGCCATCGTATTTGGTGTAGGCCGTGGCCAAAATTCCTCTCGTAAAATTTCCTCGGTTGGGTAGAAAAAATAATTTCCCTACCGAATTGCCAAAGGAGGCAAGGCTCTCACCGATTTCTCCCAAATGTTGATGGGTGAAAGGTTTGTACCAGGAAACGTTGTTGTTTCTCCAGCTAAAATGCGAAGTAGTGGACAGTCCAACACCTGCTCCGGTACTTCCTGTAACTGCGTTTACGTGGACATCATCACCTAGCAAACCTGCTTTTGCCAAAGGCAATAATGCCAATTGAATCGCAGTGGCAAAACAACCGGGATTGGCGATGGCCTCTGCAACTTGTATGGCAGACTTGTTCAATTCGGGAAGTCCATAAATAAATCGTTGACCATTAAAAATAGCATCGGCCTGTAATCTGAAATCGTTGCTGAGGTCTATGATTTTTGTTGATGCTGAAAACTTGTTCTCGTTCAAAAATGAGGTCGAATTACCGTGTCCCAAGCAAAGAAAAACAACATCCACTTCTGGATTTACCTCACCGGAGAACTTCAATTCCGTCTGTCCCAACAAATCTTGATGAGCGGAAGTAATGGGTTTGCCTGCCCTTGTGGTGCTGTACACAAAGTCGATTTCTGCTTCGGGATGGTTGAGTAGCAGCCTGATCAGCTCTCCTCCTGTGTATCCCGAACCTCCTATGATTCCTACTTTTATCATAATTTTCTTTTTGTCATTCCCGCGAAGGCGGGAATCTTATCCAATTAGGTCTCTCCCTTCGACCCTGCCTGCCGGCAGGCAAGTACGCTCAGGGTGAAGGTCCCTAAACTTTATTGTTTACGTGGTTTGCAATTTTCCCTGAGTTGGACAAAATTTTGATGAATCCTTTGGCTTCATCGGCGGTCCAACCTTTGTTCATTTCTCCGTAACTTCCAAAGGAAGCGTTCATCAAATCGTGTTTGGAAGTGATTCCGTTCAATTCAAATCGGTACGGATGCAAAGTCACGAATACATCGCCTGAAACATGTTTCTGGGTATCGGTCAAAAAGGCTTCAATGTTTCGCATTACCTCGTCCAGATAGTTTCCTTCGTGCAATAGCATCCCATAAAAATTGCCCATTTGCTCTTTTTGGTATTGCTGCCATTTGCTCAAGGTGTGTTTTTCCAACAAATGGTGTGCTTTTATAATGATCAATGGGGCTGCTGCCTCAAAACCGACCCTCCCCTTGATTCCGATAATGGTGTCGCCCACGTGAATATCCCTACCAATGGCATATTTGGATGCTATGGCGGACAATTTTTCGATATTGGCCACTGGCGTGTCGGTCTCACCGTCCAAAGCCACCAATTCCCCATTTTTGAAGGTCAATTTTAATTCTTTGGGCAATTCCTTCTCCAACTGGCTCGGGTAGGCACTTTCGGGCAAGGATAGATTGGAGGTCAAGGTTTCATCACCACCAACCGATGTGCCCCACAAGCCTCTGTTCACAGAATATTTGGCCTTCTCCCAAGAGTAGTCGATACCGTTTTTTTGTAGGTATTCTATTTCCTCTTCTCTGGCCAATTTTTTATCCCTGATTGGAGTTATGATTTTGATTTCAGGTGCCAATATTTGAAAGATCATATCAAATCTAACCTGATCGTTACCTGCGCCAGTACTACCGTGTGCGATGTATTTTGCGCCAATTTTTTTGGCATGGTTTACAATTTCAATGGCCTGTACAATTCGTTCCGCACTTACGGAAAGGGGATAGGTGTTGTTTCGAAGTACATTGCCGAAGATGAGGTATTTTACCACCTTGTCATAAAATGTGGCAACGGCATCGATAGAAGTGTAGGTGGTCGCTCCCAAGGCTAGGGCCTTTTCTTCGATTTCCTCTATTTCAGCTTTGCTGAATCCTCCCGTGTTCACGCTTACGGCGTGTACTTCAAAACCTTCTTCTTGCGATAGGTATTTGGCACAGTATGAAGTATCCAATCCGCCACTATAGGCTATAACTAATTTTTCCATTTTTTTGATTCTTTATGTTGTCACATCGAGCGTAGTCGAGATGTACTGGTTTTATTCTCGCTCGAACTGACGATTTATTTGTCTTTCTTTTTAAGAAAAAGGCTCTCTTTTATGCTTTTTAATCTTTTAAAAGCCTTTTTGTTTATTTTTTCGGGTTGCTGTTTTTGAGCTTTTGGGTCGTGCAGCATTCCAGTGCAGAGGCACATTTTTCTGTCGGTACGTGTTAGAATATCAAAATTCTTACAGGTCTGACAGCCTTTCCAGAATTCGGGGTCATCCGTAAGTTCGGAAAAGGTAACGGGTTTGTAGCCCAGCTCGTAATTCATTTTCATTACGGCAAGGCCCGTAGTGATGCCAAAAATCTTGGCATCGGGGAATTTTTTTCGTGATAGATCAAAAACCGCCTTTTTTATTTTCTTGGCGAGTCCTTGATTTCTGTAATCGGGATGCACGATCAAACCAGAGTTGGCCACAAAGTCCTTGTTTCCCCAGACCTCGATATAGCAAAAACCAGCAAACTTATCCCCATCCAAAGCAATAATGGCGTTTCCGTTTTGGAGGCGTTTTATGATGTACTCGGGCGTACGTCTGGCAATACCTGTACCTCGAACTTTGGCCGATTCGGTAATGGTATCACTAATGATCTGTGCGTATTTAAAATGTGATTCGTTAGCAACAATAATTTCCATTGCAAGCGATTATTCTGTAAAAATTGAAAAAATGTATTTGGAAGTTTTGCGGAAATGGACTCACCTATTTCCAATAGTTATGTTGCACCCTTACGGGCGACGACGGCGGGGAGTAAATGGACTGATGGGAGCAGTGATGCTCAAAGTGGTTAATATGTACAGTTGTCCTTTCATTCTGGGGCTAATGTACAAATTAATTCGAATTACACTAAAGTTGTGATTACTTTTTGAGGAAATATAACTTTTTTGGTCTGCTACCTATCATTTCGTAAATAAAAAAGCCGATTACCAAAATGTATTCAATGGCCAACAACCACAAATTTTCCTTATAGTCGGGGTTGGAGTAGGCATAATAACTTAAAATGATGGTACAGGACCATACCAGTGGAAACCTGTAATCGGTAAAGATGGCAAAGCCTAACAAGAACACCACGTACCACGGATGAACGGTGCTGGAAAGGAAATAGTAACAGGCCAGCGCAAACACCATGGAGGTGATTACACTATCCAATTTTTGGTTTTTCCGAAGGAGAGCGAGCAGTAATACGATAACAACGACCACTTTTTGAATCAAAGAGCCGTAGGAATCTATTAACTCCCAAGGCTTGGCTTGGTAATAGGTTACGCCAATCTTTTTTACCACATTATAAATGCTGGCATTGAACTCAAAGTTGGAGAACCAGAGGCCAACGGTATCGGAATAATTATCGATGAAAACTGGGGAGTAAAACGGGAGTAGCAGGGCAGCACAACCCAAAAGTATCAAAGTGTAAAAAGCAGCACTCTTTTTAAATCCATAGTATTTTATGAAAAGAGGAAGGAACATTAGCGGCATCAGTTTTACCATAATGGATACGGCATAAAGAGGTGTGGCCCACAACCATTTGTTTTTTGCTATAAGATAAAGGGCCCAGACAAAGAAGAAGAGCATTACCCCTTCAAAATGAAGGTTGCCTGTGAGTTCAATGATGACCAGTGGGTTCAAAAAATACCAAAAGGCCAAATGGTTGGCCTTGTTGAGGTTTTGCAATAGCTTTCTTCCAAAATAAAGTACGCCCAAGTCTGCTGCGATTACTGTCAAACGCATGGCAATCATGGAACCCATCACACTTCCTCCACCTAAAATTGATGCGAGTGCAAACAGAACTTGGTTAACTGGCGGATAGTTGCTGTAGTGCCTAGCGTTAAGGGTGCTCATACCTTCATGGAGCTCATTCATGCTGGGAAATGACACCATACCCTTTTCCATAATTTGGTCGGGGGTGAACAAGTAGGGGTTGATACCGTTTTTAATGAGTTCACCATCCCAAATAAAGCGGTAAAAGTCTTGTGAAAGGTTAGGCTCTGCAATCATAAATACCAGTCGAAACAGAATTCCGACAATCAAAAGAAATTTGAAGTTCCATTTTTCGAACTGGATGAGTTTGTAACACAGAAAAAATAGTGCTCCAAAGAGCATGAACAACTTTACAAAGTCGGTACGCACCAAGTTGTAAGCGAAGCTCCAGTAAAATAAAATACAGGCGACAGCAAATAGTATCGGGTATTTGTGCAGTCGCCAATAAGATTGCATAGTGGTGGGTTATGCCTTGGAAGTTATGGATTTAAAGAATACAAAACCAAAACCTAAGAACAACATTAGGTGAAAAGGGAACAATCCGTAGTCGTTCAATGGTATGGCGCTGTACATTCCAAAAAGGAAATAAATCATCAGGGCAAATTCCAAAATCATGTTGGGCGACAATTTGTTGGTCAAATACTTATTGCCCTTCCAAGTGTCCTTAATACTGTTGATGTTGAATTTTGGGGTTCTTACAAACTCACTTCTTTTGCCCAAGTGTCCTTCCAGAACAGCAACGGTATTGTGCAAGGAAAAGCCCAATGCTACGGAGAAAAAGGTAAAGAAGAGTTTAATATAGTCCACAAAATTATCAAAACTACTGCCCTGAATACTTTTATAGGTAAACCAGTAGCAGACAAACAGGATGATGGTACTTAGGATGAAAAAACTTGTTACCTCAAATACCCAACCCAAATGTCCGTAGGTGTTTTTGATGTAGAGCATGGGAATGCTCAGCAAAGCCACGATGAACACGCAAAGGAACATGGAGCTGTTCAACAAGTGCATTACTCCATGGAACTTGGTTTTAAAAGGTATGTTTTTGGCCGTAATGACGCTCCAAACCGTTTTTCTAAAGTTTTCGGCCCCACCTTTGTTCCAGCGGAACTGTTGTGAGCGCGCTGCACTGATTACCACGGGAAGTTCGGCTGGCGTTTCCACGTCTTCCAAATACTTGAACTTCCAGTTTTTCAATTGGGCGCGGTAGCTCAAATCCAAATCTTCTGTAAGGGTATCGCCTTCCCAGTTACCAGCATCAAAAATGCATTCTTTTCTCCAAATACCTGCGGTACCGTTAAAGTTGATAAAGTGTCCTTTCGAATTTCTTCCTACTTGCTCTAGGGTAAAGTGGGCATCCAAAGCAAAGGCCTGAATGCGGGTCAAAGTGGAATAATCTCTGTTGATATGCCCCCAGCGGGTCTGTACCACACCGATTTCTCCATCTTTAAAGTAGGGAACGGTCTTTTTCAGCCAATCGGACTCTGGAAGGAAGTCGGCATCAAAAATGGCAATAAAATCACCTTTGGCTATTTCCAGTCCTTCTTTAAGGGCTCCTGCTTTAAAACCTTGTCTGTTTTCCCGTCTTATATGTTGAATGTCCAATCCCGCTTTTTGAAGCTCTTCGATTCTTCGGGCGGTCTCATTGACAGAATCATCGGTTGAGTCGTCCAATACCTGGATTTCCAATTTACTTTTGGGGTATTCTATTTTGGCGATGTTGTCCAACAAACGTTCCATTACATATTCCTCGTTGTAGATAGGAAGTTGAATGGTGACAAATGGAATTTCTTTGGGATCGAGCAGGTTGAATTTTGGGGCTTCTTCGTTTCGCTTTTTATACCCGAGATAATTGACCAAAAGATTCAGTTGAGCAAGACTATAGAAGAAAATCAAAAGTAAGGCGAAACTATAAATAGCAATGATGATGTAAGCGATAGCGAGTCCCATTATTTTAAACTGTATTTAAAGATCCAACCCAATATTTTTATGCCAGCAAATATAGTACCTTTTACCGTACCTGATACTTTTGATACGCCAATTCTTCGTTTGTAACGTACTGGTACTTCGATATATGACATTTTTTTTCTTAAAACTTTTAATTGCATTTCCACTGTCCAGCCGTAAGTGGTGTCCTGCATTTTTAATTCTTTGAGCTTTTCATATTTTATCGCCCTGAAAGGTCCCAAATCCGTAAATTTCGACCTAAAAAACAATCGCATTAGGAATGTGGCCAATTTGTTCCCAAAAACCTGCTGTGGGGTCATTGATCCCGGATCGCGAAGTGATTTTTTTCGCGCTCCGACCACAAAATCGATGTCATTTTCCAAAATTGGGGCGACAATCTTATCCAATTCCTCTGGATAATCAGAATAATCTCCGTCGATAAATACGATAATGTCGGGTGTTTTGGATCGTTCGGATATATAATTTAATCCCTTTAAGCAAGCGAACCCATAGCCCTTGCGGTTTTCGGTGATTACGGTTGCTCCCGCTTTTTTAGCATTTGCCACGGTATCGTCCTGGGAACCATTGTCCACAACCACGATTTCAGATACGTGATCGGGGATTTCTGAAACCACCAGGCCAATGGAATCTCCTTCGTTGATTGCTGGGATAATGACTTTGATATCCGCCATTGGCTGGGAATCAATTTTAGTTAATGGTTGGCAAACTTAAAATTTTCCTTGGATTTCACTTTCAATAAGAAGGATAATTTACTTTTTGTTCACCAATGTCATCAGGTCTACATCGTTACCCAGTAATACTTGGTTGCTATCTATTCTACCCTCCAAAGGACCATTTTCCAATTTGAGGACGCCTCTTGGACAAACAGCCGAGCAAATACCGCAGCCAACACAACTGGCCCTTACAATGTTCTCTCCTTTTTGGGCATAGGCGCGTACATCGATGCCCATTTCGCAATAGGTAGAACAGTTTCCACATGAAATGCATTGTCCACCATTGGTTGTAATCCTGAATCGGGAGAACAATTTTTGCTGAAAACCGAGGATGGCGGCCATAGGACAACCAAATCGGCACCAGACCCTGCTTCCGAAGATGGGGTAGAAGCCCGTTCCAATAACTCCTGAAAATATACTGCCGATTAAAAAGGAGTACGATTTACGAAGCGTACCCGATTTGAAAAGGAAAACTTCGCCATCGCCACTAAAAAAGTGAAATCCGATCAGGGCAATGATGATTACAAAGTAACCAATGGCTCCGTATTGTGCATCTTTTTGAAGCTGATCTCGTTTAAAAATCATGGCCCATCCAAAAACTAAAGTAAGTAACACGGCTACACCAATTAAGAAAGTGCTCTTCGTCAACCAATATTTGCTGGTGTCGGTTCCCAAATAGGAATAGATGACTGCAGTGGTCATCAAGGTTACAAAAACAACTACACTGTGCACCACCCAGCGTTCCACTTTCCAGGCAAATGTGGACTTGTCACTCAATTGCCTAAAGGAATCCCCGGCCGTTTCGGCCAATCCGCCACAGCCGCAAACCCAAGAACAATACCATCTTTTACCGTATTTATAAGTGAGAATTGGAGTGATAACGAAGATGGATAGGATGGCAAAAATCAACAAGGCAAAACCTATTTCACCAGAACTTAAAAACATTTTGATGCGGTACCCTTCAAAATTATAATAGTTGAGCGGCCAAATATTTTTCAAGTCAAAATAAGGGAGGCTTCCACCGTTCAAAACTTCATGTCCATTTAAACGGGCCATCAATTCTGGGATAATGAACGCGAAGGCAGTTTGAAAAAACATTACACTCCAAGTGCGCAGTCTCTCGTATCGGTTGTGACGGTATTTCCAAAGGAACTTTATGCCAAAAGCTAAAATGGCAACTGTGTAGAGGGTTCCGTAAACAAACCATTGACTGGCAGGATTACCGCTCAAAAATTTGCTAAGGGGGTCAAAAAGGGCAATGACTCCTTTGTTGTCTCCATCACTTACCAAACCCAGATATTCAGGATAAAAATAGAGCACAATGTAAAAACCTGTCAAGGCCAAACCAGCTACCCAACCCCATAAACCGCGACTGGAAATGGATTTGAACCAAACGCCATCGTTTTTAATTCCTGGGAGCTTGTTGGAGTAGGCGTCCCACGAAAACCAAATGGTTCCTAGTGCAATGGCTGAAAGCGATAGTGTTAACCACAAACTTTTGTTCGGAAAGTTTAGGTTGAAAACGGCCAATAACAGAATGCCCAATCCTGACAATCCCAAAAGGGTAGCGATTTTTTGGTTGATGCTCAAGCTTTTTGGTGGTTCCCCGGTCAGGGCCATACTTGGACTATGTGATTGATTGTTCATAGTTTGTTGTTCCTTTGTGCTGATTTAAACTTTTTATTAAAACGTAAACCAATCAACCCAATTGGAAAATGCGTTTTAGGTTTTTCTTTTTCAGTTTGATGGATTTTCCAAAATCGGTATTGTACTTCGACACAATTTGAGATTCAAAATTTTTATAAAATTCCGGATCAAAATTAGCATCTACGAGATGCTCCATTACATAATCGACATTTCTTTTTTCGTTGAGCCAACGGTCAAAAACTTCGTGCCGTAAACGGATACCAAAGGTGTTGATGCCCAAAAGTGTTTCGGAATCTCTATCAAAAGCGATGGTGATACAAATTTTTTCGTTGGGATGTCTCCAGTGAAAATGCACTTCCGATTCTTTTTTATTTTTTTCAGGAAACACCCAACCGTAGGTTTGGTATTCGATATCCAGAAACTTGGCCGAGTTGAACCAGTGCCCAGGATTGTACTCCATTCGGTTCCCGCAGATGGTCTGGGCAAGGGTTTCTCCCATCATCCGGCCTGTGTACCATACGGCTTCAATGGGTCGGCGGTTGCCAATGGCTTCGTGCTGTTCGGCACAGTCTCCAATGGCATACACATCTTTTACGTTGGTTTCCAGATAACGATTTACTTTAACACCACGGTCGAGTTCAATCCCGGAATCGTGTAAAAAATCAATGTTAGGGGTAACTCCTGCGGTCAATCCAACTAGACTGCACTCGATTTCTTCCTTCGTTTCTTCAATCACAACAGATTTTACCCTTCCGTTTTCATCTGCAACAATTTCTTTGAGAGAGGCACCCAAACGCAGGTCGATATGATGTTCCCGAATATGCTCGTTGATCATTTCAGATTCACCTTGGGGAAGCACTCCGTTCCAAAAACTGGTTTCGCGTACCAAAAAAGTAACTGGAATATCACGTGTTCGAAGCATTTCAGCCAATTCAATGCCAATTAGGCCCCCTCCGACAATTACAGCGCGTTTACATACTTTATTGTTGGGGGCGTTTACTTCCAAAAGCTCCAAGTCTTGTTTGGAGTAAAGACCTTGGACCCCGTCCAACTCTTGACCGGGCCATCCAAATTTGTTGGGTTTGGAGCCTGTAGCAATGATTAGTTTATCGTAGTTGAGGTCTGGTGAACCATCAATCTGCAACTTTTTTTCTTGGGTATTGATCTCGGTGACGTATCCCTTCACCAAATCAACCCTGTTCTTCTTCCAAAAGTGGTTTTCGTAGGGTTGGGTATGCTCAAACTTCATATGGCCCATATACACATACATCAAAGCTGTTCTTGAAAAAAAGTATTCGGATTCAGCAGAAACGATGGTGATTTTTTTATCGGATAACTTTCGGATATGCCTAGCGGCTGTGACCCCAGCAATTCCGTTTCCAATAATAACAATATGTTGCATAGGATTGGTTTGATTATTTTATGTGTCGAGTCTTACGGGAATAACTTAACAGTGAAATGAAATTTAATAAGAATTTGGCAGCTAAATGATGTTTTAAAATTATTATTTTAGAGGGTTTCACAATTCTTATGAAGAAGGTAGTTCTATTATGGGTCTTTATTTTTGCTTCTTGCAGTAGTGGCAAATTAGCCAAAGTCAACGGTGTCAGTTTTGTGTCGTCCCGGGAAGAAGTGGCGCAACACCACATAGATCCTGTCCTTAATATCCAAGCTAATTATGCGGCCATTATGCCTTTTGGCTTTATTCGTGATTTGGATTCGCCCGAGTTGGTTTTTGACTCGGACCACCAATGGTACGGGGAGCGGAGGGAAGGAGCCAAGCAGTATATTGAAAAAATGCATCAAAACGGGGTAAACGTGATGGTAAAGCCCCAAATCTGGATCCACAGGGGTGAATTTACAGGTAATATGAAGATGCCTACGGAGGAGGATTGGAAGAAACTCGAAGCATCATACAAAAAATTTATCTTGCTATATGCTGCATTGGCCGAAGAAACACAGAGTGATATTTTTTGCATAGGAACGGAGTTGAAAACCTTTGTGAATGAACGACCTGGGTTTTGGAACAACCTTATTAAAAAAGTAAAAAGCGTGTATCACGGTCAGCTTACCTATGCAGCCAATTGGGACGAATATGCAAAGACGCCGTTTTGGTCGGAGTTGGATTATATTGGTGTGAACGCCTATTTTCCCTTGTGCGAAAAACAGAATCCCACAATTGAAACACTTACAGAGGGTTGGCAGCCTTGGAAGACCAAAATGCGCGAACTCGCAAAACAAGAGGATAGGCCCATTTTATTCACGGAATTTGGGTATCGCAGCATGGATTTTACGGGCAAAAAGCCATGGTTGGTGGATCGTAACGAGATGAACGTGAATCTTAAGGCACAGGCAGATGCCACGCAGGTACTTTTTGATGAGTTCTGGAACGAAGATTGGTTTGCCGGAGGTTTTGTCTGGAAATGGTTTATGCAGCACGATCAAGTTGGAGGCCATGAGGACAATCGTTTTACCCCGCAGAACAAACCTGCAGAATCGGTAATTAGAAGACAATATGCCCAAGTGAAGAGATCAAGTTCATAGTTTGTTGATTATTTTGTGGGAATTTTTATCTTAAATCGTAACCAACCTTAGTGTTTTTTCACCATATTTGTAGCACATCCCACCCAAAAACATACAGTAATGAAATCAAGATTGACCCTTCTTTTTTGGGTATGGGCCTGTACATTCATTTTTGCACAAAAAAGCGACTTCTACAATGTGGTGGCAGAACAAGGGGATGGTATTTTTTCCTTGCTTCGCAAACAAGGATTGGATCCTGCCAAACACTACGGAGAATTTCTGGAACTCAATTCCGACAAGATAAAAAAAGGAAGTGCGCTAAAACTGGGTGAGGCATACAAAATTCCCTATGCCGATGATTCTTTTAAGAAAACCGGAGTGGTGGTCGAAGCCATGGCAGATGCGGAAGAACCGATTTTTGATAAGGAACTTGCCCAAATGTCCCTTAAAAGTGATAAACTCAAGGATGCCGTTTATTATTTGATTACTGAAAACAGTACGGATAAGGACAAAAGTTTCGCAAAGGATGTTAGCCAACGCTTGGCGGCAGAGTTAATGATGCATGGTGCACAGGTCTACATAATGGGAGAAGATACTCCCAACGATGTGCTGGAAGATACTGCATCCGAAAACAACCCAATGGGCAACTACATCAAAGTAATCAACAAACGTTACTTGCAGAACACAGGTAAATATCAACGCGTGCTTATTATTCGTTCCAAAAATATTACGGAAAGCAGCAACATGAGCGTGGCCGTTTATCATTACAACAAAAGCACCCAAGGGCAACGTTTTGCACAAAACCTTCAAAATGTGTTTAAGGAAAAAAGTATTTCCAGTAGATCTTCCAATGAAGCCAGCCTGATTTTCGAAGATTTGAATAGTTTGTATTTGGCAAGAAACATGCTGCCGGCCATTAGTTTACTTACTATTGAAAGTGGTTCCAATACATCGGCCAGCAAAATTTCCCTCAAACCCAACAAAAAAGAATTTGCCAACTTAATCAGTGATGGCATCATGAATGATTACGTTGATTTAGAATTTGAGAATTAACATGAAACCTTTTCAGTTTACTTTTTTACTTATCCTTTTGCTTCAAGGAGCAATATGGGCCCAAGAGGAATTCCCAAAAGTTGTTGCACAAGAAGGAGATGGCATCTATTCACTTTTGCGGAGACATGGCGTGAGCCCAACAAAGCATTACAACAAGTTTGTGACGTTGAACGCAGAAGATTTGGGGGAGGATGAATCGTTGTTTATGGGACGTTCCTATGTGTTGCCGGATACTTTGGCAACGAAGAAGGTGGAGGAGATTGATCACGGAATTACTTACCCCATTTTTGGGGATGATTTTAAAAAAGTTGATGCTGTAAGCAAACGCTTGGACAATACGATCTATTATTTAATTTCAGGACACGGTGGGCCAGACCCGGGCGCTGTGGAAAAGTACCGTGGCAAATTAATTTCCGAAGATGAGTACGCATACGATGTAACACTTAGATTGGCCCGAGAACTATTGTCACACGGCGCAGAAGTGCACATTATTGTGCAAGATGAAAATGATGGTATCAGGGATGAAAGGCTTCTTGAGCTGGATACGGACGAAACAGTGCTATCCAACAGTATTCCTCTAGATCAACTAGAACGTTTAAAGCAGCGTAGCGAGGCGGTCAATAGGCTGTACCTGAAGAATTCGGGGAAATATCAACGCTTATTGGTTACCCATGTGGATAGTAGGGGCGAGGGTGCCAATATTGATGTGTTCTTTTACCATCATGAAAAAAGCAAGAACGGTAAAAAACTGGCTGGGAGTATCCACCAGACCTTTTTGAGGAAGTACAAAAAATTTCAGCCCAATCGATTGTACAATGGTACTTTTATGGAACGTAGCAGTTTATACGTTGTAAAAAATACGCTTCCGGCCATGGCTTATATCGAGATAGGGAACATTAGGAGCAAAAAGGACCAGCGTAGGATCCTGGACCCAGATAACAGGCAGGCTTTGGCCAATTGGATTTCCGAAGGAATTCTATTGGATTATGAATCTTCAAACGAAGCTGTTTCCAAATAATGCATCAACAACACCAGCCATCGATGTAATTGTTCATCTTGAAGCATCTTTATGATCTTTGTGTTCAAAACATTTCTTCATTGAATGTGTAGGGGGCGCCTTTAGGCATTGGAATGCCATGTTTGCTGAAAACCCAGCATTTATTTTTTTGGATCGTATCTTTATTGCACAGATACGGATTGTCTTTTATTCCTTTTAGAAAGGAATCTATTGTCTTGGTTCTTTCTGAATGACTCAAAATTTCTTCATGGATATCACGTCGACTTATTGGGCTTCCCAAAGAAAATTTACTTTGCAATTCTTGGGAAGGTGTTTGTTCAATTAGGCATTTATAGGTGATTTCATTAGCAGGGGAAAGGCTTGATATTTTGTCCGTGGTCTCGTGTAACCAACTGTGAAAAGTGGTTGCAAGTTCTTTTCCAATTGTCGACTCCAACCTATTCTTTTTGTTTTTGAACATTCCTGTCTCTAAAACATTGTAGCACCAATTTGATATATCATGTAGTTGTTGATACCCAATCATGCCCTCGATCAACTTTCTAAAATGATGCTGAATACTCAAAAAAGCTTTGCTTGGAGGTGAGTCCCATACTGGGTCAGATGGTTTTGGCCAATTATCAATTTGAAATGGAGCCAAATAAGATGGATGTACCGAACATGCCCACATTGCTTCCACCAGCCGTTCACTTTCAAAGTCATGATGTGCATCAATACGCCAGATTACCCATTCGGACATGGCTGCTGCAAGTGCGATTACCCCTCTAGGCGATAATTTCAAAGATTTTCTTGCCAAAACAGCATCTATTGGTAATCTTTTGAGAGGAAGGTCTTTAAAATGAACAGGTAGTTCATTTAAATTTAATTTTTTTATGTGGGCAGGAGGCACCATACTTCCAATCTTTTTAAAAATTGATTCTTTAAAAGAGTTTCGAGGTATGATTTATTGATGATGAACTCATTTAAACTTTTTCAATTGGCTAAAAAATTGCCCTTTTGCACCCATTTTTTGCCTTTCCTGCCTGCCGGCAGGTTATCCTTCCGTAGCGCTGCTATGCAACTCGAAAAAGCCTTCAACTGGGCACAAATTGACTAATTTTCGCTTCAATCCTAAAAGTTTAAATGAGTTCAATCCGTAAAAAAACAGATTGTTGTTCAAATTTAATGCAAATGAAGAACTAATATAAATATACGTTAAGCATTTTGATACTATTCTGCTTAAGAAAATTCTTTTCCCGATACAATTTTCTTTGGTTTTGACTTTAGTTTATCCTGAGCATAGTCGAAGGGCTCAACCACCAAAAACCAATCGAAATGACGAATTTCCACTAAAATGCACAACAGGTAATATAAATGTAAATAGAAAAAACAATAGCTACTCACCGTTCTCAGAATAGTGATGGAGGTTTAACAACACCCACCTCCATTATAATGCCAAGTACTTTCACTAACATGGATTTCATCTGAAGCATTGGCCAAGGCCCCTGCGGTTTTATCGCATACCGCCAAAGGTTGGTTTTGGAGCAGCACATGGCCCTTTCCGTCATCAAAATATTCCTTATTACCGTAGTAGATGGCCGTTTTTCCCGTGAACATGCACGGACCATCTTCTGGCATGGGGTCTTTAATGGCGGCTATCTCAATGGATTCAATATGGATGAGCTCGTCGGTGGGGTAGTGGTTGGGCGATAATACCCTGTACGACCTTCTGCCCCTGATTTCTATAGTGCCAAACCCGGCATCGGTCAAAACCTTTACGTAATCTTTTAATGGAATGCTTCCGCTGAGACATTGCGCTCTTAATCTATCATCGTTTCTCAGTTCTTCGCTCATGGGTTGCTCGCAAATGGGGTCGCTCATCACCAATCTTCCATGTGGCTTCAATACGCGGTACATTTCGGAAACCGCTTTTTTCAGGTCTTCTATCTTAAAAATATTAAAGAGGCAGTTTTGTGCGGCCACGTCAATACTTTCATCTTCCACGGGCAGGTTTAAGGCATCTCCTTTTACCAAGTTTACATACTCACTGTTGAACCAACTGTTCTCGGCTTCGGCTATTTTGAAGTTTTTTCTAGAAGCTTCCAGCATTTCATCCACGGAATCCACTCCGGTAACCCCACCTTTTTGTCTGGAAAAATAGGAGAATTGGAGCAGTTCCATTCCACCACCTACACCTACGTAAAGAATTTTGGGATTGTTTACCAAGTCCTGGGCAGATACCGTGCTGCCACAACCATAGTTCATTTCTTGCATGATTTTGGGTATGGAAAGCCCTGGAAATTGCCATATTGGGTTTGTGGTGCAGCATAGCCATACATCTGGAGTTAGGGCTGCTTCTTTATACAGGTCTTGGGTCGCTTCTAAATAGCTCATAGTTCTTTGATTAATTCTTTAAACAGCTTGATCATTTTAGGCTCCGTTTGCCCGGCAATCTCCAAAATCTCCTGAACATCAACAGGTTCCAAGTTATTTGGATCACATTCATCGGTTAAAACGGAAACCGCTACAATAGGTAGTCGTAAATGATTGGCCACAATTACTTCGGGAACGGTGCTCATGCCAACGGCATCGGCTCCCATAATTTTAAGCATGCGGTATTCGGCCTTGGTTTCCAGTTGCGGGCCTACTACCGAAGCGTACACCCCTTTTTGCAAGGAAATATTTTCTCGGGATGCTATGGCCTCAATTTTTTTACGCATTTCCACGTCGTAGGGTTCGCTCATATCCACAAATCGGTTGCCGAATTCAGATACATTTTTGAACGCCAACGGAGATCCGCCTTGCAGGTTAATGTGGTCTTCGATCAACATAATATCCCCTTTTTTAAAGTCGAGGTTAATGGCTCCCGCGGCATTGGACACAAAAAGATTTTTTATGCCCAACTGGTGCATCACTCTAATGGGATAGGTGATATCCAAAAAATCGTAGCCTTCGTATAAATGGAAACGCCCCTGCATTACCACTGCTTTTTTGCCCTCTATGGTTCCGTAGATGAGTTTACCTGTGTGGAACTCAACCGTTGCCAAAGGAAAATAGGGTATGTGGTTGTAATGGGCTTCGATGGGATCTTCAATGCTATCTATGAGCTGTCCTAGACCGGTTCCTAGTACAATACCTATTTCCGGGGTCTCAAACCCTCGTTTTTTTAAATATTCAACCGATTCGTCAACTTGTTTTAGTGTCATTCGCTTATATGTTTTAAAAATGGCTCAAAGGCCTCAATATCTTTAATGTCTTCGTAGTGATCAACGTCATTTTTTTCGTCCAAAAGGGCAACTTTTTCTGATTTTAAATCCGATAGGGTATCGGAAAGAACGGTATCCGTACCCCAAGTTTTGTTTTGGAACAGTTCTACCTTCAAAGATTTCATTCCCAAAAGATAATATCCGCCATCTTCGGCAGGCCCCACAACATAGTTGTGATTTTTAAATTTTGAGAAAGCCTCTTCCAAATCGGACTGGTTTAGGTGGAACATGTCGCTTCCAATAACAATGATGTTTTCAAAACCGGCATGGAATCCTTCCCTAAAGGCGTTCATCATGCGTTCGCCCAAATCTTTTCCTTTCTGAAGCTTTTTTTGGTACAGCTTGTTGTCCCAAATGTCATCTTCCCAAATACTTTCGGAATAATACACCCATTTTTCAACTTTTAAATCCTTGGTGAACGATACGGTTTTGTCCAACAAAAACTTGTAAATATCCAAAGCCGCTTTGTCGCCTACCTTGGCCGCCAAGCGGGTCTTACATTTACCAATTTCGGGGTTTCGGGTCAGGATTAAAAGTAGGTTTTTGCTCAACTTATTTAGATTTAGTTGGGGTTTGCAAAACGCTGTTTAAAGATAGGTAGATTTTTGGTTTCATTCCTTTCATGAAAGGGGGAATTATTTTTTTGAACGTAGCGTTGTTTGTCATTCAAAATGGTGTATGAAGCATATAAGGCGGGAGATATAATTTGTTTATCTTGAAAAAGAATTTTAATCCAAGGTGATGTTAAGACTAATTATTAGCTGTATAGTGGTGGCTGCACTTGTCTCTTGCAAGGAAAAAAGGGAAGAAGTGGCAAATCAAACGGAAAAAGAATCATGGTACAAGGAGGAATATCGTCCGCAATTCCACTTTTCACCAAAGGAAAAATGGATGAACGACCCCAATGGTTTGGTCTTTAACCAAGGGGTTTACCATCTTTTTTACCAATATTACCCAGAGGATATTGTTTGGGGGCCCATGCATTGGGGACACGCGGTAAGTGAGGACTTGGTACATTGGAAGCACAAGCCCATTGCGCTTTACCCGGATGAACACGGCTATATTTTTTCCGGAAGTGCAGTTGTGGACAAGAAAAACACATCGGGCTTTGGAGAAAACGGGGAAGCACCTTTGGTGGCCATTTTTACATACCATTCCAAGGAAGGAGAAGAGGCAGGTAGAATGGATTTTCAAACACAGGGTGTTGCTTATAGTTTGGACAATGGGGATACTTGGAATAAATATGAAGGCAATCCTATAATACCGAATGATGGCATTAAAGATTTTAGGGACCCCAAAGTATTTTGGCACGAGTCGTCACAAAGTTGGATTTTGACCTTGGTTGCCGGTGATCATGCCAAATTTTATACATCTAAAAACTTAAAGGATTGGGACTATTTGAGCGATTTTGGTAAATCGCAGGGGGCTCATGGCGGGGTATGGGAATGTCCTGATCTTTTTCCATTGCAAGTAGATGGTTCCGAAGAAGAAAAGTGGGTGCTGATCATAAGTATAAACCCCGGAGCGCCCAATGGCGGTAGTGGAACCCAATATTTTGTTGGGAATTTTGATGGTAAGGTCTTTACTTCCGATCAAAAAAAGCCTAAATGGTTGGACCATGGCACGGATAATTATGCAGGGGTAACCTATAACAATGTTCCAGGAAACAGTCGATTTTTTATTGGTTGGATGAGCAACTGGAACTATGCCCAGGACACCCCGACCAAAAAATGGCGAAGCGCAATGACGGTACCCCGAAAATTGTCGTTGCACAAAGTTGCGGATGATTACTTTTTGGCCAATTACCCAATTGACAAAATAAGTGATTTGACCAGTTCAACACTGGTCAATGAGGTTGAGGTAGCGGCCAATACATCGGATACCTTGCAGGTAGAAGGGCTTAATCAATCAGAGATTCGGCTTAGGACGGCCGCTAAAAAGTTCAAGCTATTATTTAAAAATGAATTGGATGAGGTACTTGTATTGAGCATGGACTCCGAGAACTGGATTTTTTCGGTAGATAGGGCCTTATCGGGTAAGGTTGATTTTCAGGAAGACTTTGGAGCCAAAAAGCATGTAGCACCTTTAAACGGTATAGCGGGAGATGTAAAAGAGTTCAAAATATTAATGGATTGGTCGTCCATGGAGTTGTTTGTGGACAAGGGGATGCTTGCCATGACTGAACAAATATTTCCAACAAGCCCTTACAATACCTTAATTGTTGTAAATGAGGATAAACAGGCTCCCATTGCAATTGAATCCATAAAGAAGATGGAATCGATTTGGTAAGGATAAACGATATTGGTTCCTTTACAAGGAAATAGTATATGTCCAGCTCTAGTTATTGTAAGGGATGTGAGCAACTTAAAAGAACGAGTAAAACTGGAATTTGGCACTCCTTTCAAGAATGGAATAGAAAAAAGGGGCGCCTGAATAGGCCCCCCATGAAGACACATTACTAACTATACTGGGTATTTTGATTGATGTGCTAGTGTTTATATAGCTAACTAATGTAAAGGTAGATACTGCTTAAAAGTGAGTAGACGGATAGTGCAATTACAACATACCAAAAAAGGTATCCTAGCTTTGCTTCTATAGTGTTCATTTTTCTGAGTGTTTATTTAGTTGAGTTAAAACTACACTCCTAAATTATCTAAAACACAACCAACTGCAATCCATATTTTTATTGGTTGCAGTAATTAAGACATAATTGGTCGCAAAACTTATGTAAATGGAAAAAGTGTTCCGTATGGGATAGGAATTACCTAGCAAATAAGGATTTATTTGCTGAAATTCAGTTGTTTACGATTTTAGGGAAAGAGGGAGAGCAAAAGTTTTGGGAAGGATATTTGTTTTTGGAAGTACAAATATCCTTCCACAAAAGGATTATAATTATAGTAATTAAACCAAAGGAGAACCTTTAAGTCGTTTTTCTATTTTACGCTTCTTAGCTGTAATGTTCTTCATGGTTTCCATTAATTTGGAATCCTTGGTTTTCTTGTAGATCTCGTTAATGGAAAGAATTAAGCTCTTTGCTTCCCTTGAGGCCTTAACCCTATCGCTGGTAGACATGTGGCTCATGGGCCTTTTTTCAAACTCTTCCGCCTTTTCTAGTAACTCGTGGGTCATTTTTTGTTTTTAAAATTATTCGTAATCGGCTAAATATAAGAGTTAGTTTGATATTTTTTGCCTATGGAACCATTTGATTTTCATATTTATGAAAAGATTAAGAAGTTGAATCCAATAAGTCCTATTGAAATCTAAAAAAATAACGGAATTGGGTTAATCTCACTTCTATCTGGTTGATAATCTGTCCATCCTCTAATTGTAAGTCAAATTTGGGAAAAGGTGTTTCGTGCTATTTTCAATGTTAAATTAATGTAACTTAAACATAAAGTAAATATTATTTGGGCTATTTTTGTATAAAAACGAGGCTTGAAAATTATCTGGAAAAAAGTAGCGGGCAAAAGTAAATTGAACCATCTGCATATTGTTAATTTGGAATATGCTGTACGGCTACAAGTTGTAAGAATCCTGATCAATGAGGCAGAACACCTTATGGATTATCTTTCCTTGGTCGTAATTGAGGTCAACTCATCCAGTGGGCATGTTTGTGTACACGAAGAAACTCCAGAGCCTCTTTTTTCCAAAATTGCCAATAACTTTGTGCAGCCCGAAACCCAAAAAGCTTCCAGATTATCGCCATCCTTGGAGACAACAATAAATCTTTAAGATCATTTAAGTCAATCTAAAAATGGATTGAGTAAACCGGATTGCAGCTATGTAGGTAAATTTGATCCTGTAAGTTACCCAATATGGCAATCATAGGAAATATTATAAAAGGCGTTATCGAAGCACGAGATGCCCTCAGCAAGGCAACAAGCCCGGTCGAGGAGCAGCAAAAAGTTTTGAAAGAATTGTTGGACAAGGCCAAGGATACGCAGTTTGGCAAGCAATATGATTTTGCTTCCATATTAAAATCCGATGCCCCCCAAAAGACTTTTGCCGAAGCTGTACCCTATCACGATTATAAGAAGATCACCGAGGAATGGTGGAACAAGACCATTGAGGGCGAAGCTGACATTACCTGGCCGGGCAGTCCTGATTTTTTTGCACTATCATCCGGTACCACGGGAAAAAAACCCAAAAGAATACCCGTTACCAAAGATATGTTGGATTCCATTACCCGGGCAGGCAGGCACCAAGTGTTTGCCATGAGCAATTTTGATATGCCTGCGGATTTTTTCGAGAAGGAAATCATGATGTTGGGGAGTTCCACCAACCTACAGGAGCGCGACGGTAAAAAGGAGGGTGAAATTAGCGGAATAAGTGCCAGTAACATTCCGTTTTGGTTTAAAAAATACTATAAACCCGGAGATGAAATCGCCAAAATAGACGATTGGGACGAGCGTGTCCTCTCCATAGCCAAAAATGCCAAAAATTGGGATATTGGTGCGCTTAGCGGAATTCCTTCTTGGATGGAGCTAATGCTCAAAAAGGTTATAGATTATCATAATGTGGACAACATTCACGAGATATGGCCCAATTTACAGGCCTACACCTCCGGAGGGGTAGCTTTTGATCCTTACGAGAAAAGTTTTAATGCCTTGTTGGATCATCCCATACAAATTATTGATACCTATTTGGCTTCCGAAGGATTCTTTGCCTGCCAAAATCGTCCGGGGACCTCGGCGATGAAACTCATAACAGATAATGGTATCTATTTTGAGTTTGTACCGTTTAACCCGCAATATGTGAATCAAGATGGCTCCCTAACGGATGATGCACCCTCTATTGCGTTGGATGAGGTGGAAGAAGATGTGGATTACGTTCTGATCATATCCACCGTATCTGGAGCATGGCGGTACATTATTGGCGACACCATTGCCTTTACTGATGTGGAACGTGCTGAAATAAAAATTACAGGGCGCACCAAGTTTTTTTTGAATACCGTAGGTTCTCAACTTTCGGTAAACAAGTTGAATGATGCCGTGAAACATTTGGAAGAAGAACTGAATATCAAGATTCCCGAATATACCCTTTGCGCCAAACGTTTTGATGATGGTTTTTACCACTCCTGGTATTTGGGGTCCGATAAAAGTTTGGATGAAGAAAAAACAGCAACTGTTTTGGACAACTACCTAAAAGAAGCCAATAAAAACTATAAAGTGGCCCGAAGCAAAGCTTTGGAAGGTGTAAAAGTGAATTTTGTGCCCCAACAAATGTTCGCCGATTGGAACGGGGCAAACAAGAAAAAGGGCGGTCAGGTAAAAATGGAACGGGTAATGGGGGAGGATCGCTTTAAGGAATGGGAGGATTTTGTATCCCAACAATCATAAGAAGTTGTCTTTAATGGAGTCTTGCTCCTTTACCATTTCCATAATTTCATCAGGAGAGAGGTAATATTGTTTTATCCTTGTTTTGTAGGTTTCATCAATTTGGGAATGGTTAAGAATAAACCGTTTGGTCTTCAAAATATATTCGGACATACCCCGAGATACCGCAAACGAATCCGCAGCACGTTCCGCTTTTTTAACAAATTCCTTCAAAAGCACATAGCGAATCCCAAAACCAATAAGGTTAAGGTTGCTCCGCTGTTGGTAGTCCATAACATGACCGAGTTCGTGGCCTATCCATCCAATTAAAACATCTTTGGGAACATCTGCCGTTTTAAACTCTTCCCCGGATATTTTAAACTTTTCACTGATTAAAATTACATAGCTGCGCTTGTTTTTGGATTTAAGAAGGCCGCTCCACGTGGGTTGGGCCTGCATCACCGATTTTTTAATGCTTTTTTTAAACTTGAATTTAATGGGAATGCCCTTAAGTTCTGGAAAATGCTGCAATGCAATTTCAACCTCTTGCTTTATACTGTTGGGGATTGTGTTTTTGGGTTCTTTCAAAATTACGATTACTAAAAATACGGCTATGGGTAGTAGAAAAAGTAGCTTTAGTTTTCTTTTCAAGGTTAAAGGGTTAAAAAAAGGGCAAATCATGATTTGCCCTTATACATGTGATTATATGTTGTTTAGAACTGATATCGGAGTCCAAGTGCTATATCCAAGTCGAGGTCATCGGAATAATTGTCGTTAAAACCTAGTTCAGGTCTCATATCCAGCGAAATGAGCAATGGGATTTCAAAATCATACTCAATACCAATATCACCGGCGACAAGGGCAAAAACGCCATCGTTATCGCCTGCATCAAAAGACCCTACACCGCCACCGGCACCAACATACCAGTTAAAACCTCCGTCAATTGGCATTACCCATTGATAAAGACCTACCAATTTAAATGCATCCACGTTGTTAGAATCCCTCCAACCAAGGTCAAACTCCAATCTGTTGTTTTCCTTAAGATAGCGTTGATAGGAGATTTCCCCTCCAAATCCGTCGTTGTCGCCTACTCTTATACCCAATGCGTTTTTTGATATGCTCTGGGCACTTACGGTTGTTGCTCCAATTAAAAATAGTATTAAAAATAGATTCTTCATGATTGTTTTATTTTGATACAAAGATAGTTTTGTACTGGGGTTGACTTATCTCTATTGAATCAATGATTGATGCAAATAAGAATTGAGATGGGCTTATAACAGCGGTTTGAAGAATTTGAACAATCCTTCCAAAAATCTGAACCAAATGGTCCTGTTCTGATAGCGCTCCAAGGTAACGGGTTCCGATTTGTTACATATTTTTTGAAACTCTGCTGTCATTTCGGTGTTAATTTCCTTGTTATAAATAAGGATGTTGGTCTCGTAGTTGAGTTCAAAGCTTCGGATATCAAAATTTCCAGATCCGATGGACACCAGATCATCGTCGACAATCATTATTTTGCTATGGGAGAAATCTTCTCGAAGATATATTTTTACGCCAACCTGAAGCAATTCTTCAAAATGGGAGAACATGGCAAACTTAGCTGCTTTGGAATCTGATTTTTTGGGTACCAAAAGGGAGATGCTTACACCCTCCATTGCGGTAATTTTTAAACTTTGTAAAAAAGCCTCCCCTGGCACAAAATAAGGATTTGCTATGCAAATGGAATTTTTGGCTTGGTTCATCATGCCAATATATTGTTGCATAATGGTCGGATGCTTGGAATCTGGCCCCCCTGCCACCACTTGTGCACGAACATCGCCTGCCGTTTGTTGCTCGGATAGGTAGTCTGCGATATGAAAATCCTCTTTGTTGCTTGCAAAAAAGTAATCTTTAAGGAAAATCAGATGTAGATCGTTTACAATGGGCCCTTCGAGTTTTAAGTGGGTGTCTTTCCATTTGCCCAGTTCGTTTTCTCGTTTAATGTATTTATCGGAAACATTGACACCCCCGGTAAAAGCCACTTTGTTGTCTATGATCACAATTTTTCGATGGTTCCTAAAATTGAGCGAAAACAGTAGGTTTTTAAGTCGGATCGGCATTATGGGATAGATCTTTACCCCAACATCCTGAAACTTTTTCCTGGGTCGCCCCCTTAATTGGTAGCTGCCCAAGGAATCGTAAATAATCCTAACCTCTACACCTTCTTTGATTTTTCTTTCAAAAAGTTCCAACATTTTGTCCAAAAGGGTGCCTCTTTCCAAAATATAGTACTGTACATGGATAAAGTTTTTGGCCTCTTCCATGGCTTTGAAAAGTACATTAAAGGTTTCCTCGCCATCTTGAAGAGGTATTATTTTGTTCCCTGTTTTTGCAGTGGTGTTGGAGTTGGCTTTTATTAATCGGTTGAGTCTTTCTTTTCGAATATCTGCATCAAAATGGGTCAGGAATTTTTCTTGGGCAGAAATTTTAGGGGGAGTGTATCTGTTTCTTTTTTCAAATTCTTTTGTGTTGAAGAATTTAAACTTTCTGCGATTCATCCCAAACAGATAGTAGAGAACTGCTCCCAAAATGGGCAAAGTTATAATGGCAAGTGCCCAGCTTATGGAGCGCGACGGCCTTCTTCCGTGATAAATTATGGCCCCAATGGCCCAAACGGAGGTCAGAACATATAGGATGGTAAGGACGGTCTTCAAAAAATGGTGGTGTTTATTTGTTCTAAGGTATAAACGAATATTGGTTTATCAACACTTTGGGGAGAGAATTAGGGGGGAGGGCAATAAAAAAAGGCTGTCTAAAAAGTAAATTATCTGTCAGGTTGAGCGCAGTCGAAACCTATTGATTATCAAACTTCTTTAGGTTTCGACTGCGCTCAACCTGACAAAGTCAAAACTTTATTGCTTTTTAGACATCCTCTTATGTGGTATAATGTGAAAATTATTGTGGACTGTCGTCTGTGGCATCTTCTACTTCATCTTCCACGTCATCGGCAGCATCCTCAATGTCGTCCCCAACATCTTCTGCGGCATCTTCCACATCATCGGCAGCATCCTCCACTCCGTCTTTCACATCTTCAATGGCCTCTTCGGCCTTATCTTCTTTTGTTTCTCTGCAACTGGTTATACTCAAGGTAAGTGCCATTGCAATTAGCATTGTAAATAAACTTATTGATTTTCTCATGGGTTCTCTTTTTTAGGTTAATGATTTTTAATTAGTGTGTGTTTCTACAATTTTTTTCTTCCTGTTATCAACGAAATAATAAACAATACAATAAATATGAAGAAAAGGATTTTAGCTATACTTGCCGCTCCTGCTACAATTCCACCAAACCCGAATATACCGGCAATAATGGCCAATATGATAAAGGTGACTGTCCAACGTAACATAATAGTAGTGTTTTAAGTTAATGTCTGATCAATTGTTAATCAGTACATTACAAATGTAGCTTGCTTTTGGTCCGTGGCTTGCCGCTTTTCGTGTTATTGTTGACTCAAAAGGAACATTTTGGGCTTTTTGGTGTAAAAATCTTTTTGTGAGAAGGTTGTGGATTTGTTTTTTCAATGTTGCAGACCAACAAATAATGGTCCCAATTGGGTGTTTGAGCTCAAATTTTTTAGAAAAAACTCGTTGGACAGGCGTTTGGCCTTCAATTTTATCTTTTTGGGATTTTGGATAATTTCTTCCAGTTTTTTTGTGTCGGAATCTGTGCTAAGCCAATCGTAAGCCTGTTCTTTGGGGAGAATAACAGGAGCGAGGTTGCTAATGTTGTGGTAACTGGAAACGAAAGGGTCCGTTTTGCCCACCGTTAACGCCGCGCACAAAAAACCATCGTTTAGCCTGTTATATGTGCCTGCCAAGTAAAAAGGTTTTTCGGATGCCTGGTAAATATAGTAGCTGCATGTGTTGCCATTTTCCAAAAGATGGGTATAAAAACCGGTTGCAATGATTAAACAACGCCTCTTTTTATAGGAATCCTGCATCCAGCCAATGCTTTGCAGCTCATCCATCTGTACATTCAATGTATTGGTCTTGTCCTGAAATATTTGCCAATCTTCTTTAAAGTCTTGGGGCATAAGTCCCCAAATGGCAAACGATATTTTATTGGGGTTTTCCATGGTCACCACGCATAAGTTTGTTTCATGAAAACCATTGATAATGGGGTTTGGCAGGTATAAATTTGGATATCTGAACGGGATTCCAAACTCTTTTTCTATCTCTTCTCTCCCTGCTTCATTTGAAAGTTTGTAAATCATAATTATCTGGAATCTTATCCACAAATAAGCATTAAGTTGGTGAAAAGATTGACTCAAACAAATTTTATTGTGATGCTTTTGATAAACTTTTTATAAAAGTGGACGTAGGTGGGTGCCCATGGTTGTCCAAGTAACAACAAAGACTATCTTTATAAGATAAAAACGCATTAATTAAACAAACAGCAGCATAATATTCCAATGGTAAAAATCAAGGTTGACGCCCAAGATACCGCCGAATCGGTGGAGCAAATAAAAAATGTGATAGGAGGGAAGATAGAAGAACGATGGGGGCAGTACACTTTGAGTGTTTCCAACGATAAGGCAAAGGGGAGTATCCGTTTCATTACCTTCGATTGGGGGGTAAGTTTATTGGAACTGGACATTACTTTTTTTGATGAGGTATTGATTGAGGTGGACACTTCAAATTTTAACCCCATCAATTTTTATTATTGCCTGGAGGGGTATTGTGGACATAAATTCGGGTACCAGCCGGAAGATAAGATCAAGATCATGGAGCAATTCCAGTCCGTTATCCTTACCAATCGGGATGGTGGCATTACGGACAGGTATTTTCCCAAGAACGTGAAGGTTTCCCAAACCGTAATACAGGTGCGTAGAAAGCCGTTCTTGCGCAAAAGGTTAAACCAGGGAGAAGAACTCAACAAACAGTTGTACAAAGTATTTTTGGATACTGACCAGGAAAAAGTGTTCGCTTACTACGGTTCTTACAATTTGAAAATAGCCGAGGTGATATCCGCTATAAAAAAGATCAAGGCAAAGGGAATGATCCGCATTATGATGATCGAGGGCTATGTTTATCAAATTCTATCCATGCACATGATGCAGCATAACAAAGAGGTGATGAACAAAAGGCCCCAGACCAGCTTATTAAAAAGGGAGCTGAAAACGATACGCAGCTATGCCAAAAAAATAGAGAAAAACATTGCCAAGGATTTTTCGTTGGAAGACATTTCTGCCGAAACAGGCCTTACCCAAGCAAAGCTCCAAGAAGGGTTTAAGTTGTTGTACAATAAAACGGTAACGGAATATATAAGGCATGCAAGGCTGGAATTGGCCCGCGATTATATTACAACCACCGAAATGAACATTTCCGAGGTGGTATACTCCATTGGATTTACCAGCCGGAGTTATTTTTCCAAGATTTTTAAGGAACGCTATGGTTTAAGCCCAAGTGAATTTAAAAACGGTAAAAAGGGTGCTCAAGTGGGGGGCTAGCCATGGTTTTGCAGCTACACCGATTGTCCTGAAACGGGCGCGCAGAGTTCTTTTAGGTCACAAACGCCTTGGTAGGTATGCGTAACCTCTACCCTAAGCGAAGGGTCCGGGGCATCTATCCTAAAGGATAGCCGCAATTTTTCATTATCTACAAACAGCCTGCCGCGATCCAAGGATCGGGGCAGGGACAGCATTTCAATATTATGGAACTCCTTGGCACTAGGAATGCGGAACTGGAAGGAGAAACAAAACACCAGATTATCCAGTACCGTCATTTCGGCCAGGCCCGTTTGTGGCAATTTCTGGAGGATGATACGGCTCTGCTGCCGTTGCACCCGGTTAAGGAACTGCCCGTTTTGGTGGTTGCGGATAGTAAGGGTTGCAAAGGTGATTTGCAAGGGGGCAGGGGAAGTTTGGTGGAGGTGGTTGGTAAAAGTGGATGAAATGGGAGGTGTTGGCATGGTAGGTAGTTTTAGTGATTGGGATTCTTCAAATTTACATAAAATGACGTTTACGTCATTAATTTCAACATCTAAAATTTTGACATTGCTGTCTTATGATGGACAACGACGAGCAAAATGTTGATTTTTTGAAGGACTTAGCCAGTCGGATTAAGGGGCTGAGAGAAATCCGAAATCTTACCCAAGAAGACGCCTACAACGATACCGGAATCCATTTTGGTCGCATAGAAACTGGAAAATGGGACCCAAAATTCAGCACCATCAAAAGAATATCTACCTATTTTGATTTAAGTATCACGGAATTTTTTGCAGAAGGATTTGATGAATAGGGTATCATCTTTTCACTAAAGTAAATAACAATATCAACTTTACTCTTAATTTGGGTGTGTAGAGGTGTATTTTACGTTTCTATAAACAAGTTAGCTGTAATTGAAAGAAAACCTACAAAATAAAAGTTTATAACTACAACGAAATCATAGCTAGATAGTTGTGTTCAATTTTGATGCGTTACCAAGATTTGGTACATTTGGTTTAAATATAATGAATAATGGGAAAAAACACATCAATATCACTCGGAGATCATTTTGAGGAATTTATAAAAGAAGAAGTAAAATCGGGAAGATATGGTTCGGTAAGTGAAGTTATTCGCTCAGCTTTAAGACTTTTGGAAAGAGAAGAAAAGAAAGAAAGAGAACTTATTAAAGCTCTCGAAATTGGAGAGCAAAGTGGATTTGTAGAAAATTTTGACCCAAAACAAAATCTGAAAGAATTACATCGCAAACACTTATGAGTAAAAACCAATATCGAATAAGTCATGAAGCGATTAAGGATTTAAACAACATTTGGGTTTACACTTTAAATAAATGGTCGAAAGAGCAAGCGGACAGATATTATGACTTAATAATTGCAGAAATTGAATTCATTGCCGATCACTTTATGAGTGGAAAATCAGCGGAACAAACTCGAAAAAATTATCGTGTTACTAAAATAAAATAACATCTTATTTTTTATCGAAAAGTGGAAAATGGTATGGTAGAGATCGTTAGAATTTTACACCAACGCATGGACACAAAAAAGCATTTCAAATAAAAATTTCTGTGAAGATTTTTTTAAAGCCAGTAACTAATACAGGGGCGTGTTCAACTTTTCAATGGACGATTTTGAATAACCATCTTTCATATAGGTCAAGACTATAGTATACCTACCATAATCTTCGGGAATTTTTACTTCCATTTTAGGGCCATATCCCATTATCTTAATAGCCAGATCATTACCATTGATATCTTTTTTACACAGCGACCATTGCAACCGCTCTCCTTCCTGTTCATCAAAATAATGCCAACTGCCATTTTTCAAATAAGTGGCATGGTAGGTAGCTGTAAAGTTTCGCTTCAAAATAAGTGAAGGTTTCAAAATCCGAATTTTGGGCAGTTGGGCTTCCACACCATTGGGCGTCCATAAATTTTTGATTGTTGAATAGGCCTGGGTCTTATTCCCGTTAAAATCAAGTAGCCCATCAAACGAAACCGCATGGCTTTCCCAACGGTTTTGCCAATTTGAAAGCAGCACAGGTACATTGTTCGGCCATAGGGCATGAAATTTTTTGTAATCCCCCACATTGATCCCCCCCAATATAAATGGCTTCTTTTCACGTTCCAAATAGGTCAAATTATCGTTCAACCAAAACGGCTTTTCAACTATTAGGCTATAGGCATCTATTTTAAAACCATAGGTTTGCATATCTTCCAAAAGCGCCGATGTTACTTGAGATATGGAAATATCTTTGGCAATGGGCCGTATGGGATCAATTTTTTTCACATCTTCCAAAAGGTTGTACAACCAAAGATGATAGGCCCTACGTTGTTCCTTTAATGCATTAAGCCGGTAACGATCGGACAGGCCTTGCCAAACATCATTGGAAAAATTCCATCCGATAATATTTTCTTGGCCCTTGTACTTTGTAACAGTCTCGATTATTTCCTTATGCAGGTGTTCCAACCGTGTAGAATCGTTTACAAAATCGATATCCGATGGTATCCAAAAGGAGTATAGTATGTCAATTCCTATTTCTTTGGACAAACCAAGTTTACGGGTTTTTTTGTGGTACCTACAAAGAATCACCTCGCACGCCGTCCGCAGTATTGCTCGTCGACTACTAGCCTAATAAAATTATAGCCTAGACCATTGGAGTATGTTTATTAAGAATGGTCAGTTTTAAAGAATTTCCCTATAAACTTAAAATTACCCATTCGTTATTTAAGTTTTTTATTTTTTTCTTAATTTAGGAGCTGCGCTAGTTAATATATAATGCAGAACTTTAAAGCAGGGAATTACGTCAGCCAGGGAACCCTCAATAGTTTTATTCCCGAAGAGATCAATCGAAATTGGACTCTAGACGACATGGAGGTCATAGAGTTGTTAAGCCAAGCGGACAGACAGCTAGGAAGATTGGATATGTACTCCGAACATACGCCTAATATAGATCTTTTCATTTCTATGCATATTCTAAAGGAGGCAACAAAATCAAGTAAAATAGAAGGCACAAAAACCAATATAGAAGAAGCGCTGCAGGATAAAGAAGAGATAGCTGAAGAAGAACGGGACGATTGGGAAGAAGTTCAGAACTATATTAAAGCATTGAATAAAGCTATTGAATCACTGGATGAATTACCGTTATCTTCGAGATTAATAAGATTAGCCCATAAAGTTCTTCTACAAGGAGTTCGAGGGAAACATAAAATACCAGGACAATTCAGAACTAGTCAAAATTGGATCGGTGGTGCCTCAATTGCCGATGCAACATTCATTCCTCCTCCGCATACTGAAGTTCCTCGGTTAATGGGAGATTTGGAGAAGTTTTCTCACAACGCTGAAATAAGGCTGCCACATCTATTGAAAATTGCGCTTATTCACTACCAGTTCGAAACAATACATCCCTTTTTAGATGGCAACGGTCGAGTTGGGCGTCTCTTGATTACTCTTTATTTAGTTGAGAAAGGTATTTTGAAAAAACCAATCTTATACTTATCTGATTTCTTTGAAAGAAATAGGCAATTGTATTATGACAATTTGATGAAAGTTAGAACTGCCAATGACATTAAACAATGGTTTAAGTTTTTTCTGGTGGGTGTTATAGAAACCGCAAAGGGAAGTATCGATACTTTTAACAATATTATGAAGTTGCAAAAAGAGGTTGATTTGAAAATTCAAGGACTTGGTGCAAGAACGAGCAATGCTAGAGCTGTAGTGAGTAAACTCTATCTTCGACCGCTTATCAATGTCCAAAAGGTGGCAGATCTTACAGATCTTTCCTTACCATCAGCATATAAACTAGTGCATGAATTAGAACAACTTGGTATTCTAAAGGAAATAACAGGTGCTAAACGAGGGAAACAATATTGGTTCGAAGAATATATCAATTTATTTAAATAATAAACACATCCAATCAAAGAACTTAGTTAAAATGAAATTCGTTTAAGCCAAATCTCATATGATTCTCATTGTAGGGTAGCTTTGACTGTGCAATGTCGAAGCAGTTTCACCGCTTGTTCAAAAAACAAAAAACCCGCAAACATAGTTCGCGGGCTTTTTTGTGGTACCTCCAGGAATCGAACCAGGGACACACGGATTTTCAGTCCGTTGCTCTACCAACTGAGCTAAGGTACCAAGCTTTATTAAGCGGGTGCAAATATAATTTCAAAATTAGGATATACAAACAAAAACCCGAAAAAAAGGTCCTGATTTTTTCCAATTCCCGATCTTTGCTATATGAATTTGGTTATCGACATAGGTAATACCCTGATCAAATATGCTGTTTTTGAGAATAGAAGGATAATTTACGACCATAGCTTTGAATCTGGCCTGTTCCTGTCAAAAATTAAAGAGCTGTTCGAGAAATATCCGCAGATCAACAACGCCATACTGTCATCTGTAGGCAAATTGGACCGAAAGGAAAGGGATGTCGTGGCCCTTTTTTGCAAGGTACACGTGCTCACAAGTGAGTCCAAAGTCCCTTTTAAAAACAGTTATGCCACTCCAAACACCTTGGGGGTGGACAGGTTGGCCTTGGCCACAGCGGCATTTTACCAGAATCCGCGCGGAAATACTTTGGTAATAGACGCCGGCACCTGTATTACCTACGATATGGTAAACAATGCGGGAGAATATGTAGGCGGAGCCATATCTCCGGGCATTAGAATGAGGTACAATGCCATGCACAACCAAACGGCCGGGCTTCCTTTGCTTGGCCCAGGTGAACTGTTGGACTTTATTGGCAACTCTACGGAATCGTGCATGCACAGTGGTGTAATTAACGGTGTGGCGCAAGAAGTAGACGGGGTAATTGGCCAATATCAATCTCGTTTTCAAGATTTAACAGTTATTTTAACAGGCGGAGACTCCCATTTTTTTGCCAAAAGGCTAAAAAACACCATATTTGCGAACTCCAAATTTCTCTTGGAGGGGCTAAATTGCCTGCTGGAATACAATACAAACTGAATGATTAAAAAAATTCTGATCGCTTTTTTCTGCGTGACTGCCCATGGCTTGTTCGCACAAAATGGAACTATTTCGCCATATTCTTATTTCGGAATTGGCGACCATCGGGACACCGGATCCGTGGACAACCAAATGATGGGTGGCATAAGTATGTATGGGGACAGCATCCATATTAATCTATCCAATCCAGCGGCGTACTCCAAGCTTAGGCTAACCGCATACACAGCGGGATTGTCCCATAAAGAATACCGACTAAAGAACTGGACGGAAGAGCAAAATACATCGGTGACCAACCTGGATTACCTTTCCATTGGTTTTCCTTTGGCAAGAAATGTTGGTTTCGGTTTTGGTTTAATGCCTTATTCATCTGTTGGCTACAGTTTAAATTCCTCCTCCGAAAACAGCCAAGGTGCGGAAGTGGCCAATTTTTTTACGGGAGAAGGAGGGCTTAACAGATTATATGCCTCCATTGGGTTTGAGCCTATCAAAAATCTTAGTTTGGGAGTTACCGCCAACTTTAATTTTGGAACTTTGGAATACGAAAGAATCCAGAGTGTAGAAGGAGTGCAGTTCGGAACTCTGGACAATCGTGAATCCAAAATAAACGGTTACGATTTTAAATATGCCTTAAACTACACACCTAAAATAAAGGACAAGTATACACTTTACACATCTGTATTGGTGAATACCCAAGGCAATCTGGTATCAAAAAACACACAAACGCTTGGGTCCTTTTCACTTTCAAACGGAAACAATGTAGAGGTAGTGGATGTGGACCTAGATGCCTCCAACCTTCGGAACACCGAATTAAAGATACCCACACGGACAACGGTGGGCCTTGGTTTTGGGGAAGACAAAAAATGGTTTTTGGGAGCGGAGTACAGTTTTCAACAGATGAGCGATTTTGACAATACGTTCCTGGGTTTGGACAACGTAACATATAACGATGCCAGCACCTACGCCTTTGGAGGGTATTGGGTACCCGATTACCGTTCGCTTTCCGGTTACTTTAAGCGGGTCACCTATCGTGCCGGATTACGGTACGATGTAAGTGGTATGACGGTGAACAACAAAGAAATAAACAACTTTGGCATAACTTTTGGATTAGGATTACCCGTAGGGGCAAACTTTTCCAATCTTAATGTAGGTTTTGAATTGGGAAGACGTGGAACTACCGATCAAAACTTAATTGAAGAAAGTTATTTCAAAATCAATGTAGGCTTATCGTTAAACGATAGATGGTTTCAGCAGAGAAAAATAAATTGATAGGCCTTTTTTTTAAAAATTTGATAAATAACCACCCATAGAAGGTCCTGTAAGAGGATTTTTTAATGAAAATTTGTACTTTAACACCTTTAAAACTAGTAAGATGAAAAAGAGACACTACTTAACAATGATAATGGTCACCATGTTGACGGGATTAAGTATGGCACAAGCACAGAACCCCGAGTGCATGACCAATCTATCTATTTATGCAGAACACGTAAAGGTTAAAAATTATGATGCTGCTTACGAGCCATGGAAAATGGTTTACGAAAGCTGCCCGGATATCAACAAGGCCAACTTCTCCTATGGAGAAAGAATTCTGAAGGCCAAAGTTGAGAGTTCAACAGGAGCCGAAAAAGATGGCTATATTCAAGATTTGTTGGACCTGTACGATAATAGCCTAAAATACTTCCCAACAAAATACAGTAAAGCTGGTGTAGCGATAGACAAGGCATTGTTGATGTACGAAAACAAAATGGCTTCAGATGAAGAGTTGTTCAATATGTTGGACAAAGCCTTCCAGGAAGATCAAGCCAATTTCAAGAACCCAAGAGCTTTGTACCTATATTTCTCTAGCCTTGTAGATTTACATGGTGCCGGTAAAAAAGACCTTCAGGATGTATTTAATACTTACGATGATGTTACCGGAAAAATAGAAGAGGAAAATAAACAGTTGACCGATGTGGTAACCAAACTTCTTCCAAAAGATTCTTTGGGTACATTGACATCTAAGGAAAAAAGAGCACTTAGAGTAGCAACAGTTAATTCTGAGTCTTATGGTAAAGTTGCAAGCAGTGTAGATTCCAAATTGGGTGCATTGGCCGACTGTGACAACCTTATTCCATTGTACGAAAAGAGTTTTGAGGAAAAGAAAACCGATGTTAAGTGGGTAAAACGTGCCGTAGGAAGAATGTTCTCAAAAGAGTGTATAGACGACCCCATGTTCAGAAAATTGTTCGAAGCGCAGTTGGCTCTAGATCCATCTGCCGATGCATACATGTACGGTGGAGCACTTAAACAAAAGTCTGGAGATATGAACGGTGCCCTTGCTGACTTTAACAAAGCAGTGGAACTGGAAACAGATTCCTATAAGAAATCTGAAATCCTTTATAAAATTGCCACTACCGTTAGAAACAGTAGTAAATCACAAGCAAGAAGCTATGCGCTTAAAGCAATAGATGCAAACCCGGCCAACGGTAAAGCATATTTGTTGATCGCCAACCTTTATGCAACAAGTGCCAACTCCTGCGGTAGTACACCGTTCGAGAAAAGAGCAATCTATTGGAAAGCTGCCGACATGGCCAGAAAAGCCGGTAGGGTAGACCCTGCTTTGAGCAGTCGTGCAAATCAAACAGCGGCCAGTTATGCTGCCAAGGCACCATCCAAAGAGATGATTTTCAGCTCAGGAAAAGCCGGTCAAAGCATTTCTTTTAGCTGTTGGGTAGGAGGTAGCGTTACCGTACCTAATCTATAAGGTGAAACAGAAATTACAACATATTTTAAAGAGCTTTGCCACGGTTTTTACCGTGGCAATCCTTTTTATATCCTGTGGTGACGATTATGAAAGGGTGGGTGAGGAAGCCGTTAAACCTTTGTTTCCACAAGGCGTGGCACAAAATTTTACCTTGACCTATACGGAGACGGTTGAGACCATGAGTACCCAAGATTCTGCCAGTTCGAGGGTGGTGGCCGTGCTTAGTAGTCCATTGTCCGAGGATTTTGACAATCAAAGATTTAAATTCCGTACCTTCCCAAAAGGACTTCAGGTTGATTTTTACGATGAAAAAAACCAAAAAAGTGTTATTGTGGCCGATTATGGTATTGTATATTCACAGACCAATTTGATAGATTTGCAAGGAAATGTGGTGATTGAAAGCCACGATGGCAAAAAACTGGAGACAGACCAGTTGTACTTTGACAGAAAGAACAATTGGATCTTTACCGAAGCCGCATTTAAATACACCAATCCTGAAGACGGAACCGTAATGGACGGCGAAGGAATGGATTTTAATAAGGATTTCACTTTTTTCAAGGCCCACAAGACCTACGGATTAATGACGATTAAAGAAGAAGAATAGGATGATCAAAATTTTACGATACACAGAATATCTATACTTGGCCGTAGCGGTCATTTCCATTTATAAGATTGTTACACTTTGGAGCATAAACCCAAAGGAGACCTACATATTTATCTTCTTTGCAGTGGTTTCCATTGCCATGTTCGTTTTCAGAAGAAGGTATCGGAAACGCTTTGAACAACGAAAAAAGGATAATCAACAATAACATTGGATTCCTCCCTTATAATTATAGTTCTTTCCCTGCTGTTTTCGGCATTTTTCTCAGGAATGGAGATTGCCTTCGTTTCAGCCAACAAAATTCATATTGAAATAGAAAAAAAGCAAGAAGGTTTCTTGGCCAAGGTGCTTACCCTGCTCACCGATAAACCTTCAAAATTTATTGCCACCATGCTCATAGGCAATAACATTGCATTGGTTGTATACGGACTTTTTATGGGAGATGTGCTTATGGAATGGTTCCAAAATTTGTTGCCTACACATTATCAGTTCCTAAATGCCTTGTTAACAGATTTTAGTTTGCTTTCCCAAACGGTCATCTCAACCTTGTTGATTCTTGTGACAGCGGAATTTTTGCCCAAGGTATTTTTTCAGATATATTCCAATGCACTGATTAAGATTCTAGCAATACCTGCCTATTTCTTTTACCTCTTGTTCTCCATCATATCTTGGTTTGTAATCAAAGTGTCCGATTTTATCTTGAGGGTGTTTTTCAAAACCGAAGGTGATGAGGTACAACTATCCTTTACCAAACTGGAATTGGGAGATTATATCAACGAGCAAATGGAAACCGTTGAGGAAGAGGATGATGTGGATTCCGAGATTCAGATTTTTCAGAATGCATTGGAGTTTTCAACCGTAAAAGCGAGGGAGGTAATGGTGCCCCGTACCGAGATTACCGCGGTTGAAATTAGCGAGACACCAAAAAACCTTGCCAAACTATTCTCTGAAACCGGTTATTCAAAAATTCTGATCTATAAAGACAGCATTGACGAAATAATCGGTTATGTTCACTCCTACGAGCTGTTCAAAAAGCCAAAGACCATCAAAAGTATATTGCTTCCCGTTGAATTTGTTCCCGAGACCATGCTCATTCAGGACATATTGAATGTGCTTACCAAAAAACGTAAAAGTATGGCAGTGGTCTTGGACGAATATGGGGGTACATCGGGTATTTTAACGGTCGAGGACATTATCGAGGAGCTTTTTGGGGAGATCGAAGACGAACACGATTCCACCGATCTTTATGAAGAGCAAATAAGTGAGACCGAGTATAAGTTTTCGGCCCGTTTGGAGGTGGATTACATTAACGAAAACTATAAATTGGAGCTGCCCGAAGGAGAAGAATATGAAACCTTGGGAGGATTGATCGTAAACAAAACGGGCGAAATTCCCGAACAGGATTCAGAAGTGACCATCGGCAACTTCACCTTCAAAATTTTGGAGGTATCCACTACCAAAATAGATTTGGTAAGTGTGCGCGTCCATACAGAAGATTAACCCCTTGTGCATGATGTTTTCATTTCTCCCAATAAACACTTCAGCACAAGTGCGAAGCATAGCCATAACAAGTGTTTTTAGGGTAAAAAATCGTATTCTACATACAATTTTCACTACTCCACATTGAAAAACCACAGGAATTGACGATATGTGTCCAATTGTACTATAGGCTGAAGATTAATAATTTCCGTCCCTTTTTTAGCTTTCCTATTTGAAAAGAAAGTGGTATTTTCGCCCACTGAAATTAACTGCCCCGGGGCAGGGCCACGAGGTATTCAAACAAAAAAAATAATTCATTTCGACGTAGAACGTCGGGGAATAAAGCCCTCAATGAGGGATTTAAAGAAAACAAGCAGTAAAATGGCAATATTAGAGAATATTAGAAAACGGACAACAGTTCTTATTCTAATTATTGGTTTGGCGTTGTTCGCATTCGTAATATCGGGAGTTTTCAGCAGCGATAATTTTTCTGGCGGAAAAGTAGGCTCCACGGTTGCAGAGGTAAATGGAGAAAATATTCCCATCAACGAGTTTAGAGCTCAGGTAGAAACGGCTTCCAGAAGATATGGGCCCAGTGTTACTTCAACCCAGTTGGTGAACATGGTGTACGATCAAGAAGTAAGAAATACCATTTTGAACCAACAGTTCGAAGAATTGGGAATTGATGTGGAAAGCGACCAGATCATTGAGTTTGTGCGAACTTCGGGTTATGCCCAAATTCCAGATTTCCAGGACGAGAACGGAGTATTTAACGAACAAGTATTTAAAAGTGCCATTGCCGATTGGAGAGCAAACGACCCTTTGCGTTACGATGCCTGGTTGCAAGATGAGGCATCCATTATACAAGCGGCCAAGGAGCGCATGTACTTCAACTTGGTAAAAGGAGGGGTTACTGCTACCCTTACCGAAGGAAAGATGAACTACGACATGGCCAACGATAAGGTGGATTTGCAATACGTTCGCATTCCTTACACTTCCATTGCTGATAGTACGGTCGAAATTTCCAAAGGTGATATAGAAGCGTACATCAACGACCACAAGGCAATGTTCGAGCAAGATAAGGCACGCGATATCCGTTTTGTGTATTTTGAGGAAAAGCCATCTGCTGAAGATGAGAACAGTGTAAAAGAAGAGATTACCGCTTTGATGGATGATTCTGTTGAATATTCAGAGGCAACGGATAGCAACGATACCATACTTGGTTTTAGAAATACCAACGATATGGCCGCGTTTCTGGACAGATATTCCGATTCCAAATTCGATACCATTTACAAAGCTAAAAAGGACCTTCCATCTGTAGTGGCCGATACTTTGATGGCGATGAGCATTGGAGAAGTATACGGGCCGTACAAGGATGGGGATTCTTATAAAGTGTCCAAAGTAATGGATCGAAAAGAAAATGGAACCGTAAAAGCAAGTCATATCCTTATAACTTGGGAAGGAGCCGAGCGCGCGAACCCATCCATTACAAGAACCAAAGAAGAGGCCGAGGCCGAAGCAAAAAGATTATTGGCCGAGGCCAGAAAAGACGATGTAACCTTCACTGCTTTGGCGAGAGACAACTCAGACGGGCCTTCTGCGCCACGTGGAGGAGACCTTGGGTATTTCCAAGAAGGAGTAATGGCAGATGAGTTCAACGATTTTTGTTTTGGAAATCCGACCGGAACCATAGGTTTGGTAGAAACGCAATTTGGATACCACGTTATTAAAGTTGACGACAAACAAGATGTGATACAGGTAGCTACCTTGGCAAGAGAAATTGAACCATCGGAAACGACCATCAACACTTTGTTTACCGATGCGACCAAGTACGAAATGGCCGTTATGGATGCAGAACCGGAAAACTTTGGGGATATTGCCAAAGAAAGCAACTACACAGTTAGGCCCGTAAACAAAATCAAGGAGATGGAAGAGAACCTTCCAGGTCTTGGTTCACAGCGAAGCATTGTACAATGGGCTTTTAACGAGGATACCAGTGTAGGGGATATTAAACGATTTAATGTAAACAACGGTTATGCCGTGGTACAGTTGACCAAAAAGTACAAAAAAGGACTTATGGCCCCCGAGGATGCTTCAGCAACAGCATTGCCAGCTATTAGAAAAGAACTAAAGGCAAAACAAATCATAGCAGCAAACAAAGGAAAAGCCATGGATGCCATTGCTTCGGACAACAATGTAAGTCAAAGTACAGCCTCTGCCGTAACATTGTCGTCACCAACCTTGCCTGGAGCTGGTAGGGAGCCTTTAGTGGTCGGAACAGCGTTTGCCATGGATAAAGACCAGACTTCCGATTTAATTGAAGGAAACACAGGGGTGTACATGATCAAGGTTACCAACAAAACCGAAGCTCCAGATGTAGAAAACTATAGCACTTATGCCCAAAATTTGCAGACAAGTGCAGCGGCCAGAGTGAATGGTGCGGTTTACAACGCTTTGAAGGACAAAGCCGAGATTGAAGATAAAAGAGCTACGTTCTACTAGGATTTAGCGATATGAGATAATAAAAACGCCTCCCGAACGGGAGGCGTTTTTTGTTGATTACATTATTATTTGCTTTCAGGTTCATCCCATTTCATCTTATAGCAGATATGGGTGATTTTCCCTTTGGAATCAACTGTAATTTCAAAACCTTGTTTGGTGCGGAAGTAGGCATCACGGAGAAAATACCATTTGCCATTTTTGAAAAAGAACTCTCTTTTATCGGGTTTCCATTCTGCAATAGGGTAGATGTAATCTAAAAGTACTTGAAAATAAGGAGCGGATTCTTTGTTCAAAATAAAATCGTCCCTGATATAACCGGCAAGTTCCGGCAAGTCGGTATTGATTTTAATACGCTCAAAAGGTTTTACTTGATTTCCATTGTCTATTACAATAAACTCATTGACCTGTTTATCCTTTTCACCATAGATGTTTTTGGTCTCTTGGGTGATGTAGAACACATTATATTTCAGGATATTTTTAACCGCCTCTGAAGTAATCTCGGTATAATTGGTTTTACAACTTTCATTTAAAAAATTGTCTAACCTAAGGGTTGCTTTTATATCATCCTGGCAAAATGAAGAAGAGACAGATAGAAGAAAAATCGCAACCAAGGACTTGCTAACAATGTTTTTACAAATTCGGGACATCTTTCCTTAAGTTTGATGAATATGTTCAAACTTAAAAGCTATAGATGGATTTTTTTGGCACCAATTGACGGATGATGGGTTTGGATGGATGTAATAGGGGTTTGGATTTTTCTTTTAATGATTAAGACCAAAAAAGCCACCCTTTAAAGGGTGGCTTTTTTGTATAAGAATTTGTTGAGCTTGATTAATCAACATCCCAGAATATTTTTGAGAACATTGCATCTCCATTATTTAATTTACTTCGAGCTGCATCCCAATTGGTACGATTTAATAACTGTTCGTTTTGGGGATATGTGACTCTGGTCGGAATAATGTCTAAACCGGGAATATTAGTAACAAAAGTAGCACCGTTATATACATCTCCCGGGACGCTCAATGTTGTAGGGTAACCCGTTCTGCGGTATTCTGTCCAAGCCTCTAATCCATCCATATAAAGTGCAATGTATTTTTGGGTAAGGACGGTTTCTTCTGTAGCCGCTGCAATGCTTCCAACATAATTGTCAATATCACTCGATGCAGCTCCCCAATATTCCATAGATGCTTTTATACCATTTTCGTAGTGCATTTGGTCCCAATCCATGAATTCAGACCTAATGAACTCTACTTCCGCATAGGTCAACAATGGTTGGGAAAAGTCAGGAGCTAATATTCGCTCTGCTGGAATGCCTTCGTCTGTCACTGCCCTTGCAATATCTTGCCCAAAACCATAAGGTATTCCAACTACTTCTTCTGATTCCAATCTTTTATCAAAATAAAGTTCGACCCGTGGGTCAGCATCAGAGTCCATGAATGGGCCCGTACGGTTATATAATAAGTCTACAAAGGATAAAGTTGGGGCAAAGTCTCTTCGGGCATTTACTGTAAATGCATCATGCCATGGCCCCCCTGTAATATCATCTGTTCCGAAAGTGAACAATGCATTATCCGCATTACTGTCAAAGGCAAGCTCATTGGATTCCATGAACACATCGTTGGCCAGGGTAGGGTTAACATCAAGTAGATGTACAGCTAACCTTAATCTTAATGAATGGGCAAATTTAATCCAATCTCCATTGGAAGAATATACTGTTCCAAAAGTAGAGCCAGTTGGACTTATCTTTTTTGCAGCATCCCATAATTCTGCCAATAAATCTTGATAGATAACAGTTGCATCTGTATAAGCTGGATTCGGTATCGGGGTTTCGTTCAATAGACCTAATGCTTGAAAGTCTGGATTGTCCTTTTGACCATAACTCCAATAAGGAACATCTCCAAAAGTGTCGACCAACTTATAAAAGGTGTAGGCCATCATCATACGACACACTTGAATCTGATCATTGTTGGAACCATAAGGCTCCATAAGCGCTTTGGTGTCAGGGTCTTCGTTTAATTCGATGACTTTCTGATAATCTGTTAGGATACGATAGGGCCATTCCCACATATCATCAATCATTGAAGGACGTAGGGCATATAGGTTTTCTTCCACATAGAAAGCACCTGCCCAGTATTGGGCTATCCCAAGAGTACCTCTTCCGGCTACCCATTCATTATTTAACTCCCATGCCAAATCGTAGGTGGCATTATTGAACAATTGTATTGAGGGAACAGAAACTGGATTGTCTGGGTCCTCTATATAATCTGTGTCACAACTTACCACAATGGTCATAAGACCAAGGGTTATCAAAAGTTTCTTTATATTATTTTTCATTGTTATTTGTTTAAAAGGATAGTTGAACGTTCATTCCGTATGTTCTGATGGACGGCTGCAGGCCACCTTCCAAACCTTGTATGTTACCAGAACCGGTAGAGACGGTCTCAGGATCTATTCCATCATAATCCAACCCCCACGTGAACATGTTCCTGCCAAAGAAGCTTATTCTGGCAGATTCAAAAATATCGACAAAGTCTTTAAAGGTATACCCCAAGGTTATCTCTCTTATTTTAATAAAGTCGGCATCAAAGACATTTTGTGCATCGGGAGTACCAAAACCACCGTAGTGAAGTTGCCCATAAGCTTGGCCGGAAATACTGGTTGTGTTTACAGCAGTATCAGTAACGGTATAATTTCCGTCTTCATCGTAAGTAATAGTTCCAGTAACGCCATCGAGTACTATACCCTCTTCTCGTATATTGTTGTCTACCGTTTCTTGCAACATTCCAGAGTACATCCCCCATTGGTGGGTAGTAGAAAAGTATTTGCCTCCTTTGCTCATTTCCAACAAGAAACTCAAGTCAACATTTTTAAAACGGAACGTATTTCGTAATCCACCTGTATAATCGGGCAGAACAGAGCCTAAAGGAACCAAATCTTGAGTGGCTGCATAAGCACCACTATCTGTTATTACTTTATTGCCTGCATCATCATAAATAAAATCCGTACCCATGATAACACCATAAGACTGTCCTTCGGTTGCTACCAATTGGGCTCTAAATGGGGCGTTGGTTAGATTAACGGATTCCAATCCCTCTATCAATTTTACCAGTTCATTTTCATTTTTTGCATAGTTGATATTGAATTCCCAGGAAAAATCTTCAGAACTAATAGGTTTTACTCCCAATTGAACTTCAATTCCCTTGTTGGTCATCTCTCCCGCATTGATCCATTGTGCGGCATATCCTGTGCTGAGTGATAGGTCTACGGGAATAATCTGGTCTGTTGTCGAGTTGTTATAGTAAGTTACATCTAGATTCAATCTATTTTTAAGAAAGCTAAGTTCAGCACCTACCTCCCAAGTTTCTGTTATCTCATTTTTAAGATTCACATTTTGCAAAGTACTTGGGGCAGTGGCCCTACCTTCACCATTGAAAGGGTTTAGTACCGATAAAGTACTGGAAGCTGCATAAGGGTTGGCGTCGTTACCTACTTGTGCCCAACCAGCTCTTAGTTTACCATAGTTGAACCAATTGGAATCTTTTGCGAAGGTTTCGGAAAAAACCCAGGCCAAAGCTGCCGATGGGTAGAAATATGAATTGTTGTCATTGGGCAATGTAGATGACCAGTCATTTCTAGCAGTTATATCAAGGAAGATTTGGTCTGCCACAGCCAAGTTAAGGCTACCGAATAAACTGTTCACCTTTTTCAGTTCTGTGTCTGTGGCTTTATCAAGGGGGCCGTTACCATTATTGATATTAAAAATACCTGGAAGAGCCAAACCTCCTGTTGTGGCAATTGCCCTGTAATCTAATTGATAATCTCTTTGGTTGGCACCTAGCATGGCGGTAATCCCAAAATTATCGCTGAGGTCTTTATTATAATTAAGAGTAAACTCGTAGTTGTACTCTTGAAAATCGTAGGTTCTTTCCAAATATGAAGACTGTGCTTGGGAGCCAATCGCTTTTTGTTCGGTATTCCTAAAGTTGTATGTATCTCCATAGACAGATAGTTTGGCTCCTAGGTTATCGCTGATCATATAATTGAGGCTGGCCGCGCCATAGATTCTAGAGCGTGTATCTGTTGGATAATTCTCAAAGGCGGTCCAATAAGGATTGTCAGAATAATTGGGAGTGGGGTCATTCCAGGCTATTCGGTTCCAAGTTCTTTGACTGCCATCATCATTTTTATAGTTTCTTAATCTATCAAAATCCAATTGTCTTTGTCCCCATTGGAAAAACTTCTGGGTAACACTGTTGTCATCATAACCTATTGTAGGTCTAATTCCTTTGGAATTGACATAATTTAAATTACTGGTGAACAACCATTTTTCAGACAGTTGTTGCTTGAGGTTCAACCTTATGAAATGTTTTTTAATTTCTGAACCAGGAAGGATGCCAGTGGTATTTTGGTTACCGACAGACATCAAAGCACTTCCTTTTTCTCCTCCTGTTGTAACTGTTACATTGTTGTTTATAGAAACTCCCGTGTTAAAGAAACTATCAACATCGTTAGCTGGTGCAACCCAAGGTCTGGGTTTGAGATAGTCTTCAGGAAAACTATTTTGATCAAATGCATCCCAATGTAAAACCATTACGTTAGGGTCGTACTTAGGCCCCCAACTCTCATCGACAGCGTATTGTGGAATTAGATATTGGGTCCCATTGATATTTACGGTTTCAAACCCATTAACTCCACCCTCATCATCAGCTACAATCGAACCGCCACCATATTCTCTTTGTAGATCAGGAAGTACGGCAACTTGCGACATTGCAACAGAAGTGTTGATGGTGACTCCTAACCTTTTGGAAGATTTGCCGCTTTTTGTAGTGATGAGCACTACGCCATTTGAGGCTCGGGATCCGTAAAGTGCAGCAGCAGCTCCCTTTAAAACAGTTACACTTTCAATGCTGTTTGGGTCAATATCATTAATGGTGCTACCAAAGTCAACGCCACCTGCGCCTCTTTGGGCATTGGTAGTATTAAAGTTTGAGTTGTCCATAGGAATACCGTCAATAACGAAAAGGGGCTGGTTTTCCCCAGTAATGGAGTTGGTTCCCCTGATCAATATTCGTTGGGAACCGTCTAAGTTTCCTGAAGGCGAATTGATTTTTAATCCTGCAACTTTACCCGAAAGTGCAGAAATTGCATTGTTGTTCTGTGCTGAAGTCAATTCTTCTGAACCGACCTTCGGGGCGGAATATGCCAAAGATTTTGGATCCCTTTCAACACCCAACGCCGTAACAACCACCTCTTCCAAGGCCTGGGCATCTTCTTCCATTTGTACATTGATGGTGGAAGAAGCTCCTATGGTTCTTTCCACTGTTTTTTGACCAATGTAGCTAAAACGAAGCACCTGCCCCGTATTTGCCGTAATGGAATAATTTCCATCAAAATCTGTTTGTGTGCCATTAGTTGTGCCAACAACTATTATCGACACGCCTGGAAGAGGTAATCCGTCTTGGCCGGTAACGGTACCAGAAACATTCTTTTCTTGTGCGAGTGCTCCTGTAAAAACAGAGAGAAAAAACACTAGCATCATCCAATAATTTTTCATTATCATAAAAATTAATTTAGAGTTAGTTATTGCATCCAGGCAAGGGGAGGGTAAATCTTGTTTGTAGGCTAATTCAAAAAATCTTCCGAAACAATGAAAACTAAAATTTCGGTAAGAAGTAAGACTTAGAGCCTCCACCTTGTGGAATGCAGCACAAAAAAAATGAAAGTGATCGTGCAGATTGTAAGCGCTTATTAACCTTTACGCATTTGCCGAAGAAGATTAACATTAACAGTTGAAGGTTTTTAACCATTAAAATTCATCTGAGTCTCAGCCCCGAGTGTAGCGTACAGATATGGTCACGGTATACTGCAAAGGAATATCAATAGACTCCAGTATTGGTTTTTGTGGCGAAGGGGTCTTACCTGTCGGTCGCAGGTGGGCTTCCGATATCTGGTACGTCGACAAAGCTAGCTTCTGCGCTGAGGTAGTTCATTTGATTATGCAGCCTTTTGGATAAACTCTTTTGGGGTGATATGGGTTATCTTTTTGAAGGCTTTGTAAAACGAAACCCGATTGTTGAATCCACATTGGTAGGCTATATCCGAAATGGATTCGGAAGAATTTTCAAAACCTGAGCATAATTTGTTTTTAGCTTCTTCAATTCTATATGCATTTATAAAATCATAGAAGTTCATGTTAAAATTTTCATTGATGACTTGCGAGGCATGATGTCTTGATATGTTAAGTAGGTTCGCTATAGTATCCAGCTTAATTTCGTGTTGTAGATAGAGCTTTTCAGTATCCATTAAATGTTCCAATTTGCTCTTCAACTCTAAAGAAAATGTCTCTGAAAGTCCTGTTTTTTCATACTTTACGTTTTTTTGATCTTGTGAAATGTTGGGTGGCCTTTGTCCTTTTAAAATATCTGGGCACATAATGAGCAGATAGATTAGAATGCCATACAGAAGCAATGGGATGAATAGGGCACATAATAGTAAGTCGTTCAATTTGTAATCTGGTTGTATCCAACTATATAAGGATAGGACAGTGTTATAGGAGAATAAGAACAAAAAAAGCATCAATAGGTTGTTCTTATTGAAATATACTCTCCTTTTAGATAGTAAAACAAATGACATTAGGAGTCCAGAAACAATAAAAAATAATAATACATTTTCCCAAAAAAGTGACATAGTACCTTTCTTTTTGGGAAGATTTTTTGAGCTAGCCTAAGTCTTCTTTCTGCAAGGTGCAAAAAAAGGAAGATATATTAATGGTGTAATTGATGAATGCCCCGTCTGGATTCATCAATGGGCAATTTTCATGGATTGGACTACATCTGATCAATCCTTAAATAGTGCAATTGTATAATCTAGAAGCCCACCATCCCCATAATTCCCATGACCGGGAACAATTATGGAGGTATTGGGATATTTGGACTTTATTTTGGAAACTGTTTTGGGCCACTCCATAACATTGGCATCTTCCAAGTTACCTTTTCCGGCACCAATGGATTTAATCAGGCAGCCACCGAACATGATCTTTTCACTGGGGAAGTATCCAATAATGTTGTCGTTGGTATGCCCCGCTCCCATAAACTCAAGAATCACTTTTTTGTTTCCTACTTGTAACTCGGTAAAATCGGTGAATCCGTTTTGGGGAATTTCTGTCTCTTTTCCAGCGAGGAGCCTTATGGTCTCTTGGTGGGCATACGATGGAACGCCTCTTTGATGAAAGCTTTTCAAGCCCCCGACACAATCATCATGAAAATGCGTGGCAACAACAGCTTTTACAGTAACATTCTGTGTGTCCAACCAATCCATCAGTTCCTTGGAAACCATGTTGTTGGTGGGGGTGTCAAATACTATGGCTTCTCCATTATTCACCACAATCATACCATTGCAGGCTACTTTGCCAAAACTTTCGGTTTCTAAAAAAGAGGTGTGCTGGTACGCATGCTCCGTAAGCGCCCCTATCTCTAAAGAATCCGTTTTGTAGGTCATTTGTTTTTCTTTTGTTTTGCATGAAAGAACAAGAAGAGCGATCAGTAGGGAAAATAGGCTTTTTTGCATATTGGAGATAGTTAAAGCATCATTTTGGAAAAAGGAATTACAGTTTCGTACCCTTTGTGTTTAAAATAGGAAATCGTTTTTTCATCACCAGTGGCCAATACAAAATCTCCGCCCCAGGCACCAAGGCTTTTTACCATTCCAAAATAGTCTGGAAAAAGGCGTTGCTTTACGGGTTCTATGTTCAAAACCTTGGAAAGCAAAGCTTCATGTTCCTCCATTAATGTCTCGAACCCTGCCAAAGTGGGTGCATTTATCAATTTTTGGGTGATGCTGGAAATACTTTTTATGAGTTGGGGCCTATCAAATTGTTGCTCCCTGTACTTTGCAATAGCTTCTTTGCTGTTCTGTTTTTGATTGAGGTGTACAAAGTAAAGGGAATCCTTGAAAAAGGGATTAAAATTGATTGCCTCAACATGGGGCACTCCATTTTTTACCTGATACGTTATGGGTGAATTGTGCTGGGCACAAGCAATATCGTAGCCACTTCCGCCAAAGGCATTCCACAAGAGCTGATACGCATCAACCCGAGCCCATTGCGCCAAGTTGTTAATAAGGGTCGAGGATGTTCCCAGCCCCCAGGATTTTGGAAAAGTAAGGTGTGTTTCTATCTGGAAGCCATCACCATCGGTTAAAAGCAATGGATTTTGTGCATTGGCTTCCAAAAGAAGGGTTGCCAATGTCTTGGCCATCGCTTCGTCCGAAGTAGAAACGACATTTAAATTGGCAAGATCAAACTTTGCTGTGAACCAAACTTTATCGTTTTCATCCAAACTGGTCCACTCCAAAAAGCCAGATGTTGTTGGAGTTACATGGAGTGATTGCCCATAGCTGGTGGGCATGGCCAATCCCAAGGCACCATCCAAAATGGCATACTCCCCGGAGAGCAGTAATTTACCGTTGCTGTAAAATGATTTTTTCATTATTGATTGTTTAGCGAAAGCAAAAGGGAATCACTCTCTTTGTCTTCGATAAACTCTTTGATTAAACTTTGGTGCTCCTCAAACAATTGCGCCAGCAACGAAGTAGTCATGTTACCGGTTTTGAGCCAAATAATTTTGGGAGGGCTACCATATAATGTACTTAGGTCAAAAAAATCTGCATCAAAGGTTACGATAGTAAAATGGTTGTCCTTGGCATATCTCCATATATCAATATCTGAGGAATCTACCAGATTTAAATCCTTTACAGAATATGCTTGTGGAAAAATAGGCGCTATTATTTTTATTAGCCGAAAGGAAATGTTTTGATCAAAGAGTAATTTCACGAAGCAATATTCAATTTCTTTTCACGGTCGGCAGCATAGGCGAGACAAGCATTGATGTGCTGTTCTGTCAATTCAGGAAAATCTGCAATAATGGCAGATTTCTCCATGCCGTTGGCCATCCAGTTCAAAACATCGTAAATTGATATTCTGGTTCCCTTTAAAATGGGCCTTCCAAACCTTTTGGCTGGATTTATCTCAATATATTTTTCCAAATTTTTCAAAGTTTTCTATTAAATAGTACCAAGATAAAGATACAAAAAAAGGGCATGGTTATTTTTTAATCTTTTCAAAGGCTTCCTTTACCGAGGCATTCGTTACCGTACGACTTTTGAAATATTCCACAAGTTGTTTTTTTTCATTTTCGGTGGCGCCCATCTGGTTGAGCATGTTGAGCAAATGCATTTTCATGTGCCCTTTTTGGATACCTGTGGTAACCAAGCTACGGACAGCGGCAAAATTCTGGGCCAATCCGGCTACGGCCACGATCTGCATCAATTCTTTTGCGGTAGGATTTTGAAGAATTTCCAATGCAAGCTTTACCAAAGGATGCAAAGTGGTCAGACCCCCTACTGTTCCAAGGGCCAAAGGAACCTCGATCCAAAACTTGAAAATACCATCTTCAATTTTGGCGTGCGTTAAGCTGGAATACTGTCCATCTTTAGCGGCATAGGCGTGCACGCCTGCCTCAACCGCCCTAAAATCGTTCCCGGTGGCCAAGACCACGGCATCAATTCCGTTCATAATGCCTTTATTGTGCGTTACGGCCCTGTACGGCTCCGCCTTGGCAATGTTTACGGCCCGTACAAATTTTTCAGCAAATTGCTCAGCGGGCATATCACTATTGCCCAAATCAGAGATTGGACAACTTACTTCTGCCTTTACCAGACAATGAGGTACGTAATTGGATAAAATGCTCATTACCACCTCAATGTTCTTTTCTTCCTCGGTAAAAGCTTCAAAAGAAATGGCTTGTTCCTTAAGGGTTTTGGCAAATTGCTCCAAACACGAATTGATGAAGTTGGCCCCCATGGCATCCAAAGTCTCAAACGTGCAATGGAGCTGGTGGTACCCTTCCATTTTATTGCTCAAATCCCTTAACTCAATATTGTTGATGCCTCCCCCGCGTTTTTCCATACTTTGGGTGATGGAGGAAACACTTTTAAGAAGCTCGGGCTTTACCCAATTGAAAAATTTGGATAGTTTTTTGGTGTCACCTTTATATATAAAGTGTACTTGCCCCACTTTTTCCGTTCCAAGGATTTCCGTTTTAAAACCTCCGCGTTCCAACCAAAACTTGGCGGCCTTACTGGCTGCGGCAACTACTGAACTTTCCTCAATAGCCATGGGAATGGCCAAATAATTTCCATTGATCAAAAAATTGGGAGCAATAGCAAAAGGCAAATAGTAATTGGAAATGGTGTTTTCTATAAATTCATCGTGCAATTTTTGCACTTTCGGGTCACCGTTCCAATATTGTTCCAACAATTGTCGAGTATTTTCTGGGTCTTTGGTACAATTGTGGGCAATCCAATCAATCTTTTCGGCTTTGGATAGTTTGGAAAATCCTTCAACGGGCGTGTTCATAAAGCTGGCTTAAAGCTTTCAAATATACGGATATTGACCTTTTGGACGAGCCTTGCATCTATTTTGAAACCGAAGCGGTGTTCCAAAGGTTAAAATTTGTTGCAAACGCAACATCAAAATTTATTTTTCCGATAAATATTAGTAAACTTGGGGGTTTTTAATCAAATGTGCCGATTGGAAAAAGCATTTCTAACGGTACATTTTGAATAAATAATGTCATGTCGAGCGCAGTCGAGACATTTTTGTTGAACCTTTAGACAAAGCTTGTCTTGAGCAAAGATGAAAGGCTCAAGATGACAAAAACGCTTTTTTGACATTTAAGAGAATATTTAATCAATTTTTTTACTTCATGAACAAACAGTCTTTTCTATTCCTATTACTTCTGGGAGTTTTGACTTTTACCACGGCACAAAAGAAAAAAATAACCCTTGAAGAGATTTGGGGAGGGGAATTCAGGACGGAACACATGGACGTCCTTCGGTCCATGGACAATGGAACACAGTACACCATTTTAAACACCGAACAATCACCGCGCTCCAGTAGTTTGGAAAAATACGATTACGAAACTTTGCAAAATGTGGAGACCATTGTGGCCTCTTCCGATGCCGTTCCATACTTTTCATCCTACACCTTTAGCGATGATGAATCCAAAGTACTCTTGGCCACAGAAGTGGAACCTATTTTTAGGCGTTCCCGCTTGGGCATCTATTATGTGTACGACATTGCCTCAAAAGACTTAACAAAAATCTCCGAGACCAAAATCCAAGAACCTACGCTTTCTCCAGATGGCAGCAAAGTGGCTTATGTTTTTGACAACAACATTTATGTTTTGGATATGGAGTCCAGAACTACCAAACAAGTTACCACTGATGGTAGCAAAGGAACCATAATCAACGGGGTGACGGATTGGGTGTACGAGGAAGAATTTGCCTTTGTTCGCGCTTTTGAGTGGAACAGTAACGGAACCAAAATTGCATTCCTCCGGTTTGATGAGACCGAAGTTCCACATTTTTCGATGGATGTTTACGGAAAAGAGCTATACCCTTACCAACATGAATTTAAATACCCCAAAGCAGGGGAGAAGAATTCCATAGTTACGTTGCATTTGTACGATGTGGCTTCAGGCAATATTTCGGATGTTGATTTGAATAATCCATACTACATTCCAAGAATCAAATGGATGCACAATCCAAACGATTTGAGCGTTCAAACTTTGAATAGGCACCAGAACGATTTGAAACTCTATGCTGTAAATGCAGAAGATAATTCAGTATCCATTTTATTGAAAGAAACGGATGAAGCCTACGTGGATATTGATGACGACCTAACTTTTTTGGATGATGACAGTTTTATCTGGACAAGCGAGACAGACGGTTTCAATCACCTCTATCTATACGGAAGGGATGGCAAGTTAAAAAATCAAATAACCGAAGGCCCATGGGAAGTGACCCGCTACTATGGTTATGATGAAAAGCATGACCGTATTTTTTACCAGTCCGTAGAAAATGGTTCCATTAACAGAGGTGTTTACAGTATTTCCACCAAAGGAAAACGCAAAAAGGAATTGTCTACCGAAGAGGGAACCAATTCAGCAGCATTCAGCAGTGATTTTACCTACTACATCAACACTTTTTCGAGTGCAACTACACCATACAAGTTCACATTGCACAAAGCATCCGATGGTAAATTGCTGAAAGAGATCAAGGACAATTCAGCTTTGCTGAACAAATTGGAAGGGTATGAGGTTGCCCCCAAAGAGTTTTCCACCATAAACATAAACGGGTACGACCTAAATATGTATATGATCAAACCTGTGGATTTTGACCCCAATAAAAAATATCCGTTGTTCATGTTCCAATATAGCGGCCCGGGATCACAACAAGTTTCCAATTCTTGGATGGGGAGCAACGATTACTGGCACCAACTTTTAGCATCTCAAGGCTATATTGTGGCCTGTGTAGATGGAAGGGGAACAGGTTTAAAGGGGCGCGATTTTAAAAAATTGACCCAAAAAAAGTTGGGAAAATATGAGGTGGAGGACCAGATTGCCGCAGCCCAAAAATTGAGCGAACGCTCTTATATTGATGAAAACAGAACAGGAATATGGGGATGGAGCTACGGTGGTTTTATGTCCACCAACTGTTTGCTAAAAGGCAACGACACCTTTGAAATGGCCATTGCCGTGGCACCCGTGACCTCTTGGCGTTTTTATGACACCATTTACACCGAACGTTACATGCAGACGCCACAAGAAAATCCAACGGGTTATGATGATAACTCACCGTTCAACTACCCAGAATTGTTGAAAGGCAACTATTTATTGGTGCATGGCTCGGGAGACGACAATGTGCATGTGCAGAACACCATGCGGATGATCGAAGCATTGGTGCAGGCCAACAAACAGTTCGATTGGGCCATTTACCCCGATAAAAACCACGGTATTTATGGTGGCAATACCCGATTGCACCTGTATACCAAAATGACCAGCTTCGTTAAGGAAAATCTATAGAATTTTAACCAATACAGACCTGTTATGACAGAAGTATCCAAACCAGAAAGCGAAAAACAAATATTTGGGCATCCAAGGGGATTGTTCTACCTCTTTTTTGCAGAGTTATGGGAGCGTTTCAGTTTTTATGGAATGCGAGCTTTGCTCACCCTTTACATGGTAGATGTGATTTTCGCAGCTTTAATGGAAAGGGATTACGCCACAGCGGCAGTGTATTCATCATACGGTTCTTTGGTTTACGCTTCAACAGTAATCGGGGGTCGTATTTCCGATAGTATTCTTGGGATGCGAAAATCTATTTTTTTGGGAGGTATCTTAATGTCCTTGGGACATTTTGTGCTGGCCATCGAAAACAACATCACTTTTTTTCTGGCACTTTCGCTCATTATAGCCGGTAACGGATTCTTCAAACCAAACATATCAACATTTGTAGGTTCGCTGTATAAAGATGGAGACCCCAAAAAGGATTCTGGGTTTACCATTTTTTATATGGGAATCAATATTGGGGGCTGGGTAGCACCATTACTTTGCGGTTATTTGGCGGCAAAATATGGATGGCACTACGGTTTTGGACTTGCAGGAATTGGGATGCTTACAGGTTTGATCGTTTTTTGGAGCGGAATCAAAAAAGGGGTTTTTGGAGATAAAGGACTTCCACCAGCAAATGGAAACATTGAAAAAAAGATTTTCGGTCTAAAACAAGGAGTATTGGTGCCGGTTTTGGCTTTTGCCTCGGTTCCAGTGATAGCCTATTTATTGTCGGCTTACAAAGCATTGGGTGCAGAAGGAACTTTTTTTGACGATCAGAACATCGTCAATGTGATTTTCAAATTGATAGGATTATCCATATTGGTATACTTGGGTTACATTATGTACAAAGCCACCGTTGATGAACGTAAAAAACTATTTGTCGCCGTACTGATTACCTTTTTTATGACCATCTTTTGGGGCTTTCATGAGCTTTCGGGCAGTGTAATCACACTCTTTGCCGCCCGAAATGTGGATTTGGAGGGAATCATGTCCGCTTCCCAGACCAATTCATTGAACTCCATGTGGATCATTATTTTGGCCATCCCAATTTCTTTAATGTGGCAATGGCTCTCCAAAAAGAAACTCAACCCAAGAACGCCTTACAAGTTCGGAATGGGGCTTTTGTTGGCCGGAGTTAGCTTTTATGCCTTGGCCGTAAGTGGGGCAAGTGCCAACGAAAACGGTTTTGTTCCCTTCACGTACTTGTTGTTGATGTACTTCTTGTTATCCGTTGGGGAATTGTTCATGTCTCCTGTTGGACTGTCCAAAATTACGGACCTATCCCCTAAACGCATCGTAGCATTTATGATGGGAGTGTGGTTTTTATCATCTGCATTTGCATTTCAGGTAGTTGGCTTTATCGGTAAACAATTGGCCATAGAAAGTACAGATGCCGATATAAGCGGCTTTGAAACTCTTAATGTATACACAGATGGTTTTATGCTCATAGCCGAATATGCTTTGGGAGCTGGTGTTTTAGTGATTTTAGCTTCACCATTGATCAAAAGGTTGATGGGCAAAGTACATTAAAAACAGATTTAAAACTTAAAAACATAAAATCCCTTTTCGCCAGTATAGTGGAAAGGGATTTCTTTTTGTGCACAGCTTAGTTTCCATTTATTGATCAAGCTAGGGTAATTACTCCCGTCCGCAAATATTGTTTTGGGTCGGATGGAATCCAGAAACCGGTCTAGATTGATTTTTGGGGATTGGGTGAGCAGCACATAATCTGGTTGCTTTTCCAAAGGAAGAATACCCAAACTGTCCACAACGAATAATTTTTTATCACCAAGACGATAGCTGTTTTTTAATTTTGATGTATCTATATTTTGAATTCGTTCCGCTACCGAATAATTGTCTGCAATGTTTCCAATGTTGGAACTATCAGAAGTGATAATGGAAAGGGAATTTCCCCATTGATGCAACAGAACCGTATTTCGAGACCGATGCGTCAATATAACCACCTCTTTTTTATGCAATTGGGTTTGATTCCAAATATTCCAACTTTGCAAGATGATAACTCCACCAAATAAAACTAAAGCCACCCTCCATTTGGGTCTGGATAAAAACACCACCAAAACAATGATGATGAGGTAACCCAAGATCAATTGAATCGAATCAAAAGGAATATTTTTTATAATAAAACCTTCTTGATGGGCAACCCAGCCAATAATGGAATTCATCATTTTAATGACCCCATTGAAACTATCGACCAAAAATGCAGGCAAAAGATCCATCAAAGCCAGTGCAATGACTAAAATTCCTAGACCCAAAATCAAACCTAAAAAAGGAACAATGAGCAGGTTGGAAATAAAAAACAAGGCGGGAAACTGGTGAAAATAGAACAAACTAATCGGTAAAACCCCTAATTGTGCCGCAACGCTCACGGACAGCAACTGCCATGTTTTACGGATAATCAAATTATCTGGAAACCAAAACCTTTGCAACTTGGGGTAAATCCAAACAATGGCAAACACCGCAGCGTAACTCATTTGGAACCCCACTTGGAACAAAAACAAGGGCTTTGCCAATAATATAAACAACATGGAAAGCGCAATAATGTTGAATGAATTGGTAGGTCGGTTGAGGTAAAGCGCGTAGGCTACAAAAGAAAACATGGTAACGGCACGCACAATGGATGGCGAAAGTCCCGCCACAAATGCATAACCCCAAAGTAGGAGGACAACCAATAGGAGTTTAAGGGTTTTACCTTTAGGTAAACGTTCCAACGGGACTAAAATAAATTCCAGCAGCAAAAGGATAATGCCCACATGAAGTCCAGAAACAGCCAGTATATGAACGGCACCCGCGTTTTTATAATTGTTATAGGTGCTCTCTGAAATGTCGTCGCGTTTTCCCAAAAGCAATGCTTGGATTACGCCCAATTCTTCTTCTCCGAAGTTTTCCTTTTTCAATTTGGAAACGATGGATTCTCTAAAGTTTGAAGCAAGGCCAAACAAAGTTTTAGAAGCATTCTCTTTTTTTATAATGGAAGGGAAATCGGTTCTTATTTGGTGTTGAATCCCCTGTTTTTGCAGATAACTTTTATAATCAAATTGGTGTGGATTTAAAGGGGGCCGAATACTATCGGGTTTTGCATAGACCACAAGTTCATCATCAACCTGTAATTCTTTTAAAGTGGAATCCACCGAGAGACTGAAAAGCAGTTTTCCGGATGCTACGTCACCATTCAAAGCAATAATTTGGGCAATATATGGGTGGGAGTAGGCATTTGGTTTGAGTACCTCTCTCACTTTGAGGTGCCAGACCTTTTCCTGGTTGAGGTTTTGTTTAGGGTAGTGTTGAGACATTCCTCTGTTCATGGAAATGCCCACAGCAAAAACACCCAAGCATATCGTAATGAACGAAGTCAACACCTCAAAATACGGGAACCCTTCTCTTTGTTGTTTTTTGCCCACCCAGTAAAGAACTGGCAGCAAAACAAACATTGAAACAAGGGGCAAAAGTGGCGCTACATCAAAATAAAAACCGACGATAATGCCCAAAACAACCCACAATGTGAGTTTTATGGACACAAAATTAAGTTGACGCACCTTACAGGATGCGCATGGCCTTTACAAAAGCGCTGTTCCAGTATCCTTCCCGTAACGAGGATACCAGCACGCCGCGTGAGGTTGTGGCGTGAATAAATTTAATGTCGTCTCCATCCACATCGACCACCAATCCTACGTGGTTGATGCGCCTGCCCGTTTTGCTGGTCTTAAAAAATAGCAAGTCTCCTTTCTCCACATCGTTAACCCTGATCTTGTTACCTTCCAAGGCCATTTGGTATGAAGTTCTGGGGAACATAATGTCGTTTTCCTTTAAGGAAACATAGACCAGTCCAGAGCAATCCATGCCCCTTTTGGTGGTCCCGCCATATTTGTAACGGGTTCCGGAAAAAGTCAATGCGGTGGAAATAATTTCGTTTGCCTTAGCATTTTTACGCCCCTCTTTTTTACGTACCCTTTCGGGTTCTTTTTTTGGGGAAGTGTCTTCGGTGGACCCCTCTACCGTAACGGTTCGGGTCTTGCTGTAGGTGCGTCGTTTTTTACCTGGACCGCAAGCGAAAATGGTAAAAAGCAACAGTAAGATTATGGTTTTTCGTAACATCCAAGAATAGATTTACATTCTTGGAAGATAAAACTACGCATTTTTCACAATTAATTTGGCCGCCATTTGACTGGCGCCTTTTCCTCCCAACTTTTCTTTCAACAACTTATAATCGGACAATATACGTTCCCGCTCGGCTCCTTCTACGATTTTGGAAAGTTCTATTTTAAGATTTTTTGTTGATAAATCATTCTGAATAAGCTCTTTAACAACTTCTCGTTTCATGATTAAGTTCACCAAGGAAATGTAATCCAACGTAATGATGCGCTTCGCGATTTGATAGGAAATCCAATTCCCTTTATAGCATACCACTTGAGGGATGCCAAAAAGAGCCGTTTCCAAAGTGGCAGTTCCACTGGTAACCAGAGCGGCGTGTGAATGCTTCAAGAGCGTATAGGTTTTGTTGGAAACGTATTCCACTTTGTCACCTTTGAGAAATGGGGTGTAAAACTCATCGGGAAGACTTGGAGCTCCTGCAATGACGAATTGGTAATCGGGAAAATCCTTTTTTACGGAAAGCATTACCTCCAACATCTTTTGAACTTCTTGTTTTCGGCTACCGGGCAATAAGGCGATGATGGGTTTGTCAGGATGTAGGCCGTTTTCTTTTCGAAACGTTTCATTATCCTGAAGCGGGGTGTTTTCAATGGCATCAATAAGGGGGTGCCCCACAAACTGTACTGGATAACCGTGTTTTTTTTCGTAAAAATCTTTTTCAAAAGGCAGGATTACGTACATATGGTCAATATCCCGCTTAATCTTTTTGATTCTGCCCTCTCTTGATGCCCAAATTTGAGGTGAAATGTAATAATTGGTCTTAAAGCCGTGTTCTTTGGCCCATTTTGCAATCCTAAGATTAAAACCGGAGAAATCAATAAAAATAATCTGGTCTGGATTGAACTTTTGAATATCTTCTTTACAATATGAAATGTTTTTGAAGATGGTGGGAATGTTCATCAGCACCTCCAAAAAACCCATAAAGGCCATGTCCTTGTAATGTTTTGCCAATTCTCCGCCAGCTTGTTGCATCAAATCACCGCCCCAACAACGAATCGCTGCCGAGGTATCCTCTTTTTTAAGGGCCTTGATCAAATTGGAACCATGCAGGTCCCCCGATGCTTCACCAGCTATGATGTAATATTTCATTGACAAGTATCAAGTTCAAGTATCAAGTTCAAGTTCAAAAGTTTTCAGTGAAACCGTTTAATCTTGAACTAGCTCTTGTGTTCTTCGCTTTTTACGACATCACTTTGTACAACAATATAACCAATGCCGTTACCAAAGTGGCCAACATAACTCCCTTGGCCCGTTGATCTCTTTTGATTCGTAAAAATCCAAAAAACGCCACTAAGTTCAAGATGGCGCCCAATGCCAATAAGCTGCCAATATGGCCTTGCTCTATGGCGGCATTAAAGGTCTCCACAATGCCCAAATCGGAAAACATGAGAATGTAGAGCAAAGTTCCAAAGGTATTTGCAATAATTCCTACGATAAATCCTATGATGATTTCTTTCTTATTGTTCATTTAAGTTCCAGTTGTTTATTTGTGGTATGGCGTGGTGTGCCGTAAGGTCGAACTGGGTAGGCACTACCGAAATGTAGCCTTGTGCCAAGGCCCATTCGTCCGTATCCTCGCCTTTGTCCAAAAGTTCAAATTCTCCCGTTAACCAATAATAATCCTTTCCAGAAGGACTAGTTCTTTTGTCAAATTCCTCTTTCCAATTTCCCCTTGCTTGCCTGCATATCCGTATTCCTTTGGGTACTGTTTCCGTTTTCGGGATGTTTACATTCAACACAGTTCCCTTTGGAATTCCATTGGTCAAAGCTTCGGAAACAATTTTTTTGATGGAACCCAACGCAGGCTCAAAATTGGCATCCCAAGCATAGTCGCACAACGAAAATCCAATGGCAGGGATACCTTCGATACCGGCCTCAATGGCTGCGCTCATGGTTCCTGAGTAAATCACATTGATAGACGAATTGGACCCGTGGTTGATGCCGCTTACACAAATGTCGGGTTTTCTGTCCAAAATTACCCGAAGTGCCAATTTTACACAATCGGCAGGGGTTCCACTGCAACTGTACTCGCTTGGTGCACCTTCTTTATGGTCAACGACCACCTTTTTGGAAAACAGAGTGCTGTCCACCGTAATGGCGTGCCCCATACCACTTTGCGGGCTGTCGGGAGCCACTACCACAACATCACCAAGTTCTTTCATGGTGCGGATTAACGCCCTAAGTCCTGGAGCTGTGATTCCATCATCGTTGGTAACCAGAATAAGCGGTTTTTCCATCTTGGATAATTTAAGCCATAAAAATACGTTTTTCATAAGGATATGAAGCCTTGGGCGTTTAACAAAAAATTAAATGCGGTGGAAAGGACTGGCACGGTTTTTTCTGTATCTTAGAGAATTCATACAAGTAGAAACGATGGGTGATGTAATGAAGATTTGACAGTATGAGGTCAGATTATTTCGCTCTAGAAAAATCACATTATGAAAAAGAACTTTATTTTGGCACTTTTGGTTATTCTTGTTGCAGTTGCCTCCTGCAGTTTTACCAATAAGTCTTTTGATAACGACGACAAGGATAAATTTTTATTGGAACTGATTTCCTACGTTTTGGAAAAAGGGCATTATGAACCCAAAGAAGTCAACGATAGCTTCAGCTCCAATGTTTTTGATGATTTTATTGACATCATCGACCCTACCAAAAGATACTTTCTAAAAAGTGACATCAGGGAATTTGAAAAATACAGGTTTATGATCGATGATGAGATCAGAAATACCGACATCGAATTTTTCAATACCGTATACCAGCGTTTAATGGTGCGAATGGAGGAAGCCAAGGATATTTATAAAGAAGTGCTTGCTACCCCTTTTGACTATACACTTGATGAATCCATTGAAATCGATTATGACGAACAAGATTTTGCGGCCAACAAAAAAGAACTTAAGGAACGTTGGAGAAAACAGCTAAAGTACAATACCCTAAACGTTTTTGACAATAAGGTAGACAATATGATCTCTGATGCAAATCAGGAAGCAGCTTCGAATACCGATCAGATATTGGCTTTTAATGATATTCCTAGTACTGTTGATAAGGTCACTACAGAGGAAGAAGCAAGGGAAGTAACCAAAAACACCTTGGACGAGTTTTTCGACTTTGTGGGTGATTTGGAACGCAAAGATTGGTTTGTACAATACTTGAACACCATTGTAGAGGAGTTTGATCCCCACACTTTTTACTTTGCTCCAGAAGAAAAGGAAAAATTTGACATTGGTATGTCCGGTAAGTTTGAAGGTATCGGAGCCCGATTGCAGAAAAAGCCTGAAGGAGCCAAAATCGTGGAAATTATTTCCGGTGGCCCCGTTTGGAGAGATCAGTCGCTGGAAGTTGGAGATCAAATACTCAAAGTAGGGCAAGAGGGTGAGGAACCCATCAATATTGTGGGCATGCGATTGGAAGATGCCATTAAATTGATTAAGGGCCCAGAGGGAACCGTGGTTGATTTGACAGTAAGAAAAGTAGACGGAACCATTGAAACGGTTTCCATAACTAGAGATGTTGTGGAATTGGAAGAATCCTACGCTAAATCAGCAACTATTGATGCTGGTGAACAAAAGTATGGATTGATCAATCTTCCAAAATTCTATGTGGATTTTGAAGATTACTCCGAAAGAAACGCAGCAACCGATGTGGCCAAGGAATTGGAACGTTTAAAAGAAGCAGGCGCAGAAGGAATTATTTTGGATTTGCGCGACAACGGTGGAGGATCTTTAAAAACGGTTGTCGAAATGGCAGGATTGTTCATTAAGGATGGACCTATCGTTCAGGTTCGTTCCTCTGGCCAACGCAAAGAAGTTCACGAGGACAAGGATGAGCGTATCCAGTGGGATGGACCATTGGTTATCTTGGTGAACGAACTATCCGCCTCCGCCTCGGAAATATTGGCCGCTGCCATGCAAGATTACAAAAGAGCGGTAATCATTGGAAGCAAACAAACTTTCGGAAAGGGAACCGTTCAAAATGTAATTCCTTTGGACAATATTGTAAGGGGCAACGAACATGGAGATTTGGGTGCCATTAAATTGACAACCCAAAAATTCTACCGAATCAACGGTGGGTCTACCCAGTTGGAAGGTGTAAAGAGCGATATTGTGGTTCCGGACCGGTACAGTTATATAGATCTTGGAGAACGCGACCAGCAAAACCCGCTTGGTTGGGATAAAATTACCCCTGCGGATTACGAAGTTTGGGATGGCTATATTGATTTTGATGAAGCCGTAAAAAACAGTAAAGAGCGTATGGCGAAAAATGAGCAGATCAAGCTTATTGAGGAAAATGCGAAATGGTTGAAAGAGCAGCAAGATGAAAACACCATTTCCCTTAAATACGATGCTTATGTAAGCAAAGAACAAGAAGCCAAAAAGCGTTCGGAAAAGTTCAAGAGCCTGAGGGATTACGATTCCAAACTGTCTTTTAGTTCCTTGCAATACGAGAAGGAACTATTTACCCAAGATTCTGTTCTCAGGGAAAAAAGAGATAGATGGCATAAAGACCTAGCACGAGACATTTATGTTGAAGAAGCTGTAAATGTGCTAAAGGACCTTCACAAGAACAATATCAAAAGAGAAGAAAATAAATTGGCTAGCGTAAAAGGATAGTCGTTTATAAAAATAGTATTAAAAGCCAACTCTTATGGGTTGGTTTTTTTATGCAACGTTATGAACTCCAGACGAGTTCTATCAGTACAATAGTTGACTAACTAAAAATCCATAGGTTTTGAAAAACAATGAAATTGCAAACCGTTATTGGGTTATTAAGCTACTCAGTTGTTTAGACGTTTTAATAACTCAATAATCCATAATTTAATAACTCTTAAGACGATGAGATTTGTAGAAACTCAAAGTCTTGCACTAAAAAGTGCATACTTGCCTGCCGCAGGCGGGGTTTCAACTAACGATTGTGACCAATGAAGAACAGAACAATTTATGCCCTGCTCATAACACTATGTGTTATTGGCTTTTGGTTGTTTGAAAATTTCTATACCCCGGCAACCTATTCCAATCCAAATGGTACAAAGGGAGACTTGGTGCAAACCGATTTTTTGCCCAGTTCCACAACAGGTGAAGTAGTGGAACATACCTACTATACACTTTCTTATAGTGAAACCCACGAACAAGCAGAGTGGGTGGCATACACCCTTAAAAGGGAGCATCTTACCTATGATGATAGGGAACGCCCCTATTTTATTGAAGACCCAATGGTGAAAACAAAATCGGCAGATTGGCGGAATTACAGAGGTTCTGGGTACAATAGGGGGCATTTGCTTCCTGCTGGTGACCGACGGTTTTCTGAACAAGCGTACAACGAAACTTTTTATACAAGTAACATAAGTCCGCAGGATAAACACTTCAATGCCGGAATTTGGAACCGATTGGAGCAGAAAGTCCGTTATTGGTGCAAAAAATATGGTGATTTAATAGTGATAACCGGAGGGGTGTTGGAAAATGATTTAGAAGAGATTGGAATCGAGGATGTAGATGTGCCGCGCACTTTTTACAAGATTGTGTTGAAAGGTAATGGTGAAGGAGCGCAAGTACTGGCCTTTTTGATGCCAGCAGAAGAAAGTCAAGAACCACTTCAAAATTTTGTGGTGCCCATTGATGAAATCGAGGAGAAAACAGGTATTGATTTTTTTCAAAACCAACCTGAAAATTGGCAATCAGCAATAGAAGCTCGGGTTGATACCCAAGATTGGAAATTTTAAATACCGTCCTTCAAGCGGTTGGAATCCAGTTTTAGGAAGATGAACAATAACATCGTAAAGAAAATCAAACCAGAGCCACCGTAGCTAAAAAAGGGCAATGGAACCCCGATAGTGGGTAACAGCCCGATTACCATTCCAATATTTATAAAGTAGTGGAACACCAAAATGGAAATCACCCCATAACCATACATTCGGCTAAAGTCACTCTTTTGCCGCTCCGCAATATAAATCAACCGTAAAAAGAATAATGAAAACAATAGAATTACGGCAGAAGTGCCTAAAAACCCCCATTCTTCGCCCACCGAGCTAAATATATAATCCGTATGCTGCTCGGGCACAAAATCCCCTTTGGTCCGTGTACCCTCCATAAATCCTTTTCCGGTAAAACCGCCCGATTCGATAGCTTTTTCGGATTGATAGGTGTTGTAGCCAATGGTCTTTCGGATTTCATCAAGCTTTTCTTCGTCCTTTTCCAAACTCAACCATAATGAAAAACGATCTCTGTGACGTTGTTCAAATACATTTTCAAATACAAAATTTACAGATAGGGAAAAGAGTATCGAAACAACAATCACCCCTACAACGGGGAGTATAGGAATTTTTACGGATGCCTTTTTGAATGTGTAGATCAATAGGGTTAAAATGATCAACCCTATGGTGACCCAAACAGTTCCGAACATTAAAGTTGTAGCAAATAAAACGACCGCAAAAATGAGGATGCCCAAGTAATAGATGGGAAACCCTTCTCTAAATAGCACAAAAAAGAGAGAAAAGTAAATAAGTGAGCTTCCTGGATCGGGCTGTGGCAATATCAATAACGCGGGCAATAAGATGATGATCAAGGCATAAATTTGATGCTTTCTTGTCCGAATATCCGTTTGGATGTCGCTTAAAAACTTGGCCAGTGCCAAGGAGGTTGCCACTTTCGCCAACTCCGAAGGTTGAAGGTTAAAAAAACCAAGGTCGTACCAAGAAGTTGCCCCAGCTATGGTTTTTCCAAAAACAAACAAGCCCAAAAGCAAAACAATCGAAACAATATAGAAGATTGAAGCAAAGCGTTCAAAAAACTGTGATTCTACAAAGAGCACGAAGATGATGCCCAAAGCGGCAAGGCCTATAAAAAATAGCTGTTTGCCGTATAAAGTGGAAAAATCAAAAATGGAGGTACTGGCTTCGCCCACCGATGTGGAGTAAATATTGATCCAACCAATAAATACCAAAAGTGCGTAGAGGATTACGGTAATCCAATCCAATCTGCCAAAAGGCCCCCTACCACTCATATTCGTTTATTTCAAAAGGTTCTCCACTATATGGTTTGGCATACTCGTGTTCCAATGTTTTTTCCAGCATGCGCTTTTCCAAATCTTTTCGGGTAATCTCCCCTTTAATGTATTTTTCTATCAAAAGCGAGGCAATGTGACCCGCATAGCGTGATCCGTAATACCCATTTTCAATATAGACCGCCAATGCGATCTGGGGGTTTTCAATAGGGGCAAAGGCGACAAAAACGGAATGGTCGGTCAATTGCATTCGCTCTCCATCAATACGGATATAATTTTCCACAGTACCTGTTTTTCCAGCTATCTCAATACCTGGAATTTGGACCCACCTTGCTGTTCCATAATTATACACATTGGCCATGCCCTCAATTACAGGTTCAAAATGTTTTCTGTCTATGGTGGTGTATCGGGGCTCGGTGTATTTGGGGTCAATCTTACCATTATCCCCAACGTTCTTAATTATGTGTGGCGTGTAAAAATATCCACGATTGGCAATGGCAGCGGTCATATTGGCCAATTGTAGAGGAGTGGCCGCAATTTCCCCTTGACCAATGGAATTGGATATGATCGTGGATGCCGCCCACCGGCCATCCCCATACCACTTATCATAATAGGCCACATCTGGAATTCTTCCCGGGGCTCCAGTAGGGAGGTCGGTACCCAAGAAATCACCAAGACCAAAACTTTTCATGTGCTTTTCCCACATATCCATGCCTTCGTCGGTAGTCTCGTATTTGTCGAATATTTTTCGGAAGACTCCGGCAAAATAGGCGTTGCACGATTGGTAAATACCTGAATTTAAATCTCGAATACCACCACCACAATGGCATCCCCTGAGCGTATTGCCTACGTAGAACCCGTGATAGCACCTAAATTTGGTGTTGGTATCTATTACGCCTTCTTGTAAGCCCACTAAGGCATTAAGTGTTTTAAAAGGTGATCCAGGGGAAGGCTGTGCTAAAATAGAACGGTCCCAAGTAGGTTTGGATATGGTATCGTAATGTAGTTTGCTATAATTTTTGGAGCGTTCCCTGCCTACCAAAAGGGCGGGGTCGTAGGTCGGGCCCGAAATCATGGCCAATATTTCTCCTGATTTGGGTTCAATGGCCACAATGCCCCCACGTTTGCCGTGCATCAATTTTTCCCCATACTCCTGCAGAGTCTTGTCCAAGGTAATGTGAATCTCTTTGCCTTGTTTGGGAAGGGTGTCCAATTTTCCGTCTTTGTAAGGCCCAATATCCCTGTTAAAACGGTCTTTCTGAATATGCTTGACACCTTTTCGGCCTCTCAATATTTCTTCATATTGCTTTTCAATACCTGTACGTCCTTTTAATTCTCCGGCAACATAATACGGATTGTTTTTTAGGTCCCATTCGTTTACCTCACTGATGTAGCCCAGTACATTGGCCGCACTTTTGGTATTGTAATAGCGCAACGACCTCTTTTGAATATAAAAACCGGTGAAGTGCCGCATTTTTTCCTGAAGCTTGGCATAATCCTCTTTGGAGAGTTGGGGCACCAAAACAGAGGGTAGCCGAGGAGAATAAATTCTCGCTTTTTCCATTTTGGAAAGGAATTCAAGTTTATCAATACCCAAAAGACTGCAAAATTCCAGAGTGTCCAAAGGTTTTACTTCCCTTGGGATGACCATAACGTCGTATGCAGGCTGATTGCCTACCAATAGTTTGCCGTCCCTGTCGTAAATGTAGCCTCTTTCAGGATAGTCGTAGACTTTTTTTATGGCGGGATCATCCAAAATTTGATCGGGCGAAAACCGAAACAATTGCAGATAGGATAACCTGCCAATAAAGGTGAATCCTATAAGTACAATAATGGATGACAGCAATAATTTCTTCATGACCAACCTAAATTCTAGGGCTTCTTATATACCCCAACGATAAAAACTACGTTTTTATTCGCTTTTTGGACTAAATAGTGAACTGAATAATACACAAAGTATTAAAGTTACAATACCTGTGGCGAAAACTTTCTTCAAAATTAATAGGATATGGGCGATACTTAAAATTTCAAACGAAAAGAATATCAGATGATGGATAAAAACGAGCAAAGCCATAAAGGTGATACGCTGTACCTTGGTGGTGTTCTTAAAGCTGAAACTTTGAAAATCGTAGTTTACACCAAAACAAAACCGCATAATGGCGGGTCTTGCATAGGCAATGGTAACCGAGGCCAAAGCATTCAAGGCAAGGGTGTCAGAAAAAATATCAATGACCAGCCCCAATAAAAATGCAGTAAGCATAAAAAGTGCCCTGTTCCCTTTGATGGGGTACCAATAAAAGAAAATCACATATATAAACGGGTTGATAAAACCCAGAAAGTTGAGATTGTTAAATATCAAAATCTGTGTGATGACCAATAACACAAATCGCAGCATATTTATGATCAGGGTATTGTTCATTCTATGGTTCTGGATTCTAATTCCTCAATCTCCTCTTTGTCCTTATTCTCTATAAGATATACATTTTTGATGTTGGCCATATCCGAAAACAGTTCCACATCTATATCGTAAAAGCTCTTTGATGCGTTCAAGTCGTATTTTTTAATGATCCCAATGGGAACGTTTTCTGGAAAAATACTGGACATGCCCCCAGTTACAATAGTGTCGCCAACGACCAAGGGAACCAATCTTGGAATATCTATCAATTGTACCACCTTATAATCTTTAGTGTCCCAAATCAAGGAACCAAAGTATTCGGTGCCCTTAATTTTTGCGTTGATGTTGGATTTGGTGTTCAGCACACTTTGTACCGTGGCAAAATTATTGGAGACATTCTCTACGATTCCCAAAATCCCATCGGTGGTAATTACGCCCATATCTTGTTGTACCCCATCTTTCTCTCCTTTGTCAATTAAAACATAATTTCTGGGAGAGGTAAAACTATTCTTGATGAGCCTCGCGTTCAATACCTGATAGATGGCCAGGGTGGAATCCAAAGGTTCAATGCTGTCATATTGGGCATTGAATAGCATTTTGCGCAACTGCTGATTTTCCTCGACCAATCGTTTATTTTCTTCTTGTAGATTAAAATACGAAGACACATCTGACCCAGCACCGTAAATACTTCCAGACACCCATCGGGATGAATTAAAAAATTTGGATTGATGGTAGGAATGGGAGCGAATCGTCATCACCAATGCGATAAACGCAAAAAAAGCATACAAAAATGCATTTCGGTAGCGTAAAACAAAATTGATGATGCGTTGCATGCAATCGTATCGTTAAGAAGGTTTTTCAACTCCTTGAAGGTAATAGAACCGCAGAAAATACAAGTCTATTTTATTAAAATACTTTTATAGCGCTCCAAGTTTTTAAGAGCAATGCCCGTACCCCGCACAACGGCCCTCAAAGGATCTTCGGCGATGTACACGGGCAAATCGGTTTTTTGGGAAAGCCTTCTGTCCAAACCTCGGAGCATGGATCCACCACCTGCCAAATAAATACCTGTATTGTAAATATCCGCTGCAAGTTCGGGTGGGGTTTGTGACAAGGTTTCCATAACGGCATCCTCTACCCTTAAAATACTTTTGTCGAGTGCTTTGGCAATCTCTCTGTAGGAAACATGGACCTGTTTTGGTTTTCCCGTCAATAGGTCGCGGCCTTGTATGGATTTATCCTCTGGTGGGGATTTCAAATCCTCGGTAGCCGAACCAATCTCTATTTTGATGGCCTCGGCGGTGCTTTCGCCCACGTACAAGTTATGTTGGGTCCGCATATAGTAGATAATATCGTTGGTGAACACATCACCAGCAATTTTTACGGATTTGTCACAAACAATACCACCAAGTGCAATGACCGCAATCTCCGTAGTACCACCGCCTATATCCACGATCATGTTTCCTTTCGGTTGCATAATGTCCAGACCAATACCAATGGCAGCGGCCATTGGTTCGTGAATCAAGTATACTTCTTTACCGTTTACACGTTCAGCAGATTCGCGTACCGCACGCATTTCCACTTCAGTAATCCCAGAAGGAATACAAATGACCATGCGAAGTGCCGGCGGGAACCATTTTTTCTTGAGTGCCGGAATATTTTTGATGAACATACTGATCATCTTTTCCGAAGCATCGAAATCGGCAATTACCCCGTCTTTCAACGGTCGTATGGTTTTGATGTTTTCATGGGTTTTCCCCTGCATCATGTTGGCTTCGCGGCCCACCGCGATAATTTTCCCCGATACACGGTCCCTTGCCACAATGGAAGGACTGTCCACAACCACTTTGTCCAAGTGGATGATCAGGGTATTTGCAGTACCAAGGTCAATGGCAATTTCCTCGGTCATGAAATCAAAAAATCCCATACAAATTGTCTGTTTTTCGGATTAACGGTAAAATTTAACGGCTAAAGTACTAAAATTAATGTTTAAAATGTCTTGTACCCGTCATCACCATGGCCAATCCATTTTCGTTGCAATAATCAATGCTCAATTGATCCTTGATTGATCCCCCGGGTTGAATCACACTTTTAATGCCCGCGTTGTCCGCAATTTCCACACAATCGGGAAAGGGGAAGAAAGCATCGCTGGCCATAACCGCACCGTTCAAATCAAAGTTAAAGGATTGTGCTTTGTGGATGGCTTGGTTCAATGCATCAACACGCGATGTTTGCCCAGTTCCGCTTGCACACAATTGTTTGTTCTTTGCCAAAACAATGGTGTTACTTTTAGTGTGCTTGCACAATTTAGAAGCAAAAATCAAGTCCTCAATTTCTTCTGGAGTCGGCTTTTTGTCGGTCACGGGGTTCAGGTCTTCCTTTGTGTCGGTTTTGGAATCCTTATCCTGAACCAAAACACCGTTCAAACAAGTCCGTACCAAAGTGTCTGGCAAGTCAATTTCATTTTGGACAAGAATGATTCGATTCTTCTTGCCTTTCAAGATTTCCAAAGCATCATTAGAATAGCTTGGAGCAATTACTACTTCGCAGAACAATTTGTGAATTTCTTCGGCCGTAGGTTTATCAATTTCAACATTGGAAATTAAAATACCACCAAAAGCTGAAACTGGATCACCTGCCAATGCATCCACATAGGCTTGTTTAATGGTGCTGCGGGTGGCTAACCCACAGGCATTGTTGTGTTTTAAAATCGCAAAAGTTGGGTCATCGTTTTTGAATTCTACCATCAAATTTACGGCAGCATCCACATCTAATAGATTGTTGTAGGATAATTCCTTACCGTGCATTTTGGAGAACATCGCATCAAAATCACCAAAGAAGAATCCTTTCTGGTGTGGGTTTTCACCGTAACGCAATACCTGACCTTTGGTCTCGCTTATTTTCAACACGGTTTCTTCTTTTTCTTGGTTGAAGTAGTTGAAAATGGCCGTATCGTAATGTGAGGAAATGTTGAAGGCCTTGGTTGCAAAACGTTTGCGGTCTTCCAAGCTAGTGCTTCCGTTTCCTTCGGAAATCACATTCAAAAAGTCTTCGTAATCCTCCATGGACGATACACAAAGCACATCCTTGAAGTTTTTGGCAGCGGCCCTGATGAGAGAGATGCCTCCAATATCAATTTTCTCGATAATATCTTGTTCCGATGCGCCACTGGCAACGGTTTTTTCAAAAGGATAAAGATCTACGATCACAATGTCCAACTGTGGAATATCAAATTCCTTCATTTGGGAAACATCGCTCTCGTTGTCCTGTCTGTTCAAAATGCCACCAAAAACCTTTGGGTGCAGTGTTTTTACGCGTCCCCCCAAAATGGACGGGTAACTGGTAACATCCTCAACAGGTACCACGTTGATACCTAGATCACGGATAAATTTTTCGGTACCTCCTGTGGAATAAAGAGTTACACCAAGTTCGTCCAATTTTTTTACGATGGGTTCCAGTCCATCCTTATGAAATACGGAAATTAATGCGGCAGAGGCTTTTTTGGCAGTCATCTTCTATGTCTTAAAATCAATTTATTAAGCGCACAAAAGTACTTTTTTTGAAGCTAAAAAGCAGAACGGTTTATCAACAAAATGGGAGAAGTTTTACAGAATTTCAGCAACGTTCTGGTTGATGAATTCCAAAAAACGTTCATCCTCTTCCGTAAATGGGTCTGGTGTATTGGAGTCAATGTCGATTTGCCCCACATTTTCACCATTCACAAATAGCGGAACAACAATCTCTGCTTTTACCGTGATGCTGCAAGCAATGTAATTGTCTTGGGCTGCCACATCCGGTACGACGAAGTTCTGGTTGCTCACGGCAACCTGTCCGCAGATGCCTTTGCCAAAGGGGATAATAGTATGGTCGGTAGGAGTACCAGCGTAGGGGCCCAATTTCAATTCTGCCTTGTCGCCATTTTTAAAGTAGAACCCGACCCAATCGTAATAATCGACATTATTGCGCAAAAGTTCACAGATTTCCCCCAAACGGGCATCTACTGATTTGTTTTCATCTTTTATGATTTCGAGGACCTTGGGTTCCAATGATTTTAGCATGAGGTAATTTTTTTTTGCAAATGTATTGAATAGTGGATTTGTACGACAAAAGAAAACAAGCTTACAGCTTAAAAACAGATAAAGTTCTGTTAAGCAAAACAATAAATGTTAATATTTTGTAGTTTTGTAGTCGAATAAAACAGTTTTTCCATCAAATAGGATCCTCGGTAATGGCACTTTTGCTGTTGGCCTCCACGGTTTCGTGGACGGTGGACAAGCATATCTGTATGGGCCGTGTGATGGATATTTCCTTTTTTGCCCATGCCGACGATTGCGGTATGGACATGGATATGGAAAAATCGTGTTGTGATGATGAGTCGTTCACTGTTCAAGGTCAGGACGACCTAAAAATCTCCTTTGAAAACTTTAGTCTGGACCAACAAGTCTTTTTGGTAAGCTTTGTCCAGACCTATTTTCAACTTTTCGAAATTGATTCCGAAGAACCAAGCTCCTTTAATGAGTATAATCCACCCCCATTGATAAGGGACGTGCAGGTTCTAGATCAGACTTTCCTTATTTGATTTAAGCATTGATTGAATGTACCCGGCCAATTTGGTTGGGCAGTTGCGTTTATGCGCATTTTTTGTATCGATCTAATGTTTAAATCAAACCTTTATGCTGAACAAAAGCATCAAATTTTTAATAGAGAACAAATTGGTGGCCGTGTTGCTCCTGCTGGTTTTTATGGCATGGGGCATTGTAAGCACTCCTTTTAATTGGGATACTGGTGGCATTTTGCCTAGTAATCCCGTGGCCGTCGATGCCATTCCCGATATCGGCGAAAACCAACAGATTGTGTTTACCAAATGGCCCGGGCGCTCTCCGCAAGATATCGAAGATCAGATTACCTATCCGTTGACGACTTCTTTATTGGGTATTCCCGGGGTGAAGACCATCCGAAGTTCTTCCATGTTCGGGTTTTCTAGCATCTACATTATTTTTGAAGAGGATGTGGAGTTCTACTGGAGTCGCAGTCGCATTTTGGAAAAACTCAATTCACTCCCAAATAACTTATTGCCAGAAGGAGTAAACCCGGCCTTGGGACCAGATGCCACCGCTTTGGGGCAGATTTTTTGGTACACTTTGGAGGGCCGTGATAAAGATGGTAATGTAACGGGTGGATGGGATTTGCAAGAGTTGCGCAGTGTACAGGATTACTACGTAAAATATGCACTTTCTTCTGCATCGGGCGTATCTGAAGTAGCCTCCATCGGTGGTTTTGTGCAAGAATACCAAGTGGATGTGGATCCTGAATTGATGAAACAGTACAACGTGGGGTTGGATCAAGTCGTCAAAGCCGTAAAGCAAAGTAATCGGGATATTGGTGCCCAGACCTTGGAAATCAACAAAGCGGAATACTTAGTTCGTGGACTTGGCTACATCAAATCGTTGGACGATATCAAAAATGCAGTAGTGACCGCAACGGATTACACCTCCATTCGCGTGCAGGATGTTGCCCATGTTTCTTTGGGGCCTGCGGTGCGTCGCGGAATTTTGGACAAGGAAGGAGCCGAAGTAGTTGGTGGTGTGGTTGTGGCCCGATACGGAGCCAATCCGTTGGAGGTTATCAACAATGTAAAACAACAAATCAAGGAATTGAGTGCGGGACTTCCATCCAAAGAATTGAAAGATGGGACCGCTTCGCAATTGACCATTGTTCCCTTTTATGATAGAACTGAACTCATTCAAGAAACCCTGGGAACCTTGAATGAAGCCTTAACGCTCGAAATTCTCATCACTATTTTGGTCATTGTGGTTATGGTGTTCAACCTTAGAGCCTCTATTCTAATTTCTGGTTTGTTGCCCATTGCCGTTCTCATGGTCTTCATCGCCATGAAAATATTCGGAGTAGATGCCAACATCGTGGCACTTTCAGGAATAGCCATTGCCATTGGGACCATGGTCGATGTCGGTGTCATTCTCTCCGAGAATATTATTCGACATATGGACGAAAACAATGAAAACTTGTCCATAAATGAGGTGGTCTACAATGCCACTTCCGAGGTTTCAGGAGCAATTTTAACGGCCGTACTGACCACGATTATCAGTTTTATACCCGTATTCACTATGGTCGGTGCCGAAGGAAAACTTTTTAGACCATTGGCTTTTACCAAGACCATGGCATTGACGGCCTCCATCATTGTAGCGCTCTTTTTGATTCCGCCTTTTGCAGCGATAATTTTTAGAAAGAAAAGCTCTAATCAACTATTCAAGTATATCTGGAACGGCATTTTGATTGTTTTGGGATTGGTTGCCATCGGTTTCGGATATTGGTCGGGACTGGCCTTGATCGCCTTTGGCGTTTCTGGAATCTTGAAGTTGAGAGAAATTCTAGATGCTAAACAAGCTGGAATGCTCAATGTGGGTATCTGCGTTACTACAATTATTTTCTTGTTGGCCACCTATTGGAGACCCTTGGGCTTTGATCGCAGTATTGCCATCAACCTAATTTTTGTTGGCTTGATTTGTGGTGTTTTATTGGGCGTATTTTACCTATTCAGACAATATTACAGCCGCATTTTAACATGGGCATTGGAAAACAAACTGCTATTTCTTTCTATTCCTTCTGTAATAGTTGTCTTCGGATTTATGATCATGCGCAACACAGGGGAGGAATTTATGCCCTCGCTCAATGAAGGCTCATTCCTTTTGATGCCCACTTCCTTGCCCCATGCAGGAGTTGAAGAAAACAAAAGGGTGTTGCAACAGCTGGATATGGCCGTTGCCACCATCCCCGAGATTCAAACTGTAGTGGGTAAAGCTGGTAGGACCGAATCTGCATTGGACCCTGCACCACTTTCCATGTACGAGAACATTATTCAGTATCGGTCAGAGTACCAGAAAAATGATGCTGGAAGTCCACAACGATTCAAAATCAATCCCGATGGATATTTTGAGCTGAGCAACGGAAAAGTATTGGCCAATCCAAACTTGAAAGTGAGCAACGAACAAAACTATACTGAAAATCATGTAAGCGAACCGTTGCGAATAAATCGGAATCTTTTAATTCCAGATGATGATGGGGAATATTTCCGAAACTGGCGTCCCGAGATCAAAAGTCCGGATGATATTTGGAATGAAATTGTAAAGGTGACCAAGTTGCCCGGCGTCACTTCGGCGCCCAAGCTCCAACCCATCGAAACACGATTGGTGATGCTTCAAACAGGAATGCGCGCTCCTATGGGTATTAAGGTAAAAGGTCAGGATTTAAAGGAAATCGAAAATTTTGGCCTTCAATTGGAACCCATTTTAAAAGAAGCCGCAGGGGTTAAGGATGAGGCCGTTTTTGCAGACCGAATCGTAGGGAAGCCCTATCTGCTCATCGATATTGACCGTGAAAAATTGGTACGCTACGGACTTGTAATTGAAGATGTGCAACAAATTCTTGAGGTGGCCATTGGAGGTATGAATTTGACCCAAACCGTGGAAGGAAGGGAGCGCTATGGTGTTCGGGTGCGCTACCCAAGGGAACTTCGGGAAAACCCAACCGATTTGGAAAATATTTATGTTCCGGTGCAAAAAGGAAGTCCCGTTCCATTGAGCGAACTTGTAACCATTCGATACGAGCAGGGACCACAAGCGATTAAGAGCGAAGACACCTTTTTGGTGGGCTATGTGCTATTTGATAAGCAAGATGGCTATGCAGAGGTCAATGTGGTGGAAAATGCACAGGCCAAGATTGAAGAAAAAATAGAAAGTGGCGAATTGGTGGTGCCAAAAGGCATCAGCTATAAATTTACCGGGACGTATGAGAACCAGTTACGTGCAGAAAAAACTTTGTCCGTGGTGGTTCCCTTGGCCCTATTAATCATCTTTTTGATACTTTACTTTCAGTTTAGGTCGGTTGCTACTTCCCTAATGGTTTTTTCTGGAATTACGGTGGCTTTTGCAGGTGGCTTTTTAATGATTTGGTTCTATGGTCAGGATTGGTTTCTAAACTTCAGTTTTATGGGTGAGAACCTGCGTGACCTTTTCCAAATGCATACGATTAACCTGAGTGTGGCTGTCTGGGTCGGTTTTATTGCCCTGTTCGGTATTGCTACCGATGACGGGGTGGTGATGGCCACCTACCTTACCCAAACTTTTGACAAGAACAAACCCAACAATTTAAAAAGCATCCGTACCTCGGTACTGGAAGCAGGCGAAAAACGTATCCGGCCTTGTTTGATGACCACAGCGACCACCATTTTGGCACTTTTGCCCGTGCTTACCAGTACGGGTAGAGGAAGTGACATCATGATTCCGATGGCCATTCCAAGTTTTGGAGGTATGCTGATCGCGTTGATCACCTTGTTTGTGGTGCCCGTGCTTTACAGTTGGAAAAGTGAGTTGCAACTTAAAATGCAAAACCGATGAAAAAGAGATTCATATACATACTATTTGCTTTAACGGCTTTTGGGGTTAACGCCCAGTCCTTGGAAAGCTATTTGCAAGAAGCCGAGTTGAACAGTCCCATGATCCAAGCGTTGGAACTCCGCTATAACATCGCAAAGGAAAAGGTAAATGAGGTGAACACTTTGCCCAATACCACCATAGCGGCAGGATATTTTGTGAGCGAACCGGAGACCAGAACTGGGGCACAGCGTGCCAGATTTTCGGTATCGCAAATGTTACCTTGGTTCGGGACGATCACCGCACGGGAAAACTATGCAAGTTCCATGGCGGAGACCGAGTATGCAGAAATTGTGATCGCCAAACGAAAATTGGCCCTTTCCGTAGCGCAATCCTACTATAAATTGTATGGAATCAAGGCCAAGCAAAAGGTGTTGCAGGAAAATATTGAGTTATTGAAAACCTATGAAACCTTGGCTTTGACCTCTGTTGAAGTGGGAAATGCCTCTGCGGTGGATGTTTTAAAACTTCAAATTCGTCAAAATGAACTGCAACAGCAGAAAGAAGTGCTGAAGCAATCGTACCTAGCGGAGCAGGCTGTCTTCAATAATTTACTGAATCGAGATGAAAGTATTGGGGTTGAGGTGGTGGATGAAATGGATATTCCTGTGGACGACCCCATTTTCAACAAAGAAGATTTGAGCCTTAATCCAGAGTTGCTCAAGTATGATCAGTTGTATGAATCGGTAACCCAATCGGAATTGCTCAACCAAAAGGAAAATGCTCCAAGTTTTGGGATAGGGTTGGATTATATCCCTGTTTCGGAACGGGATAATATGGTTTTTAACGATAATGGAAAGGATATTGTAATGCCGATGTTCACTTTTTCCGTTCCCATTTTCAACAACAAGTTTAAATCGACCACCAAACAGAACGAGCTTCGTCAAAAAGAGATTGAATTCCAAAAAAAGGAACGATTGAACGTGCTGGAAAATGCCTATGCCAATGCCATTTCGCAACGGAACCAGGCACGCATTGCGCATCAAACCCAAGCAAAAAACCTAAAACAGGCCAAGGATGCCGAAGAAATCCTGATCAAGAACTACGAAACGGGCACCATCGACTTTAACGATGTGCTCGATATTCAAGAGTTGCAATTAAAGTTTCAGACCAATCAAATACAATCGGTGCAGTTGTATTATCTACAATCTGCCATCATCAATTATTTAATTAACAAGTAAATTTAAAATGTCAAAAATGAGAACAAACATTAGAACTATTATCGGAATCGCATTCGCTTCAGTGTTGGTACTTACGGTATCGTGCAAAGGAAAAACGGAGGAAGCAAAAGAAACTTCTACGGAAGCAACCATGGAACATGAAGAAGGTCACGACATGGACAGTATGGATCATGAAGGGCATGACATGGAAGGCATGGAAACCGCAAAAATGGAAGGTAAGGAATATACCTCCACATATGTTTGCCCAATGCATTGTAAAGGCAGTGGAAGCGATGAAGAAGGGAAATGCCCAGTTTGCGGGATGACCTATGTGTTGAACGAGGAGCACATGGCGGACGGACATACTCACAATTAATTAAAGTTTGAATTGTACCAGCGATGCGGATTAAAGTAAAAAATATGGTTTGCGATAGATGCAAAGGCGTTCTGAGACAAGAGTTTCAGAATGCGGGCATCGAGGTGGTACATATGGATTTGGGAGAAGTCCAATTTTCTGATGGGGCACAAAACCAATTGGAGCGTATTCGAGAGATTTTGGTCAAAAATGGTTTTGAATTGATCGAGGGTGTGAATGAAAGTTATATAGCTGACATTAAAAAACACTTGATCAATGCTTTGGATGGCGATTTGCAACGGAATCTCTCGAAATACCTGTCAGAAAAAATGAACAAGGATTATTCGGTGCTCAGTAAAATGTTTAGTGCCAAGGAGGGGCTGACCATTGAAAAGTACTTCATCCTCTTGAAAATTGAGCGGGTAAAGGAAGAAATCCAGATGGAAAACAAGACATTTTCTGAAATAGCTTATGATTTGAACTATAAGAGCAGTAGCCATTTGGCCAAACAGTTTAAATCGATAACAGGAATGTCCATGAGTGAATACCGAAAAGTGCAAGATTGGAATCGGAGGCCTTTAGATCAAATTGTATAAAAGATACCCAGAATTGTGAAAAGCTTCCGGCTGGTGTTCAGCTAGTTTTGAATAAAAAAAACAAACAAGATGAAACATACCTATCACATACACGGAATGAGCTGTAATGGCTGTAGAAATCATGTAGAAGGAACCCTTTCCAAAGTGGATGGGGTTACCGGGGTTGAGGTAAATCTGGAAAAAGCCGAGGCCGTGATTGAGATGGAGGAGCATATTCCAATCAAAAAGTTCGAGGAAGCTTTGGAAAAAGATGGAGGCGGTTACAGTATACATGCTGAAGGCCATCATCATAAACCAAAGAAAAAAGAGAAAAAATCGGTTTCCAATGGAAATGGCACCTTTTATTGCCCTATGCAATGCGAGGGAGACAGAACCTACGATAAACCTGGCGATTGTCCTGTTTGTGGAATGGATTTGGTGGAGGAGCAAAATACGGCTGCGGGTTCCAAGCAACAATGGACCTGTCCTATGCACCCCGAAGTGTTGGAGGATGGTCCGGGTTCTTGCCCAAAATGTGGAATGGATTTAGTACCCAAAGAACCGGAAGCCAGCGCAGAGGAAAAAACATATAAAAAACTGCTCAAAAAGTTTTGGATTGCCCTTGCGTTCACATTGCCCATTTTTCTGATAGCTATGAGCGATATGATTCCCAATAATCCGTTGCATGAGCTAATGGAGCCAAAATATTGGAATTGGGTTCAGTTTGTCCTATCGCTTCCCGTGGTTTTTTACGCCACATGGATGTTTTTTGAAAGAGCTTATCGAAGCATTAAAACGTGGAACCTGAACATGTTTACCTTAATTGGTATTGGTGCGGGCGTGGCTTTTATATTTAGTGTGCTCGCATTGTTGTTCCCAGGATTTTTCCCTGACCAGTTTAAAGGGGAAACAGGTGCGGTTCACGTGTATTTTGAGGCAGCAACCGTAATCCTCACCTTGGTGCTTTTGGGTCAATTGTTAGAGGCTAGGGCGCACAGCAAAACCAATAATGCGGTAAAGGAATTATTGAAATTGGCGCCCAACAAAGCGATCAAAGTTGTGGATGGGGGAGAAGTTGAGGTAAGCATTGATGATATAGAAAAGGATGATATTCTCCGTGTGAAACCTGGCGAAAAAATTCCTGTGGACGGCATCATTACAGAGGGAGACACTTCGGTGGATGAATCCATGATCACAGGAGAGCCCATTCCAGTTGAAAAAACAGTGGATGACAAAGTAAGCAGCGGAACCATCAATGGTAACCAAACCTTTTTGATGAAAGCTGAAAAAGTGGGTAGCGACACCCTGCTTTCACAAATCATCAAGATGGTGAACGAAGCCAGCCGAAGCCGTGCACCCATTCAAAATTTGGCTGATAAAGTATCCGCTTATTTTGTGCCAGCAGTTGTCATTATTTCTATTTTGACATTCGCAGTTTGGGCGATATGGGGTCCCCAACCAACCTATGTTTACGCTTTGATCAATGCCATTGCTGTATTGATCATCGCCTGTCCATGTGCACTCGGTCTCGCCACACCCATGTCCGTAATGGTAGGGATAGGAAAAGGTGCCCAAAACGGAGTGCTGATCAAAAACGCGGAAGCCTTGGAAAAAATGGCCGATGTGGACACCCTGATCATTGATAAAACAGGAACCATTACCGAGGGCAAGCCTACTTTTGATCAATTGGTAGTGTTTTCGGATGATTATTCAGAAGAAGAATTGCTGCAATATCTAGTGTCGGTAAATGCCAATAGCGAACACCCTTTGGCACAAGCGACGGTGAATTATGGCAAAGAAAAGGAGGTCAAAATTCTAAAGACAAAATATTTCAATGCCGTGACGGGTATGGGTGTTGAAGGCAAGATCAAGGATTTGGAGATTAAGTTGGGGAACATCAAATTGATGGAAAAAGCCAATGTTGACATCTCTGATGATATGATGGAAAAGGTCAAAAAAGCACAGGAGAAAGGTAAAACGGTTTCCTATTTGGCCATTGATGGTAAATGTCACGGTTTTGTGGCCATTGGTGATAAAATCAAGGAGACAAGTGCCAAAGCGATCAAAGCAATTCAGGATAAAGGAATAAAAGTGATCATGCTTACGGGAGACAATGCAACGACCGCAAAAGCAGTGGCCAGTGAGTTACATTTGGATGATTTTAAGGCCGAAACCTTGCCCGAGGATAAAATGAAGGAAGTGGAACAGCTTCAAAACAACGGCAAAGTGGTCGCCATGGCGGGTGATGGTATCAACGATGCTCCAGCATTGGCCAAAAGCGATTTGGGTATTGCCATGGGTACGGGTACCGATGTGGCCATAGAAAGCGCCATGATCACTTTGGTAAAAGGCGACCTGCACGGCATTGTAAAAGCACGGAACCTTAGTGAGGCCGTGATGAAAAACATAAAACAAAACTTATTTTTTGCATTGATATACAACACCATTGGTGTGCCGGTGGCAGCAGGGGTACTCTATCCCTTCTTTGGGATTTTGCTTTCGCCCATGATCGCAGCCCTGGCCATGAGCTTTAGCTCGGTGTCGGTTATAGCCAATGCATTGCGATTACGAACTAAATCAATCGACTAAAAATAAAATGGTAAAACGAACAACAGCGGTTAAGATTAGAAAAGCCCATAGGTATTTGGGAATATTTTTGGGCATTCAATTCATCATGTGGACAGCCAGTGGACTCTACTTCAGCTGGACCGATATTGATGAAATCCATGGGGACCATTTCAGGAACATGGATTATGAACCCGTTGCATTTGATGGACTCATTGGGCTTTCACAAATCAATATTCCATCTAAAATAAGTTCGTTGAGCCTTAAGGAAATAGCTGGCAAACCCTACTACTGGATTAACAATGAATTTTTGGTTGATGCGAAAAGCGGCAACTTAAAAGAAGGTGTTTCGGAATTAGAAGCTCTAGCTGTTGCGGAGCGCCAAATGTCACCAGAATTAAATGTTAAAGGGGTTGAGGTGATCCATGAGACCGATAAGCATCACGAGTATCGGGAAAAGAAATTGCCTGCTTATGTGATTACGTATGATTCACCGGAAAATATTAAGGCCTACGTTTCGGTGGCCGATGGTTCGTTTCAAACGGTGCGACATCGGAATTGGAGGTGGTTCGATTTTCTTTGGATGACCCACACGATGGATTATGAAAGTCGTGATGATTTTAATACCACTTTGCTTCGGGCATTTTCCCTTTTGGGGTTGATTACCGTGTTGAGCGGATTTTTGCTTTGGTTTACCTCGTCGCCAACGATGAGAAAAGTTGTAAAAAGAAAAAAATAAACACATGAAAAAGGAAAACATCATATACTTCGGAATTGCAGTAATTACAGGACTATTGATAGGATATCTCATATTTGGAAATAGTACCGATGCGACAAACGGAGCGGAGCATGACCATAGCACGGAAATTGCTTCGGGCGACATGTGGACCTGTTCCATGCACCCACAAATTATGCAACCAGAGTCGGGGTCGTGTCCCATTTGTGGCATGGACCTTATTCCAGCAGAAAGTAGCGGAGAGGGACTGATGGCAAATCAAATAAAAATGACTGAGAACGCGATGGTTTTGGCTGGTGTGGAAACCGTTATGGTAGGTTCCGGGGCTGATGGGGACAACCAAGTTAAAATTTCGGGCAAAGTAGCTGTCAACCAAGAGTCGGATGCGGTACAATCCGCTTATTTTGATGGGAGGATTGAAAACATTTACATCAATTTTGAAGGCGAAACGGTGCGCAAAGGCCAAAAATTGGCCACGATTTATGCTCCAGCTTTGGTTTCGGCTCAACAAGAACTGTTGACGGCGTCCAATTTAAAGGAATCCCAACCGCAATTGTATAAGGCCGTTCGGAATAAATTAAAGCTTTGGAAATTGTCCGAAGCACAAATCAACCAAATTGAAAGCTCTGGACAAGTACTTGAAAATTTTCCGGTGTACTCCAATGTAAGCGGTGTAATCTCCGAAATTATGGTAGAGGAAGGCGATTACATCAAAACGGGTTCACCTTTGTTGAAAGTAGCCAATTTGAATTCGGTTTGGGCTATTTTTGATGCGTATGAAAACCAATTGAGCTTGTTTAAGGAAGGGCAAACGTTGAACGTGACCACCAAATCATACCCCAATGAAACGTTCCCTGCCAAAGTTTCCTTTGTTGCCCCGTTATTGAACAACAAAACGAGGACGTTGGAGGTTCGTGCCGAACTGGACAACAAACAAGGACTTTTAAAACCAGGGATGTTTGTGCAGGCCGAAGTTGAGGTTTCAAACAATCAAAATGAATCGTTGACCATACCGGAAAGTGCGGTTTTGTGGACGGGAAAGCGTTCCTTGGTCTATGTACAGCCAAATCCAGACAATGCCATTTTTGAAATGCGCGAGGTGGAGCTCGGAAATTTGAGAAATGGCAGTTATGTGATCAATTCGGGCTTGAAACCGGGAGACTTGGTAGTTGCCAAAGGTACTTTTACGGTTGATGCTGCGGCTCAATTGCAGGGCAAAAAATCCATGATGAATCAAACAGGTAAATCCAATATGCTCACCAAAATGAAAATGGAATTTTCGGACGAGGCACAAGATACATTTGGTGACCTATTGGAGATATATCTGAATTTGAAAGATGCCTTGGTTGCATCAGACGAAGAACAAACACAAATGTTAGCGCAGAAAGGGGCAGAAGTTGCTTCAAAAATAAGCGACTTGCCAATGGGAGATATGGGTAAGAGTCATATGTCTAGACTAGAGGGACAATTAGCTAATATTGCTTCAAAAAACAATTTAAAGAACCAACGTGATGATTTTGTGCAACTTTCTCAAAATATAATTCAGATAGCACAACAAATGAATATGCTGGAGACAAAACTGTATGTACAGCACTGCCCCATGGCTAATAATGATAATGGAGCCAATTGGCTCAGCTTGGAGGAAGAAATACGAAATCCCTACTATGGGGATGCTATGCTGACATGTGGTAGCGTGGTGGGAACAATCGACTAGCTGTTTTAGTTAATTTTTAGCCAAATAAAATTTTCGGATTCAAAACTGAAATACATTTACTTCAACATTTAAATTATTGACTGATGAAACAAGCAAAGTCAAACGGAAAGTCATCTCCTGCAAAAACAGTAAAGCCTGTTGCAAAGAAGACTGCCCAAGCTACTGGTAAGAAGAAGTAACTTGTGGTTTTAGGTTCTCCCAGAGAACCGTACAACAGAAAAGAAAAAGAAAACGCCCCGATGAAAATCAGGGCGTTCCTATTTTTAATCCGAATGGGATGTTGTTACATCATGCCTGGCATTCCACCGCCACCTCCCATTGGAGGCATTGCAGGGGCATCTTCCTTAATATCGGTCAATGCACACTCTGTGGTCAAGATCATACCTGAAACAGATGCTGCGTTTTCCAAGGCAATACGGGTTACTTTTTTAGGATCAATGATTCCTGTTTTGAGCATATCCACATATTGGTCGGACTTGGCATCATAACCGAAGTCTTTTTTACCTTCCAATACTTTGGCGATAACCACGGAACCTTCGCCACCGGCATTCTCTACGATGGTACGCAAAGGAGCTTCAATGGCTTTGGCCACAATTTGTACACCTGTGGTTTCATCCAAAGATTCGGTCGCCAATTTTTCAAGGACCTTTTTGGCTCTTACCAAGGCAACACCACCACCGGCAACAATACCTTCTTCTACAGCGGCACGGGTTGCGTGCAAGGCATCATCCACACGGTCTTTTTTCTCTTTCATTTCCACTTCGGAGGCTGCACCTACGTATAGTACGGCAACACCACCGGCCAATTTGGCCAAACGCTCCTGAAGTTTCTCTTTGTCGTAATCGGATGTTGTAGTCTCGATTTGAGCTTTGATCTGGTTTACCCTAGCTTTGATGTCATCTGCATTTCCGCTACCGTTTACAATTGTAGTATTGTCTTTGTCAATGGTTACAGTTTCAGCAGTACCCAACATATCCAAAGAAGCGTTTTCCAAAGAGAATCCTCTTTCTTCAGAGATTACGGTTCCACCGGTTAGGATAGCGATGTCTTCCAACATGGCTTTTCTTCTGTCACCAAAACCTGGCGCTTTTACAGCGGCAATCTTAAGTCCACCTCTCAATTTGTTCACTACCAAAGTAGCTAGGGCTTGCCCTTCTACATCTTCAGCGATAATCAAAAGAGGTCTTCCAGATTGTGCTACTGGCTCAAGGATAGGAAGGATTTCCTGAAGGTTAGAGATTTTCTTGTCAAAAAGAAGAATGTAAGGGTTCTCCAAATCAGCAATCATTTTATCCGTATCGGTCACGAAGTAGGGAGAAAGGTATCCTCTGTCAAACTGCATACCTTCTACAACATCAACATAAGTGTCGGTACCTTTTGCTTCTTCAACGGTGATTACACCTTCGTTTCCAACTTTGGCGAATGCTTTGGCGATAAGGTCACCGATAGCTTGATCGTTATTTGCGGAAATAGAAGCAACTTGCTTGATCTTGTCGGAATCGTTGCCCACTTTTTTGGCTTGTTTTTCCAAGTCGGCCACCAAAGCTTCGACAGCTTTGTCGATTCCGCGTTTTAAATCCATGGGATTTGCTCCAGCGGCAACGTTTTTAAGGCCTTCTTTTACAATGGCCTGTGCCAATACGGTTGCGGTAGTGGTACCATCACCCGCTTGGTCGTTGGTTTTGGAAGCAACTTCCTTCACCATTTGTGCGCCCATATCCTCCAGGGCGTCTTCCAATTCAATTTCTTTTGCAACGGATACACCATCTTTGGTTACTTGTGGTGCTCCAAAGGACTTGCTGATGATTACGTTTCTGCCTTTTGGCCCCAAGGTTACCTTAACGGCCTCGGCCAATTTGTCAACGCCTCGTTTCAGTCCGTCACGTGCATCTATATCAAATTTAATATCTTTTGCCATTTTTAAATTTTTTAGTTGAAAAAATTAATTTCCAAAACTCAATTCCCAAATTCCATGCTGGAAGTATTGATAGGGATTGCTTTGGATTTTGATTATTGGTTTTTGGAATTTTGCGTTACACTATTGCCAAAATATCGCTTTCGCGCATCATCAAATAATCGGTGCCATCGAACTTAAGTTCGGTACCGGCATATTTTCCATAAAGAACGGTGTCGCCTACTTTAACGGTCACTTTTTCGTCCTTGGTTCCAGGTCCAACGGCCACAACAGTTCCTTTTTGTGGTTTTTCTTTAGCGTTGTCCGGGATGATGATACCGGAGGCAGTTTTTGTCTCGGCCTGTAGAGGCTCGATCAAAACCCTGTCTGCCAATGGTTTGATATTTACTTTAGCCATATTTTAATTATTTAGGTGTTTGTTTTAAAAATTCTTGAACGTAAAGGACAGAAATTGTGCCAATGCTTAAAAACTGACATTCTGGAAAACAAAAATGCCAGCTTGTCATTTCAAGCTGGCATTTTTCTATGCTTTGTCACTTTTTGTTATCCAATAGTGTCCACTGGACTTGTTGTGTCGGCAGGTGGAAGTTGTTCGGGTACTTCCTCTGGAACTGTTTCAGGTATTTCCGTATCGTCGCCTTGAAGTAGTTTGGAATCTGCTTGGCTATAATTTCCTTTTAAGGAAACATTGGAAAGCAAAATCAAAACAATCAATAATGTGGCAAGGGTCCAAGTACTTTTATCCAAAAAGTCCCCCGTCTTCTTTACACCACCAACAACTTGGTTGCCGCTTCCTCCAAAGGATGAGGACAAACCACCTCCTTTTGGGTTCTGGACCATAATGACCAAGACCAACAAAAGGCACACGATAATTATCAGTACCAAAAAAATTGAAAACGTGCTCATTTCTTATCTTTTTCTTGTTGCAGTTTCTTCACTGCCTGAATTTGATCTGCAAAGAAACCACTTTTTTCTGGATATTTCAAACTCAATATTTTAAACGCTTGAATGGCTTTTTTATACTTTTTCTGTTCAAGATAAACCTTGGCCAAGGTCTCTGTCATCAACTCGTTTTGGTTGATTTTGGTTGACTCTTTTATATTGACTTTTGGGTTGTTTTCCTTTGGAACTATTTTGGGGTTGTTCTCGATAAACTTATCCAGGAGTTCAAATTTCTTTTTACGCTCCAGTTCGTCCATCACATTTTTTTCCTGATGGTCTACATTGTTCTCCTTTTCTTCTGATGGTTCTTCTGAGGTTGAGGTCAATTGAAGCCATTCGGTAAAGGAGTGTTTTTCCTTTTTGGTGAACGGGATGGGTTTGCCAAGATTTAAATCGGTATTCGGTTCCTTTTTGGTTTCCTCAACTTTTTCAGCTTGCTTTTCAGGGGTTTTTGATTTGAAAAGTTCTGGATTCAGAATTTGCTCTGCGTCGTTTAAATTTTGGGGAAGGGCAGGTTCGTTGGATTCCGAAAGCATACTCGCCGCATTTGGATTGGGCCGTATTTCTTCCGAAACGGCTTCTTGGTCCTCAAGTTTAGAACCCCTTCCGGCAATGGCATCTGCAATATTGTTCTGGATGAATTCTTTTGAAGTGATATAATCAAAGAGTACATCCCTGTCCGCTGTGTGGGCGGCGGTTACTTTTAAAGCACTATTGTATTTGTAGCTATCCAGATTTTTAAGTCCCTTTAAATGCAAGGCACGAGCAGCCTGAAAATAGGGGTATTCCTCGATAATGCCTTCCAATTCCCTAGTTTGTTTGGGAGATAGGATGGCATTCGAATTTTGAAGAATATGAATAAAATCTGAAACGTTCATATACTATTACCAATTTCCCAAGGATGCATTAAAAATATCCTGGGTAAGTCGTTCAAAAATTTCTTCATGGGCCGCTGCTTGTACTGATGGTAAAGGAGCTGCAGCATCAAAATCGTAAAAAAAGGAAAACCTCTTTTCAAAATCGGCATCTTCCTTAGTTGTGTTGTAAAACCGAACATTCACGCTCATGGTCAATCGGTTCTGTGCAGTACGCTGGTCGGCCGTGGCCGTCATGGGCACAACCTTATATTCCACGATTTCCCCTTCATATAATAAATCGCCATTACTACCAGTGAGGGATAGGCTGGTAAGATTATTGATCATGTCTTGCAGCGCCAAGGTAAAATCCCTTCCTAATCCCGGTACAATAACTGAACCGGGTGTTTGATCCGCGTAATTCTGGAAAAAATTTACTTGGAAACTTTCCGCAGTTCCAATATCGGCACCGGAGAAGTTATAAGCTCCGCAACTCTGTAAAAAAAGGACGAGTCCAAGCAATCCAACTTTTACACTATTTTTTTTTATCATTGTTTTCAGACTTTTTGATCTTGATTATAGATCGTACTGCTTTATTTTTCTGTAGAGCGTCCTCTCCGAAATACCAAGCTCGGCAGCTGCGGCCTTACGTTTTCCCTTGTTTCGCTCCAAGGATTTTTTGATCAGCTCGATTTCTTTTTCTTGTAAAGATAGGGTTTCTTCCTCTTCGATTTCCTCCGCAAAATGATATCTGTCCTCTGGAGGTTGTAGCGATGGCGTTGGTGTTGTTGGTTCCAAAACGGGCTCGGGCAAATGCAATAGCTCAGCAGGGGTCTCTTCGTGTTCTATATCTTCTTCCTGCCCTTCATTGCCGTATATTTTACGGATCAATCCCTCATTTTCTCGTTGTACTTTATTGGAATCATCGTCCTTTAAAAGTTCCAGGGTCAATTTTTTAAGATCGTTCAGGTCGCTCTTCATGTCAAAGAGGACTTTGTACAGGATTTCGCGTTCGTTACTAAAGTCCCCTTCTTTTTTGGCTTGTTCCACAACGGCTGGCAAATTGGAACCGCTCGAATCGGGCAAGTAACTTTTAAAGGTTGCGGCCGAAATGTTTCGGTCTTCTTCCAGTACGGAAATTTGTTCTGCAATGTTCCGTAATTGGCGAATGTTTCCGGGCCAACGATATTTTAAAAGAAGATTTATGGCATCATCTTCCAGTCGGATCGTGGGCATTTTATACTTCTGTCCAAAATCGGATGCAAATTTTCGGAACAATAAATGGATGTCGTCCCGTCTATCGCGTAGCGGCGGTAGATTGATTTCCACCGTACTCAATCTATAATAGAGGTCTTCCCTGAATTTTTCCTTCTTTATGGCTTCGAACATATTGATGTTGGTCGCTGCTACAATCCTAACATCGGTTTTTTGTACCTGTGAGGACCCCACTTTAAGAAACTCGCCATTTTCCAAGACCCGAAGCAATCGAACTTGGGTGGTCAATGGAAGTTCGCCAACCTCGTCCAAAAATATGGTGCCGCCATCGGCTACCTCAAAATAACCACTACGGGTCTGGGTGGCTCCGGTAAAGGCACCTTTTTCATGCCCGAAGAGTTCACTGTCAATAGTTCCCTCGGGGATGGCACCGCAGTTAACCGCAATGTACTTGGCGTGCTTGCGATGGGAAAGCGAGTGAATGATCTTGGGAATGGATTCCTTTCCCACACCGCTTTCACCTGTTACCAATACCGAAATATCGGTCGGAGCTACTTGTATGGCCTTTTCTATGGCGCGGTTGAGTTTCACATCGTTCCCGATGATCTCGAACCGTTGTTTTATGCTTTGGACTGATTCCATAGGGTTAAGTGAACTTATCTTAATTTTTTGATAGTGGTATTTTCAGTTAAGGATTTCATTTGGGTAATTGCAACTTTATTGAGTTGGATCAGTCTTTCGCTCTGAGGAAGGTTTTGCTCAATAAGTAAAGCGTTAATGCTTTCTATGTTGCTTAAAACGACCAATTGTTCCAAAGTGGCAAAATCTCGTATATTTCCTTTTTTGTTAGGGTTTTCTTGTCTCCATTCCTTTGCAGTTGTTCCAAAAAGAGCGGTATTGAGTAAATCGGCCTCAGTGGCATATACAAAATTGGCTTGCTTCTTGGTAATTTCTTTTGGAATCAGGTTTTCCTTTATTGCATCTGTGTGGATTTGATAATTGATTTTGGAAATGGCCCGCTGTAGGTCCCATTCTAATTTTAGGCGATTGTTTTCATCATCTTTCAAGCGTTGAAATTCTTTGATGACATAGAGCTTAAACTCTATGGAAATCCAAGAAGCAAATTCCAAAGCTATATCTTTATGGGCAAAGGTGCCGCCATACCTTCCGGCCTTTGAAACAATGCCAATTGCATTCGTGTTTTCAATCCAACGTTTTGGGGTCATTACAAAACTGTTAAGCCCTGCTTGCTTTTTAAACCCGTCGAATTCGACGGGTTTAAAATTGGGGTTATAAATACTTTCCCAAAAGCCCAAAAGCTCAATCGTGTTTCGATTCCTCATCCAGTTTTTAATAATGTCGTCGGTATGATGGGGGTCTTTGTGCCGGGCGATATCGGTTAGGGAAATAAAATCGTTATTGTTTTGCTCGTACAATACAATATCAATTCCCTTAACGTTTATTTTTTTGCTTTTCGGCATGTTTTTCACTTAGCTTAAACCTACTGCCTCACCGATAAGGGTAGCGGAGGTACATTCGTTGATTTTGACGTTGACAAAATCCCCTACTTTATAATTTTCCTTTGGAAAAACCACAACGGTATTCTGGGAGTTTCGTCCCATCCAGTGGGCGTCCGATTTTTTGGAAGTTCCCTCGATGAGCACTTCCTCGATCTTGCCCAAATGCTCTTGCGTGCGATAATGGCTATGCTTTTGCTGCAGTTCGATGATCTCCGTAAGACGTCTTTTTTTGATGGTCTCGGGAATATCGTCCTCCATTTTACGTTCGGCCAAAGTTCCGGGTCTTTCGGAATAAGCGAACATAAAACCAAAATCGTACTTCACGTATTCCATCAAACTCAAGGTGTCCTGATGGTCTTCTTCCGTTTCCGTAGGGAACCCGGTTATCATATCTTGACTGATGGCGCAATCAGGGATTATTTTTTTGATGTTATCAATCAATTCAAAATACTCCTCACGAGTGTGCAGACGGTTCATGGCTTTTAGAATACGGTTGCTTCCACTTTGCACGGGCAAGTGAATGTACTTGCAGATATTTCTGTATTTTGCCATGGTCTCGATCACGTCCAAAGTCATATCCTGTGGGTTGGATGTGGAAAAACGGATACGCATCTTTGGCTGTGCCTGTGCCACAAGTTCCAACAACCCTGCAAAGTTTACGGAAGTGGCTTTTTGCATGTCCGTAGCCTTGTCGAAATCCTTTTTCAATCCACCACCATACCAAAGGTAGCTGTCCACATTCTGGCCCAAAAGGGTAATTTCCTTGAATCCTCTTTCCCAAAGGTCGTTCACTTCCTCTAAAATGGATTGTGGGTCACGACTACGTTCCCTTCCTCTGGTAAAAGGCACTACACAGAACGTGCACATGTTGTCGCAGCCACGTGTAATGGAAACAAAAGCAGAGACACCGTTGGTGTTCAATCGGACAGGCGCTACATCGCCATAGGTTTCGTCTTTGGAAAGGATAACGTTTACGGCATTTCTACCTTCATCAATTTCTTGGATAAGGTTGGGCAGGTCTTTATAGGCATCGGGCCCCACGACCATGTCCACAATTTTTTCCTCTTCCAGGAATTTACTTTTCAATCGCTCGGCCATACAGCCCAGTACCCCAACCTTCATGTTGGGTTTGGTTCTTTTTACGGCATTGAACTTCTCCAGTCGCTTGCGAACGGTTTGTTCGGCCTTTTCGCGAATGGAGCAGGTGTTTACCAAAACGAGATCGGCATCATCCAAGTTTTGGGTGGTGTTGAAACCTTCCTTGGCCAATATGGACGCCACAATCTCGCTGTCGGAAAAGTTCATCTGGCAACCATAGCTTTCTATGTAGAGCTTTCGGCCGTTCTTTTCGTTGTTTTCCAGCGACAAGGTGCTCCCTTGTTGGCTTTCATCTATTACTTTTTCCACGCTTTTTTCCTCGATCATAAATGTTTCAATGGGGTGCAAAGATAATGCTTATTACAGTTTAGTGACAATTTGGCAGTAATTTTTAAGAAGATATTGCGGAATCGCCTGTTAGTGTTACCTTCAAACTAAAAACATAACCTATTTTTTTAAAATGAATTTTATCAACCTATCCGAAAGAATAAAACAAAGTGCACCAATAGAATTTGGGGCCGTGTTCAACAACTCTTTTGAATTGTTCAAAAAAGTGTGGCTACAAGGGTCTCTTACCTTATTATTGACTTTTGTTAGCATAATTCCTTTTTATTTACTGATTTACCTCCCAATGATAGCTATGGGTATCAGCGATCCCAATGCTTTCGACCAACAGGAAATGCCACCAGCATTTGCCGTGTTAATGACCATGGTCATGCCTATATTTATGATTGGTGTAATGACCGTTGCTATTTGTTTGAACGCTGCTTTTTTAAGGATTTGCAGAAAATATGATTTAAAGGAGCAGGGGAGGGACGATTATTTTTATTACTTCAAAAAAGAATATTTGTCAAAGGCATTGATTCTTTCTTTGATAATGGTCGGGCTATCGTTGCTGGGTTTATTGGCCTGCGGATTGGGTATTATCTATTTAATGGTGCCCATGTCTTTGTTCCCCGCATTTTTTTCTTTTGATAAAGAACTTACCGCCATGGAAATTGTAAAAGCCGGGTTTGCCCTTGGAAATAAAAACTGGTTGATGATATTTCTTTTGATACTTGTGGCCGGAATGGTTGCTCAACTTGGAGTAATATTGTGTTTGGTCGGGGTTTTATTTACCGCAATGTTCAGTAAAATACCCATCTACTTTATTTATAAAGAGGCCGTGGGAATTTCCATGGATGTGTAATAGCCATAAACAAAAAGCGCCCTCTAAAAAAAGGGCGCTTTCACTTGCTGCCAAGTATTAAACTTCTATTCGGTAGAAATCAATTTAATTTGATTCTCTTCCACTTTCCGATTGATCAAGGTGGCTTGTTTTTCCACTAGTGTATTTAAGTCGTTGATTTCCTTGTCGAGCTCCTTGGTCACCTCCACAAAAAACTCCTGGGCTTGTTTTGTTGGCTTTTGGTCGCCACGTTGCGAGTCCACCATCAAAAATGCCAATCTGTTATTGATTCGGATACCATAATTTAATGGATCTTGCCTACTCTGATTTTTGGTCATGTGAATGTTGTTCTCGATTATGGAAAGCTCCGTTTCAAAATCCTTGGCCATTTTCTGGATTTCCGCATTTTCCTTGGTTTTCTCCTTTAAATAGTCCAGATCCCTTTTAATGCTTCTAATATTGATGATGGCATTGTTGGCACGGCTTACTTGGGCACGTACCTTCATTAAAAAGTCGAATTGATCTTGAAAATCTTTTTGACTGAGCGATACCCTTGGATCCTTGACTATGGCAAACGCTTGCTCCATAGATTTTCCGTTGACCGTGAGTCTTGTTTTGTAATTGCCGGGTACCGCCTTTGGTCCAATGTTGGGCGAGGAATAGAACACCATTCCCTCGAACTCTTGGTAGCCTGGGTATCGCATATTCCAGATAAATCTGTTGCCTCCTTCGGTAACCTCTAATTTTTGAGTTGAGGCCGGATTTAACCTATCTGGTTTGGCATGGTTGGAAAACTTTTGGATGACACTGCCATCAGTTTCCAAAATTTCCATGGTCACTGTATCGGTTTCCTTTAAGCTTTTTAGGTAATAGTTGATGATGGCTCCATCAGGATGATTTTCCCCCACCAACTTGGTGTTGGGTTTCCGCCAAGCACGATCCTGATGCATTCTATATGCCATATCTGGCTTGTACAAATAGAAATCACTGTTTGCAACTTCTTCCGAAAGCTGGTGAAGTGGTGTTAAATCATCAATCATCCAAAAACCTCTTCCGTGGGTGGCAGCAATCAAATCATTGTCCCTAACATGTAGGTCGCGTATTGCAGTGATAGGTAAATTTAACTGGAAGGGTGTCCAGTTTTCTCCATCATTAAAAGAAACATACATGCCCCATTCGGTACCAGCATACAATAAGCCTTCGCGAACCTTATCGGTACGAATGACCCGGGTATAGTAATTGTCCTTGATGCCATCCGTAATCAATTTCCACGTTTTTCCATAATCATCCGTTTTGTACAAATAAGGTGTGTAGTCACCAAATTTGTATGACGTAGCTGCAACATATGTAGTGGCAGCATCAAATGGACTGGTATCTATTGAGTTGATCATGTTCAATTTTGGGGACATGGATTCTGGTGGGGTGACATTTTCCCAAGTAACTCCGTTGTCACGAGTTACATGAATGAGCCCATCATCACTACCTGTCCAAATCACGCCCTTTTCCAGAATGGATTCAGTAATCACAAAAACGTTGGAATAAAATTCTGCACCCGTGTTGTCCTGCGTAATGGGTCCTCCTGAAGATTCAATGGTCTCGGGTATACCTCTGGCCAATTCAGGTGAGATGGTTTTCCATGATTGCCCTCCATCCGTAGTGGCATGCAAATAGTTGGACCCTGCATAGAGTACGTTTGGGTCGTGTCGGCTAAACGTCAAAGGATAGTTCCAGTTGAAACGGTACTTCATTACTTCAGCACCCGAACCAGCGGGATTGTCGGGCCATATATTTGTAGAGATAGTTTGACCGGTGGTATGGTCCAAACGGTTCATGTAGCCTTTGTAGGTTCCCCCATAAACCAATTGGTTGTTCTTGGGGTCGGGTGCCAAGTGGGCGCTCTCGCCTCCGGCCGTTGGTTCCCAGTCATCCTCTGTGATGCTTGAGCCCGAGGAGCGATGGAAAACTCGCAAGGCAGTATTGTCCTGCTGCGCTCCATATATTCTGTAAGGAAAAATGCTATCCGTCGCAATGCGGTAGAACTGCATGGTCGGCTGGTTGTAATAGGTGGTCCAGTTGTTTCCACCATCATTGGAAATTTGTGCGCCTCCGTCATCGGCAATGATCATTCTTTGATTGTTGTTTGGGTCGATCCATAGATCATGGTGATCACTATGCCCGGCTGTTTTAAGTGTAAAGGTGTTTCCTCCATCTGTGGAAACCCCATAGCTCACGTTCATTACCCAAACTTTGTCAATGTTCTGGGTGTCGGCATAAATTCTACTGTAATACCAAGCTCTTTGTCTTAGTCCTCGGTTTTCATTGACTTTTTTCCAAGTTGCCCCTGCATCATCTGAGCGGAAAACGCCCCCGTCTTCGGCCTCAATAATGGCCCATACCCTGTCAGAATCCAATGGGGAAACGGTTATCCCTACAATTCCCCATGGAAAACCGGGCAATCCTGAATGTTCTGAAATATCCTTCCAAGTATCGCCACCGTCGGTACTTTTAAACATTTTGCTATCTGGACCACCACTGTCCATGCGATAACCGTTTCGTTTCATCTGCCAAGTGGCGGCATAGAGGATTCTACTGTTGTTCGGGTCCATAATCAGGTCTCCGGCCCCTGCTTTATCACTTATGTATAGAATTTTTTCCCAATTTTTTCCTCCGTCCATAGAACGGAATACACCCCGGGTTTCGTTCGGTTTCCACAAGTTTCCAATGGCGGCTACGTAAACAATGTCCGGATTTTTGGGATGAACTCGGATTCGGGAAATATGTTCGGAATCTTTCAAGCCTATAAATTCCCAGGTTTCACCGGCATCCATACTTTTCCAAAGTCCTTTGCCCGAGGATACATTTCCTCTTAGTGTCTGCTCGCCTTCGCCTACATATATAATATTAGGGTCGGATTCGGCAACGGTGACGGCCCCGATGGAACCACCAAAATAGCCATCGGAAATACATTCCCAAGAATTGCCCGCATCAGTAGTTCTCCAAACACCTCCACCTGCGGTACCCATATAATATAGGTTGGGGTCGTTGGCTACACCTGAAACGGTTCCGGCCCTTCCTCCCCGGTGTGGGCCCACCATCCTCCATTTCATTCCATCGTAAAGGGATTCCTTGTATAGGGGAGCGTTGTTCTTGTTCTTTTTTCGTTGAGCGTTCGAGGGATAAAAACACAGTACGGCAAGTACCATGATCAAGTAGCGGTTGGTCATTTTTAGTTGAGTTATGAGTTAGTCTTCATAAAAATAACAAATATTTCACCCTGAGTTGTAATGGATCAGCTATTAATGTGGGTTTTTGAATTTGCTAGATGATTTTTTTTGGTTCTGAAGACTAAAACCTATCCTGTAAATGCTGAAGTTTAAATTTTAATATACTTTTGTTGTCACAAAACCAAGTGCATGCCAAAAAATTTAGTTATTGTAGAGTCCCCCGCTAAAGCTAAGACCATTGAACGGTTCCTAGGAAAAGAATTTCAAGTAGAGTCTAGTTTTGGGCACATTGCCGACCTTCCCTCAAAAGAGCTCGGTGTAGATGTGGAGAACGATTTTAAGCCAAAATACACTGTAGACAAGGAGAAAAAAGCTTTGGTAAAAAAGCTTAAGGATTTGGCTAAAAAAGCAGAAACTATTTGGCTGGCAAGTGATGAGGACCGCGAAGGGGAGGCCATATCTTGGCACTTGGCAGAAGAGTTGGGTTTGGACAAGAACAAGACCAAGCGGATCGTATTTAACTCCATCACAAAATCGGCCATCCAAAAGGCGATTGAAAATCCAAGGGACATTAATTATAACTTGGTAAATGCACAGCAAGCACGTAGGGTGTTGGATCGATTGGTGGGTTACGAACTATCGCCGGTACTTTGGAAAAAAATAAAACCGGGACTTTCCGCAGGTAGGGTTCAATCTGTTGCGGTACGCTTGATCGTGGAGCGTGAACGTGAGATCGAAGGGTTTACGCCCGAAGCATCTTTTAGGATAAAGGCGGAATTCAAAACCAATGAGGGGAATACATTTGCAGCCAAGCTGAACAGAACATTCCCGACCAAAGAGGCGGCCGAATCATTTTTAAAAGAGAATATTGGTGCGGATTTTTCGGTTTCCGATTTGGCCCAAAAACCGGCCAAAAAAGCACCAGCGGCGCCATTTACCACATCTACCTTACAGCAGGAAGCATCGCGAAAACTCTATTTTTCGGTGAGCCGCACCATGCAGGTAGCCCAGCGCCTATACGAGGCTGGTCTCATTACTTATATGAGAACAGATAGTGTGAATCTTTCGAACGAAGCATTGTCCGCCGCCAAAAGTGCCATACTGGACAACTATGGCGAAAAGTATAGTCAAACCAGAAACTTTACGGGTAAATCCAAAGGAGCACAAGAGGCTCACGAGGCCATTCGCCCAACCGATATGAAATTGCAGTCGCCCCAATTGGAGCGCGACCAGGCCAAATTATACGAACTTATCTGGAAACGTACCCTGGCCTCGCAAATGAGCGATGCCCAGTTGGAGCGCACCAATGTAAAAATAAAGGCAAGTACCCACAACGAGGAATTCTCAGCAAACGGAGAAGTGGTGAAGTTTGATGGATTCCTTAAAGTATACTTGGAAGGAACTGATGATGAGGATGGGGAGGAACAAGAAGGTATGTTACCGGCCATGGCTGTGGGGGAGCCGCTTCAAAATGTATTTATTTCGGCCACAGAAAGATTCTCAAGACCGCCTTACCGTTATTCAGAAGCTTCTTTGGTGAAGAAGTTGGAAGAATTGGGCATTGGCCGACCATCTACCTACGCCCCTACCATATCCACCATTCAAAATAGGGGATATGTGGAAAAAGGTACCGTTGAAGGTTCCGAGCGCAAGTATACACAGTTGGTATTGGAGGGTGGAAAAGTGTCCGATAGCCAGCTAAGCGAAATGGTGGGGTCTGAGAAAGGGAAGATTGTTCCGACCGATATCGGGATGATAGTAAATGATTTTTTGGTGACCCACTTTACCCAAATTCTGGATTACAATTTTACAGCTCAGGTAGAAGAGGATTTTGATGAAATAGCATCTGGTGATGAAGATTGGCAGGAAATGATGAAAAATTTCTACAAGGATTTCCACCCGAATGTGTTGAAGGTTGAGGAAAATGCCGAACGGGCAAGCGGAGAGCGTGTGTTGGGAACAGACCCAAAATCTGGCAGACAGGTATCCGTAAGATTGGGACGTTTTGGTCCCATGGTACAAATTGGAACGGTCGACGATGAGGAAAAACCACAATTTGCAAGTTTGTTGCCTGATCAATCCATTGGAACCATTACGTTCGAGGAGGCCATGACGCTTTTTGAGCTCCCAAGAAAATTGGGAGTGTACGAAGGTGAGGAAGTAGAAGCGAATGTAGGCCGCTATGGCCCTTATGTACGGTTTGGGAAAAAATTTATTTCACTCGCCAAAGGCGAAAGTGCTTTTGATGTGGATATGGACCGTGCCATAGAACTGATCAAGGAAAAACAAAAGGCCGATGCACCGATTGCCACGTATGAAGGAAAGGAAGTTACCAAAGGTAAAGGTAGGTTTGGTCCCTTTATCAAATGGGACGGTATGTTCATCAATGTGAACAAAAAATATGACTTTGATAATCTTTCCGAAAGCGATATTGCTGAATTGATCGAGGCCAAAAAGAAAAAGGAAGCCGAAAAACTGGTTCAAGAATGGCCCGAAGAAAAAATCAGGATAGAAAAAGCCCGTTGGGGAAGACACAATATTATAAAAGGTAAGGTGAAAGTTGAAATTTCCAAAGATGTGGACGCCACAAAAGTAACTTTGGAAGAAGCACAAGCCCTATTGGAAAAAAAATCACCAAAGAAAAAAGCCAAGTCAAAAGCAAAAGCTAAGAATAAAAAATAGTATGGCCTTCGATTTTCTGGTTCCGGTAAAGGACAAGGTATTGGCACATTCCGAATTGTTGCCAGAACAAGCATTGGGAAAAAACATCCACATGCATACCGAAAAGGATGGGCTTCCCGTATTCGCCCATGCCGATGTGGCCATTTTTGGCGTATTGGAATCCAGAAATGCCTTTGAGAAAAAACCAGAAAAACTGGATTTGGACGAAGTCCGTATTCAGCTCTACCGTTTAATGATGGGCAATTGGAACTCCACCATTATTGATATAGGGGATGTGGAGGAAGGCGACACTGTGGAGGATACCTACTTTGTTGTAAAGGAAATTGTAGCTGGATTACTTGAGGAAAACATAATACCCATAGTATTGGGTCTTACCCAGGATATTACTTTCCCTACTTACCGCGCTTTTGATAAAATAAAGAATATGGTGAATCTGGTCTCCATTGATAGTCGGTTCGACTTTGGTGAGGACGATGAATTGATTTCATCACATTCTTATATGAGCAAAATTATTACGGATAAGCCCAATAATCTTTTTAATTTTTCAAACATTGGATACCAGAGTTATTTCAATGCCCAGGAAGAGAAGGATTTAATGGAGCGCCTTTTTTTTGATGCCTATCGCTTAGGTGAGATTGCCGCCAATATAGAACTGGCGGAACCTGTTTTGCGAAGCAGTGATATTGTAAGCTTGGACCTGCGGGCTATCCGGGCCAGCGAAATGGGTATGACAAGTAACTTTTCCCCAAATGGTTTTACAGGTCGAGAGATATGTACCATTGCCCGTTACGCCGGTATTAGCGACAAAGTTTCCCTGTTTGGAATTTACGAAGGGGAGAACTCGCACCAGGCATTCCAGATGATTGCCCAGATTATATGGTATTTTATTGAGGGCCTAAGCTTCAGGATCAAAGAATACCCAAGTTCAAAGAACGAAGACTTCACAAAGTTTACTGTACCCACGGACACGGAAGAATTGATTTTTTTCAAAAGCCATGTCACAGAACGGTGGTGGGTAGAAGTGCCAACAATTTTGGCAGAGCATACTAAAACAAATTCGGTGGCGTTATTACCTTGCACCGAAGAGGACTATTTGGATGCTTGCAACCAGAACATTCCTGAAAGGTGGTTCAAAGCCTACAGAAAAGGCTTGAACTAAATAAATTAAATTTTGATCATTAATTGTTTTTGCACAATAATTCATTCAAAAATCAGTTTTGAGAGTAATGAATCTGTGTAGTACAGTTATAAAATCTTGAATCGAACAATTTAACCTAAAGTATGAGAAAGCTATTCTTTTCATCTCTAGCACTTGTTTTTTTGCTTGCCAGTTGTGGCTCTAAATCAAGGTCAAAAGGTGAACTAGTTGGGGTAAAGGGAAAAAAATGGCATCCAGAAAAACCCTATGGAATGGAATTGATTCCCAGAGGCGCCTTTGTAATGGGGAAAGCCCATGAGGATCAAGCAAAAACATTGAATGCTCCCACAAGAACGGTTACCGTACGTTCCTTTTATATGGACGATACGGAAATCACCAATAGTGAGTACCGACAGTTTGTGGAGTGGGTCAAGGATTCCATAGTAAGAACCAGATTGGCCATTTTGGCCGACGAGTTGGGTATTGGGCCCGAAGATGAAGGTATCGGAGAATACGGTTTTAAGGACACCGACACTACCGAACTTTCCGTTTACGACAAATACATGCTCGATAATTATGCGGGCATGGGAGATAACTATTATGAAGGGAGGGCATTGAACAAAGATGTTGACCTGATATGGGATACATCGGAATACCCAGATGAGTACTATACAGAGGTTATGGATTCCATGTATCTACCAGAAGAAGAGAGTTACAATGGTCTTAGGAGCATAGATGTTACCAAAATCAAATACAAGTACAACTGGATGGACATCGAAGCTGCTGCCAGGGCTCGATCTGGCAATAGAAAAGACTTCATCAAGCAAGAAGAGATTGAAATTTATCCAGATACCACTGTGTGGATTCGAGATTTTGAATACAGCTACAATGAGCCAATGCACAATGATTACTTTTGGCACGATGCCTATAGCGACTACCCTGTTGTCGGGGTAAACTGGATGCAGGCCAAAGCCTTCTGTAATTGGAGAACAAAATTTAAGAACGATGATCAAAAAAGTCGTGGAAAACAGTTTGTGAACCAATTTAGGTTGCCCACCGAAGCAGAGTGGGAATATGCCGCCAGGGGAGGAATCGAAGGCGGGACATATCCTTGGGGCGGTCCGTATGTGATCAGCGATACAGGATGTTTCATGGCCAACTTTAAACCACAACGTGGCGATTACGCAGCTGATGCCGCTTTATATACGGTAGAAGCAAAATCCTTTGAGCCTAACGAATACAATCTATACAATATGGCAGGCAATGTATCGGAATGGACAAACTCCAGTTTTGATCCAGGTGCTTACCAATATTTATCCACGATGAACCCGAATATTGGTTCACAGGACAACAAACGTAAAGTGATTCGTGGAGGTTCTTGGAAAGATGTAGCTTACTTCCTTCAAGTAAGTACCAGAGATTACGAATATCAAGATTCTGCAAGAAGTTACATAGGATTTAGAACGGTCCAGGATTATATGGGAGAGGAAGATTCTACCAACGGTAGCCGAAGCGGACTATAATAAAACAAAAAACACGAGAGAACATTATATAAACAAGTAAGAGTAGTAACCAAATACTTATTTTTTATATAACTTAATTAAAACTAGAATTATGGCGCAGTCAAAATCAACAAAAAAGCTGTTTAACATGGCCTACGGGCTAGGGGCATCGGTAGTAATTATTGGTGCATTGTTCAAGATCCTTCACTGGGAGTTCGGGCCCCTTACAGGTGGACTTCTTCTTGCGGTTGGACTTATTACCGAAGCATTGATCTTTGCTATCTCTGCATTTGAACCAGTTGACGATGAATTCGATTGGTCTTTGGTGTACCCGGAATTGGCCGGTGGCCAAGCGGACGCTTCTAAAAAACAACAAGCCAAAGATGCTCAAGAAGCTGAAGGATTGCTTTCCAAAAAACTGGATAACCTTCTTAAAGAAGCAAAAATCGATTCTGAACTTTTTACCAACCTTGGAGAAAGTATCAAGAGCTTTGAAGGTGCTGCCAAGAACATCACTCCAACTACAGATGCTATTCAGCACACTAAAAAGTACTCAGAGGAATTGTCTCACGCAGCAGCTCAAATGGAATCTTTGAACAGTTTGTACAAAGTACAATTGGAAAGTGCTAGCAGACAAGCCTCCATTAACGAAGAAGTTGTACAGAACGCAGGTGCGTTGAAAGACCAAATGGAGTCTTTGGCCACCAACCTATCTTCTTTGAACGGAGTGTACGGAGGTATGCTTACAGCCATGGGCGGAAAAGTCTAATTAGAAGTTTTCAAATCAACAGAAAACAAAACCAAATCAAATTAATTATTAAATCTAATTAGAAAAACATGGCAGGAGGAAAACAAACACCACGTCAGAAGATGATCAACCTTATGTACTTGATCTTCATCGCGATGTTGGCACTAAATATGAGCAAGGAAGTACTTGCCGCGTTCGGACTTATGAACGAAAAGCTGGAAACTTCCAATACCAATATGGACTCCAATAACTCTAGTTTTATGGCCAGCTTGGAAACAAAGGCCAGTGAAAACGAAGAGGAGTACGGAGAATTGTACCAAAATGCTCAAGAGATCAAACAACTTTCCGATAATTACTATAACTATTTGGAAGGATTGAAAAAAGAAATGACCGCAGATTTGGAAGATCCCAAAGACTATGTGGTTATGGACAAGTCTGATTATTTGGACCAAAAATTCTTTCAAGGCGACAATTTGGGCCCAGAAGGAAAAAAGTTCATGGATCAGATCAATACCTACCGTGAAGGTGTTATCAATGCTTTGCCAGATGAATACAAATCTTTGAAAACCGGTGTTGAAACCCGTTTTGCCACTGGTGATGAAGATGGTAAAGTTGAGAAGAGAGATGGCACACGTCAAGATTGGATCAACTACCATTACGAAGGGTTCCCATTGGTGGCCTCTTTGACCAAAATGACCCAGTTGCAGGCAGATATCAAAACCACGGAACAAGAAGTGTTGAAAACCCTTTTGGAGGGTGAATTGACCGAGGCTGTGTCCTTGACCAACTTTGCAAGTGCATTGTCCGCTCCAAAAACCGCTTACTACGCAGGGGAAAAGTACGATGGTAAGATCATTGTTAGTAAAACTGACAAGACTTCCACGCCTGTAAAAGCAGAATTGACTTTGGACGGAAGACCATTGACCGAGGGTAAGGACTATGAATTGGAAGCTGGTGGTATCAAAATGTTGATCAGTGCCGGTACCCCAGGGGATCATACCATTAAAGGAACCATGACATACATGCAAGATGGTGTAGAGGTGCCAGTGGAAGTGAACAACACTTTTGCAACCATCTCCATGCCTAACGCAGCAGTAATTTCTGCGGATAAGATGAACGTGGTTTACCGTGGTGTTGCCAACCCAATGACCATCTCTATTCCTGGTATTCCAGATAATAAGGTTTCAGCTTCAGCTCCTGGTTTGAGCAGAAGAAGTGGCAGCAATTACATAATGAACCCCGGCACAGGTAGATCTGTAACCATTACAGCTTCTGGAACGTTGCCCGATGGTAAGGGAATCCGTACTTCGTCCGAATTCCGTATCAAGGATATTCCAAGGCCAAGTGGTACCGTTCGTGGAGAATCAGGTAGCATTAAAATGCCAAGGAAAAACCTTGAAATTGCAACTGTTAGTGCAATGTTGGAAGATTTCGACTTTGACTTGAACCTAGCTGTTAATCAGTTTAAGTTTAAAGTACCGGGTCAGCCTACCGTAGTTGTAAATGGAAACAAATTGGATGGCAGAGCCAAATCTGTACTTGCGAGAGCAGGTAGAGGCGAGTCTGTCCAGATATTCGATATCCAAGCTTACATCACAAACAACAAGAGCTACAAGTTAAAGAAAGTATCTCCTGTTATGGTTGAGCTTACTAACTAAGAAGTATAAAAAGTATACAAGTGATCATGAATTGGAAAAACGCATTATTAATTGGATTGTTGGGCGTATTGCCAGTATCAATCATGGCACAGGCAAATATTTTAAATGCCAAGTTGCCAGAGGATATAGGTAAAAAAACCCAAGCTCAAATAGAGCAAGATGCCGATGAGCCTTTAGCGTACGGTTATGTGGATGATAGGGATATCCTATGGTCCAAGACCGTTTGGGAAATCATCGATCTTGACGAACGAGTTAACTTTCCATTGTATTACCCAACCGATACCATAGGTATTGGGGCAGATAGAAGGTCGCTGTACCATGTTTTGATGAAAAACATTAAAAATGGAAACCTTACCGAGGTTTATGCAGACTCCTACTTTACCGAAAAAAGAAAGTTGGAAGACCTTTCGGCTACCTTAAGAAAGGTAGATACCACCGATCTTGGTTACGAGCAGGTAAATGCTGGTGAGCAGGTTTCCCCGGAGTTTATTAACAAAAGGGATATTACTGCTGCCGACATAGAGGAGTTCCGTATAAAGGGAATCTGGTATTTCGACAAGCGCCAGGGAGAACTTAAGTATCGTTTATTGGGAATTGCACCAGTAGCTCCCGATGTCAACTTCATCGATGATGAGAATGTTGATCCAGGGCAGAACAAAGTAGAATTGTTCTGGGTGTGGTACCCTGCGGCTAGGCAAATTTTGCACGATGCCAAGGTGTACAACCAGCGGAACTCGGCAAGACCCATTTCCTTTGATATGTTGTTGAACGCACGTCGATTCAACGGAGTTATCTACAAAGAGGAAAACGTTCACGAAGATCGTGAAATAAGCGATTACATTTTTGATAATGCATTGTTCCAGCTCTTGGAATCCCAAAGGATAAAAGAGGGTATACGCGACAGAGAGCAAGATATGTGGGCATATTAAGTAAGTCCATAGAATATTTCCAATTCAATACAGTAAAACGCCGCACCTAGTGCGGCGTTTTTTTGCATTAAACTCAAGTAGGAATGATTGATTGATCGATCAGATACCTAATTTTGCAAGATGTTGGATTATATAGTAGTAGGTTTAGGGTTGGCCGGGATTTCGTTCTGCGAAGTTTTGGAAAAAGAGGGAAAAGCTTTTACAGTGATCACGGACGAATCACAAAGAGCTTCACAAGTGGCTGGTGGCCTATACAATCCCATAACCTTAAAACGGTTCACCATGGCATGGAAAGCCAAGCAACAGTTGCAAGGGGCCAAACCATTTTATCATAATTTAGAGGAAAAACTGGGCAAAAAGTTAGATTACCAGCTCCCTGTTCTGCGAAAGTTTGCATCCATTGAAGAGCAAAACCTATGGTTCGAGGCCGCTGACCGCCCAGAGTTGGACTATTTCCTTTCAACCAAAATTCTGCACAACAATAACCCGGCCATTGATGCACCACATGGATTTGGCAAAGTAAAATATACAGGAAGAATAGATACGGGTACCTTAGTGCGTTCGTACAAAAGTTATCTGGAAGTAAAAGGCAAACTCTTATCAGAATCTTTGGATTTTGATTCACTTTCAATATCAGAAGATCATATCACTTATAAGTCCATTGCCGCCAAGAACATTGTTTTTGCATGCGGTTACGGCCTCAAACAGAATCCATATTTCGGTTACCTCCCCTTAAATGGGACCAAAGGCGAGCTATTGATTATCCATGCGCCCAATTACAAAGAAGACAATGTAATCAAATCCTCGGTTTTTACCATTCCAATGGAAGATGACACGTATTTGGTGGGATCCACGTACAAGTGGAAAGATAAGACCAATGAACCTACCGAAGCGTCCAAGAACGAACTATTGGAAAAACTGAAGTCCTTTTTAAAATGTGATTTTGAGATTGTTGACCACGTAGCGGGCATTCGCCCCACTGTTATTGATCGCAGACCCTTGGTGGGCAGGCACCCGAAGTATCAAAATTTGTATGTTTTGAACGGATTTGGTTCTAGGGGTGTGTTGATAGGGCCGTATGCCTCTAGGCAATTGTTCGATTATATTGAAAAGAATACTGACTTGGATCCGGAAATGGATATTGTAAGGTTTACCAAAAAATATTATTCCGGTTAACTCTTTACCGCTTCGTGTTTTTTAACCGAAGTGGGGTCATACTTCACAAAAAAGTTGATCCAAATATTTCTGGATAACCTGATGATTACCGGCATAAAAACAATCAAAGTACCCACAATAGCAATAAAGGTGGTCAATAAAGAAGTGCCAATAAATAAAAAGGAGATTACAAAGGCGGCAACTGCAAACGCAATGCCCACACCGTAGCTCACGTACATGGCACCGTAAAAAAAGGAGGGCTCAATCTTGTATTTTAAGCCACAATGCGAACACCTTTCGTTCATACTGAAAATTTTGGAAAGTGTGTACGGATTGGATTTCTCGTACATGCTCTCCTGGTGGCATCTTGGACAGTTTCCTGTTAAAATGCTGTACATTTTGGTTCCTTTTTTTAACATTTGCAGGGCTTTTGTACAAAAGTATGAATTCGCCAACTAATGTTTTGTAATCAAGGTCACATTTAAATGCTAAATATTCATAATCTTTCCGTAGCCTTTGGAGGAGAATATCTGTTCGAGGAAATATCGTTTCGTCTTAACGGCGGGGATAGAGTAGGTCTGATCGGAAAGAACGGTGCGGGTAAATCCACTATGCTTAAACTCCTTGCCAAGGAAATGCCCTTGGACGAAGGGGTCATAGCCACTGAAAAAAACATAAAAATCGGTTTTCTTAAACAGGATATTGATTTTGAAGAAGGGAGAACCGTTTTGGAAGAATCCTATCAGGCATTTTCAGAAATCAAAGAGCTGGAACTCAAACTGGACGAGATCAATACTGCCTTGGCGGAGCGAACCGATTATGAAAGCGACGGGTACCATCAACTCATGGTGGATTTGAACGATGTAACGCATCGGTATGAAATCTTGGGAGGGTACAATTATCAAGGTGATACCGAAAAAGTGCTTCTTGGGTTGGGTTTTAAACGAGAAGACTTCAATAAACTGACCGATACCTTTTCCGGTGGATGGCGTATGCGTATTGAACTGGCCAAGCTCTTACTTCAAAATAACGATGTATTGCTGCTGGATGAGCCTACCAACCACTTGGACATTGAATCCATTATTTGGTTGGAGCAGTTTTTACGAAACTTTACCGGTGCCGTGGTGATTGTTTCCCACGATAAAATGTTTTTGGACAATGTAACCAACCGTACCATTGAGATTTCATTAGGAAGGATTTATGACTACAACAAGCCCTATTCCCAGTTTTTGGTGCACCGAAAGGAAATAAAGGAACAGCAATTAAGTGCCCAAAAAAACCAAGAAAAACAGATACAGCAGACCGAAAGGTTGATTGAAAAATTTAGGGCAAAATCCAGCAAGGCATCCATGGCACAGTCCCTTGTCAAAAAACTGGATAAAATGGAGCGCATCGAGGTGGATGAAGAGGACAATAGTGTGATGAATCTTCGGTTTCCTGTTTCAGTAAACCCCGGCAAGGTAGTGGCAGAATTAAACGGTGTTTCCAAAAACTACGGCCCCAAAAAAGTGCTTCAACATATAGATCTAATGATTGATCGTGGAAGTAAAACCGCTTTTGTAGGCCAAAACGGCCAAGGAAAAACAACTCTTGCCAAAATTTTGGTCGGTGAACTGGATTACACGGGCGATTTAAAAATTGGACACAACGTACAGTTGGGCTATTTTGCCCAGAACCAAGCGGAATACCTGGATGGTAATAAGACCATTTTGGATACCATGATCGATGCCGCCAATGAGAAGAACCGCAGTAAAGTAAGGGATATTTTAGGATCCTTTCTGTTTAGAGGTGATGAGGTGGACAAATATGTAAAAGTGCTTTCCGGGGGCGAAAGAAACCGTTTGGCCCTGGCCAAAATGCTCTTGCAACCCTTTAACGTGCTCGTAATGGATGAGCCTACCAACCACTTGGACATTAAATCCAAAAATGTTTTAAAACAAGCGCTTCAAAATTTTGAGGGGACATTGATTCTCGTTTCTCACGATCGTGACTTTCTTCAAGGGTTGACCGATAGGGTTTACGAGTTTAAGGACGGAGGCATAAAGGAGTATTTGGGAGATATCGACTTTTACTTGGAACAGCGTAAGATGGAGGATTTCCGAAGTGTTGAAAAAGGGGACACAAAGAAAGAAGACAAACCACAGGAAAAAAGCAAGGAGAACGACTATCAAATCCAAAAGAAGCAAAAATCCCTCAAAAACAAGCTTAGTGGGGTAGAGAAGAAGATTTCCCAACTGGAAAAACAGATTGCCGATATTGACCACGACTTGCTCATGGACTACGATGCCACCATTGCGAAGCCCAATTTTTTTGATAATTACGAGGGAAAAAAGAAAGATTTGGAGTCCTTAATGGAAGATTGGGAGAACTTGTCCGAAGCTTTAGAGGCTCTTGATTAACCTAACATTTCAGTTTTTACATCGAATTTTACCGAATTCACAACAAATCGGAGTGTATTTGACGATTATATTTGTAAGTTATTTCTTCTTTATTGTATTTTGTAAGTAAATTCGTTGTGATTTAATAAGTAATTAATGATTCGAGCGGCTCTTTTTTTCTTTTATTTGATGTTCTCTGCGGGTATATCTTTTGCCAGTGGACAGATTTCCCCTAAAGAAAAATCTGCCTTGGTAGATTTGTACAATAGCACCAATGGCGAAGATTGGAATGTTTCTTGGGATTTGACCGCACCCGTGGACACATGGAAGGGTGTAGAGGTCGATAAAGGGCATGTAGTGGGCCTAACACTGTTTATGAATAATTTAAATGGCGTACTTCCAGAAAGCATAGGAGATTTAAGGCACCTTTCCAATTTGAATCTGGCTTTCAACCAGATTACCGGAGTGCTTCCTAAAGATATTGTGAAATTGGAAAAGCTTAAGGTTTTCCGTTTGGAGATGAACCGAATCAAGGGTGGTATCCCAACAGGAGTCGCCAATTTTAAGGAGTTGGAGGTATTCTCTATGTTCAACAACTTTTTAACCGGACCTATTCCAGAAACATTTGGGGAACTTAAAAAGTTAAAAGAGCTAAACCTATCCAGTAACAATCTCAAAGGAACAATACCCGAATCCATTGGAAACCTATCAAACTTAGAGGCATTGGGTCTTTTTGAAAACAAATTGGAAGGTCAGATACCACGAGAAATTGGGAATTTGGTCCAGTTAAAGGAATTGGTCTTGTCGAATAATCAATTGGGAGGCGAAATTCCCAAGGAGTTTGGCCAATTGGCAAACTTAAAAATATTACAACTTCAAAATAATAGGTTCAACTCTTTCAACGCCTTACATGGTATGGATGCGAAACAGTTTTTGGTGTTCGATACCGATGATAAAACATTGAACCCAAAATTTATGGATATTCAAATAGACCGTACTCGAATGGCAGATACCAAATTCGAGGATGAAAACGAAAACGAGTAGTTAGTTATTACTTTAGTTTGTTTGGTTTGGGGATGCCGTTTGGGGTCCCCTTTTTGCATTTGACCCAGTTAAAAATGCATTTTATGAAATATTTAACCATTGTAAAAAAAGTAGGGAATAGATTTGTAGCTATTAAACCAACTAACGAATGCGAAAGCTTATAATATCGGCAGTTGCCGGAGGTATCATCATATTGGCCTCTCTATATTTTGCTGGCCTTATTGCTGGCAGCAAGGACAATAAAAGGCCCCCTTCCCAAAAGGTGGTAAAAACTGTTTTTGTGGATACAGTACAAAATACGACCATTCCCATAATGGTGCCTGCCAATGGTAACCTTACCGCCAAAAAACGCGTAGAACTTTACTCCGAAGTGCAAGGAGTATTTAGATCGGGAAGCAAATTGTTCCGAACAGGACAGCAATATACGGCAGGACAAACGCTTATCAGAATAGATGCAAACGAGTATTACGCTAGCGTGCAATCGGCCAAAAGCAATCTATATAACTTGCTTACGTCCATAATGCCAGATTTACGGTTGGATTACCCAGAGATTTATCCAAAATGGCAACAATACCTCAATGGGTTTGATTTGGAGAAAACCACTCCCGAGCTACCCAAGATGGATTCAGAAAAAGAAAAGTTCTTCATAACGGGAAGAGAAATTATCACTACATATTATAACGTAAAGAATTTGGAACAGCGACTGTCCAAATACACCATTTCCGCCCCTTTTACAGGAGTATTGACCGAAGCTTTGGTCACGGAGGGAACATTGGTCAGATCTGGACAAAAACTAGGAGAATTTATTGATACGGGACTGTACGAACTGGAAGTTTCCGTTAGCAAGACCTACGGGGATTTCTTAAAAGAAGGAAAAAAGGTAGCGTTATCCAATTTGGAAAAGACCCAAACGTATATGGGTGAAGTTGCCCGTGTGAACAGTAGGGTGGACCAAAACTCACAGACCATAACGGTTTACATTGAAGTAAGTGGCGATAATTTAAAAGAAGGTCAGTATCTTGAAGCCAACCTAGAAGCAAAAGAAGAGCCAGATGCCATAGAAATCAGTCGGTCCTTGTTGTTGGAAAACAACCAGATTTTTGTGGTCAGGGACTCCATTTTAGACCTAATGGATGTAAAGCCTATCTTTTTTACGGACAAAACCGTAGTGCTTAAGAACGTTCCCGATGGAGAAGTTATAGTGGCAAAACCCATTACCGGTGCCTACGCAGGCATGTTGGTTAAAACATTTGACGAAAGTAAATCCTAAACCCCCTGGCCGTGAGAAAACTCATCTCGTATTTTATTAAATACCACATGGCAGTAAATGTCTTTATATTGGCGTTTTTTGTTTTTGGGGTTGTGGGAATACTTTCCTTAAAATCATCTTTTTTTCCTCTTACCGAGGCACGTAACATTACAATTACCATTGCTTACCCAGGTGCTTCGCCACAAGAAGTCGAGGAAGGTATCGTCCTAAAAATTGAGGATAACCTAAAAGGGCTCGAAGGTGTGGAAAGGGTAACCTCTACATCAAGGGAAAACAGTGGTACAATCAATGTGGAGATTGAGAAAGAGAGGAATGTAGACTTCATGTTGTTAGAGGTTAAAAATGCCGTGGATAGGGTACCTACCTTTCCTACGGGCATGGAACCTTTGATTGTTGCCAAGCAAGAACCGGTCAGGCCTACCATAAGTTTTGCCGTAAGCGGAAAGGATATTCCCTTGGCTACCTTAAAACAAATTGGCCGCCAAATAGAAAACGACCTTAGGGCCATTGATGGAATCTCTCAAATTCAAATAGCCGGCTATCCCGATGAAGAAATCGAGATTGCTGTAGATGAGAACAGCCTCTTGGCCTATAACCTATCTTTTGCCGATGTAGCACAAGCCGTTTCCAATGCAAATATTTTGGTAACGGGAGGTAATATTAAAACCGCTACCGAAGAATATCTAATACGCGCCAACAACCGTTCCTATTATGGAGATGAGCTTTCCAATATTGTAGTTCGAGGTGATGCAGCAGGCCGTACCATACGCTTAAAAGATGTAGCTACGATACGGGACAGGTTTTCCGAGACTCCAAATGCTTCCTATTTTGATGGGGAATTGGCCGTTAACATAACCATCACCAGTACAAATACAGAGGATTTAATGGGCTCTGCAGAAAAAGTTAGGCAGTACATTAAAGAGTTCAACGAAAAGTATACCAATGTACAGTTGAACGTTATAGATGACCGTTCAACTACTTTAACACAGCGTACCCAACTTTTAACCGAGAATGCCATCGTAGGGATGATTTTGGTATTGGTGTTTTTATCCCTCTTTTTAAATACCCGATTGGCATTTTGGGTAGCCTTTGGACTTCCCATTGCATTTTTGGGAATGTTCGTTTTTGCCCCCATGTTCAACGTTACCATTAACGTTCTTTCCCTGTTCGGGATGATTATCGTTATCGGTATTTTGGTGGATGATGGAATTGTGATCGCAGAGAACATCTATCAACATTATGAAGACGGGAAATCTCCGGTACAGGCCGCTTTGGATGGCACCATGGAAGTAATACCGCCCATTATTTCAGCGATAATCACCACAATTTTGGCCTTTTCCATTTTCCTTTTCTTGGATAGCCGTATCGGTGAATTCTTTAGCGAGGTGTCCGTGATTGTAATTCTCACCTTGGTGGTGTCCTTGGTAGAAGCATTGATTATTTTGCCAGCTCACTTGGCGCACTCCAAAGCGCTTCGAGCTAAAAATACCAAACCCAAAACAGGTGTTGCAAAAATTTTTGCAAAACTTAGGGTAATTAATAAAATGGGCGATAGATTAATGAACTACATGAGGGATAACTGGTATAGTCCAGTACTTCGCTTTATGATGAACTATAAATTTTTGACTTTTGCCCTGTTCTTTATGGCTTTGGCATTAACCCTGGGTTCCATTGGGGGAGGAGTTATCCGTACTTCATTCTTTCCGAGAATTGCAAGTGATCAGGTGTCCATACAACTTACCATGCCCAATGGTACAAACGAAAAGGTAACGGATTCCATTATAAGCCTCATTCAGGAAAAAGCGCACATTGTAAATCAGGAACTTACTGATCAATATTTGCAAGGCATGGATAAGATGCTTTTTGTGAATATGATAAAGAACTTGGGACCAGGTTCTTCTGCTGCTGAACTGGAGATAAACCTACTACCCGGTGAAGAACGCCCCGATGGTATCCGCGCCGATATGGTGACTACCAGGCTTCGAGAACTGGTAGGCCCTGTTATTGGCGTAGAGAGTTTAATATATGGTTCTGGAGGTAATTTTGGTGGAAACCCTGTTTCCGTGTCCCTTTTGGGCAACAATATTACCGAGCTAAAGGCAGCAAAAGAAGAGCTTAAACAAGCGATGGAAGAAAATACGAACCTTAAGGATGTAACGGACAATGATCCGGCCGGAATCAAGGAAATACGTTTGGAACTTAAAGAAAATGCATACCTGCTCGGCCTGGACCTTAGAACTGTGATGAATCAGGTTAGAGGTGGCTTCTTTGGAGCACAGGCACAACGTTTTCAACGAGGGCAGGATGAAATTAGGGTTTGGGTCCGGTACGATAGAGAGAACAGATCATCCATTTCAGATTTGGATGAAATGCGGATTTTGGCACCCAGCGGAGACCGTATCCCCCTAAAAGAGATTGCAAGCTATACCATTGAAAGGGGAGATGTGGCCATCAACCACCTAGAAGGTAGAAGGGAAATACAGGTTTCTTCAGATTTGACCGACCCGGAAACTACAAGTGGAACCGATGCCATGCTGTGGATACGAAATGAGGTAATGCCGGAAATTCTGGCCAAATACCCATCCATAAGCCCATCTTATGAAGGACAGAACAGAGAGGCCAATAAATTGATCGGTTCCTTAGGGTTTGTAGGACCAATTGTATTGTTTCTGATTTTTATTGTCATAGCCTTCACCTTTAGGAGTATAAGTCAACCCTTATTATTGATTTTTATGGTGCCCTTTAGTTTGACTGCCGTGGCTTGGGGACACTGGCTGCACGGATTCCCGGTGAACATTCTTTCTATGTTGGGAATAATTGCATTAATTGGGATTATGGTAAACGACGGACTGGTACTAATAGGTAAATTCAATACCAATCTTCGAACTGGGATGAATTTCGATGATGCCTTGTACCAAGCAGGCCGTTCCCGTTTTAGGGCCATATTCTTGACCTCGGTTACCACAATTGCAGGCCTGGCACCATTGCTTTTGGAGAAAAGCCGTCAAGCCCAATTTTTAAAGCCAATGGCTATTTCCATTGCCTACGGAATTGGTTTTGCCACTATTTTGACTTTGTTGCTGCTGCCCTTGCTGCTTTCCTTTGGAAACAATGTAAAGGTTGCGGCCAAAAAGTTGTGGACAGGGGAAGAGGTTACGTCCGAAGAAGTGGAACGAGCTATTCGCGAACAGCATGAAGAGGAGGAGATGGAAGCAAATGGCGTTGCCTTAAACGGAACCGATAGTAAAAACCTTTCTCAGAATGGAGAAGAAACCTCAAAAGTTGTAGAAGAGACCACATAATGAAAAGCATTTTTTATACCGTATCCCTGATTTTGTTGTTTTTTGGTCCAATGGCAAACGCCCAAGATCAAATACTTACCAAACAGGAAGCCATTGACTTGATTTTGGAAAACAATCTGGATATCAAAGTGGCCCGTAATACCAAACTGATAGATGACAATAATGCCGATATCCTTAACTCTGGCTATTTGCCATCGGTAACAGGAAATGCCAGCGGAAGTATAGACAAGCAAAATTCCGAAGGGGTTCTGGGCAATGGAGATACCCGTACAGCAGAAGGGGCCGAAACCAGAAGGTATAATGCTGCGGTTAATGTAAACTATACTTTGTTCGATGGATTGGGAAGGTATTATAATTACAAAAGTTTTCAAGAACGGTCCGAACAATCCGAGCTAGAGGTCAGGCAGACCATTGAAAACACCATTTTACAATTGTTTACAGTTTATTATGAAGCAGCCCGCCTTACCGAAAATACCGCAACATTGGAGCAAGCGCTGGAGATTTCCAAGGATAGATTAAAAAGGGCGCAATATCAATTTGAATACGGACAAAATACAGGGTTGGATGTATTGAATGCCGAAGTGGACATCAACACGGATAGCATTAATTTATTGAACTCCAAGCAACAGCTCAGAAATACCATGAGGGATTTGAATTTGATATTGAATCGTGATCTATCTGCCCAATTTGCTGCGGATACCACGGTAACCTTTGTTCCTGGACTTCAAATGGAAAATATGTACAATGAGGCCCAAATGAACAATGTAAGGCTTCAAATTGTGGAAAAGGACATCAATATGGGCCTTAACGACATTCGGGTAGCCAAAAGCGGTTATTTGCCTACCATTGGATTGACAGGAACTTACGGTTGGAACGAGTCCAACAACAACAGTCCACTGGCTTTTGTTTTGCAAAACACCTCTACAGGGGTTACGGGAACTATAAACTTAACGTGGAATTTGTTTGATGGCGGAACTACCATAACTGGGATAAAGAATGCCAAAATCGCCTATAAAAACCAAGAGATAGCGAAAAAGCAGATACAGTTGGAAGTAGAAAGGGATATTCGCAATGCTTGGGACAGCTATACCAATGCGCTGTACGTACTGGAGGTTCAGGAGAAAAACCTACAGACCAACCAAAACAACTTTAAGCGTACCGATGAGCGCTATAAACTGGGGCAAATAACCTCAATAGAATTTAGGCAGGCCCAGTTGAACTTGTTAAATGCAGAACTGGCCAAAAGTCAGGCCAAATACAATGCAAAATTGGCGGAACTTCAAATGCTTCAAGTTAGCGGTCAGTTGCTCAATGTAGATTTTTAGAAGATGTACGAGCATTTTTTTCAATGTCCATACTGTTGGGAAGAAATATCCTTTCTTTTGGATAGTTCTGTGCCGCATCAAACCTATGTGGAAGATTGTGAAGTATGCTGCAACCCTATTGAGGCCACGGCGAAATTTAATAATCGGGAACTTGTTTTTTTTGATGTTAAGGAACTTGGGCAATAAAAAAAGCCGAAGGTCTAAAACTCCGGCTTTGGGTTGATTGGAATAAGTTGATGGAACCCTTTTCCAAAATCTTGAAGTTGATCGTAAACAGTAATCCACCTCTTGCCAATTTCTCAGGTACTACTGATATATCCTTACATAATCAATTTCAAAGGTATCTTCTGTAAAATTGCTTGGTACATCACCACCTAAATTTCCGCCTATGGCAATGTTCAGAATCAAATAATGTTCGTGATTATAAGGTTTGTTATTGGTATTGGGCAATTCAAAAACCAAGGTGTCGTCAACATAGGTCTTAATACTTTCACTATCCCATTCCATGGCATAGATATGATATTCGGTAGATGCATTGGCAACAGTAGTTTCTCCCCCAGTATCCATATATTCCTCGGTGTTTAGGTCGCCCCAATGAAAGTGGGATATGGTACTGCTCTTGTCCCAACCCGTTTGTTCCATAATGTCAATCTCTCCACAAAGAGGCCAGCCAACGCTGCCGTATTGGTCCCCGAAATAGTTTCCGGTTTCGTTTACATTGGCGCCCAAGGTCCAAATAGCGGGCCAAGTACCTGCATTGCTTGGAAGTTTGGCTCGTACCTCTACCCGGCCGTAGGTAAAGGCAAATTTTGTATTCAATCTAGCAGAAGTATATTCTTTTGTGCTTCCGTTATACGAATATTGTTCTTTGATAGCCTTGATTTTTAAGGAACCATCTTTCACAAAGGAGTTTTCTGGCCTGTCCGTATAGTGTTGTAGTTCATCATTGTGCCAGCTTCCATTGTTCGGGGGAATAACCTGATGATGCCATTTTTGGTCATCTGGCCTACCTTCGTTATCAAATTCATCGGAAAAGACCAAAGTGGCAAAAGCTTCATCGGATTTGTATACATCCACACTATAACTTTGGTTAATGAACCCACCGGATTCTGAATAAGCCCATACAGTTATGTTGTATGTATTAGTGCCATTTTGGGTAAAGGTATGTTCGATGGATCCCGTTTCACTGTTAATTTGGTCGCCACCTTCAAAACGGAAGGCATAACGTACCGCATTATTGGCCGATGCGGATACCTGTACAGTCCCAGAACCATCGCCATTCGGGTTATTGTCGTTTGAACCAATGATGGAAATGTCCACATTTAAATTGGTGGGAACATCGGTGGAGTCGGAGTCCCCAGAGCTGCACGAAAGCGCAAATACCAAGGATAATAAGGATATGTTTAAAATGCTCATTTTTAATTTTTGATAAATGTATGTTTTGTTTTTCATAGAAAACATTGCTTGGATTAAAGTTCCACCCTTTTTTAAAGAGTGGAACCTTTCCCTTAATTAACTAACTCAAATTACGATTTGTTTTTTATCCATTATTTGTGAAAATATACGTTGTCCACAAATACTGTGGTTGAACCAGCGGGTTGGCCTGCATAGATAAGTTGTGCAATGTTTGCTTTAGTGGTAAGTCCAACAAATTCTGATAACGGGATATCCAATGAAATCCAAGTGTTTTGTTCTGGGTTGGCGATGGTAATTTCGTGCTCCACATCATCTCCTCCATCAAAAGCACCGTCGGCACCAAAATCAACAAGTTTTATTCTAATTTCAGTGGCATCCGCTGTCCAAACATCGGTATGAAAATGTGTCATTTCCGTTGCATCGATTGGAGTGGTTACGGATTCTATCCCCACAAAATTTAAGTCGCTATACTTTTTTACATCGTTACCATCGATCATAATATCCTCAAGTGTAGCAACCGACCAATCTGTTCTCCAAGTGTCAATGGAAACATTAGTGTATGCATTGCTAAACATTGATATCACATCCGCTTCTGCAACAGTTGGAGTTGGCGCTGCGGCTGTTGGTTCCGTTGCAGGTGGTGAATAAAAGTAGATGTTGTCCAAATAAATGGTTCCGTTACCATCAAATTTTAATTGTATCACATCGGTAAGATCCACTACATCCGAAAACACTGTTAATGGAATATCCACACTTACCCATTCACCATTGGTGATATCAAAAGAATATGGAATTTCTGCAGGTCCTGAACTGATCAAGGATAAATTTAGCTGTGAGGAATCGGGTGTCCAATAATCCACGTGCACCATAGTAGCTCCAGAAACGTCCAATGGAGCTGCAAACTGCGTTCCTTGATAGTTAAGGTTTTCATATTTTAAGGTGTTGTTCCCTGCAATCTCCTCTTGTGTAACTATAGTGGCCTGCCCCCAATTTGGATTATAATCCGTTCCTGCGACATCGGTATAGGCATCACTGAACACGGAAATCACATTTGCTTCCGCTAGTGTAGGTGCAGGGGCACCCGATGTGGGCGCGTTGGAAACACCTGCTTCGTTGTAAAAGAACACATTGTCCACAAATACTGTATTTGCGCCTGATGGTGCTCCCACGAATATCAATTGGGCGATATTGCCCCTAGTGGTCAGTCCTGTAAAATCTGAAAGCGGTATATCTAGCGTTACCCATTCTTGCTGTGTGGGTGCTTCGATCACTATTTCGTGCTCTACATCATCACCGCCATCAAAAGCGCCATCAGCACCAAAGTCAACTAACTTTATTCTGAATTCTGTAGCGTCACCAGTCCAGATATCAGTTCTAAAATGGGTCATGTTGGTAGCATCAATAGTGCTGGACACCGTTTCTACGCCCACAAAACTAAGTTCGCTGTATTTTTTAACGGCATTGCCTTCAATTTCAATGTCTTCCAATGTGGCATCGGACCAATCGGTTCTCCAGGTATCCACGGCGACGTTGGTATAGACGTCGCTAAACAACGAAACCACTTCCAATGGATCAATAGTGGGGTCGGCGGCGGCGGCGGCGGGTTCGCCAGTTTCAACAGGTTCTTCTACTTCGCCACCTTCACTCATCACGATGTCATCAAAATAGTGGGTGGTCTCGGCACTCTTTTCTCCGTTAAAGTCAAAGAACAAAATCATTCGATCAAACTTATCGGAGTCACTGGGTGAAAAAACAAAGGACAGTTCTTCCCATTCGTTGGCCACAGTTGTGGTTGCCTGAACTTCTTTTGCAATGGAATTATCGGTCTTGTCCTCAAACTTCATCAGTACAATTTGATCTGCGGCAGGGGAGTACACTTTAATTTTGACCGTCTGCATCTCGTTAAAATCCACTTTACTGGCCAAATCAAAAAAGAAGCCTGCCCAAGGTTCAATATCGGCTGTTTGGGTATATTCAACAACGGTTTCAGAGGTGTTGATGCCGGATGGATCCGGATTTTCAACATAATCAAGGGTAAAGGAACCGTCTTTTTCCCCAAAAAAGGTCACTTCCGGTCCTCCACACTCAAAATCCATTCCATCTGCCAATTCTGGAACAATAGTGGAGAATGTGCAATCCTCGCCTGGTTCTGGCTCTGGTTCCGGTTCTGGTGGAACATAGGCAGAGGGTGGGGGCAAATCGTCCTCAGTTTCGCAAGAAATGATAGTGCCCAAAATACCTATGGCCGTCAACAGGAACAAGATGGGTAATCTTGTGCTGTTGAGGTTCTTCTTGTTGTTATGCTTTTTCATTTTTCAATGTTATAGGTTAATTCTAGTTAGTGCCGATTTAATTATACCCGTCGTTCTGTGGGTAGTTTGGTCCCAAAAGATCCATTTGTTGTTGTGGAATGGGCCAGTTTTGCATGTATTCTCTTAGAATATCCTTTGGATTTCCTTCAGGATAGGACTCGTTCATGTTATCATTGTTCATATGGTCCAAAAGATACTCGTACAACAATCCGGTACGTTTTAGGGTAAACCACCGCTGCCCCTCAAAGGCTAACTCTCTTGCTCTCTCTTCCAGAATAATTTCAAGGTCGATACTGTTTACAGGAGCTGCATTTGCCCTTGTTCGCACTGTATTTAGGTACTCAAGGGCTTTGGTGGTGTTGTTCAGCATCATGTGGGCCTCGGCACCGATCAAATAGGTTTCGGCCAACCTGTAGATCATAATATTTTTAAAATGATTTCTGTCTGTAGGTTCCACGGTTTCATCAAAAAATTTAAGGATGCCCGGGTTCTGCCTTCTGTAATAGAGCATAAACTCGTTTTGGTCCGTTTCACTGTTTTCGTACAAATCCAATGGGTCGCCTAACTCTTTCCCTTCCGGTAAAGCAGTTTCGTCGTTGTAGGCATACTCAAAAATGTAATAGGTGTTGTTTTTTCGGTCATCGTTCGGATCCTCATTGAGCAGGTCGATGGTGTATTGGTTTAATGAAATGAATCCCGCTCCCGCACCGCCATTCTCTACGGATTGAACAAGGCCTGGTGCATCGGCATAGGAAGAGACCATGTTCCAGTTCAAGATATGCGGACTCCCGCCACCAATGGTTTCTCTTTCAAAGTTGATTGCAAAGAGAGTCTCAGGATGATTAAGTTCACCGGCAAATACTTCTGCCGTGGTAGTGGTCAAACTATGACTTCCACTAGTGATCAAGGCATCGGTTTGGGCAGCGGCTTCTGTCCAATCGTTTTCCCACATGGCCACTTTTGCTCTGAGATGTCTTGCGGCTCCCTGCCCCCAACGTCCAAATTGTGCCGTGGAATAATCCAAATTGTCTATGGCAAAATCCAAATCGGAACGCAATAGCGAAAAGATTTCTTCTTCCGAAGATTTGTCCTGTGGTACATCAAAGGCATTTTCTGGGGTAGTGGGCTCCGTGGTGATGAAGATGTTGTTAAAAAGGCGGTACAAGGTAAAGTAGGCATGGGCCCTCATGCATTTGGCCTCAGCAAGAATCTGATTTTTTCTGCCTTCCTCGATATCTTCCAAATTCTCTGCTCCCTGAATCACAGCGTTGGCCCTATCCACTATTTTATAGTAGTTGACCCAGTACGCATTAATTCCCGAGGTAGTACCGAAATCCCCTAGACTAGCCCCCCAAAGCAAACGGCTGTATAAAGAAACCTCCCCTGTAATCCCAACTCCAAGATCGCTTTTGGCTTGTGGAATTAGAGGATAAGTACCATTTAGGCTCAAGTCTTGGTATAAGTTTCTGTTGAGGGTGTACAGGCCTACAACGGCGTTCTCCAAACCTTCGGGCGTGGAGTATAGAAAATCGACAGAGGTGTTGGATAACAGTTCATCCTCCAACAAATCCTTTTCGCACGATGTAAATGTTGCAATAGCAAGTAGTATTGCACATATTCTTTTTGATGTTAAATATTGAAATATGGTTTTCATGACAATTTTTTTAGAATCCTAATTTTACCCCTAGGGTTATGTTTCTGGTCTCAGGGAATGCAGAGCCACTTTGGTCATTGTTTAGTGGGGTTTGTTCCGGGCTGTACGATCTAAAATCGGTAAAAGTGAACAGGTTGGTCCCCGTGAGGTATACTTTGGCCCGTTGCAACCCAAGCTTGGAGAAGGCATCTTTGGGTATGTTGTATCCCAAAGTAAGGGTTCTCAACCTCACATAAGATGCATCCCTCACAGCAAAAGGGAACAGGTGCAAGTGTGTATCCGGCTTTGGTCTTGGGTATTCGGTAGATGGATATTCCGGTGTGTAATATTTGGTTCTGATCCCGTTTATGGCACCCTTCCAAAGTTCTCCATTGGCAAGAACAGGGTTTAGGTTTGTTGCTCCTTGAACAATATAAATATCGGCAAACAAGTCAAAGTTCTTGTAGGTAATGGTGTTGGTAATGGAACCATACCAATCGGGATCGGTATTTGTGAATACGTTATCGCGATTGTCTATCTGACCATTTCCATCCTGGTCCACCACGCGGACATCACCGGGCTGGGCCAATGGGTTTCCTGACCCTGCAATATCATCACCTTCTTGGTATATACCATCATATTTGGGGAGCCAAATGTTGTTGATGGACTGCCCTACGGATAAACGCCTTCCCGATGCAATATCGGTTATGTCGATGGGGTTGCCATTATCATCCAGTTCTCCTGTCAATGAGATTACTTTGTTTCTGTTTCTGGAGAAAACCATCCCCAAAGACCAACTAAAGTTCTCTTTACGAATAATGTTCGAGGTCAAAGAGGCTTCAATACCTTGGTTTTGCAATTCACCGGAATTAAACCGGATTACATTGAATCCGGTGGTTCCTGCTATGGATCTATCCAATAATAGGTCGTTGGTGTTGGCTTTGTAGTATTCAAAAGTTCCTTGGAAAAAATTGTTGAACAACCTGAAATCCACACCTGCATTCAAAGTTGTTGTGGTCTCCCATTTTAGGTTTGGGTTGGGCAAACGAGACGATGCTGTGGCGCCGGCCACGGTTTCATCTCCAAAAACATAAGGTAGGTCGTCCGCAACGCCCAAAGATTCCAAAGGGTTGATTCCCTGGTTGCCCGTGGCACCGTAACTTACCCTAAACTTCATTTCGTTAATGGCATCTACATCTGCCATAAAAGGTTCCATGTGCATTTTCCATGCTACGGACACTGCCGGGAAAAACCCCCATTTGTTGTTTTCGGCAAATACCGAAGCACCATCGGCACGAGCGGTGGCCTCCAAAAGATATCTGTCCAGATAACCATATCGTACCCTGCCCAAGAAGGACAAAAGCCTACGTTGAGAAACATCCCTTACGTTGTTTAGCAGGTTGGTGGCATTTCCGTTAAAGCGCAAGGCATCGTTGGTAAAGCCGGATTTGTCCAATTGGGTGTACTCGGTACGGCGTTCATCAAATGCGTGAACAGCCGTTAAGTCCAAACTATGATCATCATGGATTTGTGGTGTATAGTTCAAAATATTTTCTACCAGCACCTGTTTGAACAGGGTGTTGGATAATACTCCGATTCCATCAATTCCTTCATCCCCAGCGGAGTGAAGAGAAGACCTGTAAACACCTTGGTTGGAGTTACGGTTCCTTAAAAACGTTTTTAGGGTATAGCTCAGGTTTGGTGCAATGTCATAAATAAGGCTCAGGTTTATATCCGTAAGGTTGATTTTGGTCTCATCCACAGACTCTCTTTGGTCCCACAATGGGTTGACTGCTGTGTTGGATGGCCCCAAGTAGAATTTCTGGAGCTCGCCATCTGCTGTATAAGGTTGTGCCAGTGGAGTAATTGTGGTAAAGTTGATTCCACCTGTTTCCCTGTCCTGTTTTGCATTTTGATAGTTGATTATTCCACGGAACAATAACTTATCGGATATTTTTTGTTCTAAGTTTAGTTTAAATGTGCCTCTGTCAAAACCCGAATTGGGAATAATACCTTCTTGCGAAAAGTAATTTACACTTGAAAAGACCTTCGTTTTTTCGCTACCTGCTGAAAAACTAAGCGAATGGCTCTGGATAATGGCATCTTGAAGCACCAAGTCTTCCCAATCCACAAAGTTTTGGTTTTCTATGGCCTCCAACTCAAATGGCGAGAAGATGTTCTCATCGTTCAGGTAATCCCCGGTGAACCTATTTCTGTTAGCTTCTCTTCTTAGGTCGATAAATTGCTGTCCAGTATATTGGTTGAAGTTTTTGGTCAAGGTTTGTACGGTGGTATATCCATGGTAATCTATGGTTGCCTTGCCTACTTTTCCTGATTTTGTAGTCACCAAGATTACACCGTTGGATGCTCGGGAACCGTAAATGGCCGTTGAAGATGCATCTTTTAATATCTCAATGTTGGCAATGTCATCGGGAGCTACATCATTTAGGTTGTCAAAAGGAAGTCCATCTACGATGATCAACGGAGAGTTTCCGCCGGGTGCAACGGATACATTACCCCTGATTACGATATTGGAATTACCTCCTGGCCGTGCATCGCCCAAGTTTACTTGAACCCCTGCCGCTCTACCTCTTAACATTTCGGATACGTTTGTTGTGGGTACATTGGTGGCTTCCTCTACTTCAACACTGGCCACAGATCCGATTACATTACTTTTCTTTTGGGTACCATATCCCACAACAACTACTTCGTCGAGGGCTTGGGTATCTTCATTCAATACAATGTTGATTTCCTCCTGGGTCCCGACAGGAACCTCCTGGGTCACAAAACCAATGTAGCTGAAAACTAAGATGTCTTCATTGGAAACATCGTCAATGGTAAATTCACCATCAAAATCGGTGACAACCCCATTGGTTGTTCCCTTAACAAGTACGTTAACACCCGGCATGGGCCCAATATTATCAGAAACGGTGCCGGTAACAGTTTTTGTTTGTGAATATCCATAAGCAGTACATAAAAGTACCATTAAGGTTAAAATGCCATATCTCATTTTTGAGTGAATTTAATTTGAGTTAAAGGTATATGGCTTAACGTCTTGTTAACAAAGGATGTACCTCTATAAAAAACCTACATTGTTAATTGGAAAGGGGTAAAATTGATTTTTTATCACTCAAACCCTATAAAATATGAGGATTTTAAAATATTTAGCGTTTTTGCAATCATCCTGAACAATGTGGTAAAACGGAACAAAATGAGGATATGTAGAGTTATTGTAGAGGTAATTTTAAGGTTTGTAGGGCAATGATGTGCAAAAGTAGAGCTTATTAAAAGTTTAAAATGTAATCTATAAGGTTGTCGTGGTGTGGTAGGTTGAACTTTTTACGGAGCCTGTAACGTTTCATTTCCACACTTTTTACAGAAATGTTAAGCAATGGTGCAATTTCTTTGGAGGAAAGATTTAACCTTAAATAAGCGCACAGGCGAAGATCGTTGTTGGTAAGGCTGTCGTGTTTTGCTTTTATTCTTTTTAAAAAGTCTTTGTCGGCATTATTGAATGCGTCTTCGAAAAATTTCCAATCGTCTTCGCTGTTAATGTTCCTGTCTATTTCCTTGATTACATATTTTATGTTCTTATCCTTGCTGGGAACTTCCCTGAGTTGCGCTTTTAGTGCAGAGAGGAATTTATTTTTCTTTACCAGGCTCATCGTGGAAATGGCCAACTCGCGGTTTTTACTGTCAATTTCGTTTTGGAGTTTTTCCGTCTGTATTTTGGCAATTCGTTCTTTTTCTTCCAGTTCCCTGCGCTCCAATTCTTTTTTATTCCTTTTTATGAGGGACTCTTGTTTTTTTTGATAATAGTTGTTGTAAAGTCTGTGTACAAGTACAAACAGCAATGCAATGGACAACATATAAAGGATAAGTGCAAGATTGGAAAGGTACCATGGCCGGGATATGCTAAAACTGTACGAAGAGGTATTCTCGCTCATGGTACTGCCTACCATGGCCCTTACAGTAAAGGTATAATCACCAAAAGACAGGTTTTTAAATGTGGCATCCGTATTTTCGGACCATTCGCTCCAATCATCGTATACGTTGTCCATCTTATACTGGTACTTTACCTCGGTGTATTTATCGAATTCCGGTACGCTAAATTCCAACCTAACGTTGTTGTTGGAGTATTTAAAAGTGCCTGTTGTGTCAATAGATGCCTTGGAGGATACTTCTTGGTAATCCCCATAATAAACCGAATTGATATGCACTTGCTGGTTCGTGGGCTTCAATCTGGTAAGGTCCAAGGACACGTAGCCGTTGGAACTTCCTATCAAGTATGTGTAATCGGATATTTTTGAAATATTTTCAAAACCTGAAACTCCCAAATTGGCCCTAATGTCCTTGGGTATGGAAATATGGGAGGCACTCAGTTTGTTGCTAAGTGTACTTTGGGTAACGTACTGGATGCCATCGTTGGTAAAGAACCACAACCGTTGTTCCGAACTTTCAGGAATTATGATGCTGACCTGTCCATCATTTTCATCTAAAATCAACTGGGTCAAAGTACTGTCCAGGACGATGTTGTTTTCGCCATCAATATTATAGATTCCTGCATTGGTCTTGTAATAGAGTTTATCCTGAAAACTGAAAATATTGGAACTGTGGCCGATTCGCTCCTTATTGGTAACTTGTTTAACTTTTCTCAGGTTCGGCTCCAGCTCAATAAAATATAGCCCTTTTTTTTCGTGGTCCACGACTACCTCAAGCGAATCCATTTCAAAAAAACGACTGGAAATTGTATAACCATCAATGGTATTTCGGAATCTCCATGAGCCTTGCACCTTTTCGAGTATACTCAACCCATTGTAATTTCCTTGAAGAAGTAAGTTTTTACGATTTTGTATAGGTTTTACGCCCCAAGTGCCCGGAAAATCAGAGATAAGTTCAGCCAAGTTATTTTCCACAACGAACGTACCATTATTGTGCCCACAAAAAATAGTGGAATCCACAAGCTGAATGTTCCACACTTGGCCTTCTGTACCTTCAATCATACGAAAGGCATCCTCAGAACCGGTTTTGCGGTAGAACAGACCTTGGTTGGTGCCCAAATACAAGTACCCTTTGTGGCTTAAGGCCGCATAAACCAAACCTAGGTTCCCAAGTTTGTCCACGTATTCGTTAAAGGGAGAGTAAAGGTTTACGACACTAATACCGTTGTCCAACCCCAACCACAAATTATTTTCCGAATCCTCAAAAAGTGTTAATACCGTATTGTTGTTTAGCCCTTTTTCTTGGTCAATGTTCCGGATGATGGTCTGTCCGTTTGGCGAAAGATGATAAAAACCATTGGAAATGCTGCCCAGCACAAAAGAACCATCCTTAAGTTGAATACTGCTGTAGAGTTTTACATTGATGGAATCCATAGCTGTTTTCAACGGCATGATGGCTTCTGAATTATATTTGTAAAAACGGGAACCTTCGGTAATTACCAAAAGATCATTGCCCATGGTGTATAGCCCAATAATGGGTTGGTCTGTAAAAACTTGGTTGTCACTTACCAATTTGGGCTCCCCATTTTGAATGGTAAACAGCCCTTTCCGGGCTATTTGGAAATAAACATCACCGTTTACAATGCTAAGGTTCGCTTTTTCCGAATTTGCATTTATAACTTTAAAAGTATCCTCTGCACTGTCATAAATATAAATTCTATCCAGGGATTGAAAAAGAATCCATTGGTCCACGACCAAAATATCCCAGAACTCTTCGTCTTCGGCCATGGGTATTTCCATTTTTTGGGATAATGAAGTGTAGGTCAGTTCACCGTTTGTCATTTTTGTCCAAAAGCCGAATTCACGGTAGGAGCCGGTATAGATTTTATCCCCAACTGCCTTTACCGATCTAATTATGGGGGAGGTTGGCAGTTTATATTGATGCCATTTGCTCCCATCAAACTCCATAAGGCTGGTATGGTTGGCCACGTAGATGTTTTTTGAAGGGGATTGCGTTATTCCCCAATTCTGAAACTCCCCGATGTATTCTTTTGGGGTATAATTTCGGATAGGCGGCAGTTCTTGACCCACCAGGGTGAAGCAAAAGAACAACAGAAAATAAAAAATGTGGGGCTTCAAACCGAACTATTTTAAATATGCATCGAAACTTATAAAGATAAAGTTAAGTATAAAACTAGAGCTCTTTTTAGATGCTTAATGGTTTTGTTCCAAAGTGTTATTTCAGCAAGAATTTTTTTATCCTTTATTCTTTTTGGAAAGTTTATCCATATAAAGGATTGCAATTCCGATACAGGCTCCAATGCAAGCCAAAATACCTCCCACAACACTGGCATAGTTAACCCCGAGACCAAAAACCATGGGCAGTCCACCAAAATAGGCACCCGAGGCATTTCCCATGTTAAAAGCGCTTTGGTTCATGGAAGAACCTAATTTTTCTGCACCCTTCGCGGCTTTTATTATTGCAATTTGGATAGGTGCTGCAATGGTAAACGTAATGACCCCAACAAAAAAGCTTAAGACAAATATGGCAATGCCATTACTGGCAAAAAGCGCGTTGAGGATCAAGATGATCGTCATGGACAGCATGCTAATGACCACCGATTTTACGGGGTTGAATGTTTCTACCATCCTTGCTCCCAAAAAATTGCCAAAAAACATTCCCAGCCCAGCTACGATCATCACGTATCCTACGTTTGCTTCGGGCAGTTTTGTTACAGAGATCACTAAAGGGGCAATGTAGCTGTACCAAGCAAAAAAACCACCGGTTCCCACAGTGGTCAAAGCGATCAAGGCCCATAGTTTTTTGTTTTTTAAACCCGGTGATGCGCTTTTGGCGTGTTGGTCATCAACCTTTTCTTCCAAGTCCTCTTTGGGCATCCAAAAATAAAGGCTGGATAAAGTGGCAATACCTGCAATGCCCACCAGCATAAACGAATAGCTCCAATGTAATTCCTGTCCAATATAGGTACCCAAAGGAACTCCTAAAATATTGGCAATGGTCAATCCGGAAAACATAATGGCCATGGCTTGGGCCGCTTTGCCCGGTTTGGCCAAATATCCCGATACTACGGCACCTATACCAAAAAAAGCACCATGCGGCATTCCGGATAAAAACCGAAAGAGCATCATGACCCAATAGTTGCCGGAAAATGCGGATAAGGTATTGAAAACCGTAAACCACAACATCAGGAACAACAAAGTTTTTTTAGGGTTTAAGTTGTTTGTGATCCGAGCCATTACAGGGGCACCGATTACCACGCCCAAGGCGTAGATGGCGATAAAATGTCCTGCTTTAGGTATGGAAATTTCCATGGATTCAGCAATGTTGGGAAGAATTCCCATAATCACGAATTCCGTTAGGCCTATACCAAAACCGCCTATGGCAAGAGATAAAAGTGCTTTTTTGTTGGTTGATCGAGAAGTGTTGTCCAAGCTTATTTTCTTAAAGCGCAAAGGTAAGTCCTATTGCAGGAAGAAGTTGCAAGGATTTTTACTTAATTCTATTTTGAATTACCTGAGGAAGAAAAACAGCCTTGAGGATTGGACTAATTCAAATACATTCAAAAAATGAAACAAATACTTTTGAAAAGATATTTTGGGTTCAAGGCTGTTATGAGGATTACTTTTTATATACGCTAAAATTACGTGGATGGATTATTTTTTGCGGAAATCCTCAACTACAAGTACCATTCCCGATTTAGTAGAACCTATTTGTTCCAAAAACAAAAGTCCCGATCCATTTAGGTCGGGACTTTTTTTGAACAATATGTAAAGATCAATTGATACAGGGTGACGGGTTGGGCCCAAAAGGTCCCAGTACTTCGCCATCCGGTGTTTCAATAGTGTAAACATGTTCTTCTTCGAAAGCGCCGCTGGTATAGGAAATTACCAATGAGCTTGTTCCTTCTGGTACATCCACATTGAAAGTTGCTGCATCACCTCCGGTAAAGGTATAATCCGTCGTTACGCCATCAATTTCAAAAGTAACAAAGGCACCGTCCCATCCATCGCCATAAAGGTCCTGCATATCGATCACCCAAGTCCCGGGAACCGTGGTTCCGGAAATTGGGGAACATTTGACCAGTACTATAAAATTAAAGGCCTGTAACTGCTCTGGCTGCCCGGTAACGGTGGCACTATAGTTTTCTGCAGTGGTTTCCGTACCATCAACTCCAGTGGATTTTCCTAAAAACCGGATAAAGTCACCTCCCGAAATATCATCAACGGTTATGCCCAAGGCACTAGCGATATCGGTATATGGAATGGAAATGTCACTTGGAAATTCCGTTATTGTTGCCAGAGGTACTGTATCGGTGGAGACTCCGCCCGATTCCAGGGTTACGCTTAAATCCCACGAAGCTACATTGTCGCTAGGGTCGTCAACGGTACCAGAAAAGGTGGAATTGGCCAAATCGCCTTTCGCAACAATGGTTTCATCCAACAAAATCCTAACATAAGGAGCTGCTGAATCTTCCAGTTCAAAAACATTGATCGGATTTTTGTCGTTGTCCTCGCAGGCTACAATTCCCAAGATCAGGAGAACAAGACCGAATATATATTTAAAATTACTTTTCATCTGTATTGTTTTTTAGTTTTAAATCAATCAACGAATCCGTCTGGGTTGGTGTCCCAAAACACAGGAGTGCTAGGGGCACTTTTCTGTGTAATGTTCGTATTGCTGTCCGCTGCGGTCTGCGAATACCACATAGATCTTAGGAACGGTCCCGGGTCGTTGGTGGTAAAAGCAGGAGTTAGGTTGTCCGGTTGACCGGTTCTTCTGTAGGTGTTATAAGCCTCTATTCCGTTGCACCACAATGCTATAAAGTATTGCTCTACAATAATGCGAAGTTTGTCCGTATCATCCCCGGCATCAAAATTGGCCAATATTTCCGCTACATGATCGTCGATGGCCGTTGAGGTGGGTTCGTATCCCGTGCCACTTGCCAAAGATGCTCCAAAGTCAACCACGGTGCCTATGGACTGTCTGATTCCTGTTTCCAAGTAATCCCGAGCATTTCCAGTGGTGTTCAATGTCAACGCTGCTTCGGCCAACATAAAATAGGTGTAGGAGGACATTAGAATGGGTGAAATACCGGCTCCTACCAAACCTTCATTTATAGCTCCGGAACCGGACACATTTCTAAATGAGTCATCATCAAACGGTCCGCCAACAGGGTATGTACCATGTAGTGTTCTAAAGGCGTCATCTGGTGGAATACCATCATCATCCAAGTGGTTTCTTCCCCAATATCCGCTTAAACCATTGGTTGCGGGCACTAAGCAATAGGGTTGTGAAGGATCCCACCAAGCGGGCAAGGATATTTCCGTAACACATTCTTTGGTAACAACATCGGCACCTGAATAATCTGATTGTTGTCGGTAAAAGTAGTACCGTATTCTTGGGTCTGGGTCACTATACTGATTGGCCATCAGGTCCATATAATAGTTACAGGTATAAAAATCCGAACTTGGCCCTGCGCCATCGTAGTTGGCATCAAAATAAGGATGTCTACTATCTGGGGAGGCATTGTTGGTGCCCCATTGGAACAAGAAATCATCGGAAGGATCCAAAATCAACTGGTTTCCACTGATCAACTCGTTGATGCGCGAGGTGGAAACAGATGCCCCAAACCCATCGGCACTGGCCAAACGTGTTTGCAGGTATAGCTTCAATCGCATGGTATTGGCGACTTTTTTCCATTGACTTTCGTTGCCGTCGTAAAAAAGGTCATTGGAGGGTAAAGACGTCTCATCTTTATTCAGGTTGGCAATGGCATCGACTAAAAGTTGGTCTGCCGCTTGGTAAATGGAAGCTCCTGAATCCACAGAGGGGTTCAGAATACCTTCACCGCCAGATACTGCTTCCGAATAGGGTACATCTCCAAAGAAATCCACCATGGACATCATGATGTAGGCTTCCAAAATTTGCCCAATGGCAAGATGGGTGAACTGGCCAGCGTCTTCTGCCAAGGGGTTCATGGTTCTGATATCGATCAATGCCCTTGCGTAAACATTGTCCCAGACCCTATCAAAATCCGATGGATCATAACTTTCACGATACGTTGGGCCAAACCCGTGTTGCATTCTTACCGGTTCCATTCCAAATTGACTGAGGCCGTTTTCGGCGCGCCCCTCTTCACCGGAATGGATTTGCGCGGTCATCAGTTGTATTTGATTTAGAAAGAAATCGACGCTCGCCTGCGAAGGGTTTAATGCATTCGGACTCTCCACAACATCCAAGGATGTGGTCTCACAGCCCAACATAACTGTCAGTGCAGCGATTACGAGACTTAGTATATTTGATATTTTTTTCATAATATATTTTTTGATTCTAGTTAGCTGCTTTTAAAATGATGCTCTTACGGTAAGACCATACCTTCTGGTGGAAGGGCCTGTGAAGAAATCAATTCCTTGCCCGTTGCCCACACCGGTACTTGATGAGTTGGTATCGTAACGAACATTATCTGGGAAGTTTACCGCTTTGTACCATAAGTTGGTACCAGATAGTGTAAAGGATAAACTTCCAAAAGGCGTTTTATCCAACATTTTCTTAGGAATAGAATACCCTAATGATGCTTCTTGGACACGGATAGTGGTGCCATCAAAAATATTTGCTTCGTTGATGCCACCGGCAAAAAGGGTGTTGAATCCAAATTCTGTGGACGAAATGGCAACATTATTGGGTGTGCCATCAGCAAAAACTCCAGGCAAAATATAATTGGATTCCCTGTGGATCGGATCATCCAGATCAACCACACCACGACCGATCAATCCTGCAGTGGTTACAGAGTAAACATCACCGCCATGGCGATACTGTAAGTTGGCCGATAGGGTGAAGTTTTTGAATGTTATTGTTGGAATCAGCGCAGTGGTCCAATCTGGATTGGGATCACCTATTTCAGTAATGTTGTTGTCCACCAAATAGCGACCATTTGGGCCTACAACTTTGTTGCCATTGTCATCTTTTAGAATGGTGCTCCCGAGCAAAACACCAAAGGGTCTGCCTTCCACGGCGTAGTTGGCTGCTTCGCCGGCTACGGCAAACGTCAATAGGATGTTGTTGGTACCTTCGGCCAAATCGGTAACAATGGTTTCGTTGGCAGTAAAGTTTCCAGCTAGATTAAATCCTATTCCAGCTTCACTTTCCCTTAATAGATTAAGGTCGTAATCAATCTCGACACCTTTGGTCTCTACCTCACCAATGTTAACAAAAGTGGAACGGAAACCTGTGGAACTGTCCAAAGTACGGTTGGTAATCAGGTCGGTAGTTGATTTTTGGTACAAGCTCACATTAAAATTGAGGCTGTTGAACAACCGAGTGTCCAAACCTATTTCCAGTTCTTGAACTCTCTCTGGTGATAAATTCCTGTTCCCCAAAACATCCGAAACTGTGTTTCCTGATACTACATTGCCATTGAAATCTACAAAGGTCCTTGCGCCCAAGGTGAGGACATCCCGTGTATTAAATGGGGTAGGGAAACCTGCGGAGGAACCATAGCCCACTCTAAGTTTGGCATAGTTCAGTACGTTTCCTTGCAGTGCAGGGAATGCGGTTGTTGGAATAAAGGATAAACTGGCTCCTGGATAGAACAAGGAGTTGTTTTCCCTTTCCAATGTTGAGGACCAATCGTTTCTTCCTACCACATTGAGGTAGAGCAAATCCTTATATGAGAGGGTAGCATCTAAATAAACTCCAACTAGGTTTTCCTCAAAATTTTGATTCAAATTAGCTCCAGAGAAAGAGTTAACAGATGATGGGGTGGTAAAGTTGTAGTGTTCGAGCACTCCAAACACCAATTGTCCTTGGCTTTCAATACCATCTTGTGCATAGGTATCCCTACGGCTATTGGCACCCAAAGTTGCGGTAAGGTTTACATCTTCGGAAAGACTTTTTTCAGCACTTAGAATCAAATCATGGTTCCAAATGGAGTTTCTTACTGATGATGTCCTTAAAATACCCAAGGTTGGCCCATCTACTCCACCTTTGTTTTGTCCATAGGAGTTTAACTCGGTGTAGGTATCCAAACCAACACGATAGGTGAGGTTCATCCAATCGTTGATGGCGTAGCTCATGGAAACATTTCCTGTAAAACGGTCGGTTTCCTGAGAGGTTTTTGAGTTGGCCACGGTCCAATATGGGTTTTGGATATCGTTTCCTGAACGGTAGTATAAACTTCTGCCATCTGCTGCTTGGAACGGAATGTTGGTTAAATCGACACTCCTTGGGGTATAAAGCACATCCCCAAAAATGGCAGAACCGTTAAAGGCGGCCCCACTACCGGTACTTACTGCATTTGGAGGTGATTTATATCCTGTCCTTGCAAAATTGAAAACACCCGAAACGGTAAAGTTGTTGGACAAAGTAGCATTGCCTCCCAAACTAAAGTTGTTGCGCAATAATCTGTTCCCGGGAGTAACCCCAATATCTTCTGTGCGACCGTAATTGGCATTAAAGTTTACTTTTTCCGAACCTCCGCGAACATTAACGGATGTACTGTACACATAACCGGTCCTGAAGAATTCTTCGACGCCATTGTAGGGTTTATAAGGATATTCGTCGTCCAAAAGGTCTTCATAACCTGCAATCAGAGTAGGGTCGGCAATATAGTTGAATGGGTGTTGCGTCAATGCAACTCCGTTTGGACCAGTACGAATATATTGTGCTGCCGTGGCTATGCCATCATCATCTGTACGATCAAAACGAGGTCCCCAGTTACTGAAGAAAAATCCGAAACCTTGGTGAAACCCACTTCCGTAATTATCTTGGAATTTTGGGAGCACTGCATTCGACATAAATACCGACTGTGTAACGGAAACTTCGGTTTTTGAGGGGGTGTCACCTGTGGCGGCACCTTTGGTGGTAATTAAAATCACACCATTTCTACCTCGGTTACCGTACAATACGGTTGCACTCAACCCTTTTAATACACTTACACTTTCTATATTGTTCGGATCAAGGTCTAAAAATCGACTGGATTCGGTGTTTCCATCCAAAAAGTTGGTCTGTGTGTTGGTGCCAGAATCAAAAGGGATGCCGTCCACAATAAACAACGGTTGGTTGGATTGTGTTGCTGAGGAATATCCACGGATAATAATGTTGGTGCCTGAACCGGACATTCCATTATTGGATGTAATGTTGACCCCGGCGACTTTTCCGTTCAATACACGGGCAACGTCGGCCTCCGGTCTGGATTCCACTTTGTCGGATTCCACAGTGGTTACGGAGTATCCTAGGGATCGTTTCTCTCGAACAATACCTTGAGCGGTTACCACTACTTCTTCAAGTTGGGATGCATCTTCGGCCATTTGTACGTTAATGGTACTCCCTGCACCAATACTTCTTTCTTGCGTTCTTTGTCCCAAATAGGAGAATACAAGAATATCTCCTTCACTGGCTTCAATAGCATAATTGCCATCAAAATCGGACTGTGTGCCTCGAACAATTCCCTTAACAACAATGTTAACACCGGGCAAGGGTACCCCTTCTTGGTCGGTGACCGTTCCGGTGACCGTTTTTTCTTGAGCATGGGCAAATACTATCGATAGACACATGGCCACCAGTGCTCCAAACAGTTTCTTTACTTTCATACGAATAAAGTTTTGTTAGTAATTTGAAATGAGTTAGGGCAACTGAGAAAGGTGGACGGCACTGGGAAAATGATAGCTAATTCAAATAATACTTCTGGGAAGTGAACAAAACTTAATGGATTTTGTCTTTTTAAGAAGCAGAGCCTCTCACCGCCCTACCTTTACAATTGCATAACAAATCAACTTATAAGTGTCGTGGAGTAGGTACTTTTTAAACGGCAAGAACCTGAAAAGCAAGGGTGCCCATGGGGAAGTACCGTTTTTAACACATAAAAATGGATTTGATAACAATTTGATAATGGGATGTGAAAAAACCTCTTGGAAATCCAAGAGGTTTTTGCGAATAACTCTGAACGATTTAATGGGTTCTGCTACGCCATCTGTATGTTGTTTTGATTGAAATCCACAGTAGTGGCAACAGATCTGTAATCGTTGGGGCTAAGCCCTGTTACTTTTTTAAAGGCACCGTAAAAGCTGTTCTTGCTGTTGAAACCTACTTCGTACATAATGGCCTTTACACTTAAAGTGGGGTCCGATACCAGAAGATGTTTGGCTTCTTTTATTCTGTATTCGTTCAAAAAGGAATAAAAGTTTTTGGAGAAGTAAGTATTGATTACTTGGGACACCTTGTACCTATTGTCTTGAATGTGTTCCGAAAGTTCGTCAAGACAAATGGTGTTGTTCCTGTAAATCTTGTCCTCCTCAAAGGCCCTTTTAATTTTCCCTCGAATAGCAAGGGCTTCTTCTTCCGTAAGTCCGGACTTCTTGTACTTTTCATGACTGTTTAATGGGCCGGAGGTCAGCTCCTTCTGCCCAATGTACTTAAAAACGAGTTGTTTTAGTAGTCGTTTCATAATGATTGATGATTTTTGATTGATGACCACTAGTTAGCAATAAAACCCCTGTTTTTAGGTGTTCCCGATAAGAGTTTACCCCTGTTTTAAGTGGTTGAGGTATTCGCTGGGAGTGAGATGGGTGTCTTTTTTGAAAGCTTTGTTGAAGGATACCTTATTGTTGTAACCCACCTCGTAGGCGATGTCTATAATGTTGAGTTCATTTTCTTTTTCAAGGAGTTCTTTGGCTTCTTGTATACGGTAAGAATTTACAAACTCCCTAAAGCTCATATTAAAATGTTCGTTGATCAGTTGCGAGGCATTGTGTCGGGTAGTGTCGAGTTTTTCGGCCACCATGTCAAGATTGATGTCATTTTTGCGATATAGCTTATCTTTTAGAAATAGGTCAGTCAGGTTCTTTTTGAGCTCTTGTGAAAGACTGTCCGTTAGACCGGATTTTACATATTTTGGGAACAGCCGATTGGTATAGGCATATAAACCGCTAAACACATCGGGTTGTACATTAGCGGCATATCCTACATACAAGACCATGGTGCTCATCAAAACAATAGGTGCATGATAGAATACACCACTATTTACCCCTATATTAATGTATATACCATAGATTATATAAACCATTACATAGCTTACATGTATAAAATAGATATTTTTTTGCCAAGTTCTGGTTTTTTTGCTCAGTCCCATTTTGTTGTTGGCTAAAATCAGATGTACAAAAAATGCATAAACCCCTAATGAAGTTGCTTTGAGAACGACCATCAACAATAATTTGGTAGAATCCCCTGGGTTTAACCCTTCTTGCAACCTTTGCAGCATTTGGTTCACTTTTTCTGATCCTGAAAAACCATAAACTGTAAAAATTAGATATACAGTTAAAACCAATGTGGGCAAAAAATGCCATAGGTCGTTTTTTTTAAGATTCGTTGACTTTGAAACGCGCTTAAAATATAGGAAAAGTAAGGGGCCATATAAAAAGGAAGACCAAGTTGACATGAGATAGGTGTGTGGAAACTCGAACACATAATTGGTCTGGTTGATGCATATATTTAAAATGAAAAGCGAATGGATAAAGACAAAAATGGCAATCAGAATTCTCGCCTGTTTGTCAATTTTTTTGTTGATCAATAAAATAAAGGTGACATAAAAGCCAATTAGGGAAACAAAAAAGTAAAAAATTGACCAACCTGTGAATTTTGGTAATACGGTTCCTGATAGTTTGATGAAATCCTCATTGTTCCTGATGTGGTCAAAATCCTCGTGCAATAAAAAAGTGGGCTGAAAATCTATTTTGAAATAATCGTATATATATCCAATTGATTCTTCTGGTTTCTTCAATGCTGCCTGACTAAGCGCTAACTTTTTTAAGATGTGAATTTTTTGTTCCTTATCGGTTACATCAAGATTTTTTTTATAGAGGGGTACTGCTTCCTTAAACCGGTGAATATTAAAATAGTAGTCTGCCCAATCGAGGGAGTCTTTAAAGGTTTCTGCTGTGGGTGCAGGAAAACCACCATAACCGCTGTTAAGGGTAAGGCCATAGGCAAACATGAGGTTTAGCCATAGAAACAGTAAGACAATATAGTTGGTAGATTGTCTCATTTTGATTGATGATGAATTAGTATTAACAATTTATGAAAATACTGTGTTAAAAACGTTAACAAACTATTAAAGTAGGTAAGCCCCGATAAAAGTTTACCCCTAGAAAGCTATATAAACTGAGGGACTGAGGTGAGAATACAAAAAAAGCCGAGAAAATCTTCTCGGCTTTTTTACTTCTAGTAGCGGGGACTGGACTCGAACCAGCGACCTTCGGGTTATGAGCTTGATAAAATACCAACCAATAAATACTTAAACAATTGAAAATAAACTATTTACATTATTTTAAATGTTAAATAAAACCAAATGAATCCATTTAATATCAATTTATTCTGTACCTATTCTGTACCCCTTTTTTTGTTTAAAGTTGTACTTTTATTAAGGATTAAAAAGAAGAATTATGGCCAGCATTAAGATTGTTCGACGGAAAAATAAGGAAAGAAACGACGGTTCTGCACCACTTGCATTGCGGATAAGTGATAATTATAGAACAAGCTACCGATTTTTGGGCCAGTACATTCTTGAAAAAGATTGGGATAAGACAGTTAGCAGGGTCAAAAGATCACACCCCAATTATAAAAAGTTGAACAACTTTCTGATGAAAAAGTTGATTGAGGCCAACGATATTTATTTTGATTTGAAGGAGGAAAGCCTAACTCCAAAACAGGCTAAGCAAAAGTTGAAGGGAGTAGAGGGGATAAAACCATTTTTTGTGTTAGCTGCCGAACGTATAAAGGATAAATATGATAGGGGAACCATATCTGTTGCCAAGGCCGAAATGTCAATTCTTTTTAATATAGATGAATTTTTACACCTTAAACGTTCGTTGAATAAGCATGAGATCATTGAGGGCATTAAAAGCCGAAGAAAGAAACGCATCAGTGATGGACGCAAATCGAAAACCGACTTTTATGATTCGGTGCGTTATTTCAAAAACAGACCATCACTTAGATTTATAGATATCAATGAGCGTTTTATTGAAAAGTTCAAGGATTTTTGCGCTATTTATCTGGAACATAAAGAACGAACCATAACCAATCAACTTATCTTTATCCGTACCTTGTTCAATGTGGCTATAAAAGACGGGATAGTTCCATCCAAATATTACCCCTTTGCTGGTGATAAGGAAAAAATAAGGATTGGTTCAGGGCATAAAATCGGTCTGACTATCAAAGAAGTTCAAAGCATCGAGCAATTGGAGTTGGACCATGGAACTTCTATTTGGCATACCCGGAATGTCTGGTTAACGGCTTTCTATTTTGCCGGCATCCGTATTTCGGATATTGTACAGATAAAATGGAGCGATTTCAAAGACAATCGTCTATTCTATGTAATGAACAAAAACTCTAAACCGGTAAGCTTAAAAATCCCGGATAAAGCGCAGGTCATTTTGGATTTATATACGAATGACAAAGAGTTAAATAATGGCTATGTTTTTCCCTTTCTAAAGGATGTCAATCCCAAGGACACCAAAGCTGTTTTTGTGAAAACAAGAAATGCAACAAAACTATGTAATAAATATCTCAGGCGAATCGCTGAGCTCTGTGATATCGACAAACCTCTTTCCAATCATATTGCACGTCACAGTTTTGGGAATATTGCGGGTGACAAGATTCATCCCTTGATGCTTCAAAAACTCTATCGCCATAGCGATTTAAAGACTACCTTGAACTATCAAGCAAATTTTATCCATAAGGAGGCGGACGAAGCTTTGGACAGTGTGATAAATTTTTAGTGTCCAGGCCAAAGTTGGGAGCTCGATTCTGTACCCCTTTTTGCCGTTGGGACAAAATTGGCTTTTTTACATATAGTATGGTTAGATGGATGATGCACTGAAGGAAAAAATAAAATTACATGCCAAAAATTTGATGATTTGATGACAGATTGATCTTAGCCCAGTGTTTATAAGAGATTAGGCTGTCATCACTTTGTCATCATTCTGTCATCAAAATAAAAAATGATGACAGGAACAATGAAGAAAAAAACAAAAATGATGAAACGATGACAAAATGATGACGGGGGAACAATCAGTATTTATAGGGTCTCCGAGAGGTTTGTCATCAAATCATCAAAATTTCGTTGGAAACGGAACGCAGAGCGAAAGGAACAAATAAATCAAAAGATAAAGCACCCCAAAGGACAGGTGTACGGCTATTTGTCCCGACCGCTCTTTTGGGGTAGCCCATGGGAAATGGAATTTGCAAAGAAAGAAGAATATACCTACCTAGTTATCTAAAGCAGAATAAAGCCAATGGTCATGGGGCAAAACCTTAGGTAGGATATATAACTTCCATCTTACCTAAAGGTTACCTAACCTACCTAAAAGGTAAGATAGGTAAGTTAAAAAAACATCTGACCTAGCTTGAAAACCCTTGTCATCATTGGGTTAGGTAAGAATGTAGGAGAAATAAGGGGAGCTTACAGAGACATATACCATGGACTGTGAAAAAGCCCGCAACTTTTGCATCGTTTATTTGAACTTTTATAAATGTAAGATTTCCATAAGCCGTCTATTTAATAAATCATATCCAGAACTAATACACGTCTTTCTACTGGTCCATTAATGTCAAGGTTGTCTTCCTTGATTATGGGAAATAGAACTGAACTACCCACCAATCCAAATTGCGTTACCAAAGTAAAATAGGTTGCTATGAACGGGCTTTCATCTTTAACAGCCTCAAGGGCTTTTGTATAATCACTATAAGAGTTGAATCTAAAGATTTTTTTCTCTATTTCAAGAATTGAATCTTTAACTTGGTACTCATCTTTGTTTAATGGCCGAAAGCTTTCTTCAGTATGATTTTCTCCACTTGAATCGGTAAAAGTCCACACCGATTTGATTCCTTTTTTATCAAGCCAAACGGAATCAATGAATAGGTACTTTTCATTTATTAGCCTGCTATCCCTATATTTTTTCTCGTTTTCTTTTAGAATAAGTTCTTCTCTCTTGGGGAAATTGCGTTTTGCCATTTGTTCCATAAATGCTAAATAACCTTCCGTTAGATTGCTGTTGGGGTAATAAGTTGGCAAGAACCTGTTTTCGAAATCCTCCACTAGCTGGGTTAGAACCTTGCTCTTTTCAGGCCCTAGGACACTTTCAAATTTTTCTAAATCAGCGGTTTGACCATTACAAGGAAACTGTGACAAAGTCAATGAAAATATCGATAATAAGATGTACTTACAGTTCATGTGTTCACCAACTTGTTTATATCGTTTATTTGAACTTTGTTTTCACTATTTTCTTTATTGCAAAGAGTTATTTTATAAGATAAACCGTTGTTTTAAATTTTTCATATTTCCTTAAGTCGACCTGTGAGAATTTTGGATTTTTTGAAGAATAGTAGACATCAATCTCATATCCCAAACAATCTTTGTTCTTATAGCAATCAAAATATTCAACCCCAACTGTACCACCATATTTTTTATTTTCCACAATATATTCGTAGTCAATCGAATAACGGGTCATATTAATAAATTGGAAATTCGTTATTTTTCCAATTACATGTTTTTTATTAGTCTTTACACTGTAGTCCTTTATTAAATGATAGGTAGAACCTCCAATAATTGCAATTGCCAAAAGCCCAAAAGTGAACTTTTTCCAAAAAGAATTTTCCTTAAATTTATCCATTAACTAATTGGTGACAATCGTTTATTTGAACTTTTATTCAAGTACGGCCTTCACTTGTTTCTCTAAATCCTGAATACCGCTAAATTTCCTGAAGCCTAAATCCTTTCCAAGAGACTTCAATTCATCTACTAAGTCCAGTATCAATTCATATGGTTCAGCCTCAAATCCAAACATGTTATTGTCAAATTGAGTGCCTAGTAAAAGTCCATCATTTTCCATTCCAACACACCAATTTTCCATAAACTCGACTAGTGTTATTTCCGCTAACTCATATTCTTTCCAGCCATCCTTTATGCAAGATTTGGCTCTTGCACTTTCTGACCAAAAACAAATCAACCCAATTGGGTTACCATCTTCATCTTCATAATGTATAGAGCTAGATGTTGCAAATCCCGTTTTGTTTTTCAATGCATAAACCGTTTCTGTTTCACTTACATCCTTGATAAACTTTTCATGTCGATTTTTAACGGTGATATAATCTTGAGACATTTTTCGAAAATGGTTTAGATGAATCGTTTATTTGAACTTTTATTTCTTCAGTACTTGCTTCCACATTTCTGATTCGGCAAACTCCTTTATAGTTTGATTGCGTTTTTCAAGCAATGTCTTCATGTATTTTTTTAAAAACAAACTATCAGCAAGATTTCCTAAAATTCCAACAGGAGATTGATATTCAAAATAGTCAATCATCAATGTGCCATATTCAAGGTCTTTAAAGTAATGCTGGTGCCTAAAGCTTTTAAATGCTCCTTTCACCATTACATCGACAAAGTAATCTGGTCTTTCAAATTCAATAATTTTAGATGTTAGTGTCTGGTAAATTCCAAAATGTTGGGCTCTCCAAGTCACCCATTCACCATCACCGATAAGTCCAGAAACTTTCCCTGCAATTGCATCTTCCTTAGTATGTTCGGTTGATATCTTATGCAAATCGATACTTCTCGATAAATCAAAAACTATTTCCTTATCAGCTTTAATTTCAGTTTTCAATTCAATCTTCGGCATCGTTTTTTTTAAACTTTGTTATTAAATCATTCAATATTAAGTTATAGCCAATTATATCTGCTGGCCTTTTTCCTATTCTATATATCAGGTTTTGCGTCCTTGTCAATAAATTGAATTCCGTAATGTTTAGAGACTTCTGGGTTCGAATTCAATGCCCTCCAACCTCTGTCAGATGCATCCATAAAACTTTTAAATTCTATTTTTTTGCCATTTGAATCAAATAAATGAATTTCCTCAAACCATACTCGAATATCTAAATGCCTTTCATGTCCCTCTTGAAAAAAGTCAAACGTATTTTCCTTTCCATTAAATTGTTGATTTCTCCAGTCAAAACTTAATCTGTCTTCCCATCTTTTAAAACCATCTTCTCTGCAATTAAAAAATTCCCAACCGTAAATAGGTAATCCTCCAAAGCTATTTACAACGGATAGCAATTCGGACAATTCAAATGTTTCAGCTTGTTGCCTATCGTCATACCAATCACTATTGCGCAATGAACTTACGATTCTCTTTACGTTTTTTAAAATCAGCTGAATTCTTCTGTCTACTGGAATTCTTCCGTTTATATCAACCACTATTGGATTGAAAGTACAAGCTAAAAGTTCTCTTTCGAAATCAAATTCCGAACCTAATAGCTCTGCTTCATTCAACCCTCTTCCAAGTCCGTCTAGAATTTCTTTTGAGTAGTTCATATTTTCTTACAGCTTGCTTTCATCGTTTATTTGAACTTTATTATTGTTTTTGTTCCATCTTGTAGGTTAAAGGAAATTTAAGCTCATCCATTTTTTTATCGGTTAATAAATGAAATTCCATACCCCATCCATTGTTAAATGCCACTACACCATATTCAAAATTAAAAATCACTGGACCCATACCATCAGGATATGGTTCGATCAATTCATACCGATCAAAATTTAACTCTTCAACCAAAACATCATCTTCTACCTTTACGAATTTATCAGGCCCAAAAAGAATCACACCATCAGCTTTCCGATAAGAAAATTCAAGGCTTTTAGTGGAGTCAATTAGATTATTATACTTGAATAGAACTGAACTGTCATTTTCTATTCTGACTATTTCACATTCATTGTTCCTAATCAATTGATCCAAATTATAAACCATTAATTTCCCATTCTTGGTCTGTGTAAGCTCTTGCTTTTTTGATTTCGCACATCCAATCAATATCCCTACAAAACATATTATATAAACAACCTTTCTCAATCTGCTTAATTAACTAGTGTAATCGTTTATTTGAACTTTATTTTAAACATAAAGCTATCTAAATAAAATTTCTATGATTGGGATTATTATTAAGAATAAAACCAAGATGCCAATCAAACCATTGTTTAATCTATGTCCCATCTCATCAAAATAATCTGGATTATCGGGACCATATAGATATTCTCTCCATTTATATTTTGGTTTGTTAAAGAGGGTTCTCCAAATAGAACCCCAAATCCATCTTGCGCCTGCTCCGATGAAATTAAAAAATGCCCTAAAAAACCTTGAACCAAACATCTATCGTTTATTTGAACTTTTGTTTAAACATTTCTTCCAATATCGAAATTGTCAGAAATATATTTTTCCATTAATTCTTTATCTATTCTGTTTTTCAACACTAACAGCTCATTGTTTTTATGTGTTCTATAATTCATTAGGAACTTCGATTTCCCACTTCTTGATAATTCAGAAAATTCAAATCGGTTCGGGTCAAACTTGTCTGTTATCAATTCCTCCTTTTGTACTCTGTCGAGAAATTTCATCTTCCGAGTCATTTTTCCACTTTGTTCATCTATTTCCAACACTGAGTAATATATACTAGCTGCGAATCGATAAAACGTATAGCCCATTAATGTCAGAATGGCTACCCAAATTCCAACCAATAACCCTAAAAAATAAATCAAAATAAGGAACGAAGCCGAAGTCCAAATTATCAGCTCTTTCCATCTAAATGGAATTCGGTCACTCAGGGTATGAACGCTTCCATTTTTGGAAATCCTAAAGTAATCTTCGTTTTCGTTCATTGGAGTTTAACTGAATCGTTTATTTGAACTTTGGCTAACTCAGCACCTTTGTTTTGAGACGTTTTAAATATTAATTGAATAATATAGAAACGGCTTTCCGTGCAAGTTCAATATTTTGTCCATTAACTCTGTAATTTTTATCATTATTAGCTTCCTGTTCCCCCAATACAGCTTCCAAGTCTTTTATTGTATCTAAAAATGTGAACTTATGATTGGAATTGTCATAGATGATTCCAGCCAGATAGACCTTTCCAATTCCCCAAGTCCTAACAGATTTGTTTTGAAAAAAAACTTCGAAATAGAGATAGTCTTTGTTAACTAAACTTGCGATGCTATAATCCTTATTTGTCACATTAGGTTTGTTGAATTCAGAATTTGTGAGATGATTTAACATGGCATTTGACCGTACATAAACATATTGTCCATCTGATACGGCAAACGCATCTTTTATTTTATTCCCATCACCATCTTTAATTCTGAATGTTGTGATGATAACATTTTTACCCTGTTTCGCAGAAATTGAATTTTCGATACTTGGTTTCTTATTTATAAAGTCCTCAAAGGTGGTATAAGTCCCTTCGGGATAAATAAATTCACTACGTTGACCGCTTGCAAAATATAGGTTTGCTAAAAGTAAAAGAGTCAGTATTTCCTTCATCAATATGGTTTAAACGTTGCACAACTTATTTATCAATATTATTGATAATTGTTTATTTGAACCTGAGACTGTTTTTAGTTTATTTAATTCCATATTTTTTAGCTACTTCCATTTGTTCTTTCTTGTCCGCTAAGTCCACACCTACCTGACTTCCGAATATTTGATAGCCATATTTGAACGAATAAATTCGGTCAATCAGCATTTTAAATGGAGTTTGAGTAAGCTCATTTTCTTCAACCGCTTTTTGGATAACGGGTAAATACCTTTCCATCATTTCCAAATTTGAATGTTGGATTACGGCCCACATTACAGCATCATACTTATCACCTACCAATGATTTTCCTATGTAAGTTTGGTTGACTTGGAAAAGAGAGTCAATCAATATTTGATTCTGGATATCAAGCGGATATTGTTTTTCCATGTTTCTTAATTTCCGATACTTTTGGTCGTCTTCACCAATTTTCTTTATTGTAGAAACAAGTTTTATGTTCAAATGATTTTTGTCAACATAGTCGGAAAAGTCAAATTTGGAGTCTTCTTTTGGCAAAGCCCCGCAATTCTTGATCAATGAATCATATAGTTCTTTGGAATCCTTGTAAAAATTCACATCCTTCTTATAGGCTGTCAAATACTCACAACCCTTCTCAGATTGACTCATTTTTTTCAAAGAAATCTCCCAGGTCTCTTTTTTTTCGTTTAAGGCATACAGAGCAGTGGTGATATTCAGGTAATCGGCTGCATTGAATTTATTATTGTCACTTTCGAGTTGTCTTTTTGTGTTTGTTATGATCATCTCTCCAAACGAAAAATTCTTATCGGATACACCTTCCTTCTGTGTGGGTTCGTAGTCAAGGAATTTAGACTCGAAATTATCATAATTCCAATCTCTAGATTCCGATTCTTGGCCAGAAACGAAAAGAATACAAAACAAAAAAAGTGGTAAAGTCAATCTTCTTTTTTGCATGGTTAAGTACTTACAGAACTTTAAAATACATATTATTCTTACAACTCAAGCTATTTTTACTTTTTGATTTTCTCTTTATGTTTTTTGCAATGTGCATTGTCCACGTCCTGTTTCTTGTCCCAAAACAGATTTCCACATTCAATGCACTTTCTTCTGCCTTGGTATGCCAGATATTTATAGAGGGTCTTTTTCGAGCCAACATCAATGAGTTTCATAATTTCTTCAATGCTCAGTTTGTTGTCCCTGTAGTATCGTTCTGCCAACATGGCTTTGTGCAATGCCTTATTGCTAAGACCGGGCTTTCTACCAATTTTCAAGCCACGCCTTCTTGAGCTTTCCAGCCCAGCCCTTGTTCGCTCAATGATAATGTCCCTTTCCAATTGGGCAACCGAAGCGAATAGATTGAAGATAAACCTGCCGTGTGGGGATGTCGTATCAATGAAATTCTCCTGAATGCTTTTGAAGTGGATTCCTTTTTTCTCAAAGTCCTCAATAAGTTTGGTCAAGTGTGAAAGACTTCTGGCGATTCGGTCCAGTTTCCAAACCACAAGTGTATCTCCTTCCCTTAGTATGGATAAAAGTTCATCGAGTCCCTTTCTTTCCGCTTTTGCTCCAGATGAAATATCGGCATAGATATTCTTGGAGAGGATTCCTTCCTTTAGAAAGGCATCCACCTGTAAATCATGTTTCTGTGATTTTGTGCTTACTCTTGCATATCCAAACTTCATCTTAGAGGTAATAAAGGGTATATAAGGTAAACTATTTAAGTGTACGGAAAAAGTAAACTCTTTAGAACCAGCAGACTCGTTTCACTCTAAAAGTTCAATAAAACGGTACCTTAAAAACACTGGTATTGAAATGGAAATCGGAATAAGGGCGAACGGAACGAAGTGGAGTGCTGCAAGCCCAAATCTTACCAAAACTAATACTACTGAGCGAGGAAGAATATCTCTATTTCATCAACTTTTCCAGATAAGAAACTTTGTCCTTTTCTGCTTGAACAAGACGTTCGTAAAGCTTTTTGTTTTCCTCATATGCTTCCACCAGTTTGTCCAATGGATTGAACGTGCAATGGAAATTATTTAGAGGCCCATTATTTACACTATTATCATTAAAGTTGTTGATATTATGAAATATGGATTCCTCAGAAAAATTTTCAATACCTTCTTTGGTAACTCCTAAGGCCTTGGCTATCTCTTCCAGCTTGGCATCATCTACCTTTTCGCTATTCTCAATGTTCGAAACGGCCTGTTGGCTAATGCCGAGTTCTTCGGCAAGAGTCTCCTGTTTCATTCCACGGAGTTCCCTGATCCTACTGATCTTTCTACCTATATGGTTGTTCTTGGTCTTTGTCTGCATATCTCAAATATAGGGTGTTTCCCACAATAATCCGATTGTAAAATACAAAACAGTTTCAATAAAATACAAGTGCCCATGGTGGGGTACTTGGGAACATGGCCTTAATATGGTCAGTGATTCTCGAACCCTTTAAACCGCAAACTCATGAAACATGACACAAACTTACCGGAAAACTTTGAAAAAACGGAAGAGCTGTCCGAATTGCTTGAAAGCATCCTGAACATCATAACCATTGACAGTGCCTTTTTGTCCAAAAAGCAGAAGGAGGGCAATACCGAATATTATTTCCTTACTCTTTTTGTGGATGTCAACAATGACCCGCTTCCCAATGAGATTCGCTCCCTTATAACAAAAAAAGGAAAGAAGCATCCCGATTTCAGGATAAGGGTTTACACAGAAAACCAACCTGAAACAGGCCTTGAAAGGGGATCGCTCTTTTTCTTGGAACATTGCTGTCTGGGAGAGACTGTTTTTGCTCGTTTACAAGGAGAGAATATCATGGATTATTCCACAATGGCATACGAGACCCTTATCAAAAGGGCCATTCGATATCATAAAACGGAATTGGCAAAAGTAAATGCATTTGCCAATACTGCGGAAATCTTGATCAAGGAAGGGGATTATGCCATTGCCACTTTCAACATGCACCAGGCCTTTGAACTTTCGTTCCGGTTCATCGAGCAGATGTGCATAGGAAGGAGCATGGTGACCCACAGCATCATCAGCCATATAAACTATTGCAAACATTTCTTTCCCACCCTCCAACCTTTTAAGAAGTCTTCTAGTATGGAAAACAATGAACTCTTGCTCCTATTGGAACATGCATATAGTGTTGCCCGTTATGGCAATGAGTTTGAGATCACAAAAGTGCAGACCAAGACCGTCCAGTCACAGATGAAGGATTTCATCCAAGAGGTTGATTCTATTTTCCATAGGCACCTTGATCAGTGTAAAGACCGGATAGAGGGAATCGGAAAGGATTTTGAGAAAGCATTCCCGAAAGTAACCGAGAACGTAGGGAAAAATAATGACGCATCTTTTGTTGATCAATTGAAGGAACTGGAAAAAATGCATTTCCATGCCTTGAAGCCCTATCTCCCCGAAAAGGGACTCTATAGCATAGAACTCATTACCAAGGGATACTGTGAAAACTCTTTTATGATCTCCGACCTGATCAAGGTATGTATCACAGCTTTGGAAAACGAAAATTTCTCGACACGTTCCGTTCCCCAACCCCACAGCAATATTAGTGGGGTTCTCGGATATATACTGGATCTGATACCCCATGATGAAATGGAATTCTTGGACAAGGTCAGAAAACTGCTATCGGAACAACAGACAACCACAATCCAATAAATCCATTCACATGAAATCAAAGAAGCAAAGGTTAAAGACCTTGGAAGAGATCCAACAGCTCAGGAATAATCTTTCTGGACTGTTGGGAAACAATAAGTCCATCGACCCCAAGGGAAACTATGTATCCTTCGAGGTCAGGGACAACAACCATCTTTTGACACAGATCATCAGTCTTTTGGAGGTTTGCGTGTTTGCCCTTGATGGGGAGGGAATGATGTTGTTTCCTGCCAACCAAAATGCATCAAAAGAAGATAGTGTTATCCAAGTATTGGAACTGGTATTAAGCATCCTTCCGGATAGCCAATTGTACTTTATGGACAAACTGGACGAAAAGCTGTCGGAACTTGAAAACAAAAAAAATCCATGAACCCAAACGAAGAAAAACTAATAAAGGATTTGAGACTTCACTCAAATGACCATTCCCCTACCTTGGTTCCCCATCCATGGTTCAAGGACAAGTTCCAACCCACATTTTTCTATGTTGATGGACATGCCGATCTATTGTTGACTGTTCGTGCATTGCTATACCTTTCCATGAGGGCAATAAATCCCGATCTTGGTTCGGACGATGTAATGGACAGGAACGAAGAGGAATTTATCCATCAGGCGATGACCATTGCCAATCGTTTAATGCCAGTCGGAGAAGAGGCCCTTATGGACCATTTGAACCTATTTTACAGGGAAGAAAAGAAAGCCAAAAAAGAGGAATGATTTAGAAATGACAAAAGCATTTTCGCCCTAAATAAGCAACTGATTTTTGATTTTTACGCTAAAAAATCCTTGATTTTATTGGGCTGAACGCATTTTTACGCTAAAAACAGCATCAATCCATAAATTTCAGATGGTCAAAAGTAAGGGGCAAATCAACACTTAATTCAAACAACGAACAATCATTTTTTCATCAAAAATTCATTGATTTTACTGGGCTGAGAGCATTTTTTCACCAAAAATGATGTAATTACCAATAATCAATATTCTCAAAAAACACCGTAAAATTGGGCTTTTCCGAAGGAAAACGAATCAATAGCACCGCGTTAGCGTGCTATCCTCTTGCTTTACATTTTTCTTTTGCTGCGCAAAACAAAAAAGAAAGCAATCCAACTTTGGAATTTAAATAAATCATCCATTCGATGAAACTATTGAACCTTTTACGGAATTCCACATTTTCCAAGTTATTGAAAATTCTTACATTTAACACAATCCCCTCAAATTTACAGATAGCCTAGTTAAAACTATGCTTTATTTTAAATTTAAAAACTTGGGCATAGCCAACCATTTTGGTAGTATATGCCATTAAGTTCAACATATAAATAAGTTAGCAGCAAGTCGGACATCAACTAGATGAAAAAAGAAAGAAAAGAAATAATTGAATCAAAGTTTAATCAGAAAAAGATTAATCACATTTTCCATTATTTAGACAATTTTGAAATTCTTATTAAAATTTTAAAAACTGGATTTGCACCTTCTTATTGTAAAGAAATAATTAATGAAACGGATTATTACATTCCAATGGTAAGTTTTTGCAATATACCACTTCGCGATGTTGACTTATATATGAGATACGGTAAATATGGAATCGGATTAAGCCTTGATTGGGCTTTAGAAAATTCAATTTCACCTGTAATTTACACCCACGAAAAAACACCTTTTAAAAATTTACACTCAAAAATTAATCAAATTCAGCTATTCAATCTGTCAAAGAAGATGTTCAAAAATGTCTTGGATGCTAAACTAAATAATCAAGAAGATGAAACCGATTATACAAAATATGATGAATTAATAAAAAACATAAATAAGGTAACTGTACCAACAATTCAGTTTTTTAAAAATTGGAAAACAAAATATAAAGGTCAGGAAATAGTTACCTATCAGGAAAGAGAATGGCGATATGTTCCGACTTTAGAAAATGAAAAAAGATTAATCACTAAAGAAGATACCGAATTTGAGCAATTAGAAAAAAAGGTCTTTAGAAAAAAACCTCACTTGCCAAATCACATTTTAGATATTTCAAAAATTGAATATTTAAGATACGTAATAATCCAGAATGAAAAACAGGCGAAAAGAGTACTGAACACATTAAAATCAAAATTCGGAGAAGAAAATGTCATTAACTCTATTCTATCTGGAAAATTGATGATAATCAAAGATGACCTAATATTTAACGACTTTTAAAATAAAACCTGCTGCCAATAACTAGCGTTCGTGTGGTCGGTACGACCCAGCATGAACGCCGTGTTGACTGAACCGGTTCTCTGTCGGTCAGTCTTCTATGGGTATTGGTCTGTTTTAGGATGGGTTATTTAAGGTCTGCACTTGAACCGTATAGTG